>CAWGKJ010000028.1:0-313891 GCA_963823115.1 uncultured Alphaproteobacteria bacterium | reverse complement strand
CGGTAGCACAACAGACTCTACTCTGTTTGTCTAGGTTCGAATCCTAGTTCCCCAGCCAACCAGAACGATCGGCGAAGTTTGCCCCGTTGGTTGAACCGCCGCTCGAAGTGAACTTTGCCATTTCAGCAATAAATCCAAATGGTTCGCGCAGGGTCGCTTTCAGCTCTCCATTCGCCCATGTGGAGTTCGAAACCACAAAATTGAGCAGCCGCCGTTTCTCCATCGGCTGCTCGTTGTCAAACAGGCGCTGGGCGTTCCTCGCCATCTCAAGCATGGTGACGCCTTCCTCAAGGTAGTGCTGGTCGGCCGATTGGTGCCGCTCTATGTCGCGCAGGCACTGGTCCTGCTGTTTGCGCCAGTTCACCGACAGGTTCTCGAACATGCCGGGGTCCACTTTTCCGTCCAGCTTGTCCACATACATCGCCTGAATGCGCGACTGGATTCGGTCGTATTCAGCCTGCAGCCGCTTGATCGCTTCCGAGTGCTCCTCAGCTTGGTCCACGTGGCTGGACTTGAGCCCTTCCGAGACAAGCTGAAGAGGGACCTCGCCAATATCGAGTTGGCGGAGCAATTCCGAGAACTTCCCGGATAGAACAGCTTCCGGGACATAGGGCTCGGCGCACGGCCCTAGTAGCCTGTGCAGCGATAATAGATAATAGATGTAGCGGCCCTTCTTGATGTCTCCGGTCAGTGCGCAGCCGCAATGGCCGCAGCGCACGAGCGTTGAGAAGGCAAACTCATTCTTCACACGGCGGAGTTTCTTCTTGTGGCGACTGTTCAGCGCATCCTGAACCCGCTCGAACAGGTCCACGGAGATTAAGGGCGTGTGGCGTCCCTTATAGGTGCGGCCCTTCCAGACAAATTCGCAGTTACACGGTAAGCGTGTAGGTGATCCCACGTAGCGCGAAACGTTCGAATATCAGAAAATCTCCTTGTGATTTGTCCAGGAGGCTCTTGTGAGCGAACCTATGTCTGATAGCAGAAGTTTCGAAGTTCTCACGGCGACCCCCGTGCGCCTGTCGAGTAGTCCGGCGCGCAGTTACCGGTCGTGGTCAGATGAGGAGAAGACCAGGATTGTCGGGGAGACGCTGGTTGCCGGTGCAAATGTATCGGCGATTGCCCGGTCAAATGGGCTCGATCCGTCCCAACTTTTCGCGTGGCGTCGCAAGGCCGGCCACATGTCGTGATTTCCTTCGGATGCCCCACCGCCGCGCGGCCGAGTAGCCGGCACCGTCCTTTTTACCTACATCAGAGATACGAGCGCTCGGCTACTTGTCGATCCATTGACCTTTGGTCGCGTCCCACCGATGCCCCATGGCGCTGTGCCGGCGCATGTTCGCAAGGTCGGCTTTATTGGCACGTTGCTGCTGCCATTCTTCAATAAACGGGGGCGCTGCGGACCGTGCGATCGCAGCTGACGGAGGCGACGTCCACGAAGCGGTCAACGCACTGATCACGGCGAGCGACTTCCTCGAAGCCCAGCTCGCACGCTGAAATGCAGACGGTGGTCTCGACCGGCTATGCAAACCCCTTTCACTCGTAAGAAAGGGCGTGGCGCGTTCGATGCAGCGCGGAGCGCGCTAAGGCCCCCGCACCCTAAGTTTGGGCATTTGAAGTTGTCGGGTCGAGCGCTCGTACGTGCCTCCCTGAGCCACCCTACTGAAACAAGACAATAGCTGACCCTGCTATCAATACGCAGTACACTACTTGCTTTATGTTGGGAAGCTGTCGGTCTGGCTCGCGACCAGTCAAAAGACCGGCCTACGGCAAGAATATTTCATTCCGCTTCAGAGGTGAGTTGCTCGATATAGTCCCGGTGCAAAGATATCGGCGATTTGTAGCCATCGAACAGGACGCGAACGCTGCTGTTAAGGCGACTGCGGCCGACGATGGTGCCTTCCTTTTTGGCAAGGCGCGGACTACGCGCCGCACCGAGTGCACTCATCTTGAATCGTAACCCCTATCAGCAATGGGCGCCCCCGACAAGTGATCGCTGCTCGGGTTCGAATACCGGGATTTCGACGCGATGTTGTTCATTCCTCGATGCGGAGAAATCCTTTTGCGGACCGCTCACTCATTTGTTGGGCCCTCGCAATCGCACGCTCAGAGATGATAGAAAACGCACAGCAAAGAACACAATCACCAAAAAAAAATCAACGCACGTCAAGCATGAACGATAAAATCGCTGGCATGAACGTTCGCCGCCAGGACATTGTGCAGCGTGATCGTCTCGCTGCTTCCCAAAGAAATCAGGGTGTCCGCCGGGTTCGTGGTGCTTGCCGCCACGTTGCTGGCGAGCCAGGTATTGAGCGTAGCCGCAGTCACGATCGACGACAACGCGGTCAAATCGATGTGGTCATTGATCGTCGAGAAATCCGTAATTGTGTGCGCGCCGGTCGTTTTGTTGAAAACAAACTGATCTGCGCCGCCGCCGCCCGTAAGCGTATCGCTATTGCCGGTGGCGAAAATCACGTCCTTGCCGGACGTGCCCACCAGCGTCACAGGCGTTGAGGGACTGGAGGCGAGGTTAAAGACAAAATTGAAGGTGTCAGTTGCGCCAAAGCCGTCGGTGACGGTGAGGGTGACCTTGTCGGTCGAAGGCGGGGTTGCGCCGGGATTGTAGGTGATGCCGGTCCCGAGTTCTGTGTTGATGGCGGTCAGAAGGCCGGAGCCGGTTGAAGGTGAAACACTGGTTCCAGAACTGGCGGCGCCGGTTGTCGCCGTGATCGTGAAGGTCTCGGTGGACGCCGCGGCGTCGAGGTCCGAGACCTGCAGGCCTGATATTGTTGTCGTCCCATTGACGTTTTGAGTAACGGTGAGACCGCTGGTCGAGATCATCGGCGCCTGATGATTCCAGGTGACGTCGGTTCCGCCATGACCGTCGGATCCGACCGTGAAGCCAGACGGATCGTAATTGCCGCCCAGCGCGATGGAGCCGGTTCCATAGCCGATCTGCAACGAGCCGGGATTGCTGACGCTGACATTCGCAGGATTGATCCCGACCAGGTCGATCGGTATCGCCGAAGGCGAAGCCGGTCACGGAGCCGCCGAAATGCGCGACATCATCGAGCTTCAGCGTGGCTGCGTGCCTTGAAAGGTGACAGCCGACCCAGCCGAGACCGACGCGGCAAACTCCAGCAAACTCCGCTGTCGATCGTAAAGGTGCCGAGCCTGTGACGGCGGCGCCAACGTCAAGGCTTCCAGATTGACCTCCACGACCCCGGTATTGGTGATGCTCAACGCGCCGAAGAGGTGATGCTGGATACGCCCGTCGTATCGATTATTCCGTCGTTGATCAGCGCACTGGTTCCGGCAAAGGTGCTGCTACCGGCGAGATTCCAGATCGCTCCGGCCTCGTTGTGGAATGTTGCATTCCCTGAGCTGACGACGTCTCCCGTGATCGCTCCGTAATTGTCGATAAAGACCGTGCCGGTAGACGTGGACGTCGCGTCGATCGCCGCGGTCGTAGCCTGTCACGTTCGCATAGTTGGTGACACTGACATTTCCACCGTCATAGGCGAATGCACCGATGCCATATCGCCCACCCGAGATGTCGGCTCCGGACCTCGGTGATGATAGTTACTGCTCCGCGTGCCGTAATTGATGCCGCGTATACCGTCGGTTCCCGCCGCGGCGGTAATCGTCGCGTAATCGTCGATCAGGACACTGCCCGCGACATTGCCGTTCACCGCATCGACGTTGGTTGCCCAGACGCCTGGCTGGTACCCCGCTAGGATGCCGGCGGCCGGATCCCCGCTCAGGGTCGGTGTCGTTCCAGAAATAATGCTGCCATGGGCAGTGACCGTCACATTGCTCGTCGCCGGAACCGTCAAGCTGCTGCCCGTGGACGGAGCATAATTGAGCGCCGAGATGCCCGAGCTACCGGAGTTGATGACGACGCCGGTCGCGGTCGTGACCAGGATGTTGCCCGACCCAAGGCTGTATGCATTGATCCCGTCGCCGAAACCGGGGGTCGGGCTTGAGCCACCGAGCGCCGTAATGGTTCCAGCATCTTCGTTGACCGTTACGTTACCGATACCGAAGGTGAAGGCGCGGATGCCATCGCCGGCGCCAGCGGTGATGTTTCCGAAATTATTGACGGTCACGTCACCGTCGAACGCCGGTCAGCGGAGAGGTGGTTGGGAGGAAACTGCCGCCTAGATAGCCGGCGGCAATTCCTGCCGGAGGCTTGTCCGTGCCGGTTAGAACTGTACCGGAGTTGATCGTCGAGGAGGACGTGACCACGATCGAGCTTTCCGCAAACGCCAGTGTATCGCCGCTGGCTACCCCACTGGCCGCATTCGACGCCAGCGTCACCGTGGTACCCGTGGTCGCGGATACCGTGCCGATGCTTCTGCCGGTTGTGACATCATAGGCAGTCATCCCGGCCACGACCCACGACGGGGTTAAGGCGAAGGTGAGCGTCGGGCTCGACGTCGAGGTCGCGGCGCTGGTGGTCGCTGTCTCGGAGAACGACAGCGCATCACCACTGCCGACCGCATAGGCGGCGCCCCCTGTCAATGTGACCGCGGTGCCGGTGGTTGAGGACACCGTACCGACAATCTGACCCGTCGTCGCGTCATACACGGTCATGCCGGCCACGATCCACGACGGGGTCGAGGCGAAGGAGAGCGTCGGGCTCGACGTCGCGGTCGAGGCGCTGGTGGTCACAACCGGGGCGAATGACAGCGTGTCACCGCTGGTGACCGCATTCGCCGCGTTGGCTGCCAGCGTGACGGTTGTGCCGGTGGTCGAAGACACCGTCCCGATACTTTTGCCGGTCGTGACATCGTAGACCGGCATTCCACCCACAATCCAGGGCGCCGCCGAAGCAAGGGTAAGCGTTGGGCTCGACGTCGCGGTCGCCGCGCTGGTGGAGGCCGTGGTCGAAGGGAAGGACAGTGTATCGCCGAGACCAACCGCATTGGCCGCGTTAGCTGTCAGTGTCACCGTGGTACCCGTAGCCGAGGCTACAATACCGACGATCTTGCCGGTGCTCTCATCATAGACCGGCATGCCTGCCACGATCCAGGCCGGGGTCGAGGCAAAGTTGAGCGTCGAACTTGACGTCGGGGTTGCGGTGGCCGTGGTCGCCGTCAATGTCGCGACCAGCGACTCCTGGTTCACTGCATCGATACCGACACCGCTCGAAGTGATGCTGGAGCCCGAATTGGTGATCACCGAGATGTTGCCGGGATCGTAGCTGGACGCATACACGCCATAAACCGGGAGCGTGAGCGACAGCGTATCGCCGCTGGCAACCGCATTGGCCGCGTTCGCTGTCAGCGTGACCGTGGTGCCCGTGGCCGAGGATACCGTCCCGATGGTCTGGCCAGTCGTGACGTCATAGACCGCCATGCCGGGCTCGACCCACGCCGGGGTCATGGCGAAATTCAGCGTCGGGCTTGAGGTCGAGGTCGCGGCGCTCGTGGTATCCGTGTCGAGAAACGACAACGCATCGGTGCTCGCGACCGGATTGGCCGCGTTTGCTGTCAATGTAATCGTGGTGCCCGTGGTCGAGGATACCGTGCCGATGGTTTTACCGGTCGTGGTATCATAGACCGTCATGCCACTCACGATCGACGATGGAGTCGATGCAAAGTCGAGCGTGGCGCTCGAGGTCGAGGTCGCGCCGTTGGTGATCGCAGTTATCGTCGACGTTGCGCTGATAGCGCCGGAATAGATGTTGATGGCGACGTCTCCGGTCCCTCCGCTAACAGCGGAAGCCTGGATGCCATATTCTGAGACCTGATGGGTCGTCGTCGCCGTGGAACTGGCCGTGACGTTGTCGCCGTTGACGGTCACGTTGCCGCTGTCATTGGCGGTCACATCGCCATTTCCATAGCTGTAGGCAACGATGCCCCGCCCCCCCGCCACCGTAATGGTGGCTGAGCTGTTCACGATCACACTACCGTTGACATTGAGCGACGACGCACCGCCGTTATAGAACCCGGCGGAGATGGCGCTCGGCGACGACCCGCTATCGGTCTGGATGTTGCCAGTAATGATGGTGCCGGCTGCATTGACGGCGACAACCGCGTTGGCCGTCGTAGCGATCGCCGTCGCCTGGTTGTTGGCGTTAATACCCGAGCTGCCAGACGTGATCGAACCGTTGCCCGATATGGTGACCGTTACATCACCGGGGCCATAGGCATAAGCCCCGACGCCGTAAGGCGACAGATTTCCGGAAGCCCCGGTTGGCGTATTCCGGGCCGTGATCGTTTCGTTGTTCAGGAGGATCGCGACGTTTCCTTGCCCATGGTTGAAGGCTCGGATGCCATTGCCCGCCTGTGCGTCGATGCTGCTGCCGAGCGCCTCCACCAGGACATCGCCATAGACGAAGCTGTTATACCCGGAGATGTTGTTCGGATCGATGCCGGCAACGATCCCGGCGGGAGCATTTCCTCCGTCCTGCAGGTTGGTGCCGGAGGTAATCGCGCCGAGCGCAAGGACGGTGGCAGTAACCGGCGTGCCCTGTGTTCCCACAGGCGTGGTCCCCGAGCCGACCGCGCTGTTTACTGCAAGAATGCCATCGCTTCCCGACGTGATCGTCGCGTTCTGAGCGTCAACCACGGTGACGTTGCCGCTGCCGTAGTTGTAGGCGGCAATTCCATATTGAGCGGTTGTGGGATTGTACAGGCCTGTTGTTGGATTGGCTGTACCATTTGTGTTGCCCGCCGCGGTCGCCGTGACCGCGCCGGAACTGGACACCGTGATATTGCCGGTCCCGTATGTGAATGTATTGATGCCTGTTCCGGAATTGGCCATGATCGTGGCCGTACTGTCGACCGTGACATCACCGAAAATCCCTGACAGCGGAGGGTTTGGAATGCTGGATGGCGAGCTGTTTCCACCGCGATATCCGACGTTGATCGCCGCGGGGTTGCTGCCGCTCACCAGTCCTGACGTGATCGTACCCGCCGCCTCGACCATCAGCGAACTGGGCGGGACCAACTTGCCCACGTTCACGACGCTAATGGCGGAACCGCCAGAGTCGATGTTTACGCCCCCACCTGTCGTCACGCTGGCGCTACCCGAACTCGTGGATGCGAAAATCCCAGTCGAGGATGAAGTTAGAAATGACAGCAAATCGCCGTTGCCGACCGCATTGGCAGCGCTTGCCGTCAGCGTAACCGTGGTACCCGTGGTCGAGAGTACCGTGCCGATGGTCTTACCTATCGTGGCATCATAGACCGTCATGCCAGCAGCGACCCACGACAAGGTTGAGCCGAAACTCAGCGTGTTGCTCGTGGTCGCGGTCGGGGCGCTGGTGGTCGAGGTAGGACCGCCGCTGATGGTTGCGGCGCCACCAACGATGATCGACAGTGGGCCTGCAAATAGCAGAGTGTCGCCGCTGCCAACCGCATTGACCGCATTTGCTGCCAGTGCGACCGTGGTACCCGTGGTTGACGACACCGTGCCGACGCTCTTGCCGGTCGTCGCATCATAGACAGACGTGCCGGGCACGATCCAGGACGGCGTCGAAGTGAAGCTCAGCGCATTGCTCGAAGTCGGGGTCGCGGCGTCGGTGATCGCGGTCGGAGCACCGAAAGAGAGAGTATCGCCGCTTCCAATTGCGTTAGCCGCGTTGGCGGTCAGCGTGACCGTTGTGCTGGTGATCGACAGAACCGTACCAACACTCTTGCCAGTTGTCTCATCATAGACAGTCGAGCCTGCCATGACCCAGGGCGGGTTGGACGTGAGACTGAGAGTGTTGCTCGAAGTTGCGGTCGCAGCACTGGTGGTCGTTGTACCCCCGGTGACCGCCTCGATTCCGATGGTACCACTGACATTGCCGTAGTCGACGATCGTGGTCGATCCAGCCCCGGAATTTGTCAGCAGACCGATGCCTCCGGTCGATGAGATGTTTCCGGCGCTTATGACTGCGATGTTGGCGCCGGCCGTCGTCACGTTCATGCCGGTCAAGGCACCCGTCACCGATATCGATGAAGACTGATTGATCTCGGTGAAGATCGTGTCTGTTGGAGCACTGTCGTTCGCGTTGATATTGAGACCCGTGAACGTACCAGAAGAAATGGTGGCGCCGGAAAGCTGATAGAACTGGGCCGTTGTGGGCGCGTACGACTGGCCCCCCAGCGCGCCTGTCAACACGGTCCCGGTTGTCGGTACCAGCACAATGGTGTTGCCCGAGAGCACGCTGAACATGTCCTGGCTCAGCGTCCCCGACACGGAATAGTTCAGCGACGGGCCGCTGCTCTGCGTGACCGTCAGGGAGGAACCGCTGACACCGGCACCGGATATCATGGTCCCCTGCAGGGTGATGATGTCGCCGGCGGCGAGCCCTGCGATCGAACCGCTGAAGCCCGACGGGTTGTCCAAGGTCAGCGCGCCCGTGGTGCCGCCGAACGAAACCGTTTGTCCGGAGGCTACCGTACCCGCAAGCTCGAGGCTGGCTGCATTGCCGATATTAAATGTGCCGGTGCCGGAAACGGCGCCGCTGATATAGGCGGCGCCGATGGCAGCTACATTGATCGTGCCGGAATTGGTGATCGCTAGCGTTCCCCCGGAGTTCAGGCCGCTCCTGCCCGCGATGTTGATGATGCCAGAATTGCTGATCGTACCCGCGCCATTGAAGAAATTTTGCCCGCGGATATTCCAGATTCCAGCCGACTGGTTCTGGAACGTTGAGGTCGAGGTCGGCGCCGAGTTCAAGCTCACGTTGCCCGAAATAGTGCCGGAATTGGTGACGGTAACCGCGCCATTGTTGGCAGTGTTCCCACCATAGTAGTTGAAACAGCCAGGTTCTGAGTGCTACCGGCGGCGTAGAGGCTTGCAACAACAAGTCCCGTGTTGCTGAAGGTCGCGCCCTGCGTGCTAGTAGTTATTAAACTGAACGACCGCGGTAATGGCCCCAGCGCCGTTGGACGCGCCGAGGGAATCGATGGTACCCGAATTCGTGACGGAAATGACGCCACTTGCCGGCGGTTGTGAGGCTGTTCCCGGTTCCAGTTGCCAGGCCGGTACCGGTTGCAGAGGTTATGGTCCCCTTATTGACAATCGTGACGTTGCCGCCGCCCTGGGCAAACGCAGGACACCGCCTGCAATGGCGCGCTGATCGCGGATGTCGATTCTAAGGTCAAGCTTACATTGCCGACGCCAAAATTATAGAGCTCGACTCCATCGCCGGCTGCCGCGTTGATTGTGGCAAAATTATCGATGGAGACGCTGCCGGCTATAACGTTGCTGACGATATTCGCCCCGCCATTGTTGTAACCGGCCAAGATCCCTCCCGGCTGTCCGCCGCCGGGCCAGTCGAAGCCGGAGTTGATGGTTCCGTTAGCGGTGACCGAAATCACGGTCGACGAAGGAGCGCTGGTTGCATAACTATAAACATTGATGCCGGTGCCACCCGAATTGATGGTGTCGCCGGCCGAGGTCGTAACAGAAATGTTCGACGCGCTGTACACGCCGGCTTGAATACCAGCGAGTCCATATAGCGATCCGGCCGTTATCGTCGCGCCACTCAAAATGTTGACGTCGACGGTGCCGAACGACAGCGCGTCGCCGGCACCAACCGCATTGTCAGCATTGGCTATCAGCGTGACCGTCGTGCTGGTAGTCGAGGACACCGCGCCGATAGCTGCGCCGGTCGTGGTATCATAGACGGTCATTCCGGCCACGATCCACGACGGGGTCGAGACGAAACTAAGCGTAGGGCTGGTGGTCGGGGTCGCGGCATTGGTCGTCGCCGTCTCTGGAAACGAAAGCGTATCGCCGCTGCCAACCGCGTTGGCCGCATTCGTGGTCAGCGTGACCGTCGTGCTGGTGGTCGAGGACACCGTGCCGATGGTCTTGCCGGTGGTGACATCAACCACAGCCAGGCCGGCGACGATCCACGACGGGGTCGAGGCGAAACTCAGCGTAGGGCTCGTGGTCGGGGTCGCGCCATTGGTTGTTGCGGTCTCAGGGAACGACAGCATGTCGCCATTGCCGACCTTGTTGGCCGCATGAGCCGTCAACGTGACCGTGGTGCCCGTGGTCGAGAGCACTGTGCCGATCGCCTTGTTGGTCGTGACATCAACCACAGGCATGCCAGCGACGACCCACGATGGGGTTGAAGCAAAACTTAGCGTTGCGCTGGTGGTCGGGGTCGCAGCATTGGTGGTCGCCGTCGTTGGTCCGTAGCTCTCCGAATACGCGCCGATGCCGTACTGAGCCCCCGAAACCGTCGTTCCCGACTCGTCTGTTAAGTTGACCGGGCCGTTGCCGTAGTTAAATGCATCGATGCCCCAGCCTGCCGCGGCCGCAATATTTGCAAAACTGTCGACCGAGACTGAGCCATTGATGGCGAAATTGGCAACACCATTGGCGCCGTAATAGCCGGCGCCTATGGCCTGCGGCTGCGATCCCGACGGGTTCAGGTTCGTCCCAGAATTGATGGTGCCATACGCAACCACACTGACCGAGCTGCCAGCTGAACTGGCGATGGCGGTCGCGTTATTGATTGCGGAAATGCCGCTCGCCCCCGATGTGATCGAATCACCGGACGAGGTCGTGATGGTATCTTTGCCTGAACCATAATTGTTTTCCCGAATGCCGAACTCACCAGGAGCAATGATGGTCGTATTCGGCTCATCGGTGATGGTGACGTTACCTATGCCATAGTTGTAGCCGCGGATGCCGTCGCCGCCCGTGGCCGTAATGTTGGCGTAGTCGTTGATCGTGACTGATCCGAAAACATTCGAGTTCGTCGTGCTGGTTGTGCCACCCTTGTATCCTGCTAGGATACCCGCCGGTTGCGAGCCGCTTTGATTCAGGATCGGTCCGGAATTGATGGTTCCGTAGGCCGTAACGACAATCGTGCTAGCATCCGCGAGTAGGATCGACGTCGCCTGGTTGAAGGCGTCGATGCCGTCGCCGTCGGACGCGATAACATCACCGGTCACTGTCGTGACCGAGACGTTGCCAACGCCATTCGAACCCGCCTCGATCGCCGGAGCCTGGCCGATAATGCTGACGTTGACGCCAGTTGCCACTGTGACGCTGCCACTGCCGTCCGTCAGGGCATAAATTCCATTGCTGGTGCCGCTGACATTCCCGCTTGCAGCGATCGCCACATCATTCGTGTCAGCCGCATTCAGATCCTCGGCGAGAATGCCGTCGCCCGCCTTTCCGGTTACAGCAGCGCCTGTCACGATCGAGACGGCGCCATAGCCATTCTGGATGACGCTGATTCCGCTGGCGGCTCCGGTGATCGCACCAGTTAAGGAAACTCCTAGCGTGGCTGGGCTCGCCAACGTCCCACCAGACGACTGAACATCGATGGCATCGCCGCTGCTTGTGGTAACAGCGCCAATTCCCGAGATCGCGACGGCACCGGTCGCGGTGGAAACTGCATCGATCGTTCCGGTGAAGCCGGGAGACGAGCCGAGCACTAGATTGCCGCCAGTTCCGGCGAAATCGATCACGAGGGATGAGCCGCCCCCGAGTGAAAGCGTTCCGCCATTCGCTATCTGGAATATGCCCGATGTCTCGACCAGCGAGGCCGCAATCGCGAGCGTGCCTTCATCAAGCAAAGTGATGTTCGGGTCGTTCAACGTGATCGAGTTGACGGTAACCAGCGTGGCCGACGGAATCGTCACCACATAGGGTGCCGCCGCACCGACCGGATCGAAAACAACGTTTGTGGTAGCACCCGGAACCGTCCCCGAGCTCCAGTTTGCAGCGCTGTTCCAGCTTCCGCCAGCCGGGCTGCCCCAACCGCCCGAGGTGACCGTGAGGTTGAACGTTACAGGCGCGCTGGTGCCGGTGTTGCCGGCGGCATCGGTGTCCTGGGCGACGATGCTGTGGGCGCCATCGCCCGACAGCGTGACGCTGGTGGTCCACATGCCGCCGCTGCCGACGGTCGCGGTGCCGATCGGGGTGGTGCCGCCGTTGTCGTAGAGATAGACGGTGCCGCCGACCGCGGCCTCGCCGGCGGTCACCGTTCCGGAAATCGTCTGCGTCGCCTGGTTGGTGGAGGCCCGCCGCGCTGCTGATCGCAACCGTCGGGGCAAGCGTGTCGAGCGTGAACACGACCGCGCGTGCTGGTGCCGGTGTTGCCGGCGGCATCGGTGTCCTGGGCGACGATGCTGTGGGCGCCATCGCCCGACAGCGTGACGGTGGTGGTCCACACGCCGCCGCTGCCGACGGTCGCGGTGCCGATCGCCGTGGTGCCGCCATTGTCGTCGAGATAGTACGGTGGTGCCGACCGCGGCCTCGCCGGCGGTGACCGTTCCGGAGATCGTCTGCGTCGCCTGGTTGGCAGCCCGCCGCTGCTGGTGATCGCAACCGTCGGGGCAATGGTGTCGAGCGTGAAGATGAGCGCGGTGCTGGTGCCGGTGTTGCCGGCGGCATCGGTGTCCTGGGCGACGATGGTGTGGGCGCCATCGCCCGACAGCGTGACGGTGGTGGTCCACATCCCGCCGCTGCCGACGGTCGCGGTGCCGATCGCGGTGGTGCCGCCGTTGTCGTAGAGATAGACGGTGCCGCCGACCGCGGCCTCGCCGGCGGCGACCGTTCCGGAAATCGTCTGGGTCGCCTGGTTGGCAGCCCGCCGCTGCTGGTGATCGCAACCGTCGGGGCAAGCGTGTCGAGCGTGAACCCGACCGCGCTGCTGCTGCCGGTGTTGCCGGCGGCATCGGTGTCCTGGGCCACGATGCTGTGGGCGCCATCGCCCGACAGCGTGACGCTGGTGGTCCACACGCCGCCGCTGCCGACGGTCGCGGTGCCGATCGGCGTGGTGACGCCGTTGTCGTAGAGATAGACGGTGCCGCCGACCGCGGCCTCGCCGGCGGTGACAGTTCCGGAGATCGTCTGCGTCGCCTGGTTGGTAGCCCGCCGCGCTGCGTGATCGCAACCGTCGGCGCAAGCGTGTCGAGCGTGAACACGACCGCGCTGCTGGTGCCGGTGTTGCCGGCGGCATCGGTGTCCTGGGCCACGATGCTGTGGGCGCCATCGCCCGACAGCGTGACGGTGGTGGTCCACGCGCCGCCGCTGCCGACGGTCGCGGTGCCGATCGCGGTGGTGCCGCCGTTGTCGTAGAGATAGACGGTGCCGCCGACCGCGGCCTCGCCGGCGGCCACCGTTCCGGAAATCGTCTGCGTCGCGTGGTTGGTCAGCCCGCCGCGCTGGTGATCGCAACCGTCGGGGCAATGGTGTCGAGCGTGAAGACGACCGCGGTGCTGCTGCCGGTGTTGCCGGCGGCATCGGTGTCCTGGGCGACGATGGTGTGGGCGCCATCGCCCGACAGCGTGACGGTGGTGGTCCACGCGCCGCCGCTGCCGACGGTCGCGGTGCCGATCGCGGTGGTGCCGCCGTTGTCGTAGAGATAGACGGTGCCGCCGACCGCGGCCTCGCCGGCGGCGACACTTCCGGAAATCGTCTGCGTCGCGTCGTTGGTCAGCCCGCCGCTGCTGGTGATCGCAACCGTCGGGGCAAGCGTGTCGAGCGTGAACACGACCGCGGTGCTGGCTGCCGGTGTTGCCGGCGGCATCGGTGTCCTGGGCGACGATGGTGTGGGCGCCATCGCCCGACAGCGTGACGGTGGTGGTCCACATCCCGCCGCTGCCGACGGTCGCGGTGCCGATCGGGGTGGTGCCGCCGTTGTCGTAGAGATAGACGGTGGTGCCGACCGCGGCCTCGCCGGCGGTGACAGTTCCGGAGATCGTCTGGGTCGCGTCGTTGGTAGCCCGCCGCGGCTGGTGATCGCAACCGTCGGGGCAAGCGTGTCGAGCGTGAACACGACCGGCGTGCTGGTGCCGGTGTTGCCGGCGGCATCGGTGTCCTGGGCCACGATGCTGTGGGCGCCATCGCCCGACAGCGTGACGGTGGTCGTCCACGATCCCGCCCCAGCCGACGGTGGCGGTGCCGATCGGCGTGGTGCCGCCATTGTCGTCGAGATAGGTACGGTGGCGCCGACCGCGGCCTCGCCGGCGGTGACACTTCCGGAAATCGTCTGGGTCGCGACGTTGGAGGTCTCCGCGGCGGTGCTGATCGTAACCGTCGGGGCACAGTGTCGAGCGTGAACACGACCGCGTGCGCTGGTGCCGGTGTTGCCGGCGGCATCGGTGTCCTGGGCGACGATGCTGTGGGCGCCATCGCCCGACAGCGTGACGCTGGTGGTCCACGCCCCGCCGCTGCCGACGGTCGCGGTGCCGATCTGCGTGGTGACGCCGTTAACGGTGTCGAGCAACGTTACGGTGGCTCCGGCCGCGGCCTCGGTCGCGGTTACATGTCCGGAAATCGTCTGCGTCGGCTGATTGGTCGTCGTATCGGTAGTGCTGATGGTCACGGTCGGCGGAACGGTGTCCACCGTGATCGTCTGTATTACCGTTGTCGCCGTATTGCCGGTAGTATCTGATACAGTCGCCTGGATGCTGTAGCTGCCGTCGGCCAGCGCATGCGCCTGCGCCGCCGTCACCTTCACCGACCATACCCCGTTCGTCACCGTCGTCGTGTAGGTGTATTTGACGACATTCGAGCTATCGACGATTGCGATCGTCGCGGTCTGGCCGTTCACAGGCACATTGCCAGCGGTCGCCGTGCCGCTGATAGTGAAGCCCGCCGATACCTCGCTCTGGTTAATGATGTTGCCCACGGCAGACTGGGCTCGTGATGGCCAACAGTCGTGAGGAGGTGCTGGGATAATCGGAGCTTGGAGTAAACTAGTTGGTTGGGTCGGATTAACACTGACCGACGATGATGGCGTGACTACAACGGTGGTTTCCGTGTCGGCATCCAGATGCTGAGCGCTGACCGAGGTCGGAATAATTTGGGTGCTGTTCGTGTCGCTTGGCGGCGTGCTGCTACCGGCGCTCGCATATTTGGTCGTTGACTGCGGATTGGCATCACCTCGCTTGCCGTCGGAAGGTGGCGGGGTATTGGGAGCGATCGCTTTGAAAGTATCGTAGGTGCTGAGCACCTGCTGGAAAACATTGAATTCCTGCGCGACCTGGGCGGGCGATTTGTTGCTCTCCTGTGCGATGACCTGAAAGTTGGCGGCAGGCGTCAGCGTCAGCGATGTGCCATTGCTGCTAACTGTTCCGATCACATCGCCCGCTGTGCAGGCCGCCCCAGGCCGCCCGCCGAACGCATTTGAACACCTGAACGGCATGAATCTGGCCGTCCTGCTGATCGACGACCGAGATCGATACCGTTCCGTCGGCGGAGGAAATATCGAGAATCACCGCCGTGCCGCGGATGCCGATCAGCGGCACCGGGCGTCCCGACCTTCATGTCCCCGGTCTTGGCGACCTGCCCGGCGACGAAACTGGCGGCCCCTTGCACCAGGGTGAACAGAGCGGTGTTCGATGTGCTGGTCGGATCGTAGGTTAGGTCATTCAGCATCAACCGCGCATTCGCAGTCAGATTGAATGTCGTGCCATCGACCAGCACGAGACCGAGCGTCGAGTTGCTGCCGGTCTGCACCACGTCGGTCTGATAAACGGCGTCGCCGTTATTGAGTACGATGGTTACGCCATTGCGCACGATGCTGGCGCTGCCAGTCATCTTGGCAACGTGACCGACCACCTTGCCGGCCGCGTTTGCTCCTGCGGCCTGGGCGTAATGGGTGTACCCGGTTAAAGCGTCAATGACCTTGGCATCGAGCGGCGCCCCGTCGGGCGAGACGAGCAAAGGCCGCTTGTCGCCGTGAAAATAATCCGGGACGATCACGCGATGGAGGTGATCCGAAATGATCAGATCACTGCCTGACCTCAGATAATCCCCAGAGAAGAGAAGATGCGCGTCCGGAACTTTGAATGTTCCCGCGTGGCCGTGATGATCCGGCAAGGAACCGAAATCAAAACGAACGGATTCCACGTCCGACGCGCCGGGTGAAAATCGCCCCGTGTAATTCAAGGCCGCCCCCAAGCAAATTAAATTAATAAGCAGTTAAAAAATTCAATTATTTCATAGCATTGTGGGACCAATTGGAAAAGCATCTTAAATCGGCAACTGCCTCGTGAGGCCATTAACTCCGTGGTTATGGATAACACAGGAGGGCCGCTGCCGACCATAACCAATTGATAAAACAATTATTTCGGCCCTTGAGGCCGCTGATATTACCCGCGGGCTAAATCCAGTTGAAGTTTCTTTGGCCCACGACGAGGACCAGAGTCTGAAACGCAATTGTTTCGGAAGAGCAGATCATCGGGATGTTAAAAACGCACGAGGCCGGCGTTTCGGTTGCCGATCTATTGAAGCGTCAGCGATGCCAGCATCTACAAATGGAGGGCAAAGTTATGGAGGGAGCCTCGGAAATGGAGCTAAGAACTGGAGCTAAAGCTTCTGAGCTCATCAAAGATTGAACGAATTTCTTGATTCGGCGCAACGCACAGAGTTCGATACGTATCCAGAAACCCCAGCCAGACTGCAAAATCCGATCAACCGCTTGGTCGAACTTAGTTTTTTCCGCAGTCCGTGATCCGCGGATCATGGACCATTACTTGTGGACCATGCAATTGCGGCCACGAATCCGAGATCAGCGATAAGCTCTAACGCGGTCGTTTGGCACCTTTTCCATCCGATAAATGCGCGCGGGCCGGAGTGTGGAAAACGCATACGCGTCTCTGTGGGCCTCAACAAACGAAAGCCCAGGCTATGAGAGCAAGCGGTGTAGCGAGCGCGGCAACGCAATTTCGGGACCTCTCCACCGCGGAGTGGATCAATCGGTTAGCGGAGTGATCGGCGTCCGGACCCCATACGCCGATTAATACCTCACGTCGCGCTGATCTCCAGTGCCTCGATGCCAAGGCGCCGGAACAGCGCCGCATCGTGGTCTTCGCCGGGATTGCCGGCCGTCAGCAGCGTATCGCCGACGAAGATCGAATTGGCGCCGGCGAAGAAACACAGGGCCTGCATCTCGTCGCTCATGGCCGTGCGGCCGGCTGAAAGGCGAACGTAGGATTTCGGCATCATGAGGCGCGCGAGCGCGATCGTGCGCACAAATGCGATCGGATCAATCGGATCGGTCTTGGCAAGCGGCGTGCCGGCGATCGGGATAAGCATATTGATCGGAACGCTTTCCGGATGCTCCGCCAGCTTTGCCAACGTCACCAGCATATCGACGCGGTCGATCACCTCTTCGCCCATGCCGACGATACCGCCGCAGCAAACCTTGATGCCGGATTCGCGGACATGAGCGAGGGTTTCCAGACGATCGGCAAAGCTATGCGTGGAGATGACCTTACAGTAATAGCCCTCGGACGTATCAATGTTGTGGTTATAATAATCGAGGCCGGCCTTTCCAAGGCGCGCGGCCTGCGCGCTGTCGAGCATGCCAAGCGTCATGCAGGTCTCCATGCCGAGCCCCTTGACACCTTCTACCATGGCGACAACGGCGTCCATGTCACGATCCTTTGGGCCGCGCCATGCGGCTCCCATGCAATAGCGGGTTGCACCGGCATCGCGGGCCTTGCGCGCTTCAGCGACAACGCGTTCTACCTCCATCAGCCTGGAAGCCTTGAGGCCGGAATCATGACGGGTCGACTGGCTGCAGTAGCCACAATCTTCGGGACAACCGCCAGTCTTGATGCTGAGAAGTCGGCTGAGTTGAACCTTGTTGGGATCGAAATGTTTCCGATGGATCGTCTGCGCCTGAAACACCAGGTCGCTAAAGGGCGCCTCATAGAGTGCCATGGCCTCTTGTTGCGTCCAATTCCGCTTAAAGTCGCGAGGAGGCGACGTCACCGACGCAGCTTCGCTTGAACGTGTTGCAAGTGTCATATCCCCTCCCGAATATCGCACGAATACCGCGCAGATTCACACTTTGGGACGCCTAAAGTCGCCATGCTGATGCCGACCGTTCACCTGGCTCTCCCCCGCGGCGGAAAGCGGGGCTCGCGCTTCTCCATCAATGCGTTCATGCCCTTCTGCCACTCGGCAGCACCGATCAGCATGGCAAGTGCTTCGAACCCGACGTTTTTGGCCGTAGCCAGATCGGTATCGCCACACATGCGTACGGCTAACTTCGACTGAGCGACCGCGCGAGGGCCGAGCAACCTGAAACGACTAGCCAGTTCCATCGCTGCCGGTATCAGATCAACTGCTGAGTGGATACCCGTCACGAGACCATGGGTCAGCGCTTCCGTAGCAGTAACGTGGCTACCAAGCAATCTCCATTCGAGCGCCTTGCCGCGACCCACGAAGCGGTGAAGCTTTTGCCACAGCAGCGACACGCAAGACTGTCGCGGGACTAGTTCTTTCGACGACGACTGCACGCATCGGGGTACTCGGCGTTCAGTTCGCCGCGAGCCAGCCGGACGTAATCTTCCACTTGCCCCCTCGGCCTTCATGATCGTGCCTGAGAGCGAGCCGTCATGTTGAACCGGCGCTCGGTCAGGCCCCAGATCGTCCAGATGAATTCGGGACAGTATCGGGAGCATGAAGGCGACATGGTCGCCCTTGCGAATACAGAGTTCGCGAAATCCGACGACCGCGCAGGTGATCGCCACGGCGTCGGCTCTGGAGGACCTGTGGACCGCCGCCTCGCGCAAGCAAGGCCAACTCAGTCACGATTTTGATTTTAAACATGATTTCTGGCGTATGCCGGAGGCTCCTGGTTCCCCAGCCAAGAAGCTGTAAATCCAGACAATTACTTGTCGCCGCGAGAAAATGTCCGACCTGAACGGACCAAAAGGCGAAGTTCGCTATCCCAGGAGCTGGTGTGCTGCGCCAACGTTCCCTGACCGCGATAAGCGTCGCCATCGTCAATCCCAATCGGCCTCTTACTTCGCGTTCGCCGGCGCATGCAGATGCCATAGATCCGCGCGCCAGTGCAGCACGATGGCCAGCATCAGCATCAGGCCCACTGCCGCGTAAAGCGTGCCGGTCGCGGCAAAGCCGACCTTGTCGATCAGGCTGCCGGCCGCCAGGAGGCCGAACGGCAGGCTGTAGATCGCGAGCATGCGCACGCCCATCACCCGGCCACGGAAATGCTCGCTGGCGGTGCGCATCAGGATCACCGCGATCGAAACCATGGTCAGGCTTTGCGAGAAGCCCGCCAGCAACAGGCACGCAATCGCGGCAGGCACCGTTTGCACCTGGACGAACACCAGAAGCGCCGCATACCAAATCACCGTCGACGCGATCATCAACCGCGCTACCCTGATGCCGTCGATCAGGCTCAGGAGGATGGAGCCGACCAGCGAACCAACCGCGAAGCTGGCCGACAGATAGCCAAGCCCGGTCTGGTCGGTGCCGTAGATGTCGCGCGCGATATAAGGCAGCAATCCGTTGGACAAGGGATAGGCCGTCAAGTTGGCGAGGAACGCGATCCAGATCGCCGCGCGCATCCGCGGCGTGGTCCAGACGTAGGCCACCCCCTCCTTCAGGTCGCGCATCGGCGAGCGCCGCAGCGCGCCGTCAGCCGTAGCATCGACGGGATGCGGTTTCGACGGCGCCACGACGCACAGCGTGAGCAGCGTACTGACAACGTAGAGGCTGACGATCGCCATATAGGCCGGCCCCATGCCGAGCGCTGCGAACAATCCGGCGCCGCTCAGCGCACCCGTGATTCGCGCGGTATCCATCGTGGTCCGGGAAATACTGATCGCGCCGATCAATTGCCCCGATGGCATGATGGTGGCAACCAGCGCGCCGCGCACGCCGAGATCCGACGGCCGGACCAGGCCCATGATCGCCACGATGATGAAAACATAAAGCGGGGTCAAATATCCCGTCAGCGCCAACGTCATCAGCGTGGCCGACAGCCCCGCATAGGTCGCGCGCATCATGGCGAGCAGATCGCGGTGACCGATGCGATCGCCGACCACGCCAAACATTGGCGCAATCAGCGTTCCGACGTAGGTGAGCGAGGCGACCAATGTCAGCAACAGCACCGATCTCGTCTCGACCAGCACATACCAGCCGAGAATAAGCGTCTCCATCTCGAAAGCCCACGAGGTGAGCAGATCGGCCGGCCACTGGAAACGATAATTCCGGATACGGAAGGGGGCGAACGCGGAAGGCCGCGCCAACTCGCTCAAAACTCGATGCCGCGGTTCATCGCGTTCCACCCTGCCCTGTTTCTTATTGGAACAAGACTTACAGCGTCGCCGCAGGCCTGGCCAGCCTGAGGCAGCCCCCTGGTAAAGTCCGCCTCCTCGACAATTGGTTAACCCGGCGTTAAGCGGAGGCCGGCGCCGCGCTGACCGCAGAAGCCGAAAACGTCGATTTTTCAGCTAGATCAGCCCATACCGCACTGCCGGGACCGCTGACGACACCAAATTCCGAACAAGACGCGGTGGATTTGACGCATCGGGAACAGCCCCGGTTTAACCGTTTCTCCAGCCGTCTTCCGCATAGTGAAACCCGCAGTCGCAAGTTCATCGCAAGCTAGGTTCAACCACTGTGCCATCCTTCGGACGAGTGATTTCGGTTCGCGGGTCCCTCGCCCGGGTCGGACTTCTGGCCATGAGCCAGATGGGGCTTTCGGAAGTGCGAGCCACCGTTGGCCGGTTTGTCAGCATCCGCTGCGTAAATTCTACCATTGTCGCCATGATCACCGAAGTATCGTGCGAAGATCTGCCGACTTCGGACATTTACATCGCCAGCGCCTCGGTCGATCTGCTGGGTGAAATCCTCGGCGGCCCCGAGCGGCCGAAATTCCAGCGCGGCGTCACCAACTATCCCACCATCGGTGATGCGGTCGAGCTGATCACCAATCAGGAGCTACGCACGGTCTATGCGCCGAGCGGATCAGACCAAATCAATATCGGCACTCTGCAGCAGGATCAGTCCGTCATCGCCTATGTCGACGTCGAGGAAATGCTCTCCAAGCACTTCGCGGTGCTCGGCTCAACCGGTGTCGGCAAATCGAGCGGCGTGTCGCTGCTGCTGAACGAGATTTCTCAAGGCACGGCCGAATTTGCGGATCTTCCTGCTCGACGTTCACAACGAATACGGCCGCTGTTTCGGCGACCGCGCGCTGGTTCTCAACCCGCGCAATCTCAAGCTGCCGTTCTGGCTATTCAATTTCGAAGAGATCGTCGATGTGCTGTTCGGCGGGCGGCCCGGCGTGCCTGAGGAACTCGACATCCTCGCCGAGGTCATTCCGGTGGCGAAGGGAATCTATACGCAGTACCAGAATTCCGATCGCCTCGGGTTGAAGCGCACCGATCCAAAGGCGATCGGCTACACCCTGGATACGCCGGTGCCCTACCGCCTGGTAGACCTGATCTCGCTGATCGACGAGCGCATGGGCAAACTCGAGAACCGCTCGTCGCGCATCATCTATCACAAGCTGATCTCGCGCATCGAGACCGTGCGTAACGATCCGCGTTACGCCTTCATGTTCGATAACGCCAATGTCGGCGGCGACACGATGGCGGAGGTCATCAGCTATCTGTTCCGGCTGCCGGCCAACGGCAAGCCGATGACCATCATGCAGCTGGCCGGCTTCCCCGTCGAAGTCGTCGATTCCGTGGTGTCGGTGCTGTGCCGGATGGCGTTCGATTTCGGGCTATGGAGCGATGGCGTTTCACCGCTGCTATTCGTCTGCGAAGAAGCCCACCGCTACGCCTCCGCCGACCGCAACATCGGTTTCGGGCCGACGCGCAAGGCGGTCTCGCGTATCGCCAAGGAAGGCCGCAAATACGGCGTGTATCTCGGACTGGTCACGCAGCGCCCCGCCGAACTCGATGCCACCATCATTTCCCAGTGCAACACGCTGTTTACGATGCGCCTTGCCAACGAGCGCGACCAGGCGCTGTTGCGTTCGGCGGTGTCGGACGCCGCGGCGAACCTGCTTTCGTTCGTCCCCTCGCTCGGCACCCGCGAAGTGCTTGCTTTCGGCGAAGGCGTGGCGCTCCCGACCCGGCTGCGCTTCAAGGAAGTGCCAGTACATCAGTTGCCACGCAGTGAAGCCACCCTTTCGACGGTTCCGTCGGCCGCCGCCGGCCACGATATGCATTTTGTCAGCGCCGTGCTCGATCGCTGGCGTGGAGCTACCTCGAATCGCGACGTCCCCAACGACCCCGCCCTCAACGAACGCCCCCCGGCACGCACGGTGGCGGTGGAAGCGCCGATGCTGCAGCCGTCGATGGGGCTCGATCCCGACCGCTTTTCGTTGCTGAAACGGCCGCTGCGCTGAATCGTCGAATTCGCCGATCAATACTCTGACCTGGCCAGCATCGGAGCGGCTCAAGCCGCGGCCCCGAGCATCGTTGATGACCCGTTCATGAATTTAATTCGCTCAATTTTAGCTTTTTCACCGCAAGGTTTCCGTCGGCATCCGGAAGAAACCCGGAAGGACGGTACCAGGAGGTGGATATGAAGCGCGTTCAAGCTGTTGTTTCAATGTTTTTGGCTGACGAGTTCAGCGGCTACCGCGATCGAATATGCATTGATCGCGTCTGGCATCAGCATTGTCATCATCACGGCGGTGAACGGCATTGGCACCTCGCTCAACACCAAATTCACGTCCGTCAACACATCCCTGCATTAAGTCGCAACTCGCGGCTGGGCGAACCGATGAGGCCCTGACCGTACGGTCAGGGTTCCATTTTCGTTAGAAACGATGCCGCTTGAGCGGGCCGCCCTGGGCGCCTCGCGCGAGTCCGCTTTGCGCAAATGCAGCCATCGACTATGTTCCCGGGCAACCGCATCACGCGGTGTGAGCCGGAATTCCCTCCATGACGCAGCCGATCGCCAAACGCTTTCCAACGCCTTCCATCAACCAGCTGCCGGACGATATCCGTACCCGCCTGCTCGCGGTGCAAGAGAAATCCGGATTTGTCCCGAATGTGTTCCTGACGCTGGCATATCGTCCGGACGAATTTCGCGCGTTCTTTGCCTATCACGATGCCCTGATGGAAAGGGATAGCGGCCTGACCAAGGCCGAGCGCGAGATGATCGTGGTTGCGACCTCCAGTGCCAATCAGTGCCAGTATTGCGTGATCGCGCACGGCGCGATCCTGCGAATTCGCGCCAAGAACCCGAAGATCGCGGACCAGATCGCCGTCAACTACCGCAAGGCGGATATCACGCCACGCCAGCGCGCCATGCTCGACTTCGCGATGAAGGTAAGTGCCGAGGCGCACAAGATCGCGGAAGCGGACTTTGCCGAGATCGCCGGCCACGGCTTCAGCGACGACGACATTTGGGATATCGCGGCCATCGCGGCGTTCTTCGCGCTGTCGAACCGGATGGCCAACGTCACCGGAATGCGCCCGAACGATGAGTTCTACTTGATGGGCCGCTTGCCGAAATAGGCCGTCGGTTGCGGATACCGGATATCAGCCGAATTCGGCGATTGAGCCATGCCGGACATCGGCCTATCGTTGCGCGTCAGGGAAATGGAGATCGTCGTATTGCTGGATTGGCCGGAGATTTTGCTGCGCCTTGGCGTCGCCGCGCTTGCCGGCGGCCTGATCGGTCTTAACCGCGATCTTCAGGGCAAGCCCATCGGCTTGAAGACGCTGGGTCTGGTAGGACTCGCCACGGCTATGGTCGTGACGCTGGCCGATCAATCCGGCGATCCCGCAAGAATTTCAGACGCCGCAAGCCGCATCATTCAGGGAATTCTCACCGGCATCGGCTTTCTTGGCGCAGGCGTCATCGTCCACGCAGAGCACCATTTCAGGGTTCGCGGGCTGACCAGCGCGGCCTGTACCTGGTTTGCAGCCTGCGTTGGCGTTGCCTGCGGCGTCGGGCAATGGCGGATCGTAGCCGTCGCCCTCGTGATCGCGTTCACGCTCCTCGTCGTCGGCCGCCGGCTCGAGCGCTGGCTGCATCGCATGCTCGGCGGCAAGGACCAGCCGGGACAAAAATCGCCTGCGACGGTTTCGCCGGAAATTACGCCGCCGGGCTAGTACCGTTCCACAGAGATTATGACGGGCTGTTTTAGCGCAAAATCGGAAGCGCTTCCGGAGGAACCAGAAGTTGGATGCTCCGGGCGGCTCCGGGCGTCCGCGCGATGAGGCCGGCTTTTTGCAAGGTCAGCACCATCTGGTGGACGGTTGGAGCGGTGACCTCGAAATGGCGACGCATGTCGGCTTCGGCCGGGGGCCGTTTGAAGATCCGGCTATAAGCGTAGATGAAGGCCAAGTACTGGCCTTGGGTCTGCGTAAAGCGGGGCGCCGCCGCCGCGGGGCTTTCGTCAAGTGATTAACTCATTTCCAATTCATCCGCGCCTCGACGCTGAAGGAGGTGCAGTTGAATATAAAGTTTCGTGTCGACCTTAGCCAATCGGAACGTGATCAACTTGACGCGCTGTTGAGCGGGGGGCGCCACGCGACGCGCAAAATAAAGCGGGCGCAGATCCTCTTGGCCGCGAACGACGGCGTGAGCGACGAGGTGATCGCCGCAACCTTGAAGGTCTCAGGATCGACGATTTATCGGACCCGGCGCCGCTTTGTGGAAGCGAACCTGGAGGGCGCGCTCACCGAGGAGCCGCGCCCCGGTGTTGAGCGCAAACTATCCGAGCATAGAGGAGGCGCTTTTGGTGGCAACCGCCTGCTCAAAGCCGCCACCGGGACGGGCCCGCTGGACCCTCGAACTGCTGGCCGATGAGATGGTCCGGCTCACCGACCATGAAGAGCTGTCTTCCGAGACCGTCCGTCGACGGCTGGCGGAGAACCATCTGAAGCCCTGGCGCAAAGAACATGTGGTGCATCCCCAAGCTCGACGGGGAATACGTCGCCCGTATGGAGGATGTGCTCGACCTCCATGCCGAGGCGCCCGATCCCCAAAGACCTGTGGTCTGCTTCGACGAGAGCCCGACCCAACTCATCGGCGAGGTGCGTGAGCCCATTCCCGCCAAGCCGGGCCAGCTTGAGCGCTACGACTGCGAATATCGCCGCAACGGTACCGTCAACCTGTTCGTATTCCTCGACGCCCACCGCCCCTGGCGCCGGGTGAAGGTCACCGACCGGCGCACCAACCAAGACTTCGCCGAGTGCATGCGTGAACTGGTCGACGTCGACTATCCCGACGCCCCGATCATCCGGGTGGTGATGGACAACCTCTCCACCCATTCAGCTGGGGCGCTTTACGACGCCTTCCCCGCACCGGAGGCTCGCCGGGTGCTGAAGCGGCTTCAGTTCCACCACACCCCGAAACACGCCAGCTGGCTGAATATGGTGGAAATCGAAATCGGCGTCCTGCGCAGCCAGTGCCTCGACCGCCGCATCGACGACAAGGAAACTATCCTCGCCGAGGTCGCCGCTTGGCAACAGCGGCGCAACGCCGAAGGCGCTCAGATCCAGTGGATGTTCACCACCGAGAAGGCTCGCGAAAAACTCCGCAAAGCCTATCCCGTCAAGGAGTCATAATCTCTGTGGAACGGTACTAGTCGTCCGACGCGGGTCCGCACCAGCCGGGCAAATAGACGGCGTCCTTGCTCTTCGCAAGCGCCAGCGCCTTCTCGATGGATTTCCCGAAATTGGCTTCCACGCTTTTGCGCGACAACCTGCGGCGCAGGAAATCCGCCCACAGGAATTCGCTGAATGGTGTCGTATCCTTCGCAAAGCCGCCGACGCGCCGCAATTCGCCGGCCAGGCTGCGGAACGGATCGTCCTTGAGATCCGCTACCGTTTTCGGAATATCCCTGAAGCGGTGCCGCTCACCCTGGGCGTCGTATGGATAGACCCATCTGCGATTGTCGAGCACGCCCCAGAACGCATCACGATCGACCATGGTGAGGTCGGCGATAATGGTGACGAGAATGTCCTTCACGCCTTCTTCATGAAGCGCTCGCGCCAGATGATGATGATCGACCACGTAGTGACGCTTGTCCGGCCCCAGAACCACCGGGATCGTATGCTTGCCGAGAAGCTCCCCCTGCTTTTTCGTCGACTTGTGTTCCCGCCAGCGCTTGCGCTTTTCCTTGACCTCTCTCATTCCGACGGTCATCTGCGTCGGACGTAGCGAGAGGATGGGAATTGGATGAAGAATTGGTTCGCGCGTATTCGGCATGACTTGAAACCCCGTGTCTGACCGCCAAGAATCCGTCTGAAATCGATTCGATTATGCCATGATGGCGCGGGCGATCAAATGCCCCCCTGCGCCCAGTGCCCCGAGAGGAAGATGGTCAAAAGCCCAAGCGAGCGAGCATCGAAGCCGCGGATCGTCCGGCTTGGCGGACGCGAAATCATCGCCGAGGGCCTGCATCTCAGTTTTTGGGCCGACATCAGCCATCGCTGCATGACGGCCTCGTGGCCGGCCTTTATCGGCGGAGCCGCGCTGGTGTTCGTCGCCTTCAATGCGGTTTTCGCGTTGCTTTACTGGATCGGATATCAGCCGGTCTCGAATGTGCCTGGCGGCGGCTATATCGACTATCTCTACTTCAGCATCGAGACGCTTTCGACCGCCGGTTACGGCGACATGCATCCGCAGACCCACTACGGACATTTTATCGCCGCCATCGAGCTGTTCACCGGCATCTTTTCGATGTCGCTGATGACCGGGCTGATCTTTGCGCGGTTCTCGCGGCCGCATGCCCGATTGCTGTTCGCCGACCACCCGGTCATTTCAAACCACGACGGCAAACCAACCCTGATGGTTCGCTTCGCCAACGAGCGTCACAACGTCATCGGCAACGCCAGCGCCAGGTTGTGGCTGCTCAGGGATGAAGTGACTCTGGAGGGCGGCTCGTTCCGGCGATTCTACGAGCTGCCTTTGGTGCGAAACGAGCACCCCGCGTTCGCGTTGAGCTGGACGCTCTACCACGTGCTCGGCGAGGAAAGCCCGCTCTACGGTCTCAATGCGAACGACCTCGAGGCGTCAGGTGTCTCGCTAGTCGTCGTGGTGTCCGGATATGATGTTGTTGCGGCGCAAACCGTCCACGCACGAAAATCCTACGACTATTCCGACGTTCGTTTTGGGCACCGCTACGCGGACATCCTCGGCACCTCGGAAGACGGCCGGATCAGGATCGACTACGGCAGGTTCCACGACACCCTGGAGGTGTAAATTATCGGGTCCGTGCCATGTCAACATTTTTTGTAAGACGCGCACTGCGCGTGTTAAATAGGATCAGGTCCCGGAGCTGGCAGCAATGAAAATCCAGCAGCCCATCGCGTCGGAAGAAGAGCATCGCGTGATCAAGTTCCGACCACGCACGCTGGCTCATCCGCCGGGCCGGCGGGAAGGCACTGGCGACTTGGCGCTGCAAGAGGACACCCGTCACGAGGCGAACGAGCTGTCGTGTTACGAGCGAGACCGGGCCGAACCGGACGATTTTCGTCATCGCATGCTGGCGAATGTCGCAGCCTTCGCCTTTACCGTCGCTCTGACGGCAGTCGGAATCTGGCTCGCCATGAGCATTGCCGATCTGCGCAAGACTCAGGATTGCGTGCTGATGGGGCGACGAGATTGCGCGCGCATTTCCGCGCCGCATTTCTAGCGCTTTGAAGCCAGTCTGGCCCTGTTTTGGCGCCGAAATCCCGTTCAATGGCATCGCCCGCCTCCATTGAACTCGGGGCGGCGCTCCGATATACGGGCACTCAACTCTAGACAGCGGACGGGGCGTTTCGGGGCGCAGCGCCCGGCTGCCGTGTCATTCTGGCATTTATCTCCAATATATCAAAGGCTTAGTTATGTCTTCTACATACGATCAGATCGCCACGATTATCGCTGAAACCTGCGACATACCGCGCGACACGATCACGCCGGAGAGCCACGCCATCGATGATTTGGGGATCGACAGCCTGGATTTCCTGGACATCGCGTTCGCGATAGACAAGGCGTTCGGGATCAAGCTCCCGCTGGAGAAATGGACTCAGGAAGTCAACGACGGCAAGGCGACCACCGAACAGTACTTTGTCCTGAAAAACCTCAGCGCGCGCATCGACGAATTGGTCGCCGCCAAGGGCGCGTAACCGCCCATCATGGATCTCCAGTATTTCCATCTGATCGACCGCATTGCCGACCTCAATGTCAGCGAGCGCACCATAGTGGTCGAGGCGCAGGTGCCGCAGCACAATACCATCTTCGAGGGCCACTTCCCGGGCTATCCGCTGATGCCCGGCGTGTTGTTGATCGAAGCGATGGCCCAGACTTCCGGCTGGCTTTTGATCGCCCTGATGAAATTCGAGCGCATGCCGTTTCTGGGCGCGGTCAAGGAAGCCAAGATGCGGAGCTTTGTCACCCCCGGGGATTTTCTGACGATCAATGCCAGCATCGTTCACGAAGGCTCGGGCTTTGCCATCACTTCAGCCAAGGTCAGCGTCGGCGGCGAACTGAGGTGCAACGCAACCATCACTTTCCGTCACGTCCCCTTCCCAAACCCCGATCTGCGCGGACACATGGAAACCATGGCCAAGCGCATCGGATTTCCGCAAGAACTGATGACCCATGAATGATACGAAATCGTCGAACCCGGGCTCGGCGGAAGTCTGGATCACCGGCATTGGTCTCGCCACCTCGCTTGGCGAGGGGCTGGATGCGAACTGGGACGCGCTCACCCAGCGGCGTATCAACGTCGATGAAAAGAACTTTGCGCCCTACATCGTTCATCCCTGGGCTCCGGTAAATCTCGACACCCAGATCCCGAAAAAAGGCGACCAGCGCCAGATGGAAGCCTGGCAGCGCATTGGGACCTATGCCGCCGGGCTGGCGCTGGATTCCGCCGGCCTCAAGGGCAACAAGGAAATCCTCGGACGGATGGACATGATCGTTGCCGCCGGCGGCGGCGAGCGCGATCTCGCGGTGGACTCCAACATTCTGAATTTGGATGCGAAAGGTAATTCGGCTCCCGGCTTTCTCAACGAGCGGCTGATGAACGATCTGCGTCCGACACTTTTCCTGGCGCAGCTCTCGAACCTGCTGGCCGGCAACATTGCCATTGTGCACGGCGTAACCGGATCGTCGCGCACCTTCATGGGCGAGGAAGCCGCGGGCGTCGACGCCGCACGGATCGCACTCGCACGGATCGCCGCCGGTCAAAGCGACATCGCGCTGATCGGGGGGTCGCAAAACGGCGAGCGCAAGGACCTGCTGGTTCTCTACGAATTCGGCAACTTCAACCTCAAGGAAAAATTTGCTCCGGTTTGGGCGCGACAGAAAAATGCCGGCTTCGCGCTTGGGTCCGCAGGGGCCTTTCTTGTCATCGAGTCCAAGGCTCACGCGCAAGCCCGCGGCGCAAAACCTTATGCGCGCCTGACCAACGTGGTTGCCGATCTGGCGCTCCGCAAGCACCCCGGCGAGGTCAAGGCGACCCTTGAAAAGCTGTGGTCGAAGCTTGGCAAGCTGGGGGGCCGGGGCGCGATCGTTACCGGAGCGACCGGCGCCGAACCGGTCACGTCGGAAGAACGAGCCTTCCTGGGCGAGCATCCGGATTTTGCGGTACGGGCTACCGGCACCATGTTTGGCCACACCATGGAAACCCAATTTCCGCTGGGGTTGGGCCTGGCAGCGCTGTCGATTTCGCGCGGCGCGCTATTTCCGCCCAACGATCCCACGGGTCTGGAGGTTGAAATGTCTGACCCGCCGACCCAGATTGTGGTTGTCGGGGCCGGCCACTGGCGCGGCGAAGGCATGGCGCTGGTCGAAGCAATCAAGTGAGTTCGGCAGCGGGACGGTTGGGGAAAACATGACAGCTACGCGCGATAAATTCGGAAGGCCGATCGTCGTCGTCACCGGCATGGGCGTTGTCACATCGCTCGGCGCCGGCAAGACTGACAATTGGAAAAAACTGACCGCTGGCAAATCCGGCATCCGGACTATTACGCGTTTCCCGACCGAAGGCCTGAAGTCGACGATGGCCGGAACGGTCGATTTCGTGCCGGTCGAGCCTTTTTCCTCGACCGATCTTTGCGAGCGGCTAGCCGACATCGCGACAGAGGAAGCTATCGCGCAATCCGCGATCGGGAGCAAAGGTGATTTTCCCGGACCGTTGTTCCTTGCCGTGGCCCCTGTCGAGGTCGAGTGGCCGCAGCGGCTGGAACTCGGACGCGCCATCGGAGGCGATGCGGATATCGATTACGACGCCATGCTGCGCGTCAGCGGCGGCGGAAAGTTCGAGCAGTATCACAGGCGTTTTCTGTTTGGCTCGGTGGCGGATCATCTCGCCGAGACATTCGGTACCAAGGGTTCGCCGATTTCACTTTCGACCGCTTGCGCCTCAGGAGCCAGCGCCATCCAGCTCGGCGTTGAATCCATTCGTCGCGGCGAGGCGGACGCCGCGCTATGCGTTGCGACCGACGGCTCGGTCAATCCGGAAGCCCTGGTCCGGTTCTCCCTGCTGTCGGCGCTGTCCACCCACAACGATGCACCGCAGGAGTCAGTGCGACCGTTTGCGAAGAACCGCGACGGTTTCGTGATGGCGGAAGGCGCCGGTGCGCTGGTGCTGGAGAGCTACGAAGCCGCCAGGGCGCGCGGAGCCAATATCCTCGGCATCCTTGCCGGCTGCGGCGAACTCGCGGATTCGTTTCACCGCACCCGCTCCAGCCCCGACGGCAAGCCGATCATTGGATGCGTGCGCAACGCCTTGGCGGACGCCGGCATGGTCGCCGAGCAGATCGATTACATCAACGCGCACGGCACCGGGACACCTGAAAACGACAAGATGGAGTATCTGGGCATTTCGACGGTGTTCGGCGCACGCACCAGCCAGGTTCCGGTATCCTCCAACAAATCGATGGTCGGCCACACCCTCTCGGCGGCGGGCGCTGTCGAAGCGATTTTCTCGCTGATGACGCTTGAGCATCAACGGATACCGCCGACCATCAACTACGATGTTCCGGATCCGGCGATTCCGTTCGACGTGGTTCCTAACAAGGCCCGCGACGCCCGCGTCACCGCCGTGATGTCGAATTCGTTCGGCTTCGGCGGCCAGAACGCCGTGCTGATTTTGACACGCGAACCTGTTTAGCAAGCCGGCTATTTTATTTCGATGAGCCGCTTGCTGCTCCGCACCAAGGCCCGTATTCGCGACGCGGCCAAGCCGCTCGGCGAAGCTGCGGTGGGTGCGTTGACGATCTCAACGCTGCGCACCACCCGCTATTTCGATCCAATCAAGACCGCGAACCTGTTCGGCCGGATTCTGCGTCTTATCGGACCCATGACGCGTGAGCAAAAGATTGGCCGCGCCAATCTGACTGCCGCGTTCCCGGAGAAGTCGCCCGAAGAGATCGAGGTCATTCTCGCAGGCGTCTGGGACAATCTCGGACGCCTTGGCGCCGAATTCGCCCATCTCGACCATGTCTGGGAACACGATCCTGCGCACCCCGAGGAAAGCCGCATCGAAATTGGACTGCGTACCCACGAGCTGTTCGCGCAACTGCGGCTCGACGGCAAGCCTGCGCTGATCTTTGCAAGCCACCTTGGCAACTGGGAACTCCCTGCTGTGGCCGCGGTCGCGCATGGGCTCGACGCCGCAATCCTCTTTCGCCGCCCGAACAGCGCTTCGGCTAACCGCATCATTGAAGAGCTGCGCGCGGTGAAGATGGGAACGCTGATTCCGGCCGGCCGGGATGCCCCGCTCAGGCTTGCGGAGGCCCTGCAAAACGGCCAGCACGTCGCGATGCTGGTCGACCAGTATCTCACCAACGGCGTCGAGGTCACGTTCTTCGGCCGCAAGACCAAGGCCAATCCGATGCTGGCGCGGCTGTTGCGCCAGATCGAGTGTCCGATCCACGGCGTCCGCATCATCCGCCTCCCCGGCCATCGCTTTCGCGCCGAGCTCTCCGAGGAAGTGAAGCCGGTGCGTGACGCCTCGGGCCAGATCGATATTCAGGGAACGACGCAGGCGATTACCTCGGTCGTCGAGGGCTGGATTCGCGAATATCCCGATCAGTGGCTGTGGCTGCATCGCCGCTGGCGGTGAACGCAGATCGTAGCCCGGATGCCGCGCTAACGCCCGGTCTTGACCCGTGTCCAGAGCCGGTTGATGACGCGCTGCGTCGCCGGATCGCGCGCGGTGATCACGAATAGCTTCTGCAGTGTCGCATCATCAGGGTAGATGTTCTTGTCATCGAGGATTTTCGGATCGACCAGCTTCTGGCTCGCCAGATTACCGTTGGCGTAGGACAGAAAACCGGAATTCTTTGCCGCGATATCGGGCCGATAGAGATAATCGATCAGTTCATAGGCCTCGGCGACATTCTTTGCATCGGCAGGGAATCGCGAGATTGTCGAAAAACATCTGCGCGCCCTCTTTCGGGATCGCGTAGCCGATCTCGATGTCGTTCTTTGCTTCGGCAGCGCGGCTTCGTGCCTGCATAACGTCGCCCGACCATCCCACCACAAAGCAGATTTCTCCGGTCGCCAGCGCGCTCAGATATTCCGACGAATGAAACTTGCGGACATACGGCCTGATCTTGGTGACGAGATCGGCAGCCTTTTCGAGGTCCGCCTGCCTGGTCGAGTTGGGGTCGAGCCCAAGATAGCTGAGCGCCGCCGGGAAAATATCATCGGCGGAATCCAGCATGTGAATGCCGCAATCCCGGAATTTGGCAAGATTCTCCGGCTTGAACACGAAGTCCCAACTGTCGACCCTGGCGTCGGGGCCGAGAATTTTCTGCACTTCCTTGACGTTATATCCAATACCCGTGGTGCCCCACATATAGTTGGCGGCGTATTGATTGCCGGGGTCATAGATGGCGAGTTGCGTCGTTACCACCGGCCAGGCGTTGGCAAGGTTCGGCAGCCTCGACTTGTCGAGTTTCTGGAAAACATTCGCCTTGATCTGGCGCTGCAGGAAATAGGCGGTGGGAACGACGACGTCATAGCCCGATTTTCCCGCAAGCAACCGCGTCTCCAGCGTCTCATTGGCGTCGAACGTATCGTAGACGACCTTGATCCCGGTCTCCCTGGTGAAGGCCTCAAGCACCCCCGGCGCCATGTAGTTCGACCAGTTGTAGAAATTGACGGTGCGCTCCCCGGCCCTCGCGGCTGGCGATAGCAACGCAAGCACTGCGGCAATCGCGACAGCACATCGCAGCTGGGAGCCGCTCCGGTTGTGCATCTACGGCCTCTTAACGGCGATGCACCGCGGCGGACAGCCGTTCCAGCGCGGTGTCGAGAGTGGCATCCTTCTTGGCGAAGCAAAACCGCACGACCGACGTCACGGCGTCCTTTTCATAAAAGGCCGAGACCGGGATCGCCGCCACCTTATAGTCGGTCACGATCCGCCTGCAGAAGGCCTCGTCGGTCTCGTTGAGGCCGAGCGGCGAAAGGTCGACGGTGAGGAAATAAGTGCCCTGCGACGGTAGAACCGGGAAGCCGATGCTCTGCAATCCGCTGGTGAGGCGGTCGCGGCTGCGCGCCAGATCCTTGCGCATTTGGTGGAAATAGTCCGCGGACTTGCCGAGCCCATAGGCGACGGCGACCTGAAGATTAGGCGCGGTGGTGAAGGTGAGGAACTGGTGCACCTTCGCTGCGACGCGGAGCAGCGGCGGCGCCGCGCAGACAAAGCCGATCTTCCAGCCGGTCAGTGAAAAAATCTTGCCGGCGGAACCAATCTTGATGGTGCGCTCGCGCATTCCCGGAATGGTAATCAAGGGAATATGCTCGCGACCGTCGAAGATCACATGCTCCCAGACCTCGTCGCAGATCGCGATCGTATCGAACTCCTGGCAGAACCGCGCCAGCAATTCGAGGTCCTCGCGCGGATAGACCACCGCAGCGGGATTGAGCGGATTGTTGAACAGGACAGCCTTGGTCTTGTGATTGAATACGCCTTGCAGCACCTCCTCGGTCAGCCGCCAATGCGGCGGCTCGAGGCGCACCAGACGCGGTATGCCCCCGGCCTGGCGTATGATGGGGAGATAGGAGTCGTACACCGGCTGGAAAACAACGACCTCATCGCCGGGCTCGACCACGGCAAGGATCGCGCTGGTCAGCGCCTCCGTGCCCCCCGACGTCACCATCACCTCGGTCATGGGATCGAGCGCGAGGCCGTGCCAGCGCCCGTAATGGGCCGATATCGCCTGCCGCAATTCGGGAATACCCATCATCGACGGATATTGGTTGTAGCCGTCCATGACGGCATCGGCTGCCGCGCGGCGAACGTCCTCGGGACCTGGATCGTCAGGGAAACCCTGGCCGAGATTGATGGCGTTGTTGTCGCGCGCGAGCTGCGACATCGCCTCGAAGATCGTGACGGGCAGGTCGGCAAAGACCTTGTTCATGGAAGTCATGGGCCATCAACCGCCGGTCTTGGTCGGCAATCCCGCCGCCTTCCAGGCCAGCATGCCGCCCGCAAGGTGCTTGTCATAGGCAAGGCCCGCGGCCTGGGCGGCAAGCGACGCCGTTACCGATCTCTTGCCAGAGCGGCAGGCGAAAACCACCTGCTTGCCATGGGGATCCGGAATGCCCTTCGGGTCGAAGCTCGATAGCGGAACGACGACTGCACCCGGATAGGCTTCCACGGCAACCTCATTCGGCTCGCGGACGTCGACCAGAAGATAACGCCCCTCGGCCATTCCCTTCGAGACATCTTCCGGCGTCAAATCGTGAACACGTCCCGCCACTCAAATCCTCCCAACGATCCGCGAATCCGGGCGAAGTCAGCAACGGCGGATACCGGTTGCTCGCCCATCAGCGCCAACCTCGCCTCTCGCGCGACGAAAATCAAGCGCCGGAACCCGAAGCCCTAGACGGTAACCTGCGTTCCCACCTCGACCACCCGTCCGCTCGGAATCTGGAAATAGTCGGTGGCGTCGTTGGCGGTGCGGCTGAGCGCGATGAAAAGATGATCTTGCCAGCGCGGCATGCCGGAATGCGCGGCCGGCTTGAGCGCGCGTCGCGACAGGAAGAACGACGTCGACATGATATCGAATTGCCACCCCAGCTTTCGCGCGATCGCCAGCGCCTTCGGCACGTTGGGCGATTCCATGAATCCGAACCGCAGCGTCACTTTGGAGAAGGTCGTGCTGATCTGTTCCAGCCTTACCCGCTCGACCGGGTTGATGCGGGGCGTTGGCGCGGTTTCGATGGTGAGAATAACATTCTTCTCGTGCAGCACCTTGTAGTGCTTCAGACTATGCATCAGGGCTGTCGGCGCGCTGACGGGATCGCTGGTCAGGAATACGGCGGTACCCGAAACCCGCTGCGGGGGCCGCTTCTCCAGCATCGCCACCAGATCGGCCAGCGGAAACTCCAGCTTGCGCGATTTCTCAAACAGAAGCCTGCTGCCGCGCCGCCAAGTGTACATCAGCAGCATCACCACGCCGCCGAGCGCCAGGGGCACCCAACCACCCTCGAATACCTTCAAGAGATTCGCCGCGAGGAAGGTGAGATCGAGAAACAGAAACGGGGCAATCAAGGCGGCGGCCGCGATGGGCGACCACCTCCAGACCCTCCAGATGACGACAAAACCCATCATCCCCGTGACCACCATGGTTCCAGTCACGGAAATGCCATAGGCCGACGCCAGCGCGCTCGAGGAACGGAACATCAATACCAGCAGCATGACGGCGATCAGCAGCAGCAGGTTGATGCGCGGGATATAGATCTGGCCGGAATGGGCTTCCGAGGTATGGCGGATTTCAAATCTCGGCAGCAGGCCGAGCTGAATGGCCTGACGCGTCAAGGAGTAGGCGCCGGTGATCACGGCCTGGCTCGCGATCACGGTTGCCAAGGTGGCGAGACCGACCATCGGAATCAATGCCCAGTCCGGAAACATCAGGAAGAACGGGTTCTCGACCGCTTTCGGGTCGGCGATAACGAGAGCACCCTGCCCCAGATAGTTCAGCGCCAGCGATGGCAGTACGATGAAAAGCCAAGCGGTCTGGATCGGGCGTTTGCCAAAATGCCCGAGGTCGGCATAAAGCGCTTCGGCACCGGTGACGGCGAGAAACACCGCGCCGAGTGTAACGAATCCGATGATCCCGTGATGGAGCATGAAAGTCACGGCATAAAGGGGATTCAGCGCGAGCAGGACTTCGGGCTGGCGCATGATCGGGGCGATCGCCGCGATCGCGATGACGGCGAACCAGATACACATCACCGGCCCGAAGAAGGCTGCGACGCGCGCTGTGCCGCGCGACTGGGCGGCGAACAGCACGAGCAGGATGATCACCGTCAGCGGCACGACATACGGATCGAGCGCCGCGGTGACGAGCTTTATACCTTCGATGGCCGAAAGCACCGACAGCGCCGGCGTGATGACCGCATCACCATAGAATAGTGCGCCGCTGATAATCCCCAGCAACACGATGGCGCCCGCCCCGCGGCTGACCGCGCGTTGCGCCAGCGCCATCAATGCCAGTGTTCCACCCTCGCCATGGTTATCCGCGCGGAGCAGGATCACCACGTACTTCAGCGTCACCACGATGATCAGCGCCCACAGGATCAGGGACACGACGCCGAGAACCGCCTGCTGCGTAACGACGCCGGAGGACCCGCTAGCCGCGACGACGGCTTCGCGCAATGCGTAAAGCGGACTGGTGCCGATATCGCCATAGACGACGCCAGTGCTGCCGATCAGCAGGGCCTTGAAGCCGGCAGTGGAATGGGCATCGGCATGACCATTGGCCGCCGGCGTTTCCGCGGCGGGAGCTGCAACATCGCTGGTCATGAGAATGGGGCCTCTAAATGCTTCACTGCACACATGGCAAAGCGAGGCGGCTTATAACCCTGCGCTTGGGGCATATCCTAGCCCGATTTTGGGCCAACAGCATGCAAAAAAGCAGTTTGCGATCCGCGGTCTGGACCCCGGCCAGCGCGCCGATTGGAACAGTGCCTCTGCCTACAAAACGGTAATATGGTAGCGCGTCGATTACGGCTTCAAGCCTGGCGGCAGTGGCGGATCCTCGCGCACCAGGGTGATGGTCACGCGGCGGTTTGCCGATAGCATGGGATCGTCGGGAAACAGCGGTTGGCTGTCAGCCTTGCCGGAAACCGCAAAGATATGCGCCGGCGGCACCCCTTCCCGCTCGAGAATTTGGCGCACCGCATTGGCCCGATCGGCCGACAGATCAAACGCATCGTAGTCGCTTCGCACCGGCACGAAGCCCGCCGCCGTGTGACCGACGATGGAGATTCGCAACGGTGTCGCTTTGAGCGGAACTGCGAGTTTCTCGATCAGCCGGCGGGTACGGTCGTAGGGCACCTTGGAACCGTCGGCAAACATCGACCGGCCATCCTGGTCCACGATTTCCAGATTGAGGCCCTGCTTGGTCTCCTCAAACATGATGTGTTTGGAGATTTCGGTCAGTTCCGGCATGTCCTGCAACGCTTGCCGCAACGATGCCGCGGCCAGCGCGAATTCGCGATCGACCTTCAAGCGGGCGCCCTTGGCGAGGCTCCGCTCCTGATCGTCGGGCGTCGGCGTATTGGAAGCCTCCTCCGGCGGAATGTGCGCGGAGTTCTTCAGCTTCGGTCGCGTCGGCAAACCGTCGGATTCGATAACTCCGGAATAGCGCGCTTCGGTCTGCACGCCGAACGCATCCCGCATCGAGCCGGCGACAATCTTCAGCTTGTTGTTGTCCATGGTGGAAAACGCCGTGAGCATCACAAAGAAGCTCATCATCAGGCCCATGAGGTCGGCGAAGGTCACAAACCAGCCGTGCCCTCCTCCATGTGCGTCGCCGCGTTTCTTTTTGGCCATGACTTGCTTCCCGGACCGATCTGACCGACCCGATCAGGCCGGTACCGGTTCGCCATCTTCCTGGCGATGTTTTTCCGGCAAGTAAGCCAGCAACATTTCCCGCACCAGCGTAGGGCTCTTGGAATCCCGGATCATCAGAATGCCGTCGATGATCAACGTGCGATTGGTTTCCTCGTCAAGTAGCTTGCCATGCAGCTTGTCGGCGATCGGCAGGCAGAACAGGTTCGCGACCAGCGCGCCGTAGAGCGTCGCCAGCAGGGCGGTCGCCATGAACGGTCCGAGTTTCGAGGGGTCGGTCATGTTGGCGAACATCTGCACCATGCCGATCAAGGTGCCGATCATGCCGAACGCCGGCGCGCAGTCGCCGATGGCGCGGTAGATTTTCCCGCCTTCATCCAAATGCATCAGAAAATTGTCGCGGTCCCGCTCGAGATTGTCGCGGATGAACTCGAGATCGTAGCCGTCGGCGACGTAGCGAATTCCCTTGGCCAGAAACGGTTCGTCGGTCTCGACTTTTTCCAGACCGACCGGTCCCTGCTTGCGCGCGATTTCGGCGATGCGAGCAAGTTCGTCAACCAGATCGCGCGCGCTCAGCCGGCTCATCGTGAAGGCAAATTTCGCACCCAGCGGAAGGGCGTGCAGGATGGCGGTGAGCGGAAACCTGATCATTGTGGCGGCGATTGATCCGCCGAAGATGATGATGATTGCGTGCTCACTGATGAAAATATGCAGATCGCCGCCCAAGAGCATCATCGTTGCAATGACGACGATGCCAGCCACGAGCCCAGCGCCCGTCATAATATCCATGGGAGACTCCAACGCGTACGCGAACTACCGTCCGTCCTGGACGGTGCGCGGCCCATTCTGAGCCGCGCATCGAGAACCGTACGTACGCGCCATTAAAGACGCGTAAAGGTTAAGCCGATTGGCGCTCGGACGTGCGTATAAAAAAGAGCCGGCGAAGCCGATCTAAACGCTCTGCTAACCATATCGAGGGAGACGCATCGCAGGTCGCGGCGCATGAACAAGCGATCCGGCAGACGTTCAGCAGCGTCAGGCAGCCGACAGCCCCGCAAATTCGAGACTAAGCGCGCGCAAGCGCCTGCGGGCGGCCTCGTCATAGGCCTGCGGATTGGCCTGCGCCTCTCGCATGCCGTTGAAGAACAACCCGCTCTTGCCGGCCACGTCGTCCCCGACTGCAAGATGCAGGATCGCCTCGCCGCCCTGCTCGATCGTGGAGACCGGGGTTATGCCGCCATCGCGTACCATCGTGGTGTTCATATAAGTGGCGGGATGCAGGGCATTCACCGTCACGCCCGAGCCCTTGAGTTCGCGTGCAAGATCGATGGTGAACATGATCTGGGCGAGCTTGCTCTGCGCATAGGCGCGCGTGCCGTCGTAACCCCTGGTCAGCATCACATCATCGAAATCGAGCGGATGCTGGCCGAGCGAAGCGACATTGACGATGCGTGAAGGTGCGCTTGCCTTCAGCAGCGGAAGCAGCAGGTAAGCGAGCAAAAAGCCGGAGAGGTAGTTCACGGCAAACCGCAATTCGTGACCGTCCGCGCTGGTCCGCCGCTCGGCGCCCAAAGTCCGCGACCCGATCCCGGCATTGCTGATGAACAGGTCGAGCCGCTTGTGCCCGGCGAGCACCGCATCCGCGAGCCGCCGCACGCCCGATAGCGACGACAAATCGGCCTGATAGAACACCGCTTCACCGCGCCCTGCCCGCTTGATCTCATCGACAAGCGCCCTCGCCCGCTCGCTGTCGCGGCCATGGATCAGGACCCTGGCGCCGGCAGAGGCAAGTTTGGCGGCGACGTAGCGGCCGACGCCGTCGGTCGAACCCGTGACCAACACCGTCTTGCCGTCCATGTTCATCGCAAATTTCTCCGGTAGCCCTCAGTGGATTTCCGCCGAACGCTTCAAGGCCTCTTTCAGCTTTTCGAGACTGAAATCCTTGCTGCGGGCAATTTCGAAAATCGGCGTCTCGCGGCGGCCGCAGAGTTCGGCCGCATCCGGCAATTTTGCCGCGATATCGAGCGGGATCACCACGGCACCGTGGCGATCGGCGTGAATGAGATCGCCCGAGCGCACCGTCATTCCGGCGACACGCACCTCGCTGCCAAAACTCTCGGCGTGAACCCACGCATGCGACGGGCCGATCGAGCCTGCGAGTGCCTGGAAGCCGGGCGCCCATTGCGCGATGTCGCGGATCGATCCGTCGGTGACGACGCCGAGGCAGCCGAGCGCCTTGTGCACCGAACTCTGAACCTCACCCCAGAACGCGCCATATCCGACGTCGGGACCGTCGATATCCTGGATAACGCTGATGCCCGGCCCCGGTCCGGTGCCGACATATTCATAATAGGCGATGCGCCGCTTAGCCTGTTCGGCGGCCGGAAGGCCGGAAGCGAGGACCGAGCGGATCGTCGTGGTGCGCGCATATCCGACCATCGGCGCCAGATCGGGGAACGGACACACCAGCGGCTTGGTCGTATAGCCGATCAGACGGCGTTCCGGCGCGACGACTTCCAGCGCGTTGCAGATCGTAGGCGTGTCGTAGCGCCCCAGCGCTTCAAGAAGCGAAGCAGGAAGCGGCGCTTTTGCGGAATCCGTCACGGCGTTTTCTCCAGAATTTTGCGGGTCAGCCATTTTTTGAAGGCAGCATATGTTCAGCGATATAGCCGAGATCGGGATCGAACCCAACTCGGCGATCGCTCATGGCAGATATCCGGGGCCGCGCGCGGGGCTACTCAGTTCAGCCGCGCAGGCCGATCGTCATGCTCCGGTTCGGATGCCGCCGGCGTGAAAGGTGACACCGGATCTGACGGGGCGACGCCGGCCGCCACGTCAGCCGGCGCAGCAGCGCTGCGCGCATGGTCGCGATACGATTTCCATCCGGCCGGAAGGCTCGCGAGGTAAAGCACCGACCCTGCCGACAGGATGTACCAGGGATAGCCGACCAGGAGCGCGATGAAGAAAATCACCGAGACGAAAACCGGCAGCACCATTTCCGGCGGCACGCGCATGCGCACCGTTTTGCCCGAAAATACCGGCAGGCGCGAAACCATCAGGAACGCGATCAACAGCGTATAGAACGCGGTCAGCATGGCCGGAGGTTTCGGCAGGCCGATGAATGCGACATAGATCGGAAGCAGCACGGTGATTGCGCCGGCGGGTGCCGGAACGCCGGTGAAGTAATTCGCCGCGAATGCCGGCTTGTTCGGATCGTCCATGGTCGCGTTGAAGCGCGCTAGCCGCAGGCCGCCCGAGATGGCGAAAACCATCGCCGCGATCCAGCCGCCATTGTGCAAATCGTGCAATTGCCAGAAATACAGGATCAGGCCCGGCGCAACGCCGAAATTGACGAAATCCGCGAGACTGTCGAGTTCCGCCCCGAATTTCGACTGGCCCTTGATCATGCGCGCGACACGGCCGTCGATGCCATCGAGCACGGCTGCAAACACGATCGCCGCTACTGCCAATTCCATCCGTCCTTCCGTGGACAGCCGGATCGCCGTCAGCCCCGCGCAGATCGCAAGCAGGGTGATGACGTTGGGTACCAGCATCCGCACCGGGATCGGACGAAACCGGCGGCGGCGCATTTCCGGAGAATTGGGATCGATGGGCATCTGCATGGCCCATATATAGCAAGCGCCGGCCGGTTCCGCCATTGCGTCGGACGGCCGCGGCCGACCGCTGCAATGGTTAATCGGCGCGGTAGGTCCGCCCGCTATCGCCAAGCCTAAAATCGGCCAGAATGGTCTCCCCGGCAATCGCGGTCTGACCTTCGGAAACCAGCGCTTTGGTGCCTTCGGGCAGGTAGACGTCGAGACGCGATCCGAAGCGGATCAACCCGAACCGCTCGCCGGCGCCGATCGACTGCCCCTCGCGAACGAACGACACAATCCGCCGCGCTACCAGGCCTGCGATCTGGATGACGCCGATGCGCCCGTTGGGCGTGGAGATAACAAGCGAATTGCGCTCGTTGTCCTCACTCGCCTTATCAAGCTCGGCGTTGATGAAGGTACCCGGCCGATACGCAATGCGGTCGATCCGCCCTGCTACCGGACTGCGGTTCACGTGGCAGTTGAATACGCTCATGAAGATCGAAATGCGCGGCAACGGCTTGTCGCCAAGGCCGAGTTCGGCCGGCGGCAGCACCTGCGTTACCATCGAGATGCGCCCGTCGGCCGGTGCCACCACGATGCCCTCACGGATCGGCGTCACCCGCACCGGGTCGCGGAAGAAAAGCGCGCACCACACCGTCAGCAAGGTGCCTATCCAGCCCAACGGCGACCAGATCCAGAACAGGATCAGGCTGGCAAGCGCAAAGCCGCCGATGAACGGATAGCCTTCCGGGTGGATCGACGGAACTTGCGCGCGGATGGAATTGGCGATGGACATCGGGGTTCACTGATCCGTTTGGTCCCTCTCCTTTGGCTGGAGAGGGAATTGCACTTTGGTCATTCCACTTCGGTCATTCGGCAGCGGCCGGTGTCGCCAGCACATCGTCGACCGTGGGCGGCACCCGGTTCGGCGCTACGTTTACGTCGGCAATCCGCGCCAGTTTCTCCCGCGCCTCTTGGGCCTCACGCTGCCTGTTCCACATACTGGCATAAAGTCCGCCGCTTGCCAAAAGCTGCGAGTGAGTTCCGCGCTCGGCGATACAGCCCTGATCCAGCACAATGATTTCGTCGGCACCCACGATCGTAGACAGCCGGTGCGCGATCACCAGCGAGGTGCGGTTGCGCGACACCCGCTCCAGCGCCTCCTGGATTTCGTGCTCGGTATGGCTGTCGAGCGCCGAGGTCGCTTCGTCGAGCACCAGGATCGGCGGCGCCTTGAGAACGGTACGCGCGATCGCGACACGCTGCTTTTCGCCGCCTGAGAGTTTCAGGCCGCGCTCGCCGACCTGGGTCTCATAGCCTTTCGGCGACATCCGGATGAACGGATCGATTTGCGCCAGTTGCGCCGCCTGTTCGACCTCGGCATCGGTGGCGTCCCAGCGGCCATAGCGAATGTTGTAGCGGATGGTGTCGTTGAACAGCACGGTATCCTGCGGCACCATGCCGATCGATGCCCGCAACGACGCCTGCGTGACGTTGCGGATATCCTGACCGTCGATCAGGATCTTGCCACTCGAGACATCGTAGAGTCGAAACAGCAGGCGCGAGATGGTCGATTTTCCGGCGCCGGAAGGCCCGACGATCGCAACCGTCTTGCCGGCGGGCACCTCGAAACTGAGACCCTTGAGGATTGGACGCTCGGGATCGTAGGCAAAGCGCACATCCTCGAAGCTCACATTGCCTGATGTGACCGTCAGCGGCCCGGCGCCGGGAGCATCCTTGATCTCCGGGTTCCGCGACAGCACGTTGAACATCTTCTCGATGTCGATCATCGCCTGCTTGATCTCGCGATAGACCATGCCCATGAAATTCAGGGGCTGGTAGAGCTGGATCATCATGGCGTTGACCATGACGAAATCGCCGACCGTATTGTTTCCACCGCGCACGCCGATCGCACACATCAGCATGGTCGCGGTCAGGCCGGCGGTGAAGATGACCGCCTGCCCGGCGTTGAGAACCGCGAGCGAGGTATAGGTCTTGACGCTCGCCTGTTCGTAGCGCTCCATCGAGCGATCGTAGCGGGTGGCTTCGCGTTCCTCGGCGCTGAAATATTTCACCGTCTCGTAGTTCAGAAGCGAGTCGATCGCCTTGGTATTGGCCTCAGTGTCGGAATCGTTCATCATGCGGCGAATCCCGATCCGCCATTCGGTCGCAATGTAGGTGTAGTACATGTAGATCACGACCGTGATCATGGTGACGAGCACGTAGCGCCAGTCGAACTTCCACAACAGCACGGCCAATATCAGCGAAACCTCGACGATGGTCGGGACCAATTGCAGGATCACCATCCGCCCGATGATTTCAATGCCGGTCCGGCCGCGCTCGAGCACGCGGGTCAGCCCGCCGGTCTTGCGCTCCAGGTGAAAGCGCAGCGACAATTCATGCATGTGGACGAAGGTGCGATAGGCGAGCTTGCGCACCGCGTGCATCGCCACTCGCGCGAAGATCCCGTCGCGCCATTGGGTCAACACCGCCATCAGCACGCGCGTGGCACCGTAGCTGGCCGTCATGATCAGGGGCGAAGCGATCAGCCACATCGTCCAGTTCGACGGCTGCACGGGTGCGGTATCCGCACCGGTCAGCGCATCGATCGCCCATTTGAACGTGAACGGAACCGACAGCGTCGCCAGCTTGGCGGCCAGCAGCAGCACCATCGACCAGACCACACGCATCTTGAGATCGACGCGATCGCCCGGCCAAATATACGGCCACAGATGCACCAGGGTTCCGGTGAGGGTTGCCTGTTCGCTGCGTTTCTCTGAGGCAGGCTGCGCATCGTCGGCGCTTGGAGACGAATGAGGGTGGGCCATCAATCAGGAGCCTGGGGAAACGTGGTCGTGCGTTTTCTGCTGATCAGCATTCTGCCTGTCATATAGAGCGTTTAGACGTCGCGTGCACCCTCGCGGGAAGCATTTCTTTAGCGATTCCGGCGTATTTACGGATAGATTCAACGGCTTGAGCGAATCCGATAGGCTTGACGCCTCTACGCTGCAGTGCCACATGGCCACATGATGAACAAGATCAAAACTATCTGCGTCTATTGTGGCTCCGGCCCCGGCACAAATCCGCACTTTGTCGAAGGCGCCGTTGCCTTTGGAAAAATCCTCGCCGAGAACGGCATCCGCCTCGTCTATGGCGGTGGCTCGATCGGGCTGATGGGCGCCGTTGCCACATCGGTGCTCGATCACGGCGGCACCGTGACCGGCATCATTCCCGACTTCCTCACCTCGCGTGAAAACGCATTGACGCGCGTTCAGGAAATGATCGTCACACCCGACATGCACGAACGCAAGCGGCTGATGTTCGAGCATGCCGACGCGTTCGTGGCGCTGCCCGGCGGTATCGGCACGCTGGAGGAACTGGTGGAGCAACTGACCTGGCAGCAACTCGGCCGCCACTCCAAGCCGGTGTTGCTCGCCAATATCGACGGCTTCTGGGAGCCGTTACTCGCACTGCTGACGCACATGCGGGAAACGAAATTCATCCGCCCCTCGCTGTCGGTCGATATTCTGACAGCCGAACGGGTCGAGGATATCCTGCCGCGGCTACGCGCCGCCGCGGCCGGCATAGCGGACGGCAAGGACCTGTCGCCCGAAATGGCCCGGCGGCTTTAATCCGCAGGGAACGTCACCGCCTCGATACGATTGCCGTCGGGATCGATGACGAAGGCGGCGTAATAACGCACGCGATCGTGCGGGCGCAGGCCCAGCGCGCCGTCGCTGCCGCCTCCGGCCTTCAACGCCGCGGCATGAAACGCATCGACTTCGCCGGTCGATTTCGCCCGAAGGCAGATATGGACGCCGCTGTCCGGCGCGACCGGCGCCATGTCGGCGCGCAGGTTGATCCAGAATTCCGGATAGGCCTTGCCGAAACCGATGGTCCTGGGCCGCGTCACCAGGCGCGAAAGCCCGAGCGGCGCCAGCGTCACTTCATAAAAGCGCGCGGCGCGATCGAGGTCACTGACACCGACGGAGGCGTGGTCGATCATGGATGGCACCCATGATCTTTCCCGTCATTGCGAGCGAAGCAAAGCAATCCATCCAACCGCGCCGGCATTATGGATTGCTTCGTCGCTTCGCTTCCTTGCGCAAACGCTCCGCGTTTGTCGCAGGCAATGACGGCCAAGATCATTGACCCTCTCACGCCGGCGCGCCTGATTTCACCAGCTTGTAAATCACCGAATCCATCAGCGCCTGAAACGAGGCGTCGATGATATTCGGCGAAACGCCGATCGTGGTCCAGCGCTCGCCCTCCTCGTCTTCGCTCTCGATCAGCACCCGCGTCACGGCTTCCGTGCCGCCATTGAGGATACGGACGCGATAATCGATCAGCTTCAGGCCCTCGATATATTTCTGGTACTTGCCGAGATCCTTGCGCAGCGCAACGTCGAGCGCATTGACGGGACCGTTACCCTCCGCCGCCGAGATCAATTTCTCGCCGTCGACGTCGACCTTCACAACAGCCATGGCCACCGTGAGGCGCTGGCCGTTGGCGTTGTAGCGCTGCTCAACATTGACGTCGAATTGCTCGACCCGGAAATATTCCGGCACCCGGCCAAGCGTACGCCGCGCCAGCAGGTCGAACGAGGCGTTGGCGGACTCGTAGGCAAAGCCCGCGGCCTCGCGGTCCTTCAATTCCTCGACCAGCCGAACCAGTTTGGGATCGCTCTTGTCGTAGGCGATGCCGGCGCGGTCGAGTTCGGCGATGACGTTGGAACGGCCGGCCTGATCGGACACCAGCACCTTGCGATGATTGCCGACCGACTCGGGCGCTATATGCTCGTAGGTCTGCGGATCCTTGAGCACGGCGGAAGCATGAATGCCGGTCTTGGTGACGAACGCACTTTCGCCGACATAGGGCGCGTGCCGGTTCGACGCGCGATTGAGCATGTCGTCGAGCGCCCGCGAAACCTTCTTCAGCGTCGTCATCTGCTCCGACGACACGCCGATCTCAAAGGAATCGGAGAATTCGCGCTTGAGCCGCAGCGTCGGGATCAGCGAACACAGATTGGCGTTGCCGCAGCGCTCGCCGAGCCCGTTCAGCGTGCCCTGGATTTGACGAGCCCCCGCGCGTACCGCGGCCAGCGAATTGGCCACCGCCTGTTCGGTATCGTTATGGGCGTGAATGCCGATGTGATCGCCCGGAATATGCTTCACGACCTCGCCGACGACGGTCTCGACCTCGTGCGGCATCGCGCCGCCATTGGTGTCGCACAGGATCACCCAGCGTGCGCCGGCGTCGTAAGCCGCCTTGGCGCAAGCCAGCGCGAATTCGGGATTTTCCTTGTAGCCGTCGAAGAAATGTTCGCAGTCGAGCAAGACCTCGCGGCCCGCTGACTTCGCGGCCGTCACGCTGTCACGGATCGAAGCCAGGTTTTCCTCGTTGGTGGTCTCCAGCGCCACGCGCACCTGATAGGCCGAGGATTTCGCGACAAAGCAGATCGCGTCCGCCTTGGCTTCCAGCAGCGCCGCCAGGCCCGGATCGTTCGAGGCCGAGCGGCCGGGACGCCGCGTCATGCCGAACGCGGTGAAGCTGGCGTGATCGAGATCAGGCTTCCTGGAAAAGAATTCGGTGTCGGTGGGATTGGCGCCGGGATAGCCGCCTTCGACATAATCGATGCCGAGCTCGTCGAGCATCCCGGCGATCACCTGCTTGTCGTGGAGGGTGAAATCGACTCCGTTGGTCTGCGCCCCGTCGCGCAGCGTGGTGTCGAAGAGATAGAGGCGTTCGCGGCTCATGTGGGACCTCCCGGCGATGCGGTGTCGGCCAGGACCCTCTGCATCGTGGTGTTGGCGAGCCATTCGCCGTTGACGGTCACGGTATTGCGCTGTTTGGCGACATAACCGCGCTTGGCAAAAAAATCTGCCGCATTGTCGCTGGCGTCGACCGTGAGGCTCTTGACGCCGCGGCCGCCGGCGAGTTTTTCCAGCGCCTCGCACAGCATCGACGCCACCCCCTGCCCGGCCGCGGCCGGATGCACATAGAGCATGTCGATATGGTCTTTGCCCCTGAGCGCCGCGAATCCGACCGGCGAGTTCTGCAGCGTGGCGATCAATGTGAGCCCGGAGGCCAGGCGCCGGCCGAACTGTTCCTCGTCGTCGGCCGCGCTGACCCAGGCTTGCTGCTGCGCTTCGCTGTAGTCGTCGCCGGTCAACTGCTCGATGCTGGCCGCGAAGATCGCGGCCAGCACGGGCGTATCCTCTGCGAGGAACGGCCGCAGCGCAGGTTTGGGAAGCGTCTGTCCCATCGCCTCAAAATACTCCGAACAGTTTCAGCACCAGCACAACGGCGGCTGTGATGACGAGCCATTTGAGCACGATGTAATAGCGCCAGTGCTTTGGAAAAGGTGTGTCCGGCTTGGTCATCGCGCGATCTCCCAGGTGGTACCGTCCTTCGAATCCTTGATGACGACGCCCATCGCCGCGAGCTCATCGCGGATACGATCGGATTCCTTGAAGTCTTTTCGTGCCCGAGCGGCGGCGCGATCGGAAATCAAGCTATCGACCAGCTTCGCATCGACCCCGCTAGCCTGCTGCTTTCGGGCCTTCCATGCCGCTGCGCTCTCGGACAGAAACCCGAGAAGCCGCAAGGAAGCCGCGAACTGATTGCGATCTCGTTCGTTCCCGGAAGCCGCACTATTCCGCACACCGTGCAATGAGGCAATCATCTGTGGTGTGTTCAGATCGTCCGACAATGCTTCGATAACGACGTCGGCGGGTTGTTCGCCTTTGAGATCTGCAGCCACCCAATACCAGTCGTCGAGCGTCTTTGCGCTTTCTTCCAATCCCTTCAACGTCCAATCGATCGGCGAACGGTAGTGCGTCTTCAACATATTGAGGCGCAGGACCTCGCCCGGCCAATCCGCCAGAAGTTCCCTGATGGTGACAAAATTGCCTGTCGACTTCGACATCTTATCGCCTTCGACCTGCAGGAAGCCGTTGTGCATCCAGATGTTGGCCATGCGGTCGGCATGAAAGGCGCAGCAGCTTTGCGCGAGTTCGTTCTCGTGATGAGGAAACACCAGATCGATTCCGCCGCCATGGATGTCGAACCGCTCGCCGAGATGCTTCCACGCCATCGCCGAGCATTCGACGTGCCAACCCGGACGACCCTCCGCCTTGATGCCCGCCGGCGACGGCCATGACGGCTCGCCCGGCTTCGACGGCTTCCACAGCACGAAGTCGGCGGCGTCGCGTTTGTAGGGCGCAACATCGACGCGTGCGCCCGCGATCATCTCGTCCAGCGAGCGTTTGGCCAGCGCGCCATAGCGCGGCAAAACGGAATTCGCCGCGTTCATCGCCTGCGGTGAGAACAGCACGTGATCTTCCGCGACGTAAGCGAAGTCGCCCTGCACCAGTTTCTCGATGATGGCGCGCATTTCCGCGATGTGCTCGGTGGCGCGCGGCTCGACCGTCGGACGCAGGCAGCCCAGCGCATCGACGTCGGCGTGGAACTGCTTTTCGGTCTGTTCGGTGACCTTGCGGATCGCCTCGTTCAGCGGCGTGCCCGGAAAATCCCGCGCCGCGCGGTCGTTGATCTTGTCGTCGACGTCGGTGATGTTGCGGACGTATTTGACGTGATCGGCGCCGTAGAGATGGCGCAGCAGCCGGAACAGCACATCGAACACGATTACCGGCCGTGCGTTGCCGATATGGGCGAAGTCGTAAACCGTCGGCCCGCAGACATACATGCGGACGTTTTTGGGATCGAGCGGCACAAACGTGCGCTTTTCCCGGGTCAACGTATCGTAAAGGTGCAGGTCCATGGATATCCCGTCCCTTGCGGCCGGGCGTCCAGTGATCTCGTGCGAGAAAAGACGGCCTCAGCCAGCGAATTGCTAGCTCATAATCTCGCGGCAAATGCCACAAATGGCGAGAAAACCGTTCATGCGGATTACCATGGGCCAGCGGAGGGGACTGCGTCAAGTGCCTCACAAAAGCCTGTTTGGGGCAGCACACGGCCGGTCCCGCCATAGTTAATCATTCTTAACGTCTTGGGTTTATGCAATGAGAGCGATCCTCTCATTTACTCGGTGCAGCATGCGACCCATATCCGCAGTTTTGGCTTGTGCGTTCCTGTTGACTGCATCGGCCGCATCCGCCGACAGCCGTGTGTTCATCATCGCCAACGAGGCGGACGGCTACGGCGTCGATCAGTGCCTCGCCAAGGGCGAGAAATGCGGTGCCCATGCCGCCCGGTCCTATTGCCAGTCGCGCGATTTCGCCCAAGCTTCCTCTTATCGGCGCGTCGACCCGGATGAAATTACCGGCTCGGTTCCCACCGGCGCGAACTGCAATCACGCCGGTTGCAACGAATACGTCGCGATTACCTGCCAGCGCTGAAGTCCGCCCGCCACGACCGAATCGTCCGCCACACCGGCGCCCCGGAAACGACGTGACGCTGCCCCGAGAAGCGGGTATGTGATGCCGCGCGGCCGCGCCTTCGGTTCCAAGGCCTGCGCGGAGTAACTCCTCAATGGCCGGAAATGCCTGAAACGCCAATTCCCCCCTTTTCCCGATGGATTTTGGCCTGTGCTGCGCTGCTTGGCGTCAGCGCGCTGAGCGTCGACGCCTGGGCCCAGGTGAATCCGGCTGCGCCGCCGCCACAAGGCGCAGCGGCCAATCCGATGTGTCCGCGGCTGGAAGCGCAACTGGCGACCATCGACCGCGGTGGTACCGGGGACCCGGCCAAGGAAGAGCAAATCCGCCGCTATCAGGAAGCCGCCGCCAAGCAGCAGAGCGAACTCGATCGCGTCACCGTGCAGGCCAAACGCATGGGCTGCGACAGTTCCGGATTTTTCTCGCTGTTCTCGGGCCAGTCGGCGCAATGCGGTCCGGTCAACAACCAGATCCAGCAGATGCGGGCCAATCTGGACCAGATCACGACCAGCCTCGAGCGGCTGCGCAGCGGCGGCCTGGGTGGCGCCGATCGCGACAATCAGCGTCGCTCGGTTCTGCTGGCGCTGGCCCAGAACAATTGCGGGCCGCAATATGCCAATGCCGCGCGAGGCCCGGGCAACTTCCTGGACAATCTGTTCGGCAATAACAACAATCCAAGCGCACCGGGCGCTGACCTCGGTCCGCAATCCGGCACTTACCGCACGGTCTGCGTCCGGACCTGCGACGGCGCTTATTTTCCGATCTCGTTCGCCACCGTGCCGGCGCGTTTCCCCGACGACGAAAAAACCTGCAAGGCGCTCTGCCCAGCGGCGGAAGCAACGCTCTACAGCTATCGCAACCCCGGCGAAGACATGAACCAGGCGGTGGCGATCAACGGCCAACCCTATTCGTCGTCCCCGAATGCGTTTCGCTATCGCCAGGAATTCAATCCATCCTGCGCCTGCAAGGCCGCCGGTCAGACCTGGTCCGACGCCCTGAAAGGCATCGACGAGAAGGCCACCGCCGAACAGCAAGGCGACATCATCGTCACCGAAGAGAGCGCGAAAAAGATGGCGCGGCCACCGGCGGCGAAAGCCCCTCCGGGACCCTCGAAGAAGGGCGGCGCAAATACCGCAGCCAGCGCGCCGGCGGCTCCTGCAGCCGACGCATCTGCGCCTGCAGCCGACTCGACCGGCGCGGCTGGAGACAAACCGATCCGTTCGGTGGGTCCGACCTTTATCCCCGCGCGCTGATTTTATCCGTCAACCTCCGCCGATCCGCGGCTCGCGCGCGTCAGCAGCATGGCGTCGGGCTCGGGCAATGGCTTGCCGGCGTCGCGAAACCTGTTGGTGATGGGATAGCGGCGGTCGCGCCCGAAATTCCGGCTCGTCACCTTGACGCCCGGCGCGGCCTGCCGGCGCTTGTATTCGGCGATATTGAGCAGGCGATCGATCCGCGCCACCACTTCGCGGTCGAATCCCGCGGCCACGATCGAGGCCAGCGGCTCCTCGCGCTCGACCAGCCGTTCCAGGATGGCATCGAGAATGTCGTAGGGCGGCAGCGAATCCTGGTCGGTCTGGTTTTCGCGCAATTCCGCGGTCGGCGGCCGCGTGATGATGTTCGGCGGGATGACTTCGCCCGCCGGTCCGAGCGCGCCCTCTGGCTTCCATGAATTGCGCAAGGTCGAGAGCCGGAACACCTCGGTCTTGTAGATATCCTTGATCGGATTGAAGCCGCCGTTCATGTCGCCATAGAGCGTGGCATAGCCCACCGACATTTCCGACTTGTTGCCGGTGGTGACCACCATCGCGCCGGTCTTGTTGGAAATCGCCATCAGCAGCGTGCCGCGCGCGCGCGCCTGCAGATTCTCCTCGGTGATATCGCGCGGCAGGCCGGCGAACGTGTCGGACAGGATCGCTTCAAAGCCGTTGACCGCCGGCGCGATCGGCAGCACCTCGTAGCGGATGCCCAGCGCCTGGACGAGTTTTGCCGCGTCGTCGAGCGACACCTGGGCGGTGAAACGGAACGGCAGCATCACGCCGCGGACGCGCTCTGCGCCGAGCGCATCGACCGCAATCGCCGCGCAGAGCGCGGAATCGATGCCGCCCGAGACGCCGAGCAGCACGCCGGGAAAACCGTTTTTCCCGACATAGTCGCGCAAGCCCAGCACGCAGGCCGCATAATCGGCCTTGTCGCCATCGAGATCAGGCGCGACCGGTCCGGCGCAATGCCAGCCGGTATCGGTCCTGCTCCAGCGCAACGTCGTGACGTTCTCCTCGAACGCGGGCAGTTGCGCCGCCACCGACAAATCGGCGTTCAGGGCAAACGACGCGCCGTCGAATACGAGTTCGTCCTGTCCGCAGACCTGGTTGAGGTAAATCAGCGGCAGCCCGCTTTCGGTGACGCGCGCCACCGCGATCGAAAGTCGCACGTCGCTCTTGTCGCGCGCGTAAGGCGAGCCGTTCGGCACCACCAGAATTTCCGCGCCGGTTTCCGCCAGACATTCGACGACGTTTTCGTAGTCCTCCGACTCTTCCAGCCAGATATCCTCGCAAATCGGCACCCCGACCCGGATGCCGCGGACGGTCACCGGACCGGCGGCAGGGCCGCGCGCGAACAGGCGCTTTTCGTCGAACACGCCGTAGTTCGGCAGGTTCGCCTTGAAACGAATCGCCGCGATGCGACCTTCGTCCAGCAAGGCGCAGGCGTTGTAGAGCTTGCCGTCATCGACCCACGGACTGCCGATCAGCATGGCCGGCCCCCCGTCGGCGGTCTCTCGCGCAAGCCCCTCGATGGCGGCGCGGCAGGCCGACTGAAATGCCGGTTTCAGGACCAGGTCCTCCGGCGGATAGCCGGCAATGAACAATTCAGGCAACACCACGAGATCGGCGCCGTCGGCGCGGGCCTGTGCCCGCGCGGCGCGCGCCTTGGCGGCGTTGCCCGTGACGTCGCCCACCGTCGGGTTCAACTGGGCCAGCGTAATGATGAACTGATCGGCGCCTTCGGTCATGGAACAATGGTGCCTTGCGCACGGCCAAACTGCAATCGCATGCTTCAGATCGCGCCCATGCGTTCGGCGATGGCGAACAGCCAGAACAGGCCGGCCATCACCAGCGCCACGCCGACCGCCGCGGAGCCCATGTCCTTGACCCGCCCGATCTGCGGATCGAGATCGGTCGTCAGCCGGTCGGCAAGCTTCTCGATCGCGGTGTTGAGCAATTCGACGACCAGCACCAGAACCACCGCGGCGATCAGCTCGACGCGACGCATCGCCGTCGCGCCGATCAGCCACGCCAGCGGCAGCGCAATCGCCAGCGCGGCGAGTTCCTCGCGAACAGCCTGCTCCGAGCGGATGGCGAATGCCAAGCCGTTGCGCGAATTGATCGTGGCCCGCCAGAACCGCAGCAAATCAAAGTCCCGCCGCCACCGGCATCGGCTTTTCCTTGCCGACGCGCCCCTGCTTGAGCAATTCCGCGATCAGGAAAGCCATGTCGATCGACTGCTCGGCATTGAGCCGGGGATCGCAGACCGTGTGATAGCGATCGTTGAGGTCCTCATCGCTGATGGCGCGCGCGCCGCCGATGCATTCGGTCACGTCCTGGCCGGTCATTTCCAGATGGATGCCGCCGGCATGGCTGCCCTCCGCCGCGTGGATGGTGAAGAACGACTTCACCTCCGACAGGATGCGATCGAACGGCCGGGTCTTGTAGCCGCTGTTCGAGGTGATGGTGTTGCCGTGCATCGGATCGCACGACCAGACCACCACGCTTCCCTCGCGCTTGATGGCGCGGATCAGCTGCGGCAGATGATCGCCGACCTTGTCCGAACCGAAGCGGCTGATCAGGGTCAGGCGCCCGGGCTCGTTGTCCGGATTGAGCACGTCGATCAGCCGCAGCAACTCGTCCGGCTTGAGCGAGGGGCCGCATTTCAATCCGATCGGATTCCTGATGCCGCGGAAATATTCGACATGGCCGTGATCGAGCTGGCGGGTGCGGTCGCCGATCCAGATCATGTGGCCCGATGTCGCGTACCAGTCGCCGGTCGTGGAATTGACCCGCGTGAAGGCCTGCTCGTAGCCGAGCAGCAGCGCCTCGTGGCTGGTGTAGAAATCGGTGGCGCGCAGTTCGGGGTGGCTCTCGAGATTGAGGCCGCAGGCGCGCATGAAGTTCAGCGCGTCCGAGATCCGGTCGGCCAATTCCTTGTAACGCCGCGACTGCGGGGAATCCTTGAGAAAACCGAGCATCCACTGGTGCACGCTGCCGAGATTGGCGAAGCCGCCGGTGGCGAACGCGCGCAGCAGGTTCAGCGTCGCCGCCGACTGGCGATACGCCATCAGCTGGCGCTGCGGATCGGGGATGCGCGCCTGCGCGGTGAATGCGATATCGTTGACGATGTCGCCGCGGTAACTCGGCAGCTCGACGCCGCCGATCTTTTCCGTCGACGACGAGCGCGGCTTGGCGAACTGTCCGGCGATGCGGCCGACCTTCACCACCGGCACCGCGCCGGCATAGGTCAGCACCACCGCCATCTGCAGCAGGACGCGGAAGAAGTCGCGGATATTGTTGGCGCCGTGCTCGGCGAAGCTCTCGGCGCAGTCGCCGCCCTGAAGCAGGAAGGCCTCGCCCGTCGCGACACGCGCAAGCGCCTTCTTCAGGTTGCGGGCCTCACCTGCAAAAACCAGCGGCGGAAACGTGGCGAGCTGCGCCTCGACATCCGCCAATGCCTTGGCATCGGGATATTCGGGTATCTGCAGCACCGGCTTGGCGCGCCAGCTGTCGGGTGTCCACCGCTCGGACATGACGTCAACTCCTGAGCAAATACCGCTACTTACCCGCAGCGGCGAAGGGCCGGGTTATACACAGGCTGGTGGCGGACCGCCAGTTGGAATTCCGCGCCTTCAACCCCTTGCGGCAAAAGTCGAATTCGCATTTGCTGGCAGGATTGCGAAAGCACGGGGAAATCAAGGTTGGCAGACGCTGCGCTGGACGACGTTTTCATCGACGACATCACCTTCCCCGCCGCGGACGGATATCTGCTGGGCGCGAGCCTGTTCTTGCCCCGCGGCGCCAAGCGCCATGCCGTCCTGATCAATTCGGCAACCGCCGTGCCGCGCAAGATCTACCGGGGTTTTGCGGGCTACCTGGCGCGGCGGGGCTGCGCGGTCCTGACCTATGACTACCGCGGCATCGGCGGTTCCCGGCAGAAGGCGCTGGTCGGCTTTAACCAGCCCAGATCCCTGGTCGGCTTCAAGGCCTCGATGTCGGATTGGGCCGCGCTCGATGTCGCCGCCGCGGTGGCCTGGATGCGCGAGCGTTACCATGGTTTGCCTCTCAGCTATGTCGGCCATTCCTTCGGCGGCCAGGCGCTGGGGCTCATTCCCAACAACGGCGAGGTCTCGCGGGCGCTGTTGATCGCGGCCCAGGCCGGATACTGGAAGCTGTTTGCCTCGCCGGAGCGCTACCGCGTTTACGCCTTGCTGAATTTGGTCGGCACCCCCCTCACCCGGCTCCTGGGCTATGCGCCCGGCTGGAGCGGTCTCGGCGAGGACCTGCCCAGGGACGTTTTTCTGCAATGGGTCGGCTGGGTCATGCGCCAACGCTATTTTTTCGACGATCCCAATCTCGCCGGCTTGACGAATTTTCCGCGCTACCAGGGAGCAATGCGCGCGCTGTGCCTGTCCGACGATCCCTGGGCGACGCCGGCGGCCGTCGAAATGCTTTGTTCGGGATTTACGTCGACCAAGCCGGAAATCATCACCATCACGCCCGCCGACGCTGACGTCACCAGGGTCGGCCATTTCGGTTTTTTTCTCGCCGAACACCGCGACACGCTCTGGCGAGGTGCGGCGGAGTGGATTCAGGCGGGGGAATAGCGCGCCCTCCCTGTCGTCCCGGCGAACGCCGGGACCCATAACCACCGCTACTCATGCTTGAAGGGACTGCCGCTCCAGCCTCGCGCTACATCAAGCCCTGTGGTTATGGGTCCCGGCTCAAGGCCGGGACAACGGGCGCATTTATTGCTCCATTCAATTTCAAACAGCAGACCGTCATTGACGTTCAAACGCAACTTCGCGTTCCCGCGGCGCGATGCGCCCGAGTTGTTGCATCCACCGCCCTCGATTAAGAGGGCGCAGGGAAGGCCGGGTGCCCAGCTCGCACCCGCGGCCCGTGTGCATTGGTAGAAAGCACACGGTAGTCACCACAGGTGGTGCCGGATCAACCGGCCTTCCCTGCGCAATGGTTTTAACGGCTTACTCCGCGCTCTCCCCGGTGACCGGGCTCTTTTGCCACCGTCATCCCCGAGAAGCTTGCTTCTCAAGAACTTGACGCCAGCGTCGGGGCGTCAGGACCACACGGCTTCGCCGTCCGCAACCCGTCTACGCCAAAGGCTTCGCCGGGCTTGGTACCCGTCCGCCGAAGCTTTAGCGAAGGCGGAAAAACGCCGCTCGTCCGCGCAAATGATTGCGCCCGGCGATTTGCGTCCATCGCATCCCGCGCCCCACGTCCGTGACGATCGCGATACGCCCCTTGTGGGCACGGGATGGCGGGAGTTCTAGGGCTGATTTGGGTCAGCGGCGAAACGGAATATTTTTGCAGAGGGGGGCTGGACAATGCAAATCGCGAACCTCCGCTGATTTGCCCGGCAGGCACCGGGAGCCCTCCTTCGATCACGTCGCCGGTACCGGTGAGAAGCGCTGGCGGCCCTGTTCCTGGCGCGATTCTTGGCGCGTCCGTCGAACTGGAATGCCGGCGTGATTGGCTAGGCCAGTTCCGCCAGCACCGCGTTTTTGAAGGCACGCTGCTCGGCCTTAAGATCAACACGATAGCTTGCCGAAAATGGAGGCTGCGGCTGACACGACAAGGTGACGATAATCACCTTGTCCCTCCGATTGACGTAGAGGGATTGGCCGGCAAAACCAAGGGCCACCATGGATCCATCCGGATCGATCCACCAACCGTAGCCGTAGCCTTTTGCTCCGTAGCCATTGGTTTCGGGGTCAAGATCGAAGAAGGCGCGCCCGGCTTTTTCGATCCAGTCGAAGGGCAGAACAGGCGTGTTGTCGATGACGCCGTCTCGTAGAAGAAAAACGCCAAAGCGACCGAAATCTCGCAGAGCGATTCCGGCGCGGCTGCCGCCGATTTCCTGTCCGCCCTCGGATTCCAAGGTATAGAACGCGTCAAACTCCATGCCCAGCCGCGACCAGATTGTTTCGGACATATAGTCGGCCAGGGTCTTTCCCGTTGCCGCAGATATCAAGCAACCGAGAACGTAGGTGTCGCCGGTGTTATAGTTGAAGCAACTGCCCGGCTTGTGTTCGTCTTTCAGACTCCGCATCAGTTCCAGCACCCCCCCAGGCACCTTGTCTCCCAGCGACTTGCTGTAGCGATTCACGTCTGAGGTCCTGTCCGTGTAATCCTCATTCCAGCGCACGCCCGAGGACATCGTGAGAAGGTTACGAACGGCCACCGCGTCGTATGCGGAACCGCGCAACGCCGGGATATACCTGGAAACTGTGTCGTCGAGACTCGCGATTGCGCCGGCTTGCAAGGCGGCGCCGACTAATGTCGATGTCAGCGATTTGATTGTCGACATCGATGACCAGCGCACGTTCTCCTGCAATCCGAGCGCGTAGCGCTCGAGAACGATTTTGTCTATCCTTGATCACAAGCAGCCCGGCAATGTTGGCGCGGTCGATATATTCGTCAATTCCATGCGTCTTTGCATCGGCTTGATATCGCGGCGAGACCTCTTTGCCGCGTTGCAATTCGAGGACCTTTCCGCCTCGACGGATCGGCCGTGTGGCGAACATTCGATCCACATTGCGGTAGGCGTAGGCTTGAGCCGTCGGCGAAAGCAGCAGAAAGTCCTCGCCGGCCGGGACGTGCAATCTTGGATGGGCGATGACGCTTGTCATGTGCACCGAACTCCGTATTCTATTCCGAACGCCGGTCAAATTATCCCGACTGAGCGCGCTAGACCTCCAGCCACTCCTTGCGGATCGCAGCGTTGGCAGCGAGTGCGGCGGGCGTTCCCTCGAAGACGATCCGGCCGTGCCCCATCACGTAGAGACGACGGGAAATCTTGAGCGCGATTGTGAGTTTCTGCTCGACCAGCAGGATCGCGGTGCCGCGCCGGGCGATTTCGTCGAGCAACTCGCCGACCTGCTCGACGAGTTTAGGAGCGAGGCCCTCGGTTGGCTCGTCGATGATGACCAGGTCCGGGTCACCCATCAGGGTGCGGCACATGGTGAGCATCTGCTGCTCGCCACCCGAAAGCACGCCGGCGGGATTGTCCCGGCGGTCATGGAGATTGGGAAACAGCGCGAAGACATCCTCAAATTTCCAGCGCCCGACGATTCCGGCGCGCTTCAGCCCGAGTTCAAGGTTCTGCATCACGGTCAGGTCGGGAAACACCTGTCGATCCTCGGGGACATAGCCGACGCCGAGATGGGCGATCTGGTCGGGCCGCAGGCCGGCGATCGGCCGGCTTTTGAACGAGATCTGCCCGACCGGCGGCACTAGCCCCATGATCGCTTTGCACGCGGTCGAGCGGCCGACCCCGTTGCGGCCGAGCAGGCTGACAATTTCACCCTGGTCGACGCAAAGATCGACGCCCTGAAGAATGTGGCTCTTGCCGTAGAAGGCATGCAGATCGCGAACCTCGAGCATCATGCCGCCACCGTTCCAAGATAGGCTTCCTGCACGGCGGCATTACCGCGGATGGCGGTCGGCGTATCCGACGCAATCACCTCGCCATATACCAGCACGGTGATGCGGTCGGCGAGGCCGAAGACCACGCTCATGTCGTGCTCGACCATGATCAGCGTCTTGCCCTCCGTCACCGAGCGAATCAGCTCGACCGCGCTGTCAGTCTCACTGTGGCTCATGCCCGCTGTCGGCTCGTCGAGCAGGATGATCTCGGCTCCACCGGCGATGGTGATGCCGATTTCGAGCGCGCGCTGGTCGGCATAGGACAAGAGGCCAGCCTGAAGGTCGCGCCGGTTCGAAAGCTTCAGTCGTTCGAGCAGTTGTTCGGCCGTATGGTTCAACTCCTTCTGCCTTCCCAGGAGGTGCCAGAACGAATAGCGGTAACCGTGCGACCACAGCAGACCGCAGCGAATGTTCTCGAACACCGTCATGCGCGGGAAAATCGACGTGATCTGGAAGCTGCGCGACAGGCCCAGGCGGTTGATCTCCTGCGGCGCCAGCTTGCCGATTGATCTGCCGTTGACCGCGATCGACCCCGAACTGATGGGAAAGCGTCCAGAAATCAGGTTGAACAGCGTTGTCTTGCCTGCCCCGTTGGGGCCGATGATCGCGTGACGCTCGCCGCACGCGATGCTGAGGTCGACGCCGCGAATTATTTCGGTCCGCCCGAATTTCTTGTACACGTCGCTCAACTCGAGTGCGGGCGCGCTCACGACATTGCGTCCTTCTGCTTGGCGAACTCCATCAGCTCGTCCCAGCGTAAGCGGAAGCCGCGCGCCTCGCGGCGCAGCCACAGGCCACCAAACACCAGCGCGGCCAGCGCGATAAGCCACGGCATCGGTGCCGTGGTGTCGATGATGTTGCCACCGATCGCGAATTTCTTGCCCTGGGCGGCGCCGATGGTGGTGAAGGACGCCAGTTCGACCAGCAGCACGAAGCCCAGCATGACCAGCAGCGCCGGCGGAAACGCCCGCGCATAGGGCAGCAGCAATTCGCGCAGCCGGCCGGCGCGCCAGATCGGTGTGTGCATGAAAATCAGCCCGATCAGCCCGCCCGGCGCGTACATCACCATAACGATGAACAGCACGCCGACATAAAGCAGCCAGGCATTGCTGAGCAGGCTAACTCCGCTCTGCAGCAACACGACCACAATGGTGCCGAGGATCGGTCCGAAGAACCCGCCCACACCCCCGATATAGACGGCCAGAAGCGCGTTGGCCGACTTGGCCGCCGACACGGTGTCGAAGGTGACGATTTCATAGATCAGCACGTACAGCCCGCCGCCGATGCCGGCGAAGAAACCGGACAGTGCGAACTGCAGCAACCGCACCCTGCGCGGGTCGTAACCGACGAACTGGGCGCGCTCGAAATTGTCGCGTGTGGCGTTGGCGACGCAGCCGAGCGGCGTCTGGGTCTGCAGTTTCATCAGCGCGGCGGCGATGAAGGCCCAGGCGAGCACGAGGCAGTAGACCTGCCAAGGCGAGCTGTAGGTGGCCCCGAACAGGCTGGTATTCATGACGCGATCGATGGTGATGCCGCCCTCGCCGCCGAAGAAGCCCATGAACATCAGCGCGGCGGCGGAGACCAGTTCGCCCAGCCCCATCGTGATCATGGCAAACGCGGTGGCACGCTGCTTGGTCACCAACCAGCCAAGGATGTAGCCGAAGAACAGCCCGCCGAGCCCGCCCGCCAGCGGCACCAGCTCGGTCGGCAGCCAGATCGTGCCGGCTTTCACCAGGTTCACGACATGCGCGGCACAGTAGGCACCGAGTCCAAACAGAACAGCATGTCCAAAGGACAGCAGGCCGGCCTGGCCCATCAGCATGTTGTAGGACAGCGCAAAAATCGCCATCACGCCGATCTCGCTCATCAGAGTCAGCACGAATCCGGAATGACGGCCCTTCGTCCAGTCGTAGAACAAGAACGGGAACGCAAGCAGGATGAGGAAGACCAGGAGCCAGGGCCAGTGGCGGCGCAGCATGCTCATGTGTCACGCGTCCCCATGAGTCCGCGTGGCCGGAAGACGAGGATCAGCACCATCATCAGGAACGGCAGCAGGGCGCCGACCCGCGGCAGGGTCACTGTGAGCACCTCGGCGAAGGGCGTGCTCGGCGTCACCACGACGCCGAACTTCGCCAGCAGGTCGGCCAGCGACACATCGAACACGACCGCGAAGGTCTGGATCAACCCCATGAGGATCGAGGCGATGAAACAGCCGGACAATGAACCCAGGCCGCCGAACACAACGACGACGAAAACGATCGGGCCCATGGAAAAGGCCATGGCCGGTTCGGTGACCTGGTAGTTGCCGCCGATCACTCCGGCCAGTCCAGCCAGCGCCGTACCGGCGGCGAAGACAAGGGTGAAGATGCGTGGCACGTTGTGGCCTAGCGCGGACGCCATGTCGGCATGGGTAAGTGCTGCCCGAATGACGAGCCCGATCCGCGTACGGGTCAGACCGAGCCAGATTGCGCCGAACATCAGCGCGGAAATCGCCAGCATGAAAGCGCGGTATGCCGGAAACTGCGTCCCGTAGATGCGGAACAGCGGAAAATCGAGCAGCTCGGGCACCCGATACGGGACCGGGAGCAGGCCCCAGGTCATCTGCACACCCTTCTCGATGATCAGGGCAAGACCGAAGGTGAACAGCAACTCGGCGATGTGGCCGTTGCGGTGGACCCGCCGCAACCCGAACATCTCGATACCCGTTCCGATCAGTCCGCAGAGAAGGGGAGCGACGATCAGGGCCGCCCAGAAACCGACATAGAGGCTGATGGTGTAAGCGAAATAAGCGCCCAACATATAGGCGCTGGCATGGGCGAAGTTAAGCACGCCCAGCATGCTGAGGATGAGCGTCAGCCCGCTCGCCAGCATGAACAGAAGCATGCCATAGACGAGTCCGTTGAGGAGCGAGACGACAAAGACTTCCATTGCACCTAACCGCCGCAAGGCGACACCCGCTCCCGATCAGGGAAGCGGGCGTCTGGTCATCAGGTTGCTGGACGCTTCATCTTGCAGGTGTTGGGCTGATCGATATCCTTCGCAAGGACCGTCGCCGACGGCGCCCAACCGAGGCCAGTGCCCTCTGCATCGTATTTCACGCCCTTCTTGAAGGTGCCAACGAAATACTCGCTGATGATCTGGTGATCGTCCTTGCGCATCCTGGTATCGAAGCCGAGAAAATCCTTGATCGTAAGATCTTCCATTGCAAACGCGATCTTGGTCGGATCGACCGAACCGGCCTTGTTCACCGCCGCCTGCAGGTATTCGAAGATGGTGCGGAAACCAGCAGCGGAGAAATCGAACTTGTGCTTGTCGCGGAATGCCTTGGCAAAGGCCTCGGCTTCCGCGTTGCCGATCTCGGGTGCCACGTTTTCGCTAAACGCCATCACCGCCAGCACCCGGTTGTCGCCGCCAGCCCCGATCGCCGTCGGCCCACCGGCCAGATGAGCATAGAATGTATAGTAGCGAAGGTCGGCACCGGCATCGACGCCGGCCTTGATCAGGAGATTCATGTCGGGGCCCCAGTTGCCCGTGAGCAGCGCCTGCGCGCCTGAAGCCTTGATCTTGGTGATATACGGCGAGAAGTCCTTGATCTTGCCAAGCGGTATCAACTCGTCACCGACCACCTGAACGTCGGGCCGCACCTTGGCCAGAAAGGCTTTCAAGTCACGCTGGACCGACTGGCCGAACAGGTAATCCTGATTGATCAGATAAACCTTCGTCACCTCCTTGGGCAGTGCGCGAACCATCGTCTCAGCTTTCATGCCGACGTGCAGGTCGAAGCGGAAATGCCAGAAGCTGCACTGCTCGTTGGTCAGTTCCGTCGCCACCGCGCCGCAGTTCAGATAGATGATGCGGTTGTCCGGATTGCGTTCGTTGTTCTTGTTGACCGCGTCGATAAGGGCTGCCGCGATGTTGGAGCCGCTGCACTGCATGATGAAGGGCATATTCTGATCGGTCGCGCTCTTGAGCGCGATAAGCGCATCAGACGGCTGGGATTTGTTGTCGAACGGAACCAGTTCGAACTTTCGTCCCAGCGCACCGCCCTTGGCATTGATGTAGTCGATGATGTACTGCATCTGCTTCAGGTTGGCGTCGCCGACCTGGGCGAATGGTCCCGAAAGCGGGTCTGTGTAGGCCACTTTTATCGTCTGCTGCGCAAACGCATGACCGCCACAGGCGATCGCGATCGCAATCCCGAAAAGCGCAGTCAACCACTTGCCTTGCAACATGGCCCATTCCTCCCACGTGATTTGCCCGCTCGTTTTGATATTCTGGCGGTGCTGATGCAAAACCGTAACATGGACACCGCGCAGGCCGCCACAACGAATTGACCGGCATCGCAGCGCAGCATTGACCCATATCGTGCAGTCACCCGATCTGCACCGTTTGGCAACCAGCGCGAGATTGCCTCCCGGTTATCGGATTGCCGCCGGCATGGCTCTTGCTCTATTGGTGATCATCTTTCCGAGGTTCGTATGCTAGGAATACCGCGCCGCTTCAGCCACTTTGTATTTGGCGTAATTCAGTCCGGTCTGACCTGTTTGATTGCTGCGGCGATCGCAAGCTTGCCGTTTTTGGCTGAGGGAACGTTCTCGGTGCATTGGCTACAATCTTGGGTTGTATCATGGGTCTTGATGCTACCTGTTGTAATATTCGCCGCACCCGCCATTCGGAACCTGACCCATATTTTGACACGAGAAGACTGATCGATTGGCCTGCGACTATTTGCGCATAGGCAGCAGCCGCAACCTAGTCATGATCAGACGCAATCGGGGGGCACGTCATTAAGGCGAAGGTTTTACGCGCGGACCAGAACGATGTGGCGTTGGCGCGGATGGCGGCTATGGCCATACCGTTTATGCTAATCGCGCCTGCGATCTGGAATGGCTATCCGCTATTGCAATACGACACCGGGGGCTATCTCGCCCGCTGGTATGAGGGATATCTCGTTCCCAGCCGCTCGACTATATTCGGTCTATATCTGCATTTCGGGCAGGGTTCGTACTTCTGGATCAATCTCGCCATTCAGGCGCTTGCGACACTGTGGATCCTGCAAACGACGTTGCGCGTTTTTGACCTGCGAACCCCCTTCCGGATCGCAGCCATCAGCCTCGTATTGATCGCGTCGACGGCTCTGCCCTGGCTCACGAGCATGCTGCTGACCGATATCTTCTCGGGATTATCGGTTCTGTCGCTCTTCATTCTCGCCACGCAGGGCGACAAGACTTCCTCGGCCGAGAAGTGGCTGCTGTTCGCCTTCACAGCGTTCGCGGCCGCTACCCACAGCGCGACTTTGGCTGTGCTGTTCGGCCTGTGCTGCGTCGGCTGGATGGTGCGGCCGTGGGTGGACGCCCGTATTCCTGTGACAGGGCTGGTTCAAGGGAGTCTCACCCTCGTCGCCGGTGCCGCAATGCTGCTGTCCGCCAATTTCGCCTTGTCAGGACAATTGGCGTGGACACCGGGCGGCTACGGCGTTGCCTTCGGCCGGATGATGCAGGACGGCATCGTCAAGCGCTACTTGAATGACCATTGTCCTGCCATCAAGCTAAAGCTCTGCCCCTATCGCAACGAGCTACCCGCTACCGCCGATGATTTTCTCTGGGGCAACAGCATGTTCAACACGCTCGGCCGCTTTAATGGACTGAACGATGAGATGGGTCTCTATCGCAATACAATCGCTCTTCGAATACCCTGCGTGGCAGGTCGAGGCTGCCGCTATCGCAACCGCGCAACAACTGGTCCACGTTGCAACGGGCGAAGGTACCACGGGCTTTCTCCCGCACACTTACGGCATTATTGAGCGTTATTTGCCCGGTCAGATCGGGGCCATGCGTGCGGCGCGCCAACAGCATTGGGACATAAATTTCGCCACTATCAACCTGGTGCATATTCCCGTGGCGCTCGCTTCGATGCTCTTGCTACTCGGCATCGTCGGGCATGCTCTTTGGCGCCGCCGGCTTGATGATGTGACGCTGCTCGCGGCCACGATCTCGGTAGCTTTGCTTGGCAATTCCTTCATTTGCGGCGTCATTTCGGGACCCCATGATCGTTACGGCGCACGACTTGTGTGGATCGCCACCTTCGGTGTGCTTATTGCCCTGGAAAGATATGGCGTCCGTATGAGCCCCGACGGAAAACAAAATGCTCGGTGATAAAAGGGCCGCTTTGGGTCAACCGGACTCATGCATCGCGACAAACAGTCCCCCTATTCGATCACCTCGTTGGCGCGGCCAGGCGGCGCATCAGGCGCGGAGTTCAGGCAGGTGCTGAGTGCCGCGGCGAGTTGATCGCGGTCCGGGGTCCCGGCGAGCGCGACGAAGACCATGTCGGCGCCAAGCGACAGCTCTGCGCCGGGATCGGCGAGACGTTGACGCGCTCGCCGACGCGTTGAGCCTCAAAGGCGCGACTGTCCGGTCCGCGCACGACGCCCTTGGCGCGGACGACGCTCGCGGGTAACCGGGCTAACGTATCGGCGACGGCCTGCACGTTGACGGGCAATTGCGATGTCCAGCGAAAGCTTTCGAACGTCGCGCTGGTGTCGTCCTCGGGCGCCTCGCAGGCGAACGTCGAGGGTCGCGGTCCGCGTTCGGCGAGCAGAACCGCAGGCTCCACCCGCCCGAGCGAGGTCTCGATGACGAGCGCGCGGGGCGCCTCGGCGGCGACGAGGCCGCGCGCGTCGTGCAATCTTTCCGAGCCCGCCGCGTCCGCGAGGTCGATCTTGTTGAGAACGACGAGCCCGGCCGCGGCCATCTGCTTGCGGACAAGCCGGCCGACAAACTTGTCGCGGGAACGCGCGACAATCGTCTCGGCGTCGACCAGGACGACGGTCGCGCGCGGCTCCAGCCCGGGAGAGCGCGCCACCGCCGCGACGCGCGCGGGATCGGCGACGCCACTCGCCTCCACCACGATATGCTGCGGCGGAATCTTCGCCCGCGCCAGCCGGTCCAGCGCCGCGCCGAGATCGCCGGCGACGGAGCAGCAGGCGCAGCCATTGGCGAGCGTGACGACCTCGCCGTCGCGCGAGACGATCAGTTTTTCGTCGATCGACACCGGGCCGAAATCGTTGACGAGCACGCCGATCCTGCGCCCATGGCCGCCCGCGAGCAGCGCGTTCAGCATCGTGGTCTTGCCGGCGCCGAGATAGCCGCCGATCGTCGTGACGGGAATGTTTCGTGTCGGTGCCGGCATCGGTTAGCTTTTTCGCAAGCGGAACGGCCTGCCCTCGAATATCGTGCCCCATATCGGAATGTCACGGAGCTCTTCGACCGGAATTTCGAACGGATCGGCTTCGAGCACCGTAAAGTCCGCCTTCTTGCCCTGGCTGATGCTGCCGATCTCGTGATCCAGGCCAAGCACGTAGGCGGCGTTGATGGTGATGGCGCGCATCGCCTCGTCGACCGTCACCCGCTCGTTCGCGCCCATGACGTCGCCGGCTGCATTAACGCGATTGACGGCGATCCACGCATTCTGGAGCGGCCGCGCCGGCGCCATCGTATAATCGGAATGGAGCGCGAACGGCACCCTGTTGCGCGACAGCGAGCCGAGCCGCACCATTTGCGAGGCACGCTCGAAGCCCACGCCCTCGCGCGCATAGATGTCGCTGAGCTCGTACAGATAATAGGGATTGGCCGACACGATCGCGCCAAGGTCGGCGATGCGGCGGGCCTGCGACGGCGTCGAAATGCCGAAATGCTCGATCGTGAACCGATGGTTCACGCGCGGACGCTCCCATTGCAATTTCTCGAGCGTGTCGAGGGCTAGTTCGACGCCCATATCGCCGGTGCAATGGACATGGATGTTCATGCCCTCGTTCCAGAGCGCCCGCGCGCAATCCTCGAGCTGCTCCGGCGGCATCAGCCATTCACCGTCGTGCCCGTCGACGTAACCGGGGCCGCCGAGCTGCATCAGTTGCGAAAAGAATGCGCCGTCCGCGAAGAGTTTCACATGCTTGCCGAAGCGCAGCCGGTGCGTATTGCGCTCGGGGTATTTCTTCACCTGCTCGATCGACGAGCCTAACCCACCGATCGCCATCGACGGCACCAGTTCGATCCGAAACGGCGTGTCGTCGTTCTCGAAAGCGAATTTGTAGGCGGCGAATTCCCGGTCGGCGCCGAACATGCCGAACGCCATGTCGCCGACCGTCGTAAGGCCGCCAAGATGGATGACGTCGGCCGTCAGATTCAGGGCGGCCACCACGCGCTGGTCCGACATGAGATAGTTGTTCAAGGCCGGCCGCACATGGCGGTTGCCGGTTTCGTAGAAATGCCCGCGCTCGAGATCGACCTGATGCGCGCCGCGCAGCTTTTCCTCGTCGACTTCGAAGTATTTCAGCGCGGCGCTGCTCATGACCGTTTCGTGGAACGAGCGATGAATGACGACCAGCGGCCGCGTCGGCGAGATGGCGTCGAGGTCGGCCCGCCATACGCCGCCGTGCCAGTTTCGGTGCCAGCCCCAGACGAAGATCGGGACAGCGGCGTCCGGCTCGTTGTCGTGCAGCTCTTTCATTCGCGCGAGAAAACCTTCGTGCGAACGCACCGGCGCGATCGTCTTGTGCGGCAATTGCCATTCCATCGCGGTGATGAATTCGCATTGCAGCAGAAAGGCCGCAAGCGATGGATGCAAATGCGGGTCGATGAAGCCTGGCGTCAGCACATGGTTCTCGAAACTCCGGTCGATGCGATGCGGATACGCATCGAGCCAAGGTTTCAGCGTTTCCAGCGATCCGACTTCGACGATACGCCCGTCCCGCACGGCGACCGCGGTCGCCTCCGGCAGCGACGGCTCCATCGTCCTGATCTTGCGCGCCGTATAGACTGTGATTTCAGACACGAGTTATTCCTTCAAGTCGTCAAGCGTCGCCCCGCCTGGGATAGGGACCAAGCGTCGCGAACAGGACGATCGGCACGATCTGCAACGCAAACAGCGCATAGAGGGGAATGACCGGTCCGTTGAAGGCCCCCATCGCCTGCGCGAAGGCGACCGGACCGATCGCGCCGCCCAATACGAAAGCCGACAGGAACCAGCCGAAGATCTTGGAGACGGCACGCTTGCCGAAATACCGGCTGGCAAGGTACGGCATGAGATCGCCTTCGGCGCCGATCGAAATCCCGCCGATGAAGGCCGCCACCGCGATAAAGGCGAACGAAGCACCGACGGCATATCCTGCAAAGAACAGCGCCGAGAGAATGAGCGAAACGATGCCGACCGCGGGACCATGGAACTTGTCGAGCAGGTACCCGAAGCCAGCGCGGCCGACCAGCACGGCGACGCCGGCAATCGCCTGAACGGTCGCGACTTCCGCAAGGCTCAGCCCCGCCGATTTGGTGAGAATGAAGGCGACGTTCGCCACGACGGCGTAGAGGGACATGCCCATGATGGCGAAAGAGATCGCCAGCTTCCAGAACGTCGACGTGCGCACGATCGCGCCGACGCTCGAGCCGTCCTCGACGTTGGCGGCGACCGTCGGACGATCGCTGACGTCGCCGTCGGGATGCAGGCCGTAAGGGTGCGGATCGTCCCGTACCAGCAGGCCGACGATCGGCAGGCACAGAACGATCTCGACGGCGGCGAGCGTCAGCACGGCCGCCGGCCAGCCCGAAGCCGTCATGATCTTCTGGAAGATGATCGGCATCAGGAACGAGCCGACCGCCTGGAACGCCGACGCAACGCCAAGTGCCAGACCGCGCTTGCGATCGAACCAGTGCGTGATCGCGCGGGCGTAGGACACCACATTGGTGCCGGAACTCACCAGCCCGATCAGCGCGAACGCCAGATTGAACTGCCAGGGCGCATTCGTGATCTGGCTCAGCGCGAACAATGAAACGGCGAACAGGGCGATGCTCGCCATGGCCACGCGATGCGAGCCGAACCGGTCCAGAAACCAGCCGACGATCGGGTACGTGAGCATTTGCAGCAACAGGAAGATGCTGGCGCCCTTGGCGACCTCCGCCTGGGTCCAGCCGAACTGCGCGGCGACGGCCGCGGCCAGCAGGCCAAACGACGAAGCGACAAAAACCGCCGATCCGAATGCGATGCCGAATCCCGACCCGGCGACGACCTTCCAGCCGGGGAAAACGCCCTGCGCGCTCATGTTCGCTCCCTCGTATGTTCTTGTTGCGTCCCCGCCGAAGCCGGCCGCGGCCGATTTTGCGGCCGATGCCGCAGGGTAGCCGATGGTGGCGGCAAGTTTGCCTGAATTCCCATAAACTTCCCGAAAATCCGGCATAGTAGACGCTGGCAGGCATGGGAGGCCGCGATGGACCGGTTGGCGGTCGAGAAGATAGTCAAGGCACGCGGCTGGCTTGCGCATCAGCCGAAGGCCTTTCAGGACGCCGCCCTAAGTCGCGCGGCACTGGTGTCGTTCGCGTCGCGCGATTACGTCTTTCATACCGGCGATGACCTTGGCGGGGTGTACGGGGTCGTCGCGGGCGGGTTCGGCGTCTACGGCGCCGGGCGGGAATCCGGCGCGCAGCTCGGCGATGTGCTGCGCGCCGGGCACTGGTTCGGACACGGGCCGGCGATGACGCGACGCAGCCGCACGCTGACCTTCCGGGCGCTCGAACCGTCCTCGGCGCTGTTTCTGCCGCTCGCCGCGCTCAACGAGATCGCGTCCCGAAGCATCGAGTTCATGCGCAGCGTCGCCGCCATATCGTACTTCGGGACCGACGCCGCGATCGCCGTGGTGTCGGATCTCCTGATCCGACGCGGCGACCAGCGCATCGCCGCGACATTGTTACGCGTCACCGGCGCGGAGGAAGGAATTCGGCCACCTCGTCCCGACGGCTTCCATCTCACCCAGGCAGAGCTTGCGGAGATGGCCAACGTCTCGCGCGACGTGATGAACCGGACGCTGGCTCGCTTCAGGCGCAACGGTTGGGTCGCGACCAGCTACAACGGGATCGCGATCCTGGATGCGGCCGCGCTTTCGGAATTCGCCGCCGGCTTTTTGGCGCAACGCGGAAACTCGGCGAGAAGCTGACGTCCGCTAAGTACCCAAGAACTGCCAATATTGCTAATCTGCGACGCGCTGACGGGGTGGAACGCCACAACGGAGTGACCGATGACCGAAGAGAATCCGAAGATGGTCGGTGCCGCGACTGTATTCATCGTCAGCGACATCGTGAGGAGTATCGGGCACTACCGCGACACGCTTGGCTTCACTGTCACATTTCAGTATGGCACCCCGACTTATTATGCGTGCTTGTGCCGTGATGAGGTTGCGCTGCACCTGCTGGCTGCTCACCGGACCAATCGGCTACCGGGTAACGGCGGTATTTGCGTTTTCGTCACGAAAGCCGATGGTGTCTACGATGAACTTGTTGCACGCGGAGCAAACGTTCTCGGACCGCCGCAAAATTATGCCTATGGCATGCGCGATTTTGACGTTGTTGACCTTGATGGCAACCAACTCACATTCGGAATGGAAACCAACTCATCGGGCTGAGGTCGGCTGTGGGCCATTCGCGACGTTTTAGACGCTGCCGATGACTTCCGATTGATTGCTGTTGAAATGCCAAAAAGGCGAACTTAGAAACTCCCTCGGCTGCTACAAAGCCAAACCGTACGACCACCGGCCCGCACATCATTGGCGGCATGATCGATCACCTCAAAGCCGATCCCGCTGATCAAGGTCACGTATTCGGCAGGGGCCAAGCTTGCGTGATATAACGGGTCACCCCGATAGCTGCCGATTGCCTCGCCATGTTCAGGCCCGGTGTTAAACATCAACACCGCTCGATCGGATGAGTGCTCGGCGAACACCGCAAACATTCGGCGCTGGTCGCCGGGATTCAGGTGAAAGAAACTGTCCCACGCCAATATGCCGTCGAAACGGCAGGCCAGCGACAGCCGCCGCATGTCGGCCACCATCCACTCCTGTTCAGGCAAACGGCTCCGGCAAAGGGATATCATCGTGGGGGATGAGTCCACGCCGGTCACATGCAGACCCCGCTCGTACATATGCTGTGCCACAGGTTTTCCCGAGCCACAGCCAAGATCCAACACCCTTGCGCCCGCCGGCAGGCTGTCGATGAAGCGATCGTGCCAGACCTTATCGTTCCACCCGCTATTTTGGCGATCGCTATCCCACGCCGTTGCGTGTTTCTCATAGTGTTCGGTGATGCGATCTGCAAATTGCGTCATTAGCCAAATGTTGGGCGGTCACCCCATTTCTGCAATGGGTCCAATCGCATCACTTGGACCGGGCACTGCTTGCTTCCGGTCTTCCCTGATTGGATGGAATCATCGGCCGGCCCAGCTCGTGGGTAGCTGAAGTTTCGGGCGCTGCGGTTCATTACGGCCGAACGGGGCGCTCGGATCCTGCAGGGCGCAGCAAGCACGCCACTCACGCCGCGGCGAGAAACGAACCCAAATAGATTTAGTTCCACGTGAGTCGTGGCCACAGGGCGCACGCGCGCTTTCTTCGCAGGCTGCATTCAACGCCGGATCAAGTCCGGGCTATCAGTCAAGAACGCTACTCTGCTGCCTCACGCACATGGCGCGCGGTCGGCGTCCGCATGGTCACGAGTTCTTCGGCCGCGGTCGGATGCAAGGCCATGGTTGCGTCGAAATCGGCCTTGGTCGCCTTCATTTTGACGGCGATGGCGAGCACCTGCACCATTTCGGCGGCCCCATCCCCGACAATATGACAGCCGACCACGCGATCCGTGGTGGCATCGACCACCAGCTTCATCAGAACCCGCGTGTCGCGGCCCGACATCGTCGCCTTCATCGGCCTGAAACTGGCCTTGTAGATATCGACGTGACTGAACTCTCCGCGCGCCTGGGCCTCCGTCAGCCCCACCGTGCCGACCTCCGGCTGCGAGAACACCGCGGTCGGAATGTCGGCGTGATCGACCTCGACCGTCCGCTTGCCGAACACCGTATCCGCGAACGCATGCCCCTCGCGGATCGCAACCGGCGTCAGGTTGACGCGGTGTGTCACGTCACCGACCGCATAAATGTTTGGCACCGAGGTGCGCGAAAAATGATCGACCGCGATGCCGCCATTGCGCGGGTCGATGGCGACGCCGGCTTTTTCGAGCCCGAGACTGGCGACATTCGGATGCCGTCCGATCGCGAACATCACCTGATCGGAGGCGACGCTCGAACCACTGGACAAATGCGAGGTGAATTCCTTGCCGTGCCTGTCGATCTTGTCGACCGTACAGCCGGTGAGGATGGTGATGCCGTTCTTTTCCATCTCGGCGCGAACATGGCTGCGGACGTCGTCGTCGAAGCCGCGCAAGATGTTTTCGCCGCGATAGATCAACGTCACGTCGGAACCGAAACCGGCGAAAATGCAGGCGAATTCCAGCGCGATATAACCGCCGCCCTGAATCACGATGCGCTTCGGCAGCGCCGCCAGATGAAACGCCTCGTTCGAGGAAATCACGTGCTCGATGCCGGGGATGGCAAGCCCGTGATTTGGCGCGCCGCCGGTGGCAATCAGCACATATTTTGCCGTCACCGCCTCGCCCGTCGCCAGCCGAACCGTATGCGCGTCCTCGAATACCGCACGCGTCTTGACGATGCGGGCACCCGACTTTTCCACATTGGAGGCATAGGCCGCCTCCAGGCGCGCGATTTCCCTGTCCTTGTTGGCGATCAGGGTCGGCCAGTCGAACGTCGCGGCAGGAACGGTCCAGCCAAAACCCGCCGCGTCCTCGATCTCGTGATGGATATGCGACGCGTAGACCAGCAGCTTCTTCGGCACGCAGCCGCGGATCACGCAGGTGCCGCCCATGCGGTATTCTTCGGCGATCATCACGCGCGCGCCATGGCCGGCGGCGATCCGGGCGGCGCGAACCCCGCCCGAACCTCCTCCGATGACGAACAGATCGACGTCGAACTCGGCCATGTCAGTTCCGGATCGAAAACCAGACTCCGCGGCTCAGATTTCCTTGCCGCGCTTGCGCATCTCGCCGCGAAATTCGCCATTGACGATCTCGGCGAACGTCTGCGCCCACTGGTTCAAATAGGCCATGCTGAGCTGAATGGCCGTCGGCTCCGTCGTCAGCAGTTTCTGGCCGAGCGGCGACTTGTAGAACGTGACCAGATCCTTCAGCTCCTGCTCGGTAAACTGGTTGGCATAGACCTTGGCCATTCCTTCGCCGATTTCCTTTTCGCGGCCGGCCAGCTTCTGGGCGACGATCACGGCGACTTCGTTGAGGTCCTTTTGATAGTTGAGGTTGTTCTGCAACAGCGTTTCCTTGGTCCGCTGGACCGTACTGGGAACGGCGTTCGCATACATCGCGCTCACGTTCTTCATCGCCAGAATTTCCCTGGCCGCGGCCATCGCTGCCGGCGACGCGTCCTTGAGCGGAGCCGGCTGCTGCGCCCCGGCGGGAACGCCGGCGAGAGCCAGTCCAAGCGCAAGGCTCGCGGCCGACAAAATTCGTGCAAGGCTCTTCATTCCCATTCTCCTAGATTGCGGCGTCATCGCCGTTCAACAACGCGAATTCCCTGAGGGCTGGCCAGCACTGCGGTACAGGCGAGACCGACGAACAGCCCGTGCTCGACGACGCCCGGTATGGAGTTCAGCAGTCCCGCAAGGCGCGGCGCATCGGGTATCTGCCCCAGATGTGCATCGACAATCCAGTGGCCACCATCGGTGACAAAAACATGGCCGTCCCCGCCCTTTCGGACCGCCATGTGCCCGGAAACACCGGCTTCCGCAAACGCCCGGCCCATGGCGCGCTGCGTCGCCGCCAGACCGAACGAGATTACCTCTACCGGTAACGGAAAGCGGCCGAGAACTTCGACCCATTTGGTATCGTCGGCGATCACGATCATGCGATCGGACGCGGCCGCAACGATCTTCTCGCGCAGCAAGGCACCGCCGCCGCCCTTGATGAGATTGAGCGAGGGGTCGATTTCGTCGGCGCCGTCGACGGTCAGGTCGAGCCGGTCGATGTCATCGAGGGTGGTCAGCGGAACACCGCACCGCACCGCATCGGCGCGGGTCGCTTCCGATGTCGGCACGCCGATAACGCCTAATCCCGCGCGAACCCGCTCGCCAAGAAGCTCAACGAAATGTTTCGCCGTCGAACCCGTGCCAAGCCCAAGTTTCATGCCATCGCGCACCTGTTCGAGCGCTCGCGCCGCCGCCTGCCGCTTCAAATCGTTCATATTCACTTGCAAACGATGCCCCAACAAAAGCTGCCGACAAGCGATCGGCGGCGGGGGCATATCTAGCGTCGTTTTGCGAGGAGGAACAGCGCTATACGCCGGTCTGAACGCAATTGGTGACTTTTCGCCCCGCTAGCGGGCCGCCGCCTCGTCCATCGCTGTCAGGATCGCGGCGAACCGCGCCTCGATCCCGGGACGCATTTCCGGATGCGTGAACACGTAAAGTTCATCCTCGCGAATCGCGTCGAGGACTCGCGCCGCGACCTCCGACGGGTCCAGCCCGGCCTGCAGGAGTTGGGCAATCTGGGCAACCAGCGCGGCCGCCGGGCTTGCGGGATCCAGCGTCGGCGCTGAACCGTAACGCTCCGGCCGATTGCGCCCGCTCTCGCCGATGCGGGTGCGAACGTAGCCCGGACAGAGCACGGTGACGCCGATGCCAAGCGGCTTGAGCTGCATCGCCAGCCCCTCCGACATGCCGACCACCGCGAACTTGCTTGCCACGTAAGGGCTAAACCCGAGCCCGCTGTCCATCCCGGCCATGGACGCGGTGTTGACGATGTGGCCGCCTTCCCCGTGGGCGCGGATGTGCGGGAGGAAGGTTCGAATGCCGTGAAACACCCCCATCAGGTTCACGTCGAGCACCCATCGCCAGTTGTCCAGAGAGATGTTGTCGATGCCGCCGGCGGCGGCGACACCGGCGTTGTTGCAAACCACATGGACATTTCCAAAGGCCTCCCAAGAAGCTTTCGCCGCACGCTCGACGCTCAAGGGATCGGCGACATCACAGACAACGCCGCGCACGTCAGGGCCAAAACTGGAGAGACTCTTGACACCGGCCGCCAACGCTTCCGTCTCGACGTCGGCGAGCATCACGTTCATGCCGGCCTCCGCAAAGGCCCGGCCGAGCGCGAACCCGATGCCGCTGGCCCCGCCGGTTACGAATGCTGTCTTGCCGGAAAGTTCCTTCATGATCCTCTCCGCTCTATCTCCGGATTATGACAGAAGCCCATCGTCCCCTACTTGCATGATTGTCCTCGGACCGATAGCGGTTTCCCGATGACCTCTGCCCGCACCGTTGTCTTCGATCTTGACGGCACGCTCGTCGATACGGCGCCCGACCTGATCAACGCGCTTAACTTTGTTCTCGACCGCGAGGGTCTGCCGCCGGTCCCCCTCCATTCCGCGCGCAATATGATCGGCGCAGGCGCCCGACGGCTGATCGAACGTGGCCTCGAGCTGGAGGGCCGCACGGCCAGTGTCGAAGACATCACCCGCCTGACCGGCGACTTCATCGATTACTACGCGGCCCATATCGCCGACGTTTCGCGCCCGTTCGAAGGACTGGAAAGCGCGCTCGATGATCTGCAGGCGCTTGGGTATCGCTTCGCGGTTTGCACCAACAAGCTCGAGTGGTTGTCGAAGCTCCTGCTAGATCGGCTGGGGTTGAGTGCGCGATTTGCGGCGATTTGCGGCGCCGACACCTTCGGCATTTCGAAGCCCGACCCGGCCATCCTGAAGCAGACGATCGCGCGCGCGGGCGGGCACCTGTCATCCGCGATCATGGTAGGCGATGCCGGCCCCGACATCGGCGTCGCCCGCCGCGCCGGCATTCCCGTCATCGGCGTCGAATTCGGGTACACCGAGGTTCCGATCGCCGACTTCAAACCCGACCGGCTGATCAATCACATGAGCGAGCTGCCGGCGGCCGTGCAAAGCCTCAGGCTCTCTGAGAAGGGCCGCGTATAATATATTGATTTTGCTGTTATATTTTCGATTGCCGGTTCCGACATTCAGGAATGGCACCACATCATCGGCCCGGCGCATGCCGCGGCGCGGGCGAACCGGCCTCAGCCTGCCTGCATCAGACCCAGTTTGCGGCCGAGCCATTCGGTAGTAGGCGCCTGGATCAGGATCGTCATCAGAATGGCGATGAAGGTGACGGACGCTATCATCTGAGCGCCGGGCGCTTTCATGCCCACTAGCAGGCCAGCCAATGCACCCGGGATCACGCCGGTCTCGCGCGTCCAGCACATGAACAGCATTTCGCTGATACTCCACCGCGCGCGCCGGTCAGGCAGCGCGCACGCGAAAACGGTCACTGGCCGGGCGACCAGCATCAAAACCGTAACGACAGCCACGCCACCCCACAGATATCGGCCCATAAGGCCGAAATCGACTTGCGCACCAACCAGCATGAAGATGAACAGCCGCATGATGAACGCGGTGGTCGAGACATACTCATCGAGCTTTCGCGCCTCGCCGGCCTCCATCGCGAAACCGAGCGATTCCTTGTTTCCGAGCACGATGCCGAACACGAAAACCGCCATGAAGCCGCTGGCCTGCAACCCATCGGCCGCGAAATAGGCGCCGATCACGGCCACCAGCGTCACGACAGGTGCGTACTCCGCGAGGAAGGCAAGCCGCTCATGCGCGATCAACAGCGCGGCCAGGTATCCAAGCGCAATGCCGGCGACAATGCCGATGGCGGATTGCTTGAGCAGATCGAACAATGATGATGTAAACGAGAACTCACCGGTCCCCATTGCCACCGCCAGCACGCCGAAAGTAACGATCGCTCCCATCGCGTCATTGAAGGCAGACTCGCTCATCACGGTCTGCGCGACCCGGTCGCGAATCTGAACCTGCCGAAAAATCGGCACCAGTGTCGCCGGATCGGTCGAGGCCAGGGTCGCGCCCAGCAGCAACGCCACGATCGGGGGGGCACCGAGGATAAAATGGGCGGCCACCCCGGTGATGGCGGCCGTGATGATCACACCGACCGTCGCAATGACGACTATCGTGATCCAGACCTGCTTCAGGACATTGAAGCGCAGGGAGGCGCCGCCATCGAAAAGAATGTAACTGGCGCCGAACAGCAGAATGATCTGGTTCAGCGCCGAAATCCGCCTTGATGTCGATCAGGCCCAGCGCTTCTGGGCCGATCCCCATCCCAACGACCAGAAATACCGCGACATCGGGAACCCGGATCTTTTGCGCCAGCAGGCCGGTCAGGGTGCCGATGGCAAGAATGATGCCGCAGGAAAGCAGCGTATGCTTGGCGATCTCAATCGAGGCTGAAGTGTCCACGCGGTAGCCGATCTTTGGACGTGAATAACCCGGGCACGTCCGGGGAGGAACCGTTCCAGACCATCCCAAGATCTCCGTGGCGTCAACCAGAGTAGGCAGCAAACCACGGTCATTCAACGCGAAAACCGCTTCCCGCCGCCTCGATTTGGGAGGTTCTGGCCTCTGCATGGCGCACCGCGTTAACCATCTATTAACGATGCAGGCCCGCGCGGTTGCGCCGCAATGCCGACCCTCCTATGCTCGATGCGGGGATTGTGGCAGTTTGCCGCACTACAGTGACGGGTTGACCATGCGTCATGTCATCTTGATCGCCGCAGCGGGAGCCAGCCTGGCCGGCTGCTCTTCGTTATCCTTGGACGCTTTCAAGTCGACGCCGCCAACCGTGCAACTCCAGCTCGAACTCGGTACCGACGGGCGCGGAAGCCCGGACCTCGCTGGGACAGAGTTGCAAGACGCCCTGCTCCGTGGCCGTGCCCAATCCCGAAACCGGGTTCTCGGTCACCTACACACTGAACAAGTTCCTGCCGGCAACGATCCCGGTGCAGGTAATCCGCAATCCCGGCGACTGGACGACCCCTGCTTCGGCGACGATCGATCCCAATCCGGTGGTCGCGGAACTGCAGCCGGCCGGGCCGCCACCCAAGGCCGCCCGGAAGAAGATGCTGAAGCCGAAAACGCCCAAGCCGCCGAAAGGCACTACCGCCCCCGCGGCGGCGGGATCGCCCTTCCCCGAATCCGGCGCCGGCCGCACCCAGCCGCTGATTGTTCCTTCTGCTTGCACTGCACCAAGCGAGGAGCCGATTGTGGGCGGATGCCAACCTGCATAGATTATAATTACGAAACCGCGCGCCATGCCCTTATGGTGACTGCCGCAGTGACAAGGCCCATTGAATGACCGGACCCTCGTTGAGTCCTTCCGCTTTGCTCTCTCGTCCGATGACCGATCCGTTCGGCCGGGCGATCAGCTATCTGCGGGTATCGGTCACCGATCGCTGCGATCTGCGCTGCTTTTATTGCATGTCCGAGGACATGACATTTCTGCCCAAGGCCGATCTGCTCACGCTCGAAGAGCTTGACCGGCTTTGTTCGGCCTTCATCGCCAGGGGCGTACGGAAGTTGCGGCTGACCGGCGGCGAGCCGCTGGTCCGCCGCAATGTAATGTCGCTGGTGCGCTCGCTCTCGCGCCATCTCAAGACCGGTGCCCTCAACGAACTGACGCTGACCACCAACGGTTCGCAGTTGGCGCGTTTCGCTGGCGAATTGCGGGACTGCGGAGTGCGCCGCATCAACATCTCGATGGACACGCTCGATTCCGCGAAATTCCGGGCCATTACCCGCTGGGGCGATCTCGACAAGGTGCAGGCCGGCATCGAGGCCGCGCGCTCGGCGGGGCTCGCGGTCAAGATCAATGCGGTGGCGCTGAAGAATCTGAACGAAGAGGAAATCCCCGCGCTGATGGAATGGGCGCACGGCAAGGGTATGGCGCTTACGCTGATCGAGGTTATGCCGATGGGCGATATCGGCGAAGGACGCATCGACCAGTACGTGCCGTTGTCGCTGGTTCGGGCCCGCCTCGCCCAGCAATATACCTTGACCGACCTCGACGATGACACCGGCGGCCCCGCGCGCTACGTGCGCGTCAGCGAGACCGGCGGCAAGCTCGGCTTCATCACGCCGATGACCCATAATTTCTGCGAAACCTGCAATCGGGTCCGGATCACCTGTACCGGCACACTGCACACCTGCCTCGGCCATGAGGATGCCTCCGACTTGCGCAAGCCGCTGCGGACGTCCGCCGACGATGAGTTGCTCAATGCCGCGATCGATTGCGCGATCGGCCTGAAACCGAAAGGCCACGACTTCATCATCGATCGCCGACACAACCGCCCAAGCGTCGGGCGCCACATGAGCGTCACCGGGGGCTGACATCTCTGGCGGCTGATTAGTGAGGCTATGCAACTAGTTGCCCCCGCCCATTTATCCATTTTCCAATTGACGCCGCCGCGGCGTGCTGGAATGGTGCGGCAGCTTTATGCTAGCTCGGCTGGATAGGCCGCTGCGCCCGACGGCTGCAGTCAAGACGGCAGAGGCGGTTACTTGGGGGAGGACTATCGTTGCAATCGCTCCTGAAATTGAGCCGCGGAATCGACGCGTTCACGAAGTGGACGGGCAAGCGTCTGGCGTGGCTAATTCTGCTCGCCGTGCTGGTTTCCGCGCTCAACGCAATTGTGCGCAAGACTTTCGACGTCTCCTCCAACTCTTGGCTCGAACTTCAATGGGTGCTGTTCAGCATGGTTTTCCTGCTGTGCTCGCCGTGGACGCTGCTCGACAACGAGCATATCCGCATCGATATCGTCAACAACATGCTGCCAAAGAGGTTGCGTGACAGCATCGACGTCATGGGTCACGTGGTTTTTCTGATGCCGCTGACCGTCGTGATGATCATCACCGGCGGCCCGTTCTTTATGCGCTCGGTCGAGATCAACGAGCAATCGGGCAACGCGGGCGGGCTCCCGCAGTGGCCGGCCAAGTCGCTGATCGTCATCGGATTCACGTTCTTGCTGATTCAGGGCGCTTCCGAATTGATCAAGCGCATCGCCGTCATGCGCGGGCTGATTCCGGATCCACATGCATCACAGGTGAATGCGCTCGAGGCTGAGGTCGAGCACCTCGTCGAGGCGATCAAGAAAGACTGATCGCGGACGCGGTCGCAGGGGGAATAAATGTCTGCGTTTCTTATCGCCAATATGGCGCCGATCATGTTCGCGACGCTGGTCGTCGTGCTGCTGCTGGGTTATCCGGCGGCATTCTCGCTTGGCGCGGTTGGGCTAATCTATGCCTTCGTCGGCATCCAGCTCGGGGAGTTCAGGCCGGACTTCCTGCAGGCGCTTCCGGAGCGCGTCTACGGCGTGATGAACAACGATACGCTGCTGGCGATTCCGTTCTTTACGTTCATGGGACTGGTGCTCGAACGATCGGGCATGGCGGAGGACCTGCTCGACACCATCGGGCAGTTGTTCGGCACCATTAGGGGCGGCCTCGCCTACGCGGTGGTGTTCGTCGGCGCATTGCTCGCGGCCACCACCGGCGTGGTCGCAGCCTCCGTGATTTCGATGGGCCTGATTTCGCTGCCGATCATGCTCCGCTATGGCTACGACCGCCGGATGGCGACCGGCATCATCGCAGCTTCCGGCACGCTGGCGCAGATCATTCCACCTTCGCTGGTGCTGATCGTGATGGCGGACCAACTCGGCAAATCGGTCGGCGATATGTACGAGGGTGCGTTTATTCCCGGCTTGGTCCTCGCCGGCCTTTATGCTTTGTACGCATTTTTCGTCACGCTGATCTTTCCGAAAGCGGCTCCCGGCCTGCCGGCAGAGGCCATCGGCTTTCGCGAGAAGGATGGCAGCCGCGGATTGTGGTCGCTGTTGGTTCTTTTCATCGCCAGCGGCGTCTTCGGCTGGTTCATGATGCGGAACTCCGAGACGCACGGCGCCGATTTCGTCGTGCTCAGCATGTTCTTCGGCATCCTGTTCGCGTTCTTCGTCGCGGTCCTGAACTGGATCATCGACAAGCTCACGGGCTTTCGGTTCCTGTCCGCGATGGCGCAGCAGACCACTTTCGTGATGGTGCCGCCGCTGTTCCTGATCTTCCTGGTGCTGGGCACGATCTTTATCGGCTTGGCTACGCCGACCGAGGGCGGCGCGATGGGCGCGACCGGCGCCATCATTCTCGGGGCTCTCAAGCGGCGGCTGAGCTGGGACCTGATCCGCCAGGCCACCGAATCCACGGCAAAGCTGTCGGCGTTCGTGGTCTTCATCCTGGTCGGGGCGCGCGTATTTTCGCTGACCTTCTACGGCGTCAACGGTCACGTCTGGGTCGAGAACCTCCTCACCTCCCTGCCCGGCGGCCAGGTCGGCTTTCTGATTTTCGTCAACGCCTTCGTCTTCGTCCTCGCCTTCTTCCTCGATTTCTTCGAGCTGGCCTTCATCGTCATTCCGCTGCTCGGGCCGGCTGCCGAACACCTTGGCATCGACCTGATCTGGTTCGGAGTGATCCTCGGCGTCAACATGCAGACCTCGTTCATGCATCCCCCGTTCGGCTTCGCGCTGTTCTACCTGCGCTCGGTGGCGCCGAAGGACCCCTATGTCGACCGCGTCACCGGCAAGCGCATGGAGGCTGTCACGACGGGCCAGATCTATTGGGGTGCGGTGCCGTTCGTCGTCATCCAGGTCGCGATGGTGCTGCTGGTCATTATGTTCCCGTCGATGGTGATGCACTATAAAGGGGCGCTATCGACGGTCGATCCCAATACGATCAAGATCGAGATTCCGCAGCAGGAGGCGCCGCCGCTCGACTTCGGTCCGCCGTCGAAACAATAATCAAAAAAACCCCGGAGCCTCACTCCGGGGTTTTTCGTTCCGCTCGATCGCCTGACGCAATCAGCTCTGCGAATGCCGCGCCATGAAGTTATCGTAGCCGACTTCGGCGACCTGGAACCACTGATAGCTGTTGCTTGAGAAAGTGCTCAGCAATTCATAGACCTTTTTGAAATCGGCGTTGGTGGCGGCGACTTCACTGTGCAATTCCTTCGCCGCTTTCAGCGAGGCTTCCATGATCGGCGGCGAGAAGGCATGCAGCTTGGTGCCGTTGGCAAGCAACTTGCGCAGCGCCAGGGGATTGGCCTTATCGTATTTCGCCATCATCCAGTTGTTGGCGTAGTGACCGGCCTGCTCGAGAATGCTCTGGTAGTATTTCGGCAGCGCATTCCACTTGTCGAGATTGACGAAAGACAGCAGCATCGGGCCCCCCTCCCACCAGCCAGGGTAGTAATAGTGCGGCGCGACCTTGTAGAATCCGAGCTTCTCGTCGTCGTAAGGACCGACCCATTCCGCGCCGTCGATCGTGCCTTTCTCAAGCGCGGGATAGATGTCGCCGCCCGCGATCTGCTGTGGCACCGCGCCCATCTTCTGCAGCACGCGCCCGGCAAAGCCGCCGATGCGGAACTTGAGACCCTTGAGGTCATCGACGCTGGTGATTTCCTTGCGGAACCAGCCGCCCATCTGACAGCCGGTGTTTCCGGCGAGCAGCGAGATGACGTTATATTTCTTGTAGAACTCGTCGAGGATCTCTTTGCCGCCGCCCAGCATGTACCAGGCCTGGTTGATACGCATGTTCGGCCCGAACGGCACCGATGAGCCGAAGGTGAAGGTCGGATCCTTGCCGAAATAATAGTACGACGCGGTGTGGCCGATCTCGACGGTGCCGTTCTGTACCGCGTCAAGAACCTGCAGTCCTGGTACGATTTCGCCGCCGGCGAATGTCTGGATCTGGAATTTGTTGTCGGTTGCCTCGGCAACGACCTTGGCCATCATCTCGGCGCCGCCGTACAGCGTATCGAGCGATTTCGGCCAGCTTGTCGGCATGCGCCATTTAATTTCCGGCATCGATTGCGCGATCGCCGGCGCGGCAATGGTTGCGGCGCCCGCGACGCCCAGTCCGGTAACTTTGATGAAGTCACGACGTTTCATTGAATTTCCCTTCCCTTTGGTGATGTCTGTGCTGGTTGGCCTTCTTGATGAGGCCTGACGCCAGCATGGAACATCCCGTTGCGAATTTCCATGCCGAACCGTGTGCCGCAACGCAAAAAGCCCAGCCTTCTGCGAAGGCCGGGCTTTAAGCTGACTGCTACTTAAGGCGTAACCCTGGCTTTCTGAGCCAGGGCTCAATCTCGCAAAAAAAAGTACGGATCAGCCGCGGGTACGCGACCGGATCATGAAGCTGTCGTAAGTGTATTCGGCAACCTGCCACCACAGATACTGGTCGGACCGGTAGGCCTGCATGGCGTCGATCACTTTCTTGAAGTCGGGATTTTTCGCTGAAATTTCACCCCACAATTCGTTGGTCGCCTTCAGGCAGGCTTCCAACACCTCGTTGGTGAACGGTCGAAGCTGCGTGCCGCCGGCAACGAGACGTTTCAACGCGGTCGGATTCAGCATGTCGTAGCGCGCGGCCATCCACGTATTGGTGTTTGTGGTCGCGTTGATGATGACGGCCTGATAGTTCTTCGGCAACTCGTTCCATTTATCGAGATTGGCGAAGGCGTGAACCGTTGGGCCGCCCTCCCAGAAGCCGGGATAATAATAGTACTTGGCGACTTTCTGGAATCCGAGCTTTTCGTCGTCATACGGCCCGACCCATTCGGCGGCGTCGATCGTGCCCTTCTCAAGCGCGGGATAGATGTCGCCACCGGCAATCTGCTGCGGCACGACGCCGACCTTCTGCAGCACCTGGCCGGCAATGCCGCCGATACGAAACTTCAGGCCGGAGAGATCGGCGACGGTCTTGATCTCCTTGCGGAACCAGCCGCCCATCTGGGTGCCGGTGTTGCCGCAGGGAAAACCGATCACGCCGGATTTCTTGAAGAACTCGTTCGCCAGCTCATTACCACCGCCCTGGTACAGCCAGGAGTTCTGCATGCGCGCATTGAGGCCGAACGGAACCGACGCAAAGATCGCGAAAGTTGGATCCTTGCCGACGTAATAATATGAGACGGTGTGGCACATCTCGACGGTGTTCTTGGCGGTCGCGTCAAGCGCCTGCAATCCCGGAACAAGCTCGCCGGCCTGGAACACCTGAATCTGAAACTTGTTGTCCGTCATCTCGGCAACCTGTTTCGCGAAGAACTCGGCTCCGCCGTAGATGGTGTCGAGCGATTTCGGGAAACTGGATGTCAGGCGCCACTTGATCTCGGGCGAGGACTGCGCGATTGCGGGCGAGGCCACGGTCGCAGCGGCGGCACCGACTGCGGAAACTTTCAAAAAATCACGACGCTTCATTTAAGCCATCTCCTTGTTGGGGCGTTTCCCAGATTTCCTGGAGCATTTCGTTCAGCGAAGCGATTTCCGCGTCAGCCGAAGGCGCTCTGGCGGCGGTCTTTAACACGGAAGTCTGGCCGCGGAAAACGCGACGAAGGCATCACGGCGCCAATTAAACGAAAGTCGCATACAGCCCGAGAACCGGCTTACGCTGCGGCGATAACGCCCTGGAGCTGATCGCGGACCTTTGCGGCGATCGCCCGATAGATCGCCGCATGCGGCCCTTCGGGTTCGCTTTCCACCACCGGCGTCCCCGAATCCGACATCTCTCGAATCGACATGTGCAGCGGAATTTCACCCAAAAATGGCACCGCAAGCCGTTCCGCCTCGTGCCGCGCCCCGCCGTGACCGAAGATGTCCGACCGGGTGCCGCAATGCGGGCACTGGAAATAGCTCATGTTCTCGACAATGCCGAGGACCGGTACGTTGACCTTCTGGAACATCGCCAGCCCCCGCCGCGCGTCGATCAGGGAAAGATCCTGCGGCGTGGAAATAATGACCGCCCCCTTGAGCGGCACGTTCTGCGCCAGCGTCAGTTGCGCGTCGCCGGTGCCGGGAGGCATATCGACCACCAGAATATCAAGCGTGCCCCACGCGACGTCCCGCAGGAGCTGGGTGATGGCCGACATCACCATCGGCCCGCGCCAGATCATCGGGGTGTCCTCTTCAACCAGAAAACCGATCGACATAACCGCAAGGCCGAACCGTTCTATCGGAAGCATTTTCCTGTCTTCGCTGAGCTGTGGTTTCCCGCGAATGCCAGTCAATCTCGGCACCGACGGCCCATAAATGTCGGCGTCGAGCAGACCGACGCGCAAACCGAGATCGCGCAGGCCCAACGCCAGATTGAGCGCCGTCGTCGATTTGCCAACGCCGCCCTTGCCGGAGGCCACCGCAATGACGGCGGCGACGCCCGGGATTTCCGCCTGATGCGACATCGGCGAGCCAGGGCTTTGCGGCGGTTTATGCGACGATACAGGCGCCACACCCGGCGCGTGGCGATGCGGCGGTTGAGGTGCTGCGGCACCGGGCTTGCGTTCAGCCGTCAGCGCGACCATGGCAACCGTGACGCCGGGAATGGCGCGCACCGCGGCTTCCGCCTGGGCGCGAACACTTTCCCACGCGCGGGCCTCGGCGGCGTCGACATTGATCGAGAAAAACACCTTGCCGTCGTTGACTGATATCGTCGACAAGACATTGGCGTCGGTCAGGGCGACGCCGCGCGGCGACATCACCCTGGCCAGACCATCGAGAACCTGTTGCTGCGTCACGCTCAAAGCGCATCTCCTCATGACTTCTGGATGCGACCCATAGAGCGGTCCCACTCAAAAAGCCACCTTTCCAACAGCATGTCCCGACCCGGCGGGCGCCGCCCCTCAGCCCTCTTTGGCGGCCTCGTAGTTCAGCTCGATCATCACGCCATTGGGGTCGTTGACGAAGATCTGCCAGAGCTCACCGCCCGGAACCTGCCGCGAGTCGAACGCCACCCCCCTGGACTGAAGGTGCTGCTGCATGGCGGCAAAACCCCGGCTCACGAAAGCGACGTGATGGACAACGCCGGAATCGGGTTTTTGCGGCTCATCCGTCAGCGAAATATCGACGAGATGGACCACTGGCTTGCCTTCGCTGTACATCCAGGCCCCCGGAAACGCGAAGTTCGGCCGATCGCCTTGCTTCAGTCCCAGGATTTCCTCGTAAAACCGGACCGTATCGGCAAGCTTGCGGGTCCGGATGTTGAAATGATCGAGCACGCCTACGGTCACGCTCACGCGGTTTAACTCCCCATTTTTTGAAATTTCATTTGCCGGCATCCTAGCACAAAACATCGCCCACGTGCCAAACGGGGGCGTTGCCCTTCATGGCGCAGGGTTTATTGTGCCCGCTCCACGTCTTCGCGGAACCTGTTTCGAGAACCGAACCAGCCCACCGCCCCTCTCCAGAACACGGTCCGGCTAACTCTTTGCCGGCGAAACCCCAAGGTTGCACACATGGCTAAAGTCGCTTTTCTCGGTCTCGGCGTAATGGGCTTCCCCATGGCAGGACATCTGGTGAAAAAAGGTGGCCACGAGGTAACGGTTTTCAACCGGACGCCGGCCAAGGCGAAAGCATGGGCCGAGAAATTCGGTGGAAAGACGGCGCCGACGCCACAGGCCGCCGCGGAGGGTCAGGACTTCGTGATGGCCTGCGTCGGCAACGACAACGACCTGCGGGCGATCACGACCGGCGCCAATGGCGCGTTCGCCGGAATGAAAAAGGGGGCAACCTTCGTCGATCACACCACCGCTTCGGCCGAGGTCGCGCGCGAACTCGATGCGGATGCGACCAGGCTCGGTTTCAAGTTCGTCGATGCCCCGGTGTCGGGCGGGCAAGCCGGCGCGGAAAACGGCGTTTTGACCGTGATGTGCGGTGGCAAAGAAGACGCCTATGCCAGCGCCGAGCCCGTGATCGCGGCCTATGCCCGGATGTGCAGGCTTCTGGGGCCCGCCGGATCAGGCCAGCTGACCAAGATGGTCAATCAGATCTGCATCGCCGGACTGGTCGAAGGTCTCTCGGAAGGAATTCATTTTGCCAAGAAGGCGGGTCTCGACGTCCACGCGGTGATCGACACCATCTCGAAAGGCGCCGCCCAATCCTGGCAGATGGAAAACCGCTACAAGACCATGAACGAGGGAAAATTCGACTTCGGCTTCGCGGTGGAATGGATGCGCAAGGACCTGTCGATCTGCCTCGCCGAATCCCGACGCAACGGCGCCAGCCTGCCCGTGACCGCGCTGGTCGATGCCTTCTACTCGGAGGTCGAGAAAATGGGCGGCAAGCGCTGGGATACTTCCAGCCTGCTCGCCCGGCTGGAACGCTGAGCTTTCGAACCGCGCGGCGAGAGGTTAATTTAACCTCTCGTTAAGGTGATTCTTTAGCGCTTTAAGCCAGCTCTTAATGATTTGGCGCCAGAGATAGACAATGCAAAAGCCCGCGCGGTCGGCGGGCAGGATTTGTGTTGTTTGATGAGTAAAGCCGCCGATAAGCCTGAAGTTGTGCAGCTTCCGGCTGAAACGCCTGTCGCAGCGCCGGCCAGAAATCGCCGCATAGCCGCGCAGCGGGTCCGCGAGGCACGCGACCGGTTAACGTCGACCAGCGGAACCCGGCCCGCGTTCGATCGCGAACTGCTCCGGCAATATGCCCAAACCCGGGTGTCGGCGTCCTTCGTCGTGATGCTGCTGGTGGTGGCAACCGGACTGCTGTTCGGCTTCTGGATGCAGCCGGTGTCGGCGGCGGCGTGGACTTGCGGCATGTTCTGCATCCATGGCGCGATCATCCGCTATTGCGGAAGATTCCTCGCCGAGCCGGCCTCGCGCACGGCAACCCGCAAATGGCGGACGCGATTTGTTCTGCTCGATTTGCTCTACGGCTTGTGCTGGGCGGCGATCCTGATCCATCCCGCCAGCCCCGACGTGGCCTCGAACACGCTGATGATGTTCCTGATGCTGCTGGTGATCGCGGTATCGAGCATGATCGCGGCCAGCCTGCCCATCGCCGCACTCGCAGCGACCATTCCGGTCACGGTCGCGATTGCACTGAATTTCGCACTGAGCGGCACGTTCGACAATTACGTGCTAGCGGTGCTGGCGCTGGCCGCGGAAGGCTATTTCGCGCTGCTCGCCCACCGTCTGCATTCGACGACGCTGGCGACGCTGGAAGCGCGCGCCGAAAAAGATGCGCTGATCGGCGAGCTTGAGCAGGCAAAATCGATATCCGACGAGGCTCGGCATCGCGCCGAAGCGGCCAACGTCGCAAAGTCGCGGTTTCTGGCGCAAATGAGCCACGAGTTGCGAACGCCGCTGAATGCGATCCTCGGATTTTCCGAGGTGATGAAAAGCGAGATCTTCGGCGCCCACGCGGTGCCGGTTTACAAGGAATATTCCGCCGACATTCACAATTCGGGCGTGCACCTGCTCAATCTCATCAATGAAATTCTCGATCTGTCGCGGATCGAAGCCGGCAGGTACGAACTCAACGAAGAAGCGGTGTCGCTGGTCCATGTCGTCGCCGACTGCCATCATCTGCTGAAACTGCGCGCCTCCAGCCGCGGCATCACCATCCACGAGGTGTTCGAGCATGGCATGCCGCGGATCTGGGGCGATGAGCGCGCCATGCGTCAGATCGTACTCAATCTTCTGTCGAACTCGATCAAGTTCACGCCCCAGGGCGGCGAGATCTGGCTGAAAGCGGGGTGGACCGCATCGGGCGGGCAATATCTGAGCGTCAAGGATACGGGCTCCGGCATTGCGGAGAATGAAATCCCGATAGTGCTCGCATCCTTCGGTCAGGGCTCCAATTCGATCAAATCCGCCGAACAGGGCGCGGGCCTTGGCCTGCCGATTGCAAAAAGCCTGATCGACATGCACGGCGGCACATTCACGCTGAAATCGAAGCTTCGCATCGGCACCGAGGTCATCGTCACCTTCCCGCCCGAGCGCGTGATGTCCGCGCTGGCGCCGATGTCCGAAGAAGCTCCGCCGCTGCAGCCGCAAACCACCCGCGCCGCGACCTCCGACGAGAAGCGCCGGGTGCGCCACAAGCCGATCATGAGCGCCGGCACTGGATTGTAACTGGAGCGCTTGCGCAAGTGACCGAATACCTTTCACTATTCCAGGATGAGCAAAGAAACGCCATGCATCGCAGTCTGCATGATCGATCCCAAAACCAGTCTCTGTTTCGGCTGTGGACGCACGCTGCCCGAGATCGCGCGCTGGCACCGGATGGACAGCGCGGAGCGGCTGACGGTGATGGCGCAGCTCTCGGCGCGCATGGCCGAGGCCGGACTGGCTCGGCCCGAGGTCGCGGCCAGAGCAAAGGCCTGATGACGAACATTTGCATGGGAGTCCGGCCGTGAGCCGCCTTCTGCTCGTCCTGTTCTTGCTGACGGCGATGGCCGGCGCCGTGGTCGCCTATAAGGATCCAGAACAGATCGCGCGTGCCACCGACAGCGTCTCGGAATTGCTGCGCAGGCGAGCCGCGTCGCCGGCCCGCGCCGTAAAGATCCCGCGCGGCCAGAGCGGCGAGTTCGCGCTGCAGGCCAGGATCAATGGCGTGAACGCCCCGATGGTGATCGACACCGGCGCGACCTCGGTGGTGTTGACCTATGAGACCGCCAAGGCGGTCGGGCTACCGCTGGAATTGCTCGAATACGACGTCGACGTCGAGACCGCCGGTGGGCACACCCGGGCTGCCCGGCTCACGCTCGACCGTCTTGCCATCGGCAAGCTCGTCGAGCGTTCGGTGCCGGCGCTCGTGGTGCCGCACGGACAGATGAAGACCAATCTGCTCGGCATGAGTTTTCTGGACCGGCTGGAAAGCTGGGAAGTGCATGCCGACAGGCTGATGCTGCACGGCTATCCCTGAAATTCGGAGGTCACGCGGCGATCGGGGTCGCCACGCGCTCCTCGACCAGGGCAATCGCGTCGCGCAGAACGTCGACGCCGGCTCCCGGCCTGACGCCGTGTTCGGCGAGATGGCGGCGGAACGCGCGCGCCCCCGGCACCCCGTGAAACGCTCCAACGAAATGCCGTGTGATCGAATGCAAGCGCGTGCCCCGCGCCAGCTCGGTCTCGATATAGGGCGTCATCGCCTCGAACGCGTCCTTCATCGTCGCATGCGGCGCCGCCTCGCCGAACAGGTCGGGATCGACCGACAGCAGTCGCCACGGCTCCTGATAGGCCGCGCGCCCCAGCATGACACCGTCGACATGAGCAAGGTGCACCTTCGCATCAGCAGGACTGGCGATGCCGCCATTGATAATGACGGGCACGTCAGGCATTGCCGACTTCAGCCGATAGACCCTGTCGTAGTCGAGCGGCGGGATGTGGCGATTTTCCTTCGGCGACAATCCACTGAGCCAGGCCTTGCGCGCGTGGACGATCAGCGCATCGGCGCCGGCAGCGATGACGCCGCGCGCCAGCGCATCCAGCGCCGTTTCCGGATCCTGATCGTCGATGCCGATCCGGCACTTGACGGTGACGGGAATGCCGACCTCACGCTTCATGGCCCGGACGCAATCGGCGACCAGCGCCGGCTCCGCCATCAGGCAAGCGCCGAAGCGGCCGTCCTTCACCCGGTCCGAAGGGCAACCGACATTGAGATTGATTTCGTCGTAGCCGAAATCCTCGCCGATTTTGGCAGCAGTCGCGAGATCGCGCGCATCCGAGCCGCCAAGTTGAAGCGCGACCGGATGTTCGCTGGCGTCGAAGCCAAGCAGCCGCTGCCGATCGCCGTGCAGGACGGCGCCCGTCGTCAGCATCTCCGTGTAGAGCCGGGCACGCCGAGTGAGCAGACGGTGGAAGACGCGGCAATGCCGGTCGGTCCAGTCCATCATAGGAGCGACGCTAAAGCGAGAATGATTGATTTTGTTGCTTTTATTTTTACTATCAATCACTTCCAGCGCCTTCATGCTGTACTTATTGTGGTTCATTTGCACCCATTTTAGCCCATTTTCTTGCCTCCGGTACAGCAATGCTGTACCAAGAGAGCTCATGCTGTACCATGAATGACAGGATAGCGGAATGGGTACGATCATTCCTCGCAAGCGCAAGGACGGGTCCACCGGGTATCACGCGCAGGTCACGATTAAGCGTAACGGCAAGATCGTCACACCGCGAGACGAGGACGTTCGATCGGAAACAGGCCGCTTCAGCGTGGCTGGAAAAGCGAGAGAGCGAATTAGCAAAACCAGGCGCAGTCGAGCGGCAGAACACACCGGATCCCAAGCTTGCTGCAGTAATCGACCGCTACATCGAGGAATCCGATCAAGGAAATTGGCCGAACCAAAGCTCAGGTGCTCGCGACCATCAAGAACTATGAAATCGCGGACCTCAAGTGCAGCGATGTTACGAGCGAAAAGCTTATCGCGTTCGCAAAGGAGCTACTCGTCCAGCCGCAGACGGTCGGAAATTACCTCAGCCATCTAGCTTCAATCTTCACGATCGCCCGGCCGGCTTGGGGCTATCCACTGGACGCGCAAGCGATGGAAGACGCATTTGTAGTGGCAAAAAAACTTGGCCTTACGTCGAAAAGCGTCGAGCGCGATCGTCGGCCGACGCTGGCCGAACTCGACCTCCTCATGCATCATTTCGGCAAGATCCAAGCCCATCGTCCACAGTCAAACCCCATGCAGAAGATAATCGCGTTCGCGATTTTCAGCACCCGACGACAGGAAGAAATCACCCGCATTGCATGGACAGACTTCGAGCCGGCCGCTCCACCATCGCACCCTGACGCGCGCATTCTCATTCGCGACATGAAGCATCCAGGCGACAAGAAAGGAAACGACGTGTTTTGTGACTTGCCGCCCGAAGCAACGGCCATTATCGAAGCCATGCCGCGCAGTGAGAAGGAAATATTTCCTTACTCGGTCGATGCTGTCAGCGCCGCCTTCACTCGTGCGTGCAAGATACTCGGCATTGATGATTTGCATTTTAACGATCTAAGGCACGAGGGCGTTTCACGACTGTTCGAAATTGGCAAAACCATCCCGCAGGCAGCAAGTGTTTCAGGTCACAGAAGCTGGAGCAGCTTGAAGCGGTATAGCCACCTGCGCCAGACCGGCGACAAATATGCAGGCTGGAAGTGGCTTCCACCCGTAACGAAACAGTCGGGACTGTCGGAATGAAATTCGGCGCTCACACATAGTGCTGAAGAAATTGGAGCCGGTGAAGGGAAACTACGCAATCACCGCATAAACGTTGAAATGATTAGCTTATTTGCTCGCGATTGATTTCGTTTTGTAGCACGGCTTTGTAGCGTTCGCCAGCACAACGAAGCTGGTCAACGGCTTGCTTTAATCTTCGCTCGCTCTGCGATTTTCAACCATGCTTTGGCCATGGCAATTATGGCTTCGCGATACTCCGGAACAGAAGTTCGCTCCAGCAGTGCTGCACACTCATCAACGTGGCGCTTGCACTCTTCGAGCGTTTCTTCTGTCACCATGTTCATTGAAATGGTCATGCGCGCCCACGACTATCTCGCGGCTGTTGATCGGGCCTTCGCCACGGCAAAACAGCGCTTTCGGTAACTAGCACTGGCGCTCCCTAGGGAAATCGAAGGGCGCTCGCAAAAACACTGATAAAACAAGCACTAACCAGCTTGGCTGCTGAGCGAGTGATACCACTTGCGGATACCACCGAGCAAGCCCAATCAGTGTACGGGCTTTTGCGCCATGCGCGAGGGCGAGGGCGAAGGCAATCCGTGCGTGGCACACAGCTTCGCGACTTCTTGTTGGAACTCAGGCGAGGCTTTCGGGTGGAGTACAACACCCTCGATCAAGGTCAGTATGTTGACCGGCGGACAGAACCCAAGCCCATCTGATGTCATGTAGGGGTCGACTGAGACGACCCGGATGGGTTCAGGGGTCAGCGCGAACATAACCGCCCGCACCTCGCGTTCGTCTGAGAAGAAATGCCGCTTATGAGTTATCAGCTCAAGTACGTTTGTCGAGGGCAGCCGGTGCGCGTCAAAGTCGATGTAACGAACCACCCCGACGTTTACGACTTTCTGATCAAACTGCTCTTGGAGTGCTGAGTACCGAGTACTTACCGCGACGGAACTGGGTGTTTTCGTGAACCGCTCCCACATCGCTACGTTTTCGTCAGGTGCCATTGTCCAGCAGCTCACATAATATTTTTCGCGGAACTCTCGTGCAAAAGCCGATAGCTGCTCGCGATTATTCTCGATTGTACTTCGCTCTTCTTCAGTCGCCGCATTCATCGCTGCGGCACGCCACGCATCAAGTTCTGCCTGCGGCGTCGTGCCCTCGAACTCGTCGCTGATAAATAGATCGGCTCGCGTCATATAGAGACTAGCGCTCTCTACGAGAGATACGAACTTATCCATCTCCATATATCGCCAGATCAGAGTACTGCGATCCACGGGCTGTGGAAATGCGGGATGCAGGTATTCGTCAGCCTCGGCCATTCTCATCCTTGAAACCTATCCTTGGTAGCGAAATCACTTGAACTCAGCGTCTCCACAACAACAGTACCGCGATGGCGACGCCGATCACCGCCAGCACACTTAGGATCGTGTACAACTCCTTCGGTAACGTCACAGGCGACGGCGTCTGCGGGAGGTCCGCTGCGGGTTTGACGGAATGGTCGCCGCACCGTTCCTCCCAGGTCAACTGCTCCACCACCCCGACCTCGTATGAGGGCATCCTCGACGGTTCGCGGTCGACAGGCGCTGCTAGATGCCAAGTCGTCGGCTTGTCAACGAAGCCGGATTGGTCACGGGTCCACATGCTCGTCGACATCCTAAGCTGCAGCGAATCGACGCGGCCTGTCCGGACAGCGGCCAACACGTCTTCGAATGGGCGGCTGGTGCAATAGCACTCTACGTAGAATGACTCCTCGATGTCGTCCATCCAGTCCTGTCGTGCGAAGCCGATGTTAGCGCGCCAATGAAAGCGGGTCTCTTCCTCGGGGACTGCCGACAGGCCGAACGTGATCGGCGTATCGCGCGCCGTCTCCAACCCTGCCACGGCGAAGCGGTCCTCGTCCTTGAACCTAGCGATGCCCCGCAGCGAAACGCGCACGGGCACCTTGGCGCTATTTCGTTCTCCGAGGTCGGCCAGCTCGTAGTCTCCAATTATTCGCAGCGCCGTCACTTCGAGCGAAACCCACCGTTCCAAATCTCGAAAGTACGGCTCCTTCTCGCCAGCCACGTACAGCTTGTCGCCCCGCAGCGAAGCTCGCGGCAGCTTCTCTTCGTCATCCGACATGGCCGATTGTCTCCACCAACCCTCGCCAGCCTACCGTTTTATTGGCATTTCTGTCCAACGAGGAACATCCGATGAGCCAAGAGCGCTTCGATCAGTTCATGCGGTTCTTTCCGCCGCATCAGCAGATTATGGAAATGGAGCCGGAGGAACTCGGTCCCTTCGTGCTGCGCTACATGACGACCCACTCCGGCATGACCAACCGGTTTAATTTCGGCCAGAACCTGCAAGGCCACGAGATCACCAACCGCTTCATGGAAGCCTGGGCTTGGCTCGAACTCGAAGGGTTCATCGCCCGTCGCGCCCACGACCAGTTCGGAAATGACTTCTTCGTCACCCGGGCCGGTCAGCGCATCGCCGCCAGCGAGGACTTCGAAGCGCACAAGCGGGCCGGAGTATTTCCCGAAGGGCTCGATCCCATCATCATGCGTGCCGTGAAGCCGTTGTTCGTGCGCGGCGACTACGACACCGCCGTCTTCCGAGCCTTCAAGGAAGTCGAGGTCCGTATCGGAAAGAAGCATCCGAATCTAAAGGACGAGTACGGCGTCGACCTGATGAACAAGGCCTTCGGTGACAAGAACGGCGTCCTGATGATCGGCAGCAAGGATCGGAAATTTACGCGGGAGTTGTTTTCCGGCGCATTCGGACTGTGTCGCAATCCGTCCGCGCACCACGAGATCAAGTTCGAGGACCCCCGCGAGGTGGTCGACATGATCTGCTTTGCGAACCAGCTTCTCCGCATCGTCGACAGAATACCAATGCCATGAAGATAGAGAATTTACGCCTCAAGGCGCTTAATGCCCAGCCATGCAAACCGGAATCGCTGTGATTCCAAAACGCCTCTACTCGCTTCCAACCACTGCTGTTACGAATTGACCTAACGACGGATACGGCAGTTTGGAACGGGATACCCAGCCATGGCAGCGATCAAGTTCGTCTCCTATCTCAGGGTCTCCACAGACAAGCAGGGCCGCAGTGGTCTCGGCCTGGAAGCCCAGCGCGAAGCGGTCTCCCGGTATCTCAACGGTGGCCAGTGGAAGCTGATTGCCGAATACGTTGAGGTCGAAAGCGGCAAGCGCGACTCCAGACCGCAGCTCCAAGCCGCCATCAGCCACGCCAAGGCCACGGGTGCGAAACTGGTCCTTGCTCGGCTGGATCGACTAGCGCGCAATCTCCACTTCGTCTCAAGCCTCCAAGAGCGTGGCGTAGACTTCGTCGCCGCAGACATGCCCGATGCCAACCGCCTTACGATCCACATCATTGCAGCCGTTGCAGAGTCCGTAGGGCGCACGATTTCAGAGAACACCCTCTCGCTGCCGCGAAGGCAAGAGGTGTCAAGCTTGGCAATCCTAACGGTGCTCGGGCGCTCCGGGGCAAGCAAGTCGGCAACTCTGATGCGGTAGCGAAGGTCAAGGCCAATGCTGCTCAGCGCGCTTTGGACCTCGCGGGCATCGTGAGCACACTTCGCTCTACCGGTCTTTCAAGCGTTCGCAGCATCGCAGGGGCGCTCAACGATCAAGGGATACCCGCGCCCCCGGGGCGAAACGTGGCACCCCACTGCGGTCTCACGCTTGCTCACGAGGCTCTCGGCGCAGGGCTTCAATACTGCGGCATTAACTCGCGCCGGAGAACGCTAATGATCACCGTTGCATTCTGGGTCTTTGCCACGGTTGTTAATTGGCATGGGGTCCCGACGCCGATCGGCACGCTAAGCTATTGATTCATTTTGCGGTGGTGGGGTCACTCTTGGACGCTTATTCACAGCCAACGAGCCCAAACCGCTCTCGCACCCGTGTCCGTGCAGCGGCGGCCGCATGATTATCATCGAAAGGTTCCGGCGTGGCTCCTCACCGCGCTACCGTCCCGCGACTTCCATCGCCGTGATCAGGATCGACACATCATGATCAAGATTGGCGCGCGGCAACATTATAAGACTACCCGTCTGCTTCGCCGGCTCTCGACCAGCAATGATCATGCTCGCCCTCGCTCCACCATCGATAGCCGTCGTGTCGTTCGATCACCGCCGCGCGAACTCCAATTCCGCATGTCGTGACCGGCCGACCGGGCTCGTCGCCTCATCGGTCGCATTCCAAACAAGCATCCAACGCACGTCGGCAACAGACCGCCAGCATCGAAATCCCCATAACGTCTGACACCCAACCCCGCCGCACCTCCCGCGGTTTTCTCCTTTGGAGGTTTGCGAACGCCGGCCCCCCGGTGTCCGCCGCGCCACCATCATGGGGCCGGCATCCACAAACCTTCACAAAAGCGGTCATCCGCTACAGAGTGCGGAAATGCTGGCGATCGAGCGCGAGAGCGAGGACGGCCCCCGTGGCCTCAACCAGAATGGCAGGCTTGGATGGACGCTCATTGGGGTCGAACGCCAACCCAATGACGGCCCACTGTCCCGTAGGCGTCGACACGGGCCAGAAGTCGAAGCGAGAGGTGTCGAACGGGTAAACCCCTGCGGGGACCGATCGACAAGTCGTCAGTGAAGACTGCGCAGCCTCCATTTCCACATCGAGGGGCTCGATTTTGCCGCGCCTCTCAATGATCGTTGCTACTGTCTCCGACATAAGCATTACGACAACAGGAACGTGGAAGAGCGCTTCAAGAGTGCTGGCCGCGAGAGAGACGACCGCCTTTGCATTGTCGGCACCGACGACATCGTGACTATAGAGCTGCAGAATTGTTGCTTGCCGCATTAGGAGCGCCGCGTCATCCGCCCTGCGCCTGGCGATCGAGGCCACGCCGCTCGCAATACATCCGACAACGAAAAGCAGCCCAATGGCCCAAACGTTGGCCGGGTCATCGACCATGAGCGTATAGCGCGGCTCGGTAAAAAAGAAATTGTACGCGAGCGCTCCGAGGACTGCTGAGCAGAGGGATGGTCCCAACCCGAAAGCAACGGCAGCGACGACGACGGGTATCACATAGACGAGAGAAAGATTCGGTATGGTTACCTTGCTGTCCAACCCGATGGCGATTACTGTTGCAAAGCCCGTCATGACAACTGCAGCAAGATATCGCACCGCGATTGGAGCGCTTGTCAGTCGCAAAACTTGAAAGGGATCAGAATCTGCGAGCCGGCTTGCCTCGTTTGGCAACGTTGCTTTCGGAGTGGTCATGGCGATTGCTCTTTTGGAAGGCGGGTGCTCGTTGATATGGTCCTCGTTTATATATGGTCCTGTTGGTCGAGCGCGAAGGACCTTCGATAGTCCACTACGCGCATATATTTTCAAGACGCTCACGCCACCAACGTTATAGGAATTTCATAGTTGCAGCGGGATGTTCGATCTCGCGCTGCGGAACAACAGACCGATGTCCGATCCTCTCAAGCGTGGAGTAGATGGCCTTGGCTTATTGTCAAAGAGGCCGCCACAGTGGCCGCCCTATTTCCAAATCGAGCTAATAACCGCAGCCGTTCCCATCGCGGTAAATGCAAGTATGATTGGCGGATATAGAACTAACGCTGCTTCGAACCGCAGGAAGCGGGGATGAACGCCAGCTTTGTTAGGACGGCCTATCAAAATCAGAATTATAGCGATCACCAGCATCGCGGTCCCGGTCAATAAATTCATCTGCGGTCCCTCCCAGTTAGGTTCGCAGCAAAGACATGATGGACGGGCCTGGCAAGTCAGCCAATCGTCGCAGGTATGTGGGGGACCTGACCAATTCGAACCGATTTCAATGAGGGTCGACACGGCTCTTGCTTTATCGCTAGTCATCTGTTTCCGAGGATAGACATGCTGGGAATACCACGCCGGTTCAGCCACTATGTTTTTGGCGTTATTCAGTCAGGCCTAACCTGCATGATTGCGGCGGGGATCGCGAGCTTTCCCTTTATTGCGACGGGGACCTTCATGGTTCATTGGCTGCAATCGTGGTTTGTCGCTTGGATCATGATGCTGCCGATCGTGCTGTTCGCTGCGCCGGCCATTCGGAGCCTAACGCACCTCTTGACGCGAGAAGACTGAGTTCGACGGATTGCGGACTTGAACGGTGCGGTACCGATATATCTGCTATGGGTCGATTTTGTTGCAAAAGTCGAGAATCCAACGACGCCAAAAATCCCGCGAAAGTCGATTTCTAGGCATTTTAATCGCTGCAAGGCTCCTTGGCGCCGATACGAAGGTCGGTGGTCGTTTTTGCGTGAAACGATATGGTCCCTCACGTCGCGAGGCGCGAAATGCATTAAGCGGCGCTGAAAATTTCTATTCATCACCCCGAAAATACTTTTGCAACAATATCGGTCAACAACGGTCCTGACGGCCCCGGAACGTCACTTCTGATCTGGCCCGATCAACGGACATCATCAGACCGGCCCGGTTGGTCCGGTTCGTGCCGATTTTGTTGCAAAAGTCCCAAAGGGCGCAGCGGCTAATTTTCCGCCAAAGGACGAAACAAGCGACAATCGCCGATCAATAGGGCTTCAAACGCGCTACCAGAATCTCCTGTGAGTTTGACGCTTGGCCACGTGGTCCCCCCCCCAATCATTGTTCAATCGCTGCACCTACGGGTCGGAGAATTTGAGTTCCACCTCTCAAAAAGACTTTTGCAACAGAATCTGCCATGAACGGACTCGTGCACTGCAGCAAATGGCGTTTCTATTCGATCACAAGATCGGCGGTAGCTATCAGCGACGGCGTCACGATGAGGCCCAACGCCTTCGCGGTTTTTAGGTTGATCACTAGTTCGAACTTGGTCGGCTGCTCGACCGGCAGATCGGCAGGCTTCGCGCCCTTTAAAATTTTGTCGACGAAGGCGGCAGACCGACGAAATAAATCTCGAACATCGACACCGTATGTCAGAAGGAAGCCTGCCTCCGCAAATTCCCTGAAACCGGAAGAGGCTGGTAGCTGATTTGTGAGGGCCATGTCGGCAATCTGTTGGCGATAGTTGAACAGCACGGCATCCGCCAGAAGGAAGAACGCCCGCATTTGCACTTTCATCATCGTCGCGAACGCTTGTTCAAGTCCGCCCGGCTCGCGCGCTTCAACCGGAACAAGCGTCATCCCTAGCGTTCGGGCAGCCTCCATCATCGACGGCAGCCGATCCCGATTGTACGCAACGTCCGAATTCCACAAGATGCCTAAACGCGATAGGTTCGGCAGGGTTTCCTTCAGCAACTCAAGCCGCTTGCCGAGCATCTCGTTACCCGCGTCCATGGTGAACCCAGTGACGTTGCCGCCCGGTCGTGCCAGACTCGCGATGAGACCGGCACCGACGGGATCGACGCTGTTAGGCATGACAATCGGGATGGTTGTGGACGCCTTCATAACCGCCAACGTGTTCGGATTTCCCCCTGCGACGATGACGTCCACGCCCAGCCTGACCAGATCTTCGGCAAGCGCGGGTAGCCGTCCCATCTGGCCGCTGGCGAAGCGATACTCGATGATGACATTCTCGCCAATACGGTAGCCAAGGCTCCGCAAGCCTTCTTCAAATGCTTTAACGTGATCGAGTTGTTGCTCCCGCGACGAGACCATCAAATAACCGACCCGGTAGACGCGCCCTGACGCCTGCTGCGCGCCCACCACTAACGGCCAAACCGACACACCCGCAGCAATCGAAATAAACTCCCGCCGCTTCATTCGATCACCTCGTCGGCAGTAGCAAGTAGCGCGGGCGGCACGCTGAGGCCGAGCGCTTTGGCGGTCTTGAGGTTGACGCTAAGTTCGAACTTAGTTGGTCGCATGACTGGCAGGTCGGCTGGCTTCTCACCCTTGAGAATTCGACCAGCGTAAACACCCACTTGCCGATAGGTGTCGGTAATACTGGCGCCGTAACTCATCAAACCGCCGGCTTTTACGAAATCACGAAGATAATATGCGGTAGGTAGCGCGTGCCGTGCCGCAAGATCGATCAGTTGTTTAGGACGGCTATCGAAGAATGGGTCCACACTGATAAGTAGCGCGGGATTCGGGAAGTTGGCCATCGCCTCGAAGGCTTTATCGATCTCCTGTTCGGTGCCGGCACTGAGCACTTGCAGTTCATGTCCGATGGTGCGCGCAGCAGATTGCGTGTCTCGGACTTGCGACGTGGCATTTGAAGCGTTGGGGTTGACGAGTAGCCCGAATGTGACGGTTTTCGGCGCAAGTTCGCTCAGAATTTCCATTTGTTTTGCGCCAAGCGCACCGGAATAGAACGTTGCGCCGCTGACGTTACCGCCGGGTCTGTTGAAGCTGCTGACAAGACCGGTCTCCACTGGGTCGAATCCAGTGGTGAATAAGATTGGAATTGCCTTGGTTGCCGCAATGGCCGGACCGGATGTGCCGCCGGCAATGATCACAGCAACTTGATGGTCCACGAGGTCCGCCGCAAGTGCCGGAAGCCGGTCGTACTGGCCCTCTGCGTAGCGATATTCAACCGCAACATTTTGACCTTCGACATAACCGACCTCCTTGAGGCCATCGCGGAGCGCCGCGACAAGGTATTCCGCTTGCTTTGGCGTCCTGCTGGTGAGGAATCCAATCACCGGCACTGACGGCTGCAGTGCTCGTGCGGCCAGCGGCCACGCCACTGCACCGCCTAGAAGAGTGAGGAACTCGCGCCGTCGCATGTCCGCCCCAAGCTCAGGAGGCCCATCGTATCGGTTAATCGAGCACTTCGACAGGGGCTGAAACCGGCATCAAGACCATTTTCGCAGTGCGCAGCCTATGTCGCTTATGGGGTCGTTTGTCGCGCCAGAGCGCCGGTCAATTTATCAGCCTTGTCGCCCAATGATCCCGAGTGCCTTCGCGCCGCCGTGGCGAAGTCGAACAACGTTGCATACGCGTCGAAGACGCAGGCCTTCACGCCTTCGAGGATCGCTCCCTTTCGTTGAGCCTCGGTCACGCAAGGGTTCCCCGGATTGGATACTGCTTTTCCTGAATGAATTTCACGCCTTTCAGGATGCTGTTAAGATCGGGGCGCGCAAACGGTGCATTCGAGATGTCGATAATCTGAACTTTGCCTTCGGAATTGACAACCAGCAGGCCCGGCTCCGGAAACGGGCGATCGGTTTCTTCGGCCGAGCGTGGATTGGAGATATAGAGCCCAAGGGCCCGCATCTGATCCAGCTTCAGCTATGCCCAACAGGAAAGAACCACCCTTCTTCCCTTGCCTTGGTTTCCGCCTTTTCGGCAGTATCAGCTGAGATCGCTGAGACCTCGACTCCGATTTCCACGAACTGGCCGAGCAACCCGTTGAGCGTTTTCAGATATGTTCGGCAAATCGGACAATGCTTTCCACGATAGACCACGAGCAATTGCCAGCCGTGCGAGTTACCCAGCTGAATTTCGCCGCCGCCGACTTTCGGCACGGTCATTTTCGGCATGTCCGAACCTGCCGCCAGGGAGTTATGGATCATGGTGCATCCTCTTTGCCAGTGTGACGGCGAGAACGATAAACTGAACTAGAACCGCGCAGTGAGGTCAACCAGCCATGACGGCGATGCCTCGACAAGTTTGCTCTCAATCAGCTTGTCCAATCCAGTGACAATGAACACGCGCCGATTGTCACGAACAGCAAGCCCAGCGCGGATTTCATTCCGCTTCCCGTGGCGGTAGACGGCTCCGCCACTGCATCATGGTCTCGGCGAGACCCATCCCAGCGCCAGCAGCGGGAGCGCCGCCCCCACGCCAAACGCAAACATTGTCAGCGCCACTTGCGGAAGATTGCGCCCTTGAGCCGCCAGCAGCGAGGCCGCTCCCAGCGTCGGACCGACACATGGGCTCCAGGCTGCCCCCAGCAGTGTGCCGATCCAGAATTGGCCGGAAACCGTGTTCCGCTGAAAGCGGCCGAATTGACTGTCCGCCCAATTTCCGACCGGGCCGCTTGCCAAAGCCAATCGTGCCTGTATCGGCGGCAACAGCAGTACCGTGCCGACACCCATGATCAGCGGCAACAAAGCGCAGCCGTTCCGCGTCAAGTCCTATCGAATGACCTATGGTTGCCAGGAACAATCCCAGGACCACGAAGGAGAGCGAGAGCCCTGCCGCGAGCGCAAGCGGGCCGTACGACGGGACCAAGTAGGCGACACCGTTTCAGAGGGACAAGATAAGGTCCTACGTGGAATAACTTCGCTGGCTCTCTGAGCGTCAGAAACCGCCAAGTCAATTTAGCGATTGGCGTCCGTTTCAAATGATGGAGACACCCATTTCGCCTTTTGGTGTGAATGAGCGTTAGATTGGCATCTGGGACCAGATCATGGAGGACCTGGCCGCCGCCCACGATCGCGTGATGCAGCTAATCGATACATCCGTCGTGGGGTGCAGCAGCATGGAGCCTGCTATTTTAGCTTCCGCAGAAGCAATGGCATGTTTAGCCCCTGCACGACGACTGCAAACACGACAACCCCGAACGCTGTGATCAGGATGCGCGAGTCGTCTCCTGGGGCCTGGTGTGTCGCAGGCGGTCGGCACTGGCGCCCTTCGCGCCCCGCCCTACGAATAATCGTTAGCGCACCACGCCGGAGACGAACCCGGCCTTGCGCCGCGGGGGCTTGATTTCCTTTTTCAGAAAGCAATGCGCCTCCCTTCCGACGTACCCCGGCCGTGCATAGGTCCAGGCGCGGCATTTGTTGTCGTCGGTGCAGGCCACCTTGCAGGCCTCGTCGCGTTCGCCGCTTTTGAGTCCGAAATTGCGGTAGTCGCCACCGAAACGGTCGATCGAGGTTTCGACCGCTCTGTTGCGCGGCTCCACTACGCCAGCACCGCGCACCCCCGAGACGCAGCAGTTGTCCGGGACGCGCACGGGGACGTTGCTCTTCAGCCAGCAGACCGCGCCACCGCCGACGTCGGTCGGGTAATTGAAACTCCACGTCCTACAGCGTCGATCGCGCTCGCACATCAACGCGCAATCTGCCGGATCGCCCGAAGCAACCGGCGAATTCTGATAGTCGCCGCCCGGGCGATCGAAATTGGCTTGAGCCAGCGCGGACCGCGTGGCGGCAATGGCCGCCAGAAGAGCGAACGTCACCAACCACGCCCTGAGCAGACGCTCTCCCCACATTTGCGATTGCTTTCAACTAGGTGAACGCGCCGCAGTTTCGCGCGCCACCATTTGATCGCCACAAACCTCTACCGCAGATGAACGGCAAAGGTCATGCACAGGTGGTTGAAACCTGATGCTTGATCCCCACTCCGACGTGCCAATCGGATCGGACGCCAAGGTCGGCACCGGAGCAGTCTCCCGGTGATCGCTCGTTTCGGAGGGGCTTTACACTGAGAATATTGCACTGGTTCAGCCACTTTGTCTTTGAATTCATTCGGTCAAGTCCGACCTGTGCGAATTGCGGCGGCAATCGTGAGCTACTCATTTTTGGCAGGGGGACGTTCGTCACCCACTGGCTGCAATCTTGGTTGGTCGTCTGGATCAGGATGTTGCCGATTTTGGTGTTCGCCGCACCCGCTATTCAAAACCTGCCCCGCATCTTTGTGCGAGAAGATTGATTGGGTGGGATTAGACCGTGCCGCTTCATGTCAATTGCTGTGGTTTGTGGGCCGCTCGATGCAAGATACCGGTGATGATCACCACCAGCGTCGCGATCCACACCACCCTCGCGCCGTAGCGATCGTGCGGCCCCGAGAGCACGCCACAGAGAAAGGCATTGCCGAAAAGCGCAAGCGCTACTGTGCCTGCCAGCAGCGCGATATCGTCCAGCCTGCGGCGTAAGGCGGCACCAACGAGGATGCCGAGCAGCAGAAGCATGGAAAGCAGTGCAACAGGCACGTGAACAAGATTGATCTTGGTGAAATCAAATTCCCAACGTTGCTGGCGAGCCTTTCGTATCGCTGCGATTTCCTGCGGCAAATAACGTTCCATGATTCCGTAGGTGTGGGCCAGATAGTTGTTTGACCCTTCGCCGGTCGCAACGGAAACAAACTGTGTGGCGGTGGCCTTGATGGCGGCCTCCGATTGGGTGCCTGGATAAGCAACAAGAGAGTGCCACGCGATATAGGCCATCTCGTCGCCAAGGCCCTTAAATCGACCGAGGTCGTTGAACATGCTCTTGCCCCACAAGAAGTCGTCACCCGTTTTCGGCAACTCATTTCGGTAGGGACACAGTTTAAGCTTTTCGGTTGAGCAATGATCGTCGAGATAGCGCTTGACGAGCCCGTCCTGGAGCATTCGACCGAAGGCAACACCAGAGCCCCCCGGCGTCCAGGCCAGTTCGCCCGAAAGCGCGAAGTTGGCGGCAAGCAGCATCGCGGCGCCTGACGCGATCGTCAGGCTGCCCCAGGCGAGCTGTCGTACGGTAAGCCGCGCCGGCAGCCAGGGACGCAGGATCCAGCCGGCGCAACAAAGACCGAACAGCACTCCCAGCGTTGCGCTATGCGTCGAAGCCGCAAATGAAGTGAAAAGGAACAGGAAGAGACGTTCCGGCTTCGAAAACCGATCACCATGGACGACGAGAAGAAAGAGTGTCAGCACCGACAGACCGGCGAAGATATCGGTCAGCAGCAGGCTCGTTAGAACTGGCAGCGCCGTCGTGGCGCACAAGGCGAGCACAGTGGCGGCAATCTGAAGGGGACGCACGATGCCGAACACGCGCAGCGTAGCTTGAACAATCCACATCACCGCGAGGGCCTGAGCTCCCAGATTGAGCCAGAAGTGCGAGGCTTCCCCGAGATGCAGGTATATGCCGTAAGCAGTCGACCGGCTGGGTACCAGGTAACCCTCGTACCAGCGCGCAAGATAGCCGCCGGTGTCGTACTGCAGCAGTGGATAGCGGTTCCATAGCGCAGGCGAGATCAAGAGAAGCGGAATGGTGATCGCGGCGATCCAGACCAGAGCGAAGTTGTTCCGGCGCGCGGGCAAACTCTGTGTGCTGCTGCTAATGTTCGTCCCCAGATGTCGAGTTGGTCAATTCTCGAGGTCTCGTCCTCCGCCCGCGAGTGACGGTCCAACCTATTCGGTAGTTGGTGGACCCCACATGAACCGGCCGCGGAGCGATCCGCGGCCGGTTTGTTGCGCGTAAATCTCGTTCCGGCGGCGGTTGCCGACGACGAGACGGTTAGTTCGTTCTGATATCGACGTCCTTGGTTTCCGGTAGGAAGAAGAAGCCGACAACCAGGCTCATGGCCGCAATGACGATAGGGTACCAAAGACCGGAATAGATATTTCCGGTTGCGGCGACGATCGCAAACACTGTGGCAGGCAGGAAGCCGCCGAACCAGCCGTTGCCGATATGGTACGGCAACGACAATCCGCTATAGCGGATCCGACTCGGGAACAATTCAACAAGCCAAGCCGCGATCGGGGCATAGACCAGCGTCACGTAGATCACCAGAATCCAGAGCAGCAGCACCGTCATGACATGGTTGATGTCGGCCGGGTCAGCAGATGCCGGATAGCCATGGGCTTTGATCGCGGCCGGCAGCGCTTTGGCGAAATCCGGCGAGGTTGATGTCAAGGTCTGTTCGCCGATCTTGACCTGTGCCGGAGTGCCCTTCGGCGCATCCTGGTTGGTGTAGTTCACCGACAGGTTGACCAGCGCCGATTTCGCGACGTCGCAACCGGTGGTGAATTTTTCAGTTCCCGTTGCCTTGAACTGGAACGAGCACTCTTTGGGGTCGGCAATCACCGTGACGGGCGATGCCGAGAGTGCCGTTTCAAGCTTCGGATTGGCGAAGTGGGTAATTCCCTTGAAGATCGGGAAATACGTCACCGCCGCCAGCAGGAAGCCGGCAAGAATGATCGGTTTGCGGCCGATCTTGTCCGACAGCCAGCCAAATATCACGAAGCCAGGCGTGCCAAGCGCCAGCGCCACCACGATCATGATCTGCGCCGTCACCGCCGGAACCTTGAGCGTCTGGGTCAGGAAGAACAGGGCGTAGAACTGCCCGCCATACCACACGACGGCTTCGCCTGCGGTGGCGCCCAGCAAAGCGAGGATCGCGATCTTGGCGTTCGACCATTCACCGAATGCTTCGCTCAGCGGCCGCTTCGAGGTTTTGCCCTCTGCCTTCATTTTCGCGAAGATCGGCGACTCGCTCAGGCTCAAGCGGATCCAGATCGAAACGGCGAGCAGGATGCCCGACAGCAGGAACGGAACGCGCCAGCCCCAATCGCCGAAGGAGGCTTCCCCCATCCAGGTGCGGATACCCAAAATGAGCAGCAGCGCCATGAATAGGCCGAGCGTCGCGGTGGTCTGAATCCATGAGGTGTAGTAGCCGCGCTTGTTCGCCGGCGCATGCTCGGCGACGTAAATCGCGGCACCGCCATATTCGCCGCCGAGTGCGAGACCCTGGACCAGTCGCAACCCGATCAGAACGACCGGCGCGGCGATGCCCCAGGACGCATAGCCCGGCAGCAGCCCGATAAAAAAGGTGCCGATACCCATCAGGGTCATCGTGATCAAGAAGGTATATTTGCGCCCGATCATATCGCCGAGACGGCCGAAGATCAGCGCGCCGAAGGGGCGAACCGCAAAGCCCGCGGCAAAAGCCAGCAGCGCAAAGATGAAGCCGACATTCGGTGGCACGTTGGAGAAGAAGTATTTTGCCAGGAACGCACCGAGCGTTCCGTAAATGTAGAAGTCGTACCATTCGAAAACGGTGCCCAGCGATGAGGCGAAAATGACTTTCCGCTCCTCCGCCGTCATTCCGCCCGAGCGCAAGCTCGCTGAAGTCGTGGTAATTGTCGCCATCGTGAGCGTTCCCTATCAGCGTTTAAGAGAAAAAAGATGAATTCACGCACCGCTCTTTCGGCGGGAAAACGCTTGAATTCGCGGTTACCGTAGGCACACACTAGCATCGGAAAAATATTGCTCCATAAGACTTTGGGCGAGCACAGCCCTGCTCCAATTGTTTGCAATGCACAATCGCCGCGAGGGCTCGCTGGTATTTCAACTTGATAGGTGCGGTGTCATTCCTCAGGTTACCGAACGGTTTTCTGCGTCGATGTAGCTCTCAAGCTCGCGACCCTCGTGCGTCGCATCAAACGCTCTTAGCCGAAGGTCTCATGCCATCACACATTGCGAGGTTGACCACTTATGGTCCTGTTGCAATTCTATAAGCACCGCGACGAACGACTTCTCCGAGTTTTTTTGATTAAGAGACGATCATAGATTACAAGATATGGATCTTGTGGTTGCTAAACGCGCCGACTGCGGTTGGGAAGAAAGCTTCGTTGCCCTTGAGCAATTCAGGGCGCGCGAAGGTCACTGCAATGTGCCGAGAGGCAAAGGCGAAGGAATCGTTAAACTCGGTCGGTGGGTTCGTGCCCAGCGCGCAAGTCTGGGTAAATTGCCTGCTGTGCGCAGAAGGCGTCTGGATGCGATCGGATTTATTTGGAATTTGCGCAACCGAGCTTGGGAGGAAGGCTATTCTGCGCTAATGCAATTTAGGGCTCGGGAAGGCCATAGTTGTGTGCCTCAGCATCATATCGAAGGGTTTTTCAGGCTCGGCCAATGGGTCAATGTACAACGGTCACGGCAAAAGAAATTGAGCGTCGACCGAAAACGACTTCTCGATCGCGTTGGATTTATCTGGGATCCCCGTCAGGCCTACTGGGAAGATATGTTCAATAGGCTCAAAGGCTATAAACTCAAACACGGCGACTGCAATATTAGCTGCAGCCATTCCGACAAGCGGCTCGTTCGTTGGGTTGCTCATCAGCGCTCAAGAAGGGGCAGACTTTCGGAGGAGCGGCGGGATCGGCTTAATCGCTTGGGGTTTGTTTGGATCCCGTTTGACGAAGCCTGGCAGCGGGGATTTTCTGCATTAAAAAACTTCAAGTCGCGAGAGCGTCATTGCTGCGTGCCCGAGGCCCATGTCGAACGGAATTACAAGCTTGGAGCGTGGGCAAGAGAACAGCGTAGAAGGAAACATGCCATGATTGCTTCGCGTAGGCGACAGCTTCACGCGATTGGCTTCTGGCGCGAAGCAATTGGCGTAGGGAGGAATATATCCCGGAGGCATCAGTCGGAGCAGGCCTCTGGGGTCCGCCGGCGTAGGCGAACACAGTCGCGCTCGCCAGAACTGTAGACAAGCTAATCGATTTGTTTGGCTGTTTGAGCTGCTGCCAACGTAAATTTAGGGGCCTGCCAAATATGTCGAAAGTCACGCCGCGAAGTGCGGGATTCCACCGCAGATATCGGACCAGCTAAAGAACGGCCACAAGAACACCGAGAGCATGAGGACAAAAGTCTGCGCCGTGGCTCAGCAGCAGCAACAGCGCGGACCGGCCGGCCCGAGCCTGAGCGAGGTGCTGGGTTCGTCGGCGGCGATTCCGGAGGCGACGCCGATCAAGCACAGCGGCGCCGGTATATTCGACACCCTAGAAGGCAACGTGCTCGAGCGGTGACTTGGCAATGTTGGAGCTGTATAGCGCAGGGCTCTCCTTCCGGCAGATTACCATCTTTGACGGCTAAGTACCCCGAGGTCGCGATGATCTTGATTGGCGGCCAACGGCGTTTCACAAACTTGGCGAGCTTCAGGCCGTCCAGCGACCGCGGCATTTGAATATCCAAAAGAACCGAGCCGTGCGGTCGAACTCACACCCCAGCAGCGGCGCCAGGCTCTGGCAACGCTCGAAGCGATCCACCGGCCGAACTGTTGGCGATGTTCTCTGAGCGTGTTCGCTCCCATGAGCAGCCCGATATGGCTGCCCGGTACGGTCTCTTGACGGATACGGTCCGTTGGAATTCCAATATATTTTGCGGCATCGAGGACCTGCTCTGGTGGAAACGTTGACGTCCGATCCAATTCGCACGTCGGTGTGAGGATCAAGCGACAGATTTCTGGCACTAGATCAGCCTGTGCACGACCGCTGCGCCATTCATCTGCGGTACAGGTTTGTGGCGATCAAATGACGCCGCGCGAACAACGGCGCGTCCAACTAAAGTTGAAAGCAATCGCGAATGTGGGGAGACCGTCTGCTCAGGGCGTGGTTGGTGACGTTCGCTCTTTTGGCGGCCACTACCGCCACGCGGGCGGCGCTGGCTCAAGCCGATTTCGACCGCCCGGGCGGCGATTATCTGAGCTCGCGGGTCCCTTCGGGCGATCCGGCGGATTGCGTGCGAGCGCGATCGGCGCTGTCGGGCGTGGAGCTTCAATTACCCGACCGACGTCGGCGGTGGCGCGGTCTGCTGGCTGAATAGTAACGTCACCGCGCGCGTCCCGAACAGTTGCTGCGTCTCGGGCGTGCGCGGTGCTGGCGTGGTGGAGCCGCGCAACGGAGCGGTCGAAACCTCGATCGACCGTTTCGGTGGCGATTACCGCAATTTCGAACTAAAAAGGGGCGAGGACGACGAGGCCTGCAAGGCGGCCTGCACCGATGATAACAAATGCCGCGCCTGGACCTATGCACGGCCGGGATATGTCGGAAAAGACGCGCATTGTTTTTTGAAAAAGGAGATCAAGCCGCGGCGGCGCAAGGCCGGATTCATCTCGGGCGTGGTGCGGTAACGATTATTGATAGGGTGGGGACTGCAGATTTCTCAAGCCCTTATGGGCTCAGCCAGAAGCAAGAGGGTTTCGCCTAAATGGCAGTCGATGCAAGCGATGGCCAACGGTAATCGGGGAGTCGCAGGGCGTCGATGATATCCCTGCCAACCGCAAGCCTTGCCAGCCCAGGAATCGCGAACGCCTTTATCACCTGGTTGCGAAAGTTCAGGCCCCATTGGGTCTTTGGAGCAAAAGCCCCGGCAAAACGCTCGGCAGCCCGCTGCTTTTTGCCGATATAGGCCCGTAAGAATGCTTCGTATCTGCGAAAAGCCTCTGCGTGTCGCCCGCCGGCATTGGCGAGCTCACCAGCCAGCACGAAGGCGGAAATCACCGCAAGGGCTGAACCTTGCCCAGCGACCAACGATACACAGAATGCGGCATCGCCTATCAGGGCGATGCGGCCTCGCGACCAGCTTTCCATCCTGATCTGGCTGACGCGGTCGAAATAGAGTTGTTGTGTGCGATCGAGCTTGTTCAGGATGCGCGGGCATTCCCACTTTCCGTCCCGATATGAATTGCGCAGCATTGCCTTCTGCAACTCAAGCGTTGCTGGCATGGTATCGCCGTCATTGGCAAACACGAACAAGAACAGCGTTCGATCGTCATTTAATGTGAAGCGGCCGACCATTCGTCCCGGCTGTCCGTACATCAAATAGATGTCCTCATCGCGTGGACGGTAACCGCGGACTTCGAAGGCCGCGACCGCATAACCGAGCTGCTTCTCGAGCTCATGCTGTGGCCCGAACGTAAGTCGCCGGACGCCTGAATGTAAGCCGTCTGCGCCGATCACAAGACCAAACTGACGACGACCCCCACGTTTGAGCCGAACCTGTACACAGTCAGCCTCTTCCTGAAGGCCGACGATCTCGTCGTCGAAAATGACTTCGGTCTTGCCTTTCAGCTTCTCGAACAGCATGCGTGAAAGGTCGCTGCGTCCGACCGTCACATAACGTCCGTTAGCCAGTTCCTCGAAGACCTTGGTGCCAAAGCTGGTTAAGCGCCTGCCGAGATCGTCTACAATTCGCACCTCGCGTACCCGATAGCCGATGCGATTGATCTCGCCTGCCAGGCCCATACGCTCGGCGATGTCGTATCCAAGACCCCAGAAATCGATGACATAACCGCCGGTGCGTAGCTCTGGCGTTCGCTCAATCAGAGTCGGCTCGAACCCGCCCGCTTTGAGCCAAAAAGCGAGCGTCGGTCCGGCGATCCCTGCACCCGAGATCAATATCGTCTTATTGTTCATGTTAGAACGTTAGCATGTAGGGCCGTCAAAAAGATGCCGAAGTCGGTTCATGTCACGAGCTGCCAGCTCGTCTCTCAACTCAGACAGTTTTCGAATAGGTCGGCTCAATAGTTCCGGACAAAACACAAGCGGATGTCGGATGGTGCCAGCAGCGTATCTGTTCCAGGTCTATGGCTCGACATTAGAAGGCGGCCCCACTCAGGCAACGAACTGTATGTTTGCAACCGAGGCAGCCTACTTAAAAAACGAAAATAACAACGCGGCAGAACCGAGTGCAAAGAAGAGCAGTATGACCGGTGGGTAAAGAACCAACGCCGTGTCGACTCTTAGAAACCTGGGACTGTTGCCGTCCTTATCCGGCCGTCCGATAAAGATCAGAGCGAAAGCGACAATCAACAGCGCTAGACCAACCCCGAAATTCATTTTGCGGTCCCCTTAAACCGTCAGTACCACCAGCACAATCGTAAAGCGGCCATCTGGCAAGTAGCCACTCGTCGTAAGCTGGGCTGCCCGAAATCAAAACTGGCCTCCGCGCGGAATGAGACGTGCCGGAATTCAGGAGCTGGGAAGCGGCTGTGAGAAGCTTTTGCCGGGGCGAACGGCTTGGTCAGCAGAATGCCATTCGGAACACCTTTCGAGGTTCAATCTACGGTGCTGTCGCCGGTCACATAGAGCACGAAAATCCAGGGTCGAGCTCTCTGGCGTGCCTCACGACCTCCCAACCATTCCTTCGCCAAGGTTGATATCGGTAACAAGCGCTCGGGTATTTGACATCGGAAGCGTCAAGCAATTCCACAGCGCGCGCGCCCAACGACACAATGACCATTTCCATTCCTGCGTCACTAAAGGTCTCTTCAACGAAACTAGGAATGAGCTGGTCGTATTGCCGTGTCCTCAATGTCGGCGGAAACAACCCAAGCGCATCATTCCATCGGAGATGTCTGGTTTGAATGACGGCAGCCTTCGGCCTTAAGCGCGCTTCATGCAACGCACGACGACTGTGAGTTCGAGGGCTGTATCGATGCCGAAAGCCATTTGCCAAACTTAGGAATAGCAGCGCACCCATCAGGTCAAAATACCAGCGAGCCTCGCGACGATGGTGCATTGCGAAGAATTTGGTGCAGAGGTGTGTCCTCTCGTCCAAAGGTTGCATGGGACGCTGCGGATAACAAACTCATGGTACAGATCCGTGCGCTGACAACGCGAAAAAGCGAGGCAACAGCCAGGTTCAGCTATCGGGCGTAACTCCTGGGGCTACGAGATATCCGCATCGTTGGCACCATGGATGCGCCGGCTGGGTCGCGCTCTTTCGCTGCGAGATCACCGTGTCGCTGCTTCGCGGCATGCGCGGGGCTTTCCCAAAATCAAGACATCCGCTTGCCGGTGAATTCGCAAATCGATGGCAGCCGGAGCGTAGCAACGCCCAATAGTAATGCGGCTAAACCTCTCCGTCGAACGCTTGGCGGAGCGTGGTTCCGGGCAGTGGACACTGTCAATGACGCGCTCCCTGTGAACCAGCCTGACAACGGTCGAAGAACATTGACAGCGTCCGCCGCCCGGAAAACCATATAGCAGCGGCCGACAAGCGATAGCGGAAGTTATGACAAACTCCTGCCCCCGACCTTGCGCGAACAAGCGTTGCCAAATGTTATGTTACTTACACCACGTGCGAGATGTGGTACGCTCAATACCACTTCCGGAGCAAATTCATGCGCCTTCTCGCCTCCACCGACATCGCCCTCCGCGCGCTGATGCTGCTTGGACGTCAGGAACCCGGCCAAAGCATCAATGCCGGACAGATGGCAAGCCAGCTTGGCGGCCTGTCGCGCAACCACCTGCACAAGATCATTCAGGATCTGGCGGCCCTCGGTATTTTGCGCACCGTGCGGGGCGCAGGCGGCGGAGTATCGCTTGCAAAGCCACTCGCCGACGTACGGCTGGGCGGACTGGTCCGAACGCTGGAGTCGGATCAGCCGATCGTGGAATGCTTCCGTGAGGATGGCGGCTGCTGCGTCCTGGATTCCGGCTGTCGCTTGCGCGCCATGCTGCGCACCGCGCGCGAGTGTTTTTACGACAGCCTCGACAAACACACGCTCGCCGATTGTGCTGCCGGTCGATGGTTCGACTCCATCGACAAGCCGGTTCCAAAAGCCTCGAAGCGCCGCGGCAACGCCTGACCACAAGGTTGGATTTGAACTGAATATGAGGCTCGTGATGGAACGTCCAACCGTTGTTCTAGGCGTCGAAATGATGGATCAGGACCATCTCAAGGTCGAACGGATGTTCGAGGCTGCATCACGCGCGCCGGACGAGGATCTGCCGGCCCTGTACCGGGACGTCGCGGAAGAGCTGGCTGCGCATTTTGCGCGCGAAGAGGATTTCCTGCGGGAAAAGCAGTTTCCCGGACTGCACTGTCACCTCGCGCAGCACAATGTTCTCCTTGCGGAAATGGCCCGCGGCGAGCGTCCGAAGTTTGCGGGCGGGGAATTGCGACAGCGCATGCAATTCATCCTGCCACAACTGGTCTTGTCGCACGTAACGACGATGGATCGAATGGCGGCAGCTTATCTTAAGGGAGAGCTAGGGCAGGCCGATTTCGACGTGTTGCGACTGCCGTTGCCCGGGTTAGCCAAATGATCGACTGGCTGATCGTAGCGCGCGCTGTTCATGTCTTGGCGATCGTTCACTGGATCGGCGGGCTTCTGTTCGTCACGCTCGTCATCCTGCCGAGTTTGCCTGAAACGGAGGCGCTGCGACGCCTCACGCTGTTCGATGCGCTCGAACGGCGGTTCGCCATGCAGGCGCGTTTCTCGACGCTTCTCGCGGGCCTGTCAGGTTTCTACATGCTGTATTCCTATGAGCTTTTGGGACAGATCGCCGACCCACGCTTCTGGTGGCTCGGCGCGATGATCGGCCTATGGGCTATTTTCACCATCATGCTATTCATCGCCGAACCACTGTTCTTGCACGCATGGTTTGATGCGCGCGCCCGACGCGATCCTGACGGCGCTTTTCGTGTGGCGCTGCGCGGGCATCGGGTCTTGAGTTCGGTCGCCGTCGTCACCGTCCTAGGCGCCGTCGGCGGCGCGCATGGATTGTTCTGATCACGGTCAAGAGGTGAAGCGCGGGAACAGAATGTTGTTCTCGGTGTGGATGTGCTCCATCACGTCGTCCGTCAGCTTGCGGGCGCCGGCATAGAGGGCTCGCCACGTCGTGCAGGCCTCTGCCGGCGGCGTGAAATCGTTGGTCAGCGCTTCGAGCTTGCGTAAGTTGGCGCCGTGGTCGTCGTGCTCGATGAGCATAACCGAGATTGGCCCCTCAATCATGGGATGGCCGCCGCTACGCATCATCGGGAACAGGATCTGCTCCTCTTTCTGCATGTGCGATTCGAGTTCGGCGCCGATGTACTGCAGCAGGTCGGCAAGGCCTGCCGGAACGGACGGAACGTCGCGGTGCACGGCCTCGACGCGTCGCGCGAGCTTGACCAACTCAGGTACTTCGCGTCGGTGCGTCTCGTGGAAACGAGTTAAGATCATATCGATGAGACCGTCCGTATCCTCCGGCCCGTCGCTAGGCTCCGCCGCCGCTTCAAGCGCCGCCAGCTTGGTTGTGAGCGGAGCTGGGTCTTTCTGCTTGGCGGCCATTGCTTCTGCGAGCGAAACCTTGCCGCCGCAACAGAAATCGAGCTTTTCCTCGCGAAACAGCGCGGTAGCGCCCGGCAATGTGGATGCGATGTCGGCGAGCGTACGGCTGGCGAAGTCAGTTTGGGAAGTCGGGCTCATGATTGTGTCTCTTGTGCGTTGGATGGCCGAAATGTAAGTGGTATTTTATATGCTACTTAACAGACGCGCAAATTGTGGTAATGTCAATACCACTTTAAGGACAAGATTTTTGTGTATCGAACCCACATGAAGGCTGCGATGGGATTGCTCACGTCGACTGGCATGGCCCTGCGGGCTCAGCCGCGGCTGCTGGCCGGGCTGGATGCGCACGGATGCACCATGAACGCTGCCGCGATCAGTGGTGAGCGGTCATGACCAGGTCAGGCAGCATCGCCGGAGGCGGCGTGGAGGTCACGCTGCGAGCGCGCGAGTTCAGGATGATCGCCGCCATGCTGCGGATGTACTGCCGCAGCCATCATGGGCCAAAGGATAAGCCGCTTTGCCCCGAATGCATTGATCTGCACGACTACGCTCGCCGGCGCCTGGAGCGGTGCGTCTTCGGCGAGGCGAAGCCGACCTGCGCCAATTGCACCGTGCATTGCTACAAGCCGAGCATGCGCGAGCGTATCAGACAGGTGATGCGCTGGGCTGGCCCACGCATGCTATGGCGCCACCCGGTGCTGGCGGTCCGGCACATGCTCGATGGCCGTCTGGCGGCGCCGGCCCTTCACCGGTCGCGATAGCGCTCCTGCATGGTGCGGCTGCGCAGGAGGCCGCCGGCCAACACATTGATGGCGGCAACAGCGACGAGGATGGCGGCGGCGCGTAGCCAAGGCTCCCCGGAGGACCAACGCGGGGCCACAATTTGCCAGGCCGTTGCCAGCCAGACGACGGCTGCGACATAAGTCAGCCACTGAAGAAGCAGCAGGCTCCAGCGCTGGCGCACCAGAAACAGCAGCGGCGCCAGCAGACACAGCACGACCGCTATGACATTACCCATGCGCAGGAAGTGGGCGGCGATAAGAAAAGTGACGACGATGTAAAGCGTTATCCTGGCAATCATGCGACTATCTTGCCCCTATCCGCGCGACCGCAGGGCCCCCAGGTTCCAGCAACGGCGCTGCCGCGGCCCCCTCAAGCCATGTCGCAACCTGGCCGACGTCATCACGCAGCTCGATCGCGAATTCGCCGGCAAAACTTCGCCAGGCGTCAAGGTTGCGTTCGGGGACGCCGATGACGACGGGAATGCCGCGGTCGATGGCGCTCGCGATCAGGTCGCGCAGGCCGCCGCCTTCACACTCGACTTTACCGAACTTGTTGAGGACGAGAAGCTGCGGCGCGTGTTCAAGGCTTCCCTCTACCCTCACGGTTGCTTCCGCCAGCGCCGCTTCGTCCAGACGACATCCCCGCGCGCCGGCGCCGCGGTCCTGGAATAGCGGGGTACGATGGCCCGAAGTCAGGTCTTCCAGTATCACAGTCACAGCGCCTGTCGGCGCTTTCAAAGACCTGGTGCTGCAGGACACCGGCGAGCGACAGGCCCAGTGCGCGACATCGACCAACGAGCGCCCTGAAGACAGAATTGGGATAGTCTTCGTCGGCGTAAACGATAGCCGCGACCAGTTGTCCGTGTTCAGGCGAGAATTCATGCACCAGGGCGGAAGGCGAGACAGACATCAGGGTTTACCTCAATGGGACGGGCACCGATCAGGTCGAGACAGTAAGGGATGGCGGGGAAGACGGCATTCAGACAGACGTCGATCGCGGCCGGACGCCCCGGCAGGTTGACGATCAGGCAATGTCCGCGCGTGCCAGCGGTCTGGCGCGAGAGAATGGCGGTCGGCACCTGCTCCAGGCTGACGCGGCGCATCAACTCGCCGAAACCCTCCAGCTCGCGCGTGATCACCTTCCGCGTTCCCTCCGGCGTCAGATCGCGCGGCGATGGCCCGGTGCCGCCGGTGGTGAGCACGAGGTCGCAATCCTCCCGATCCGACATCTCGACCAGCGCGCTGGCGACGCTCTCCACGCCGTCCGGAACGATCTTCATTACGACGATCCAGTTCGATCGCACCGCCCTGTTCAGGAATTGATTGATCGCCTTGCCGCTCTCGTCATTGTATTCCCCACGGCTGGCGCGATCGGAGATCACGAGAATGCCGACCCTGGCGAGGCCTCGCGACCCTGCCGAACCTTCGACATGGCTGCCTGCGCTACTCAAGAACAGCCTCCGTTGCCGCCGCAGGTGCAGCCCTGATGCGCCGGCGCCTCGTCCCACCTCAGCGACCAGTTGACCATGTAGGTCAGACAATCGATTCCCGGATCCTGGGCGCGCTCGATGACGTTCATCAGCCCGAGCCAGTCCTCACTCGCGGCCAGGTTGGCGAACCGCCTCACGGAGCCTGCTGCATATTCGCCGACCGTCTCGTCATGACGATTAGCGGCGTCGCCGACCCGAGCGAACAGCACGATGTCGTTGCAGGCGAGCAGTGCCTCGCTGGCGGGCGCTTCCTCGCTGAAGCTCTTGATGATCTCGCCGAGCTGCATGACGTCCTCCCTATTGCACCAGCGGCGATGCCGACGCCGTCAGCGTAATGCCGGTTATGTCGGCGCGGCCAGCCAGCACCGCGACATATTGCGCCAGCGCGCGATGCTGGACGCTGGTCGCGAGATAGTCGGCAATGCGGTCGCGAGCGAGTTCGAACGGCAGCACTTGCCCGGGTGCATACCGGTCGAGCCGCACCACGTGAAAGCCGTAGCGGGTTTCGGCGATGGCGAACTCGCCAGCGCGCATCCGCTGCAGCGCGGCCTCGAATTCCGCGACGGTCTGGCCGCGCGTCAGCTGGCCGAGGTGGCCACCGTTCTCGCCCGAGATCTTGCAGTCGGAATGGCTGCGCGCGAATTCGGCGAACAGCGCCGGATCGGTCCGGACCGCCGACAGGATGGTCTCGGCGGTTGCCCGCGCCTTGGTACGTGCGGCCTGGTCGCTGCGCGACGCCGCGATCAGGATATGTGCGGCCTCGTAGAGATCGCCGGAGCGGAAGCGCTGCCGGTTCTGCTCATAGAACCGCAGACATGCGGCCTCGTCGGGCTCCGGGGTGACGACTTCGCGCTCGATCAAGACGCGCATCGCCGCTTCTTCAGAAGTTTCGGAACGCCCTTCCGGATCGCGCAGCGGCTCAGCCTCGATGCCGAGGCGCCTTGATTCCTGCAGCAGCAATTCACGCACTACCAGCGCCCGCGCCGCCGCCTGCCAGGCCAGGATCGGCTTTTCCGCCGGATGGTTCTGGACTTCGCGGGCGATCACTTCTCGAGGGATCGCCGTTCCGTTGACGCTGATCGTCTTCGGCTTGGGTAACGCGTTTGTAACTGAGCAATCCATGGCCTACTCCGCGGGCTGAAGCGGACGGGCCGCGCGTCCATCACGGCTGCGCACCACCTGATAGCCGCGGCGGCCGAGGTACCAGACCGGCGCGCTCCAGACGTGAACCAGCCTAGTGAACGGGAACAGCAGGAAGATCGTCATGCCCAGCACCAGATGCGCCTTGAAAATCGGATGAACGTCCAGAATGTTGACGGCAACGCCGGGCTGCAGCGTCAGGATGCCCTGCGCCCATGCCATGAACTTCACCATCTCATGGCCGTCGAGATGCCCCATCGAGACCGGAATGGTCGCCAATCCCAGCAGCAATTGCGCGAACAGCAGAAGCAGGATCGCGGTATCGCCGAAGGATGAGTTGGCGCGGATACGCGGATCGAACAGCCGCCGGTGCGTCAGCAGCGCAATTCCGACCAAGCACATCAGGCCGGCCACGCCGCCGGCGACGATCGCCAGCATCTGCTTGAAGCCGTGCGATACACCTAACATGTCAAACACCCAGATCGGCGTCAGGAGGCCTACGAAATGGCCGACGAAGATCACGAGGATGCCGACGTGGAACAGGTTCGAACCCCACATCAATTGTCGGCGCCGCAGCAACTGGCTCGATCCGGTTCGCCAAGTATACTGCTCGCGATCGAACCGGAACAGGCTGCCGAACAGGAACACCGTCAGGCAGAGGTAGGGGTACCAGCCGTACACGATTGAATTGAGCGTCTGCATCGCTTCGATCCTCACTGCAGGGATGTTGGCGCGGGGTCGACCGCTCGCCTGGCGTGGCGAAGTTTTGCGATCAGACCTTCATGGCCACAGGCGCCCTGCCCTTGGGCGCCGGGGCCGAACCGGACTTCTTCCTCTTCCCAGGCGGCGTCGAGCGCCACCAGATCCATCGGGTCGGCGTCGGGGGCCTTCAGCAGTTCGTCGACGATGTCACGCCGGGGCGCTTCCGTCGAAATCGCCACCAGCGCATCGAAGATCGCCTTGTAGCCCGATTGCCGCCGGCCAAGCCGCTCGCCGAGCGCCGCCAGTATATGCGCGGCCTGTCCGAGTAGTTCGCGCGCCTCCGCGAGCGGTTGCATCGACAGGAATTCGAGGAACAGCGGCACGTAGTCGGGCAGTTCGTTGGCAGCGATCACCAGCCCGGCAGTTTCGTACATCCCCTTGAGATCGACCATGGCCTGGCCACGGTCGCGGCTTTCGCCGTGGACATGTTCGAACAGATGCAGGGCCAGCGTCTTGCTGCGGTCGAACAGCAGGCCATAACGCTCCTGCAAATCATAGACGTCGCCTGCGGCGATTTCTTCGATCAGAATATCGACAGCCCCACGGCTTGCCGCCGGAACCAGTCTTTCAGCGTCAAGCACAGCCAAACACGCCGGTGCGGCTTCAATTAGCGCTTCGGTCGGATAGCTCAGGAGAGCGGACAAGACCTTGAACGTCTTCATCACGCAACCTCCATCGGGTTTTTGGCCTTGCGCGGCGAGCCGAACAGATTGGTTTCGCTCTCACCGCCGGAACAGCCGTTGCCGAAGGTGAAGCCGCAGGAACCCCGCATGTCGTAAGCGTCCGCTCCGAGCTCGCGATGCGCGGTCGGGATCACGAAGCGGTCTTCGTAATTGGCGATCGCCATGATCTGGTACATCTCGTCGATCTGCTCAGCCTTAAGTCCGACCCGCCTTGCGATCGCTTCATCGACGACGCCGTCGATCGTCTTGGCTCGCATATAGGCGCGCATCGCCAGCATGCGCTCGAGCGCCAGCGTCACCGGCGCTTCGTCGCCCGCCGTCAGCAGGTTGGCGAGATAGCGCATGGGAATGCGTAGCGATTTGACGTCGGGCATTTCGCCGTCGATGCCGATTTTGCCGGCGGACGCTGCCGAGGTGATCGGCGACAGCGGCGGCACGTACCAGACCATCGGCAAGGTGCGGTATTCCGGATGCAGCGGGAAAGCGACCTTCCATTCCATCGCCATCTTCCAGATCGGCGAGGTCTTGGCGGCTTCGAGCCAGGCATGCGGGATGCCCTGCTTCTCGGCTTCCGCGATCACGGCGGGGTCGTTCGGATTGAGGAAGACGTCGAGCTGCGCCTGATAGAGGTCGCGCTCGTCCGGCTTGCTCGCGGCTTCCGCGATCCGGTCGGCGTCGTACAGAACCACACCGAGATAGCGAATGCGACCGACGCAGGTTTCCGAACACACCGTCGGCTGGCCGGCCTCGATGCGCGGATAGCAGAAGATGCACTTTTCTGATTTGCCCGACGACCAGTTGTAGTAGATCTTCTTGTAGGGACAGCCGGACACGCACATCCGCCAGCCGCGGCACTTGTCCTGGTCGATCAGAACGATGCCATCCTCTTCGCGCTTGTAGATGGCGCCCGACGGACACGCCGCGACGCAGGCCGGGTTGAGGCAATGCTCGCACAGCCGTGGCAGATACATCATGAAGGTGTTTTCGAACTGGCCGTAGATGTCCTTCTGCACGCCCTCGAAATTGTAATCCTTCGACCGCTTGGCAAACTCGCCGCCGAGGATCTCCTCCCAGTTCGGGCCCCACTCGATCGTCTCGATCCGTTCGCCCGAAATCAGCGAACGCGGGCGCGCCGTCGGCATCGCCGACATTTCCGGCGCCTGCTGTAGATGCTGATAGTCGAACGTGAACGGCTCGTAGTAATCGTCGATCTCCGGCAGATCCGGATTGGCGAAGATGTTCGCCAGCACGCGCCACTTGCCGCCGATGCGCGGCTCGATCGAACCATTGCGCCTGCGCTTCCAGCCGCCCTTCCAGCGCGCCTGGTTTTCCCAATCCTTCGGGTAGCCAATGCCGGGCTTGGTCTCGACGTTGTTGAACCACGCGTATTCCATGCCTTCGCGGCTGGTCCACACGTTCTTGCAGGTAACGCTGCAGGTGTGACACCCGATGCACTTGTCGAGGTTCAGCACCATGGCGATTTGAGCGCGGATTTTCATTCTGCGGCCTCCAGACGGGGCGTGCCGGGTTGATCGGCGGTCGGGGTATCGAGCCAATCGACCTTCGACATCTTGCGAACGATGACGAATTCGTCGCGGTTCGAGCCAACCGTGCCGTAGTAATTGAAGCCGTAGGATTGCTGCGCGTAGCCCCCGATCATATGCGTCGGCTTGAGCACGACCCGGGTCACCGAGTTATGGATGCCGCCGCGCTGGCCGGTCTGCTCGGAGCCCGGTACGTTCACGATCTTTTCCTGCGCATGATACATCATGCACATACCCTGCTTTACCCGTTGCGAGACCACCGCACGCGCCACCAGCGCACCGTTGGTATTGAAGGCCTCGATCCAGTCGTTATCGACGATGCCGGCGCCCTTGGCGTCGATCTCGCTGATCCAGACAATCGGTCCACCGCGCGACAGCGTCAGCATCAGCAGATTGTCGGTATAGGTGGAGTGAATGCCCCACTTCTGATGCGGGGTGATGAAGTTCAGTACGACCGAGGCGTTGCCGTTCGGCTTGCGGTCGATCACCGGCTTGATCGTCTTGGTGTCGATCGGCGGCCGATAGACGCAAAACCCCTCGCCGAAGGCGCGCATCCACAGATGATCCTGATAGAGCTGCTGACGGCCTGTCAGCGTGCGCCAGGGGATCAATTCGTGGACGTTGGTGTAGCTAGCATTGTAGCAGACCTTCTCCGATTCCAGTCCCGACCAGATCGGCGAGGAGATGATCTTGCGCGGCTGCGCCACCACGTCGCGGAACCGGATCTTCTCGTCTTCCTTCGGCGTCGCCAGATGGGTGTGGTTTCGCCCGGTAAATCCTTCGAGCGACGCCCAGGCCTTGACCGCAACCTCGCCGTTGGTCTCCGGCGCGAGGCTCAGGATGACCTCGCAGGCGTCGATGGCGCTGTCGATTTGGGCAAGGCCTTGGCTCGCGCCCTCCTCGATCACGGTGCCGTTGAGCTTCTTGAGCAGATCGACCTCATGGTCGGTGTTCCAGCTCATCCCCTTACCGCCGTTGCCGAGCTTGTTCATCAGCGGGCCGAGCGAGGTGAAGCGCTTGTAGAGATTTGGATAGTCGCGCTCGACCACAGTGACCGCCGGCATGGTCTTGCCGGGAATCGGATCGGTCTCGCCCATCTTCCAGTCCTTGACGTCGAAGGGCTGCGCAATCTCGCCGGGGCTATCGTGCATGATAGGGGTGAGAACGACATCCTTCTCAACCCCGAGCACTTCCGGAGAGACTTTCGAGAAGGCTTCCGCAATGCCCTTGTAGATGTCCCAGTCGCTGCGCGATTCCCAGACCGGATCGATCGCCGCCGACAGGGGGTGGATGAACGGATGCATGTCGGAGGTATTGAGATCGTCCTTCTCGTACCAGGTAGCGGTCGGCAGCACGATGTCGGAATACATGCAGGTCGTCGACATCCGGAAGTCGAGCGTCACCAGCAGGTCGAGTTTTCCTTCCGGAGCATGGTCGTGCCACTTGACCTCCATCGGCTTCTTCTTGCCGTCCTCACCGAGGTCCTTGCCCATGACGCCGTGCTTGGTGCCGAGCAGATGCTTGAGGAAATATTCGTGCCCCTTGCCTGAGGCGCCCAGGAGATTGGAACGCCAGACGAACAGGTTGCGCGGCCAGTTCCTGGGATTGTCGGGATCGTCGCACGACAGTTTCAGGTCGCCCGACTTCAGGGCTTTGGCGACATAGTCCTTCGGTTCCAGACCAGCCGCCGCGGCGAGTTTGGAAACTTCGAGAGGATTGGATTGCAGCTGCGGCGCGGAAGGCAACCAGCCCATCCGTTCGGCGCGCGCATTGTAGTCGATCAACGCGCCATCCCAGGGGCCGGCGGGCGCCGTCGGCGACAGGATCTCCTTGATGTCGAGCGTCTCATAGCGCCACTGATCGGTGTGGGCATAGAAAGCCGAGGTCGAATTCATCTGCCGCGGCGGGCGTCCCCAGTCGAGGCCGAACGCCAGCGGCGTCCAGCCGGACTGCGGCCGCAGTTTTTCCTGCCCGACATAATGCGACCAGCCGCCGCCGGATTGTCCGACACATCCGCACATCACCAGCATGTTGATGATGCCGCGGTAGTTCATGTCCATGTGGTACCAGTGGTTCAACCCGGCGCCGACGATGACCATCGAGCGGCCGCCGGTCTTCTCGGCGTTCGCCGCAAACTCGCGCGCGACCGTGATGATCTGGTTGCGCGGCACGCCGGTGATCTTTTCCGCCCAGGCCGGCGTATAGGGTTCGACGTCGTCGTAGCTGTAGCCGAGATCCTCGCCGCCGAAACCGCGATCGACGCCGTAATTGGCGACGAACAGGTCATAGACGGAAGCCACCAGCGCCTCGCCGTCCTTCAGCGCGAGGCGCTTGGCCGGCACCTTGCGCGTGAGGACGTCCGGGTGGTCGGTTCCCTGGAAATGGTCGTGCTCGCGATTGCCGAAATACGGGAATGCGACGTCGGCCAATTCGTCCCTGATATCGGCGAGCGAAAGACGAAGCCTGGTGTCGCGGCTTTTGGACTCCCGCTCCTCCAGATTCCATTTGCCCTTCTCGCCCCACCGGAAGCCGACGGAACCGTTCGGCACCACGATGTCGCCGGTCACCTCGTCATAGGCCACCGTCTTCCAATCGGGATTGTTGGCTTCATCGAGCGATGTGGCGAAATCCGAGGCGCGCACGAACCGCTCGGGCACGAGTTCGTCCCCCGGATTTCACCAGGCGCACCAGAAATGGCATATCCGTGTACTGGCGCGTGTAATCGTTGAAATATTTGGTCTGACGATCGACGTGGAATTCCTTGAGGATGACGTGGCCCATCGCCATCGCCAGCGCGGCGTCGGTGCCCTGCTTCGGCGATACCCAGAGATCTGCGAATTTTGAGGCTTCCGAATAGTCCGGGCTGATCACGACACTCTTGGCGCCCTTGTAACGAACCTCAGTGTAGAAATGCGCATCGGGCGTTCGGGTCTGAGGGACGTTCGATCCCCACAGGATGAGGAAGCCGGAATTGTACCAGTCGGCGCTTTCGGGCACGTCGGTCTGCTCGCCCCAGGTCTGCGGCGATGCCGGCGGCAAGTCGCAGTACCAATCGTAGAACGACATGCAAACGCCGCCGAGCAGCGACAGATAGCGCGCGCCGGCCGCGTAGCTCACCATCGACATCGCCGGAATCGGCGAGAACCCGAACACGCGGTCCGGGCCATAGGTCCTGGCCGTGTAGGCGTTCGCCGAGGCAACGATCTCGTTGACCTCGGCCCAGCTGGCGCGAACGAATCCGCCGAGCCCGCGTTTCTGCACATAAGCTGCGCGCTTCCCGGGATCCTCGACGATCGACTTCCATGCTGCCACCGGCGTCATCAGCACGCGCGCTTCACGCCAGAGCTTCAGCAATCGGGAGCGCACCAGCGGATATTTCACCCGGTTGCCGGAATAGAGGTACCAGCTATAGCTGGCGCCGCGCGCGCAACCGCGTGGTTCGTGATTGGGAAGATCCGGGCGTGTGCGCGGATAATCTGTCTGCTGGGTTTCCCAGGTGACGATGCCCCCCTTGACGTAGACTTTCCACGAGCAGGAGCCCGTGCAGTTCACGCCGTGCGTCGAACGCACGATCTTGTCGTGCTGCCAGCGCCTGCGGTAGCCGTCCTCCCAGGAGCGGTCCTCGGTCGTCATCACGCCGTGGCCGTCGGCGAATTCCGCCTTGGCGCGGGTGAAGAACGACAGCCTGTCCAGGAAATGGCTCATCCTTGGTCTCCTTATTCGGCGGGCTGCACAGCGGGCGAAATCCGGCCACCGCGTTCGATGTCGTGAAGCAGGCCGCCCTTGCGGGTGTAAACGGACCAGGTGATCGCCACGCAGATCACGTAGAAGATGAAGAATCCCCACAGCGCCGCCTGCACCCCGCCAGTCAGATCGATTGACGTTCCGTAGGATTTCGGAATGAAGAACGCACCGAACGCGGCGATCGCGGAGGTGAAGCCGGTGATCGCTGCCGATTCCTTTTCAGCCTGCCGCTGGCGCGTGACCGCGTCAGCGCCCGGCATCAGCCGGTCCATTTCCTTGCGCATGATGTTCGGGATCATCTGGAACGTCGAGGCGTTGCCGACGCCGGTCGCGAAAAACAGGACCAGGAACATCGCGAAGAAGCCCCAGAACGCGCCAGGCTGATCCTTGATGCCGAGAAAATAGAGAATCCCGAGCACGCCGATCATCATCAGGGCGAACACCCACAAAGTGACGCGCCCGCCGCCCCATTTGTCGGAAACCCAACCGGTTGCTGAGCGCGACAGCGCGCCGACCAGAGGTCCGATGAAGACGAATTGCAGCGCGTCGACGGTCGGAAACTGGGTCTTGGCCAGCAACGGGAAGCCTGCGGAGTAGCCGATGAACGAGCCGAAGGTGCCCGTGTAGAGCCAGCACATGATCCAGTTGTGCTTGCGCTGGAAAATCACCGCCTGATCGGAGAAGGACGCCTTGGCCGAAGCAATATCGTTCATGCCGAACCATGCGGCGAACGCGCTTGCGGCGATGAACGGCACCCAGATGAATCCGGCGTTTTGCAGCCAGAGCGGCGCCTGCTGGGTTCCGCTGGCAATCATCGCGGGATTGCCGCCGAGCCAGCCGAATACGCCGGCCGTAATCACGATCGGGACGACGAACTGCACGACGCTGACGCCGAGATTGCCGAGGCCGGCGTTGAGCGCGAGCGCGTTGCCCTTCTCCGCTCGCGGAAAGAAGAACGAGATATTGGCCATCGACGAGGCAAAATTGCCGCCGCCGAGGCCGCACAACAGTGCCAGCGCCAGGAACACCGGATACGGAGTTGATGGCGTCTGCACGGCGTAACCGATGCCGATAGCGGGGATTATCAGCGACCAGGTTGCGAGCGTCGTCCACAGCCGTCCGCCGAAGATCGGCACCATAAAGGAATAGAAGATACGCAACACCGCGCCGGAGATGCCCGGCAAGGCCGCCAGCCAGAACAGCTCGGCCGTGGTGAACTTGAAGCCTACCGACGGCAGCTTCGCCACCACCACCGACCAGACCTGCCAGATCGCGAACGACAGTAGCAGTGCCGGAATCGATATCCAGAGATTGCGCCGCGCGATGGCTCGACCCGAGGCTTCCCAGAAGGTCCTGTCCTCGGGACGCCAGTCGGTCAGGACAGCGCCGGACAATGCGCCGACATGCTCCGGCTTGTGAACCTCCTCCATCTCGGGGAGTTCAGGCAGCTTCTTCAGTGCTTCGCCGACAACACCGCGCTCCATCTGCTGGATCGCAAAATACATCCAGATGAGCGCACCGCTGACGAGCAGGAACAGCAGCATGAAGCAACTGGTCCAGAGGCCCGTCAGGTCGACGAGCGCGCCGAACGCGATCGGGAGCACGAAACCGCCGAGGCCGCCGATCATGCCGACCAAACCGCCGACAGCGCCGACGTTATTTGGATAGTAGACCGGGATATGTTTGTAGACGGCAGCCTTGCCCAGCGCCATAAAGAAGCCGAGCACGAACACAGTCACCGTGAACGGCACCAGCCCCATTTCCAGATGGAAGCCAATGGTGCCGTTGACCGTCTTCACCAAATAATCGGTGGGCGGATAGGATAGAACGAAGGTAGCCACCACGCGCGACAAGGAATGTCCAATACATAACGCGGCGGGCGCCGTAGCGATCCGAGAGATGGCCGCCATAAGCGCGGAACACGCTGGCGGGGAACGAGAACATCGCTGCGGTCATGCCCGCAGTCTCGATGTCGACGCGGTAGACCTTGATGAGGTATTGCGGCAGCCATAGCGAGAGCGCGACGAAGGCGCCGAACACGAAGAAATAGTAGAGCGCGAAGCGCCATACCTGGAGATTCTTTAGCGGTTCGAGTTCCAGCCATGCGCTGCTCGGCTTCTGGTTTTGCTCGCGGCGCGCGCGGACGACCGGATCTTCCTCGGAGAAGATCCAGAAGGTAATTCCCATCACGCCGATGACGAGAGCCCAAACCTGGGCGACCGTCTGCCAGCCATAGGCAACCAGCACGAAAGGCGCGACGAATTTCGTCACGGCGGCTCCGACATTACCGGCCCCGAAGATGCCGAGCGCCGTGCCTTGCTTGCCCGTCGGGTAGAAGCGCGAGACGTAGGCGATACCAACCGCGAACGAACCGCCCGCGATGCCGACAAAGAGCGCCGCAACCAGGAATTCGGGATAGGTGTGCGCCCATGTCAGCAGGTAAGTAGCGACCGCCGCGGCGAGCATGACGACGGTGTAGACCCGCCGCCCGCCATACTGGTCGGTCCAGATGCCGAGCACCAGGCGGATCAGCGATCCGCTGAGGATCGGGGTCCCGACCAGCAGGCCGAACTGGGTATCATTCAGCCCGAGCTCTTGCTTGATCCGGATGCCGATGATCGAGAAGATCGTCCAGACCGCAAAGCATATCGTGAAGGAAATGGTCGAAAGCCAGAGTGCCCGGCCTTGATGTGCGGTGCTTGAGTCTGCGGCGTCCATACCGATTCCCCCGATAAACTGCTTCGACAGGGGACAGATCGCCAAGTACGGACGAGATTGATTTGCGCTGGATCAAACGCTATGCCGCAGATGCGCTATTGTATGAAATGCCGCGGTGCAATTTGATGAATGCCTCTTGCTTGCTTGTGTTTTCTCTCATGTTGATTTGATAAATGTCACACGCCGATCCTTGGCGCAGATAACCCGGAGACAAAACCGTTGCGTGCTCACGAACTTTTGCAACTGAAGAGCCTGCCGCTGTTTTCCGAAATGACGGAGGAAAGCCTCGCGAGCCTGCTCGACGCCGCACTGCTGCAGCAATTCCCGACTGGCATCGTTCTCATCCATGAGGGCGATCACGCCGACTTCCTGCATGTCCTGGTCGATGGCCTGGTCGAGATCTTTACCGAGCAGAACGGCGTGGAATGGGGGATTTCCCTGATCAACCCGGTCTCGACTTTCATCCTCGCCGCCGTCGTCAGCGACCAACCCTACCTGAACTCTGCCCGCACATTATCCGACTCGCGCATCCTGCTGATTCCGGCGCAACGCGTCCGCGCCATCTTCGATAAGGACGTCGCATTCGCACGCATCGTGGCGCGAGAACTCGCATTGGCCTATCGATTGTCGGTCAAGAAACTGAAGGGCTATATGGCCCGATCAAGTGTCGAACGTCTCGCCAACTGGGTTCTCGCAGAAGCGCGCAAGGACGCCGCCCAGGGCAATATCGTCGTCCCCTTCGATCGCGGCACACTGGCCTCGCATATCGGCACCACGCGGGAGAATTTGTCCCGCAGCCTGGCGCAGTTGACCGATCATGGTGTGCGAATCCGCGGCCGTGAGATTGTCATCGACAGCAAGCAAGAGCTTGAAGCCTTCGCGCGTCCGCAACGATTTATCGACGACCCGACGTCGTGATTGAAGGTGATCGAGCCCGGGCGGACTTTCTAATGGCAGCCGTTTCGTTCTTTCGTTTAGAAATTTGCAATCGGTAAACCGGCAATGGCGCCAAGCAGCCCGACTGCTGAAATCGGGACAACCCACTCAACAACCCGGGGCTGGCGCGATTTAGCCGATGGCCGCGGGACACTTCACCGTTCAGCTTGACGCACCGCTTTGCCTCTCAGTTTGTAGGTTACTTCTTGTCACCCTGCTCGCCGTAGCGACTGCGATAGAATTCTTCGATCTTCTGCAATTGCTCCTTGGTCATGCCCTCCTTGAGCCAGAGATGGCCGGGCTGCGTATAGACGTATTTCTCCATCAGCTCGTTGGCCATCTGGTCGCCGGCTACCCGCTTCATCTCGGGCAGAAACTCCATGTAGAACGATTTGGCCACCTCGTAGATGCCGTGCCACCACGCGTAATCGGGGCCGGACATCGATGCGCCATGGCGCGCGCGGCGTCCTTCGTGATGCCAGAGTTCGTAATAGATCCACTCCAGCTTTTCATCCATTGGAGCTGCGGTCAGTTTGTTGGCCTTGTACAGCTCCGCCATGATCGCGGCCGCCGGCTTGCCGAATTTGTCGTTGTAAAGTCCGACGAGATTGTCGAACTGCTGATAAAACCCTGTAACCTGACCGCTCGCGTGGCATCCGGTGCATACGTCCTGCATCTTCTCGCGCCGTTGCTGCCAGGTGAGGATCTCCTGCACCTTGCGCGTGACACCGTCTTTGCCTTTGACCTCATCGCCCACGTTCGGCAATGCGGCGCCGTCCGGCCGGTCCTCTTTGCTCAGGTCATCGAAAATCACCATGTTGAGCTTGGTCGAAACCGCCGGCCGCAGCGTCCAGCTGGTTCGTTCGCCGACGTCGTGCGTCACGCCCTGGGTGCGTGTTGCGCCCATATGACAGCTCGCGCATGAAGGCGCGGCGGTATAGTCGACGCCCGCCCGCCAGGTGCCTTTATCGAGGTTGAGCTTTGACTTGCTGCTTTCCCACAGGATGCCGTGTTTGGACTCCTGGTAGATTTCCATCTGCGGATGATCCGGACCAAGGTGACACTTGCCGCAAGTCTGCGGCTCGCGCGCCTGCGCCTTGGAGAAGCTGTGACGGGTATGACAGGCGCTGCAGCTTCCCGCGCTGCCGTCCGGATTGGCGGCCGATGCCGGTGTTGGGCCACGTCGTCGGGTCGAACTTGCCGTTCGACAGAACCTTGACGGTCGAACCGTGGCACTGCAGGCAACCGACCGCGACCGCAGGCGGACCGCCGAGGACCGAGCCCAAGAAGTTGTCGAGTGAAGCGAGTATCTCGCCGGCCTTGGCGTGGTGACTGCCCTTCTGCTGGTCGACTTCCTTCTGGTGGCAGGCGCCGCAGTCCTTCGGCGACACGATCACATGAATGGTCGAGCCGTTATGCTCGAAAGCGCCTGGATCGCCCTTGTTGGCCTTGTGGCAATCGTAGCAGTTGATGCCCTTCTTGCCGTGAGCGCTGTCGTGCCATTCGTCGGCCAGGCCCGGGTTCATGGCCTTGTGGCAGCCGACGCACTTGGCACCTTCGGGGGCACCCCATGCGGCGCGCGCTGGAGCGATTTTGGCGGATTGCTGCGCGAGCGCGGTGTCTGGATCCGCGCTAAACTTTATGCGGGTTCGTTCGGCATAACTGCCCGATCAGAAAACAGATCACGCGCACCCAATACCTTGTAGCCTATAGCCTGATAGCCTATGCGGCGTTTCGCAGCCATGCGGGCGAGAACCGGCACCCTCATGTCGGCATAATCATAAATTATCACCTCGCGCTTGGCGTCGTTGAGACGATGCAACCGGCCGGCGTACTGAGCGAGGGTACCTTTCCAAGCAATTGGCATGGTGAGAAAAAGGGTATCGAGGCGGGAATCATCGAAACCCTCGCCGAGGTAACGCCCGGTCGCGACGATGACACGCTCCTCTGCATGGGGAATTGCTGCGAGCCGCGCGGCGATGTCGCGGCGCTGCTTCTCGCTTTGCCCACCGCGCAATACGACCACATGCCTAGCGAAACGCTCAAGACGCTTTGCGATGGTCTCCAAATGGGCGGTGCGCTCAGTTATCACGACGGGTGAGCGGCCCGCCTCCAGAGCACACAAGACGTCATCGAATATCAGATCATTGCGAGCTTCATCATCAACCAGCTCCTTGAACACATCCTGGATGGAAGGAGCAGAAGTGCCCAATGTGGCTTGAAGTTGGAAGCTGGTATCCCTGATCCGCACCACGTGATCGAATGGACGCTTGGCTGCCTCGGATCGTGCATCTACGTGATGGCGAACGGGACCACATTGCATAACGATGATCGGGTGATGTCCGTCTTTACGCGTAACTGTTGCTGACAGGCCGAGGACGTAGCGGGCCTTGCTGCGGCGCGCGACCAGTTCAAAGCTTACCGCCGACAGATGGTGGCATTCGTCGACCACGAGATGCCCATAATTGCCGACGATATCGTCGACTTCTCCCTTGCGAACCAGGCTCTGGATCAGGGCGACGTCAACCTGGCCTTTCGGTTTGCGGCGGCCGCCGCCGATCATGCCGATCTCGTCACGCGGCATACTTGAGAACGCTGTGAGCCTCTCGATCCATTGATCCATGAGCTGACGGCGGTGAACGAGGACCAATGTATTCCGTCCGCGTTCGGCCATCATCCGGATGGCCAAGATCGTCTTACCGAACGCCGTCGTTGCCGCGAGCACGCCGGTATCATGAGGCAACAGGTCTGTGATTGCGGTTTCCTGATCGGAGCGTAATGCGCCAGTGAAAGCAAGTGGGATCGCAGCACCGGAAAAACGGCAATCTTCGATTGTTACAGTAATTCCCAGTGACGCAAGCAGATCCAGTACGGCGTCGAAGCACCCACGAGGCAGCGCAACATGATGGCTGGTCAACTCTGCGCAAGAGATGATTCGAGGCTTGTCATGGGTCGATCGGCGCATTGCTTGTGCGGCGTAGAATTCGGGATTTTGGAATGCAGCAAGGCGAATGAGGCGCGCGATCAGCGACGGTGGCAGCGCGTGACGCGGGAGGTAGATCTGGTCCGCCCGTACGACAGTGATCGCACCCGGCAATGGTTCGCGCATTGCTGGCGGCGTCTGTCGCCGCGAGGGCGGGGCAAGCCACGGTTCTTCGTCTTCGTCGACGAGAGGAATACGCACGCCGATAATCTTACCAGATGCACTTGCTTTCTCGACCAGATGTTCCACCTTGGCTCGCGGCATAGGTGCGATCGCGGACAGGAAGGCCCACTGATCCGGATACAGCGAACAAAATTCGTCGATGAACTCGCTGTTGCCAGAATTTCGCGCGAGCCCCTGAAGGGGCAAGGCAATCAAATTACCGAACCCGCCCGCCGGCACTGTATCCTGGCTCGGAAAAAACCGATCGTAGGATCCGAATCCGATATCGGGGACGCGTTCCATCGTGTCGGTAATAAGGAAGGCTCCGAGACGGCGCGCCAATGCCGCAGGAATAGGCTCCTCGAAAAAGATCCACGCATGAGCACCGTTTCCGGATCGGGACCGCTCAATGGCAACAGGTATTCCATGACGCACGCAAGCGTCTCTAAAAGCAAAGGCATCTCTTCGCCATTCACCTTCATCGAAATCCGCGGCCAGAAACGAACAAGTATTATCCGCGAGCATCGGATAGACGCCCATAACGAATGGGGCGCCGTTTGCATCGGTCCCGCGTAGATGACGTTCGATTGATACGTCATCTACGGCCAGAAATGCCTGATTTGGACATGCCGAACATTTAACTTTCGGTTTTTCGCAAATCCCACGCTGCCATTCATTCGCACAGGCGGGTGCGTAGCCGCTCCGCCCCGTCGTGCGATTCTCCCAACGGATAGGGAAGACATCTGAGCGGCCGCGGAAAAGCCGGCGAAACAGAGCAATCTTCATTTCGATTGGCGAATTCCGGTCAATGGGATCGTCAGTTCTTCCCGAAGGGACCACTTTGACAGCAGCAATCCTCTCATTCTGCACCGATCGCAACGCGTTGATCTCGACTACGATCTCCGCGCGTTCGCGCTCCAGCGCAGTAAGCCGGGCCATGAGTTCAGAAATTCTGGCATCCATTTGCGTCATCGAGAAGGTTTGGCATGCATCAGAACAACAATCCTCAATTTAACGATTTAACTCACAGATCGCTAATTCGCCGTTGGCCGCAGGCGCCACCGGGAAAGGGGTTGCCAGTCCATACAAAATTTTGTATAATAGATGCTAATGACTTATTCCAAGCCCGTCGAGTTCCGCGGCAGCGCACTGGAGGATTTGCGCGCGTTTCCGGAGGCGGCCCGGCGCGAGGCGGGACATCAACTTGACCAAGTCCAGCATGGGCGCGAACCGGACGACTGGAAGCCCATGAATACGGTCGGCCGAGGGGTGCGGGAAATTCGGATTCGCGATGCTGCCGGAGTATTCAGGGTATTGTATGTGGCGAAATTCGACGACGCCGTCTACGTGGCCGTTTTCAGAAGAAGACGCAGAAAACCAGCAAAGCGGATCTGAACTTGGCCGCGCAGCGTTACCGGGATTTGTTAAAGGAGCTGGGTCAATGAGCAAGAAACGCTTCGCCAATGTGTGGGATGCAATTGAGGATACACCGGCACAGGCTGAAAACATGAAGCTCCGTTCCGCGTTGATGATGGCTTTGAAGGATCATATCGCCCGGACAAGCCTGAGCCAATCGGAGGCGGCCAAGCTGCTTGGTGTTACCCAGCCACGCATCTCTGATCTCATGCGCGGCAAGATCGAACTGTTTGGTCTCGATACCTTGGTCAATATGATCGGGGCTGCCGGCTTGCATGTTGAAATGCGGATCTCGGACGCAGCTTGATCAAAAGCTCGCCCCCTGCTCTGTTCTCCGATCCTGTCTGCGCGGGCGGTCGCCCGACCTCGATACGATGCTTCCGAGATCCCTCCCTGTCGACGAGCCGCTACCCGATCACGACGGTGCAATTGTTGAAATTCGGGGGTGAAATATGGTCTCCCTTCGGCGATCTCGTCTCTGCAAAGATGAGCTGAGGCATGTCTGACGTCCGGGCCGATGGCGGCCGCAACCAGTCGGCGATCATTGGCGTCTGCGAGACTTTGAAGCAGCGCTTCGGAGTTCGCGCGACCACGAGCGCAGATGTGCGGCGACAGCATGCCACGAACTCCTATGCGCACGGCGCAGAGGAGCCGCCCGATCTCGTCGTCTTTCCCGGGAGCGAAACGGAGATCGTAGAGATCGTGAAATTATGTCACGAGCGACGCGTTCCCATCATTCCGTTCGGGACGGGGACCTCGTTCGAGGGACAGACAAATGCTCCATTCGGCGGCGTTTGCGTCGATACGAGCCGCATACAAAAGGCCGTCAACGCGAGCGATCTCGACTGCGTCGTGGAGCCGGGCGTGACGCGCAAGCAGCTCAACGTTTATCTGCGCGACACGGGCCTGATGTTTCCGATTGATCCCGGTGCTGACGCCTCGATCGGCGGAATGACCGCGACGCGCGCTTCCGGAACGAACGCCGTCCGCTACGGCACGATGAAGGACAATGTATTGTCGGTTCGTATCGTCCTGCCTGATGGAAGCGTCATGCGGACGGCGTCTCGCGCGCGAAAATCCAGCGCCGGCTACGATCTCACACGCCTCATGGTTGGTTCCGAAGGCACACTCGGAGTGATTACCGAAATAACGCTGAAGCTGCATCCAATTCCGGAAGCGACATCGGCGGGCATCTGTTCGTTTCCTACGATCCGACATGCCTGCGACGCGGCAATCACGGCGTTGCAGTCCGGCCTGACGATCGGCCGCGTCGAACTTCTCGTCGAAGCGCTGATCCGTGCGCTCAATGCTTATTCCAAGCTTGACTTGCCGGAGACGCCGCTCCTGTTGTTTGAATTCAGCGGATCCAACTCTTTCGTGTCGGAGCAAGCTGAGCATTTCGTGGCTATCGCCAAGGGGTTTCAGGGCTACGGCGTCAAGTGGACGACGCAGACCGAAGAACGCAACCGTCTGTGGCAGGCGCGACATGACGCCTTTATCGCTGCGCTTGCGCTGCGACCCGGCGCGTCGCCCGTTACGACAGATGTGTGCGTTCCGATTTCGAAACTGGCCGAATGCGTCGAGGGGACGAACGCCGAGGTCGTCGCAGCCGGATTTACGGCCGTCGTCGGTGGTCATGTCGGCGATGGAAATTTTCACGTCACGCTGCTGATTGATTTCAAGAAGGAGGCAGAGGCCGCTGCGCTCCACGTCTTCATGGACAATCTTGTCAAGCGCGCCATCGCAATGGATGGCACGTGCACGGGTGAGCATGGTATCGGCCAGAACAAAACGGGCTATTTGGAACGCGAGTTCGACGCGTCCGGGTTGGCTGCCATGCGGTCGATCAAGGCTGCCTTTGACCCCCTCGGCATCATGAATCCCGGCAAAATCCTACCGAGTTGAGGGTGAAGGCGGCAGCTTTCTGGCGGGTGCCGTCCGGAATGCGGTTGGAATTCGGTATGGCGTATTCCCGGGTAACATGAAGTTATCGTTTCAGGCGGCAAGGTCAATTGGCTGATCGGTGGGTTTTGTGGCGAGCGTGTTCCAGCCATCGACCTTGCGCATGCTGATCTGTCCCGAGGCGAGCAACGCCCAGAACATCATCGCGGCGGTGTCGGCCGACGGCAGTACGGTTTGGGTTTTGATCCGGCGCTTGAACTCCTCGTGCAACCGCTCGATCGCATTGGTGGTGCGTAGACTGCGCCATTGGCTCGGCGGCAGGCGCGCGAAGGTGAACAAGCGGTCTCCCGCTTCTTCCAGGCTGTCGGCAACGGCACGATGCTTGAGCCGCCATTTGCGGATGAAGGTCTTGCGGCGAACGGTGATCTCCTCAGGCGTTGCCGCATAGATCATGTCGTTGTAATCTGCGGTGATCTCGTCGTGCAGGCGCTCCGGGGCATGCGCCAGCAGGTTTCTGTGCTTGTGAACCGTGCAGCGTTGCACCGGCACTCCGTCCCAGACGATTGCAATGGCCTTGTCGAGCCCTGGTGCGCCGTCGACGATGAGGAATTCGGGACGCCGCAGCCCGCGCTTGATGAGATCGTCCAGCACCGTGCGCCATGCCTCGGCGCTTTCGCCGCCCATGCTCTTGATCGCGAGCAGAACCTTCTGGCCGTCCGCTCGCACGCCCAGCACAACGAGCAGTGAAATCGAGGTCGCCTTGCGGTCGAGGCGCACCCGAACAACGGTGCCGTCGAGGATCAGGCGCACGATCGGCTCCGCGGCCAGCGAGCGGCTGTTCCAGGCGTCCCAGTCGCCCTTCACCTTGCGCCAGGTCCGGCTCACCGTGTCCTTGCCGACCGTCCCGCCGAACAAGGCCGCCAGCGCGCGACGCACCCGCCTGGTATTGGTGCCGGCCAGATAGCTGCTTGCGATCAGCGCGTCGGCGGCAAGCGTGCGTCGCTGATAGGCCCGCAGCGCCTTGCTCTTCCATTCCGCCGTCCCGCCCTCCGGCGTGGTCAGCCGGGCCCGCGGCACCGCGATCTCGATCGGCCCGAACGTGCCCGTCAGCGAGCGCGTCCGGCTGCCATGGCGATGGCCCGTGACGCAAGCTCCTGCTTCATTGCCGGCCATCTTGCTTCGTTCGTAACGCGGCCGTGCCAGCGCGTTATCGAGTTCGCCGCGGATCAGCTCTTCGATGAACTGACGCGCCCGAGCCCGTACCTCGGTCTCGATCGGGTCGAACCAGTTGTCGAAAAGATCAACAGCCATCTCAGTCGCAGGCTGCGTGAAATCAGGCTTCGTGGTAAGCTTGGTCATGGCGTAGTCTCCAGTCCGACGCTTCAACGCCGGATGATTCGAGGTTGATCACCCCGGAGACTACGCCAACCCTAATTCCTACCAACCCTGCGACGGCACCTTCTGGCGGCAGCCGATCGCTGTTCCGGCGTCCGATCCATAGGCACTGGCGCCGGCATGATGGCGGCGGTTTAGGCTGCCTGCGCGGGCGCCTTCTCCGGCGCCGGCTTGTACCCAATCGAGATAGATCACAGCACTTTCGACGACGCAGCGGTCGTCAAGAGAGAAAGTCGCGTTCGAAATTTCGGGACGCCCGTTCATTCCAGCTCCGTTTGCCGTATGTGATTGCAACTGTGGAGGACTCCGTTCAGAGGCATGACGTCCGTTCGTGAGAGGCGCAACTCGCATTCAATCGCCCCAACTGTCATAGATCTCAATCAGCCGTCGAAATCTTATCGCCCGCGGCCAGCGAAAGCATCGATGCCGCAGCAAGCGCCTGCTCGACGGCTTCGACATCGCGCACGGCGCCGCGTGAGGCCGAGGTGGCCGTCAAGGCATAGTGCCGCAGGGCGCTGGAGGCGATACGGGGGCGCAGCTTTGGCTTCCATGCCTTGAGGCCGCGCTTTGCCATCGCCGTGCGCCGGCACGCAAGTTCGTCCCCGCTTAGGATGAGGCGGATCAGGCGAGCGGCTATGTCGATCTCAATAGCGTCGCCATCCTCCACCAGGCCAATTGCACCACCTGATGCCGCTTCAGGAGACACATGGCCGATTGACAGACCTGATGTCGCGCCAGAAAACCGGCCGTCGGTGATCAGGGCGCATGATTTATCCAGGCCTCGTGCCTTGATGGCGGTCGTGAGTGCGAGCATCTCCTGCATACCAGGCCCACCGCGCGGGCCTTCATATCGGACGATCAGAGCCGTTCCTGGCTTTACCTTGCCAGCGCTGATCGCCGCTGACCCTTCGTCCTCGCTCTCGACGACAAGCGCAGTACCGACGAATTTGTGCAGCGACGCATCGACGCCCGCGGTTTTCACTATACAACCATCGAGTGCGAGATTGCCGTATAGCGTCGCCAGGCCGCCCTCGGAAGAATAGGCATGCCCCGCATCCCGCACACAGCCAGCCTTACCGTCGCGATCAACTGATGGATAGCGCCCAGCCTGCGACATGCCCTCGATCGTGATCTTGCCGCCTGGAGCAGCTCGGAAGAAGGTCTCGACTTCAGCGTCCTCCGTCCGCGTGATATCCCATCGATCGATAGCTTCCCCAATTGTGGCCTCGTGGATAGTGCGCGCATTGCGGTGCACTTTGCCGATACGATCGAGTTCGCCGAGCAGCCGCATTATGCCGCCGGCGCGATGCACGTCCTCCATGAAATAGTTGGGCGTCGACGGCGAAACCTTGCACAGGTGTGGCGTCGAACGAGAAATGCGATCGATGTCGCTCATGGTGAAGTCGACTTTCGCTTCGTGCGCGGCAGCGAGCAAATGCAAGATTGTGTTTGTCGAGCCGCCCATGGCCATATCCAGCCGCATGGCGTTCTCGAAAGCCTCGAATGTCGCGATCGAGCGCGGCAGCACGGTCTCATCGTCCCGCTCGTAATAGCGTCGTGCGAGTTCCACGACGAGGCGCCCGGCGCGCAGGAACAGCTCCTTGCGATCGGAATGCGTCGCCAGCATCGATCCATTGCCCGGCAGCGAAAGGCCCAGAGCTTCCGTCAGGCAGTTCATTGAATTGGCCGTGAACATGCCTGCGCACGAACCGCACGTCGGACAAGAGTGCTGCTCGTAAGCCGCGACCCTCGCTTCGGGTACCGAGGGGTCGAGGCTCGCGACAAAAGCCTCGACTCCGGAGAACCGCTCGTCTCGGCCGTCCCACTTCATGCGACCGGCTTCCATCGGACCTCCCGAAACAAACACGGTCGGGATGTTCAGCCGGAGAGCCGCCATCAACATGCCCGGCGTAATCTTGTCGCAATTGGAGATGCAGACGAGCGCGTCAGCGCAGTGCGCATTGACCATGTATTCGATAGAATCTGCGATTAGGTCGCGCGAGGGCAGGCTGTAAAGCATACCGTCGTGTCCCATGGCGATGCCGTCATCCACTGCGATGGTGTCGAACTCGCGGCCAACGCCGCCGGCCTTGGCTATCTCTGCCGCGACTACCTGGCCGAGATCTTTCAGGTGCACGTGGCCCGGTACGAATTGAGTGAATGAATTGGCGATTGCGACAATTGGCTTGCCGAAATCTTCGTCCGTCATACCAGTAGCGCGCCACAAGGAACGCGTTATTGAAACATTGCGTCCAAAGGTGACTCGGCGTGAGCGAAGCTGGGGCATAGGATCACCTTTTCAGATTGCGGGGGTTTCAGATTGCGGGGGTGGATCACCGTCGACCAATAAGAAGCGGCTGAGCGCATCGACATATCCCCCAGCGGAAATAACCTGAATAAAATCATAGCAGCGGATGGCCTTCTTGATCCGGATCAATAGCGAGACGATAATTCCGAAGCGAGCGTTAACCTCGCTCTACTCCTCGCCGTCGCGCAGCCGGCGCACGCCGCGCCGAGCACGTTGGAATAGTCGTCGGTCCAGACCCGCTGCTTTTCGTCGGCTTCCTTCCTCCAGCGCCCATTCGTCCGATGTCGCTTCCACAACCGCCCATTCGGCGAACATCAGGCGGCGAGCACGTCGCCGATCCGGCTGTCGGATGAGCTCGCGCTCCTGCTGCCCTGTATCGGCATCGAAGCTGACGTCGTAGGCGATCTTCGCGGGGCGCTTCAGCACCACGATGCGGTCGCCGATCTCCAGCGCCTCGCTGATCGAATGGGTGATGAACACGGCGGTCTTGCCGTTTTCCTTCACCAGCCGGACGAATTCCGCGCGCAGCCGGCCGGCGGTGGATTCATCCAGCGCCGAGAACGGCTCGTCGCACAGCAAGATATTGGCGTTGGTGGCAAAGGCGCGCGCGATCGAGACGCGCTGGCGCATGCCGCCGGACAGCGCGTGCGGATAGTCGTTCTCGTGCCCGCTCAAGCCCGAGTTTGGTCAGCCAGAGCTGCGCCGTCGCCCGCCGCTGCTGCCGCCGGCACATCGAGCATCTCCAGCCCCAGTTCGACGTTCTGGATCGCGGTGCGCCACGGCAGCAGCCGGTCGTTCTGGAACACGATCGCCATCTTGCCGCGGAACGAATCGAAATCCCCGAAAGGATCGCGGCCGCTGACGCGCACCGTGCCGCTGGTCGGCTCGGTCAGCCCGGCGATCATGTTGAAGATCGTCGACTTGCCGCAGCCGGTCTTGCCGAGCAGCGCCAGCATCTGGCCGGGGCGGACGTCGAGATCGAGACCGTCCACCGCGCGGTAGGCCGCCTCGGAGCCCGGCCTTGCCGAACACCTTGCGAGACATGGTCGAGATGAATGGCGGCTCGGACCGGCGTGACGGTGTCCCTCATATCGCGCGCTCCGACACGGCGCGATAACGGAACGCTGACTTTTCGATCAGCGTCAGCGCGCCCTGCACGATCAGCACGAAGAACACCAGTTGCAGCGTCCAGGCCAGCGCGCCGGCCATGTCGAACAGCTGCTGCTGCTGCAGCAATTGATAGCCGACGCCGCCGGTCGCCCCGACCAGCTCGGCGACGACGACGACGCGCGAGGCATTGCCGAGATTGACTTTCCAGGCGGTGAGGATGTCCGGCAGGATCGCCGGCGCGATCATCACCCGGAACAGTTTCATCGCGGGTGGGGCGGAAGCTGAACACCATCTCCATCAGGTCCCTGGACATCGCCGCGCAACGCGCCCAGCACCTGGAACGTGAAGGCCGGCAGCGTCGTCATCACCATGATGAAGAAGATGCGAAACTCGACGCCGTGAAACCAGATGATGGCGAACACCACCCAGGACAGCGCCGGAATGCCCTGGAACAGCGTCAGGATCGGCGAGAGGAAATTGTCGACCGCGCGCGAGCGCACCATCAACAGCGCCAGCAGCCCGCCGACGATGAAGGCGCCGGCAAGCCCCGCCAGAATGCGAAGGATCGTCGCCAGCACGTCGCGCGAACATCGCCCCGCTGGAGAATATCTCGAGGCAGCGCCAGAACACGTCGATCAGCGACGGGAAACAGAAAGCGCGGAAAGAACAGCGAGGCGAATTGCCAGATCAGGATCACCACGACGAAAGGCAGCACCGACGTCCCCAGCCGCCTCGCCGCCGCGAGCAGCCTATTCACGCGCGGCGACGACCCGGCCTGCGGCGCGGCCTCGCTCATTTGCCTGGCGCCTGATAGATCGTCGCGGCGGCCGGATCCGACGGCAGGAAGGCGATCGACTTTCCGGCGGCATAGACCGACTTGATTTCCTTGGCGACGTCGGAGGCCCACTGCACGTTCATGCCGAGCCGGTCATTGGCGCGAATGAGGTCGGCGATCGCCTTCTGGTCGTCCGGCGTTCCCTTCGCCGCGATCAATTTCGACGCCTCGTCGGGATGCGCCGTCACCCAGTCGGCGGCTTCCTTGTAGGCCGCGTAGAGTTTCGGGATCAGCTTCGGGTTCTTTTCCACCCAGTCGATATGCGCGGCGACGCCGAGATAGGGAATGTTGCGGCTGCCGGTGAATTTCTTCCAGCTGTCGGCAATCGCAAGATCGATCGTCCGCATATCGCTCTTCTTCGACAGCAGCGTGGTGTAGGCCGGCTCCCAGAGCTGGACCGCCGCGGCGCGATCGGCCAGCGCATAGCCGATCAGGCCGGGGGTTGCGGTATTGATCACCGAGAATTTCGCCGGGTCGGCGCCGAGCTGGCGCGCGAACCAGTCGAACATCACATAATTGGTGGTGCCCTTGGCCGCGGCGAGGTCCTTGCCTTCGAGATCCTTCAGCGTCTTGACGTCGGGCCGCGAGGTGACGACCGCGCCCCAGAAATCGAACAGGTTGAACAGATAGGTCACCTTGACGCCGCGGATATCGGCGAGCCCAACCGTCAACAGCGAGGCGCTGCCGCCGAGCTGGAATTCGCCGGAGTTGAATTGCGCGGTATAGGCGTCGGGCGTGCGCTCCTCGAACTTGATCGCAAGGCCGTTCTTCTCGTCGAGCTTCTGCGCCTTGATCACCGGCGGCAGAAACGCGCCGAGCGACGGAGGACCGAACACGACGATCGATAGCGGCTCGGGCGCCTGCGCCCGCGACGCCCCGGACGAGAGCAGCATCCCGACGCATGCAAGACCAGCCAGATATCTGATTCATGAGCCCTCTCCCGCACTCCTCGCTCGCTGCCGATCCGCAATTTCCTCACAGGCCGAACAGGCGTCCGCGCAAGCCCGCCATTGATGGCGGCGCGCTCGCTGTCCGAGAATCTGGTTTCGGCGACGATTTTCAGCGGCGCGAGATCGCCGATCGGGAACGGCATGTCCGAACCCATCATGATCCGGTCGGCGCCGACGATGTCGGCGAGGTAGCGCAGCGCGCGCGGATCCTGGACGATGGTGTCGTAATACATCGCCGCCAGCGCCGCGTCGGGATCGCCGAGCTTGTCCTTGTCGAGCGAATAATTCCGCCGCAGGCGGCCGATCACATAAGGCAGCGCCGCGCCGCCGATGCCGGCGACGATCTTCGCATTGGCATAGCGGGTGACGTGGCCGGCATAGATCAGCCGCGACATCGCGATCAGCGTATCGGTGATGCGCCCGACCGCATTGGCCATGCCGTAATCATGCACGCGATCGTCGCCGCTTTCGAACACCGGATGGATGAAAACCACCGATCCGAGTTCGTTGGCGGTTTCCCAGAACGGTTTCAGCGAGGGATCGTCGAGCACGCCGCCCTTGCCCTTCGGCTGGGTCCCGATCATCGCGCCCTTGAAGCCGGCCGCATGCGCCTCGCGCAGCACTTCCGCGGCGCGGGCGCCGTCCTGCAAGGGAACGGTCGCGAGCGGCACGAAGCGCGGCTCGCGCATCGCGGTCTGCGCCAGATGCGTGTTGATCAGGCGCGACCAGTTCGCGCCCTCCTCCGCCGGCACTTCGTAGGCGAACATGTCGAGCCAGCCGCCGACCACCTGGCGCTCGATCTTCTGCTCGTCCATCCATTTCAGGCGGGCGGGCAGGTCGCTCAGCGGTTTCGAGACCGGCCGGGTCGGCTTGCCGCCGGCAAAGGAGAAGCCGAGGCTGCCGCCGTCCTCGATCAGGCGGATCGACGGAAAGCTGCGAAGCCTGCGTGCGGATCGCGTCCAGCAGGCTCGGCGGCACCAGATGGGCGTGACAGTCGATGATCATTTGGTTTGCTCTTTGGATTTGGCTTGTTGCGCGTCGGCGATGGCGTCGCCGATCGCGGAAATGCGGATCGGAAGCTTGTTGAAGGAAATGCCGAGCGGGGCGACGCAATCGTTGACCGCGGCCGATATCGCGGCGGGCGCGCCGAGATAGCCGCTTTCGCCGGAACCCTTCTGCCCGAACACGGTGTAGCGGCGACGGCGTGCAGTGATGCACGATCTCGACCGCCGGCACCTCGTGGGCCGATGGCAGCAGGTAATCCATGAATCCCTGGGTGATCAGCTGGCCCTCGTCATTGTAGACGAACTCCTCCAGCAGCGCGGCGCCAAGGCCGTGCGCGATGCCGCCCAGCGTCATGCCCTTGACGATATGCGGGTTGATGACCGTGCCGCAATCATGGCCGATCACGTAACGCCTGATTTCCGGCTTTCCCAGCGCGGGATCGATCGCCATCAGCACCACGTGAAACTCGAAGGAGTGGCACGGATACATCTGGACGCGGCCATCTTTCGGCAGGCTGCCGCCGGTCGGCACCTGCATCACATGCGTGGTCTCGAGTCCGGGCTCCATGCCCTCCGGCAACAGATGATAATTGCGATGGGCGATAGTGACGAGTTCGGTCCAGCCGAGCTGCTTGCCGCCGCCGGGATCACTGACGCCGCCGGAAGCGTAGACCACCTTGTCTTCGCCAAGACCAAATTGATGTGCCGCCGATCCGCGTCAGCTTCGCCTTCAGTTTTTGCGCGGCGTGAAACGCCGCGCCGCCGAGCATGATCGCCATCCGGCTGCCGACCGGCGAGTTGGACGGCAGGCACGCCAGCGAATCCGGCCGCACCACGCGGATCAGATCGGGATCGATCTGCAGGACTTCGCCGACCACGGTTGAAACCAGGGTTTCGTGCCCCTGCCCCGATGACGTGTTGTGGATGGTGACCGTGACGAAGCCGAGCGCGTCGACGACGATGCGGCAGGAATCCATCCAGGTGGTGGTGGTGTTTTTTTCGTTGAGCAGCGGCTCGAACGAGGAGTTGCCGCCGCTCGGCTCCAGACACGCCGCGATGCCGATGCCGGCCAGCAGCCCGGATGCGCGCAGCCGATCGCGCTCCTTTTCCAGCGCGGCGAAGTCGATATGCGCGAATACCTTGTCGACCACGGTGTGATAATCGCCGCTATCGTAGGTGCTGCCGCTCGGGATCAGATAGGGGAACTGCTCCTTGCGAATGAAATTGCGGCGGCGCACTTCGATGCGTTCAAGACCCACCGCCGCCGCGACCTTGTCGATTGCGGTTTCGATCGCGTAATTGGTGGGCGCCTGGCCGAAGCCGCGCACCGCTTCCTGAACGGCCTTGTTTGATGTCACCGATTGCGCGCGGTACTGCACGCTTTCGATCCTGTACGGTCCGACGATCGCGCCGATCGGCTTGCCCAGTTGAAACGGCGCGCGGCCGGCATAGGCGCCGGCATTGTCCAGCGCGCGCATTTTCATCGATTTGACGATGCCGTCATCGTTGAAGGCGACCTCGACATCGAAAATGCGGTCGGGGCCGTGCGCGTCGCCGCCGCCCATATTGTCGAGCCGGTCTTCGATCAAACGCACCGGCCGGCCGAGCCGCCGCGCCAGATGCGCCACCAGCACGGTCTGCTTGATGCCGCGCTTGACGCCATAGCTGCCGCCGACGTCGACATCCTGATGCACGCGCACGCCGTTGGCGGGAATCCGCAACGCGCGCGCGATCTGGTCGGGATATTTCGGCATCTGGATCGAGGCCCAGACATCCAGCATCTCGCGCCAGGGATCCCAGGATGCGACGACACCGAACGTCTCGATCGGAACCGTGGAATTGCGCCCCCAGGTTACGCGAAACGACAGATGTCGCGGGCTTTCGGCAAAATGTTTGTCGACTTCGCCCCAGACGAAGGTGCGATCGAGCAGCACGTTGGAGCCGTGCGCCGGGTGAACCGGCGGGCTATCCGGCTTCAGCGCTTCTTCCGCATTGATCACGAAGGGCAGCGGCTCATAGCTGACGCGGACTAGTTCCGCGGCATCTTCGGCAAGCGCGCGGCTTTCGGCGACCACGGCCACGACCCATTCGCCGGCATAGCGCGTCTGCCCCACCGCGAGCGGATGGCGCCTGACCTTGGGCGTATCGAGCCCGTTCATCAGCGGATCGGTCGCGGCCGCCAGTTCATCGCCGGTCAGCACATAGTGAACGCCCGGCATCGCCAGCGCCGCCGACGCATCGATCGAGACGATACGCGCGGCCGGATGCTGCGACGGCAAGCACCGCTACATGCAGCATGCCTTCGAGCGCGACATCGGCAACGAAATGGCCGTGGCCCTGCCACGAAACGGCGATCCTCGCGAACCCGGCGATTGGTCGAGACAAAGCGGAAGGTCGCGGGATCGGCGGTCATTTCGCCTCCACGACGGATTTGTCGGCCTGTGCGGCCGGATGCGGCGTATTGGCGATCCGCAAGCGGGCGGCGGCGAACTCGACCGCCTCGATGATCTGGCCGTAGCCGGTGCAGCGGCAGATATTGCCCGAGATCGCCTCGACGATATCCTCGCGCGTCGGCGTAACCGTACGCTGCAGCAGGGCATGCGCCGACAGGATCATGCCGGGCGTGCAATATCCGCATTGCAGGCCGTGGGTTTCGCAGAAGGCATCCTGGATCACGCTGAGTTCGCCCGGCGCCGGCGCGAGCGCCTTCGATGGTCGTGATCTCGTATCCGTCCGCCTGCACCGCGAACATCAGGCAGGAGCGCACCGGCTCGCCGTCGACCAGCACGGTGCAGGCGCCGCAGACGCCGTGCTCGCAGCCGGCATGGGTGCCGTTCAGAAGAAAATTCTCGCGCAGCGCGTCGAGCAGCGTCTTGCGCGGCTCGACATCGGCGGAACGGCTGACGCCGTTGATGCGCAGGTCGACTTTCATCGCGCGCCTTTCCCCGGCTTGCGCTGACGCATTGACGCGCGCCTGTTCGAGCGCGCGAATGCCAAGCACGCCGCGACGCGGCGGCGATAGGCGGCGCTGGCATGCAGATCGCTCATCGCCTCGATATCGGCGCAATGCGGCACGGATGGCGTCGGACACCGACGTCGCGTCCAGCTTCGTGCCAACGAGCGACGCGACATCCAGCCGCAACGGCCGATCGACGACGCCGCCCAGGCCGAGCGCGACTTTCGACGCAGCTGCCCTCATCGTCGAGCGCGACCTGCGCAGCGGCCGCGACAAACGCGAAATCCGAGCGCCGCGCGCTGATCTCGAAGAAGCCGACGCCGATGCGCCGGTGCGGCCAGACCGGAAACCGGATCGCGCTGACGCACTGGCCCTGGCCGATCGCCGTCACCATCGGCCCGATGAAGAAATCGTCCGCCGGCATCGATGTCGGGCCGCCGGAGCTTGCGAGCATGATGTCGGCGCCGAGCGTCACCGCGACAAGCGGAATTTCGGCCGACGGATCGGCGTTGGCGATCGAGCCGCCGATGGTGCCGCGGTTGCGGGTCGGCGGATGTCCGACCCATGGCAGCACCCGCGCCAGCATCGGCACCGAGGCGCGGATGACGGGATCGCGTTCGGCCTGCGCCTGGCGCGTGGTGGCGCCGACAATCACGGCGCCTTTTTCCTCGCGAATTCCGGCAAGCTCCGGCAATCGCAGGATGTCGATCAGCTTTGCCGGACGCGCCAGCCGCATCGCCAGCATCGGCACCAGCGTCTGTCCGCCCGCGATCAGGCGCGCATCCTCGTCGCCGGCCAACAGTTCGCAGGCCTCGGCAAGCGAACCCGGTCTGACATAATCGAAGGGCGCGGGTTTCATCGGTGCCGCTAGCCCAGCGGCAGACCGGCGATCGCCGGCGACAGCACCGAAACGGTCTGGTTTTTCAACAGCGGCCCGTCGGTTTCGCTGGCCGCTTTCACCGCCGCCCATTCCGGATCGGCAGCGAATGACGCCCAGGCTTTCTTGCGCGCGTCTTCGTCGGCAAAGCGCGTCATATAGGTCAGGCGGCCGTCTTCAACCGGCGCGGTGAATACGCCGACCAGCTCGATGCCGTGACGGGGAAAAAATCGGGTCGCGACGTTGTCGCGAAACCGGCGGCGCATCGCGTCCGCGCGGCCTTCGGCGGCTTCATAGACCCGGATTTCGTAGATCAACACGCGCTCCCAGTTCCCGCCGACAGCTTGTCAGAACCCGCTGCCTTGGCGGCGACGATAGAAGCCAGCGCGCCGGAAATTGTCAAACACAAACTGAGGCAATTAGGCGAATTATGCAGCAATTGAGTTGGTTCAATCCGTCAAATGAAGCGATCGAGCCTATCAAAAATCTCTATTTATAACAGTAGCTTATGCACATATCGCCGGTTTGAGATCAGCGAAATTGACGGTTCGCCGATGCCACCGAAGCCTGGGTCAAATATTGCAACAATTCCGAGAATTGTACTACTCAAGCGAAATCAGCGATCATCGGCTTTGCCAACGCGCATCTCGCGGATAACGGAAATGACCGACTGGGTACCCGCTCTCGCTTCGCTTCCAGGGCCGCGCTATCTCGCCTTCGTCCCCGCGCTGGAAGCCGACATCGCCTCCGGCCGCGTCAAGCCCGGCATGCGATTATTGCCCCAGCGCGACATGGCGCAGCGGCTCGATCTCAGCGTCGGCACGATTTCGAAAGCCTATGCGGAAGCCGAGCAGCGCGGCCTGATCTCGGGCGAAGTCGGGCGCGGCACCTTCGTGCAACGGCGACGGCCGGAAGCGCGCGGTCTCGGATCCCTCGGAGGCGACGATCAATCTGGCGCTGAACGTCCCGCCCTATACCGGCGAGGACGAGGTCATTGCATCGGCGCTGGCCGAGATCGTCGCCGACGGCGAGATGTCGAACCTGCTCGGCTATCTGCCGCACCAGGGCCTGCGCCGGCATCGCGAGGCGATGGTCGACCTGGCTCACCTCGCTCGGCGTGACCGCGGATGCCGATCATCTCTTCATCACCCATGGCGGACAGCACGCGCTGTCGATCGCGCTTCCGCATGGTCGCTGCGCCCGGCGATACCGTGCTCACCGAAAGCTACACTTATTCCGGCATGCTGGCGCTCTCGGCGCAATCGCGGCTATCGCCTGCACGGCGTCGCCACCGATCGCCATCGGGCTGATTCCGGAACATCTCGACCGCGCCTTCACCGAGACCAAGGCGCGCGTGCTCTATTGCATGCCGACCTGCAAACGCCGATGGGATCGGTGATGCCGCCGGAGCGGCGGCAGGCCATCGCCGAGATCGTCCGCAAGCACGACGCCTATCTGTTGGAAGATGACGCCTACGGATATCTGCTGTCGCCGCCGCTCGCCGCCGATCTCCCGGCTTATCCCCGAGCGCAGCTTCTACATCGTGAGTTTCGCGAAATGCCTGGCGCCGGGACTTCGCATCGCCGCGATGATCGCGCCGGAAGCGTTTCGCGATCGCTCGATCAACGCGCTGCGCGCCACCGGCTGGATGGCGGTGCCGGTCATGGCCGAAGTGGTGGCGCGGCTGATCCACAATGGCGGCCTCGCCCGCCAGGCCAAGCTGAAGCGCGACAAGGCCGCCGCTTCGCGACGCCATCGCGCGGCGGATCTTGAAGGAATGGCTGCCCGCCTCGACCGGCAGCGCCGGGCTTTCATCTCTGGCTGCCGCTGCCCGCCGGCCGCACGCTGGCGGCGCTGATCGCGCAGGCCGCGCAAGCCGGCATCACGCTCGCGCCTCCCGGCGCATTGCGGCGAATGGAGAGCGAAAGCCTCGGCGTCCGGCTCTGCCTCGGCGCGCCCGCGACCGAAGCCGATCTCGAGCGCGCGCTGATCGAAATCCGGCGCATCCTCGAGATGGCCGAAGCGATCTCGTTCGTCTGAAGACAAGAACAAAAACTCGGGAGAAAACCATGTCAGGAAAGTCATCGACGGCGCTGCTCGTCGCCGTCGCCGCTTGACGTTGACCGGCGCCGCGAAAGCCGAGGATTGGCCGACGCAGACCGCTCACCATGATCAATCCGTTCGCCGCGGGCGGACCGAACGACGTGCTGGCGCGGCTGTTCGCGCAGCGCATGGGAGAAATTCTGGGCCAGCCGATCATCGTCGAAAACATCGGCGGCGCCGGCGGCATGAACGGCGCCGATCGCGTCGCCAAGGCCGCCCCCGACGGCTACACGTTCCTGCTGGGCACGGTCGGCACGCAGGCGCAGAACCAGACGCTGTTCAAGAAGCCCGCCTACAATTCCGTGACGGATTTCGCGCCGGTCGCACTGATGGTTGAAGCGCCGCTGGTGCTGGTCGCGCGCAAGGATCTGCCCGGTCAAGGACATGAAGGAATTCGTCGCCTACGCCAAGGCCAACAAGGACAAGATGCAATTCGCCTCCGCCGGCACCGGCTCGGCGATCCATCTCGGCTGCGCGCTGGTGAACATGGTCACCGGGCTCGACATCGTCCACGTTCCCTATCGCGGCGCCAACCCCGCGATGCAGGACCTGATGAGCGGCCGGGTCGATTATCTCTGCGACATCATCACCACGGCGAAACCGCAGATCGACGCCGGCACCGTCAAGCCGATCGCCATCCTGACCAAAGAGCGATCACCGGTGCTGCCCAACGTTCCCACCGCCATCGAGCAGGGTTTTGACGTCGAAGCCTATACCTGGAACGCGTTCTTCCTGCCGAAGGGAACGCCGGACGCGATCGTGCAAAAGCTCAACCACGCGACGGTCGAGGCCATGAAGACGCCGGCGGTGCGGCAGACAAGCTCGAAAGCGCCGGTCTCAAATTCGTCTCCGACGACCGCACCACGCCGGAATATCTCGCCAAATTCGTCCAAAGCGAGATCGCAAAATGGGCGGTGCCGATCAAGGCCGGCGGACATCAGCGTCGATTGACGACGCGTATGAGCAAAGACAGTTTCAGCTGTCACAACAAGTAGGCATAGGCATTCCACAACCGCCCATTATGCGTACGAACGGCAGCTTCGCGCCATTGTACGAACGGCAGCTTCGCGCCATTGCACGAAATCGCTGCGCGATAGCCCGCTGCGCGGGGGCAAGAGCCGAGAGACTGGTAGCCGATGGAGAGGACAGCGATGGCGGGGTTGCCTCGATCAACTCGCGTATTTTCGGCGTGCAACGCATGATGAACAGCAGGATCATCTGAAGCCAGTCACACTTTCCCGTCGGCATCACATCGACCCGGCCGACAACGCGAATACAAAAAATTGGCTTGACGAATAGCTCGAACCAGTTTGCTTAAATGTGCCGTAGGTATTTCTGCTCGCAAGAAATTGATTCACGCTATGCCACTGAATGTGGATCAACCGTTTATTCGCGCAACAGTTGTCGGATGCGCTATTTCTGCCACGCGCAACTATTTGAAATCACACGGGTCAAAAACATTAAATCCCCTCTTTTGCAACAATCGTACCAAAACGCTTAAGTTGTGCACGCATTTCGAAGCCGCCACTCTTCGAATTTCCTAAGTCGAGCATCTCTTACAAATCCCCATAGCGCCCGCTGCCCCGCCAGTGCCCAACCTCCCGCGATTTCGTGCCTTGGCGCTTTTCGGACGCCGGCCGTCGGAGCGCGGGGATAGCCTCGGCATGCCGGCATCCGAAAACCTATACAAGAGCGGTCGTTCAACGGCTATACGAATCGCCGTTGCTAAGCAGTTCTGGGAATATCCGCTGATCCTGAAAGCGGGGGTTGGGTTGCAATCAAGACCGCGAATTGCTCAGCTCTCGGTCGGGGCAGCACGAGCTGTTGCCGGCGATTACCGGCAGGGCATGCGAACGACGAGGCCAATGACACCAACCTCCCTGCATGGCTTGTTACTAATCAGTCACTAATATAGGAGACAGCTTCTGCTCGGAAGAAAGATCGAACGAGAGCGCCATTCTGCTGGATTTCCTTTAACTCGGCGTCGACCCGATCGTGCAGCGAGTCGCCTTTTGCAAGCGGCTTCCGTGCCGTCCCGGTCCTCTTCATGTAATTCCACACCAACTCGTCCGGATTGAGTTCGGGGGCGTAGCCCGGCAGAAAGTGGAATTCAAGTTTCCCTTCGGTTGACGCAACGTATTCCTTTACGATCTTGGCCTTGTGGGCAGGCAGACTATCAAGAATTAGGAGAACAGGCTTCTTGCGACGAAACATCATTGCCCTGAGTAGCGCAATAAATAGCTCTGCGTTCATTCCACCCTTGTATGTCGCACACCAGAAACCACCTTTGGCGTTTACGGCTGAAGCCGCCGAGACGGATTGTCGTGTGCCGGGTAAGAAAATAATTGGTGTCTGCCCTTTCACACCCCAGGTTTTTCCTTGCACTGCGTCGGCACGAAAGCCTGACTCATCCCAGAAGAAAATCTCGGCATTTCGCTTTTTTGCCCGTTTCGCAATGGCTGGATAGACTTCACTTTTCCACGCTTCGATCGCAACGGGATCTCGCTCGTAAGCTCGCTTCAGAGGCTTCTGCGGCGTCAATCCTAATTTTGCAAGTAACTTTCCAACAGCTGTCACACCCAAATTAGCTTCGAATTTTTCTGCAATAAGCTTGCGCACGATCAACCTCGTCCACATGCCGAAATCAAAGCCGTGCTGACGAGGATCCTTGCCGTTGATCCACCGAAAAATTTTCTGCTCCTGCTTGGGCGTGAGTGTGCGCGGGCGTCCCGTTCCCTTTCGTGAAGCTAACGCACGCAGGCCGCGGCCTTTCCCTCGCGCCTCTCGCAACCATTTGTATATGATCTGCCGGGAGAATCCATAGGAGGCAATCACGACGCTCGGTTTCTCGCCGTCCCAAACGCGCTGAACGGCCATCCGACGAATTTCTTCTAAGGTGTTGTGATCTAGTGTTCGTCCGTCGCGTTTCATGAGCGAATCATAGCAAATCGAACACTCTTTGCAAGGTATTTGTCTTCTAAATTAGTGACCTATTAGTAATACGCGCCGTCGCGTTTTCAGGAAGCTAAATCCCAGTGATCGCGTCCTAGTTGTTTCGTTGCGCGGTCCAATATCCCGAGCAACGCCCACCTGCTGCGTGGCCGCTCCAGATCCCGCGGCCAGCGTCTCGCGTTAGCCTCCCCGACCCTGATGCGTATTTGTCGTGGACCGTCACCGACGCGCGAACCGCGCCCGATCTTCCGACATACCCGTTAAACTTCACCAGATTGGGATGCGTCACAACGCCGTCGTTTATGTTCACGGAGAAATTGTAGGTCGGATCGCAGCTTCCGCGTTGTGTAACGAAGACGAGATTCCAGGGGCCGTCGTAAGAGGTTCGGGCTTCGGCAGCTGTCGCCAGGGTAAGGCAGGCACAGCAAATGACATTCGCGATCAGTCGCTTGTTCATGATCTTTTCTCCAGAGGAATTGGTTGATATTCAGTAAGGCAGCCGTAGGTGTTGGGCATTGCGCAGCTGTTCGACGGCCATCTTCTTGCACGGTGCGCTTGAAGAGCCGGCGTGCATTTCGGCGGCCCCTACGCGGCCGTCCAGCCGCCGTCGATGGAGAGGTTGGCGCCGGTGATCTGTGCGGCGTCATCGCCGCACAGAAACAGTGCGAGCGAAGCTACCTGTTCGACCGTGACAAATTCCTTTGTAGGTTGGGCTGCGAGCAGGACGTCCTTGATCACCTGATCTTCGCTCATGTTGCGTGCCTTCATCGTTTCCGGAATCTGCTTCTCCACCAAAGGAGTCCAGACATAGCCGGGGCTGATGCAGTTGCAGGTGATGCTCGATTGCGCGAGTTCCAGCGCCACTGTCTTGGTGAGACCCGCGATGCCGTGCTTGGCTGCGACGTAAGCGGACTTAAATGGCGATGCGACCAGGGAATGGGCCGACGCCGTATTGATGATTCGGCCCCACCCTCGGCGCTTCATCCCAGGAGTAACGGCACGGATCGCATGGAATGCGGAGGAGAGGTTGATTGCGATGACTGCGTCCCACTTTTCGACAGGAAAATCCTCGATTGGTGAGACATGCTGGATGCCGGCATTATTGATGAGCACGTCTACGCGGCCGAAGGTTTTCTCGGCGAGCGAGATCATGTTGGCGATTTCCATTGGTTCGCTCATGTTCGCGGGCGAATAGATAGCCTTCACGCCGAAATCGTTCTCGATTGCAGACCTCGCTTTTTCGATATCGGCCGGCGCCCCAATCCCGTTAAGCACGATGTGGGCGCCAGCGCCTGCGAATGCCCGCGCGCACTCCAGGCCAATTCCGCTTGTCGAACCGGTCACAACGGCCGTCTTGCCCTTCAGTATGCTCACTTCACTCTCCTTCTTCTGTTGCATGCTTTCATGTTCAGCCGACCAAACTCATCTCGCGAGCTTCGACGAGACATCGACTTGGCAGTTGGAGGTAGTCGTGCACGACCTTGCCCAGCCCGAGCGTCAGGTCGGCCACGATGTGAATCGCGGACACCACCTCGAGAACTGGCAGGTCGGCTACGGGCGCCAACGCATGAGGCGACAGATGGAGCGCCGCAGGTCCGGTCCACGCACCCTTTATCGTGACATCCTCGAGATGATATTCGACCAGTTCGCAGATGCGTGGCGTGCCGTCGACATGCGGAATGATCTTGAGCAGGAAGTTCGGCGCCGCAAGCGAAGCTCTGACTTGCGACAAATTGGCTTCGCGGTGCTTGTAGCCCATCGTTCCGGTGGCAACCCGAATGGGTCCGTAATCCAGGGTACCGACCAGCGTGTCGACTTCAGTCCGCAGCGTCGGTTGCGCCAGTTTCTTCGGAAAGCCCCAGAGCTCCCGACCGCCGGCGATCGGCCCCTCGTCATTGAGGAACATGCAGTGGGTGTAGCTGCCCTTCCGGCCGCGAAAAGAGACCGGGATCACCTGCCCACTCTCAGTGTAATCGCCAAAGCCGTTTAAGTCCGGCATGCGGATGAATTCGTATTTCACCAGCGCCTCGCGGCTGTCGATGTCGAGGGGCCCGGGCACCACCGCGCGCAGCTTCACCGGATCGGTGCGGTAAGTGATGATCAGGTATTCGCGGTTGACGAACCGGTACGGTCCCCGGCGGGTATGAGGGGCTGGTCAGCGGCATCGCGAAGGCTCGCTCGCAATACTTCTTTCTCGCGCATCTTGAGACCTTTTCCGTGTTTGGCTATGTCCAACTTGTTCACTCACGACCGTCGCGTTCGAGATCGAACGTGAACACGCCGTCCAGGCTCGCGGGGCGCGCAAGAACCTCAGGATGGCGAAGCGTGCGTACGGCATCGTGATAGCCCGCACGCCAATGATCCTGCATGGACAGACGGGAAAACTCGTAATCTTTCGAATGACCCTCGTAATTCTGAGCCCGGTAGATCAGGTGGATGATGTTGTAGACCTTGTCACTGGCGACCGATTTCAGGATCTTCAAATCATCGTTTTCCTCCAGATCGGCAGGAAGCCTGCGGAGAAGAGCAGCAAGGGCACGCTGCACTCGGTGCACGTTCTTGAATTGCGCCGTGCTCGCGCGCGTGCGGCTTGAAAACTGAATTTCCTTGTGACGCGTGGCGACTTCCGCCAGGTTGCGCGGAAGTGCGCCTTGCGAACTCCAGAGATCGACCTGAAATGCGAGCGTGTCCTGCGGCGGGGGTTGCTCTCGATCACCCACTGCAGCGGCGTGTTGGACACGAGACCGCCATCCCAGTATTGCTCGCCATCGATCTCGATCGCCGGAAAGCCCGGCGGCAGTGCCCCGCTCGCCATGACATGCTCGGGAGCGATCTTGTGAGTGGCTGGTGTCGAAATAGACAAAATTGCCGGTCCTGACATTGACCGCGCCCGCGCTGAAGCGCGTCATCCCAGCATTGAGACGATCAAAATCCACGAGGCGCTCCAGCGTGAGCTTGAGGTGCTTCGTATCGTAGAAGCTCGTCGCTGCCGTCGTGCCGCCCGGTTGCAACCACGGCATCAGCCGCCCGCGCAGAGAAAAATCCCGTTGCGCCGAACATCGGCGGCCAGATTGGCGCTCATTTGGTTGAGGAGATTGCGTGCGTCGTCGCTTTGGGCGAGATCAACGAATGGATTGCCTGAGCAATCCCAAGGCGCGCTCGAAGTCACCTGCGTCCAAAACTCGCGCAACCGATCGACGCGGCAATTTGGCGGATTGCCGGCAATGATGGCGGCGTTGATCGCACCGATCGAGATGCCGGCGATCCAGTTGGGATGGATGTCAGCTTCCGCCAGCGCCTCGTAAACGCCGCCCTGATATGCGCCCAGCGCACCGCCGCCCTGCAGGAGCAAGGTGACGCATTCGAACGGCAGCTGCCGTTTCGCCGTCGTCGAGGTGTGGTTGAAGCTGAAAATTCATTGTGTGCCCTTGTTTGACGAGTTGCGGACCGTGCTTCGGGATCATGTCTCCTCTGTCCTGCGCGGTGTCCTACTCGCCGAGACAAAGAGGTTGACATTCTGCTGCGATGAACTAAACTAAACCGTATAGTTTATATAAACCACGAACGAGCAGACCTGTCAAGGAGAAGGGCTCACGCGACCCGGTCAGCTTTTTGTGAACGCGGCAGGTTGGGAGTGCCCAGGACCTAGGCCAGCTTGAAGGAGATCAAGAGATGGATATTTTCTACATTCCGGCGCTTGCGTCGTTTTCGGGATCGGCTTCCGGAACTCTGGCGTCGATTGTCACCGGCTGGGTTACCCAGCGTCGCAAGGACCGCGTCCGTCATTCGCTGCGGGCCACATCCCAGCGCGAAGAACTCTACAGGAACTTCATCGAGGAAGCATCAAGGCTGTACGCCGATGCCCTCGTCAACGACAAGTCCGAGGTTTCGAAACTGGTCGACCTGTATGCTCTCATCGCGCGGATGAAAATCCTGTCGAGCGATGCCGTGATCGAAGCGGCCGAAAAGGCGGGTCGGTTGATCCTGAATACCTATCTTTCCCCGAACCGGACATTCGTCGATCTGCCCGACCTGATCAACGAGATGGACCCGTTGCGCGATTTCAGCGAGGCCTGCCGGTACGAACTGCAATCCTCGCATGGGCGCTGAGGCTCTCGGACCATGCCGTTGCTGCAGTATTTCGGGTGGGTAGGAAGCTTTCTTCTCGCGGCGCTCTTTGCCGCGAACTGGTGTCGTCTCCGCGCCGATTGCTCGTCCGCCTCGTATTCTGACGTTCCGCTCGAATCAGAAGATCCACATCCGAATCCATACGGATCATAAATGGCCCGAACGCGTGGTGATTGACACCACCCCCACGACGTTGGCGCAAAACGACGATGTGGAGACGCGCATTGGCCGAAGCGAGACCACCATTTCGGCGGAACGCCAGCCCTTCGACGCGTTCGCCGAGATGGCGGCTATCGCTGTCAGGCCGTGTTTTCGACCGCCCTGCTCCGCTAACCGGCCTGCGGAGTCGAAAACCTCGCCGATCGAGAAAGACCGCGCCATTTCAAAATCGCTCGCGCATGGCAGCGCGCAAGGGCCTCACTTTCCCCAATCCGCTTCACAAGCCGCCAGGAAGAAGCTGACGCGTTCGCGCACGAAAGCGGGCAATTCGCTGCGCAGCTCTTTCGCGCCCTCCCCCATCAGAGCCCGCATCAGCATTGGCAGCAGAATGAGATCCATGAAAATCTGCGCTGTGGTGAGGCTTCGTTTCGGGCCGAAGGGTCCCTTGGAGCCGCGCGAAAGCGTGTGAGTAGCATCGTTCAGGACATGGGACACGGCAGCCGCGGCCCGATCCCGCCCGGCTTCATGGACATGGCGGCTCAAAGCCGGGAATCTGTCTGCTTCGGCAATCGTGGCGCGCGTGATGCCGATCGTCTCGTCGATAAATCGTTCCACGACCTCGCTGCCGAGGCTCGCGAGCTTGTCCTGCACCGTGCGCCCCTTGGGCCGAAACCCTCGAAATCCGTCAATCCGTCGATGACACGGGCGACAACCGCCTCGAACAGCGCCTCCTTCCCGGGGAAGTGAGCATAGATCGTCGGCTTGCTTGCCGGCGCCATCTCCGCGATCTCGTCGAGACTTGCGCTTTGATAACCTCTCTTGAGGAACACCCGCTGAGCCGCATCGAGGATCCGCGCTTTCACGTCGCCCGCCAGGTCTTTGGGCGGTCTCCCCGGACGCGGCCGCTTCGAGTCATTGTGCTTGCTCACCATCGGCTTCACCCTGCATTCACGATGCTGCGAGCGCCAAGCTCGCTGACAATCTCCGCCTTGACACGTTCCCGATCAAAGTGCAAGTAAAAAAAACTATACGGTATAGTTTATATCCATCAGGAGACCACAGTGCCCAATTCCATCGCCCGTCCGGCCCCCTTGGGAGGACGAACCCTCCTGGACGAGCTGAATCACCGCATCAAGAACGAGCTCGCCTCGGTCATCAACCTTGTCACGTTCAAGGCCGTCTGGACGGACAACGTCGACGCCAAGGAAGAGCTGAGCAACGTCGTCGATCTGCTTCACCAGCATGTCCAGGTCCACAGCTTTTTGACCATGCCGGATCGCGACGCGCTAGTCGACGCCGGCGAAGTTCTTCGCAAGCTTGGGCTGGCCATGAGCCGTTGCAAGCTGGATCGCATGAACATCCGCCTCGCTTTGTCGGCTGACACACTGCCGCTGGAATCGGAGCGTTGCTGGCGCTTGGCGTTGGCCATAAACGAGCTGGTGACGAACGCGGCGCGCCATGCCTGCTTCGACGGCCGCGACGGCGAAATCAAAATCGAGCTGATGCGGGCGGGTTCGTGGGTGAACTGTCGGGTGACAGACAACGGCTCGCGCCTCGGAAGGATCAAAACTGGTCGCGGCCTGCGGATCGTCGGCGAGTTGGCGAACAGCCTAGGCGGCCGCATCGACCGTGCCTCCGGCACTACGTGGAACTCGTTTTCGCTCGACTTTCCCCTGACCGATCGCGAGCAGCGCGCCAATCGCGCGGTCGCGGCCCGCCGCCCCAGAACCGGTCGTCGACCGAAAGCAATCCCTGCCCAATTGATGTCGGCCGCAGCCGAGCAGGCAAACGCGCTTACCGCATAGCCACAGCTCTAACTCCAACCGAGAATGCGTCATGCACATTTTTGCGCCCGCTCCACCTGCCCCGGTTCTTCCGAAGCCCATGAGCGCCGCACTCGCGCTCGCGCTTCTGGCGACACCCTTGAGTGCCTGTAATGATTGCTCCGCCGCTGCTGTCGAGCGTGCCGCGTTGGTGCACACCGAGCTGGTGCAGCCGCGGGACGGACAGGCTGCCGTGACGCTGACCGGCGAGGTCCAGGCCCGTTTCAGCGCCGACCTCTCCTTTCGCGTAAGCGGGCGCGTGCTCGCGCGCCTGGTGGATGTCGGCGCCCATGTCGATGCCGGCGACCTTCTGGCCCGGCTCGATCCGGCCGAGCAGCAGGCCGATTTTGACGCCGCGACCGCAGGTGTAGGCCGCGGCGGAGGCCCAGTTGCGCGTGGCGCAAGCGACCTTTGACCGGCAGAGCTATCTCCTGTCGAACGGCTTCACCACCCGCACGGCCTACGACCAGGCGCAGGAGCAATTGCGAACCGCACAAAGCACGCTTGAATTGGCGAAAACGGAGTTGGGAAGGACCCGCGAGGCACTTGGCGATACCGAACTGCACGCCCGCGCCGCGGGCGTGATTACCGCGCGAAACCTCGAGGTCGGGCAAGTCGTGCAGGCGGCCCAATCGGTTTTCACGCTGGCGCAAGATGGCGAGCGCGATGCGGTCTTCGATGTCCCTGAATCGATGTTCTTCGGCGACGTGGAGCACGGCCGCGTGTCGCTGGCACTCGTCTCGGACTCTGACGTGACCGCCACAGGGTACGTCAGGGAGATATCGCCGGCCGTCGATCCCAAGAGCTCCACGGTTCGCGTGAAAGTCGCAATCCAAAATCCGCCCTCCGCAATGACGCTCGGAAGCGCCATCGCGGGAACCGCCGGGACCAAACCGGCCAGCGAGATCACGTTGCCGTGGACCGCGCTGACCGCAATGGGCTCAAAGCCCGCGGTATGGATCGTCGACCCCAAGACAAACACAGCGTCGCTGAAGCCGGTGACGGTCGGCGCTTACGAAGCCGGAGCGGTGCTGATCAAGGAAGGGCTGGAGGCTGGAGACCGCGTCGTCGTCGACGGAGGCAAGCTGCTGAGCTCCGGCCAGCCCGTGACATTTGATGGGGATCGATCATGAGGACGCGAATTTTCATGGTCGCAAGCACCATCGCCTCGGCATTGGCGATGGCCGGATGCAAGCAGGAGGCGAAGGCGCCGGAGCCTGTCCGGCCCGTGCTGTCCACCATCCTGCAACCGGCCGCATCGGGAAGCACGGTGGCGGTTGGAACCGTCCAGCCCCGCTACGAGACCAATCTCGGATTCCGCGTGCTGGGTCGCCTGATCGCGCGTCCCGTCAACGTCGGAGATCTGGTGGTGAAGGGGCAGATGGTTGCCGCGATCGATCCAACTGCCCTGGATCTCGCCGTGCGGTCAGCGAAAGCGGACCTTTCGAAGGCCGAGGCCCTGCTTGAAAACGCGATCGGGACCGAGGAGCGGAAACGGATCCTGATCAAGACCGACGCCACGACGAAGCAGACGCTTGACGATGCAGAGCAGGTGCGCGCGGGCGCACAAGCATCGACCGCCCGCGCCCGCGCGAACCTGAGCAAGGCCATCGAGCAGCTGGGTTATGCCGAGGTCAAGGCCGATTTCGCCGGTGTCGTCACGGCCGTGAGCGCCGAGGTGGGACAAGTCGTCTCGCCGGGTCAGAGTGTGGTGACCGTGGCGCGGCTCGGACGTCCGGGAGGCCGTGGTCGATATCGGCGCGGACTTCCCCGTGCCCTTGGCAGTCGGCTTGCCGTTCACTGTCGGCTTGCAGTTGCTTCCCACCGTTCAAGGTCCAGGGCCAAATTCGCGAAATTGCGCCGCAAGCCGATCAAGTGACGCGCATGCGCCGCGTTCGCATCGCCTTGAATGATCCGCCCGAAAGCTTCCGGCTCGGAAGCACCATTACGGCAAGGCTGAGCGACGATCCCAAGCCAGTTCTCCGCGTGCCCGCGTCCGCCGTCCTCAAGGATGGCGCCGAGACTTTCGTCTGGGTCATCGACGCTTCCACGAGCACGGTTTCGCTGCACAAGGTCGGCGTTTCCGAGGACGAAGGAGAGCATCCGGATCGCCTCCGGTCTCTGCCGCCGGAGCGCGCATCGTGACTGCCGGGATCCATAGCCTCAAGCAAGGACAGCAAGTTCGCATTCGAACAGGACGCCACGCCATGAAAACCTTCAACCTTTCCGACTGGGCCCTCGGCCATCGTTCGCTGATCTGGTATTTCATGATCGCCTTCATGGCGGCGGGTCTGTTCGCCTACCTGCAGCTGGGGCGGCAGGAAGATCCTGATTTCACCATCAAGACCATGGTGATCGGGGCGCAATGGCCGGGCGCTTCGCCCGAGGAAATGACGCGCCAGGTCACCGACAGGATCGAGAAGAAGCTCGAAGAGCTGGAGTCGCTCGACTATACCAAGAGCGTCACCGTTGCGGGCCAAACCACCGTCTTCGTCTATCTGCGCGACACAACGAAGGCTGCCGACGTCGCGCCGACCTGGGCGCGCGTCCGCAACATGATCGCAGACATCAAGGGCGATTTCCCGCAAGGGGTCATAGGTCCCGGCTTCAACGACCGCTTCGGCGACGTCTTCGGCAACATCTACGCGTTCACCAGCGACGGCTTGAGCCAGCGGCAATTGCGCGATCGGGTCGAAGACATTCGCGCAAAAGTTCTGACGGTCCCGAATGTCGGCAAGGTCGACATTCTTGGCGCGCAGGATGAAATGATCTTCCTGGAGTTTTCGACCCGGAAGATCGCGGCGCTCGGCCTCGACACCCGTTCCATCGTCTCCTCGCTGCAGGCGCAAAATGCCGTCGCGCCCTCCGGCGTATTCCAGGAGGGACCGGAGCGCATCAGCGTGCGGGTCAACGGTCAATTCGCATCTGAGGAAAGCCTGAAGGCGATCAATCTCAGGGTCAACGACCGGTTCTTCCCGCTGACAGATGTGGCAACCATCACGCGCGGCTATGCCGATCCGCCGACGACGCTGTTTCGCTTCAATGGTCAACCCGCCATCGCACTCGCGATCGGGATGAAGTCGGGCGCGAACTTGCTGAAATTCGGCGAGGCGCTGAAAGAGGAAATGTCGAAGATTCTGGCCGAGCAGCCGATCGGCCTGGGAGTTCATCTCGTCGCTGACCAGCCGGTCGTCGTCGAGCACGCCGTGTCGGGCTTCACGGAAGCCCTGTTCGAAGCGGTGGTCATCGTGCTCGGGATCAGCTTCTTGAGCCTCGGCCTTCGCGCCGGTCTCGTCGTTGCGATCGCGATTCCCCTGGTTCTGGCGATCACGTTCGTCGTGATGGCGTATGCCGGAATTTCATTGCAGCGCATTTCGCTCGGCGCCTTGATTATTGCACTCGGCCTTCTGGTCGACGACGCCATGATCGCTGTTGAAATGATGGTGGCGCGGCTGGAAGTCGGCGATCCCCTGGAGAAAGCCGCAACCCACGTCTACACCTCCACCGCCTTTCCGATGCTGACCGGTACGCTGGTCACCGTCGCAGGCTTCATCCCGATTGGCCTCAACACCAGCAACGCCGGTGAATTCACCTACACCTTGTTCGTGGTCATTGCTGTCTCGTTGCTCGTGTCATGGATTGTCGCGGTGCTGTTCACGCCCTTGCTTGGCGTCACGATCCTGCCGGCCAGGATCAAAGGCCATCATGAATCCAAAGGCCGGCTTGGGCAGACGTTCGCCCGCCTGCTTCTGGTTTGCATGCGTCATCGCTGGATCACCGTCGGGGTGACGGTCGCGGCGTTTGGCGCTCGCTCTGTTCGGCATGAAGTTCGTGCAGCAGCAGTTCTTTCCGTCGTCGGACCGTGCCGAACTGGTCATCGACTGGAACCTGCCTCAAAACGCCTCGATCACCGAGACCAATGCGCAGATCGCCCGCTTCGAGCGGGAACAGCTGCAGGGCAATCCCGGTGTCGACCATTGGTCGACTTATGTCGGAACCGGCGCTCCGCGATTTGTGCTGTCATTCGACGTGCAGACGGCGAACACCTGGTTTGGCCAGATGGTCGTCGTCACCAAGGGCGGCATTGCCGCGCGTGATCGCGTCAAGGCGCAATTCGAAACCTATCTGAAGAAGACCTTTCCCGGCACCGATACCTTCGTCAAACTGCTCGAGGTCGGACCGCCGGTCGGGCGTCCCGTGCAGTATCGGCTGAGCGGGCCCGATATTGCCAAGGTGAGGGACTTCTCGCAGAAGCTCGCCGGCATCGTGCGCGCCAATCCGCATCTCGATCATGTCGTGTTCGACTGGATGGAGCCTGCGCGCGTCGTTAAGGTCGATGTACTGCAGGACAAGGCGCGCCAGCTTGGCGTGAGTTCGGAGGACATCGCGACGACGTTGAATGGTGTCCTTGCCGGCTCCTCGATCACCCAGGTGCGCGACAGCATTTACCTGGTGAATGTGATGGGCCGCGCGACCGCAGCCGGAGCGCGCATCGATCGATACGCTGCGCGACCTGCAATTGACCGGCCTGGGCGGCCAATCGGTTCCGCTCGGCGCGGTAGCCACGCTGCGCTACGAAATCGAGCAGCCGACAATCTGGCGGCGATCACGGATCCCCACGATAACGCTCAAGGCAAGCATCCTCGATACCGTGCAGCCGAAGACGATCGTTGATCAACTCGCACCGAAGGTCGACGAATTCGCAAAGGGACTGCCGGCCGGATACTCGGTCGCGATCGGCGGCTCGGTCGAGGAAAGCGCGAAGAGCCAGGCTCCGATCGTGGCGGTCGTTCCGCTGATGCTCTTTCATCATGGCGACCATCCTGATGATTCAGCTGCAAAGCTTTCATCGGTTGTTCCTGGTGTTTGCGGTTGCGCCCCTTGCCTTGATCGGCGTGGTCATGGCCCTGCTGCCAAGCGGAGCCCCTCTCGGCTTCGTTGCGATCCTCGGCGTGCTGGCGCTGATCGGCATTCTGATCCGCAACTCGGTGATCCTGATTGTGCAGATTGAACAACTGAAGGAGGAAGGGCGCCCGATCTGGGACGCGGTGGTGGAAGCGACCGAGCACCGCATGCGGCCGATCATGCTGACCGCGGCCGCCGCAAGTCTCGCCCTCATCCCGATCGCGCGCGAGATCTTCTGGGGACCGATGGCCTACGCGATGATGGGCGGCATCATCGTCGGCACGGTGCTGACGCTGTTGTTCTTGCCGGCGCTCTATGTCGCCTGGTTCCGGATCAAGGAGCCGGCGGCCGCAACGGACAACACTCACGAAAATCCACTTGCCCCCGAAATGCAGGCTGCACTGTCAGCTGACGCGCTCTCTCAGCGCGCACTGGAAAATGCATAGGAGCCAATATGAACCAATTTCTCAGCCTCTTTACGTCCGGAATCGGAGCGTTGTTGTTTCTTGCGTTCTTTACCACCCTCAAGCCGACTGTCGTCGCTACTGCGTCCGCGCCGAGCACGCCCGGCCAGTGCAGCACGAAAGCTCCGCCTTTGCTCGCCTGCAGCCCACTGATGTTTGCTACAGCTTTGTGGCCCGATGTCGGGCGGCAGAAGTGACCATCGCTGCCAAAGGATCGTCCCAGATAGCGCTCTGCAATTGCAAAGCTCCGCGCCGCGAAAAGCAATCCAGAATGTCCATGCTCATACTCGAAGTTCATCCATGAACCCAGCAAGCCGTCCAATTGGTGCGATGCAGTGGAAGATGCCCCTCTGCATTCTCCTGCTGTCTTTAACGCTTGTCCCTTGCTCGGCCATGGCTGATCTCAACGATGGATCGTCGAGCTCCACCGGCCAAGGCGAGCCAGTCCATCATGAAGCCAAAGCGGAGTCGGATCAGCGCTTCCTTGCTGCTTTCCGTGCTGCGCACCTGCCGCTTATCGAAGCGATCGCCATTGCCGAACGATTTCATGTGGGGTCACGGACCGCCGCGATATCGTTCGATACGTCGGACAATCCCTCTTATCGGGTAAGGACCGTCAAAGACAAAGACATATGGGAAAACGTCATTGATGTTCGCACGGGGCGAGCCGCCGGGCCTGAGACCGCTTGGTCCCTGAACGAGCTTGAAGTCGAAGAACGGGACAACATCAACGCATTGCGATTGGTCAAACAGGAGCTATCGGACGCCGTGGCGATCGCTGAGAAAGCCGCAGCTGGAAAGGCCATCAGCGGAGGTTTTGTGAAGGAAGGTGATCATCTCAATTTCGTGGTCGTCGTGCTAAGCGATGATCGTGTGAAAGAGGTCATGCTCGAACCGCCCAGAGTTGACCGGCAAGGGTTGGCTGCCCATCGCTCGCGCTGATCCAAGCTCGTCATAGTGTGCGACAACTGCGCTGCAGTCGCCTTTGGCTCGGGGCAACGTGCTCGAGGGATCCGAACCTCGAGACCGATCCCGGCGTGCTGAAGCCGAGCGGCGCACGTCTTCGCGCAGCAGCTATATTTTGGTCTGACGGACACTTCGTTCTTTGTTGGCCGGCCGGCAAATTTGAAATTCGACGTTGAGACATATCAAGAAGAAAAGCGGGAGGCATGTTAGTTGGGGCCGTGGGGCAAAGTCCGTTTATGGAGATGAGCAAATGCAGACGCAAAGCAATATCCACTTCTATGTAAATTGGGCCAAGGAACGACTCGATGAAATGGAAGCTGTACTGACATCGCTTGAGAGCAAAGTTGGCGAGGTGCAGGCCGATGCCCACGACAAGGCCAACAAAGCACTCGCTGACCTGCGCAAGAGCCGTGATATCTTCCGGGACACCGTCAAGAAGCAAGCGGAAACCAACGAGGCTGCATGGACCAGCGCAAAGGCAAAACTGGAGCCGGAGTGGAATTCGTTCGAAGCTGAGGTCAAGAAATACGTCGAAAGCTTCGGCAAGCAAGTCGAACAGCAGCAGGCGGCATTCAAAGTTCAGTCGGCGGCCCAACTGAAGGCGTGGCGACAAGCCGCTGACAAGTTTGGCAGCGATACCAAGCAATTCGCTGCCGGGCGTCAGGCTGAAATCGATACCGCCGTGAAGCGCATGCAGGCCGACGCCGCCGCAGCGGAGGAAAAACTCCAGAAACAGCTGGACCAGATGGGCGCGCAGTCATGGTCCGCGCTGATGGCGGTTTTGGCGGAAACCCGCACCGCGTTCGATCGTGCCAATCAGGCCGCGCGCGAGGCGTTTAAGCGAGCTGCCTGATCCAAACAATCTGTCAATCGGAGAGGGAGAAGCCGCCGCGAGGCGGTTTCTCCCTCCATAGGGCAAGAAAAATTCGACTCTGAGAACGGCCGGAACGGAGCAGCCGCGATGAGCAGCATGGATGCAGATCCCCGGGATGCGCGATCAAGCGATCGGAAAACCGCCGTTCACAACAGGCCACACGTAAGCTTCTGGATCAGAGAGTTACCTTTTAGCCTGGTGTTGATCCTGACCTTGCTCGGCGTTGCCTATACCAGTTTTTTGAAACAACCGATCATGGGCTATTGGGAGCTTCTGGCGCCGGTGATCGGGTTAGTCTGTGTCGGCTCCGGATGGTCCAGCGCCAACGATAAATACGCGCGATTACAATTGGTATGGACGCAGGCGCTGCACTGGGCCGCGTTCCTGCTCGTGATGAATATGACACTGTTACCGAGCGTCCAGAGGATTCTCAACGCCAGCGCGACCGGGCTCGCCGTTCTCATGTTATTGGCGCTCGGCACCTTTACCGCGGGTGTCCATGTGCTTTCCTGGCAGGTCTGTCTTCTCGGGATCATCATGGCGCTCTGCGTTCCGGCGGCGGCGTGGATCGAAGCTTCGGCTCTGATGATCGTGCTGGTCTCGATCGCGGCGCTCGGAATTGGCGTTGTGCTTTGGTGGCACTGGCACGAGAGCCGCGCCCAAAAAGCCTGAGCGAACGGGCCGATCAGGCGTCAACCGCTTTGATACCTTCCGGGAAACCCGCTGGGTATCGACAGGCAATCTTCGTCGAGGTGCTGACGTCCACCATTGCACTGTCCCTATAGCGGTTTCTACATATAACGCCGCAGCATCGGCAGCGCCTGCTCGACGCAGATGCGGCCTTCGGCAATTGCCTCCCTGGCCCGGTCGAACTCCATCAAGCCCATGTCGCGCAGTCGCGGGAGCAGCATCACGTGTGGCGGCTCGCCGGCGAGGCGGGTGCGGGTGATATGGTCCTGCATGATGTTGATCGAGTTGGCGAGCACGTCGAAATACCCAGGCGCCGACGGCTTCTGCGGCAGCAGCTGCAGGGCGATCTGCGCAGTCTGTTCGCGCAACGCCACCGGCAAATTACTCAGTACCCGATCGAGAAATTCGTGAGAAACAGGCCTCGACGCAGTCGCCACCGATGCGCCGCGCTCAGCCTCGAACCGTCGCCCCAACAGGTCACCGTTGAGATTGACCGCGATAATCACCTCCGCTCCGAGGGCACGGCAGACCGAGACCGGTACCGGGTTGGAGAGGCCCCCGTCCACAAGCCATTTGTCGTTAATCCTTGCCGGGCTGAAAATCGCGGGAAGCGCAATTGACGCGCGCACGGCTTCGTGTATTGGCCCGGACTGCAGCCATATCTCACGGCCGGTGGCGAGATCGGTGGCGATGGCGGCATAAACCTTGGCATAGCTCTCGATCGGCGCTCCAATTCCGAGCCTGCGCAGAAATTCGATCACCTCTTTGCCGTCGATCAACCCACCACCCGAAAACCGGACATCCACCAGCCCGATAATCTCCCGCCAGGTTGCTGTCTCCGCCCATTGCCGCAGATCGGTCAGCCGGCCGGCTACATAGGCCGCTCCGACCAGCGCGCCGATCGAGGTCCCGCAGACGATGTCAGGCTGGATTCCGGCCTCGGCCAACGCATCGATGACGCCGATGTGCGCCCATCCGCGGGCAGAGCCGCTCCCGAGTGCGAGGCCAATTCGTGGACGTGTCATCAGGCGGCGGTCCCGAGATGCGTGGGAGATAATGCTACGTCAGACCCCGAGCCCATGAAAGGGCGTACGATTTGGCGTATGTCCGCTTCGCGCCAAGCTGCCCTTGGTGGGCTCGAAATCCAACTTCCGCATTACCCCCGAAAGCAGACTCAACTCGGAAATCGCTGCATGTCCGAAAAGTGCCATGGGCGGCTGCCTTTTAGGATAGAAGCGGGAGAGCGCCCTTTAAAACATCCTCACCCCACTCCTGGACGAAGTGTCCGGCTGCGGTCAACCTTACTGGTTCCGGGCAGTTGTGGATCGTTTGACGCAGGTCTTCCATTACTGGTGGCCCAAGCACGGGATCGGTCATGCCAATCACCATAGCAGTCTTGCCCCTCCATTCAGCTCCCCACCATTTACGGGCTTTGCGGGAGATAACAGCTCCGCCGGCGTCGGGATTGTCGGGCACAAGGTTCGGGAAGCGCCGCACGCCGCCTTTATAGGTCGCATCGGGAAATGGCGCCTCGTAGGCCGCGGCTTCCGCGGGCGAGAGCTGTGGGCAGGCGCGTGACATCAGCTTGCCGACCGGCATGTCCGGGTTGGCGTTGTTCCATGCGCGCCAGTCGATGAAACCCTTCGTAAGCGGCCGGTCGCCCGACGCCAGCGTGGTATTCATCACCAGCAGCCCCTCGAAGCGGTCGGCCATTTCCATCGGAATGGTGAGACCGAGCAGGCCACCCCAGTCCTGACATACCAGTGTTACGCGACCGATATCGAGCGCGCGAATCAACGCGATCAGGCTGTTGCGGTGGAAGTCGAACGTGTAGACGGCATCATCAATGGGCTTGTCTGAGCGACCGAAGCCGAACATGTCAGGCACGATCACCCGATAGCCGGCCTCGACCAGGCCGGGGATCATCTTACGGTAAAGGTAGCTCCACGTCGGCTGCCCATGAAGGCACAGCGCAACGCGAGCGTTGGCCGCCCCCTCATCGAGATAGTGCATGCGAAGACTGGAATACCCGGCAAGATCGTCGCGATAATGTGGCGCGAACGGGTAACCGGGAAGCCCATCAAATCGCGCTTCCGGCGTTCGCACAGCGTCAATCGTCATTTTAAATCCTCCTCATCGTCGAGATTGCCCTGCCGACATATGCTTGCTGCCTTCCCAGGAGATCCACTTGCGATAATTTATTCGTCAAACCTCGACAATTTGAGAACTTCATGCCGCCGTCGCACATCTCTCTATAGGGAAACGCTGGTCGAGTGGTTCCACCATGCGAGATCTGAAAATGCACGCAAGTCCAGCTCGTGGGTCCATGCCGATCGATGCTGATGGGCCACGTAGAAATAGGTGTTCGCAATCTCGGTCGGCAGCAGCAACCCATCCTTCCCCAGTCCCTTGCTCTGTCGCAGTTGCTGGTAGCGCTCCGGCCCCAGCATTTTGCCGAGCGTATCGGGCGCATCAACGGCGCCGTCGATAATGATGTGGGCGACATGAATGCCCTTGGCGGCAAACTCTGCATTAAGGGACTGACAGAGCATCCGGCGTCCGGCCATAGCGGATGCGTGTGAGTGCTGTCCCGCGTTGCCGCGCATGGCTGCGGTGGCGGAAGTGACAAGCAAAGTGCCCAGGCCCCGCTTCTCCATTCGCGGGAGCAGCTCAACAGCCAGCCGAAACAACCCGAACGTGGCCATCCGCCACCCCACCTCGAAGGACTTAAGCGACGTGTCCTGAAGCGCTCGGTTACCGATCTGCGCGCCGAGGTTGAAGACCGCGACCGCGACCGGGCCGATATCCGTCTCGACGTTTTCGACAAGTCGCTCAATGCTACCTTCCTCGATGGCGTTCAGCAGGAAACCCGTGGCCGAGCCGCCTTCGGCCTCGATCTCGGCGACCAGTCGGTCGAGGCCGGCCTTGTCGCTGCGCCTGGCCAAAACGGCGTGATAGCCTTCCCTGGCGAAGCGCTTCGCCACGTTGCCGCCGATGCCAGCACCGGCGCCGATGATGAGACAGACAGGTTTTGCCATGTACTTGTCCTCAAAGACATTTGGAAGGGGTCAGGCGCGGGCCGTCGGTCGTTCCGATACGAGATCCCACCAGCGTTTGAGGTTGTGCAATCCGTCCGGGATAGGCGCGCCAGTGTTCTTACCCAGGAGAAACGCGCACTGTGCCGTAATGTCCGCGATCGTATAGCGCTCACCTGCCATGTAGGGACGGGTCGCGAGTTCGCGGTCGAGCCACTCCATGACCTGGCTCAACCGGGTACGCTGGGCTTCGCCGTACTCTTGAATTTGCGTCAGTCGACCTTTCCATAACGGGGAGAGATGCCGGAACTGGTCTGCCAGCGGACGCATCAATTCCAGTTCCAGGCGCCGGCTCCACATTTCGACCTGTGCCTGCTCGAGGCCGCCATGGCCGAAAAGATTTGGCTCAGGCTTCGAGAACTCGAAATAACGACAGATGGCAACAGACTCGGTCAAGATCGTGCCGTCGTCGAGTTCGAGAACAGGCAACGTGCCCAATGGATTGAGCTTCAAGAATTCGGGCGTCTGGTTTTCACCCTTCATCATATCGATGGGGACGATCGGCACCTCGATGCCCTTCTCCGCCAGAAAGATCCGCACCCGCCGCGGATTCATGCCAGCCTTCAAATCGTATAGCTTCATTGTTCCTCCCGCGCCTGGCGGCTCGCCATTGGTTGACCGGCGAACACCGCCGCTTTCCGGATGACCTGCTTCCATATCACATTATTTTGTCCCAAACGCTACAAAACCTGTTCTATAATTGTTTTTGTGGCTGAGCGTGGCTGGTCGGCAGCAGTTTATTAATGGAAACGCCAATTGGCACGCCCTCGTGAATTCAACGGCGACAAGGCTCTCGACGCGGCTGTCGACTGCTTTTGGAGCCATGGCATGCGGGCCACATCCGTACGTGACCTGGCCGCCGGGATGGGCATCAACGGCCCGAGCCTTTACAACGCGTTTGGAGACAAGCGCACGCTTTTTTTCCAGGCACTCGAGCGGTATGCCGAGCGGTCTATGCGAAGCCTCATTCAACGTTTGGAGAACGGACGCTCGCCGGAAAATGCAATTCGGGAATTCTTCGGTGTGCTCATCGAGAAGTCGCTGACCGATCCGAGCCGCCGCGGATGCTTGATTGTCAATTCGGCCCTCGAAGTATCGCCCCGTGACGCTGAACTGAAGCAAATAATTGCTTCTTACCTCGGCGAAATCGAAGCGTTCTTCCGGCGTTGTCTTGAGCGCGGACAGAATACCGGAGAGATCAGCAAGAAGATCGACGCGCAGGATATGGCCCGTCACTTGCTCGGTATCGTGCTTGGCATTCGCGTGGCGGCAAGGTCCAGACCAGAACGCGCACTGCTCGAAGGCATGGTGCGTCCTGCCTTGGCGCCGCTTGATACCGCAAACCAACCTCGACCCAGCGTGGGAGGATGATCGCGGTTTGCTATGGCGGTCCCGCACGATGTCACAATGGAATGGACGCGACGGAATATCGACTGAATCTTTAGCAAGGGAGACGGAAACGATGTCAACGACACTGTCCGAACAACTCGAGGAATATCGCGCGGGCTGGACGCAGCGCGTGCCGGCTGAACGGCGGGCCGTGATGGAACGCCATATCGCCCACTTGGCCAACACGGGCATCGCCAAGCATGCCAAGCAGGCTGGGGAGCAGGCGCCTGCCATTATCTTGCCGGACGCGCATGGGAATACATTCAAGGTCGCAACGCTGCTGGCGAAGGGGCCTGTCGTCGTGACCTTCTATCGCGGCGGATGGTGTCCTTTCTGCAATCTAGAGCTCAAGGCATATCAGGATGTGTTGCCTCGCATTGCCGCGGCGGGCGCAAGCCTCGTCGCAATCAGTCCGGAGAAGCCCGACGAATTCCACGAGCACGGCCGAGAAGAACGCACTGACATTCCCGGTTCTCAGCGATGTCGGACAGAAGGTCGGAAAGGCCTTTGGCTTGGTTTATGCGTTTACGGACGAATTGCGCACCGTCTACGACGGCTTCAAACTTGATATCCCGGAAAAGAACGGCACACCAGGTGAATGGTCGTTACCTCTCTCGGCGACCTATGTGATTGGTTCGGATGGCCGGATTCTCTTCGCTGACACAAGCGTGGATTATCGCCGCCGGACTGACCCGCTGGACGTTCTCCAAGTGCTGGAGCGTCGTGTGGCGGCCGAATGATTTCGGCATTACAGGGCCGCCCCCACAAGGGCGGCCTGGTCGAAGGGTATTTGAATGACGCGAAGGCGAAGCTGGCTCATGGCTGAATGTCCTAGCATTATAGCCGCTTCATTCGCGCCGATTGAGACGCTTCTCAAGTCTAGGGAGCCTTCTGATGAGTTCGATCAGAGCTTTGACGTGCGATACCGGCGGAACAATTCTGGACTGGCACTCGGGGATTTGCGCCAAGCTTGCTGAAATCGGAAAGCATCGAGGGATCGAAGCCGATTGGCCAACGATTGCGAACGACTATCGGCGCAAATCCCTGATGGCGATGACCGGGGGCGATGCGGACTTTCAGCCTAAATTCAATATCGATGATGTGCATCGCGAGCAGATCGAAATCGTCTCGAGAGAGCACGATCTGCACCAATTCACGGACGCCGACTTCAAAGAGATCCGGGATGCTTGGCACGGCCTTAAGTGCTGGCCGGACGTCCCCGACGGCTTGGCCAGATTGCGTACCAGATATATCGTCGCATCGCTGACGATTCTGTCATTCCGACTCATTATCGATTCCTGCAAACCGGCTGGTATCGTCTGGGATGCCGTGCTGTCATGCGAGGCCATTGGCCACTACAAAATGCGGCCTCAGCCCTACATTGCAGCCGCCAAATGGCTGCAACTTGAACCGTCTGAATGCCTGATGGTCGCAGCCCATCCCGCTGACCTCGCGGCAGCATCGCGGGTCGGCTACAGGACCGCTATGATCAATCGCCCGCTTGAATGGGGTTCGCGTGCCCAGCCGCCGGCAAACAGGGATGACTTTAAGGCCGACTACGTCGTCGAAGGTTTCGATGAGCTTGCCTCAGCAATGGGTTGCTAGGCAAATTAAGGCGTAGCCCTCTATCTGGCGGCTACGTTAGTTTTCAAGAGGACCACTATGTTTGCGAAAATGGCGCTTACACCGACATCTCGACCTGGTCGTTCTTCAGCCCTGCGCTAGGGGATGGGCGGCTGACGTGCGGGGAAGCTAATTCCTATAGAGCCCGAAACATTATTTGTTCCAAGACCTCGACTTAATCAAAATCCAAAAGATCATCAGATGTGAAACAATTACGAGGGGGGCGTAGAACGTATAGACGTACCAAAAGGTGGCTAGGTTAAAGCTCGGAACGTTCAACTGCAAGACGCCGCGCACTCCGTTCAACAGGTCCACAAAACCCCACGTATTGGTCACCCCCACCAGAGGAATGGCAAAACGCCAGTTGCTCCGCAGAGCAAAGATGCAAGCGAGAGCCAGCGCCGCCTCTAAGAGATCACCGTAAGCAGCACTGGAAAGGAATTCTCTGGGCAGTTGCGGATCGACCATGCCCGCAACCAATAAAGTCATTCCCACATAGCGAGGTGATCTTCCCCCGAAAAAATGGACAGGGTTAAGCTGCTTTTAGTTCCATTTCGATCGGGCTGATATAGCCGATTGACATCTTGAGGAGATCACCGAGAACAGCCGGATGATGGACGTCCCGCTCAACGGCGGTTGAAAGCGGTCGCTGACGAGGTGAACAGGCTCAGTCCGGAGTTCGCCGGTGTGGTGGCGCGCATGGTGGCGCGGCTTGAGGCCAATAATGTCGGCCAGAGCGCGCCGCAAATCGGCGAACCGATGCCGGATTTCGTCCTGCCCGACGAAAATGGCACGCTTGTCCGTCTGGAAAACTTGCTCGAACACGGACCGGTGGTGGTGTCGTTCCACCGCGACCACTGGTGCCCCTATTGCCGGCTGAATGCCGACGGGCTCGCCAGAATTGCCCCCAACGTCAGACGGCTCGGCGCGCGGATCGTCGCGATCTCGCCGGAGACGCACCAGTACGGGGCCGACCTGAAGTCCTATGCCAGGGCACCGTTCCCGATTCTCGCCGACGTCGACAACGGCTACGCGCTCGAACTCAATTTGCTGTTCTGGGTCGGCGACGAGAAGCGCGAGGCAATGCGGGCGGGCGGCTTCGACATCGCCACCTATCAGGGCAACGAAACTTGGATGCTGCCGATCCCCGCGACCTTCATTGTCGGTCGGGATGGCCTCGTCAAGGCACGCTACATCGATCCCGACTATCGGCGCCGGATGGAACTCGACGCTATCCTTGCCATGCTTGGTCGTCTGCATGCAGAGACCGTTGGAGTTCCGCTTCAATCCGCGCCGGCATCGCCGGCGGAGAACAGGGTGAGCGAGACCGCCGCTCGTCGGCGTTCAACTGGGGCATGAACGAGTTGGCGGAGCAACGCACGTGCCAAGCAGGCAGGAGCCTGCCGGGGGATGGTTCCTGTGTTCGTTCTTTCAACGAGATTGGCGATCAGCGACCGGCGGGTGCCGATATAGCGCCACCCTCGTAGCGCGACCAATCGGACTGCACCCTTCCGGTGACGTCGTTTGAGTTAACTGCTGCGTATGCACCGCGACCTTGAGCGCCGGTCGTCTGACGCTTGTTCAAGCGCGCCTTGTGGCGCTCGGCGGCACTCAAATCCTGCGTAAGGAAACGCACCACAGCAAAGCTGTCAGTACGGCAAGGGTGACGACTGATCTAGGCCTTCTAATATAAGACACGGTCTTGCATAGACCGTGGGCATCAACTCGAAAGCCAATCGATATTTCAAATCATGCTGGCTCTTCTCCAAAGTCCCGTCATGGCTTTGCGGATATCCGCGAGGCACAAAAACGGAGAAGTTTGATGTCGCCTATCAAGATCCTCATAGTAGCCGCCGGCCTTCTGGCTGTAACCGCGCCTTCGGCCATGGCCGATGGTTTCCGCTATGCCGGCTCACCCAAGTTCGGCCAATTTCGCGAACAATCCAACTCAGTGCGATCCGAGATCGGTCAACCCGGCAAATTGCTTCTGGATGCACATGCGCAACTGGTCGCACCTCAGCGTGATATGCCTAAAGGCGGCATCAGCGCTCGCGGACTTTAGTCGCCGGACAAAAGGCCACTATCGGCCGCTCACGACTAGGTGTGGAGCAAACATGGTGAGGTCTCCTGATCCTCACCTCGTTTTCGTCGGCTGGTCTTCTTAGTCGCGATCCCGCATCGCTGGCGTTGCCGGGGGAATTCGCACGGCTCGCGACCGTGCAATTGGCTGGCTACAGCGATTTGATGCGCGATTGAACATCGACCGAATGAGCGTCCGCTTTGCCAAAACCGGCCTCTCACAAACGTGGCTTGTAGCCCCGAGCGGACTTTGAAGGAACGCCGGGTCAATGCCCGCCTTGACCTCTTCACGCTGCTAAACTATCTGCGGCAACCGGCCAACCGAATCGCAACGTCCGATTGATGTTCGACTACCTTCACGACGACATCGTCAAGCAGGTGACCCCAACCAGCTTCGATGATGCCGGCTCTAGGCGTTGGCACAACCTATGTGGACGATATTGGACTCTACTTCAGCAAGCGGGAATTCCTCTTGGCTACCTGACATTGCGGCGCGACAATCAAGATGGGAATTCCGCGACAATCAGGATGAGAATGCGCCGCTGCTGGGGTGACGAAGGGAGGGCGTAGCCCGACCGGAGTTACCCCAGCAGCGGCGTCGACGCCCGAAGGGCCTCATTTGGCGGTAACGGCGGCTGGTAAAGGATCGGTTTTCTCCTTCGAGAGGACCAATTCTTTGGCCGGCCGGCATGTCACCGATCAACAAATGAGGCTTTTCATGAACTTTCGTCGCAATCATTCGCCAGCCGTCGCCGGTGCAAAGGCTGGTTTCAGCACATCCGCCGCCTACCGATTTGAGAAGGATCCCCGACTTCCATCTCAAAAGAAGGCGCGCCGCGAACGTCGCCGAGCTGATCCATTCGCCGGTGTCTGGGAGAACGAAGTCCTCCCGATGCTGAAGGCCGCACCTGGGTTGAGGCCGATCGGCGTCTTCGAGGAACTTTGCCGTCGGCATCCGGAACTGCTCACCGGGACGCGGCGGACGCTTGAGCGGCGGATCAGAGCATGGCGAGCAGTGAACGGCCCGGATCGGGAGGTGATCTTCCGCCAGGAGCATCCGCCGGGCCGCATGGGGTTATCGGACTTCACCGAGGTCGCCGATCTTGGCGTCACCGTTGCCAGCCAGTTGTTGGACTGCCGGCTTTATCACTTTCGTCTTCCCTTTTCCGGCTTCGAGCACGCCCATGTCGTGCTTGGCGGCGAAAGTTTCGTCGCACTGGCGGAAGGGTTGCAGAACGCCCTGTGGTCGCTGGGCGGGGTTCCCGAACAGCACCGAAGCGACAGCCTCTCGGCCGCGTTCCGCAATCTCGGCGCCGACGCCAAAGAGGATTTGACGACACGCTACGAGGCGTTCTGCGGCCATTACGGCATGACGCCGACCCGCAATAATCCCGGCGTGTCACACGAGAACGGCTCGATCGAGAGCGCGCATGGCCATCTCAAGAGAGCGCTGGCAGATGCCCTGTTGCTGCGCGGCTCGCGCGACTTCGATGATCTTCCGGCCTGGCGGGGTTTTGTCGATGAGATCGTTGGCCGCGGCAACGCGCGCAATGCCAAGCGCATCGACCAGGAGCGGATGGCGCTGAAGAAACTGCCGGTCCGCAAGACCGCCGACTACGAGGAGGTCAACGTCGATGTCACGACATCCAGCGCCTTTACGTTGCGCAAGGTGTTTTACTCGGTCCCCTCCCGGCTGATCGGTCACCGGCTGCGCGTGCGTCTTTATGACGACCGGCTCGAATGCTTCCAGGGCGCAACGCACATCGTCACCTTGCGGCGCGGGCGAACGCAACCAAACGGCAAACATGGCCATGTCATCGACTATCGCCATGTCATCCATTCCCTGCGCCGCAAGCCGATGGCGCTGCTTAATCTGGTCTATCGCGCCCAGCTCTTCCCCCGCCGCGCCTACGCCCTTGCGTTCGACGCCTTGCTCGCTGGACTTGGCGAGAGACCAGCCTGCCGCGTCATGGTCGGCCTTCTGGCGCTCGCACATGAACGCACCTGCGAGGCGGAACTCGCTGCTGCGCTGCAAGCCGCTCTCGACGACGGCATCCTGCCGGATCTCAAGGCGCTGATCGAACGCTTCCGCCCGAAGGGCATGGCACTGCCAGTCGTCGTCGTCACGCTGCCCTCCCTGGCCATCTACGACCAGATCGCCGCGACCGTGGGAGAAGCCGCATGAAAGCGACCGCAAAATCGACGCCGCCCGTGTCGACCTGCTGCTCGGCGAACTGCGCCTGCCCGGCATCAAGCTGATCTGGGCCGCTCTGGCGGAGACCGCCGACAAGGAAGGCTGGCCCGCCGCCCGCTTCCTGGCTGCGCTGGCCGAACAGGAGATGGTGGAGCGCAGCCGGCGCCGCTTCGAACGTCATCTGGAGGAAGCACGACTGCCGCCGGGAAAGACCTTCGACGCGTTCGACTTCGATGCCGTGCCGATGATCTCAAAGGCGCAGGTGCAGGCGCTCGCCGCCGGCGACGCCTGGCTCGAAAAGGGCGCCAATCTCTTGTGTTTTGGGCCGCCTGGCGGCGGCAAATCCCATCTGGCGGCGGCGCTCGGCATGGCCCTGATCGAAAAGGGCTGGCGCGTGTTGTTCACCAGAACCACCGACCTCGTGCAAAAACTCCAGATCGCGCGCCGCGATCTCGCGCTCGAAGCGGCGATCGCCAAACTCGACAAATATCATCTGCTGATTTTGGACGATCTCGCCTATGTGACCAAGGATCAAGCCGAGACCAGCGTTCTGTTCGAACTGATCAGCGCCCGTTACGAGCGGCGATCGATGCTCATCACCGCCAATCAACCATTCGGCGAATGGGGCAAAATCTTCCCGGATCAAGCCATGACGCTCGCGGCCATCGATCGCCTCGTACACCACGCCACGATCCTCGAAATGAATGTCGACAGCTATCGCCGGAAAGAGGCTGTCGAAAAAGCGCGCGGAGCCGGACGCCCGCCAACGCGCGCGACAATCAAAGGCTCATCCTGATTGTCGCTCCACGACAATCAAATCACGCGTCACGCAAATATCGCTTGCGTTATCGTCGCGCCGCGACAATCATCCTCTCGCCGCGACCGCCGAAATGGCCATCCTGATTGTCGCTGCGTTCCCATCCAGATTGTCGCGCTACATGACATCCCCGCAAGAACAGTGCCGCGCAGGCGCCGCGCCCGCGCTTCGATCTCTGAGCGCGACGGCAGCGGCACGCCGCCATAGATCGCGGCGCGCTGCGGCGCCGAAGCGACATGCCGAGCAGCATTCCGGCGGCCTCCTCGACATCGTCGAGCTCGATCAAGTCCACGCTTCTGCTGCACCCGCAGCCAATCCGCCAGCGCCGCGGTGGTGCGCGCAATGCCGTTTCTGTAGAACATTCCGGCGACGTCTGAGGACTTGCCGGTCTCCTGCAGCACCATGCGCTGAAGCGCGATCGACTTCCTCGTCGAGCGTGAGTTCCGCGCATGCCATCAGCGCGGCGTGAAGCGCCTGTTCGATTTCGGCATGATCGATCGCCTGCAGATTGACGTTGGACAGGAACGGTCGAGCCGGTCCGACACCATGCCCTCGAACAGCGACGCCTTGTTGGGGATCAGCCGATACAGCGTCTTGGTGGAGACCCCGGCCCGGCGCGCCACTGTCTCCATGCTGGTGGCGGCATAACCGCTGCCGGCGAACTCGTGCCGCGCGGCCTCGTAGATGATCTGCGCGGGTCTCGTCGTCGGGGCGGACCTGCGGCCGGCCGCCGGCAGCGCCGGTCCTGCGGTTCGAGGATGTCCTGAGGGTGTCTCTAGCCATGCTTTTACATGATGCCTGTCATTCCATTGACAGTCCCAATGTAGGCTCTATTTTGGAAAATATCAAGTTTCCTAATTAGACCGCTCGCACGGGCTATCAGGAGCAACCATGACCCAGCCATTCCACCGTCTTCGAGATCGAGCGTCCGGTTCCCGCCGCCGACGCCCTCAAGGAGCTGCTGCCGCCGACAACGCCGGGCGCCGCGCCGGCTGCCTCCGGAAGAAAAGTTCAATTTTCGCAAGCTGTTAATGGCCGGAGCGGCGGTCGCGGCGCTGGCCGGCGCCGCCTGGTATGGCTGGGACTACTGGACCGTCGGCCAATATCTGGTCTCGACCGATGACGCCTATGTGAAGGCCGACAACACCACCATCGCCCCCAAGGTCTCCGGCTATCTGCATGAGGTGCTGGTCGGCGACAATGAGCGCGTCAAGGCCGGCCAGGTGCTGGCCCGGATCGACGAGCGCGATTTCAAGGTGGCGCTCGACCAGGCCAAGGCCGATGTCGCCGCGGCGCAGGCCGCGATCGCCAGCAAGCAGGCCCAGCTCGACGTTCAACAGGCGGTGATCGACGCCGCCAAGAGCAACCATCGATGTCGACAAGGCGACCGTCACTTTCGCCGCGCAGGAGAACAAGCGCTACACCGATCTCGCCGCGACCGGCTTATGGCAGCGTGCAGAACGCGCAGCAGGCGCAATCGCGCATCGCCGGCGCGCAGGCCGCGATCGCGCGCGACACCGCCAACCTCGCCTCCGCGCTGAAGCAGGTCGACCTGCTCAAGGCCGAGATCGTCCAGGCCAATGCGGCACTGGCGCGCGCCGAAGCGCTGCAGAACCAGGCCGAGCTCAATCTCGGCTACACCATCGATCGTCGCGCCGATCGACGGCGTTGTCGGCAACCGCACGCTGCGCGTCGGCCAGTTCGTGCAGGCCGGAACGCAACTGATGTCGGTGGTGCCAGTGGCCGGCGCCTATGTGGTCGCGAATTACAAGGAAACCCAGCTGACCGACGTGCGCAAGGGCCAGGCGGTCGATATCGCCGTCGACATGTTCCCCGGCCAGGTCGTGCATGGCCATGTCGACAGCATCGCGCCCGCCAGCGGCCAGGAATTCGCGCTGCTGCCGCCGGACAACGCCACCGGCAATTTTACCAAGGTGGTGCAGCGCATTCCGGTCAAGATCGCGCTCGACCCCGACAACGACGCTCGCGGTCGAACTGCGGCCGGGCATGTCGGTGATTCCGACCATCGAGACCAAATCGCAAGCCCGCGACTCGCCAGCCGCCGCCGCGTCGCGGGCATCCGCACAGCGGTTTCCGGAGGATCGTGCCATGTCCAATCCCGCATCTGTCAGCCTCGATTCCCGCGCTTCCGGCCTCCATCGCACAGGTCTGAGCGCGCCGCCGCCGATCCGAACCGCGCCAGCACGGCTCTGGATCGCCGTTCTCGCGGCCATGATCGGCTCGTTCATGGCGATCCTCAACATCCAGATCACCAACGCCTCGCTGCTCAATATCGAAGGCGGCATCGGCACCGGCGTCGACAACGGCTCGTGGATCTCGACCTCGTATCTGATCGGCGAGATCGTGGTGATCCCGCTCACCGATTATCTCAGCCGGGTGTTCTCGTTCCGCCGCTACATGCTGGCGAGCGCCGCCCTGTTCGCGGTGTTCTCGGTCGCCTGTGCCTTCACCCACGATCTGCCGTCGATGATCGCGATGCGCGGATTGCAGGGCTTCGCCGGCGGCGTGCTGATCCCGATGGCGTTCACGCTGGTACTGACCAAGCTGCCGAAGCCGCAACAGCCGATCGGCCTTGCGATCTTCGCGCTGTCCGTCACCTTCGCGCCGGCGATCGGACCCACCATCGGCGGCTATCTCACCGAGAATTACGGCTGGCAGACCATCTTCTTCGTCAACGTGCTGCCGACCGTTGTCATGGTGACGCGCGCTCTATCTGACGCTGGAACGGCAGCCGATGCAGCTCAAGCTTTTGAAAGAAGGCGACTGGGCCGGCATCGCCACCATGGCGATCGGACTGTCGGCGTTGCAGACCGTGCTCGAGGAAGGCAACAAGGACGACTGGTTCTCCTCCCCCTTCATCCTGCGCCTGGCGGTGGTCGCGCTGGTCAGCCTGTCGCTGTTCGTCTGGATCGAACTGACGATTGAAAAGCCGCTGATCCGGCTGCGGCTCCTGAAGCGGCGCAATTTCGGCTTCGGCACTATCGCCATGACGATGCTCGGCTTCGCGCTGTTCGGATCGGTCTATATCCTGCCGGCCTATCTCGGCCAGGCGCAGGGCTACAATGCCGAGCAGATCGGCGCCGTGCTGGCCTGGACCGGCCTGCCGCAACTGCTGCTGATTCCGCTGGTGCCGAAGCTGATGCAGCGCTTCGACGCCCGCTATATCGCCTTCACCGGCCTGATGATCTTCGCCTATAGCTGCTTCATGAACACGGCGATGTCGCCGGACTATGCCGGCGACCAGCTCTGGATTCCCGAACATCGTGCGCGCCATCGGCCAGGCCATGGTGCTGACCCCGCTGACCTCGGTGACGACGGGCGATATCGCGCCGCAGGACGCCGCGGCGGCATCGGGCATCAGCAACATGTTCCGCAACCTCGGCGGCGCGATCGGCACCGCGGTGCTGGCCACCGTGATCACCAAGCGCGAGCAGTTTCACTCCAACATCATCGGCCAATCGGTCACGCTCGGCCGCGAGGAAGTGCGCAACCGGATCGCCGCAGACGACCGACTTCTTCCTGGCGCATGGCGTGCCCGATCCGGCGGCCGCCCACCAGCAGGCCATCATCGCGCTCGGCAAGGCGGTCAAGCACCAGGCGCTGGTGATGGGATTTAGCGACACCTTTGCGGTGATCGGCGTCGTCCTGGTGCTTGCCGCCATCGCCGTCACGCTGACGCGCAAGGCAAAAGCCGGCGGCGGCGCGGCGCATTGAATGAGAACTATCATTGCGTCCAGGAGGACGCGATGAAGCTAAATGGAACAAGGAGCACCCACATGTCCACGATCCACTCCACCAGACAACTACCTCGACGCCTGAGCAGTACGTCGCCGGGCTTACCGACTTCGGGCCCGGCAGCTCGAAGCTCTTTGGCAACAGCGCCGACGAGTACCTCAAGGTCACCGGGGCCGTTCGCAGGCCGACGTCACGGAAGGCTCGGGCGACATCTGGGAACGCTTGCATTACGACTGGTCCGATCCCAACCGCGTCGTCCTCACGACCACCGACTCCAACGTGTGGGGAGGTGCGTCGGGCCGCCCCTACACCTTCACGCGTCAGCCCAACGGCACGACCGACATTAACCTGGTCGTCGTACGCGACGGCAAGAACTTAAGGGGTTGGACGCTCGGCTTCGTGCTGGGGACGATCGGCAGGCGCGTTTTGGAAAGGGCATTCGAAAACTCCGTCAAGGCCATCGAAACCCGGGACAATACGGTTGAGCACCTAGCCACGGGAATTCCAGCCTCGCAGCCGGAGCAGTCAGGCAGCGGGTAAAAACAGCCGGAAATGGCCATCACCACGGTCAAACCTCAGGAGGTAGACATGACCATTACTCAAGTGCGCAGCGAAGCTGCAACCAAGACCCCGTCAGCCCCCCTGTATCTCGACGATCTTCATGTCGGACAGCGCTTTACCAGCGAGACACACACCCTTGACGAAGCGCAGATCAAGGGATTCGCGGTTCAATTCGATCCGCAGCCCTTTCACACGGACGAGCAAGCCGCGGAACGCACGTTCTTCAATGGTTTGGCGGCAAGCGGTTGGCATACCGCAGCGATTACGATGCGTCTAAATGTTGAGAGTGGTCCGCCACTCGCCGGCGGCATCGTCGGGGCCGGGGGAGAGTTGAGCTGGCCAGCGCCAACCCGTCCTGGAGATGTACTCCATGTTGAGAGCGAAGTCATTGAAATTACGCCATCGCGCTCGCGACCAGATCGCGGCACGATAGTCCTTCTCAGCCGAACGATAAACCAACGCGGCGACGTCGTTCAGATTCTCAAGGCGAAGCTTGTTGTTCCGCGCAGAGTCGCGACGTGACAGCATGTCCGCTCTTGATGGAACTTGGCGGACATTGCTCATTTGACGAACGACCGCTGTGCGCCGGAAGCGGTCGGTCAGGAGCGGCCATTTCGGCGAGATCAGAACCTATTTGCCGCTATGGGCGCTCGATTTGGAGCGACGCGGAGGAGGGGTGACGGAGTTACCGTTCCCCATCGAAAACGGCCGGGCCCGAGGTCCGCCTCGTCGCCATTGGGCAGTTCAACCTTCACTACATCGGCGCCGTGGTCACCAACACCCGTGCACAATACGGCGCGGTACTCAGCTGAGATCGATAACGCAAGCGCCCTGCAGCGCGCCGTCCATAACCTTAATCGCTCCGCCTCTCCATTGTCGATGCGCAGCGCACTCAGACGGGAAGCGAGGTCGCGGCCAGCTTCTCATCGATGTCCTGATTGGCGATTAGGCGATCGATGATCGCTGTATCATCGTGCGCCAGTGCCAGCGGATCCTGCGGCGCGAGCTTGTGACGCAACACCAGATGCGCGAGCGCGAGCCGGCGCCAACGCCCGGACCGAGCGGCCTCCCAAGCAAGAACGATCGCCGATGTCGCATTGTAGAGCGCGGTCGCCATCTGCCGCACGTCGCCTTCCCGTTCCGGCGCATTAGCGACGCTTTCAGCGACCGTGCAGGCGCGCATATGCGCTGCTGCGAGCTTCTCGCGCGATTGACCGAGAATGCTGGAATTGCCGAGCAATTGCGCCGCATAGGTCTGCAGCGCTTCAAGTGAGCCCTCCCGCCGGATCGCCCGTTTCACGTCGAGCGCCACGACATTGCTGGTCCCTTCCCAGATGGAGCCCAGATGCGCGTCGCGTAGGACGCGCGCGTCCGACCATTCCTCGATGTAGCCACCGCCCCCGCGCGCTTCCATGCCGTCGGCCGCCACCTTCCGCGCGTCGCGGCACGTCCGGAACTTGATCAGTGGCGTCATGATGCGCATGAGCTTCGCAAAGAGCGGATCTCCGGCATCGGCGCGGCGCAGGATATCGGCCGTGTGCAGGCACATGGCGCGGCCCTGCTCGGCCGTCACCATCATCTTGACGAGCTGGCGTTTCATCAGCGGCAGGTCGACCAGCGCGCGGCCGAACGCGTTGCGATTGCGTGCAATATATTGCGCCTCGCCGACTGCCCGCAACATCAGGCCGGCCGAGCGAACGCCATTCGACAGGCGCGACATGTTAATCATGTCGGTCATCTGCTTGAAGCCGGACGCCGGCTCGCCAACGAGATGGGCCACTGCGCCTTCGAGGACGATTTCGCCACTCGCCATAGAACGTGTTCCGAGCTTCGGCTTCAGGCGCAGGATCCGATAGGAATTGAGCGTACCGTCCTCGAGACGGCGCGGCAGCAAAAACAACGACAGGCCCTTGGTGCCAGGCGCGCCGCTTTGCGGGCGCGCGAGCACCATGGCGAGATCGGCGTCGGGATTGGAGCAAAACCATTTGTCACCGTACAGGCGCCAGACCCCGTCCTCAAGCCGCGCCTCAGTCGTCACCGCGCCGACGTCGGAACCCGCGTCCTGCTCGGTGATGAACATCGCGCCCTGATACAGATCCTCGAAAACCTGGGTCGTCAGCATCGGGAAAAACCGGTCGATCAATTCCCTCGAACCGAACTTGCAGAGCGTCCGCGTCAACGAATCCGTCATGCTCAGCGGGCAGCACAGGCCAAACTCTGCCTGCACGAACAGCATAGTCAGGCCATACTTGACCGCTGGCGGCCATTTTTCCACCCGTCCGAACACGTCGCCGCGATGCGACATGGCGGCGAGGCCGTATTCCGAAAAGGCGTAACGTTCGAGCGCGACATAGCTCGGATGCTTTTCTATTTTTTGCAGCTCGGAGCTGTTGCGTGCGCGCAGATGCAACACAGGCGGATTGCGATCCGCCGTGAGAGCCAGGTCCTCCAGCTCGCCGCGCACCAGGCCGCCCAATTCGACGAAACGCGGCTCGACGGCCGACACGACGTCCTTGTCGAGATAGACGCGCAAGAGATGAGCGAAGTCCGGGTCCGAAAGATAAGCGTTCGTGCCGTAGCTGTCGGGAATGTTGCGATAAGCAGGCGTCGCCATCGGTTTCATCTCTATCCCGTCCCTTGTGCGTTCGGAGCAGCCTTTAGGCTGCGTGTTGCAGTCATGTGCGAATCATTGGGCAGTGGCCCTCCGACAGTGGCCGGAAGGCGTCCTCGCCAGGCGTCGTGCGCACAAGCCGGAAGTAATCCCAGGGTCGCTGCGACGTCTCTGGCTTTTTCACCTCGAAGAGATGCACGTCGTGGATCTTGCGTCCGTCCTCCCGTAGTCGGCCCTTGCCGAAGACGATGTCGTCGGTCGGAATCTCCTTCATCTTGACGACAACCGCCGCGCCATCGGCTTTTGCGGCGTCAACTCCCATAGCGGCGACCGCCTTCAGGTAATGGAAAACGCCGGAATAGCAGCCGACCTGGATGGTGCAGGGCATCGACCCGTCGACCTGCGGCGCATAGCGCGCGGAAAATGACCGCGTCGCGTCATTGAGATCCCAATAGAAGGTTTCCGACATCAGCAGCCCCTGCGCCGCCTTGAGGCCAAGCGCATGAACCTGAGGAATGAAGCACAGAAGCGAGGCGATTTTGGTCCTGCCGTCCTTCGTCAACCCAAATTCGTTCGCCTGCTTGACGAGATTGCCGGTATCGGCGCCGGCGCTCGCAAAGCCGATGACCTTGGCGCCGCTCGCCTGCGCCTGCAAAAGGAAAGAAGCGAAGTCCGAAGTTTCCGGGAACGGGTATTTCACCGAACCTACGACTTTGCCACCTGAGGCCTGAACTATCGCTGCAGAATTGGCGGCAAGCGCGGCGCCAAAAGAGTAGTTCGCCTGAATGAAATACCATGTGTCGCCGCCTTCGGCGACGATCGCGCGGCTGGTTGAATTCGCGAGACAATAGGTGTCAAACGCCCAATGCGCATGATTGGGTCCGCATTCCTTGCCCGTCAGAGCCGACGTGCCGGCGTTGAATATCGCGACCTTGTTGCGCTGCCTGGCAACACCCGCGACCGCCAGCGCTGCGGACGAGACGGGAACATCGACAATCAAGTCGACGCCGTCGCGATCATACCAGCCGATTGCGATGCCGGATGCGACGTCGGGCTTGTTCTGAAAGTCAGAGAAAATGATCTCGACAGGAATGTCGCCATGCAGCTTGCGAAAATCCTCGACGGCAAGTTTGGCGGCGACGACCGACCCCTTTCCAGAATTGTCGGCGTAGGCACCCGCCATATCGGTTAGGACGCCGATGCGGATCGGCGCGGAAGCTCTCGCACGGCGAAGCGGAAGGCTTGCCGCCGCAGCGCCGGCAAGCAGCGAACGTCGATTGATGAGCGACATGAGCTTCTCCCTGCATCGCCGCGGGCTCGTTACGCCCGCCCCCGGACTGGCTCTCCGAATCTGGTTCCGCGCCATCCTGCCAGGCGCGCCCGTTCGGCTGACGGAAGGATATAGCTGCCGGGCGGGTCGGCGCCCAATACTCTTTCCGTTGCGAACCATATCAAAGACCGTATGATCGAGCCGAGATGGCTCCCACGTTCCGCCAGTTGCAGTATTTTGTTGTCCTGTCCGAAGAACTCAACTTCGGACGCGCGGCTCAACGACTTAACATCTCGCAGCCGCCGCTAAGCGCGGCGATCCGGCAACTTGAGGAAGATCTCGGCGCGCAGCTGTTCGAGCGCGATTCCAAACACGTCGACCTCACGCCTGCCGGCGTCGCCTTTGGCACCAGAGCGCGCCGGATGCTCGACTATCTCGACGAGACGCTGGAGATAACCCGTCGCGCTTCGGCGAACGCGGCTGTCGAACTGCGCGTTGGCTTTGCGCCATCGATGATTTTTCGGCGTCTTCCGGATTTCCTGCGTTCGTTCGAGGAGCGGCATCCGGTCGCCCAGGTCTTCCTGCGCGAGATGAACTCCGCGATGCAATTCGACGCTCTCATGCGCGGTCAGATCGACGTCGGCTTTATCCACGGACTGCCCTTGCCGGAAGGCGTGGAATTGGCGCTTCTGATGGACGAGCCTTTCATTTGCTGCGTACCCGCGCAGCACAGGTTGGCGCAGGCTTCTTTCGTATCCTTGCAGGAATTGTCGCGGGAACGGTTTGTCACTTTCTCACGACCGCTCGCCCCGGACTACTACGATCGCGTCATGAACCTGCTGCGCGCTGCCGGTGGGCCGCCCACGATCATCCATGAAGTCAATCACTGGCTGACCGTTCTCGCCATGGTGGCGACGGGCATGGGCGTGGCGCTGATGCCGCAATCGATGGCGCATTCCAAAATGGCGGATGTCGCTTACCTGCCGCTCGACCACGATTATGGACGCCACGAGGCGCGATTCGTGTGGCTCAGTGGCGACCAAAATACTGCGCGTGACCTTATGATCGACGTCGTTCGCAGTACATTGAAGGCGAAATAACATGGGGTCGCTGAGTTCAATTGCGCGTACCCTGGCCACCTCGGGTCACAGACTTGTCGAGAGATGCTTACGAGCGGTCTATATCGGAGAACGGAAGTTGAACCAGTGTTCGTCGCGCAATCGAACGCACGCTCATTCGAGGGAGTTTAAGCGCGGATTTGCGTGGTACGCGCCGATCACCGAGTTGCTGGAGCGCTACAAATCACATGCAGCATGTCCGCTTGAAGCGCTCGTCAGCGGCGACCGCCGACAAGGTCAAACTGCGAAGCGTTGGACAGCGAGGGCGATTTGGTGTCGCTGTCGATGTGACCCGACTGCTGGGTGTAGCCAAAGCCCAGCGACAGGCTGAGATTCGATGTCGGCTTAAATTCGACGCCCGCATGCGCGCCATAGCCGGGCACCGTGCTGGGCGTGGAGTTGAAGGGCGAAAAAGCGCCACCAATGGCGGAATTGTATTTCAACGTGTCGAAGCCGGCATAGACCGTGACCGGAGCGTTCTTGAAGTTGTAGCCGAACTGCACGCCTTCAGAATAGGAGCGAGCCGAACGCGCCAGCCTGGTTGATGCCGCTGCTCAAGCCCATGCCGCCGCGTTCATTGCCAACAAACCAGCCGTTCGGAAAATTGTAGCGCATCGAGGAAAAGCCGCTGGCGTCACTGCCGCCAAAGCCCGGAAAGTTGCCGTCAGCATTCGCACCCTGGCCGGCATTCAGATTGCCGCCGAAGCCGAGCCAGCCCGGGGTCCAATATGTCACCGGGGCTGATTGGGCGTGGGCCGGTCTCCCGCCCAGGCAGAGCGCCGCAACGACGAATGCGAAGCCTAATCTGACTGCGAAAATGAACATCCGCGCTACCACCAAGTTGTCCTGAAATTATACGGTCCATGTACCAGGAACGCCAGTGCGTTGCCTCCGGGAGCAAAGCCGTGCGCGGTTCCACCCTTGCGGCCTGGCGCTGGATGCGGCATCCGGCGGCCATAGGACGATCCGGGTGGCGATATCGTACCAACGCGTGGAATGGCACCCCAAGAGATTCGAACCCCCAGCCACCCGGATTTCGTAATTTGTTGCTTGGGTGCGCCCTACTGCTGCCATATCGGATGCAGGCGGCAGCTAATCTCAATCGGGCGCTAACTAACCTTGCGAGCAACGTGGGGCGAGTAGCGATAATGAACCGGAGAGTGGTTCGGCCGGCGGCGTCGGCGGCACCCTCTCACGGATTCTTGTTCGCGGCCGTCTCGCTCCTAAGGATTTGATAAAGAATGGGCTCGATGTAGCGGCGAAACTGGTTCGGGTTTTCACTCATGGGGAAGTGGCCGAGCCTTTCCATGATTGTTACATGAGCACCAGGAATGCCACGAGCCGTCCGAAGTGTATCTTCTGGCGTGCAGGAAAAATCATATTCGCCGGTCAACAGGTAGAGCGGGCATTTTTTCGTGTCTATTTTGTCGATCCTTCCACGCAGATCGCCATCAACTCGGTAAAAATACAGATCGCCTTTGAAGACGCCCGGCCCACCCTGCATGTAACCCCAAAGCGTCTCCCGACGTGCGTTCGGAGGTCCTTGCGGCGCGATGAGTCCTGACACCAGTGCCGCACATACTTCACCGCCATGGACGTCAGATCTGTGAAGCCAGTTCGTATCGTACCAGGGCTGCTGAAAATCCGCCGCTTCAAGCCCGATTAGCGCGCGGAATTCGCTGGCGTGATCGATGGCGAGATTTAGGACGATACGTCCCCCAATCGAGCATCCCATCACTACCGGACGCTCCAGCGAAAGTGCGCGGCAGAACGCACGAATTGTTTGCGTATAGCTTGCCGTCGTAAGCTGGTACTCCTCGCCAGCCCAGTCGTCAGGCGGATTTGACTTGCCATGCCAAGGCATATCGAAAGCCAGGATCCTGTAGTGCCTGGTCAGTTCATCGTCACAGAGCAGATGACGCCACTGCCTTCCATCCGATCCCGCCGTATGCAGGCAGACCAGAGGAATTCCCGATCCACTTTCCTCAAAATAGATACGATGCATAATCCCTTCGATCTCGAAACGGACATACCTGCCGGTTATCGGTTCCAATTGGCCAGTCATGCTGATTTTCCGAAGGTTGCGGACCGCGGGAGGGCCAATAGATCCTTGAAGTACTGAAGATGGGTCATAAACGGATACAGGTCGCCCGTGAGAGATGCCTCTCCTTTCTTTGTCAGCGCCAAGAGATCGTGCCAGCCGGGCTTGGGCTCGGGACGCCAATATTCGACCCAGGCTGAAGAGGAGGCCGTGTAACTGAAACGCCAGGAAGGCATAGGCCTTAACGCGGGCGATACCTCGGTGATTAGCCCCTGACGAATTGAAACCAGGAGCGGCCCGCTGACCGGGCCAAGCAGACAATCGACGTTCAACAATCTCCCGGTCCGAACAACGGCACGATCAGCCTGAAGCAACGAAGGCAGCAACTCAAACGTCCTGGTAACCTGTAGATCCACCGCGACGGTCTCAGCCAGTTGATCCGGTATCTCTGAAATGCCGTTGGCCATCACTTATCTCCATCTGTCTGCAGGGGCGCTGGCGACGCTATTCGGAAACCCGCTTCAGAGCGCTATCTCGCCAATCCCGTAGCCGGCGCAATCCGCCGCGCATGCTGACTTGCGGCTTCCTGCCGGTCGCCGCGCTGGATCTCAGAAGTTCTTCGGTGGTAACGGAACCAACCAGACTGGCGCCACCGACTATAAGAGTGTTCATCGCACAAATTCCCTATCCCAACTGGTATCCTTCCGATCCGACACCGACTCCGCATCAAGCCAGCGCAATATCCAGCCAACCAAGCGAGTTTACGGTTACCCGATCGCCGGTATCGACGATGACCGTTGTGGTCTCGGCTTCGACGATCGCGGGACCCATAAAAGTGTGACCGGGCTGGAGGGTGTCGAGCGAATAAACCGGAACCTCCCGCCACTGACCAAAGAAGGCCTGACGCGTCGCGCGCGGCGAGCACCCCAAGACCGATGTCGCAGGTCTCAGATCGCCTCCGCGTTGCGACACCTTCCCCACCGCCGCGACACGCGCGTTCACGAACACGACTTCCTGATTGGGTGACGCGTAGGTGTAGAGCTCCTCGTGGCGGCGGTGAAAACGATCTTCGATTCGGTCCACCAGCGAGACCCCGTTCCAGTCGAGGTTATCCAGCGCGACGTCGATCTCGAAAATCTGTTCGCCGTAGCGCATTTCCGCAGATCGCTCCACGGTCATGGGTCCGTCGAACCAGGAGCGAAGCCGACCGGCTGCCTGTTGTTCCAGCTCCGCAAAGAGCTTGCGCATCTCGTCCGCCGAAATGCGAGAGCCTGTGCCATAATGCGTCCGGCTCACTTCGTAGCGCAAGTCGCTGGTCAACATGCCCCACGCCGACAACACCGATGCGGCCAACGGCACGATGATCCGCTTGATATCCAGTTCGCGCGCAACCTCGGCGGCGTGCAAGCCGGCGGCGCCGCCAAAACTCAGGAGCGCAAACCGCCGGGGATCGACGCCACGGCGCAACGTCATCAGCCTGATGCCGTCGGCCATCTTCAGATTGATCATGCGGTAGACACCGGCGGCCGCATCGAGCCGCGTCAGACCGAGCGATGCGGCAACCCGATCGACCGCACCTTCGGCCGCAGCGCGGTCAAGCGGACGCTTTCCGCCCATAAAGGCGTCGGCGTCGAGATAGCCGAGAACGACGTTGGCATCGGTAACAGTTGCCGCGCTCCCGCCATTGCCATAGCAGGCCGGCCCCGGCACTGAACCCGCGCTTTCCGGGCCAACACGCAACGTTCCTCCGGCGTCAACGCTGGCGATGGACCCTCCCCCTGCCGCGATACTGGCGATGTCGAGGCTGCGCAAGGCAATGCGTTGTCCGGCGAGCGTACCTTCTGCGGAAAGCGACGCGCGGCCCTCCGAAATCAGCGAGATGTCCGTGCTGGTCCCGCCCATGTCGAACGGCACGAGATCGGGAATACCCAGGAGGTCGGCACATCGCCGGCCGCCTGAAATGCCGCCGGCGGGTCCCGACAGCACGGTGCCCGCGGCAAGCCGCGACGCCTCCTCGACCGGAGCCATGCCGCCATGGGACAGGATGATGAACAGGGTGCCCTTGAAACCCGCTTCGACGAGACGCCGCTCCAGATTGGTCAAATAGTGCCGCACCAGCGGCCCGACATAGGCGTTCACGATGGTTGTCGAGATGCGCTCATATTCCTTGATCTGCGGCAGCACATCACTCGACCTGGAAATGCTGACGCCTGGCAGTTCGCGCGCCAGACGCTGGGCGGCGGCAATTTCGTGGGCCGGGTTGAGGTAGGAATGGAGAAAACAAATGGCCACCGAGGTGGCACCGGAGCGCCGGATGGCTGCGATGGCGTCTCCGAGCGATTGATCGTCGAGCGGCGTCGCGACAGCGCCGTCGGCCTTGAGCCGCTCCCTGACCCCGAAGCGCAGCTCGCGCGGTACCAGCGGTTCGGGCGGCGGCGAGCGCAAATCGTATCGGTCTCCCTTGAGACCTTCGCGCATTTCGAGCACGTCCCGATGGCCTTCCGTCGTGATGAGCGCAACCTTCGCCCCTTTCCGCTCCAGCAAAGCGTTGGTCGCGACGGTTGTCCCGTGAACCAGCCGGTCTGTCTTTGCGAGCATCTCTTCGCGCGTTACCTTCAACCTTCTCGCAAGTTCTTCCAGTCCGGCCATGACGCCAACGGACTGGTCAGTTGGCGTAGACGGCGATTTCGCGAAGACGGCTTTTCCGGCCTGATCGATGGCGACCACGTCCGTGTAAGTTCCTCCGACGTCAACTCCGATCGTAAACATTTTCAGGAGCCCTGCCCGGTTATCGCGTCGTCGCTGACAATGGCCTGCTCGCGGTCGCGCTGGCGGGCGTGCTCGGATCGCAAGGCGGGCGATCCCCAACCGCCGCCGCCGGACGAACGTATTTCGAGGCAATCGCCGGGACGAATCTCAATGCCGACCTCCTTGGTGCGCAACACGCGCGGGGCGCGATCCCGCGATATCAGGCGATAATCGTGGGGAACGCCATCCTTGCCGCCCAGCATTCCACACGGACCATGGCGCACGCCATCGCCCGCCGTGTTGGCAAGCGCGGGTTTCGAAGTCTCCAGCACCAGATCGAGCGCTACGCCGAGACCGCCGCGAAACTGTCCGTCGCCGCCCGAGCCGGCACGAAATTCGTGATGACGGAAGTGCAAGGGAAACCGCGCCTCGGCAACTTCGACGCTTCCGAACTTGATGCCGCCGACCGTGTGCCATTCGCCGATCGACGACCACCCGTCGCCTCCTGATGAAGCGCCGCCGCCCGGGCGAGCCTGAAACATATGCCAAATGAAATTCCGGCCAGTGCGCGGATCTTCACCCTGGATCGCAATCCGGAAACGCCGGCTCCATCCCGCCATGGCACGGTCCGGACACGAGGCCGATAGTGCCTTGACGATTGCCTCGACAATCTCGTTGGAGGGATGGCTGGTGCAGAGGGTCACCGGAAGCCCCGGATCGGCCCAGACAACGGTGCCCTGCTTCGCAATCACCTTGAGCGGTCGCAAGGCCCCCGCGTTTTTGGGGATATCGGGGTCGATCAGATAGGCAAAGGCCATTACCACGGCAGCCTGCATGTTGGCATGCGAGGAGTTCACAAAGCTGGTCGATTGCGGATCGGACTCCGATAGATCGACCTCGACGTCGCTGCCCTTCTTGGTAACCTTTGCCGCTATCCGAATGTCGTTGCGGCCATGACCGTCGTCATCGAGGAACGCCTCGCCATAGAATACGCCGTCTTTCCATGTCGAGACGACGGCCCGCGCCTGTTGCTCGGCCGCATCCAGGATCGTTTCCACCGCCGCCTCAACGACCGGTGCGCCGAATTCCGCAAACAGGCGCGACAACCGGCGTTCGCCCAGATGCGCCGCCCCAACCATCGCCGCCAGATCGCCGCGAAACTCCCGGGGGTTGCGGATGTTCAAGGCCAGCAGGTCGAGCAGATCGTCGCGCAAACGTCCGGCCTCGTACAGCTTGATCGGCGGGACGCGCAGTCCCTCCTGAAAGATCTCGGTAGCGGCCGGATTGTAGCCGCCATGCGTGGCGCCGCCGATGTCGCTCTGGTGCGCGCGAACGACGGTCCAGAGCAAACGCCGCTCACCGTCGAAAATTGGCACAAACGCCGTCAGGTCGGGCAAGTGGCTACCGCCATGATAGGGATCGTTGAGCAGAATAACGTCTCCCGGCCGGACATCCGCAAATCGCTGCTCGACCGCAAGCGTGGCCCACGGCAGCGCGCCGACATGCACCGGGATATGGTCGGCCTGCGCGATCATGCGCCCGCGCGTGTCGCAAATCGCAAGCGAAAAATCCCGGCTGGAATTGAGGATCTGCGAATAAGAGGTGCGAAGCATGGCTTCGCCCATTTCCTTCACGATCGAACTCAGACGATGCTGAACGACGGATCGCGTGATGGGATCGATCTTGGGGGACATGCGCTCCTGCCGGCAAAGTTCGCGTTGGTTAGGTCACGTTGGTCAGATCGAGGCCGACACTTCCTCGAGCGCGCCCGACGCCGCCGCGACGATCGCATCGATATCCGCATCGGTCATTGGCGTTGACAATGCCATCAGACCATACCCTGCAGCCAGCACGCCCCGGTTGAGAAGCCCCCGGCTGAAAACGACCTGTCGCCGCGCTTCCTGTTCGGTCAGATAGGCCGATCGATAGTCGCGGATCGGACGATCTGCAAAATGAATTTTCAGCAGGGAACCAAGCCCGACCGTGCCGCCCGGAACGCCGCAGCGGCGGAAGGCCTGATCGATACCCGTCCGCACGGCCTCCCCCATGTCGTTGAGACGCGCGAACGCCGCCTCGTCGAGTAATTCCATCGCGGCGAGACCCGCGCGCATCGTCACCGGATTGGCGGAAAAGGTCCCGCCGTGCGGCAGCGCCGGCTTGCCGGCGCTGGGGTCGAACACCGCCATAAATTCCCTCTGGCCCGCAATGGCGCCAACCGGAAAGCCGCCGCCGATGATCTTCCCCAGAGTCGTCAGGTCGGGATCGATATTCCACAACCCTTGCGCACCGCGATATCCCAGGCGAAACGTGATGACCTCATCGAAGATCAACAGCGCCCCGACTTCGCGGGTGACCTGGCGCAACGCCTCCAGATAGGCCTGATCCGCCGGCGCAAGGCCTGCGCGGTTGGGCATCGGATCGACAAGCACGCAGGCAAGCTCCGAGCCATGTTCCCGAATCAGACTGATGGCGGCCTCGACATCGTTGAAGGGAATCGTGACGACATCGGCCAGCACATTGTCCGGCGTGCCCTTGGCATACGCGACCGAGACCGGAGCGTTGCGACCCCATGCGTCCGGCGTCGGATCTAGGCTCACTTCGGCGTAATCGTACGACCCATGATAAGCGCCCTCACACTTGGCGATTTTCGGGCGGCCTGTGAATGCTCGGGCGGCCTTCAGCGCCATCATCACCGCCTCGGTTCCCGAATTTGCGAAGCGGACCTGGTCAACCGACGGCAATCGCGATGCCAGCAGTTCCGCAAGATCGATCTCGGATTCGGTCGGCATGCCGAACGCAGATCCGAGCGCGAGTTGACGCGTCGCGGCTTCCACCAGCAACGGATGCGCGTGACCGTGGATCAACGAGGTAAAATTATTGATGCAGTCGATGAATTCGTTGCCGTCGACATCCCAGACACGGCAGCCCTCGCCGCGCGCGGCATAGATTGGATAAGGCTTCATGAAGACGGTGGTACGCGTGTTGCCGCCGGGCAGGCTCGACAAGGCACGATCGTACAGCGAATGAGAGCGCGACTTAAGATCAGGATACATTTTCTGTCCCTGAACCGGATATTTGGCGGCTCGGATCGGCGTCCGGTAAGCGCCCACTTGGTCTGAAATTGCGTGCAGACACCTGAAGCAAACTGCGTCCTCCTGAATATTTGCGTGTTTACCGGGTCGGCGGCTTCGGCTGGAAGCCGATCCGACGGCCCGGTTCAGTACACGGCAGTAGCGCTCCACAAACCCATCGAGTGCATTCGAGTGTGACGCCGGCGAAACCCTTCCGGCATCTCTGCAGGGACGTTTCCTCTCGTCGCACCACAACGGACCGCAACTCTCGATCTCCCTGCTTTATTGCCTATTTCTTCTCGAGATACGGACAGTGGCCTTCTTCGATCGGCCGGAACGCCTGATCGCCCGGAATCTCGGCAAGCACCTTGTAATAGTCGAACTTGGCCTTGAACTCGTCAGGCGACTTTACCTGCATCAGGAACATCTTGTGCAGCACGCGTCCGTCCGGGCGGATGACGACGTTGTCATTGTACATATCGTTGACCGGCATGTCGTGCATCTTGGCCGCGATCACCTTTGGGTCGGTGCTATTGACGGCTTGCGCGGCGCGCAAGTAGTGCAAAACGCCACTGTACGTTCCGGCGTGGATCATGGTCGGCAGCCGACCGTCGTTCATTGCCATAAAGCGCTTGGTCCATGCCCGCGTTTTTTCGGTCTTGTCCCAGTAGAACGAGTTGGTGATCACCAAGCCCTGCGCAGCTTGCAGTCCGAGCGCATGGACATCGGTAATGAAGACGAGCAGACCGGCAAGGCGTTGCCCGCCCCGCACGATACCGAATTCGGCCGATTGCTTGATCGAGTTGATGGTATCGGCGCCCGCATTGGCGAGGCCGATGACCTTGGCTTTCGAGGCCTGCGCCTGCAACAGCGCGGACGCGAAGTCACTGGTATTGAGCGGGTGCCTGACCGAACCGAGAACCTTGCCGCCGCCGGCGACCACAAACGCTGCGGTATCGCGCTCGAGCGCATGACCGAATGCGTAGTCGGCAGTGAGAAAGAACCAGGTGTCACCGCCCTGCTTGACCAGCGCCTTGGCCGTCCCGTTCGCCAGAGCATAGGTATCGTAGGTAAAGTGAAATCCGGTCGGCGAGCAGGCCTTTCCGGTGAAGTCGGACGATGCTGCGCCGCTGACAATGAAGACCCGGCCCCTGTCGCGGGCGACCTCCTGAATGGCCAGGGCAGCCGAAGAGCTGGCGCCATCGGCGATGAGGTCGACATGCTCAGTGTCGATCCATTGGCGGGCAATGGCGGAGGCGATGTCCGGTTTGTTCTGGTGATCAGCTGCGATAACTTCGATGCGCTTGCCGAGAAGTTTGCCGCCGAAATCTTCGACGGCGAGCTTCGCCGCGACAACCGAGCCGTTGCCGCCAACATCGGCGTAGGGGCCGGCCTGGTCATTGAGGACACCGATCTTTATAGTATCTCCAGTTCCTTGTCCTTGAGCGGCCCCGGCCATGCAGGCCAACGCCAGAGCGCTTAACATTCGTAGGGCAGATTTAGTCATTTTCGCCTCCTCCTCCTGGTTAAAAGCACTTCCTCCGGATTCCCGGTCGAAACATAGTCACCGCACTTCCACCGGCTCGTCTTGCCTAATGACGACCAAAATCTGGTTCGCCATCACCGTCTCCTGTTTGCGGCACCGCACTTCCTGCACCACGCCGGCAAATGGCGCGAGAACTTGATTCTCCATCTTCATCGCTTCGACGACAGCAACCACGGCGCCCTTGGTGACGCGATCGCCCACAACCACGGTGAGGACCACGACAACGCCGGGCATTGGCGCGATCGCCGCATTTCTGCCTTCCGAGCCGACCAGATCGGCGGCGCAAGCGAATGTGAGCACGACGCGATCACCGCCGACCACGAGCTCCAGCCGTTCCTGCACGGCGAGCGCGTACCACGTCGCCCCGTCAACGGTGCCTTGCCACCATATACCGTCGAACGCGGCCGTTACGATGTACCCGCGCTCCGCGATCCTCACAGTCAAGGCGTCCAATGTCTCGGCACAAAGACACACTTCGATCGGGCTGTCTCGGTGGTAGAACGTCTGGCGTCCAAGGGGCGCGTCGGGATCGAGATGTCGCCGGTCGAAGGGACCGCCATGTCCGCCCCAAGGAGATTGCTGCGCTGCACGCGCCGTCATCGCCCGGAATATGGCGGTTGCCGCGGCAGCGGCGGCCGGAACAGCCTCTGCTCCCGACAAAGTTGCGATGTGACGCTCGATGAAATCCGTATCCATTCGTCCGGCCGCAACCTCGGGATGGGCCAGCAGACGCCGCAAAAAGCCGAGGTTGGTCGTCAGCCCCGCCAGGCGGGTACCGGAAATGCCATCGCGCAGAGCGAGCAATGCGCCCGCGCGATCGTCGGCCCAGGCGGTGAGCTTCGCCACCATGGGGTCGTAGAATGGCGGCACGTCGCCGGCATCGCTCAGGGCCGCATCCACGCGCAGGCCGGGCGGCCAGACGATGCCCAGCGCACGTCCGGGGCACGGCTGAAATCCGGCGCATGGATCCTCGGCGTAGACGCGCGCTTCGATCGCATGGCCACGGCATCCGATCTCCTCTTGCGTGAGCGGAAGTCGCTCTCCCGAAGCGACGCGTAGTTGCCATTCGACGAGATCAAGACCGGTAATCGCTTCGGTGACGGGATGTTCGACCTGGAGCCGCGTATTTACCTCGAGAAAATAGAATGAGCCGGCCCGGTCGAGAATAAACTCGAAAGTGCCTGCATTGACGTAGCCGATGGCTCGGGCTCCAAGGACAGCCGCGTCCAGCATTGCTTGGCGCGACCTCGCCGGAAGAAGCGGAGCCGGCGCTTCCTCGACCACCTTCTGGTGGCGTCGCTGCAGCGAGCACTCCCGTTCGAACATATGGACGACATTTCCGTTGAGGTCGCCGAACACCTGAACCTCAATGTGGCGCGGACCAGAGATATAACGTTCCACCAGCAGACGCCCGTCGCCGAAGTTTGCCCGTGCAAGCCGTATGGCCGTTTCGGCTGCCGGGATCACGTCGCGCAATTCGTTGACTACCTGCATGCCTTTGCCGCCGCCGCCGGCAACAGGCTTGAGAATGGCGGGCAGACCGATGTCGGCGAGCCATGCCTTCACGACGGCCGGATCGTCGGTGGAATCGGGAGCGCCCGGAAGAACCGGGACACCGGCCGCAGCCATCAGACGCTTTGCCTCGGCCTTGTCACCCATCCGAGAGATGACGCGTGCATCCGGCCCGATGAAGATCAGGCCCGCATCCACCACAGCTTGCGCGAAGTTAGCGCTCTCCGCGAGAAAGCCATAACCGGGGTGAATGGCTGTACAGCCCGTCTCCTGCGCCGCCGCGATAATCCGATCGGCACGCAGATAACTGTCTGAAGCTGGCGCGGAACCGATGAGAACATTTGCGATTGCGCCCAACCCGTGCTGCGAGCAAGCATCGGCCTCGGAATGCACCGTCACATACTCCACCCCGAGACGTCGGCACGTCCGCGCAATACGGCTGGCGATCTCTCCCCGGTTGGCGATCAGGACGCGCTCGATCATGTGCTCACATCCGAAAGACGCCAAACCGCGTCTGCTGTTTGGCTGAACCGGCGGCTAACGCCAGTCCGAGCGCGAGCCATTCTCGAGTCTCAATCGGATCCAGTACCGCATCGATCCACAGTCGTGCCGCTGCATAAAGTGGCCGGCCCTTCTCATCGTAAGCATCCCGGATGGGCTGTTTAAAAGCTTCCTCCTCGTCGGGCAGGAACGATTTTTGCTCTCTTGCCAACTGTTCGGCGCGGACCAGCGACAGTACCGTTGCAGCCTGCTCGCCGCCCATGACCGACGTGCGGGCATTCGGCCACATCGCCATCAGGCGCGGCCCGAACGCCCGCCCGCACATCGCGAAATTTCCGGCACCGTAGCTGCCGCCAATCAATACGCTGAACTTTGGCACGCGCGAGCAGGAAACGGCGTTGATCATCTTGGCGCCATCCTTGGCGATGCCGCCCGCCTCGTACTCAGGCCCAACCATAAAACCGCTGATATTGTGGAGGAACACCAAAGGCGTTCCGTTCTGGCTACAAAGCTCAATGAAATTCGCAGCCTTCTGCGCGCTTTCCGCAAACAGCACGCCGTCGTTGATAATTACTCCGACCGGAAAGCCGCCGATCGCTCCGGTTCCGCAGACGATAGTGGTTCCATAGCGCTCTCGGTACGGCACCAACCGGCTGCCATCGAGCAGTCGCGCCAGTATCTCCCGGGCGGCGATCGGCTCACGGGGATTCGAACTGATGATTCCCGCGATTTCAGCCGGGTCATAGAGCGGCGGTTCGCTCTTCAACGGCGGTTGCGCCAGACCGCCGGGACCCGGACGTGCCACGATGTCACGCACGAGCGCGAGGGCGTGCTGATCATCGAGCGCATAGTGATCGGCAACGCCGCTGCGCTGAGTATGCACATCGGCGCCGCCGAGCGTCTCGGCGTCGACGACGGTCCCGGTGGCGGCTCGCACGAGCTGCGGACCGCCGAGGAAGATCGTACCGGTGTCGCGCACGATAATGGTCTCGTCGCTCATGGCGGGGATGTAGGCACCGCCAGCCGTGCATGATCCCATCACCGCCGAGATCTGCCGCAACCCTAGTGCGGACAACTCGGCGATACTTCGAAAAATACTGCCGAACTGATGCTCATCCGGAAAGATGTCTTCCTGCATCGGCAGAAAGGCACCGCCCGAATCCACAAGATAAATGCATGCCAGCCCGTTTTCGCGAGCGACCTGCTGGGCACGAATGTGCTTCTTGATGGTCAGCGGATAATAGGTGCCGCCCTTGACGGTCGCGTCGTTGGCGACAATCGCACAAGCCCGTCCAGACACAATTCCGATGCCGGTCACAATTCCGGCGGACGCAATCTGGTCGTCGTAGACGCCATGGCCGCCCAATTGGCCAAGCTCTAAAAACGGCGTGCCGGGATCGAGCAGCGCCGCAACACGCTCACGCGCCAGAAGCTTCCCCCGCGATTTATGCCGGTTGCGCGCCCGCGTATCGCCACCCGCGACGGCGACTGCGCGGGCCAACGCAATCTCGGCCCGCTGCCGGTCATAGGCCTCGCAATTGCGCCTAAACACCTCGCCGTTTTTATCAACCTGCGAGTGTAGTACAGCCATGATCAAGACGTCCCGTCGATCGGAAGCCGCAAAATTGCGTTACCCAGGGACTTGGCTGTCTGGTCGAGGCGCAGCGTGCTCGGAGCGCCGCCACCAAGCGCCTGCTCCATGACGACGTTGACGGAGTGGATGTTGTCGAGTCGATAGACGTGAACGGCGCCTTTCACGAAATCGCCGTAGAGTTGCTTGATGCGCGCCGGCGTTACCGTGCGCAGCAGCGTCTCGTAATGTTCCGGGGCCATGGCAATGACCCCAAAGCTGCAGATGTTGCCCTTGTCGCCGGAGCGTACATAGGCGATTTCTCTAAGAAGACGTGACATCTAGGCCTCCAGTATCTCGACATTCTGCTCGACAACGCCGCGCGGCACCAAGGTCGGCCAGCACGATATGACCGGTCGCGGTTTCATGGGGGTCCCGAACGACGTGCCACCGGGTCCCATGATCCAGAGATTGGAGCAGGCGCGGCGCACCTTTTCGGCCTCATCCCTGGTATTGGTCTTGACCGCTACGCGCAGCCCGACCTCGTTAAGCTCGTAGTCCGGCATCGGCGCTGCCGGGCCGTGCAGCATGTTGACGCCGACCAGATCGAAATGAATCGCCTGTGCGTCAAGCCCGAGCCGAGCGAAGCGTTCCAGCAGCGTGTCCTTGGCCTTCTGGGCGCGACCGAGCGCATCCGGCCAAGGGAAGAACATCATCCCCTCGCCGATCCAGCCGTCAGAATACCCGATCAGCAGTTTGAGTGTGTCGGGCTGCACCCGGCCACGGATTCCGCTAAGCCTCACACGGTCCGGACCGACCTCATCGAGCTGAATGCTGGTGAAGTCAGGAACCCCGTCGGGCATCAAATAGTTTTTGGGATCTCCAATTTCATAAAGCAGGTGCTCCTTCACGGTCCACTGATCAACGCGGCCGCCGGTCCCCGGAAGTTTGGTGATCTCCGCGGTTCCGTCGCGAGAGAATTCGATGATGGGAAAGCCAACCTCGCCCATTCTCGGCATTTCGGCCCATCGCGACGACATGCCCCCGGTCACCGCGGAGGCGCATTCGGCGAGATGCCCTACGGTGATGGCCGCCGCAACGCGATCCGCATGCTCCGCGTCATGGCTCCATCCGAACTCGTGCATGATGGGGCCGACATAGGGACCGTTGTCGGAGACCCGGCCGGTAACAACAACATCGGCGCCCCGCCTCAGCGCCTCGATGATGCCGGAGCTGTCAACGTAGGCGTTCGCCGAAACAACCCGATTGCGCATGGCGGCGATGTTGTCCTCACCGGTCTCAAGGTGCGGCAGCGATATGCCATCAGCCAAAAGCCCGTCGAGACGCGAGAGCAGATCGTCACCCTCCACGATGCCGACCTTAAGCCCGGTCAGACCCAACTTGCGTGCGGCATCAACGATGCGTTTCCCGGCGGCGCGTGGATTGGCGCCCCCCCCATTTGAGATCAGCTTCGTCCCGCGCTCCCGCGCCATTGGCATCAGCGTCTGCATGTAAGTGACGACGTCCGGCACATACCCCGCTTCAGGATCCTTGAGCTTCTGGCGTTGCAGCAGCGCCATTGTCAGCTCCGCGAGAAAATCGAAAGACATGTAGTCGAGCTCGCCTTTCTCCATCAGCTCGACGGCCGGATCCAGCGCGTCACCCCAGAAACCGGAGCCCGCGCCCAGGCGAACAACATCTTTCATGGCCTGTCTCCTTCAAATATGCCGCGCAGCAACATTGCTGACGCGGTTATGGTTTTCGCAATCAAGAGAAAACGCCAGCTCCACAGCGGCGTAGATCCCGCGCGTCATTGCGCCCGGTTCGTAAGCATCGTCGATATAGGCATCGGCCTCATCCATCGTGTCGGCAGCGACCCATGCCGGTTCGCTCTCGTAGGCGAGCCCGCGCTTTCTGCCGTGCACAACCACACCGTCCGCCGCTGCGACCTCCGCTATTCCCACCTCGACCTTTGCGCCGGCAGCATTCAGCATGCGATATGAAACGTCGCGGAATCCCGGATGTGCATCGACTGCGATGCCGGCCGCTGGGGAGCACAACTTCACCTGGTATCCGTCATGAGCAAGAACCATGGCTACTTCCGCTGAACTTAGGTCATCCCCGAACACCGTAACGGGCAGAGCTTTCGCGATCGTGCGCCGGCCGCTCAGAATGTCATAGGTCACCAGCGCGGGCTGTGCCGGATCGCGCGGCATCGGCTCGAAGCGGCGGACGACCCAATGGATTGCACCGGGATCTCGTACCGGCGCAGAGGTGCGAATCTCGGCGCCGGCCCGCCGCGCCCGTCGTGCCAGCGCGTTGATAGCTTCCCGATATTCTTCCTGACCAGGAACCAGAGACCGCCAGGCCTGCATCCCGCCCAGTTGTCCGCCCGTCTCCTCGATCACAACCGAGTGGCCGCACGAAGCTGCAACCCAGGCGGCGGTCAGCGCCGAAAAGCTCGATCCGTGAATCAGCAGACGCCGCGGATTTGATGTCCGCTTGAACGCAAACTCGGCCTCACGGCCAACAGCCGGGTTGACGGCACAAATTGTTTCAGGCCGCGCCGTTCGCCCGAGACACATGTTGCACCCGACGCACCATATGATGGGTTCATCCGACCGAGCCTGCAGCTTGTGCGGCAGCTCGGGATCCGCGACGGCCGCGCGCCCGAAGGCGGCGAGATCAATCTGGCCCCGCGCCAACGCCATCTCTGCGACTTCCCCGCGCTTGATCCTTCCAACACCAATGATCGGGATGCCGAGATCGCGGCGGACCGCCTCGGCGACGTGCAACCACTGGCCCTCGGGTTCACCGGAGACCATCGACACCTTGTTGAAAAATTCGTAGACGCCGACCGATATCGAAAGTGCGGCAACCCCCATGGACTCCAACCTGCGACCGATGTCGATGGTCTCGGCGACATCGAGGCCCTCCGGCACGAATTCCTCGGCGCTGATCCGCACCAAAACGAGAAAATCAGACGCCACATTCGCCTTGATGCCGTCGATAATATTTCGGAGGAACCTCATGCGGTTGTCGAGACTTCCACCGTAGAGGTCGTCTCGCTTGTTGGAATATCGCGACAGAAACGCCGCCGCTAGATAGCCATGGGCTGCGTGGATTTCGACACCGTCGAAACCCGCGCGATGCAGCCGTATCGCGGCGCCTATAAAGGCGTCCTCCATCGCTTGAATGCCATCGACCGTCAGCGCCTCGGGCATTTCCCGGTTGATCGGGCATGGTATCGGCGAAGGAAACACCAGCGGCAGACCGGTTATCTTGCGCTTGGTCTGCCTGCCGGCGTGGCTGATCTGAGCGATCGCGACGGCGCCTTCACGCTTGATGACGTCGGCAAGGCGCGCGAGCCCGGGAAGATATTGATCGTCGTGCCCCATCACCATCCGCGGCAGCACGCGACCGCTGGCATGAACGCCGATATTCTCGGTGACTATTGTTCCGAACCCGCCCCTTGCCCGCGCCCTCAGGTAGTCGCTCAGCCGATCGCCAACGCTACCGTCCGCCTCGGCAAAATTGGTCGTAATGGCCGGCATGACCATACGATTTCGCAAGGTCCGTCCGCCGAGCCTGAATGAGCTGAACAAGTGGGGAAACGGCGACGCAAGACCAGACGGAACCGCATTGGTCATTTGCGCGATCCCCGACTGCGGAACGCCGCAATGCGTTGCTTGTGACCTTCGGTCCGGAACGCGAAACTCTGCAGGTACGCCTCGTACTCGAGCGCGGCGTCAAGATCGAGATCAAAGCCGCGGCGCATGGCGAGTTTGGTGATTGCAGTCGCTGCACGGTTCTGGCTTGCGATCGAGTCAGCGATGCGATACGCCGCCGGCATGAGCTCGTCGGCAGCGACGACGTCGACGAATACCCCCCAGTCGCGTCCCTGCAACGCCGATATCGATCCGCCCGTCAGCACCAGATGGGCAGCGCGCATCGGCCCGACCAACCGCTGCAACAAGTGCGTGGCACCCATGTCGGCACCCGCAAGACCGATGCGGCCGAACGCAAAATCATAGCGCGCGCTTTCTGCGGCAATCGCGATATCGCACGCCATTGCCAGGCAGGCGCCCCCGCCCACCGCGGGGCCGTTCACGGCGGCAATCACCGGCCGCTCAAAATGGTAGATCCGTGAAACCACGCGGTTGTAGCCGCGAATAAGATCAAACTCCCGTTCGAGGTCCGTCGGCTCTGGGCTCATGATCTCCATGATGTCGCCACCGCCGCAAAACACCGGCCCGTTTCCAACAAGGACGACTGCCGCAATTCCCGGGTCCGCCTCGATCTCGTCAAGCGCGCGAAACATGGCCGCCGTAAAGCCGAGCCCCAGCGGATTGCGTTTCTCGGGCCGGTTGAGAATTAAGCGGGCGATTGCGCCTTGCCGCTCGACCAGGACCTCGTGATCGGTCATTTCGCAGCTCCGTCATGCAGCGTGGCCCGACCCAGAATTTCGCGGGCAATGACGAGACGCTGGATCTGGCTCGTACCTTCGCCGATCTGGTACATCTTGGCGTCCCGCAGATAACGTTCGACCGGGTGATCACGCAGATAGCCGTAGCCACCGAGGACCTCTACCGCCGCGTTGGTGGCGCGGATGGAGGCCTCGGCAGCGAAAAGCTTCGCCATTGCGGCTTCCTTCTTCACGGGCAGACCGGCATCGTACATTCGCGCAGCATTAAGCGTGAGCAGCCGCGCCGCCTCGATTTCCGTCGCCATGTCGACGATGGGCCACTGGATGCCCTGGAACGCGGCGATCGGACGTCCGAACTGTCTGCGCTCCTGCGCGTAGACAGTGGCGGCTTCGAGTGCGGCCTGACCGAGGCCAACGGACAATGCCGCGACGTTGATGCGGCCGCGATCGAGCGTCTGGGCAAACTGCCGAAAGCCCTTGCCCTCCGTCCCTATGAGGTTGGCGACCGGCACCTCCGCTTCATCGAAATACAAAGTCGCAGTCGGCGAGCCGTGCATTCCCATCTTGCGGTCGGGCTTGCCGATCACGAATCCCGGCGCACCGCGTTCGATAATGAAGGTCGACACCCCATCGCCGGCCTCGGAGCCGGGTGTTGTGCGCGCGGTTATGACAAATATATCGGCGACTGGCCCGTTGGTGTTGAAGCACTTGGAGCCGGTGATGCGGTATTTGTCGCCGTCGCGGATGGCACGGGTACGGCACGCGGCGGCGTCGGAGCCGCCAGTCGGCTCGGTCAAGCCGAACGCGCCTAACTTGCTTCCGGAGGTGAGCTGCCTGAGAAATTTCTGCTTTTGCGTTTCCGACCCGTGATGAAAAATAACCGACGACGACAGGCTGATGTGCGCGTTGAAAGAGCTGCCCACCGCACCCGAACCACGCGAAATTTCTTCGAGCAACAGACAGACGCTCACGGCGTCGAGGCCAGCCCCGCCGTATTCTGGCGGATAGGGTGCGCCGAGATATCCGAGTTTCGCCATCTCGTCAAACAGATCGCCGGGGAAACGATCGCTCTCGTCGATCTCTGCAGCGCGAGGCACGATGCGCTCCTCCACGAAGCGTCGAATGCTATCGTGAAAGGCGAGCTGTGTTTCAGTGAGCTGATATTTGTTCATCAGCGGACCCCTTCGGCAACGGTACGATTTCGGCGGCGCGCCGGCGCAACTCAAAGCGCTGGATCTTGCCGTTGGCGGTGAGCGGAAGTTGATTGAGGATCACAACAAGGCGTGGCACCTTGAACTTGCCAACGTATTCCTGGCAATGACTGACAATGTCGGTCTCGGTGAGCGCTGCACCCGGTTTCGGCACCACGAATGCGCAGATGTCTTCACCGCGGATTGTATGCGGCACGCCTACAACGGCCGCGCTCTGTACCGCGTCGAGCTCGCAGATAGCGTTTTCTACCTCCTTCGGATAGACGTTGAAACCGTTGGTGACGATCACGTCCTTCAGTCGATCGAGGATGTGAATGTTGCCGTCCGTATCCACCTTTCCGATGTCGCCGGTATGCAGCCATCCGCCGCGTAAGGTCTCCGCGGTGAGCTCGGGCTTGCCCCAGTAACCAACCATTGTCGTCTTGCACCGGAATAGCAGTTCGCCCTCTTCGCCGACCGGAACCGGCTCACCCACACTGTTCACGACAGAGACCTCGATCCCGGGCAACGGTGGACCGCAGGAAGCTCCTTCGCTATTGCGGCCGGGAGCCTGGACACTGGCCACCGGGGAAATCTCGGTCAGACCGTAACTCTCGACCGTCTCGATTCCGTAGACCGAGCGCAAATCGGTCTTAAGACGAACCGCAACGGGGCCGCCGCCGACGTCAATCAGGCGAAGGCTCGATACATCGCTGCTCCCGAGCATCAACGGGTCGAACATTTTCGCAAACATCGTGGGCACACCCGCGAGGCACGTGACCCGATACCGGTCGATGAGGTGGATAGCGGGCTCCGGACTGAACTGCGGCAGGATCACTGTAGCTGCCCCAGCGAGCGCCGCCTGGGCGAAATCGAAGCTGAAACCAAAGCTGCTGAAAGACGGCAGCAACGTGATGAATTTGTCGGTGTCGCGATATCCGAGGACACCCGACGTCATACGAGCATTGTCGACCAGACCTTGGTGGCTTAGGAGAATTCCTTTGGGGGTGCCCGTAGTTCCGGAGCTGTAGATCATCATCGCTGGCTGGCCGGCCTGCCGACTATCAGCAAAGATGTTCGTCCCTGGCGTTGCGCTGATCGTTTCGTCATATGCGGTCCAGCCATCGGCTATTCCCTGCACGATGATTCGGCAACCGACACCGGCAAGCGAAGCCTTCGCCACGCTATCAAAGAAGCGCGACTCCGCTATGAAGGCGCGCGGTTCGCAATCGGCGACGATGCGATCGACCTCCCGAGCGCTACTTAACGTGTTGAGTGGAACTCCGATGGCGCCTAGCAATCCGCAGGCTACAAAGAACTCGTAGAGCTCCCGCGAATTACCCATGAACGAGGCAACGCGGTCACCCGACCTGACGCCGGAACTCGCAAGCGCGGTTGCAAGACTGCGGGCGCGGGCTGCAGTGTCCGCATAGCGGGCGAAAGAACCATCCGGAAGAATCAGGTGGATGGCATCAGGTCGTCGCTCGGCTTGCGCGGTGATCAGCTCATCGATGCGACCGGCGAGGCGACTCATCACAGCAACTCCAGAGACCGCGCGATCACGTGCAACTGGATCTCGTTGGTTCCCTCGCCTATCCAGGCCTCCGGCGCATCGCGATAGAGCTGCGCAATCTTCATTTCCTCCATGTAGCCGGCGCCGCCATGGAGCAGGAGCGCCTCGCTCGTTGCCCGGACCGCCATCTCGCTCGCCAACAACTTCGCCATCGACGCCTCGCGCGCGCATTCGTGCCCGGCCATCCGCAAGCGCGCGGCACGATAGATCATCAGCCGCGCCGCATCGACATGGGCCGCAAGATCCGCGATCTTGAAGGCTACCCCCTGGAACTTGCTGATCGTCTGCCCGAACGCCTTTCGCTGGCGCGCGTACCCAAGAATGAGATCGACAGCCTCCTGGGCGAGGCCAAGACCGCGGTTGGCCACCAGGATGCGGCCGTCGGTCAAGGTGGCCTTGAGCTGTGCCAGGCCGCGACCGATCTCACCCAGCACGCGACGGCGCGGCACACGAATATTCTCAATGGAGACGAACGCGGTCGATGAAGAATGATTGCCAACCTTGTTGAGGTTAGATGTCGTGATGCCCGGATCCTTTGCATCCACGATGAATATCGTGAGCGCATCCGCGGCCCGGGCCTCGCCGGTTCGCGCAGCCACCAGCATGAAATCGGCGATCGTGCCGTTGGTGATGTAGAGCTTGCTTCCATTGAGGACGAAATCGTCCCCATCCGGCCGCGCATTGGTCCGGATGCCCCGGATGTCGCTTCCCGCATCTGGTTCGGTCAGACCGAAAGCGCCGATGCGCCGGCCTTCCATTGCCGGCTTTAGGAACTCGGCTTTCTGCTCAGGGGTCCCAAGATTGACGATGGGGCCGAGAGCAAGGTGCTGATGGGCGAAGACGCCGGCCGATACGCCGGCTGCCGCGCGCGTGAGCTCCTCATAAAAGAGACAGCCCATGAGCAGGTCGCCACCTCCTCCGCCAATCGTTTCGGGATAGTTGATACCGAGATAGCCGGCCTCTCGCAGCAGGTCGTAGACTTCGAGCGGAAAGACATGGTCGGCCTCGGCCCGCCGAGCGACGGGCGCGAGGCGGTCAGCGACGAATTGCCGGAACTGGTCGCGAAACTGCACGTGTTCGTGATCGAGTCCGAAGTCCTGGTATGCTTCTTCCACGATACCTCTCTCAAACCTGAATGCGCTGGCCGCCGTCGACCACAATCGTCTCGCCAGTGAAAAACCCAGCTTTTGGCGAAGCCAGAAACGTCACGAACTCCGCGATCTCATCGGGAACGGCGACCCGTCGCGCTGGAATACGCCCGACGATCAACCGCTGTCTTTCCGGATCCGCCAAGGTAGCGCGCGAGATCTCGCTCTCGACATAGCCGGGCGCAACGCAGAACGTACGAATGCCGTCTCGCGCCCATTCCACTGCGAGCGCCCGCGTAAGGCCCTCGATGCCTGCCTTGGAAGCGCAATAGGACGCCGCCGCGCTGACGCCGAGGGAGCCGAACAGCGAGCCGATATTGACGATGACGCCGCGTCGGCGCCGCAACTCGGGATAAGCTGCTCGGGCCAGCGTGTAATAAGCGGTGAGATTGACGTCCACTACCTTGCGGAATTCAGCCGGCGGCATATCGACGACACGGACTTCGCGCATCACACCGGCATTATTGACCAAGACGTCGATGCCGCCATGTGCCTCCGCCGCCGCGCGCGCAAAGTCTTCCAGAGCTGCGTCGGAACTCGCATCGCCCACATGCACACTCGCTTGCGATCCTACATCGCGGATCATTGCCGCGGTTTCATTGAGCGCAGCCTGGTCGCGACCAAAGCAGGCAACGACATGGTCGGTGCGGGCAAACGCGATCGCGATCGCTCGCCCAATGTTACGGCTGGCACCGGTGACCAAGGCGACTCGGCGCTGTGCGGCGTTCATCGGCCGTCTGCCTCCGCCAGAACGAATGCACCTTTGTTGAGCCATTCTCCGCCATCTATGGTGAGCACCTCGCCGTTGATGTAGTCCGCGGCGGGCGAGCAGAGGTAGAACCCGGCCTCAACCACTTCCTCGACTGTGCCGAAACGCCCGGCTGGAATGCGCGAGACGAGTTTTGCGCGCGCTGCTTCGGTCGGCCACAAGGCCTGCCGCGACTGTTCAGTGTCGACGAAACCCGGACAAAGGCAATTGACTTGCAGGTTGCGCGGTCCCCACTCGACCGCAAGTGTCTTGGTCATGGCAACAACGCCGGCCTTCGCGGCTGCAGAGTGAACCGTTCCCGGTCCGCCGACCCATGCATAGCTCGCCACGATGCTCAGGATTTTTCCGGAACCCTGCTGCAGCATCTGCCGTCCGGCAGCCCGCGCGCAATAGAAACTCCCGTTGAGGACGATCCCGATCACCGCGTTCCAGCCATTTGGCGTCACATCCTCGGCTCGAGCGACGAAGTTCCCCGCAGCGTTGTTGACGAGGACATCGAGCCGGCCGGTTTCCGCCACGATGGCGTCGACGATTTTCTGCACAGCCGCTGCATCACGTATGTCGGCCTGATGCACGAGAGCCGCACCACCCTGCGCGCGAACTTCGGCGGCGACCGCCTCAAGCCGTTCGGAATTGCGGGCGACAAGCGCCACCGTGGCTCCAGCCTCAGCAAAGCGCAGCGCAAAGCTACGACCGAGGCCAGTGCCGCCTCCGGTGATCATCACCGTCTTGCCCTCTATCGAACCGAGTTTGAGCATGCCCCCTCCGAGTTCCCCCGCGTTGAAGAAAGTCTCCGCCCCGGGTGAAGCCGTGTCAATTAAATTTGAAATAAGTGTCCGCATAGTGAAATTGAAACTTGCCCTCCTCTGCTTCGCGTGCCAACTTTGCCGAGCATCGGCCGCAGCGGCCGAAGCTGGGTTGTGCTCGTTGGGGGGTCTAATGTGAGTGAAACTGATGTTGTGCTCTTCGCGGTCGATGCCGAGATCGCCACGCTAACGCTGAACCGGCCTGATCGGCGCAATGCGCTATCGGTGGCCGCCGCAAACCGTCTATACGATCTGTGGGAAGAGATCGATCAGCGTAACGATATTCGTGCCGTTGTCCTCACCGGAGCGGATTGCGGAACGTTCTGCGCGGGTATGGATTTGAAGGAAGCTGCGGAAATCAAGGCGCAGCGAGGCGTGGACGTGCTTTCCCTCGTCAGGGATCCATTCCATGAGCGTATGCGCGCGGTGCGCAAGCCCATCATTGCAGCCATGACCGGACATTTTGCCGCCGGCGGCATGATGTTGAGCCTCAACGCCGATCTGCGGGTCGGGCTCGCCGGTACGATGGGCGGCATCACCGAGGCTAAACTCGGCCGCGGCTCGCCTTGGGCTATGCCACTACTCTGGATGTTGCCACAACCGATGTTGATGGAGATGACTCTTTGCGCCGGAATGATCCCTATCGATCGCTTCCTGGCGCTCGGCTTCGTCAACTATGTCGAGGCGACCCCGGACGACGTTCGCGCGCGGGCCCGCGCGCTCGCCGAACAGATCCGGGATAACGCACCGCTGTCGGTGCTCGCCGCCAAGGAAAGCATTTTGGCCACTATGAATCTCGGCTGTGAACGCGGGCTTGCGGAGGCCAAACGCGTCTACACCAAGGTCTATGCCAGCGAGGACGCACAGGAAGGACCGCGCGCCTTTGCGAACAAGCGGAAACCGGTCTGGCAAGGACAGTAAGCATTGATGGCGGCGAAGCCTGTGCGCTCGAAAAGTCCCGTGTCTGGCGCAACCACGAAGGCGCCCAAAAATCCGCGGCATGTGTCGGCAGGCATTGCCGAGCGTGGCGACGGTGTCGTCTCACTGCGGAGATCACTTGAGATATTGCGCGCGTTCCGGCCCGACGACGGGCCACTGAGCCGACACGATATCGCACAGCGGACCGGCCTGCCGAATACCACAGTGGCTCGGCTCATTCACACCTTGCTAACTCTCGGCTACCTCAGCCGCGTTGGCGCGCAAAGCAGTTACCGCCCCGGACCATCGGTCCTGGCTATCGGCCTCGCGCTGATTGAAGCACTACCTATCCGGCGCATCGCACGACCGCTGATGCAGCGCTTCGTAACAGAATTCGATCTTTGGGTTACGCTCGCAACGGTCGAGGGCGATAACATGCTGGTATTGGAGCATGCCGCGTCCCCATTGGCTCCGGACATTCGGGTGAGATCTGGCTCGCTGCTGCCCATGGCCAGCACCGCCCTGGGACGCGCCTATTTGTGGGCGCAAACACCCGAACGGCGCACTGACTATCTGGTCACACCCAAACTGGGCGGTCGATCCGGCGAACCGCGATTGCGGGACGACATTAAGCTCGCGTTCGCCGAACTCGACCGATCGAGATTTTGCTCTGCTTTCGGCAGTTGGCGGCGTGATACTCTCGCAATCGGAACACCGATTGTGATGCATAATGATGGACAAGTGTTGGCGCTTGCCTGCGGCAACCTTAGCCGGGCGGCCAATGCCCGCGCGCTTGCGGAGAAAGGCAGTCCCGCCCTCCTCCGCCTGGCGACTGATATCAAGAACGGGCTATTGCAGTCCGGCTCCGTTGAGGATTTGTGACAGTCTCAAGGCATCGTCGGCTAAACGATTGGAAAAGACGTCGTGGACGAGGTTAGCCCGAACCGAATCGCCGGAACGACGAAGGATCGCAACATCGTCACGGCAGTGTCACGCGGTCTCTCGATCCTGAGCGCTTTTTCTCCGCGGGACGTCTGGCTTGGCAATAGCGAAATTGCCGAACGAACAGGCCTGCCTAAGCCCACCGTATCTCGGCTGACGGACACGCTAATGCGGCTCGGCTACCTACACCATTCACCTCGGCGGCGTCAGTATCGCCTGGGTGTGGCTGTGCTCACACTCGGTTACGCCGTCCTGGGAGACCTCGACGTACGCAAAGTCGCCCGCCCTGCGATGCAAGAGCTTGCGGATTCCTGCAACGCCTTGGTCGCTCTGGGAGAGCGCGAACGACTGGACATGATCCATCTGGAAACCTGCCATAGCAACAGCACCATGCTTACGCTGCGTGTTGACTCTGGATCGCGCGCGCGTGTTGCCACCACGGCGTTCGGCCGGGCTCTCCTCGCGGCGCTGCCAAGAGACGAGCGAGAACAAGTACTCGAGCAGATGCGCCAACATTACCGGGAACACTGGCCGAAACTGGAGCGCGAAATTTATCAGGCCATTCGCGACGTAAATCGGCAGGGCTTTTGCATCGTAATGGGGTTATGGCAGCCAGACATCAACGCTGTAGCCGTTCCTCTCGTCTTGCCCGATAGCTCCGGAGTCATGTCCATAGGATGCGCCGGGTCGGCCCGCTATCTCCAGCGCCGCCGCCTCGAAACGGAGGTTGGCCCCCGGCTCGTCGAGCTGAGCCGTCGGATAACTGCTGAATTGTCTAGACATATTTGAGCGTCGGTCGGGATCGCCCTTCGCATAGACCTGCCATCACTTTTCCGGAGAGTGAAAGCGCGCGAGCAATGAATTGATTGCGTCCGCACATTCATAAGCGACCCAGTGTCCTCCCTCCGGCATGATCTCAGCCTTGAGATCCGGTCGAACCGCAAGGCAACGGTCCAGCCTGACCCCAATGGAAGGATAAGTCAGGACATCACGGCCGCCCCAAATCAACTGGATCGGGCAGCTCAGCTTCGCGAGATCGGGGACCAGCCTGTCCTTGGCGCTGATTTCGCGGTTGTCAAAGCGAGAACGAGCAAGATTGCGCAATTGAATGTCGATGACGGGATCGTCGACATCTGGCACAGATGACAGCATCCACTGACCAAGATTGAACGCCGTAATTTCACGTACCTCAACAGGGTCAGCGTCGCCTTTTGGCAGTTTCTTCAATACAATCGAATTTCCAGTTCGATAGCCGAAACCGCCCGGACCAAGCAAACTCAGCCGGCCCACCTGCCGGGCCGTTCGTGCCGCAACTCCCGCCGCAACGACGGCACCAAAGCTGAATCCCACCAAGCCAGCCGGGGCCAAGCTCGCGACGATTTCAGAGAAAACGTCGGCGACCCACTCAATGTAGGCATCCTCGCTTCGAACCGCTGCATCGATCGAGTCGCCGTAGCCTGGCAGGTCCACGGCAATGACGGTAAACTTATGCGCAAGCGTTTCGATGTTTCGACACCAGTGCGTCCACGATCCCATCCCACCGTGAAACAGAACGAGCGGCGCGCCCTTGCCCCAGTAGCGCACTGCGAGCCCATGTCGTATCTCGGTCGGGGCGGCTTCGCCTAACACAGTTGATTTTGCCTCGATAGTCATACGCTTGCCAGGGTGGTCCTAGACGGGGATCAGCTCTTTCGCAGAACGGCGTGAATATACAGGACGAAACGTCTCATAAAGTCAAACAGACCATCGACAGACAATGCAGGCACCGCTTCGAACAATATGGTGTTTGGCACGCGTTACCGTGTAGCGCGACAATCTGGATGGGAACACAGCGACAATCAGGATGGCCATTTCGGCGGTCGCGGCGAGAGGATGATTGTCGCGGCGCGACGATAACGCAAGCGATATTTGCGTGACGCGTGATTTGATTGTCGTGGAGCGACAATTAGGATGATCCTTTGATTGTCGCGCGGGTTGGCGGACGTCCGGCTCCACGGGCCTTTTCGACAGCCTCTTTCCGGCGATAGCTGTCGACATTCATTTCGAGGATCGTGGAGTGGTGTACGAGGCGATCGATGGCCGCGAGCGTCATGGCTTGATCCGGGAAGATTTTGCCCCATTCGCCGAATGGTTGATTGGCGGTGATGAGCATCGATCGCCGCTCGTAACGGGCGCTGATCAGTTCGAACAGAACGCTGGTCTCGGCTTGATCCTTGGTCACATAGGCGAGATCGTCCAAAATCAGCAGGTGATATTTGTCGAGTTTGGCGATCGCCGCTTCGAGCGCGAGATCGCGGCGCGCGATCTGGAGTTTTTGCACGAGGTCGGTGGTTCTGGTGAATAACACGCGCCAACCCTTTTCGATCAGGGCCATGCCGAGCGCCGCAGCCAGATGCGATTTGCCGCCGCCAGGCGGGCCAAAACACAAGAGATTGGCGCCCTTTTCGAGCCAGGCGTCCCCGGCGGCGAGCGCCTGCACCTGCGCCTTTGGGATCATCGGCACGGCATCGAAGTCGAACGCGTCGAAGGTCTTTCCCGGCGGCAGTCGCGCTTCCTCCAGATGACGTTCGAAGCGGCGCCGGCTGCGCTCCACCATCTCCTGTTCGGCCAGCGCAGCCAGGAAGCGTGCGGCGGGCCAGCCTTCCTTGTCGGCGGTCTCCGCCAAAGCGGCCCAGATCATCTTGATGCCGGGCAGGCGCAGTTCGCTGAGCAGCAGTTCGACACGGGCGGCGTCGATCTTGACGGTCGCGTTCATGCGGCTTCTCCCACGGTTGCGGTGATTTGGTCGTAGATGGCCAGAGAGGGCAGCGTGACGATGACGACTGGCAGTGCCATGCCCTTCGGGCGGAAGCGCTCGATCAGCGCCTTGAGATCCGGCAGGATGCCGTCGTCGAGAGTGGCTTGCAGCACAGCACCGAGTTCCGCCTCGCAGGTGCGTTCGTGTGCGAGCGCCAGAAGGCCGACCATGATGCGGCAGGCTGGTCTCTCGCCGATTCCAGCGAGCAAGGCGTCGAACGCAAGGGCGTAGGCGCGGCGGGGGAAGAGCTGGGCGCGATAGACCAGATTAAGCAGCGCCATCGGCTTGCGGCGCAGGGAATGGATGACATGGCGATAGTCGATGACATGGCCATGTTTGCCGTTTGGTTGCGTTCGCCCGCGCCGCAAGGTGACGATGTGCGTTGCGCCCTGGAAGCATTCGAGCCGGTCGTCATAAAGACGCACACGCAGCCGGTGACCGATCAGTCGGGAGGGGACCGAGTAAAACACCTTGCGCAACGTAAAGGCGCTGGATGTCGTGACATCGACGTTGACCTCCTCGTAGTCGGCGGTCTTGCGGTCCGGCAGTTTCTTCAGCGCCATCCGCTCCTGATCGATGCGCTTGGCATTGCGCGCGTTGCCGCGGCCAACGATCTCATCGACAAAACCCCGCCAGGCCGGAAGATCATCGAAGTCGCGCGAGCCGCGCAGCAGCAGGGCATCTGCCAGCGCTCTCTTGAGATGGCCATGCGCGCTTTCGATCGAGCCGTTCTCGTGTGACACGCCGGGATTATTGCGGGTCGGCGTCATGCCGTAATGGCCGCAGAACGCCTCGTAGCGTGTCGTCAAATCCTCTTTGGCGTCGGCGCCGAGATTGCGGAACGCGGCCGAGAGGCTGTCGCTTCGGTGCTGTTCGGGAACCCCGCCCAGCGACCACAGGGCGTTCTGCAACCCTTCCGCCAGTGCGACGAAACTTTCGCCGCCAAGCACGACGTGGGCGTGCTCGAAGCCGGAAAAGGGAAGACGGAAGTGATAAAGCCGGCAGTCCAACAACTGGCTGGCAACGGTGACGCCAAGATCGGCGACCTCGGTGAAGTCCGATAACCCCATGCGGCCCGGCGGATGCTCCTGGCGGAAGATCACCTCCCGATCCGGGCCGTTCACTGCTCGCCATGCTCTGATCCGCCGCTCAAGCGTCCGCCGCGTCCCGGTGAGCAGTTCCGGATGCCGACGGCAAAGTTCCTCGAAAACGCCGATCGGCCTCAACCCAGGTGCGGCCTTCAGCATCGGGAGGACTTCGTTCTCCCAGACACCGGCGAATGGATCAGCTCGGCGACGTTCGCGGCGCGCCTTCTTTTGAGATGGAAGTCGGGGATCCTTCTCAAATCGGTAGGCGGCGGATGTGCTGAAACCAGCCTTTGCACCGGCGACGGCTGGCGAATGATTGCGACGAAAGTTCATGAAAAGCCTCATTTGTTGATCGGTGACATGCCGGCCGGCCAAAGAATTGGTCCTCTCGAAGGAGAAAACCGATCCTTTACCAGCCGCCGTTACCGCCAAATGAGGCCCTTCGGGCGTCGACGCCGCTGCTGGGGTAACTCCGGTCGGGCTACGCCCTCCCTTCGTCACCCCAGCAGCGGCGCATTCTCATCCTGATTGTCGCGGGATTCTCATCTTGATTGTCGCGCCGCATTACCGTGCCTCTTCGGGCATCGGCCTGGAGTTCGCGCGGACTTCAAGGTGCAGGCCAAGGTACTGGCTCACGCCTAGACTCTCCGCTCCCGCCGCTCTTTCGCGGCCGGATAAAGGGGACGATGGATTGATCCGGGTTGGCTTCCGAGTCTCAACGAGCGAATGCCCGGCCCGTCACGTCGACCTGGCCTGAGCTTCAAGACGCCGACTGTAGCGCGACATGGCAAAGCAGAAAACGAAATAGATCAGTCCCACGAACACGTAGACCTCGACGCTGAACGACTGCCAGGCGGGATCGATGATGGCGGTCTTCGCTGTTGTCAGCAGGTCGAAGATGCCGATGATCAGAACCAGACTGGTATCCTTGAAGAACGCGAGAAACGTATTCACGAGTGGCGGGATCACATGCCGGATAGCCTGCGGCAAAATGATCAGGCCGTTTTTCTGCCAGTACGAGAGGCCGAGCGCATCGGCCGCCTCGTGCTGTCCCCTGGGAACAGCTTGCAAGCCGCCGCGCATGACTTCCGCAAGATAGGCGCCTGCGTAAAGCACGAACGCGACCTGGGCCCGGAGCAGCTTGTCGATGTTGACGCCGTCAGGCATGAACAGCGGAAACATGACGCTCGCCATGAACAGCAGGCTGATCAGCGGAACGCCACGGATGAGTTCGACATAGAGCACGCAAAGCGACCGGATCGCGGGCAGCTTCGAACGGCGGCCGAGCGCGACGACGATCCCAAGCGGAAAGCCGAGGGCAAGCCCGAATGTTGCCAGGATCAGCGTCACTGGTAACCCGCCCCAGCGATCCTGGGAAACATAGGCCAGCCCGAAGATGCCGCCCCACATCAGCAAGCCGATCACGACCAGTGCTGCGACCCACGCCAGCACGAGCTCCTTGCGCCACCAGCTGGGACGACTCGACAGGAAGAAGAGCGCAATGAACGCGAGGATCGCAAGAGCGGGCCGCCATTGCTGATCGAAGGGATACGTCCCGAACAGAATGAAACGAAACTTCTCGGGGATGACTGCCCAGCAGGCGCCAAGCCCACGGATCGCCCGACAGGTGTTGGTCTGATTGTCGGGAACGGTCCAGATGGCGTTCCAGAAACCCCACTGTATGAAGCTCACGCACGCCTTTGCGAGCAGGAAGATCAGCAGCAGGGAGATGACGCTCGAGGGAATCGACGAGAACAGATTGGCGCGTAGCCATCGGATCGCGCCGCCGCTTCCGGCCGTGCGCGATCGCGACCGACCGAAGGGAAGCGGATTTTCGGGCGCATCCGTCACTGACGACATCGATCAGTGCTCCACCAGCGCAATGCGCGCATTATACCAGTTCATGAACAGGCTGATGCCGAGGCTGATGGTCAGGAACACCAGCATGATGAGCGCGATGGCTTCGATGGCCTGGCCGGTCTGGTTCAGCATCGTATTCGCGATCGACACGATGTCCTGATAGCCGATCGCGACGGCCAGCGAGGAGTTCTTGGTCAGGTTCAGATATTGGCTGGTCATCGGCGGAATGATGACGCGAAGTGCCTGCGGCATGACGATGTGCTGAAGAACAAAGCTCCGGCGCAGACCGAGCGCCATGGCGGCATCCCATTGGCCCTTGGGAACGGCCTCAATGCCGCTGCGCACGATCTCGGCGATGAAGGCCGAGGTATAGGTGACGAGCGCGACCAGAAGCGCGAAATATTCCGGCGCCAGCGTCAACCCGCCGACAAAATTGAAGCCCCGCAGCTCCGGCATGACGATGGCCCAGGATACGCCCAGCCCCCAGGACACCAGCGCCGGCAGTCCGACTACCAATACAACCGCGTAAGGCCAGAGACGGCGCGGCTGGCCGTCCAGCAGCTGCCGCGCGATCTGTCGCCGGCGCAGTGCATACGATGCGATCAATCCGACCGCGGCCGTGACGATCACCCAGAGGTTTCCCTCCTCGATCGGAATCGACGGAAGCACCAGGCCTCGATTTGAAAGATATACGCCGTAGATCGGCATCCATGCGACGCGGGCCGCCGGAAGTCCCTGCATCAGCACGTACCAGAACAATAATTGCAGCAGCGGCGGAATATCACGAAGCACCTCCACGTAGACCGCTGCCAGCCGGGACAGCAGCCAATTGGACGACAGCCGCGCAATGCCGATCATCGTTCCGACCACGGTCGCCAGCACGATACCGATGACGGCGACACGGAGCGTGTTGACGACGCCAACGATCAATGCGCGCAGGTAGGTGTTCTGGGGGCTGTAGGCGATCCAGGCGTCCGCAATCGGCATCCCGGCCTCGCGACCGAGAAAGGCAAACCCGGTCGAGATGCGGCGCACCGACAGATTGTGAACGGCATTCGACCAGAGCCACGCGACCGCAGCGATCGCGATCCCCACCACCAAGATCTGCCAGAAAAGTCCTGCGAGGCGCTCGTTGCTCAGTGAAATGGGCAACCGCTTGCGGCGAGCAGGTTCCGGCATGGATGTCGTCACAGCACAAGGACCCTTCTGGCAGCAGCGATCTTCGGCCATGCGCTGACGAAGCGCATTTCATATGTTGCACAAAATTACATTTTATGCAACATATGTTTCATGACTCAGCCGCAGTCCAAGCCCTCGCCCCTCAACCAACTTTGCAGCGCTTTGCCATCGCTGCCGACAAGGTTACGGGAGGTCGGGCGGTTCGTTGCTGCCAATGATTATGACGCAACGACACGTTCGATGCGCGACCTGGCCGCCGTGGCGGGCGCCGACCCGGCCTCCTTCACCCGGCTGGCGAAGGCGCTAGGTTATTCGGGATGGGACGAACTCCGCGCCGCCTTGACCGAGGCGCGCCGGCCCGCGCAACCCTTTCCTTTCTCCGACCGAACGAAGGGTCGGCGTCGGGGTCCCAATTCGGACATCATGCTGGTTGCCGACAAGCTCAAAGCTGAAGCGGCAGGCCTTGCCCGCATTTCGCCGGGCGCCGTGGCAAGGGCAGCCAAGGCCCTGCACGCGGCGCAACGCATCTGGATTGCCGGCTTTCGAAGCTGCCGCGGCGTGGCGGAATTGCTCAATTACGAGCTTCGATTGTTCCGGCCTGATGCGGTGCAACTGATTGGCGGTTCGGGTCCCGAGGACCTTGACCTCGGCGCCTTCCGCGCTGACGATGCCGTCGTCGTCGTTGGATTTGCGCCTTATACGACCGCAAGCGTGTCATCAGCGCGCGCGGCCCATCGTTCCGGCGCTGCGCTGATCGCGATCGCCGATACTGTCGCCGCTCCGATGGCTGAGGGCGCCGACCACCTGCTTCTGTTCGAAGCGGCCGCCTCGCCGGGATTCTTTCCGAGCCTGACCGGCGCGATTGCGATCGCGCAGTCGCTTGCCGCGGTCACGTTTGTGCTGGGTGGCGCGGGCGCGAGGCAGCGCCTCGAAGAGACCGAAGCTCGCCTCGCGGCGATGTCACAATACGTTGCTGAGAAAGGTTGAAAGTCATGGGTGCCAGTCACAGCCGCGTGCTGCATCGTAACCTGCGTGAAACGCCGCCCAAGGCCATCGGCGGCGATGGCGTGTGGCTCGTTGCCGAGGATGGCCGCCGGATTCTCGATGGCTCCGGCGGAGCGGCCGTTTCCTGTCTCGGACATCAGCATCCGCGCGTGATCGAGGCCATTTCCAGGCAGGCGTCGAAGCTCGCTTACGCGCATACCGGCTTCTTCTCGTCGGAGCCGGCAGAGGCGCTGGCCGAGCAACTCGTCGGCGATGAACCCGGCGGCCTCGCCTACGCTTACTTCGTCAGCGGCGGTTCGGAAGCGATCGAAGCCAGCATCAAACTGGCGCGGCAATACTTTATCGAAAGTGGTCAGCCACAACGCCAGCGCTTCATCGCGCGCCGCCAGAGCTATCACGGCAATACGCTCGGAGCGCTGTCGGCAGGCGGAAACGCCTGGCGCCGCGAACCCTACGCACCGTTGCTGTCGTCGGCCTTCAGCCATGTGACACCCGCCTTCGCGTATCACGAGAAGCGCGACGATGAATCCGAAGCTGATTTCGTGGCGCGGCTGGCGGCCGAACTGGAGGCGGAATTCCAGCGCCTCGGCCCCGACACGGTGGCCGCATTCATGGCCGAGCCCGTGGTCGGAGCCACCGCCGGATGCGTGCCGCCGCCCGAAGGTTACCTCAAGGCCGTGCGCGACATCTGCAACCGGCACGGCGCCCTGCTCATCCTCGACGAGGTGATGTGCGGCATGGGCCGCACGGGCACGCTTCACGCATGGGAGCAGGAGGGCATAGCGCCCGACATCCAGGCCATTGCCAAGGGGCTCGGCGGCGGCTACCAGCCAATTGGCGCGATGCTCGCAAGCGCCGATATCATCGACACGATCCGGCAGGGCTCGGGAGCCTTCCAGCATGGACACACATATCTGGCGCACCCCCTGGCCTGCGCGGCGGCGCTCGAGGTGCAGCGCATTATCAGCGAGGAGAAATTGCTCGAGCGCGTCAGGGATCTCGGCAGTCAGCTCGAGCGACGGTTGACCGAGCGCTTCGGCAATCACCGGAACGTCGGCGACATCCGCGGGCGCGGCCTGTTCCAGGCCATCGAGCTGGTCGCCGATCGCGGCAGCCGCGAGCCGTTCGATCCTGGCCTCAAGCTCAACCAGCGAATCAAGGCTGCCGCGTTCGAACGCGGCCTCGCCTGTTATCCGGGCGGCGGAACGGCGGACGGCCGCAGCGGCGACCACGTCCTGCTCGCACCACCCTACATCGCGACATCAGACGACCTCGATATGATCGTTGACAGGCTCGGCTCTGCCGTAGACAGCGTATTGAAAACTGTTGGTCAATAGGAGGAGGTACAGAATGAAACGAATCATCATTGCTACAGGTTTGCTCGCTGCAGCGTGTTCGGCGGCAACCGCCGGAACACTCGACACGGTTAAACAGCGCGGCACGCTGGTATGCGGCGTCAGCGCCGGCTTTGCCGGATTCTCCGCGCCCGACTCGCAAGGCAACTACAAGGGACTCGACGTCGACTACTGCCGTGCGCTGGCAGCGGGAGTTATCGGCGACGCCAACAAGGTACGCTATGTGGCGCTCACCGCGCAAAACCGGTTCACCGCGCTGCAGTCGGGTGAGATCGACGTGCTCTATCGCAATTCGACGCAGACCTACCTGCGCGGCGTAACCCTCGGCCTGCGGCAAGGACCTGTCAATTTCTATGATGGTCAGGGTTTTGTCGTCCGGCGCGACAGCGGCGTGAAAGACCTGAAGGGGCTCAATGGCGCCACCATTTGCGTCGCGCAGGGAACAACCCATGAGGTGACGCTCGGCGACTACGGCCGCGCCAACGGAATCGAATGGAAGCCGCTGGTGTTCGATCGCATCGACACCATGTACCAGACGTTTTTCGGCGGACGATGCGATGCCATGACCCAGGACAACTCCGCGCTCGCCGGCGCGGTTGCGACGGCGGCGCCGAACGCTGCCGACTACCTCGTCCTGCCGCAGACGATCAGCAAGGAGCCCCTCGGGCCATTCACGCGCAACGGCGACGACGTATGGACGGACATCATCGCCTGGCTTCACTACGGTCTCATCGAGGCCGAGGAACTCGGCGTAACCTCAGCCAACGCGGATGAAATGGCAAAATCCAGCAACGTGCCGGCGATCCAGCGACTGCTCGGCAGCTCCGGAGAACTCGGATCGCGCCTTGGCCTCGACAACAAGTGGATGGTGCAGGCCATCAAAGCGGGCGGTAACTACGCCGAGATCTTCGAGCGCAACGTGGGACAAGCGAGCCCGCTGAAGCTCAACCGCGGCCTGAACGCGACCTGGAGCAAGGGCGGGTTGATGTACGCAATCCCCTTCAAGTGAGAGCCTGAGAGTCTGACGCCGCGGCTCGGCGGGAAATATTGACACCCGCCGTGCCGCGGCCTAACTGAACAAATTGCGCATCACCTTTGTCGATGCCCTGAAACATTCGATTGCGCCGATTGAAGCGTCGTTCGCCCGCCTTCGGCCAGGCGTCCATATAGCCTATGATCGCGTCCGCCGATCAATTTTGGCTCGACGGCCAAAGCCGCGGCTGAGAGTTCGAACATTTTCCTTTTCAACGGCTCGGCAAAATCGCGCAACGATTTTCGATTATTCTCATAGCAGAGAATTCCCGATCAGCTTCGCCAGCTGGTCGACGGGTCCCGGTCTCCTGAACAGCAATTCAGCAGCGACCAAGATGTCGTTTTAGGGAAGCGAAAGGAGATATGATATTTGACCTTTCTGATCCCAATCGACTTCCCCCTCATGGTTGCCCAGCAGATTGCCGTCGCGACCGATCAGAACAGTCGTAGGGAATCCACGAACTCCGAGATCACGAGAGAGGTGGCCGCCGGGGTCCGCATAAAACGCCAGACCGCGCACTCCAATGCGCTCAAGTACGGGCTTGGCCACCGCAACACCACCACGATCCTCGTTGACTGCAACGACCGCAAAGCTCTCGGATGGTAATCGGGCAGCCAGTCGATCGAGTGACGGCATCTCCTTCATGCAGGGTTGGCACCAGGTGGCCCAAAAATTGACGATGACGATTTTCCCCTTGAACGCATCCAGCGAGATCTCGCTGCCGCCTTCATCGGCAAAAGCAGTCTTGGGGACCGGCCGCTCGCTTTGCAGACGCTCAAATGCATTGGGAACGTAAACAACCGCAAGCCCGGTGGCGGCGATAGCGAGCGTAGCTATCAATGCCCATTTCGAACTCTTCGGCCAGCGCGACATCAATCAGCCCCATAGCGACGCCACTCGGCAACAGCTTTACTGCTGTTCGTCAACGTTCACGACGGCGGCAGTCTTGCTAAATGTCCAGTGCCGCCGCAGCGACCGGCCTCCGCGCGCGTCCGCTAACGGACCTCCGACCCAAGGCCGCCAAGCCGATGATGACGAACATCACACCGCCGATGACAGCAAGAAGCCCGCCGATACCGTTCAAGTACATGCCGACGACCGCTTCGTTCAAGAGCCGCCCTGCTTCCGTTGGCATCTTGCGCGGCGCGCCGTAGCCGCCCGCCAGGAACAGTCCGATGCTGGCCACTAACTGACCAACGCCGAAAAGATACAACTGGATGCGGATCGCCCGGTTTGCCGCTACCGGGCGATCGAGCCGTGGCAAACAATAGGCGAAAAGCATACCCATGCAAGCCACCGTCACCCCGGCGATCATGCCATGATAGTGGGCAGGGGTTCGCGTATCACCGTTGCCAACCAGGAAGCCCATCACGCCACCGATGCCGAATACCAGCGCCGATAGCACCAGCGCGGCGAATGCAGGGTTATGCCAGGGCAGTGGTGCGCGCCGGCTGCGCCGAACAATTCCAACCAGGCCTCCAACGGCCACAATCAGCGTGGGTAAGGCCAGCACGAATTGCAGCTTCGTGAACGCTTCGTTCTGCGATGCCGAAAATGGCTCGAACATCCGATAAAATACCGGCCCCAATACGGAAAACAGCGCCAGCAGCATCACCGCGGTTCGAAAAACTTCCGGATCGACGATATCGTCGCCAAAGCTGGCGCGGCTCAGCTCATACCAGCAGATCAACATCAGGACGCAATAGAGGGACTGCAGAATGTGACCGCCCCCCCAAAACAGATGCTCGTTAAGGCCGATCGAGACCGGCGTACCCCAGGCGAGTGTCAACGCAGCCGCAAAGCACACAAGCGCAGCAACATAAATTACGCCGCCCGCGGTCATGGCGACAGCCAACGGACTTAGCCGGCCCGATCGGCCGGGCAGATTGGCGAACAACCGGACCACCGGCAGGAGAACGCCGAGCGCGAGCACTCCGAGTCCTGCGTAGTAGCCTTGATGGATGATGACCGGAACATAGTTGTTCAAAGAGGCTTCGCTTGCCCCGACAAAAGCCGGCAGAAACAGCATCGGGAACGACAAGCTCACCAGTGCAGCACCGATGCGACCCAGAATATCCAGGCGAACAGGATCATTCGAAATCTCGACGGTCGCCAGCGAGGTCAGCAGCGCGAACATCGCCACAAACCAAATAACGAACGAGAAGACCACGTGAATCACAAGACCCTTGGCGAAGAAACCGAGGGGCCATGGAAATACCCGTTCAATTCCGGGCAGACGAGAAACAGCCAGCAGGGCAGCAAAAATGCCGGCGACGGCCAGCGATCCGACCGCCAGCGCCGCCCAGGCTCTCGGCTCGACGCCAACACCGCGCCTGGCCTCCGCCGCGCTGCGCCAGCGAAAGTCGCCCGCATGGTCGAAGCCTGCTATGTCGGCCACGCTACGCTCCACCGTAGGGATAAATGTGCACCGCCATCACATAGACCACGACGCCCGACACCGCCACGAATAGCCAACTGCTCCAGGTCCATTTTGCCAAACGCCGATGGCTTTCGATCTGCCCGTGCAAGGCACGGTATGCCGTGATCGGTACCAGCGGTGTAATCACGAGCGCCATCACGACGTGAATGGCCAGCAGGGTAAAATAGATCGGGCGAACGACGCCGTAGCCGCCAAATTTCGCCAGGCCGGCGCTGAAGTGATAGGTCAGATAGATACCCAGGAACGCCGCACCGAGGATCAATGCGATGATCATGCAAGTGCGATGGACCGCCCTGTCTCCTCTGCGAATGAAGAAGTAGCCAGTCAGGAGGACGACAATCGTGGCGGAGTTGATCACTGCCATGATATGCGGCAGATCGCTCTTTGATACCATCACACTACGGACCGAACTTGATGATCTTGTAGATGATGCTGACGTAAACCACCGCGGATAGCCCCAGCAGGGCTACCAGAGTGATCCAACGTAGATCTCGCCCCTTATTTTGGTCGATTGACTGCATAGCTCATCCTTATCTGCCCTTGACTTGTGCAGTAGGCATCCCTTGAGGCATTCCTTGGCCGGCGGAGTGAGGTATCTGCACGCCCCACTCCGCCCGGCGACATCAGTTATAGTCGTACGGCGTCCAATCGGCAGCTACCTGCACCGGCTTGAGGAAATTTCCCGGGCCGGGCGGACTTTCCGTATGGGTCCATTCCAGCGATTTCGAGCGCCATGGATTGCTCGATACACGCGGTCCGCGGATTGCCGAATTGATCCAACCGATGAGCATCAGCGTAACGCCGGCAGCGGTGATGAATGCGCCGATCGTCGCCACCCTGTGATAGGGCTCGAACTGGGGAAACATATCGTAATTCCAGTAACGACGAGGCATGCCCTGTACGCCGATAATGAACAGCGGCCAGAAGGTTACCTGCGTGCCAATCACGTTCAGGATGAACGCAATCTTGGCCAACGTGCTGTCGGCGGAGCGCCCCGTTATCTTCGGGAACCAGTGGTAGACCGCCGCAAACACTGAAAACGTTGCGAACAATCCCATGATGAAATGGAAATGGGCATGCACGAACGAGGTTTCAGAGAGGTGCACGGTCATCGACGTAACTGCCAGCGGAATTCCCGTAAGTCCGCCGGCAAGTATCAGAAACAGGCAAGCCACCACGTACCACATTGCTACGCTGTAGGTGATCGCTCCCTTGTAAAGCGTGCCCCATAGCGAGATCATCAAGATACCAACCGGGACCGAGATGAGCAGCGTGGTCACCATCATCCCGATACGGATCCAGTTCGGCATGCCGGCGATGTAAAGGTGATGTACCCAGACGTCGCCCGAGATGACCAAAATCCCGATGATCCCGCCATACACGGCGGCCGTATAGTTGAACACGCGGTTCTTGGCCATCGTGGCAACGATGTCAAACATCAGGCCGATTGCCGGGAGGAAGATCACGTAGACGGCGGGGTGCGAATAAAACCAGAAAAGATTCTGATACAGCAGCACATCCCCGCCGCGAGACGGATCGAAGAAGCCGGTTCCGACATATTTGTCCAGCAACAGAAGGGTCACGGCGGCGGCCAGCACCGGCACGAAAATCAGCTGGATGATGAAGGCGCCGAAGATGGACCAGACGAACATGTTCATCTGATTCCAGCCCATTCCCGGTGCCCGCATGTAGGCGATGGTAACCAGGAAATTTACCGCGCCGAGGAGCGAGGAGAATCCGATGAGGTGCACCGTGAACACGTAGAATGCGGTATTGCCAACGGTTTTCAGCGAATAGGGCGGATAACCGGTCCACATGATATCGGGCTTGTCGGGGATCACGAACGTCAGCAGTGCGACCACGATGCCGGCCCAGAACAACCAAAGGCTCAGCGCGTTGATCCTCGGGAACGCGACGTCGCGTGCTCCGATCATCAGCGGCACGAGATAGTTGGCGGCAAACCCCGTCAGGCCGGGGATGAGGAAGGCCAGGATCATCGCGGCGCCATGGAAATACAGCGCCACGTTGTAGGCCGTGCCGGTGGGCATATCCTTCGAGAAGTCGCCGACGAAATACTGGATCAATCCAGACTCGCCGATTGCCCCCTGCTCGATACGGATTCCGATCGCCATCAGACCGGCGACGACGAAAGCCGCCAGGGAACCAATCAAATAGAGGATTCCGATACGCTTGTGATCCGTCGTAAATATCCACGATAGAAGGTTGAAGCCAGCCTTCGCCGGCAGAGACGCGGTTGTTGCCATTGTCATTTGTTCTCTCCCTGGGCGTCAGCGCGCCGACTGCATGTTATCGATCAGCTGTGCACTCGACGACCGATCGAGTTCGGCCTTTTGCTTCTTTCCAGCCAGCCAGCTGTCGAATTCGGGCTTCGGCAGCGCCTTCACCTCAGCGTTCATTTCCGCGTGGCTGTTGCCACAGAACTCGACGCAAACCACTTTCGTCACCAGCGGCTTGTCAGGAAAAAACCACAGGTAAGTGATCCGGCCTGGCATCATGTCTTCCTTCAGGCGGTACTCGGTCAGTCCGAAGGAATGGATGACGTCATCCGAAGTCATGCGCAGCACGACCGGCTGTCCGACCGGTACCATAAGGTCGTTGGTCGTTACGCCGTTGCCGTAGTCGAAATCAAAATACCACTGATGGCCGGTCACCTTGACCTCCATCGCACCCGGCGGGACGACGCGCTGGATATTCCACAGCGTCCAGCCCTTGGCGGCGAGCAGGAAGTCGTCTGCCAAAAAAATGGCCGATGGTATAAGAACCCATGCCAACGCCTTGTCGAGATTAAGCGTCTTGCCCTGTCCCACTTGATCCGGACTGCGCGCGCGGTATTTGAACAGCATGTACACCAAGACGACGGCGAATACGCCGCCGATAACGTAGAGGTCGATCAGGACCTCCGCCCATGTATGGTTCCAGGCAGTTGTCGGACTGACAATCCCGCCCTGCTCCTCGGCCGAGATGCCCGATACGCTTCCCAGTAGAATTACGAACAGCCACGCGAATATTTCAAACCGTTTGCGCATGAGCAGCCCCCCTTTTTGTGTTTCTTTGCCGTCGCAGCTTGAAGACGAAAATCGATACGAGAAGTGACGCTAGGCCGATGAGCGCCGAGCCGAGCCCGACGAACACAGGAATATTGAGTGTATATTTGCCGATCCGGTAGTTGTAGCTGTAGCAAAGGCCCAGCGCGAAGTTGGCGATCTCCTGCGGCCGAAACTGATCTTGCTTGGCATCGAGCACGGCGAGTTCGACGTCACGCGCATCGATGCCATCCTGGTACAGGACGCGGATCAGCCGACCTTCAGGCGAAAAGAAAAGAAATGCGCCCGGATGCAGAAACACGCGATCTTCCGGCGACCAGAAGAACTTGAATCCGATGTTGGCGGTCTGCGCCTTGAGATCAACCTCGTTCTTGAACGTGGCGAAAGTCCAGTTGCTGCCCATTTCGCGGGTCAGGTCAAGATGTCGACGGAACGCCCCCGTACTCTCGAGGTTGTCATACTTGTCGAATGACAGAGTCAGAATTCGAAAATCCTCGCCAGCGCGGATGCGGGTGATGTCGAGCAAATAGTCGCGCAGCATCGAGTTAATGATCGAGCAGCTGCCGTCGCAAGTAAAATAGGAGAGCACCAGAATCAAAGGCTTTCCCAGCATATCGTTCCAGCGAAACTCCTTCCCGTTGGAATCGATGAGGCGCGTGTCACCATCAAGTTTCTTGCCGAGCACGCTTTTCTCATCAATTTGCAGGAGCGCTGGGTTGAGGTCCGACACCGGTCGGCGGAAGTATTGCGCCTCCGCCGGCGCAACCACGCTCGCTGACACAAGCGCGGTTGCGAGCGCTGTCAAAATCGCAACAACCATGTAGCGCCTGGCTCGATCCCGCATTGCCCTTGCCTCTTTGGAGGCGCGCTACCAGAAATACACTTGCGACGCGACAAAGAACCACACGATATCGACAAAGTGCCAATAGATGCCGGCAACCTTGACGAAATTTCTGTGCACGTGGCCGAACAGCGCCGCAATGAGAACAGCCGCAAAGCTGAACAGGCCTACAAGCACATGCGAGGCGTGGAAGCCGGTTAGGGAATAGAACGCCGTCGAGTACGAGTTCGTCCCCGGAATGAACCCTTCGTGGATTAGATGGCCGTACTCATAAAATGTGCATCCAAGGAAAGCGATTCCCAGCGCGATCGAGACCAGGAGCCAGCCTTTGAATCCTCCAAGTTCGCCTTCATCGAAGGCGTTCTCGGCCCGGTGATAAGTGTAGCTCGACGTCACCAGGATCGCCGTCATCACCAGCGGCAAGACGGTACCGATGTGCGGCGTACCATCGGGCGGCCAAATCGCGCCATCGACGCCCGCCGTGATCCGCATCGTCCAGTAGCCGACAAACAGCGAAATGAAAATGAGGATCTCGCCGATGATGAAGATACCGATACCCAACGGCGAAACGTCGGATATGACGCCTTCCTGCGTCGCGCCTTGATAAATCCACCCGGAGACACCGGCAATCAGCAGGGGCACACCGACGCCCACAGAGAGGATCGCCAAAATCGCGCTGTTATAAATAAAGTACGACGCGAAGGCGATCGGGACCAAAAAGAGGACACCGAAAGCCACCGCCATCGGCGCCCAGCTTGTTTCCCAATGGTGCTCATGCGGAACGTGCCCTACGGCGGCTACCTGCACAGTCATCAGATTTCCTCCCCCTGGCGCCCTAATCCGGCCACCTTATCCGGCGCCGATTTCGAACTGATTCTTGTAACCGCACCGCGGACTTCCAACCCATCCACCGTATCTCCAGCGCCTTGCCGGAACAACATCTTCCGCATGGAGCTCAATTTCGGCAATGGATAGGCTGAAAACCCGCGGAATCGCGCGATTCCGTTAATTTAACGTCGACATTTTCACCTTTGCGGAAACATTGATCTAGATCAATTCATGAGTTTTTCCTTTGCTTATCATGAGGGCTTTGGTTCGATCGCCAAGACCGGTGCCTGCTTTCAGGTTTTCTACGATCTTGAAAGTCCGCTGTGCTGGTTGCCCCAATAATGTGGCGGCGGCAGCTTCGGGCTGCTGCAATTCGGCGGTCAACCGAAAGCGGGGGGAAACGGGATTATGATTGCCGCCATCAAGACGACCTGTTCGCTTCTAAAGCTCAGGATCGGAGTCGCAATCGCGGCGACCGCCCTCGCCGGCATGGCAGCCGCAAGCGGGCCGAGATTATCCTGGATTGAGGTCGTGGGATTTGCGATCGCCGTAATCGGCGCATCCGGCGCGGCCGGTGCCTTCAATCATTACCACGAGCGAGACCACGATCGCCTGATGCTACGTACGAATTCACGGCCGTTCGCCACCGGCGCATTGCGGTCTGGCCCCGGGTGGCCGGTCGCTTTCCTCATCTTGCTTGCTCTCTCTTTGCTCCTTGCGGAATTCACCACCGGTAGTCTTTCGGCGTTCTTCATCTTTCTCGGCGCCTTCACCTACGGTTTTATCTACACGGTGTTGCTCAAGCGTCGTACCGCATGGAATATCGTCGTGGGTGGACTGGCCGGCAGCTTCGCAGTGCTCGCAGGTGCAGCAGCCGTCGGTTCTTCTCTGCAGCCAGAGCCGCTGGCTCTCGCGGTTGTATTGTTTCTCTGGACCCCGCCGCACTTCTGGAGCCTCGCCGCCGTCAGGAGCGAAGACTACGCAACGGCGGAAGTGCCGATGCTACCGATCATGGTCCCGACCTCGGCTTGGACCGTTGCCGTGCTGACCCACACTACGGCGCTCGTCCTGGTTTCGCTGGTGCCGTTGTGGTTCGGCGCAGGGCCTCTTTATGGATTGGGTGCTGGAATCGGCGGGTCTCCTGTTCCTGTGGAAAAGCATCGCACTTTATCGGTCGCCGACCAGACAAGCGGCGCTTGCCAACTTTTTTGCTTCGTTGCTGCAGCTCACGCTTCTCATCGCCGGCGTGTTGCTCGACGCCGCATTCGGATCCTGGTTGTGAATCCCTATCGCCTGCCGCGCGCGTGACCGGGCGGTTCGCGTTTTCAATCAGTGTCCAAATGGTGAGGCAAAACCGCGCCGCTATCGGCCGGTGAACCGCGCCGGACGTTTTTGTACAAAGCGGCGGCCCCCTCGCGCAAATCCTCGGTGACGAAGGCGCGCGCCTGTGACGAGGCCTCGTCGTCGAGCGTCGACGCCAGTGATGAATTCCACGCCGATTCGATCTGACCTTTGATGAGGCCGATGCTGACTGGTGGTCCGTCCGCAAGCTTTTGCGCAACGGCCACAGCCTCGTCGAGGAGATCGGCATCCTCCACGACCTTCCAGATCAGGCCCCACTTGCTCCGCCGTCTCGGCCGCAAGCGGCTCACCGAGAAGCGCCAGCGCACGGGCGCGCGCGACGCCGATCGACCTCTGGAGAAACAGCGATGTTCCGCCATCAAGCGCAGCTCCGAGCCGGACAAAGCTCAGGATGAATCGCGCAGAGCGCGCCGCAATCACGATATCGCCCGCCAGGGCAATACCGACGCCGGCTCCCGCGGCGGCGCCGTTCATGGCGACGACGATCGGCTTGGGTGAGCCGCGCATTTTCTCGATCACCGGATTGATGGTCGCGCGCATGTTGTCGCCGATCTGCCCTCCGGCACTCGAAGGTGTTGCCGCCGCCCAATTGCGCCCCGGCGCAAAAGCCCTTGCCCGCGCCGGTCAGCATAATCGCCCGCACGGCAGAATCCGCGATAGCCGCGTCGAGCGCCCGGTTCAGATCGTTCAGCAGGCTGCCGCCGAGCGCGTTGTATTGCGCGGGATTGTTGAGCGTCAGGATCGTGACGGACCCGCGCCGTTCGATGAGAACCATCGACATCTATCTTCGCTCCCGATCATTGGCCGGCCGCAGAGGCGGCCGGCATTCTGGGAGGCATCGACGCCCGCTACAGGGATCGCGCGATCAAGAGCTTCATGATCTCGTTGGTGCCGCCGTAGATCTTCTGGATGCGCGCATCCACGAACATCCGCGAGATCGGATATTCCTGCATGTAGCCGTAGCCGCCGTGAAGCTGCAGGCATTCGTCGGCGGTCTCCACCTGCTTCTGCGAGCACCACCACTTCGCCATCGAAGCGGTGACGGTATCGAGTTCGCCGGCGACGAGGCGTTCCACGCACCAGTCGACGAAGACGCGCGCGATCATGGCTTCCGTCTTGCGCTCGGCGAGCTTGAAAGCGGTATTCTGGAATTCGATGATCGGCTGGCCGAACGCCTTGCGCTCCTTGGTGTAATCGCTCGTCAGCCTGATCGCGCGCTCCATCGAGGCCACGGCACCGATGGCAAGCGCGAGGCGCTCCTGCGGCAATTGCTGCATCAACTGAACGAAGCCGTTGCCTTCCTCGCCGCCCAGCAGGTTTTCGGGAGGCACCACCGCATTGTCGAAAAACAATTCGGAGGTGTCCGAGGCGTGCAGGCCGATCTTGTCGAGGTTGCGCCCGCGCCTGAAAGCCTTCATTGCCCTCCGTCTCGACGACGATCAACGAGAGGCCTTTGGCGCCCGGCCCGCCGGTTCGGGCGACGACGATGATCAGGTCGGCGGCCTGACCATTGGTAATGAATGTCTTCTGGCCGTTGATCACATAATTATTGCCCTGCTTTCGCGCGGTGGTCCGCACGCCTTGCAGATCGGAGCCTGTTCCGGGTTCGGTCATGGCGATGGCGCCGATGAATTCGCCGCTCGCCATTTTCGGCAACCAGCGACGTTTCTGCTCCTCGGATCCGTAATTCAGAATGTAATGCGCCACGATGGCGCTATGCACCGAGACCCCGGTCGTCGACTTCCGGCACGACAGCTTTCGATGTCCTCGATGACGGCAGCGTCGTAGGCAAAGGTCGCACCGAGGCCGCCATAGGCTTCCGGCACGCTCGGCAGCAACGCGCCCATCTCGCCCAGCGCCCGCCAGGCGGAGCGATCGACCATCTTTTGATCGCGCCAGGCCTCGGCGTGCGGCGCCAGATCCTTGGCGAGAAATTTGCGGAACTGGTCGCGAAAGACGTCCAGTTCCTCCGTCATCCAGGATGAGCGATATTGCATTGAACCCTCGCGTCAAATGATGAGACCGCCGCCGCAGACGATCACCTGGCCACTGATGTAGTTCGATTCCGGGCTGCAGAACAGATAAACCGCGTCGGCCGCCTCTTCCGGCGTGCCGCCGCGGCCGAGCGGAATCATGCTGGCCATGGCGTCGAGCATCTGGGGCTGGACGCCGACCTTGATGTCGCGGCCCGGCGACATCGATGGTCTTCTGCTGCGCCTCGATCGGCTGGGTCAGGCGGGTGTTGATCAGGCCGAAGGCCACGCAATTGACGTTGACCTTGTAGCGTCCCCACTCCTTGCACATCGTGCGCGTCAATCCGACCAGCGACGCCTTGGCCGACGAATAGCTTGCCTGCCCGGCATTGCCGTAGAGCCCCGCGATCGACGAGATGTTGACGACCTTGCGGAATACCTCGCGGCCGGCCTCGGCTTCCTTCTTCGCCAGAATCCGGATCGGCTCGGCGGCGGCGCGCAGGATGCGGAACGGCGCGACCAGATGCACGTCGAGCATGGCCTGGAACTGCTCGTCGGTCATCTTCTGGATCGTCGAATCCCAAGTATAGCCGGCGTTGTTGACGATGATGTCGAGGCCGCCGAACTTCTCCATCGCGGCGCCGACGAAGCGATCGGCAAAGCCTGGTTCCGAAACGCTGCCATTGACCGCGATCGCCTCGCCGCCCGCCGCCTTGATTTCTGCGGCGACCGCATCACCCGGCGCGGCATCGAGATCGTTGACCACGACCTTGGCGCCCTCGCTCGCGAGCTTGAGCGCGATGGCGCGGCCGATGCCGCGGCCCGATCCGGTGACGAGCGCGACTTTTCCCTTGAGTTTGGGCATTTGGTTTCCTTGATCAGAGCGCGATGATGGCTTCGCCGGCGAGCTTGACTTCGCCGTTCTCGTCTTTGGTCGTCAGCGCGAGCTTCGCCCGCCGTTCGCCCTTGTCCTCGATCAACTCGGTCACATGCCCCTCGCAGGTCAGGCGCGCGCCGAGCTGCGTGATCGCGGCAAAGCGCGTCGAGAACGAACGAATGCGGGACGGGCGCAACCGCATCGGTCAACGCCTGGCCGAGATAGGCCATGACCAGCATGCCGTGCGAGAATACGTCCGGAAACCCCGCCGCCCTGGCGAAATCGATGTCGACATGGATCGGATTGTGATCACCCGAGGCGCCGCAATATAGCGCCAGTGTATGACGCGTGATCGGCGGGAACGTCTTGTGCACGATCGCGCTCGCCGAGCGCCGGGTGGGTCTGTAGTCGTTTCGCTCATGACGTCCTCCTAGTTCCGCACCACGATGGTTCGCGCAGTGTCGGCGACGCGACGCGCCGTGCTGGTTGGTGATCTCGGTTTCGACGACGATCATCGTCATGGCGCCGCCCTTCTTGTCGGCGACGCTGTCACGCGCGACTTGAACGTCAGTGTATCGCCGACCACCACCGGGGCGTGATAGGTAAAGCGCTGTTCGCCATGCAGAACCCGGGCAAGGTCGATGTTTAGCTCGGTCAGGAACTCGAACGGGCGTTCGTTATCCATCATTTCGAGGCAGAACAGATAGGTCGGCGGCACCGGCGTCGCGGCATAGCCCTGCCGCACGCGCTGCTTCGTCATCGCGATAGACCGGGTTGCGTTCTCCGAGCGTGTTGAGGAAATAGCGCAGGCGTCCAGGTTCGACGTGCGCAGTGACCGGCGTGAAGCTACGCCCGACGGCGGATTGATCGACCATATCCGCTCCTTACGCTCGCTCGTACAGCGTCACGACGCAAGCGCCGCCGAGGCCGAGATTGTGCTGCAAGCGCCAGCTCGCGCGCCGTCGACCTGGGTTGCCGCAGCGCTGCCGCGCAGCTGACGCGTTAATTCGTAGCATTGCGCAAGCCCGGTCGCGCCGAGCGGGTGCCCCTTCGACAGCAGGCCGCCGGAGGGATTGGTGACGATCTTGCCGCCGTAGGTGTTGTCGCCATCGTTGATGAATCGCTCCGCACCGCCCTCCGGGCAGAGCCCCAGTGCTTCGTAGGTGATCAATTCGTTTTGGGCGAAGCAATCGTGCAGTTCGACCACGTCGAGATCCTCCGGGCCGATGCCGGCTGTCTCGTAGACGCTGTTGGCGGCGGCGCGCGCCATGTCGAAGCCGACGACCTGCATCATGTCGCCGGCGCCGAAGGTCGAGGCGGTGTCGGTGGTCATCGCCTGGGCGAGCGATCCGGACATCCTTGCGCAGGCCGTGCTGGCTGGCGAATTTCTCCGATACCAGCACTGCGGCCGCGCCGCCGCATGTCGGCGGACACGCCATCAGCCGCGTCATCACGCCGGGCCAGATCACCTGATCGTTCATGACGTCATCGGCGGTCACCTCCTTGCGGAACAGCGCCAGCGGATTGTTCTTGGCATGCCGGCTCGCCTTGGCGCGGACCTTGGCGAAGGACTCCAGCGGCGTGCCGTATTTCTTCATATGGCTGAGGCCGGCGCCGCCGAAATAGCGCAGCGCCAGCGGAACGCCGGGCGCATCGACGAGCTTGTCGGCCGCCGCGTCGAAATCGTCGAAGGCGCTCGGCCGATCGGTGAATACCGCGCCCAGCGCACCGGGCTTCATCTGCTCGAAGCCGAGCGCCAGCACGCAATCGGCCGCTCCGGATTCGATCGCCTGGCGAGCGAGGAACAGCGCGGTCGACCCGGTCGAGCAATTGTTGTTGACGTTGACGATCGGGATGCCGGTCATTCCGACCGGATACAGCGCGCGCTGCCCGCAGGTCGAAGTCGCCATAGACGTAGCCGACATAAGCCTGCTGGATCAGGCCGTAGTCGAGGCCCGCATCCTCGAGCGCCAATTTCGTCGCCTCCGCACCCATCACATGATACGGCTCGTTGGCGCCGGGCTTGACGAACGGGATCATGCCGACACCGGCCACATACACGCGAGATGACATCCGATCCTCCGTAAATTACCCGTTGGACTTTTTATTACTCGCGGGTAATATACGTGCGCAGCGAGTCAGCCAAGTCAATGCGACGCGGGCGGAAATTCGACATGGATGCGCGCCGCCCCTCTTCCGATTCCTCGCCATGGATGCCGTTCGAGAGCCGCCGCCGCGCGCGCGACGAGAAGCGCGAGGCCGTGCTGCGAACGGCCGTGCAATCTGTTTCTCGAGCAGGGCTATCACCGCGCGACCCTGAACGAGGTCGCCGAGCGGCTGAACATCACCAAGCCCGCGCTGTACAATTACTTTCGCGGCAAGGATGAAATCCTGTTCGAATGCTGGGCGCTGGGACAGGAGCGTGTCGACGAATTCATCGCCGAGATCAACGCCGCCGGCGGCACCGGACTCGCCAAGCTCCGCAAGCTGATCCGCGCCTATGCCGAGGTCATGGCGACCGACTTCGGCGCGAGCCTGGTGCGGTTCGACCCGCGGGACCTGACCGAGAAGAACCGCAAGATCGTTCGCGCCGCCAAAAAGAGCATCGACCGCACTTTTCGCAAATACATCGCCGAAGGCATCGCCGACGGCTCGATCAAGCCGTGCGACCCCAAGCTCTCAGCTTTCGCCATTGCCGGATCGCTGAACTGGATCGGACATTGGTACCAGCGCGACGGCGCATTGTCGGCGGAAGCCATCGCAAGCGAATTCGCCGTTCGACTGACCGAAGGACTCGGCAAAAAGGCAAACAAGAAAAAGGGCGTCGTCAACGCCCGCAAAGACTAGAACGATCAAGCGGAGGAAAACGATGAACATCACCCATGGATTGACGGCGCGCGTTGCAGATCAATCCCAACGGCCTTGCGACAGTGTTTGGTGACAGACGGCGGAATTGGCGGGAAATCGGCGAGCGCGTGCCGCGGCTGGCTGCGGGGCTTCGTTCCCTTGGCGCCAATCCCGGCGATCGAGTTGCGATCCTGTCGCTGAACTCCGATCGGTATCTGGAACTTTACCTCGCCACGGCATGGGCCGGCGCGGTGATCGTTCCGCTCAACATTCGCTGGAGCCCGCTGGAAAACGAAGATGCGATGCGCGATTGCCGCGCCAACGTCCTGTTGGTCGACAAGGCGTTTGCCCCGACGGGCGCCGCGCTGGCAAAGCGATTTCCGATTTGAAGCTGATCTATGCCGACGATGGCGACGTACCGGCCGGAATGGAAAGCTATGAAGCGCTGCTGGCACGCAGCGAGCCGATGCCGGATGCGATGCGCACCGCTGCCGACCTCGCCGGCATCTTCTACACCGGCGGCACCACCGGCCGCTCGAAAGGCGTCATGCTCAGCCACGGCAACCTCATGGCCAATGCGCTGAACGCCCTCGGCGAAGGCCTTTTTCAAAGCTCGGCCATCTATCTTCATGCCGCGCCGATGTTCCACCTCGCCAATGGCGCGGCGATGTATTCGCTGCTGCTCAGCGGCGGTTCCAATGTCATGATCCAGGCGTTCACCCCGGAAGGCATGATGGCCGCGGTTCAAAACGAGCACGTCACCGACGTGCTTCTGGTCCCGACCATGATCCAGATGCTGGTCGATCATCCCGCGCTCGGCTCCTACGACTTGTCGTCATTGAAGAATATCATCTATGGCGCTTCGCCGATCAGCGAGGCTGTGCTCGAGCAGGGCCACTGCGGCGCTTCCGAACGCGCAATTCACCCAAGCCTACGGCATGACCGAATTGTCGCCGATCGCAACCGTTGCTGCATTGGAAGGAGCATATCGGCGAAGGCCGCGCCAAGGGCCGCCACCGGGCGGCGGGCCGCGCCACGCTTGGCTGCGAGGTACGAATTGTCGATGCCGACGACAAACCCGTGCCCTTACGGCACGGTCGGCGAAATCGTCGTGCGCGGCGACAATGTCATGATGGGCTATTGGGAGCGGCCCGAAGAGACCGCGCGCGCCGTGATCGACGGCTGGATGCACACCGGCGACGGCGGCTACATGGATGAGCATGGCTTCGTTTTCGTCGTCGACCGGGTCAAGGACATGATCATCTCCGGCGGCGAGAACGTCTATTCGGTCGAGGTCGAAAACGCCGTCACGCAGCATCCTGCCGTAGCGCAGTGCGCCGTGATCGGCATCCCGGACGAACGCTGGGGCGAACTGGTCCACGCCGTAGTCGTGACCAAGAGCGGCGCGAAGGTTTCGGCCGGACGAGCTGATCGAATTCTGCAAGACGCGGATTGCCGGCTATAAATGCCCGCGCAGCGTCGATATCAGCGAAACTCCCGCTGCCGCTATCGGGAGCCGGCAAGGTTCTCAAGCGCGAACTGCGCAAGCCATTCTGGGAAAACCGGGAGCGGCGCGTGAGCTGAGCAGGCGCCTCAATTACCAATTCGTAGTCCAATACGAAATTTGCACCGATCCATACGGTTGTCGGACAATGCCGCCACAAAATAAGCATCCTTTGCCATCAGCATCGGTCAGCTCACATGCGCGCCGTCTGCTTCTCGCCAAGTGAGTTCGATCGTAACTGCCTTGCTTTTTCAACGATGATGTTGGATTAATCTGCTCGGCTCCCGGGCCTTCGCGCCGAAGCTGCCCCCGTTCGAAGAGCGCCGCTGATGTCTGCCTGGATTAGGGAGTTTTCCTGGACCGATCATCGGGGCAAGTTCTGCGATGACCGGAACCCGCTAGTTGCGACACGCTGCCTGACAGCAGGCGGCCGTCTGCTAACGGTGATCCTGCTTGCGACGATGTGCGGAGTCGGACCGGGCCAGGCCAAAGACGCCGGAAATGACGATGACGGGCAGGCAAATGGCAGTTCGCAGCTGCCGAATATCTATCTGGACCTGAGGACCATCTACACCACCGTGCCTGCCAATACCCTCTCGATCGGGTTCGGCAATTCTTCATTAACGTCGGCCATCGCGGCGTTTCAGAGGCTCACGGCACTCCCGACTTCCCCGACCGTCTCGTCGCCGTCAAGCCAGAGCATCGGCCTGGATGTTCCGCTGACGGTGGATCTCAGCGACGCCGTCTCGGTGTATGGTGGCTTCAGCGCCAGCGCATCGCAAAGCGGGCTGTCCGACTGGTCGACGCTTGCGATCAGCAGCTGGAACGTTGGATTTCAGGCCGACGTCTACAAGCAAAATGGCGGATCGATCCCCACCATTACGCTTCAGTCGACCGTAACGCGGTCGGTACCGGACTCTCCGCTCACCACAACGTCCCTCAACACCATCCTCGAGTTTGACTACGCCCTGAACGAGGACGAGACCAAAGGAGTGCTCGCCGGGGTGCAGTACACCCGGGTTGCCGTCAATTCCCCGCTGGCGACGATCAACCCCAATACGATCGGTTATGTCGGCGCCTACTATCAGTGGCCCAGCAATTGGAAAGTCACGGGCCGCCTCGGCATTCAATCATTCGAAGGCGCGCAGCTTCTAAACCTGACGCCGTTTCAGCCGTTTACCCAGCCTATCGTAAGATTCGACCTGGACCGATATGACGACAACGACAATCGCCTGTTCGGCGTGACGGCCGAGATCGCATGGACGCCGAAACCGGCTTACCAGTTGACGGTTCGAACGCCGCTTTATGCCGTCAGACATTGAGCGGCGGCTGCGTCTCCCATTGACTTGCATCAAGGTCAGGGATGCCTCCTACAACTAGAATGATCAAGTTGCGAGCGATACGCGCGGAGCCAATCGGGGCGTAAAGCGGCCCGGTGGATTGTCTCCAAACGTCTCAGGCTTACGCGTCATTTGTGGAATGGAGGAGCTGTCATGAAGATTGCGCTGTTATCAATGGCACTCCTCGGCGGTCAGCTGGCGACGCCGGTTTCCGATCGCGTTCCTGCCCTCAACGTGGAGGCCTTGTGCAAAGCCACGTCGCAAACGATCTGGCAACGGGGTTGGCAGACCCTCAAACTTGCGACGATTGCATGCGTGACGAAGCAACCGCACGAAAGCAAGTGACCGCCGTATGGCTCGCCAATCCCGGCCCCACCCGGGATAGCTGCGAGCAAGAGGCGGCCGCGGGCGGAAGCGACAGCTATGTCGACCTTCTCGTCTGCATGCAGATGACCGACCTGGCAAAGTCGCTGACCGGAGCCCCTTTGAGAGGCGCCAGCAAGAACAGAAATCAGACGCAGCAATGACGTTTCAGGTTGCCGTGACTCGCATTGAAGCCTGATGAAACCCGAGGTCTCCGATCATGGTCATCGTCTTATGCCTGTACCTGGTCCTGGTTTGGCTGGTTTTCTCCAAACTGAAACTGGTGCGATGGGGCTGGTCCTCCGGCACATGGACCGTGCTGGTTGGAGTCTTCATCCTCGCCGTGTTCCTGGCGTTGTTCAATTTTCTGACCCCCTACGGCAGTTTCGTCATTTCAGCGCGGGTCGTGGAGATTACACCGAACGTCGCAGGTCAGATCATTGCGATACCGGTCAAGCCGAACGTTCCGGTCAAATCCGGAACTGTTCTGTTTCAGATCGAGCAGGCTCCGTTTCAATACTCGGTCGATCAGCTCCAGGCGTCCCTCGTTCAGACCAAGCAGCAAGCCAAGGAACTCAAGGCGAATTACGAGCAAGCCACGGCGAACGTTGAAGGGCTGACCAAGCAACTCGCCTTCCAGACAAAGCGGCTCGCCGACTATCAGACCATGACGGGCGAAGGGGCGCAGTCCGAGTTTCGTCTCCAGGACGTGCAGGCTCAATATGAGACGACGCTCTACCAGCTGCAGGGCGCGAAAGCGGCGCAACTGAGCGCCAAATACGCGCTGGATTCGGAGATCAACGGCATCAATACCGCGGTGGCCAGCACTCAAGCCCAGCTCGATAACGCGAAATGGCAACTTGAGCAGACCACGATCCGCGCGCCTGCGGACGGCTACGTGACGACAATGGCCCTGGCGGTCGGCGACCGTGCTCTGCCGGCCCAATCCGCCATGTCCTTCATTGTTGCAGACGCTGTCCGCATTATCGGCATGTTTTCTCCAAACGGATTCGAAACCATCAAAATTGGAGCGCCGGTCAAGCTGGTGTTCGACAACCACCCCGGGGTAGCCGTGATCATGCCCGACGACCTTAACAACGTCTACGACAAGACCGGGCCAGGATATTCCAACTACAAGCCGTAACGGAGCAGCGACCCGCAGGAGTGGCGTGACATGAGCAAGATTGGGATCGAAAACCTCGGCGAACATCTTTTGTCGGATGTCGCCCGGGCCATCGAAAAAACCGATCGCGCCGTTCACGCCGCTCTTGAACGCCAGCATCTGTCTCACTGGCACCCGGCGGCGACGGCCCCCTACAATCAGGATCTCGAACTCCGCGTCGTCGAAGACGGGGTCACGACCGCACTGCCCTTCCCTTGCCGCCATACCAATGCCGACGAGTGGATCAATGTCGATCTGGGAGTGCCGCTACACATCCGGCCGGTCGAATGGCGCCCCTGGCTCCATGGAAAATCGCCGCATCCCTATCAATCGTCGATTCTGGGTGCGGAGGGATCGGCGATTCATCGCCAGGAACAGTGGGGCGGCCTCCACGCAGACACAAACCCTGAACTCGATCTCCCCGACGCAAAACCTGAGGCATCAACATGAACACTGCAACGTTGGCCAAGATGATGCTGGCGGGCATCACCGCATTGGCCCTGACCATTCCGGCTTCCGCCCAAAGCCAGGCAATTTCGCCGCAGGAAGCCCATGACATCGGCGTCGATGCCTATCTCTATTTCTATTCGCTGGTGTCGATGGACATCACGCGAAAGCAGTTCACCAATATCGAACCGGGAAAGGAGTTTGGCAAAGGCCCGATGAACATGTTCATCAGCGCGCCGGAATACCCACCGGCGAGCTTCAAAGGTGTCGTGCGATCGAACTTTGACACTTTATATTCCGTCGCATGGCTCGACATGTCGAAAGAACCTGTCGTGATCAGCGTGCCGGACACCGGCGGACGCTACTACCTTCTGCCCATGCTCGACATGTGGACCGATGTTTTCGCCTCGCCGGGCTCGCGGACGACAGGCACAAAGGCCGGGACTTTTCTGGTGACGCCTCCGGGCTGGCGGCCCGATCTGCGTGATAGATTTATCGATGAGTTCAGGCTGCCGAAAGAGACTCAGCGCATCGAGGCGCCGACGCCTTATGTCTGGGTCATTGGCCGCACCAAGACGGATGGTCCGCCGGATTACGATGCGGTCCATAAAATCCAGGCAGGCTACAAGGTCGCGCTGCTTTCCGAATTCGGAAAATCGCCCAAGCCGGCTGAGGTCAAGATCGACCCAAGCGTCGACATGAAGACTCCGCCAAAGGTTCAGGTCGATATGATGACGGCCGGTGTCTATTTCGCTTATGCCGCCGAGTTGCTCAAACTCGATCCGCCCCATGTGACCGACGAGCCAATCATTGCACAGATGAAGAGGATCGGAATCGAGATCGGCAAGAGCTTTGATATCGGCAAGCTTGATCCGATCGTGCAAAGAGGGCTGGAGACTGCACCCGAAGATGCACAGAAGCTGATGGCATGGAAGGTGCCGACCATTGCACGTGTTGCCAATGGCTGGTCGCTGAACACCGACACCATGGGCGTATACGGCAATTATTATCTAAAGCGGGCCATTATCGCCCAGGTCGGGCTTGGCGCAAATCTGGTAGAGGACGCCATCTACCCCTTCAATCTCGGCGATGAGACCGGCAAACCGCTCGATGGTGCGAACAAATACACGATCACCTTCGACAAAGGCGCGACGCCTCCCGTCAACGCCTTCTGGTCAATCACCCTTTACGATTTGGAAGGATTTCAGGTTGGCAACAGCCTGAACCGCTTCGCAGTCGCCAACTGGATGCCGTTCAAATACAACGCCGATGGCTCACTGGAGCTTTATTTCCAGAACGAAAGCCCCGGCAAGGACAACGAACAGAACTGGCTGCCCGCGCCGAAAGGCCCATTCAACCTGACCATGCGCCTGTACGCCCCGAAATCCGAGGCGCTGACCGGCAAGTGGAATCCGCCACCGGTCGTGAAAGTTGCGGAGCCGCAAGCAAAGTAATCTCTCCAGGCGGCCGCCGCGCTTAATGCCCCCAGGAGAAAACCACCAAAGGAGAAAGTCATGGCAACAGCAAATCCGGCGTCGGAGAATATCGGACGCGATGTCCGGGAGCTCATTCGCAGCCACTGGATCCTGTTTTTGATCCAGGGCCTGATTATGGCGGTTCTCGGGCTTGTCGCCGCAGCCGAGCCGATGATCGCGACGCTCGCAGTGGAGATATTCGCCGGCTGGCTCTTCGTCGTCAGCGGCATTGTCGGGGTTGCCGGCGCGTTCACGGCGCCACGCGTGCCCGGCTATTGGTGGGGATTGCTCACGGCGTTGCTGGCGATCGTGTTCGGCGCGTATCTGCTCTGGCGACCGCTTGCCGGCATTCTGTCGCTCACGCTGGCCACCGGCGCGTTCTTTGCCGCCCAGGGGATCACGCAGATCATCACGGCAATCGGACACCGCAAGATGCTCGGATCGTGGATCTGGCTGGTGCTCGGTGGGGCCGTCAATCTCGTCCTGGCGGCGATTATCCTGACAGGCTGGCCGGGCACGGCGGCATGGACGCTCGGGCTGCTGTTCGGCATAAACCTGTTCATGTGGGGTATATCACTGGTCATGACCGCGCTCGCTTGCCGCGCCGTTACGGGCGCTTCGCTCACGAATAAGGCCGCGGCCTGCTGAACCCGGCTCGCTCGAACTTCACGTCCAAAGCGAAAGCCCCAACCGCCCTGCCAGCCCGCGCCATTTCAACAACGAAGGTGAATGACATGCTGCCGGAAACACCGTCGATCGAACAGCTGTCCCGCATCATCGGCAGCGTCGCCGCGCCGGCGTTTCTGCTGGGCGCCGTCGCCGCCTTCATCTCCGTACTGATTTCGCGGATGAATCGTGTCATCGATCGGTCGCAATTCCTGCACAACATCGGCGATAACGATACAGCCAAGTCATACCTCAAGACGGATATTCCCCGCCTCAAACTGCGGGCCGCATTGCTGAACAAGTCGGTGTATTATGCCACCGTGAGCGCAATCATCACGGCCCTGTTGATCATCGTGGCGTTTGTGAGCGCCCTATTTCACGTGGCGCATGAGTTCGGCGTAGCGGTTCTGTTTGTTGTCGCGCTGGGATTTTTCATCGCATCGCTCGTCAATCTCGCCCGCGAGACGCGAATTGCCCTTCACGACTTCGATCATCACCAGTAGATATGCAACGCTATCTCTCGGTCGTTACCCCGGAAATTCTCGACTGCGCGGGGTCCTCGGTATCGACCGGCAACGCTTCGACGGTTGCGGAACAGGGTACGAATTGGCTAATCTGCAAGGGGGGGCGCGCATGGACGGAATACCGTTTGAGCAACGTGACCGGAGGATGATGACGCGCGCTATCGCGCTTTCGAAGCAATCCGGAAAGGCCGGCGAATACCCCTATGGGGTGCTGATCTGTCGCGGCGACGAAGTGGTGGCGGAGTCGATAAACCGCGTCAAACAGGACTTCGACGTGACGCGACATGCCGAGGTCGTGGCGATCTCGGCCGCGCAGAAAGCGCTCGGCAGCACCAGCCTCGACGATTGCGTGATCTACGGCAGTACCGAACCCTGTGTCTTGTGCAGCTACGCGATCCGCGAGAGCCGCATTGGCCGCGTCGTCTATGGCCTGCACTCCCCGCACATGGGCGGTATATCGAAATGGAATGTGCTTGACGACGAAAGCCTTTCGCGCACGATGCCGGAAGTCTTTGCGCCGCCGCCGACGATCGTTGCCGGTTTCATGGCGCAGGAGGCAGAAACCGCCTTGCTCGAGTGGAACCCGTTGATCTCGATGGCGATGAGGAGACGCGGATTATTCGTTACCGAACTCCCCGGGACCGTGCAGGCGCGCGAACCGCGATTGCCGCGCGTTCGATGGAACGAGCAGTTGTGGGGCCTGCTTCGCCGAAATTTCTTTGATCGATTTGGACGTCGTTAGGCACAAAGGCCGCGTGACGAGGGATTTGCAAACGTCGGCGGCGGCGGCCAAACGAAAGCCGCCGTTGGTGAAGAGAGGCGCACCAGCCCACCCGAGCGCCGTCACCCGCGCTCGGGACGTCCACGGGTGGCGGCGAGCCTGATGAATTCCGGGTAAGCCGATGTGGCCACGCGTCCTATCTGTGGCGTCGAGGCGGCGGTGGCGGCGGCGGCGGTCCCAGATCACGCTGCCAGATCCTTCCATCATCGAACTGGATGATCATGCCGTCCGGAGAGTAGACAGCCCCCTCATTCCAGGCATCGATCCAGATCCGGGTCGCCGGCGCAAACCAGTCAGGCCACGCGCTAGAAGGCTCGCCGGCTTCGCTGAGGAGATTCGAATTCGGTCCATTCTGGGTGATGTAGGCGGGATAGCCTACGAGATCCTGACCGGCACATTTCGACGCATCTATATGCACCGGTCAGATTGACCGATTGTGCCGACGCCTCGGTCGCGGCCAGCGCGGCCAGGATACCGACTGCAAGAGATATCATTTTCATAGAAATTACTCCATTATTCGGAACAGCACCTTCACTTCGGCCGACCCTTATCGGCAGACGTAGGCGCCGTTCACCAGCACGCGCACGCACGCCGGCGCAACAACGACGGGAGCAGCATATATGTTCCGCCGCGCCGTCCGACGCGCAACCCCTGCCACGCTCACCGGCGTTAACGGCCGACCAACCCGCGCCTGGGCGCTGTCAATCGACAATGACACCTGCCGTTCCTTCGACGGTTCTGTGAATTTCACTTCGGCATTCCGTGCGCCGATTGGCTGCGGACGGTCATGAACCGGATTGATCCGGATCTGTTTGCGGCCTGCTTTTCGTCGTGCGTGGCCGAATGCTGGCCGGACAAGCCCGACCTTGTGGCCATCGATGGCAAGACCTCGCGGCGCAGCCACGACCGCAAGCGGCGACAGAAGGCCCTGCATCTGGTCTCCGCGTTCGCCACCACCCGCCGACTGGTGCTGCGTCAACAGGCGACCGACGAAAAATCCAACGAAATCACCGCCATCCCGGCGCTGATGGAGCGCATCAACCTCGCCGGCGCCCTGGTCTCCATCGATGCCATGCGATGCAATCCGAATATTGCTCAGAGCATCCTCGATGCCAAAGCCGACTACCTTCTGGCCGTGAAGGACAACCAGCCGACCCTTCATGCCGAAATCAAGAGCTATTTCGATACCGCACCTTCCAACACGATCGAGCAGTCGCGCCACCCTGATGTGACCACCCGATGGAGAGCGACGCCGCAGCACATCGCTGCGGCTGCAGCGATGGCGATTTGCCTTCGGACTCATCCGTTTCATGGTTTTTCCTTTCGTCAGAACTTGTAGTTCACGCCAGCGACGAAGGTTTGCACATTGCCCGTGAACCTGATCTGGCCGCCGGGAACGATTGTCGTCGGCGATGTCCAGGAACTGGCGCCGACATAGTCGTATTCGCCTTTCACCGTCCAGTTGGGCGCAAACGCGTATTCAAAACCAGCGCCAAGCACCCAGCCAGATCGTGTCTGGTTGGAGGTGAACACCGCTCCGGTCGTAAGATTGGTCACGCTGGCGCTGGACTCAAGCCAGGCACCACCGGCCTTGGTGTACAGGAGGGTTCTATCCACTGCGACGCCAAAACGCCCTGCAAGGGTCGTCAGCCAGGTCGCGCCGTTGGCGCTGCCCTGGAGATTTCCGAGCCGCTGTCGGTACGACGTTGGTTACAGTGGTTTTCCCGCCCCAATCGTAGGTCCACTCCACGCCAAGAACGAAGTTGTTCGAAAACTGATAGTTGTAACCGAGCTGGCCGCCGCCGATGAACGAGGCGCGGCTATTGCCCAAAGTCGCGCCGGTGGCAAGTTCAGTTACCTGCCCGTTGCTCCAGGCTCCACCAAGATTTGCACCGAGATAGAAGCCGGTCCAATTGTAGGCCGGGCTGACATATACGGGTGCCGGTTGAGGACGGGGAGGAAGATCTGCCGCAACAGCTTGACCAATGCTCCCCATCGTCAATAGCGCGATCAATGCTGTGTATGATTTTTTCATGGCCCCAGGCTCCTTTTCGGAATGTGCCAAGAATAACCATCTTCCTCTCGCGATCTTGCACGTTGAGGTAGATCAACAAAGTCCGGCTATTCGAGCCATTTTCGAATTCGCCTTTCGGATAAGAAATCACCGTGAATTGCGCTTGCCAGAAGCGCCGCAATTATTGATCTAAATCAGACTTTCATGTCTTCATGCTTGGTATCTTTGCGTTATGAACGTCGCCACCTCTTGGCAAGACAGGAAACCGCATCATTCTTATGATTACCGCTGGACGATCGCCGCTGTGGTGGCGCTGGCGTGCTGCATAGCTGCGCTCTTGATGGCAGCCATCTCTTCGTCGACCGGCGAGCATTTCGAATTCAACTCTGGGATGCCACCGCCCGCGCAGTCCGGCGAAGGGCTCACGTCATCCGCCTCCGTCGAGGACAGCCAAATGTCCGGTGCGGCGTCTCCCGAGGTCGGCAAGGATCTCGTCCCCGCCAACTCCGGGAATCGATGCTCCGGGAGCAGCTGGCCCTATTTTACCATCGATTGCCTCTGGGCAGCCGATACCCCAAGGCGACGGCGGATCGTGTTTCGCCTCAAGAGCCCCTGGTGTTCTGGCGAGCTTCGTCACCAGCCATTTTACATTTGCCGCGCTCGGCCAAAATAGGCGCCAGAGAACCTGCCGGGGCACGGCGCGGGGCAAGTGCTGTTTAAGTCACACTCGAGCACAATTTCAAGCGGCTGCTACCCTAAGTATAGCCACGACCATCACGGCTGATAAATTGTTTGCATCATTTTGCCCGTCACCGCAGGCGTCGGACGGGTCGGCAAAGGACGCGACCATGAGAATAATTTGGGCGGTTGCTATTGCAGCACTTGCGTCGGTACCTTCCCTGGCATTGGCGGACGAAGGCGGTGTGAGCTTCTGGCTTCCTGGCATGTTCGGAAGCCTCGCGGCCGTTCCGCAGCAGCCAGGGTGGTCGGCGGCCTCGATTTATTACCATACCTCGGTTTCGGCTGGCGGCGGCACGGCGCTCGCGCGAGAGATCGAGATCGGCCGCGTGCCCGCGAACGTGACGGCGACCTTGAATGCCAGCCTCAAGGCTAACGTGGATCTCGCTATACTGAACGGAACCTATGTCTTTGCGACGCCGGTCCTGGGCGGTCAGGCGTCCGCCAGCCTCATGGGAATTTACGGCGCCAACAGCACGTCGCTGGCGGGGGCGCTGACCGGCACGTTGACGACGCCAGCCGGCACGACCCCATTCTCGCGCTTCGACAGCATCAGCAGCACGGTGGACGGATTCGGCGATCTATACCCGCAGTTCACGCTGCGCTGGAATGCCGGCGTTAACAACTTCATGACCTACATTACCGGCGACATTCCGGTCGGGGCCTATAATTCGACGCGGCTTGCAAATATCGGAATCGGGCACGGGGCGATTGACGCCGGCGGCGGCTACACCTACTTCAATCCCCAGACCGGGCACGAGTTCTCGGGCGTGCTGGGCTTTACCTATAACTTCATGAATACGGCGACGCAGTATCAGAACGGCGTCGACATGCACTTCGACTGGGGCGCATCGCAGTTCTTGTCGAAGCAGGTCCTGATCGGCCTGGTGGGGTATGTGTACAAGGAGGTCGGTTGCGACAGCGGCTCCGGCGATCGCGTCGGCTGCTTCCAGTCGCAGGTGGCCAGCATCGGCCCGCAAATCGGATACATCTTTCCGATCGGGAACATGCAGGGCTATCTCAATCTAAAAGCTTACAAGGAATTCGCCGCGCAAAATCGTCCCGACGGCTGGAACGCCTGGCTGACATTCTCGATCTCGCCCGCGGCACCGACGCCAAGCACAGCCGCCAAAGCGGATGTTCACGAAGTAGCCCGGGAAGCGGCGACCGCGACGACGCCCCGCATGGGATGCGATACTGCGCGCCTGCAAGGCATCACCTGCTGCATGTCCTGCCCGAGATCCCGCCGCGTCGCTGCGGTCGCGCAATATCGGAAATCCCCACATCACTCGCGCAATTGCCGCGCCGGCCCAGTCGGACCGACGCGGCAACTTCGATCGCGTGTCACTCCATGCACTTCCGAACGAACTGGATCCTGTCGAGAAGCCCGAGACCTTGCGCTTCGGCCTGCTTGCGGCAACCCTCCCGCTTGTCCAGGCGCAACTCGACTTTCTGCAGCAGGCTGAGACCAATATCGCCCGAGACCCCAGGCGCGGCGGCCTCAGCCGCGGCTTTGCCGGCGTCGACCGATGGGGCGTCACCGGCAGCCCGTGCCGCCGCTTCAAGACGCTTGATGTCTTCCGGACTCAATTTCGGCCGGTCGATATTCAGCGTGACCTTGTTGAGCTTGCCGGTGAATGTGAACGGCGTCTAGTAGTCATTGTCGTCGACCGGCGTACCGGTGTCCGACCCGATATCGAGCGCTCTCATCCCATTGCAGGATAAAGGGCAGCGTGTGCTCCATTTTTTCGGTCGCAACGGCGTTGCCATCGACCTTCAGCACCCCGGTGCCGCCGCTTTCCGATGCCGCTGTAGTCGCCGAACGCCATGGTCGCTGCGCCGAGACCGTCATATTTGAAATCGAACTCGATCACGTGCTTGCCGGGTGTCAGCTCCGGTCCCTCCCAGCGCACGCGTTTGAGGTCGACCAGGTTCCAGGTGAACACTGGCTTGTTCTTCAGCATGTAGAAGCCGTAACCGCCGAACCGCCCGCCTTGCGTGATCAGCATGCCCTCGGCGCCGCCCTGCGGAATCTCGACGTCGGCCTTGAAATTGTAGGAGGTGTTGAGCACGCTCGGCGCATCGCCGTTCGGCGTGCCGGTGATCGGCCGCGTCCAGGCGAAGGAGGTGCGGCCAGCGCTGAGGCTTGGCCGCGGCGTTACCAGCCGCCCGCGCCACCGACGCATCCAGCGGCAACACCTGGTATTTCTGCGCTTCCTTCCAGAACAGATCCTGCATCTCCTTCAGCTTCGCCGGATACTTGGCCGCGACGTCCTCGTACTGCGTCCAGTCGTTCTTGAGGTCATAGAGTTCCCAGGGATAGTCGAGCGGGCTTGGCAGCTTGATGCCAGCCGTCACCCAGGGCGGCCGTAACACCTTGGTGCTGGCGATCCAGCCGTCGTTATAGATCGCGCGGTCGGCGAACATCTCGAAGTACTGCGTCTTGTGCGTCGATGGCGCGTTCGCGTTCTTCTTGTCGAAGGTATACATCATGCTGACGCCCTCGATCGGGCTCTGCTTGATGCCGTCGACGATTTTCGGCTGCTGGATATGCGCCGCCTCGAGAATCGTGGGCACGATGTCGATGACGTGGTGGAATTGGGCGCGAACCCCGCCCTTGTCCGTGATCACCTTCGGCCATGAGATCGCCATGCCCTGTCGCGTCCCGCCGAAATGCGACACGATCTGCTTGGTCCAGGAGAACGGCGTGTCGAACGCCCAGGCCCAGCCGATCGACATGTGGTTGTAGGTGCGGTCGGTGCCCCAGGCGTCGTAGAAATATTTGAGCTGCTCCTCGACTGAGGGATTGGCCCGATTGAACATCGCCACTTCGTTCGGCGTGCCGTTGGGCTGACCTTCGGCGCTGGTGCCGTTGTCGCCGTTGATATAGATGATCAGCGTGTTGTCGAGCTTGCCGAGGTCGTCGATCGCCTGAATGACACGGCCGATCTCGTTGTCGGCATACGCGACGAAAGCCGCGAAGACCTCGACCTGCCGAATGAACAGCTTCCTTTCGTCGGGGTTGAGCTGATCCCATTCCTTGATCAGGTCCTTCGGCCACGGCGTCAGCTTGGCGTCTTGCGGAATGACGCCGAGTTTCTTCTGGTTGGCGAAGATCGTCTCGCGCAGCTTGTTCCAGCCGTCATCGAACAGATGCATGTCGCTGATCTTCTTGACCCACTCCGGCGTCGGATGGTGCGGCGCATGGGTCGCGCCCGGCGCAAACTTGATCAGGAAGGGCTGATCGGGCGACAGCGTGTTGATGCGATTGACATAGTCGATGGCTTCGTCGGCCATCGCCGTCATCAGGTTCCAGCCTGGCTTTCCGACGTAGGGATAGATCGGCGTGGTGTTGCGAACGAGATTGCCGGGCTCCCACTGGTTGGTGTCGCCGCCCATGAAGCCGTAGAAATATTCAAAGCCCATGCCGGTCGGCCACTGATCGAACGGGCCGGCCTGGCTGGCCTGATATTCCGGCGTGTTGTGGTTCTTGCCGAACCAGGCGGTGTGGTAGCCGTTGTCCTGCAGGATCCGGCCGATCGTGGCCTTGTCCTTGGTGATGATGCTGTCGTAGCCGGGATAGCCGGTGGCCTGCTCGGCGACCACGCCGTAGCCGACCGAATGATGGTTGCGGCCGGTGATCAGGGCGGCGCGAGTCGGCGAACACAGCGCAGTCGAATGGAAGTTGGTGTAGCGCAGGCCATCCCGCGCAATCCGGTCGAGCGCCGGCGTCGGAATCACGCCGCCGAACGTACTCGGCACGCCATAACCGGAATCATCAGTGATGATCAAAAGCACGTTCGGCGCGCCCTTGGGCGGAACGATGCGCGCCGGCCAATAAGGTTTCGATTTCGTCGCCTCGCGCTCGATCTTGCCGCCGAATTTCTCCGGCGGCGCCGGAAGCTGGTCGCCGGGAATGGTCGTCGTCGCGCTGGGCGAACCGGGAACGCCGGTGGTCTGCTGTTGCGCAATGGCGTTGGGGCTTTGCGTGACACCGAGCAACAGCCCCAATGATAGAGCAATAAAACTTCTCTTCATGTCACGCTCCGCTTGTCTGTCAAAACGCTGCTGTCGGTGACTAAAACGACAAGTCCGCTTCGACCGTCCCCACTTCCATTCAGGGGCGGGCCAGGGTTCTTCAGCTCAGTAGCAAGGTGGAATTATTTTGCGAACGAGGCGATGGCAGTCCACGGCTCTGCCTCCAATTCAATAAATAAATTATGCTCTCTCAGGCCGCAAGGCGATTTGATTCACATCAACCATCGCTGTCGCTCGGCTGCGTCGTAAGGCCCGGCGTCGTGCTGGTGGCGCGACCGGTCGCGCGAGCTGTGGTGACACCCGGCGTCGGTGCACCCGACGTTGGCGTGCGGCCCGGCATCCCAATGAATCGTGGCGGTCCGGTCGATCGCGTCGGCAGGCGCTGAGTTTCGACAGCCTGTTTTCGTATCATAGGCTTCGGCGCGGCCTGTGCGGGTGAGCCATTGGGTTGTCGTCGATATGGAGAACGACTGGAAACGCATCTTCCCGCCGGATGGAGCATTGGAGTGGAGCAGCGCCACCGGCCGTTCGCCCGATGCGGCTTCACGTTCTTTGACCTATCTCAATGCCGCACGGTGAACCCGCCTCTAGCGTACCAATGCCTTGAGGTTTAAGGTAACTTGGGGTTTAAGGTAACATGTTAGCTTGGAAGAAACAGAGCCTGATCGGGCTAAGAAAGGGATCAATCATGTCGCGTCGAACCATTGTCTTGTTAGCAGTATCCGCGATCGTCGGCATCGCCTCTATCGCGACCGCTTCGACCGACGCCCTCGCCGCTAAAAAGGCGGTTCATCACCGTGCGGCTGCTGCGGCGGTCGTAACCGCCCCCGTCGTCGCGGCAACCGGTATCGGCAACAACTACGGCGCGGTTGCCGACGGAATCCCGAAGTGCTTTGATTCTGCCGTCCTTTATCCCTACCCTCCCTGCTACTAGGGATCGGCTGTCGAGCACGCGCGTTGAGTGCCGCGCTCGGAAGCCAGGATGGCTTGATCGCTTTTTTCGCGATCGCAGCACTGAGGGCCCATGCCGTTGGCACGCAAGCGACGGAAATCCGGCAGCAAGGACGGATCGCGCAAGGAGCCTGCCGGGGAACCCTCGCAGGCTGCGCCTCGGCCTGCCGCCTGACCGATCCGCAACCGGTCCGTCGCAACGCAGCATCTGGATAGCGGCGGCAATCGCCGCTGTCATTGTCGTGGTCGCCGGCCTTGGTTTCCAGCTTCGCAACGGCAGCGAGGTCAAGGCGCAAGACCGGTCCGTCGCCGCCTTCGTCGGCAGCGAAACCTGCGCAGGCTGCCATCACGGCAGAAGCGAAATTGTGGGACGCCTCGCAGCACAAGGCCGCGATGGCGCACGCAACCGACAAGACCGTTCTCGGCAATTTCAACGACGCCAGCTTCGACTATTATGGCGTGCATTCCCGCTTCTTCCGCAAGGACGGCAAATTCCTGGTCGAGACCGACGGCCCCGACGGCAACCTTGCCGTCTTTGAAGTGAAATACACTTTCGGCGTCGATCCGCTGCAGCAATACCTGGTCGAATTCCCCGACGGACGGCTGCAAGTGCTGGCGCTCTCCTGGGACAGCCGGCCGCAAGACCAGGGCGGCCAGCGCTGGTTTCATCTCTATCCCGACGAAGAGATCAAGCACGACGATGTCCTGCACTGGACCAAGCTGAACCAGAACTGGAACTTCATGTGCGCAGAATGCCACTCGACCGGCCTGCGCAAGAACTACGATGCCAAGACGGATCGCTTCGCTACCACCTGGGCGGAGATCAGCGTGGGTTGCGAGACCTGCCACGGCCAGGGCTCCCGTCACGCCGCCTGGGCGCGTGGCCAGCAGAGCTGGTGGCCGTTCGGCAGGCGCGACGATTCGAGCAAGGGACTTCTGGTCCGTTTCGACGAGCGCCGCGGCGTCGCCTGGCCGATCGATCCGCAGACCGGAACGGCACGACGTTCCGTGGCGCCGGCCACGCTTCGCAAGGAGGTCGAGACCTGCGGACTGTGCCACGCACGCCGCGCCGGGTTCAACGAGGACTGGGTGCCCGGTCAGTGGTTATCGCAAACGCATCTGGTCGAACCGATCGCGCGCAATACCTACCATGCTGACGGCCAGATCCAGGATGTGGATGAGCCGTATAACTATACGCCCCTCAAGCAGGGCAAGATGTTTGCCGCCGGCATCACCTGCAGCGATTGCCACGATCCGCATAGTTCGAAACTTCGATTTTCGGGAGAAGCCGTCTGCCTGCAATGTCATGCCCCCGAAAAATATGCCGGCGTGAAGCACCGTCACCATGCCAGTGCCGACCCGCCGCCGACATGCACCTCGTGTCACATGCTGGCGCGCGTCTATATGGTCGTCGATCCCCGCCATGATCACTCGTTCAGAGTCCCGAGGCCCGATCTTTCCGTTGAGCTTGGGACACCGAACGCGTGCAACAATTGCCATGGCGACAAGTCACCGCAATGGGCGGCCGCCGCCATCGAAGGTTGGTTCGGCCCCAAGCGGGAGGGTTTTCAGACCTATGCGGCGGCATTCCATGCGGCGCGCACGGACGCGGCCGATGCGGCCACCCTTCTTGCCACCGTTGCCGCGGACGGAAATGCGCCAGCCGTCGCGCGCGCGACGGCGCTTTCAGAGCTTGCCTCTCGCGTCTCGCCCGCGAATATCGGCATAGCGCGAAGCGGGCTTGTCGATCCCGATCCGCAGGTCAGGATCGGCGCCCTCGACATGCTGGAAAACCTGCCGGCCAGCCAGATCTGGCCCTGGGCATCTCCGCTTCTCGCCGATCCCGTGCGCGGCGTCCGCATCAGGGCAGCCTCGCTGCTCGCAGCCGTTCCGACTGCGAGTCAACCTCTTGCAGATCGCGAGCGTTTCGAACAGGCGGCAAAGGAGTTTGTCGCCGCGCAACGCTCCAACGCCGAGAGGCCGGAAGCCCGCACCACGCTCGGGAATTTTCTCGCGCAGCGCGGACATGCCGCTGACGCCGAGACAGAATACAAGGCAGCATTACGGCTCAGCCCGCAATTTACTACCGCGGCAGTCAATCTCGCCGACCTCTATCGGCAGCTCGGAAAGGACAGCGAGGGCGAAAATCTGCTTCGGTCCGTGCTGGCGGATTCTCCGCGCGAGGCCGCGGTACACCACGCGCTCGGCCTCACCTTGACCAGGCTCAAGCGATCGGACGAGGCCCTCGCCGAGTTTCAAAAGTCGACAGAACTGGAGCCGGATAGTTCGCGATACGCCTATGTCTACGCCGTCGCGCTGCATTCCGGCGGCCATCGCGATGAAGCCATGACAGAGCTGAAAGGAGCCTTGCGCAGTCATCCCGGCGATCGCGAGATTCTGCAGGCCCTCGTCTCGTTCAGCCGCATGTCCGGGGATACAGTCGCAGCACTCGGCTATGCCGAGCAGCTGGCGGCGATCACGCCGGACGATCAGGGTCTGGCCCGGCTGATTGCGGAGCTTCGGCGAATGGCCCACCCTTCAGCACAGTGAGCGCGGCTGAGCCGCGCGCGTCAACCAGCGAAGCGCATTGCCCTGATGCCGAGTCAGGGTCGCCTCGCCTCATCAAGAAACGCTTGCACCGCCTCAAATAGCTTCAGTCGATTCTTCTCCATGATGATCGAATGTGTGCCTTCGGCCAGTGCAACGTACCGCTTGCCCGGGGAATTAATCAGGAGCGGGAAAAGGGTCTGCGCCATATAGGGCGGAGCATCCCGGTCCCACTCGGCTCCAACCAATAATGTGGGCACCGTTATCTTCGAAGGGTCATAATACGCTTTCCCGGCACCAAAGTATTCGTTGCCGTCTTGCACAACGCCGTTGGGAGCGCGGACAACCGGCGGGATCATTTGAGCCCCCACGGGGTCGGTCGCGAAGGTTGCGTCAGCCCAGGCGTCGAACCATCCAGCCGGGATGAGCGTCGCCTTCTTGTCCTCGGCAACGCCCACGTACCATCGCTGCTTGGCTTGCTCCCGGTTGACCATCCGGTAGGCGCCGAGCGGCCCGGGTCCGGCTTGTACCAGGGAGGCCGTCTGCCGAATCCAGACCGGCGCGTAAAGGATTAGCCGCTCCACCTTTTGGGCGTTCTGGGTCGCGTAGGTAGCCATAAGCGTCGTGCCCCACGACCAACCCAGCAGATTTATTCTTGGGATGTTGCGGCGCTGCAAGATGAAATCGACCGCCGTTCCGATGTCCTTTACGGCGGTTTCACCCCGTACGATCGGCGGGTTGGCCTCGGGCTTATCGGCCATTTCGCTTGGGCGGGTCGATTTGCCGTAACCGCGCAAGTCGAGAAGCCATACATCATAGCCTCGCGACGCCATGTACTCCATCCAGGACAGGTCATCGAGTTTGAGGTCGAAAGCCGTCTCTGAAGGATACGTGGCGCCATGAACATACAACACCGTTTGTTCGGGCCGGAACGTTCCCATATCCGCCGGGCGTTTGTTGCGGACGTAGATTTCGATTCCGGGGTCGCCGGTTTTCACCATCATTTCTTCGGTCACCAGGCGCGGCGTCTGCGCAAATGCGGGGGCAGCCAACGCGGCCATCAAAACGCCTATGGCCATCAACGGATATCTCAATGTCGCCTCCCTCACTACGCACAACGACCACGTTAAGTCTTTTGAGCAAAATCTAGCCCTAACTGCATGGATTGCAACGCATTTGAAGCCATTGGCCTTACATGCCGTATATGCGAAACGTCGTGGTTGCGCAGCGGATGAACCACCGGATCGCTCAGCAACTCGATATTCCATCGAGTTCGGGCGCTCATCCCCGCATTCCAGATTCGAGCCGCAAATCGGCACACCGGACGCTAATCTGCGGTCATTTCTTCTTTCGCAAAAAGAAATTCTGGAATGCGGCGATTGCTTCCGGCGAACGCATCCGCTCGCCGAAAAGATGATCTTCCTGATCAATTCTACGGACCAGATCCTCAGTCGGCAGCTTCAACAGCTTCCGGGAGATTGCCACCGCGTCCGCTGGCAGCGCACAAATCTCACGCGCCACCTTCTGGGCCTCGACGACGGCATGGCCGGGCGGAACAACCGTATTGACGAAGCCGGCCTCGCGGGCGTCCTGGGCGGTCATTGACCGACCCATCACCAGCATGGAGAACGCGCGCTGGTGACCCATCATTCGCGGCAGCAGCAGGCTGGAAGCGCCCTCCGGAACAAGACCGTATTGAATGAAGGGCGATGAAAACGTCGCCGTCGTGCTGGCGATGACGTAATCGCAATGGAACAGCATGGTGGTGCCGATGCCAATGGCAATGCCATCGACCGCGGCGACGATCGGCTTCTTGTTGTTCACAAGCGATTGCAGAAAGATAACGGCGTTTCGCGGCCGGGCCACGTCGTGGCTCGCGGTCGCTGCCTGCAGAAAATCGCCGATGTCGTTGCCAGCCGTGAACACCCCAGAACGACCGGTGAGGATAAGACAGCGGATCGCAGGATTGGATTGTGCCGTGTCGATCGCATCGCTCATGGCAAGATACATCTCTTGCGTCAACGTGTTCTTTTTTTCCGGACGTCGCATCGTGATCGTGCGCGTGGAGCCTTCGTCGGCAACGATGATGTGCTCGGTCATGGTCGGTCCCTTGAATATCCGATCATGCGTTTCTCCTCATCAATCACGTTCTATTGCCCCGAAGGTGTGCGAAGGCCGTGCCATGCATCTCGCACCTGGTGGTAATGCACTTCAGGCAGATAGTCCGGCGTGTTTAGATTGAGGATATGCACGTCGAGACGGCCGACAGCGCTCAGCAACGTATAGGATGCAATCACCCGGTCGCGCTGCGCCAGAATTTGCCTGGACCGGGCCTTGGTCAGATCCTGCTGGGCATTGAGCACGTCGATCGTTGTGCGTTGTCCACCTGCCGCCTCGCGCCGAACGCCCGCGAGCGCAACGTCAGCGGCGCGCACTTCGGACTCTGCCGCCGTGAGCGCGACCTTGGTTCCCTCATTGGCTACCCATGCGCTGACGACGGCAGTTCGCGACTGATTTCTGACCTGTTCGAGCACCATCCGGCTCTGCGACGCCAACTCCTTCGCCTGACGCGTTTGCGAGGCCGCGGTGCCGCCGTCATATATCGGCACGTTGATCTGGCCCAATATCGAAGCTTGATCGGTGCCGGTTGTACTAAGTGTCGAATCCGACTGCATGGATCTGCTGGCATTCCCCTGGACCGCTACAGTCGGCAACAGACTGCTTTCCGCAACCTTGATCGTGGTTTGAGCCACGTCAACATCGAAACCGGCGCCAACGACTGCCGGATGTTCGTGGTTGGCGGTTTCCATTGCGTCGGCAAGCGTAGTCGGCGACAGCCGATCGACCGTCGCCGCCGGAATCAGTTGAGACGGATTGTCGCCAATGACCTGGGCGTAGGTTGCCTTGCTGATGGCGAACGCCACTTCGGCTGCGTTGAGATCGGCCAGCCCGCGGCTCAACCGCGCTTCAGCCTGCGCCGTGTCCGTTGGCGTGACATCGCCGGCATCCAGCCGCCTTTTGGTGGTCGCCTGGATTTCGCGCAGAACCATAACGTTGGTGCGCTGTGCCTCGACCAAGGCCTGGTTGGCGAGGACGTTCATATAGGCCGTCACCGCGTCCAGCAGAACGCCCTGACCGGTGTTTCGCAAAGCCTCGCGCCCGGACTGGACCTGAAACTCCGCAACGCGAACGCTGTTGGCGGTCTTGAAGCCGTTGAACAAGACCTGGGTAACGGTCACGCCTATCGTCCACGGACGCAACGTTGCGCCCTGCACCGTATTGTCGGGCAACAGGTTGCGAACCGCCTGTAGTCCGGCGCTCAGGCTCGCCACGATCTGCGGTCGATAACCCGCCATGGCCTGGGGCACATTTTCGTCGGTGCCGCGCTGCCGGGCGCGATCCGCATTGAGTTGCGGATTCGACTGGTAAGCCTTCACCAGGGCTTCCGGCAAGGTTTCGGCTGCGGATGAAGCGATGGCTGCCAGACTGACGATCGCAACCAGGCAAAGCAGCGCCCACGCGGACTGGAATCCTGTCCTGCGGGAACTCGGGGCGCTTTCAGAAGCGACGTTACTCACAACTCACCTCGACCATCACCATGGCCCGTCATTCCGCCGGCGCCAGATGGCCTTCCGTGGCCAGGCCGGACCGGCTTCGCCGCGAGAACATCGAAATCAGCGCCGGCAACGTGACGAGGATGACGACAGGCGCCAGCATCATACCGGCCACCACCACCACCGCCAGCGGCTTTTGCACCTGCGATCCAATTCCGGTTGATATCGCGGCTGGCAACAATCCGATGCCCGCGACCACGCATGTCATCAACACCGGCCGCAGCTGAAGTTCTCCGGTGCGCAGGATAGCCGTGCCGCGCTCCATGCCCTGGTCGATGAGCTGGTTGTACTGCGAGATGATGATAATGCCGTCCATCACCGAGATGCCAAACAGCGCGATGAATCCGATCGCGGCGGAGACGCTGAACGGAATGCCGGTCAGCAGCAGTCCGAGGATGCCGCCGAATACCGCCATCGGGATCACGCTCATGGTCAGGACGGTATCCACGACGGATCCGAAATTGAACCAGATCAACATTGCGATCAGCGTCAGGCTGATCGGCACCACGATCGACAACCGCTTGATGGCATCCTGCAGATTGCCGAACTCGCCCGACCCACTCGATGCGCGAGCCCGGGGGCAACTGCACCTGGGCGGCGACCTTTTGCTGCGCTTCCTGGATGGCGCCGCCAAGGTCGCGTTCACGCACCGAGAATTTGATCGGGAGATAGCGCTCCTGCTGTTCGCGGTAGATGTAGGCCGCGCCGGATACCAGTTTGATCGTCGCGACCTCGCTGAGCGGCACTTGCGTGATGCCGTTCGGACCCTGCGCGCCGATCCGCAAATTCTGGATGGCTTCCGCGCTCTTGCGGTACTGCGGCGCCAGGCGAACGATGATCGGAAAATGGCGGTCGCTGCCGGGCTCATAGAGATCGCCGGCGCTGTCGCCTCCGATCGCAGTTTTGATCGTGGTATTGATATCGCCCGGCGTAAGGCCGTAGCGGGCGGCGCGAGCGCGGTCGATATCGATCTGGATCGTGGGCTGGCCGAGCGAGGTGAAAACCGCGAGATCGGTGATCCCCTGCACCGTCGCCAGCACGGATTTGATCTTGTTGGCGGTATCGGTGAGCGCCTGCAGGTCATTGCCGTACAGCTTGATGGAGTTCTCGCCCTTCACGCCGGACACCGCTTCCGAGACGTTGTCCTGCAGGTATTGCGAGAAATTGAACTCGACGCCGGGAAACTTGTCCTGCAATTGGGCGAGCAGCTTGGCTGTCAATTCGTCCTTGTCTTCCCGGTCCGGCCATTCCTTCGCAGGCTTGAGCGGCGCGAAGAATTCCGCATTGAAGAAGCCCGCCGCATCGGTGCCGTCGTCGGGCCGGCCGTGCTGCGAAACGACCGACTCCACTTCGGGCCGGGCTGGCGATCAGCTTGCGCATCTCGTTGACGTAGGAGTTGCCCTCCTGCAGCGAGATCGTCGGCGGCAGCGTCGCCCGGATCCAGAGATTGCCCTCCTCGAGCTTCGGCAGGAATTCCAGACCCAGCAGACGCACGGCAATGACGGTCATCACGATCAACCCCGCCGCGCCCGCCAGGACGATTCGGCGGCTAGCCAGCGAACGCGCCAGCACCGGCATGTAGATGCGATGCAAGAACCGCATGATGAGGGTTTCGGTCTCGCTGGACATGCACCGGCAGAATGATCGCGCTCAGCGCCGGCGTGATCGTGAATGTCGCGAGCAGACCGCCGGCCAGCGCATAGGCGTAGGTCCGGGCCATCGGGCTGAAGATGTTGCCTTCGACGCCGCTCAGGGTAAACAGCGGCAGGAACGCCGCGATGATGATGGCGGCCGCGAAGAAGATCGACCGCGATACGTCGGCCGCAGCGGTGAGAATGGCATGATGTTTCATGTCCATAATGGTGTGCGGGGAGATCGCGGCCTGCTCGCTTTCCGAGAGCTGCTCGGTGTGTGCCAGGCGGCGGAAGATCGCCTCCACCATGATGACGGTGGCATCGACGATCAGACCGAAATCGATCGCACCGACTGACAACAGGTTGGCCGATTCGCCGCGCAGCACCAGAATGCTGACCGCAAAAAACAGCGCGAACGGAATTGTCGCGCCCACGATGAAGGCGCTGCGCAGATCGCCGAGGAATATCCACTGCAACAATACGATCAACCCGATGCCGACAACCATGTTCTCGAGTACCGTTCTCGTGGTGGTTTCGATCAGATCCTTGCGATCGTAGATGCGCTCGATCCGCACGCCAGGCGGCAGAATGGTGGAATTGTTGATGGTTGCCACCAGCTCTTCGACGCGGGCGATGGTCGGTGAGCTCTGTTCGCCGCGCCGCATCAACACGATGCCCTGCACGATATCGTCGTCCTGGTTTTCACCGGCGATTCCGAGCCTCGGCTGCTCGCTAACCTGGACGTTCGCAACATCCTTGACGAACACTGCCGTTCCGTTGTTCGAGGTGATCATGGTGTTGGCGAGACTATCGATGGAACGGATCAGGCCGACGCCGCGCACCACCGCGGATTGCGAGCCGATGTTGACGGTGTTGCCGCCGACATTGATGTTCGAATTGTTCACGGCCTGCAACAGTTGAGGCAACGTCAGTCCGTTCGCCACCAGCTTGTTGAAATCGACCTGAAGCTCGTAGGTTTTTGTCTTGCCGCCCCAGCCGGTGACATCGATAACCCCGGGCACCATTTTGAAACGGCGCTGCAGGACCCAGTCCTGCAAGGTCTTCAGATCCAGCACGGAATAGTTGGGCGGCCCCACCAGACGATAACGGTAGATTTCGCCGATCGGGCTGAGCGGGGAAATCTGCGGCTGGGCATTGTTCAACAGCGGCGCCAGCTGCGACAACCGGTTCAGCACCTGCTGCAGCGCCTGATCGTAGGTGAAGTCGAATGAGAACTGCAGCTTGACGTCGGACAGACCGTACAGCGAGATCGTCCGGATCACTTTCAGATTCTTGATGCCGGCGAGCTGTGTCTCCAGCGGAATCGTGATGTAACGCTCGATCTCTTCGGCCGAGAGCCCGGGACTTTGGGTGACGACATCGACCATCGGCGGCGTCGGATCGGGATACGCCTCGATGTTCAATTCCTGAAACGCGACCAGCCCCCCGATGATAACGGCTACAAACAGCCCCACCATCAGAAACCGGCGATTGACAGCTAGGGCGACGAGACGGTCCATTCGATCTGTATTTTCGTGATAGACATTTTGATGCGGATTAACTGCCGGTAGCCGCCCGATCGATGAACAGGCTGCCTTTGGTAACGATTTTCTCTCCGGCCTTCAGGTTGGTTTCGGACCTCGACAAAGTCACCGTTCGTCAAGCCGGTTTCGATCTGGCGAAGCTCGATCGACTTGTCGTCGTCGTGCACTACCCACAGCCGCACACGATCGCCTTCGTAGATCAGCGCCTGTTTCGGCACCCCGACCGCCGGATGGTCTCCGCCGGAGTAGATCGTCACATTGGCGAACATCTCCGGCTTGAACACGCCATCCTTGTTGTCGATCGTGGCGCGCACCAGCAGCCGGCGGGTCGTCGGATCGATCGCGGCCGCAACGTAGTCGATGCGCGCCTTGAAAACGCTTATCCGGCATCGCGAGCAGCGAGAACGAAATGTCCTGGCCGACAGCCACGCCCGCCGCTTCCGTTTCCCGAACAAAGGCCGTCAGCCACACCGTCGACAGATCGCCGATGACGAACACCGGATCGCTGGCCCCGCTGTTGATAAACTGACCCGGCCCGACCTTGCGTTGTACGACCGTGCCGGCGATCGGAGAATAGATCGGGGTATCGGCGCTGATCTGCCTGGTCTGCTCAAATGCCTCGATCTGCTCTTCCGATCGGCCAAGAATTCGCAGCCGGTTGCGCACCGCTTCCAGCGCAGTCTCGGCCGAGCGCATGTCGTTCTGGGCCGTCGTCAAATCGTTCTGGGACTGCTGCCAGTCCTTGAGCGGCACCGCCTTGCCGGCATAGAGATCGTCGGCCCGCTTCTCGACGATCTGCGCAAGATTGAGCTTGGAGCGCGCGCTGTTCAGCGCACTCAGGGCCGCGACAAAATCGTTCAATCCCTGCACGGTGTCGGTGGCTTCGACGACGAACAACAGTTGCCCGCGTTCGACGGTGTCGCTCGGCTTCACCAGAAGCTTGGTCACGCGGCCCGCGAAGGGCGAGAAGATCGGCGTCGAGCTTTCTTCGTTGACGGCGATTTTGCCTTCGGTCACGTGCTCGGCGCGAAACACCCGTTCCGATACCGGCTCGACCGTCAGGCTAGCCCACTCTGCCGCGGTTGGCACGTAACGCGGCAGCTTGGCTTTGGCCGGCGTGTGCGGCTTCAGCAGACTTGGCGTGCTTGAAAAAAATCCTGTGCCGCCAACGACGCCCAATCCAACCACTAGCGGTCACCGTCAGCGCTATAGCCAGCCGTCGCAAATTCCAATTCGCTATCGTCGTCATATCGGCATTGTGCTCATTGACTTACGCGACCTCGCTCGTCTCGGTGAGACATGCCGGTGAGTTTACGGTTTTCTGATTCTCGACCGGACCGCGCCACACCGAAGGTTTCGGACCGCCCAATAGCGCATCGGTCCAGGCCAAGCCGGCTGTTGCGATACGGGATGCAAACGTTTCGGAGATTCCCCTTTGCGGCGTCCAGACGTGAAACTGGTGAGCGCCTAAATGCCCCCTGCCGGGCTTCGTGGCAGCGTAGCCGCGCCCCAAAGCCCAATACTCAGGGTCGTGACCGCCCAGGCAGCGAACACGATTCGGGCAACTCCAGCTTCGTTTAGGTCATATCAGCCTCGGAAGAAACCTGCAAACCTGCTAAGGGAAAGATACGCGATTTGGCTGCTGGACTTTAACGATCCTTTGACCCGGAGATCGACGGCGACCATTCGCTCTCTGAGGCAGCTTACACCAACCTTACAGATCAATTCATCGGGCCAACCGTTACTTGCCTGGTTCCCTGAATTCGTCTCAAGGCTAGGCCCGACCGGACTGTCAGGTAGCGGGATATGCGATTATTGGTCGTCGAAGATAACCAGCAGCTTGCCGAGCTATTGACCAAGGGCTTGCAAGCGGCAGGTTATGAGACCGACGTGTTGTCCACGATCGAGGAGGCAACGAGCGTTCTCCGTACGACTTTCTACGCGGCCCTGATCCTCGATTTGGGCTTGCCGGACGGCGATGGGCTGGAGCTCCTGCGCGATCTGCGACATCGAAACAATCCTATTCCCGTCCTGGTCCTGACCGCACGCGGCGGGCTTCATGATCGCGTCCAGGGCCTGCGCAGCGGCGCCGACGATTACCTGGTGAAGCCGTTCGCACTGGAGGAACTGATCGCGCGGCTGGAGGCCCAATTGCGGCGGCCCGGCCATCTGCTCGGGAGTTCGCTCCGCATCGCCAATCTCGAATTCGATACCAGAAACCGGCAGGCGTCCATCGATGACCAGCCCCAGGTCCTGTCGGCCCGCGAAACCGCGGTGCTTGAGCTATTGATGCGCAGCAAGGGACGCGTGGTTTCCAAGAAGCAGGTCGAAGATCACATCTTTGGACATTCCGGAGAGGTCGCATCCAACGCCGTCGAGGTGTATGTTCATCGTCTGCGCAAGCAACTTTCGGAGCGAGGCGCCAAGGTCCAGGTTCATACCATTCGAGGGGTAGGCTACCTCATCGCAGAGGAAAAGTAGCGTGATCAGGTTCAAGTCGATCATTTCCCGCATCGTGATCCTGCATGTCGTTGCCGTCGTCATCACCTCGATTTTCATGTCGCTCGCGCTATCGTGGCTGTTGAACTATGCGACAAACAACATCCACAACAAGGCGATGCAGGAACAGGCCGTTTCAGTTGGGGAGCATCTAAGCGCACGGCCTGACGGCAGTCTCGAACTAGACCTCCCCCTGGACCTGCTCGGCCTCTACTCGCAGGCATATGGACGCTATTCCTATGCCGTGATCGACAGCCAGGGCCGCGTTCTGTTTTCCTCCCTTAAGGATCATGCGGCCCTGTTTCCCGCAGACGCCAGATCCGGCGATGTCGAGTTCTTGCAACAACGGCGCGGCGACGCCACGGTGTCCGGTGCCAGCATCAGGAAAACCGTCGGCGACAAGACCGTCTGGATTCAGGCCGGCGAAGATCTAGCCAATCGCGATGTGCTGATCGACGATATCGTCGCTGATTTTTACAGGAATGTCGGATGGATTACGCTGCCCATCCTTTTGGTGCTGCTGATCGCCGACATTGCCATCTTCCGCCGTGCCCTGCGGCCTCTTCGGGAAGCCTCGGAGATCGCCCGCGACATCGGACCGACGCGTACCGACCTGCGATTGCCGACCGAGGAGATTCCACGCGAGGTGCGTCCCCTGGTCTCGGCGGTGAACCAGGCGCTGGACCGTCTTGAAGAAGGTTTCCGGATTCAGCGCGATTTCACTGCGGATGCCGCGCACGAACTCCGCACCCCCCTGAGTATCCTGAGAACCCGCCTGGATATTCTGGAGGACCAGCAAGTCGGCCAGGCTCTGCGGCAGGACGTGGAGGGAATGGCGCATATCATCAGTCAATTACTCGAAATCGCGGAACTGGACGCGTTCGTGATCGATCCCTTCGAAAAAGCGGATCTTCGATCCGTGGCCGCCGAGGTCGCCGAGTTTGTCGCGCCGCTGGCGTTGGCACAGAACAAGGACATCGCCTTGCTGGGTGCGGCAGAACCGGTCTGGGTCAAGGGCAATCCGGAGATGCTGAGCCGCGCGATCCGAAACCTTGCAGAAAATGCGATAAACTACACCGCTCCGGGATCGACCGTGGAATTTGTCGTCGAAGAGAACGGGACGGTGAGCATTCTCGATCACGGGCCGGGCATCGCTGAAGGCGAGCGCAATCTTATCTTTCAGCGCTTCTGGCGGCGTGATCGCAGAAAGGCAGGAAGCACCGGTCTCGGTCTTTCCATTGTTCAACGCATCGCCGAGCTGCATTCGGCGACCATCACGGTGGAAAATCGCAGCCCCGCTGGCGCGCGGTTCTCGCTCAAGCTTGTGCAATCAACGACTTAGATATCCTTTCTATCGCTGGCCCATCGCGTTTTCCCAGGTAGCCGCGCGGGAAAGTCTAATGGTCATCGATCAATTTGAGGGCAGCACTCTTTACTCCCGCCGCAATCTGCGCCCCCGTCCTGGGGTCCGCGGCCGAGCGCGCGATAGAGACACCACCTGAAAGAATTGAGAGGATCGCCCACGCTGTCCTGCGTCGCACGGTCAGCGTCCCGTTCGGCAAACCTTCAGCCACGGCCTCCACGACCCTGACCAACTCGGCCTCGTAGGCGGCCTTCGTGCCACGATCGGCGCGCGCCACCTCCGGCGTCAGACTCTGCAACGCGCAGCTCTCGCCGAGATCACAGGTGCGCCTGACACTCATGTAGAAATCGACGAATTTTTCGAGCCACGCGTCGCCCTCACTGGCCCGCAAGCTTTCGACGCCTTCGCGAAGTTGCACAAGACCGGCGACGGCTGCAGCCTTGAATGCCTCGGCCTTGGACGGAAAATGCCCGTAGAATGCGCCGGATGTGACACCGGCCTCCTTCGCCAGGCCGTCCACGCCTATGCCGCCGAAGCCGAGGCGCCGAAATCCGCGTCCCGCGGCAGTTAGAATTTTCGTCCGCGCCTCAGCCTTGTGCTCGGGTCCGTAACGCATGCGACCTCCCGTTAAATAACGATCGTTATTTTTGCTCTTGACGCCACAACGATCGATCTTCTAAACATAACATTGAGATCGTTATATAACGTCCGACTTACGCCGCAACATGATCATGATGTCGCGGGCGAAGATGAATTGGCGCAGCCATGACTATGCAGCTTTCGAACTATCTCTTCTTCACGACGACCTGCGAAGACGCTCTCGCGTTCTACGCCCAGTGCGGCTTGGGCCGGGTCGCCGAAATTCTGCGTTATGGCGATAACGGCCTGCCGGTAAGAAATGAAGCAATGCGCGGCAAGATCATGCACGCAAAATTCGAAGGACCGGGTGTTCTCTTTTTTGCTTCCGATAACGATGACGCCGAGCCGATGAGGGGCTCAGCCCATATTCTTATGATGCAGGATCGCAAACAAACAACGCTGCTGTTTGCGCGGATGGCGCAAAGAGGAAGGGTGACGACTGCGCTCGCGATCCAGCCCTGGAGCGACTTACTACGGAAAGCTCACGGACCAATTCGGCGTGCAATGGATGTTCAATTGCACCCTGAGGTCATGAGGAAACGCAGATCGGCGTATTGACCGATAGCTACGATATTTTCCCCACCAATGCCTTTGGCGAGTGGACCTGGTTATCAAGGATGGCGATAGCCGCGCGCTGCAGCCGCCGGCCTGCGGCCACAAAGTCCGGCGTTTGGCCTGCGCGCAGGGCCTCGTGGGAAAGGCCGCCGTACACCAGCGTAAAGACGAGACGGGCGGGCTCGTCCGGCGCAAGGGCTGCGGGCCAATCGGCGGAGGCGGCGATCAGCCTGCACCATTCGAGCACGCAAAGTTCGTAGGCCATGCGATAAAATTCAAGGTTTGTCTTGTGGCGCTCGAGCAGGAAATGCTGTCGCCATTCCCGCGGCGCCTGCGCGAGAAATGCCGCCTGGCTTTCGATCGCCGCGGCCACGCTCTCGGCAAAGCTCTTGCCGGCGACCGTCTTGCGGCAGCGGATCAGCGCCTGAATGATCCTTTTGGTGCGCATGTGGACGCAGACACGGGCCAAATCCTCCTTGTCATCAAAATATTCGTAGAAAGTACCGAGTCCGACACCGGCGACCATAACAATGTCGCGGATCGTCACTTTGTCGTAGGAGCTCTCATCCAAAAGCCGAACAAAAGCGTCCTGAATGGCCAGGGAGGTTTGCCAGGAACGCGACTGCACCGGCCTTCGCCGTCGTTTCTCCGGGCCTGAACGCTGCGTCTTCATCTATCTGAAACCCGAACACATCTCGGCAAGATCTCCCCTATACTAGCGGGAGGCCGGCGCATCACCCCACGCCGCCAGCAGGGAGAAGAACATGACTGCCTCCGCAGCGCCATCCTCAGAGATTCCATCCCCGCAGCCCATCGACCGCTACGGCGCGATCACCCATGAGGTAATCAACCAGCCGCGAGAACTCGCCGACTACAACCTGTTCGCCTCCGATACCGCGCTGAAGGATGCGGTAGCGCGCGAAGGCGCGCAATGGGCGATCGGTGAACTGGACCACTTCGGGGCACAGATCGGGAAAGCCGACTATCTGGAACTCGGCGCGCTCGCCAACCACCATCTGCCGGAATTCGACACCCACGACCGCTACGGCCGACGCATCGACCTCGTGCGGTTTCATCCCTCGTATCACACGTTGATGCGCACCGCGGTCGAGACCGGGCTGCATTCCTCACCATGGACCGACCCGGTTCCCGGCGCGCATGTCGCCCGGGCCGCCGGCTTCTATATGCATTCGCAGGTCGAAGCCGGACACGGATGTCCGGTCAGCATGACCTACGCGGCGGTTCCCTGCCTTCGGACGCAGCCCGATCTCGCCAGGGAATGGCTGCCGAAGGTCACCGCGCGCGTCTACGACCCGCGCAACGTGCCGGCATCCGAGAAGCAAGGTCTGATGATCGGCATGGCGATGACCGAAAAACAGGGCGGCTCGGACGTGCGCGCCAACACCACGCGCGCTTTTCCGATTGCGGGCCAGGGACCCGGCGAGGCTTACGAACTGGTGGGCCACAAGTTCTTCGTTTCGGGGCCAATGTGCGACGCCTTCCTGGTTCTGGCGCAGGCGCCGGGCGGTCTCTCCTGCTTTCTGTTGCCGCGCTGGCGGCCCGACGGAACCAAGAATCCGATGCAGGTGCTGCGGCTGAAGAAGAAAACCGGCAACGCCTCCAATGCGTCGAGCGAAACCGAGCTGCGCGGCGCGCTGGCCTGGATGGTCGGGGAGGAAGGCCGCGGCGTCGCCACCATCCTCGAAATGGTCGCCATGACGCGATTCGATTGCATGCTGGGCTCCTCGTCCGGAATGCGCATGGCAACCAGCCAGGCGATCGACCATTGCAACCAGCGCAGCGCATTCGGACGGCTGCTGGTGGATCAGCCCATCATGCAGAACGTGCTCGCCGATCTCGCGATCGAGGCGGAAGCAGCGGTCGTTATGTCAATGCGCATGGCGCGCGCCATCGACAACCGCAACGAAACGTCCGAGAATCTTCTCGCGCGGCTCGGCATGGCGCTCGGGAAATACTGGATCTGCAAACGCGGCCCGGCCCTCGCATACGAGGCGATGGAATGCATCGGGGGCAGCGGCGTGATGGAGGAATCACCGATGCAGCGGCTCTACCGGGAGGCGCCGATCAACGCGATCTGGGAGGGCAGCGGCAACGTGCAATGCCTTGACGTTCTGCGCGCCGCAAGCAAGACGCCCGAGGCGTTGCAGGCCTATTTTGACGAAGTTGGCCATGCGCGTGGCGGCAATCCGATTCTCGATCGACATGTCGAAGCGCTGAAGAACGATATGCGCGACCTCTCCGATTTCGAGTATCGCGCGCGCGACCTGGTCGACAGGCTGGCGAGCGGCTTTCAAGCCTCGCTGCTGGTTCGGCACGCGCCTGCGGTGGTGAGCGACGCATTCTGTGCTTCGCGCCTGGGGGCGACAGGACATCACCAGATCGGCGCACTGCCCCCCCGCCTTGATCTTCGCGCCGTGATCGACCGCGCCGTACCGCGCTGAAGCCGCGTGCGGATTAGGTCCTGGCGCGACGTCGCGATGCGCCGAAGATAATGGGCGGGACGGCCCGGTTCACGACCTCACGCATGGCGAAGCTCGATTGGATCCTCGCCACCCGTGGCAATCGCGAAAGCTCGGTTCGATGGATACGTTCGAAGTCTTCGATATCGCGCGCCAGGACGATGACGATGTAGTCGTCGCTGCCGGACATCAGGAAGCATCGAACCACCGATGGACAGTCGATGACCGCGGCTTCGAACGATTTTAGCGCATCCTCGTTTTGGCTTTCGAGGGTGACCCTGACCAGAACGGTGGTGGAAAGACCAAAGCGCGTCAAATCCAGGACGGCCTGGTAGCCGCGGATGAAGCCCTCTTCCTCCAGCACCTTCTGCCGCCGGGCGATCGCGGTGCTTGAGAGCCCAACGCGCTCGGCCAGCTCGACCTGGCTGGCCCGGGCATTGACCGCGAGTTCCGACAGAATTGTCGTGTCAATCTTGTCGAGTTCATCGATCTTCATGTGGTTTTGATTCCTGCGCAGGATCACAATTTTTTGACGATTTTCAGCAATAAATCGCATTAAACCATCAATATCGCGCGAATTCAAATCCGAATCTGGCTTACATTAGGGCAGGTTCAGAAAGGGAGGTTCAGCCATGCGCGTCGGAGTGCCGAAGGAAATCAAGATCCACGAGTATCGCGTTGGCCTGACACCGGGCACGGCCCGCGAGTATGTCGCCGCCGGCCACAGCGTCGTCGTCGAGACCAACGCAGGTGCGGGAATTGGTGCGACCGACGAGGCCTACCGCAAGGCGGGCGCCGTCATCGCCGACACCGCTGCCGAGATTTTTGCAACCAGTGATATGATCGTGAAGGTCAAGGAGCCGCAGGCTCGCGAATGGGCCCAGCTGCGCGAGGGCCAGATACTCTTCACCTATCTGCACCTGGCGCCGGACCCGGAACAGGCAAAAGGCCTTATGGCCTCGGGTTGCACCGCGATCGCCTACGAGACGGTCACCGACGCGAAGGGTGGCCTGCCCCTGCTCGCTCCCATGAGCGAGGTGGCGGGGAGGCTTTCGATCGAAGCGGCAGGCGCAGCGCTCAAGCGCAGCGCCGGCGGCCGCGGTCTTCTGCTCGGCGGTGTGCCGGGAGTGGTGCCAGCCCGCGTTGTGGTGATCGGCGGCGGGGTTGTTGGCTCGCACGCCGCGCGGATGGCAGTTGGCCTCGGTGCCGAGGTCACGATCCTGGACCGGTCTATCCCCAGGCTGCGTGAAATTGACGATCTGTTCGGCGGCCGAATCCGGACCCGCTTCTCCACGATCGAGGCGATCGAGCAGGAAGTGTTTGCTGCCGATGTCGTGATCGGTGCCGTTCTCGTCCCCGGCGCGAGCGCGCCGAAGCTGGTCACCCGAAAGATGCTGAAGTCGATGCAGCAGGGCGCGGTGATGGTGGACGTCGCCATCGATCAGGGAGGCTGCTTCGAGACGTCGCATGCGACGACGCACGCTGATCCCACCTATCAGATCGACGGCATCATCCATTACTGCGTTGCTAACATGCCAGGCGCGGTTCCCCTCACCTCAAGCCAGGCGCTGAACAACGCGACATTGCCGTTCGGCCTGGCGATCGCCGGCCATGGCCTCGCCGCCGTGGCGCAGAATCCGCACCTCCGGGCAGGTCTGAACGTTCACCGCGGCCGTATCACCAACAGAGCGGTGGCCGAAAGTCTCGGTTTGTCGTGCACGACCGATTGAGGACGCGATAGCGGCGTAGATCATGATCCGATCGCATCGACTCGGATCATCATCTCCTTCGTAAGCGAGAGATGGCGGATTGCGCCGCTTCCGATCCGCCTCCCTTCCGCATTCGCCAAAGCTTCAGCGGACACGCGGCTTGGCACAGCTTGCGGGCCGTCCTCGAATGACTGATTCAAATGTCAAATAGCGAAAGGGTATGCGTGCGCGTTCCCGCGGCGCGATCCGCCCGAGCTTTGCGTCATTTTCCACCCTCGCAAAGCGCAGAGGGCGCAGGGAAAGCCGGGTGCGCGCTGCACCCGCGGTCTCGTGTGCAAGATGCACATAGGAAAACGCACACGAGCATACAGGTTCAGCGGAGGCAATCCGGCCTTCCCTGCGCGATGGTGTTACGGCTTACTTCGCGCTCTCCTCGGTGACCGGGCTTTCTTGCCACCGTCACCACGTGGAAACCTCCACGCGGCTTGACGCCAGCGTCGGGGCGCCAGGACCACACGACTTCGCCGTCCGCATCACGCACGCTCGTCCTTCGCGCGCACCCGCGTCCACCGCATCTCACCGCAACGTTCGTGACGATTGCGAGCCGCCCCTCATCCGGGTGAGACGCGCGGATTGATAGTGATGATTTGCCCGACAGGCATAGCGGAATATTTTTTGTGCGAGGGCTGGACAGAGATTTGCTGATTTGCCCGCCGGGCGAACTTAAGCGGTAATATGGCGCAAACGCCACAAGGCCGCCCATGAAGGCGAGGCGGTTCGCCGCGAGCTTGTCGTAACGAGTTGCGACCCGACGACGCTGCTTAATCTTATTATCTTATTGAAGAACCGCCCGACCACATTCCGGGCACGGTAGAGATAAAGGCCGAAGCAGATTGGCGCGCTGCCGGTCTCGTCCCGTCGAAAATTACCCAAAGCGGACATCGACCGTCCTCGAAAATTTGCTGCGCTCTCCACCTCCCTACCCCTTTCAAGAGCCGAAAGGGACTATGATCTTGGTCCAATCGTTGAATTGGAGCGGAGATCGGACATGAGCCAGAAGCTTGGACATCCTCTCGACTGCAGCTGTTTGGGCCGTCGCAATTTTCTCAAGGTGGCGGGTGGTGCGACTGTAGCCGGAATTACCGGCAGCAGCCTCTTCTTGGCAGATCGGGCACGTGCAGACGCTCTCTCGAAGGAGCAGCGTGAGAAGCTGACACCCGAGCAAATCATTCAAGCGATGAAAAAGGGGAACAAGCGTTTTCGTGCGGGCGAAAGGAAGGAGCGCAACTACCTTCGCGAACAGAAAGCAAGTGCCAAAGGACAATACCCCGCGGCCGTCTTGCTGACCTGCATCGACTCGCGTGCACCGGCCGAAGTCATCATGGACCTTGGAATTGGCGACATTTTTAACTGCCGGGTTGCCGGTAACGTTAGAAACGCCGACATCCTGGGCAGCATGGAATTTGCGTGCAAATTGGCAGGGGCGAAGGTGGTGCTTGTAATGGGTCACACGGCATGCGGCGCTATCAAGGGAGCAATCGATAATGCCGAGCTGGGCAATCTGACTGGATTGCTGGCCAAGATCAAACCCGCAATAGAAGCTACCGTCTATACCGGGGAGCGTTCGGCCAAGAACTACGGCTTCGTCGACGCTGTCGCGCGAAAGAACGTTGAGATGACTGTTGCTGATATCCGGAAGGACAGCCCCGTGCTTGCTGAGATGGAAGCGAAGGGGGAGGTCAAAATGGCCGGCGCGATGTACAACTTGCAGACGGGAGCTGTGGAGTTCTTCGACTGAGCTCCAGACGGAATATCTCGGCTCCGAAAGCGGGCTGATTGGAAAAGCGCATCGCGCGGCAGGATTTTAGCGCATCTGAAGCATGGCAACGCGGACGCCGAGATAGACGAACAGCCCGCCCAGCGCGCGATTGATCCAGCGCAAGGCTTCGCCGGATTGCCTGAAACGGCTGGCAGCGTTGGCGGCGAACGCCGCCACGCCAAGGCACCACAGCGTGCCGTTGAAAACGAAAATCAAACCGAGCAGCGCAAAGGCGGCCGGCTTGTGCGGCGAATCCGCCGCCACGAATTGCGGCAGGAAGGCCAGGAAGAACAGCGCCACCTTCGGGTTCAGGGCATTGGTCAACACGCCCTGCAGGAATACCTGGCGCAACGACATCGCGCCGCTTCCGTTCGCCACAACTAGCTGCGGCTGGCGCGACAACAACATCTTCACGCCCATGAAGCAAAGGTAGGCCGCGCCGGCCCATTTCACCAACGCAAAAGCCGCCGATGACGCCGCCAGCAGTGCCGACAGGCCGATCGCCGCGGCGGACACGTGAATGAGACAGCCCGCGCCAATGCCGAGCGCCGCCGCCGCGCCGCCGCGCCATCCCAACTGTATGCTGCGGCCGACGATATAGGCCGTGTCGGGTCCGGGCGTGACGTTGAGCAGCAGACCGGAGATGATAAAGAGCCAGAGTTGGTGAATACCCAGCATGGCTTCCCGGGGGTTGATCGCTCGCGACGGGGCGCTGGCGTCAGGGATCCCAAGGAGCCTATGCGCCGGCAGCCGGCAGACTGGCAGCCGCAATGGCGACGATCAAGGCCAGACGACGTCCGATCCGGGACGGCGCAGAGCGCAACAATGACCGCAACCGTCGCATTTCGCTGGTTCCTCTCGCGCCGGCCGGAACAATCGTTCCGCGCAGGCAGGCGCTAAACCAGAGGATGGGCTCGCCCGAAAGGCGCGTCGAGGGTCCGGCGAAAATAGCAACGCGGCCTTCGTCCAATCTGCAGATCGCAGTGGTTTTATTGCCGCAACTTGACCGGCAACGATCAAAATCTTCTCTGCGAAAATTGGCGCCGGACAGCCGAAACCCCGGTCAGCCCCTATCCCGGCGAAAATCCAAAAGTCCGCTCGAAGCGCCTGGCGTAATCAGGCCATACCTCGGGGTTGATGATGCGCGGCGGCCGCTTGCCGTCGAGCGCGTCCAGAATTTGCTCGGCGGCGATCCTGCCCATGTTCTCCCGCGCTTCCCTGGTTACGCCGGCCGTATGCGGGCTTGCGAGCACGTTATCGAACTGCAGCAGCGGATGATCGGGCGGCGGCGGCTCCTTGGCCCAGACATCGAGGCCGGCGCCTGCGATCGATTTGTTGCACAGCGCCTCAAGCAGCGCCGCCTCATCGTGGATAAAGCCCCGCGCCGTCGTGATGAAATAGGCGTGCGGCTGCATCAGTGCGAATTCGCGTGCGCCGATCATGCCGCGGCTTTCCTTCGTCAGCGGACAGGAGATCGACACGTAATCCGAGCGGCGCAGCAGATCATCCAGTTTGACCTTCTCGCCGCCACGCTCCGCCATCTCGGTGGCCGAGAGATAGGGATCGTAGGCCAGCACGTTCATGCCGAGCAGACCTCTGCAAAGTGCGGCGATGCGGCGGCCGACATTGCCGAGCCCGACGATGCCGATGGTCTTGCCCTGCGCCTCGGTACCGATCAGGGCGTTGCGGTTGACGTTCGCCTCGCGCCGCAGCGCGCGGTCGGCCTCGATGATGCGTTTCGACAGGGTGAGCAGCATTCCCAGCGCATGTTCGGCGACCGAGTGGGCGTTGCCGCCGGACTGATTGACGACCAGTACGCCGGCCTCGTTGCAGGCCTCGACATCGACGGGATCGTAGCCCGCGCCATTGCTCGAGACGATCAGGAGGCCAGGCGCGCGCCGCAGCAGGTCGGCATCGACGTGGAAATGCTTCGCGAGTTCGTCGCGCGCCGCGCCGATTTGATAAGCGTGCGCCGCCGCCAGGATTGGCGCCGCGACCTCGTCGGGGCTTTCGTTCTCCAGCCGGTCGAGCCGCACATCGGGCCGCGCCCGCAGTATCTCTTCATAGATCGCGTGCGCCAGATATTTGACGTAGAACACGCGCTTGTTGTTGACGGTCATGGTCGAGGGGGCTTTCAGTTCGGGAAGCCGTAGAGCCTGGCGGGATTGGTGACGAGAATGCGGTGCTGCGTCGCCTTATCGGGCGTCCACAGCTGAAACAATTCGAACAGGTGGCCGGCGTCGGGCATCTCGCCTTCGACACGCGGATGCGGCCAGTCACCGCCCCATACCAGCCGTTCCGGATTGGCCCGCACCAGCGCTTCATGAAACGGCCGGGCGTCGGCATAATCGGGCGCCTCGCGGCTGAGGCGGTGGGCACCCGACAGTTTGACCCAGCACCAGCCCTCGCCGACCGCGCGCAACAGGCTCTGGAAGCCCGCCGTTCCGGTACCCGCGCGGGCATCGGTGCGGCCCATATGGTCGATCACGACCGGCAAACCGAGCGCCTTCAGCACCGGAACCGTTTCCGGAAAATCCTTCACATCGATCCAGAGCTGAACATGCCATCCGAGTTCGGTCATGACGGACGCGTGCGTTTGCGCCGCTGACAGCGGCACGCCACCGCGATAGTGCAACTGCCCGTCGCGGAAGAAATGGTTGAAGCGCAAGGCACGAACGCCGGTGCGATTCCATTCGCGCAGATCGGCCGGCGAAACGTCGGCGTCCGCCACCGCGACGCCGCGCAAACGGTCCGGCCGACGCCTGAGCGCATCGAGCATGGCGGAATTGTCTCGCCCGTGCGCGCTGCCTTGCACCAGCACGCCGCGCGCAAATCCTATGGTGTCGAGCATGCCGAGATATTTTTCGAGCGGCGCGTCCGGCGGCGTGTAGCTGCGGTCCTCGGCGTAAGGAAACCGCGCCGCGGGTCCGAACACGTGGGCATGCGTATCGCAGGCACCAGGCGGCGGCGGCACTTGGGGCCGGCTGACGTCGCGCGGCGGGAGACAGGCAGGTATCATCGGCATCATTCGGCCTTCATGCCGGCGGCCTTGATGATCGGCCCCCATTTCTCGTAGTCGGCGTGAATCTTGGCATCGAATTGCTGTGGCGTGCTGCCGATCGGCGACGCGCCGAGCTTGGTCAGCCGCTCCTTGACAGCGTCCGTGTTCAAAGCCGCGACGAAATCGTGCGAGAGTTTTGCCACCACGTCGGCCGGCATGCCGGCCGGCCCAAGCAGGCCCCACGAAACTTCCGTGTCGTAGCCCGGTACGGTCTCGGCCATGCTCGGCACGTTGGGCAGAAACGGCGCCCGCGAGGCGGTCGTGACCGCAAGCGCACGGACGGTTCCGGCCTCAAGCTGTCCCACCGATTCTGGCCCGTTGTTGAAGGACATCGGAATTTGCCCGCCCAGGAGATCGTTGATCGCGGGCGCGCCGCCTTTGTAGGGAATGGCATTGATGTCGATCCCGGCGAGATTCTTGAGAAGCTCGCCGGCAAGATGGGTCGATGTGCCATTCCCGGCATGACCGAAGGACAGGCTTCCAGGTTTTGCGCGTGCCTGCGCGATCAAATCCGCCATCGTCTTGAATGGAGAATTGGCGCGCACCAGCAAAATGTTCGGAGATGACGCCAAAAGCGAAATCGGCGTGAAATCCTTGAAAGTGTCATAGGGGATTTTGGGATAGAGGAACGGATTGGTGGCGTGACCGCTCGCGACGACGATGAGGGTATAGCCATCAGGCGGAGACGCCACGAGCGCCTGCGACGCGACGAGCCCGCCCGCACCCGGCCGGTTCTCCACGACGACCGATTGACCCCATTGCCGGGACACCACGTCGCCGAGCGTACGGGCGAGGACGTCGACGCCGCCACCGGCGGCATACGGCACGAAGATATGCACTGGTTTCGAAGGAAATGGCGATTGGGCGCACACGTAACCGCCCGCCATGGACATCGCCATGGCGGCGGCAACCATCCGGAACCACCTGCTCAAGGAATCCCCTCCCGATTTATCGTTGCTTCCTTTATCGCACGCTGGCCTGCCCCTGGCATCGTCATCAGGAGCAGATCACCGGCACGATCGGGACATGTTGACAATCCCGGAGATCACGTCAAGTTTCGGCGCCACGACAAGACAGCCGCGATCATATCGCGAACGGAAAATCGTCGCGGGATAAGGGAGAATTCGATGGCGGTTGCCGAAGGAAAGACCACGCCCCACCCCTATCTTGAGAAAGCCTCTCAGGAGAATGGTTGGCACGAGGTGGTGCTGCAAACGCTCAAGCGCAACGAAATCCGCCTTGTGCCATACGTTCCCGACCGCGTGCTGACGAAGCTGATCAGCAGTCTTCACGCCGATCCGTTCTTCACCACTTTTGCCACCGCGCGCGAGGAAGAAGCGGTCGGCATCGTCTCCGGCGCATGGATGGGCGGCATGCGCGGCGCGGTGCTGATGCAGACATCCGGCTTCGCGACGCTGGCCAATGTGCTGGCGTCATTGGCGGTGCCCTATCAGATCCCGCTGATCATGTTCGTGTCGGAGCGCGGAACCCTCGGCGAGTTCAACTACGGGCAGTCGCTGGTTTGCCGCACCATGCGGCCGGTGCTCGACTCGCTGGCGATGGAGTATCACACCGCGACCCGGCTCGATGAATTCGAATTCATCGTCGACCGGTCGATCAAGCAGGCCATCGCCACGCAGGCGCCGGTGGCGCTGATCCTGTCGCCGCTTTTGACCGGCGGCAAAGTATTCGACAAGTGAGTGATCGCATGAACCCCGCAACAGACACCCCTGCCCGCAACACCAAGGTGATGAACCGGTTCGATCTCACTTCGCGCCTGGTCGCCAAGCTGAAGAACGAGGAAGCGGTGATCGGCGGCATCGGCAACACCAATTTCGATCTGTGGGCAGCCGGCCATCGCCCCCAGAATTTCTACATGCTGGGCAGCATGGGGCTTGCTTTCCCGATCGCGCTCGGCGTCGCGCTGGCCCAGCCGAAACGCCGCGTTTTCGCACTGGAGGGCGACGGCTCACTGTTGATGCAGATGGGCTGCCTGTCGACGATCGCGGCACAGGCGCCGAAAAACCTCTGCATGATCGTGATGGACAACGGCTTGTACCAGATCACCGGCGCGCAACCGACCCCCGCCGCGGTGGCCTCGGATATCGTCGCCATCGCCATCGGCTGCGGCCTTGCCAACAGCGCCTGGGCGGCCGACGAAGAGGATTTCGAGCGTCTGGTCGATCAGTCCCTGTCGGCGACTGCGCCGACCCTGATCGGGGTGCGCATCGACGACAAGCCGGGAGTCGGGGCAACCCGCAGGGATCCCGTGCAGATCAGGGAGCGCTTCATGCTGGGCCTCGGCGTACGGCAAGCGCTGTAGCCTCAATCTTTATTGCTTAAAAAAACTGCCGCCCGGAAATCCGAGCGGCATTTTGCGTGTTTGGTTGCCTCGGCGCGTCTTACAGCAAACCCGCGCCGCGCGCCCACTTGTACTTGGCGCCTAGCACCGCGACCGGAATTTCGGTCGAGTAGGCGTAGGCGACGATGCCGTTCTGGTAGAGATAGTCGGCGGCTTCCTCGACCTCGATATCGCCGGCCAGCGAGGCCACGATCGGCTTTTCGATGCCCTTGGCCTTCATCTCGTTCTTCACCTCGACCATGTTCTTCGCAAACACCATCGGCGGCGTCACGATGGTGTGCCAGTAGCCGAGGATCAGCGCGTGGATGCGCGGGTCTTCAAGCCCGAGCTTGACGGTGTTGACGTAGGTGATCGGCGGCTCGCCGCCGGTGATATCGACCGGATTGCCGGCAGCGCCGAACGGCGGGATGAATTTGCGGAACGCCGCATCGAGATCCGGCGGAATCGTCATCAAGGACAAGCTTGTTGTCGATACAGGCGTCCGACAGCAGCACGCCGGAGCCGCCCGCCCCCGTGATGATGACGACGTTCTCGCCCTTCGGCGTCGGCAGCACCGGAATGCCGCGGGCGAATTCCAGCATGTCGCGTAGCGAACGCGCGCGGATCACGCCCGACTGGTTGAACACGTCCTCGTAGATCTTGTCGTTGCCGGCCAGCGCGCCGGTGTGGGAGCTTGCCGCCTTGGCGCCGGCGGAGGTGCGGCCGGCCTTCAGCACCACGATCGGCTTTTTCTTCGACACGCGCTTGGCGACTTCCGCGAACGCGCGGCCGTCTTTCAAGTCCTCGCAATGCTGCGCGATGATCTGGGTGTTGTCGTCCTGCTCGAAGAACGTCAACAGATCGTCCTCGTCGATGTCGGACTTGTTGCCGAGGCCGACGATCGCGGAGACGCCCATCTTGGCGGAGCGCGAAAAGCCGATGATCGCCATGCCGATGCCGCCGGATTGCGACGACAGCGCCGCCGAGCCCTTGACGTCGTAGGCGGTGCAGAACGTCGCGCACAGATTGGCGTGGGTATAATAGAAGCCGTAGATGTTCGGCCCCATCAGGCGGATGCCGTATTTCTGTCCGATCGCCTGAATTTCCTCCTGGCCCTTGATGTTGCCGGTTTCGGCATAGCCGGACGGAATCAGGATCGCGCCGACGACTTTCTTCTCGCCGCATTCGATCAGCGCGCCGGCGACCAGGCTGGCCGGTATCGCAAACACCGCGATGTCGACCTCGCCGGGAATATCCTTGACCGACTTGTAGACCTTCTTGCCCATGATCTCGTCGGCCTTCGGATGGATCGGGTAGATCTCGCCCTTGTAGCCGCCGTTGATGAGATTCTTCATCACGGAGTTGCCGATCTTGCCGTTCTCGGCGGAGGCGCCGATCACCGCAACCGACTTCGGCTTCATGATCCGGTTCATCTGGCGCACGATGTCGTCATGGTTGGGACGCGGGCGCGGCGGCTTCGGCGCGAAGTCGACGACGATGCGCACGTCGGCGGCGATCGCGTCGGCCTTGGTCGCGAACACCGGGTTCAAATCCATCTCGGCGATTTCGGGGAAATCGGTGATCAGCTGCGAGACGTTGACGATGATGTCGGCGATCGCATCGCGGTTGGCCGGATCGCTGCCGCGCACGCCCTTGAGCATTTCATGCGCCTGGATGCCGTCCAGCATCGAGAGCGCGTCCTGCTTGGTCGCCGGCGCGAGCCGGAAGGTGATGTCTTTCAGAACCTCGACCAGCACGCCGCCAAGGCCGAACGCCACGAGCTTGCCGAACGATCCGTCGGTGACCGCGCCGACGATGACTTCCTGCCCGCCCAGCAGCATCTGCTGGACCTGAATGCCTTCGATCTTGGCGTCGGATTTGTATTTCCTGGCGTTGGCCAGAATGGCCGCGTAATTCTTCTCGACGTCGGCGGCGGTCTTCACGCCCACCATCACGCCGCCGGCTTCGGTCTTGTGAAGAATATCCGGCGAGACGATCTTCATGACGACCGGAAAGCCCATGTCGGTCGCGATCTTTGCGGCCTCGGCAGCGGATTTGGCCACGCCTTCCTTCGGAACCGGAATGCCGTAGGCATCGCACACCAGCTTGCCTTCCGGCGCCGTCAGACTTGTGCGTTTGTCCGCCTTGACCAGATCAAGTATTTTGCGGACCGCATCTTTGGAATTCGACATTGGCTTCCTCCTTGACGTCCATTTTTAATTCGTCGGCAACGGGCGCGCGTATCAGGACCGCGATTACCTGCGCGACCCTCAATCGGTATTCCCGGTGACGGCCAGACGCGGGTCCGCGTCTGCCGCAACGGACTTGTCGTGCAGCCGCTGATCGGCTCTATTATGGCATTTGGTATGCCAGAAATGGACTTGTCAAGGCATGGCCTCGGAGGGAAGTGCCGAAAAAAACAGGCAACTTGACATTCTGGCATTTGGTATGCCAAAAATAATTTCGATATTGTTCTGGTAAAAGATGTCTCCCATGGAGGAGATGAGTCGATGCCCGCACGGAAACAAACCAAGGCGCCGCCCACCATGGCCGAGGCAGAAATCGCAATCGTCCGGATTGCCCCGGAGACCAGCTTCAAGAACAAGGCCTATGAAGCCTTGAAGGAAGCCATCCTCAAGATGGACATCTATGCGACGCCGGAACCGGTCATGCTCGACGAGCGCGCATTGTCGGAGCGCCTCGGCGTCAGCCGCACCCCGATCCGCGAAGCGATCGCGATGCTGGAGCAGGACGGTTTCGTCAAGACCGTGCCGCGCCGCGGCATCATCGTCGTGCGCCGGACCAAGAGCGAGATCGTCGACATGATCCGGGCCTGGGCCGCGCTCGAGAGCATGGCGGCGCGGCTGATCACGACCACCGCGCGCAAAAAGGACATTTCCGCGCTGCGCGACTTCTTCAAGGATTTCGGCAAGGATCGCCTGCCGCAGGATCACGTCGAGGAATATTCGAAGGCCAACATCGCCTTTCACCAGGCGCTGATCTCGCTCAGCGAGTCGCCGGTGCTGGTCGATATGACCAACGACATCCTGCTGCATGTTCGCGGCTACCGGCAACTGACAATCGGACGGACCGACCGCATCGCGGCCTCCCTGCCCGAGCATATGGCGATCATCGAAGCGCTCGAGGAGCGCGACACCGAACTTGGCGGAAAAGCGCGCGCGCGACCACACGCTCGGCCTTGCCGCCTATGTGGAAACCCACGGCCAGGAACTTTTCAGCTAACCGCAGCCCTTCGCGTTGGGCAATGACCTAAGAAGACGACGAACTCGTCTCATCAAGAAACGATCAGGGAGACCAGGCCGATGCTGAACACCGTGACCAAGACCGAGCCGACGGAAGACCAGCAGGAGCTGACGGACGGCTTTCATCTCGTCATCGATGCGCTCAAGCTCAACGGCATCAACACGATCTACGGCGTGCCCGGCATCCCGATCACCGATCTCGGCCGCATGGCGCAGGCCGCCGGCATTCGCGTGCATCTCGTTCCGCCACGAGCAGAACGCCGGCTATGCGGCTGCGATCGCCGGCTTTCTCACCAAGAAGCCCGGCGTCTGCCTCACCGTCTCGGCGCCCGGCTTCCTCAACGGCCTGACCGCGCTCGCCCATGCCACCACCAATTGCTTCCCGATGATCCTGATCTCGGGCTCGTCCGAGCGCGAGATCGTCGACCTGCAGCAGGGCGACTACGAGGAGATGGACCAGCTCGCCATCGCCAAGCCGCTGTGCAAGGCGGCGTTCCGCGTGCTGCATGCCGCCGACATCGGCATCGGTTTCGCGCGCGCGATCCGCGCCGCGGTTTCGGGCCGTCCGGGCGGCGTCTATCTCGACCTGCCGGCGAAGCTTTTCGGGCAGGTGATGAACGCCGAGGCCGGCGCCAAGTCGCTGGTCAAGGTGATCGATCCTGCGCCGGCGCAGATCCCCGCGCCCTCCGCGGTCAAGCGCGCGCTCGACGTGCTGAAGAGCGCCAAGCGTCCGCTGATCATCCTCGGCAAGGGCGCGGCCTACGCGCAGGCCGACGACGCGATCCGCGCCTTCGTCGAAAAGAGCGGCGCGCCCTTCCTGCCGATGAGCATGGCCAAGGGCCTGTTGCCCGACCTGCATCCGCAATGCGCGGGCGCGGCGCGCTCGACCGTGCTGAAGGACGCCGACGTCGTGATGCTGATCGGCGCCCGACTCAACTGGCTGCTGTCGCACGGCAAGGGCAAGACCTGGGGCGAGGCGCCGAAGAAATTCATCCAGGTCGACATCGAGCCCAGGGAAATGGACTCCAACGTCGAGATCGTCGCGCCCCTGGTCGGCGACATCGGCTCCTGCGTCGCGGCCCTGCTCGAGGCCATGGGCAGCAACTGGGCCGCACCGCCGGCCGACTGGGTCAGCGCCGTCAAGACAAAGCGGGACGAGAATGTCGCCAAGATGGCGCCGCGGCTGATGAACAACAATTCGCCGATGGACTATCACGGCGCGCTCGGCGTTCTGCGCACCATCATCAAGGAACGGCCCGACGCCATCCTGGTCAACGAAGGCGCCAACACGCTCGACCTCGCCCGCGGCGTCATCGACATGTACCAGCCGCGCAAGCGGCTGGACGTCGGCACCTGGGGCGTGATGGGCATCGGCATGGGCTCGGCCATCGCCGCCGCCATCGAGACCGGCAAGCCGGTGCTCGCGGTCGAAGGCGACAGCGCCTTCGGCTTCTCCGGCATGGAGGTCGAGACGATCTGCCGCTACAAGCTGCCGATCTGCATCGTCATCTTCAATAATGACGGCATCTATCGCGGCACCGACGTCAATTCGAGCGGCGGATCGGATCCGGCGACGACGGTGTTCGTCAAAGGCTCGCGCTACGACAAGATGATGGAAGCCTTCGGTGGCGTCGGCGTCAACGCGACCTCGCCCGACGAACTGAAGCGCGCCGTCAACGCGGCGATGGACTCCGGCAAACCGACCCTGATCAACGCGGAGATCGATGCCGGCGGCCGGCTCCGAAAGCGGCCGCATCGGCAACCTCAACCCGCAAAGCATTCTAAAGAAGAAGTGAACAGGCAACCCATCGGCGTCATTCCCCGCGCAAGCGGGGAATTCAGGGCCGCTTTCGCGGGCGTGACGGCGGCAAATCTTCAAGGAGAGAAAAGATGACCAAGGCGCTCACGGGCGTTCGTATTCTCGATTTCACCCATGTCCAGTCGGGACCGACCTGCACGCAATTGCTGGCATGGTTCGGCGCCGACGTGATCAAGGTCGAGCGCCCCGGCGTCGGCGATATCACGCGCGGCCAATTGCGGGACGTTCCCAATGTCGACAGCCTGTACTTCACCATGCTCAACCACAACAAGCGCTCGATCACGCTCGACACCAAGAACCCGAAGGGCAAGGAAGTCCTTACCGCGCTGATCAAGACATGCGACGTGCTGGTGGAAAATTTCGGCCCCGGCGTGCTCGATCGCATGGGATTTCCCTGGGAGAAGATCCAGAGCATCAATCCGAAGATGATCGTGGCCTCGATCAAGGGCTTCGGTCCCGGCCCTTACGAAGACTGCAAGGTGTATGAGAACGTCGCGCAATGCACCGGCGGCGCGGCATCGACCACCGGCTTTCGCGACGGGCTGCCGCTGGTCACCGGCGCGCAGATCGGCGACAGCGGCACCGGCCTGCATCTGGCGCTCGGCATCGTCACCGCGCTCTACCAGCGCACGACGACCGGCAAGGGCCAAAAGGTCACCGCCGCGATGCAGGACGGCGTGCTCAACCTGGCGCGCGTCAAGCTGCGCGATCAGCAGCGTCTCGCCCACGGTCCGCTCACGGAATACAGCCAGTACGGCGAAGGGATTCCGTTCGGCGACGCGGTGCCGCGCGCCGGCAATGATTCCGGCGGCGGGCAGCCGGGCCGCATCTTGAAGTGCAAGGGCTGGGAGACCGATCCCAATGCCTACATCTACTTCATCACCCAGGCGCCGGTCTGGGAGAAGATTTGCGACGTCATCGGCGAGCCCGGCTGGAAGACCCATCCCGACTACGCCAAGCCGCCTGCACGCTTGACGCGGCTGAACGAAATCTTCGCGCGCATCGAACAATGGACCGATGACCAAGACCAAGTTCGAGGCGATGGAAATTCTCAACAAGGACGACATCCCCTGCGGTCCGATCCTGTCGATGAAGGAACTGGCCGAAGATCCATCGCTGCGCGCCACCGGTACCGTGGTCGAGGTCGATCATCCCACCCGCGGCAAGTACTTGTCGGTCGGCAATCCGATCAAGCTGTCGGACAGCCCGAGCGAGGTGACGCGTTCGCCGCTGCTCGGCGAGCACACCGACGAGATCCTCCGCCAGGTGCTCGGCTTCACCGATCATCAGGTCGCCGAAATCCACGATTCCGGCGCGCTCGATCCGCCGCGGAAGCAGGCGGCGGAATAACCCGCTTCATTTTCCGCAGGGCTACGAAGGCCGCCGGGTTTCCGGCGGCCTTTTTGTTGTCTTTCGGCTATCGCTTTGTTGCATTGCAATATGGAAATTGCTGCTATGCAAACAAATGGGTTGTTGCTGGTATCTGGTATACATAATTTGTTTCCAGATCATGAGGCAGATGCCGCCTCTACGAAAGGGAACACCATGTCCAAGACCGCCGCTTTCGGCTTCGCGCCTTCCGCCACGCTATTCGGCCGCTTGCTGGCCACGATCGATCGCCTGCTGATGGCGAACGCTGCCATCACGATCCGCAACGGCGACCTTCCCTATTTCGGTCTCTGAACTCTGAAAATGCGCTGCGGCGCAGCGCCTCCGCTGCGTCAGGGTTGAGACCGCAAGCAACCTCCCAGACTCATGGCCCCGGTTTTCCGGGGCCATTTTTTTGCCGGAGTCCCGGCCCGGCGCTGCAGCGGCAACCGCGACATATCGCACACGTCATATCCCTTCCCTGCGCAAGAATTGCTTGCACTCTGGCATATCACATACCAATATGCCGAGCGGGTAACGCTCGGCCCCCAATCAGAAGCGTGCCTCGGGAGGAACCATGAACGCCACCACACAACCGACAACGCCAATGGCGGAAGCCCCATACTTCCGCTGGTTGCAACTTGCGATGGGCGTCGTCTGCATGGCGATGATCGCAAACCTGCAATACGGCTGGACGCTGTTCGTCGATCCCATCGACGCGAAATTTCACTGGGGCCGGGCTGCGATCCAGCTGGCCTTTACGCTGTTCGTGGTGACGGAAACCTGGCTCGTCCCGATCGAAGCGTGGTTCGTCGACAAATACGGTCCGAGCGCCGTGGTCATGTTTGGCGGGGTGATGATCGCCATCGCCTGGGTGATGAACTCGTACGCTGACTCGCTGGTGTTTCTCTATATCTCCGCGATCGTCGCCGGCATCGGCGCCGGCGCGGTCTATGGAACATGCGTCGGCAACGCGCTGAAATGGTTTCCGGACCGCCGCGGCCTTGCCGCGGGCGCTACGGCGGCGGGCTTCGGCGCGGGCGCCGCGATCACCGTGGTACCGATCGCAAACATGATCGCAGCGAGCGGCTACCAGAGCGCATTTTTCACCTTCGGCATCGGGCAAGGCGTCATCGTCTTCATTCTCGCATTTTTCCTGCGCAAGCCGTCGCGGACGATGCCGGCGAAAAAGAAGCAGCTCAACCTGCCGCAGACCAAGATCGACTTCACGCCGCCGCAGGTGCTGCGGAGCCCGATCTTCTGGGTGATGTACCTGGTGTTCGTGATGGTCGCCGCGGGTGGCCTGATGACCGCGGCGCAGATCGCGCCGATCGCCAAAGATTTCAAGATCGCCAGCGAACCCGTCGGCATTCTCGGCTTCCAGATGGCCGCCCTGACCTTCGCGATCTCGCTCGACCGGATCTTCGACGGTTTCGGCCGTCCGTTTTTTGGGTGGGTCTCAGACCATATCGGCCGCGAGCATACGATGTTCATCGCGTTCGGGACCGCCGCACTCATGGTGCTGACCCTGTCGGTGTACGGTCACAATCCGATCGTGTTCGTGCTGGCAACGGCGGTGTACTTCGGCGTGTTCGGCGAGATCTACAGCCTGTTTCCCGCGACATCAGGCGATACCTTCGGGGTGAAGTACGCCACGACCAACAACGGCATGCTGTACACGGCGAAAGGGACGGCCTCGTTGCTGGTACCGATTGCGAGCATTGTCGCCGCCAGTTACGGCTGGCAGGCGGTGTTCGTGATCGTCGTCGCGCTCAACGCCACCGCGGCGCTGCTGGCGCTGTTCGTGATCAAGCCGATGCGGCGCGCCTTTATCCTCGGCAATGAAGCCACGATGGACGCGAGAGCCCGGGACATCAAAGCCGCCTGACAACGCCCCCTCACATCTCAGTGAAAAAGAGGCGCATCCCGGTGCGCCTCTTTTTTTCCGACGACCCAAAATCGATCTTTGCTGGTCGACGCGCGATTGAAATTTCAACGTCCAACTTTGTCATCTCACAACTTTAACGAGCGCAGCGACGCCGGCGGCCGGGACATAAACGTCAACATCGCTGTCATTTTGTGCGACCCGCGCGGTATCTGATTTCTCCGAAATCAAATTGACATTTGGTATAATGTATACCAAGCTAAATTCCATTCAAAGACGTCCCTTTGGCCCACTTAATGGAGGTTGCGATGCAAGTCGGAGACATCCTGCGCAAGAAAACGGCCCGCGTCGCGACGGTTCGGATGAACGAGACCGTCGCCATTGCCGCCCAATTGATGCGCACCAGCAATATCAGCGCGCTTGTGGTCAAGGATGTGGTCCGGACCGAGGGCAATACCGCGGTCGGCATGTTCACGGAACGCGACGTCGTCCGCGCGATTGCCGAGCATGGCGCGGCCGGCGTCAATCTGAAGGTTTCGCAACTGATTTCAGTGCAGCAGCTGGTCTCCTGTGGTTCGACCGATACGCTCGAGCATGCCCGTCATCTCATGAACAGGAACCACATCCGGCATCTGCCCGTCATCGACAACTACAGCCTGATCGGTGTCATCAGCATCCGCGACATCTCGACCGCGTTCGATGACGAGGCCACCGCCGCGGCGCGATCCGTTCCGGCCTGAATGCAGCTTGCGGCCAACCCGCGAGCACCCGGGCTTTGAGACAACCTATAAGCCCGACGCCGGCGGTCGACGCGATGCTGGCGCTGGTCGCACAGCGCGCGAAGATCGCGGGGCTTGATGGGACAGAACGGCCGGTCGAGGCGCGGTCCCCCGTTTTTGCATGATCGTGCTGTCACAGCAGCTGTGGTGCCCGGTGGACATTTGCCGGACGCAACGGCATCCTTCCCTCTGAACAAAGATTAAAACGTGCGCGCGCCGGCTTGCCGGCGCCGGGGAAATAGTCAGGGGCCAAAATGATAAAAACGCGATTTACCGAGCTCGTGGGCGTCGAGCACCCGATCGTTCAGGGCGGAATGCAATGGGTCGGCCGGGCCGAACTGGTCGCGGCGGTCGCCAATGCCGGCGCGCTCGGTCTGATCACCGCGCTGACGCAGCCGACGCCTGAGGATCTCGTCAAGGAAATCGCGCGCTGCCGCAGCCTGACCGACAAGCCATTCGGCGTCAATCTGACCATTCTTCCCTCGATCAAGCCGCCGCCCTACGCGGAATATCGCCAGGCCATCATCGAGAGCGGCATCAAGATCGTCGAAACCGCCGGCAACAAGCCGCAGGAACACGTGACCGAATTCAAGAAGCACGGCATCGTGGTCATCCACAAATGCACCAGCGTCCGCCACGCATTGTCGGCGGAGCGCATGGGTGTCGACGCGATTTCGATCGACGGCTTTGAATGCGCCGGCCATCCCGGCGAGGACGATACCCCCGGCCTCATCCTGATCCCGGCCGCCGCCGACAAGGTGAAAATTCCGATGATCGCCTCGGGCGGCTTCGCCGACGGCCGCGGCCTGGTCGCCGCCCTTGCGCTCGGCGCCGAAGGCATCAACATGGGCACGCGCTTCATGTGCACCAGGGAGAGCCCGATCCACCAGCTGATCAAGCAAAAAATCGTCGCCAATGACGAACGCGAGACCGACCTGATTTTCCGCACCATGCGCAACACCTCGCGTGTCGCCAGGAACACCGTCAGCCAGCAGGTCCTCGCCCTGGAGAAGCAAGGCGCGACCTTCGAGCAGGTCCGGGAACTCGTGGCCGGCGCGCGCGGCAAGATGGTCTACGCGTCAGGCGACGCCGACGAAGGCATCTGGTCCGCGGGCCTGGTGCAGGGATTGATCCATGATATCCCGAGTTGCGCTGAACTGGTGTCGCGCATCATCCGCGAGGCGGAAGCCATCATTCGAAGCCGGCTCGAAGGCATGCTGTCCGGCGCCCACCGTGAAGCTGCGGAATAGGCGGCTTCACCCCGCCCAACCCGCAGAGAATGATCCCATGAAGGCCTATGTCTACGGTGCCAACGGCGCTGCCATCACCGATGTCGCCAAGCCTGCGCCGAAAGGCACGCAGGTGCTGGTTCGCGTGCGCGCCTGCGGTCTCAATCGCGCCGACCTTGGCATGACCAAGGGCCATGTGCACGGCAGCGCCGGCGGCGTCGGCACCGTGCTGGGGATGGAATGGGCCGGCGAGATCGCCGAGGTCGGACCGGAGGCCAAAGGCGTCAAGGTGGGCGACAAGGTGATGGGATCGGGCGCCGCGGCGTTCGCGGAATATGCGCTGGCCGATCACGGCCGGCTGTTTCGCGCACCCTCGAACATGAATTTCGAGGAAGCGGCCACCCTCCCCGTCGCGCTGGCGACCATGCACAATGCGGTCGTGACCAACGGTGCGTTGCAGCCAGGCCAGTCCGTGTTGATTCAGGGCGCGAGCTCCGGCGTCGGCCTGATGGCCCTGCAGATTGCCAGGCTCAAAGGCGCCAGGACCGTGATCGGATCGTCCACCGACGCGACGCGACGCGGGAGGCTGAAGGAATTCGGCGCCGACCTCGCGGTCGATTCCAGCGATCCCGGCTGGGTCGATCAGGTGCTGAAAGCCACCGGCGGCGAAGGCGTCGACCTGATCGTCGACCAGGTCTCAGGCAAGGTCGCGAACCAGAATCTCGCCGCCACCAGGGTCAAGGGCCGCATCGTCAATGTCGGCCGGCTCGGCGGCACCCATGCCGATTTCAATTTCGACCTGCACGCGGCGCGCCGCATCAACTATATCGGCGTCACCTTCCGCACCCGCTCGATCGAGGAAATCCGCGAGATTTTTGACGAAGTCCGCAAGGATATCTGGCCGGCGGTGGAATCAGCGCAAGCTGCAACTGCCGATCGACAAGGTGTTTGCCTTCGACGATATCGGCAAGGCGTTCGAGCACATGGAAGCCAACCGGCATCTCGGCAAGATCGTCGTGACGCTGTAGTTCCGTTTTGAAATTCGGCCGTCACTCCCCGAAGTGCAACTGCAGACCAGAGGATGCGGCACTTGGCCCAGGCCCGGCTACGAGCCGATCATCCTTGCGCGGGCTAACACTGGTTGAGCCTTAGCCGGCCCTGCGATGAGTTTCGTAATAGCGCCGCAAAATCGTGTTGATACGAGTTTGGTAGCCTTTGCCCTGTGACTTGAACCATCCAAGCACATCATCATCGAGTTTGAGACCTACAGGCACTTTCTGAGGATGAATAACCTCAGCCTTGGCCCATTCCTCATCAGACATGGGGCGGCCATCGCGATCCTTCATGGCAATCGCCTCAGTCTGAACAGAGGTCTGCCGATCGAGACGCCTCCAATCGGTCTTGCCCTTAAGAGGCACCAGGCTGCCGTCTGCTTTCCTTTGGTAGGGCTTGCCGTCGACCAGGACGGCGCGCGCATTTGCTTTAGCCATAACGCCGTTGCTCCCGCTTGTTTGCTTTTCGCGCGGAGATTATCCAGGTAATCCGGCGGCGCTCGGTGAAGGTGATGTGGAAGACCCGCCCATTGACCTTGGCAAGCATGTTATAGCGGGCTTCGCCGTAGTGTTTGCGCGTGTCCTTGACCACTTTCCTTCCGGAGTCCGCAAAACCCACGACAACGTCGGCGAAGTCGATACTGCGCTCAGCGATATTCTTCGCGCATTTGGCCGGGTTCCAATCGAACTCCATATCTTATCATGGGGCATGTCTAGACAATTATCAAGCCTTTTGTATAGACAAATATCTAGACAACGTTGCGGACATCCTCCCGCCCGTCATGCGGCTGTAGCCTGCGACGTCAGCAGCTAGAACAACAGTCCGAATGGGAAGTCCGACTTCTGCAGGAATCGCGCAAGCTGCAATTGCCTGTAGAAAAGGTGTTTGCCTTCGACGATATCGGCAAGGCGTTCGAGCACATGGAAGCCAACCGGCATCTCGGCAAGATCGTCGTGACGTTATGATGTCGGCTCTTTAGGGTCGGAATAACTCGCAACTATTATCGATGCCGTCACGTCTCCGATCGGCGCTTTAATGTTCCATGGCGGGCTGCTAAACCCCGGCCATGAACCATCCCGATCACACCGTCAAATCCCGCGTCGCGGCGATCTCGGTATTTGCCAGCGCCTGCATGGCTGCGGCCAAATTCGTGGTCGGTATTGCCATCGGCAGTCTCGCTTTGATCTCCGAAGCGCTGCACTCTTCGGTCGACGTGGTTGCGACCGTCATCACCTGGATGGTGGTGCGGGTTTCCGACCGCCCTGCCGATGAGGAGCATCATTACGGCCACGGCAAGCTCGAGAGCGTTTCCGCATTGGGCGTCATCGCGATGCTCTACGTGCTGGCAGGCGGCATTCTCGTCGAATCCTACAGCCGTCTGCGCGAAGGCACGCCGCCGCCGACGATCTCGGCAATCCCGTTTGTCGTGCTGCTTCTGGATATCGCCGTGAATTTCTGGCGCGCCCGGGCCCTGCACCGCACGGCGCAGGACACCAAGAGCCAGGCGCTGGCCGCCGACGCGCTGCATTTCGCCTCCGACGTGCTCGGCTCGATCGCGGTCATTGTCGGGCTCGCACTTTCCGGTCTTGGTTACGCCTGGGGCGACGCCGCCGCCGCCATCGCCGTTGCGGTCATGATCGCGCTTTTGGGCCTGCGGATGGCGCGCTCCACCGTGGAAACCCTGCTCGATCGCGCGCCCGAAGGCGCCTCGGAGAAGGCGGCTGCCGCAATCAGGTCGGTACCCGGCGTGGTCGATGTTGAACGGCTGCGGGTGCGGATGGTCGGGGCGACGCACTTTATTGATGCCATTGTGAAGGTACCACGCACCTACCCCATCGACCGCGTCGAAGAGATCAAGCAAAAGGCGCAGGCTGCGGTCACAGGAGCGCTCGAGAATGCCGACCTGACGTTCACCGCCGTGCCGGTCGCACGCAACAACGAGAGTGTGCGGGAACGCATCATGGTGATCGCCCGCAATTCGGGTCTCGCCATCCACCACGTCACCGTGCACGATCTCGGCGGCAAGCTCACCGTCAGCATCGACCTCGAGGTCGACGGCGAGATGGCGCTAACGGCCGCGCACGACATCGCTCAGGAGCTGGAGTGGAGTATCCGTGACGAATTCGGCGAGGACGCGGAGGTCGACACCCACATCGAGCCGCTGGAACCGGAATTGCCGCACGGCACCGACGCCGCGCCCGACCGCGTCGAGACCATCAAGACCGCGCTGTCACGCTTTGCAGAAAATACTGAGATCCACGACGTCCACAGCGTGCGGGTACGCAATACCGAGGCCGGCGAAATCGTGAACTTCCACTGCCGCGCCGCGCCCTCGATGAGCGTGATCAAGGTTCATGACAATGTCGATGAGATCGAGCGTGCGTTGCGCCGCGCGTTTCCGACCGTGAAGCGTGTCATCAGCCACGCCGAGCCCCCGAACGCCTGAAGCGTTTTCGAGCGAAGCATGCCCTCGAACTTGATCCGGGGGCGGATACCGGTTCGCGTGAAGAAGACGCGTCAAGACGAAACACCCGAGATTTGGTCCTGATCTAGTCAGAACCGATCACACTCTGGTGCAATTTGAACGCCGCGCGGCGCGTTCCCGTTTCGGACTCACTTTGCAAGCCTTCTGCGAGCATTTCGGTGTTCCGATTCTGCGTTGGACAAAAATTATTTCCATTAACGAATCGTTGACTCTCGACAGCACGCAAAAACTGGATTCAAATCGCTGTGATTCGGAAGCGACTGGGGTTCTTCCGAACAAGGTGCAAGAACTATCCCGAGGGGCCGAAGGCATGGCGCGTGCACACGCAGCGAGCGCGTGCGTCCAATCCGATTCGATCAAGGGATTGGCGCATTCGATCGCTAAACCGGCCTATCACAGGCTTTTGCTAGCGGAGCCCGCGCTTCGCCGCGCTGTGCCCACCCTGATTATTGCCTTCCTGATCACCATCTGTCTTGGCGCCTTCGTGCAGGTGGTCGACCAGCACCGGCAAAAGCGCGCGTCGATGAAGCGGGACCTGGCGGCCGTCGCCGATCTGCTCGCCGAGCGTCTCGACCGTATCACTTCGGTCCGCCAGGATCGCGCGACCCCATTCGAACGCCTGCAACTCCTGCTGCCGGGCCTTATTCCATCATGGGGTATCGCGTCCGGCAGGCATGTCATCGTCACCGGTGCGGACCACCGCGTGCTCGCCCGCCTACCGGTCGAGGCCGGGCTCGGCGACACCGACAGCATTCTCGACGTCATCAGCGCGGCGCTGCCGCTGACCACGCCGGGGCCGCAAGGCGTGACCGATATCACCTTGCCGAACGGCACCGGCGCGATGGCCGTCCGGCACATCGTCAAGTCCCTGCCCGGACAGGTCATTATCATCCAGGAAAACGTCAACTCGCTGTGGCGGTCGGACGCCGCATTGTCGGTGACGCTTTCCGCCACCACCGGGTTCGTGGTGTTGATCCTCGGCTTTGCTTTCCACTGGCAATCAACCCGCGCGCGCGAAGGCGATCTTATCAATGACGCGGTGCGGGGGCGTATCGATACCGCGCTCAACCGCGGGCGCTGCGGATTGTGGGATTGGGACCTGTCGCGCGGCAGGATTTTCTGGTCGCAATCGATGTTCACGATGCTGGGTCTCGACACCCGCAACGATCTTCTGACCTTCGGCGAGGTCAACGCCCTGGTGAAATCCGACGATATCGACCTGTTCGCGATCGCCGATCAGCTGATTTCCTCGAAAATAAATCACATCGACCAGACTTTCCGCATGCAGCACACCGATGGCCACTGGATCTGGCTGCGCGTCCGCTGCGAACTCAGCCACGGCACCAACGATGCCGGCCTGCATCTGATCGGCATCGCCGTCGACATCACCGAGCAAAAGAGCCTCGCCGAGAAGACCGTGGAGGCCGATCTTCGCCTGCGCGATGCGATCGAGACCATCCCCGAGGCCTTCGTGCTGTGGGATGCGGGCGATCGCCTGGTACTGTGCAACTCGCACTTCCAGCGCCTGCACAAACTGCCGGATTCGGCGGTCACGCCGGGGACATCCTATGAAACCGTGATCGAAGTGGGCAGCATGCCGGAGGTCCGTACCCGGCTGCACGAAACCGGCGCCCCTGCGCCGGGGGCACGTACCTTCGAGGCGCAACTCGAGGATGGCAGCTGGCTGCATATCAGCGAGCGTCGCACCAAGGATGGCGGCTACGTTTCGGTCGGCACCGACATCACCCGCATCAAGGAACACGAACAGAAACTGGTCGACAACGACCTGCGGCTGCGCGCTACCGTGATCGATCTGAAACGTTCGCAGGGCGCGCTGGAGCGCCAGGCCATCGAACTTGCCGACCTTGCCGAAAAATATTCAAAAGAAAAGAACCGTGCCGAGGAAGCCAACCAGACCAAATCCAAATTCCTCGCCAATATGAGCCACGAACTGCGCACGCCGCTCAATGCCATTATTGGATTTTCCGAGATCATGGAAAGCGGCATGTTCGGAACGCTCGGTTCGGAAAAATACCAGGAATACTGTCACGACATTCTCACCAGCGGCCACTATCTGCTGGAAGTCATCAACGACATCCTTGACATGTCGAAGATCGAGGCCGGCAGGATGCAGCTGGACATGGAACAGCTCGATCTGTCGAAGACGCTGGCGGAATCGCTGCGCGTGGTGTCCGGGCGCGCCGACGACAAGAACCTGACGCTGGATGCGGATATCGAGGGGACCATTGCGGTGGTGGCGGATCGCCGCGCGATCAAGCAGATCATCGTCAACCTGTTGTCCAACGCGGTCAAATTCACGCCCGAAGGCGGCAAAGTGGTGGTCCGCAGCCGGGTGCTTGGCGGCTCGATCATGCTGATGATTGCCGACACCGGTATCGGTATCCCGCAGCAATCGCTGGCGCGGCTCGGCAGACCGTTCGAGCAGGTCGAGAGCCAACTCACCAAGACCTATCACGGCTCGGGGCTTGGGCTGGCGATCGCGCGATCGCTGACCCATTTGCACGGCGGATCGATGCGGCTGCGCTCGAGGCTCGGCACCGGAACCGTCGTCTGCGTGTCGCTACCGTGCGACGCGCGCAAGGCCAGGGCGAAAATCTCGGCCGCCGCCTAACTGCGGCCTTCGACAACCTCCCGAAACACCCGGCGCACCTCGGCCTGGGTCTCCTTGACCCGCGCCTCCAGCGACGAAAAATCCGGTGCGTCGCCGGCCCGCGCCAGCATGCGCAGCAGGTCTTCTCCTGATGTTTCCGGCTTAAATCCTTCGCTGACGCAAAGCCGCAGGATCTGCGTGAGGTCGTGATAGAGGTGCGCCGCCGAACGCAGGATTTCCGCGGCCGATGGCGGCAGGATGCCGAGCCGGGCAGCATGATCGAGCACGTGCAGCGTGGAGACGTCGAGAATATCCGGCTTGTCGGCTGCGTGAACGAGCTGGAGGTACTGGGCGATGAAATCAATGTCGATCAGGCCGCCGGCGGCATATTTCAGGTCCCAGACATCGTCCTCGCCCTTCTCCAATGCGATGGCGCGGCGCATCTCGGCGACGTCAATAGCGACCATGTCGGCATCGCGCGACCGCGTCAGCACATCGTGGATGATCTGTTCGATTCTGCCGCGAAAGCCTGGCGGCGCTGAAATCACGCGCGCGCGGGTCAGCGCCATGTGTTCCCAGGTCCAGGCCTCCCGTTCCTGGTATTGGGCGAAGGATGTGATGTGCGAAGCCACCGGACCCGCCCGCCCCGAGGGGCGCAGCCGCATATCGATCTCATAGAGCACGCCGTAATTCGTCCGTGTCGTGAAGGCGCTGATCAGCCGCTGGGTGAAGCGCGCGAAATATTGCGCGCCATGCAGCGTTCGCGGTCCGTCGGAATCCGGGTATTCGGAATCGAAATCATAGAGCAGGATCAGGTCGAGATCGGACGAAGCGGTCATCTCGCGGCTGCCAAGTCGGCCCATCGCGACGATCGCGGTCTCCTGCCCCTTGATCCGGCCATGCTGGGCCGCAAACCGCTCGGTGACCAGGCCATGCACGGTATGGACGATGCCTTCCGCCACGTCGGCGAAGGCGACGCTGGCCTGCTGCGCCGGAGACCGTGCCGGACAGGATTCGGGTGCCGATCAGGAACAGGCTTTCCTGGCCGAACAACCGCAGTCGATCGAGGAACTCTTCGTAGGAATTCGCGTCCGCCAGCGTCGCTGCGAGGCGTGCGGACAGTTCTCGCTGGTCCGGCATCGCGCCGAAGAAGCGCGGATCGATCAACCCGTCCATGATCTGCGGCTGCCGCGCCAGCATGTCGCCGAGCCTTGGCGCGGCGCCGAGAATCAGCGCCACCAGCGCGACGAGGTCGCGGTTCTGGCTGAGCAGGGAAATCAGCCGCCCCCCGCGCTGCAGCGCCTGCAGGAAACGGTCGAAGGCCGTCACCGCATCGTCGGGTTCTTCGGCGTGCGCAAGCCCGTCGATCAGCGCCGGCACGAACTCGACAAAGGCGTTCCGCGTCGATTCGGTCCGGAACACGCGGTAACCGCCACGCATCCATTGCTGCAGCGGTCTGCGCCACCATGAGCGGCTTCTTGAAGCCGAGCGCGGCCAAATGATCCAGCAGACGCGTGTCATCCGAACCGGCGCTGTAATCCACCGCCGGCAATTTTTCGGTGCCGGTCGGATCGCCCTCGAACAGTTTTTCGTAGTGCCCCTGCACGACATTGAGATGGCCAAGCAGATCCTTGGCGAAGGCAGCGCGGCTGTCATAGCCCAGGAAACCGGCGAAACGCTCCACCGCCTCGACATCGTCAGGCAGGCTATGGGTCTGCTCGTCCGCCACCATTTGCAGCCGGTGCTCGACCCGCCGCAAGAATTCATAGGCCGCCGTCAGTTCGTCGCGTGCCTCGATAGGTGATCCAGTTGCTCGACGCCAGCACCTTCAACGCTTCGAGCGTCGGCCGCACCCGCAATTCGGGATGCCGGCCGCCGGCGATCAATTGCTGGGTCTGGGCGAAAAACTCGATTTCGCGGATGCCGCCCCGCCCGACCTTGACATTGTGGCCCTCAACCGCGATTTCGCTTTGACCGCGGTAGGTCTGCATCTGCCGCTTCATGTCATGGACGTCGGCAAGTGCCGCAAAATCCAGATGCTTGCGCCAGACAAAAGGCGCGATTTCGGCCACCAGCGCCTCGCCGGCCCTGATGTCGCCGGCGCAGGGCCGCGCCTTGATCATGGCGGCGCGTTCCCAGGTCCGCCCTTCCCGTTCGTAATAATACAGCGCCGACTCGATCGAAATCGCCACCGGCGTCGAGGCCGGATCCGGCCGCAGCCGCAGATCGACGCGGAACACGTAACCATCGCCGGTGCGTTGCTGCAGGATCCGCGCGAAAGCCTGCGTGACGCGCACGAAAAACGGCTGCGGCTCGATGTCAGGCGCCAGCGTCGGCGCGGCGGGATCGAAAAATACGATCAGATCGATATCGCTGGAATAGTTCAGTTCGCCCGCGCCCATCTTGCCCATCGCGAGCACGATCAGACCGCTATCTTCCTCGGGACGATCGAGGCTCGGTGGCGTCAGCCGCCCGCGCGCGGCTTCCTGTCGCAACACATGCCGCAGCGCCGCTTGCACCGAGGCGACCGCCAGCTCGGTCAGCGCCGCGGTCACCCGCATCACCGGCCAGACGCCGCCGATGTCGCACAGCGCGATCAGCAGCGCTGCTTCCGATTTCATGCGGCGGAGCAACTGCATCACCTCGGCTTCGCCGGCCGCCGCCGACACATCGCGGCCGGTCTTTTCGATCAGTTCGGCCAGATGCCGTTCCGGGTCGCATTCGAGCAACCGGAGCGCGCGCACGCCATCGGCGCGCACAAGATCGAAAAGGTAGGGGGAGGCTTCCGCGATACCCAGCAGAATGGTTTTGGCGCGGGGAAATCGGGCGATCAGAGATCATCGACCGCAGCCGCCTGCTCCGCTGCCAGATCGGTCAGCCAGTCGGCCAGTCGTTGCTCGGCTTTGCCAGGAGCGGACACATGCGGTCCGTCCACGAACCGCGCGGCCAGACGATGTCGGTCCGCGTCGCCTTTCGCGGATGAGGTCATGCCACCTTCTGTGGCACATCAGGCGTTTGAACCGCAAGCCTGTCGCCGACGCACGCCGGCGCCGGTATCGCCAAAGTCGCGGTCAAGCCAGGATGAGCGTCGCCGAGCCTGAGTTCACCGCCATGCAACGTCGCCACCGCCGACGCCAGACTTAATCCAAGACCGGAGCCGGGCTGGGTGCGGCTCGCCTCAAGCCGCACAAATCGCTCCACCGCATGCTTGCGGTCGGCTTCCGGAATTCCCGGCCCGTGATCGGTCACGCTGAGCAGCACCTGATCGCCTTCGCGCCGCGCCTCGATCAAGATCTCCTTGCTGTCGGTGCCGGTGACCGCGCCGGCGCTCAGCGGCTGCGCCGACGGAACGGGCTTGCCGTATTTGATCGCATTCTCGACAAGATTCGCCAGCGCCTGGCTGATCAATTCGCGGTTGCCGTGAAGCGGCGTCGACACGGTCTTGACGCGCAGGATCATGCCGCCGTCTTCCGCAAGCGGTTCATAGAGTTCATGAATGCCATTGGCGACGTCAGCGGCGTCAAAGTCGTCCATATTGCCGCGCGCCTGCCCGGACTCGGCGCGCGCGATCATCAATAGCGCGTTGAAGGTCCGGATCAAGCCATCGGATTCCTCGATGGTTCGTTCCAGCGCCGATGCGGTATTCGGCCTCGCTGCCGGATTTCGCCAGCGCCTCTTCGGCGCGATTGCGCAACCGCGTCAGCGGCGTCTTAAGATCGTGGGCGATATTGTCGGAAACTTCCTTCAAGCCCGATCATCAGGGCTTCGATCCGCTCCAGCATGGCGTTGAGATTTTCCGCCAGACGGTCGAGTTCGTCGCCGCTGCGCCCGACCGGCAGCCGCCCGCTCAGGTCGCCCGCCATGATGCGCCGGGTGGTGCCGGTCATGGCATCGATACGCCGCAACACCCGCCGCGCGACGAAGATGCCGCCGCCCAGGCCGAGCACCACAACGATCAATACCGACCATTGCGCGGCGTTGGCGACGATGCCGAACAGCCGCCGCCGTTCCTCCAGATCGCGCCCGATCAACAGCCGGAAGCCGCCGCCAAGTTCGGTGACGTGCACCAGCGCGCCGATGGTCGGCGGTGTCCTGGTCGTCAAGCCGCCGGTAGGCGGTTTCGGACCAGCCGGTGGTCGCCATCACGCCCGGCGCGAGCGAGCCGACATTGCCGGCAATGGCCTGCCCCGCCGGCGTGGTCACGAGATAGAGATTGGCGCCGGGCCGCAATGCCCGGTTTTCGATATTGAAAACCAGGCCGCGCAGCCCGCGGCGTCCAAATATTCGCGATAGCTCGCCGGTTTCCGCATTCACGGTGGTGGCGATCTGTTCGGTGATCAGCCGGCGCGTGTTCCAGGCGAAATAGCCCAGCAGCGATGCGGCAAACAGCGCAAACAGAAACAGATAGACCAGCGTCAACCGGAACGCCGTGGTTCGGATCAGCTTACCGAATGCCGTCACGGATCATGTACCCAATCTGAGCGCTGCGTCTGCTATCACTGGCCATCGGTCACTGTCTATATTTACCTGTAATTACAACCTATTAGCTGCATCTGATGTCGTCTGACTTCACCGAAAATCGCCGAACGCCGGCCGCTTTCTTGGCGAAAAATCGGTAAGTTGACGCGGCTCTCCCTTCCAAAGTATCCGTGACGGTCATACATCCAAAACAGCTCGATTTTGGAACGACTGACCGTCACGTGCGAAGCATCCGTGACGGTAAGTGGTAAGCGGAAGGGAACGTTAAAGTGGCACTCAATTCGAACCAAGTTAAATCGCTGCAAGCTGGCGTTCATGCGGACGGCGGGGGGCTTTATCTGGTCGTGCGGGAGAGCGGTGATCGGGTGTGGGCCTTCCGCTTCACCGACCTTGACGGCAAACGGGCGCAAATGGAGTTCGCCAGGATCGGCGACCGCGACAGCGCGGCCGGCGACGTACTGACGTTGAGCAGCGCGCGCAACAAGGCCCGCGAATACAAGGTCGCCTTGAAGCGCGACGGCGTCGATCCGCGCGTCAAGAAGCGGGCCACCACCCAGCGCGGCAAGACGTTCAAGGAATTTGCCGAGGAGCAATACCCCGGCTGGTGCAAGGGTCTGTCGGAGGAAGAGGAGAAACAGTGGGCGCGCTCCATCCGTGACGTACCGAGCCTCCATGATCTGAAAGTCCACGAGGTCACCACTGAGCACGTGCTGGAGGCGCTGAAGCCGATCTGGAGCATGAAGCCGGTCACGGCGTCACGGACGCGCCAGCGGATCGAGCGGCTGATGGACGCTGCCAAGGCGTTGAAGCTTCGCACGGGCGAGAACCCGGCCGCATGGTGTTAATCGGCGCGGGGTCCCAGCGCCGATCGGCACGCTAAGCTGTTGATTTGTTTTCAGTGGAGGGGTCACTCTTGGACGCTTATTCACACCCCGGCCTAGGGGGTCAATATTGCAGGCCGAATGACACCCCAAGGCTCCAAACCTTCCGATTGCCGCCATGTTTTTGGTCAAATCTGCACTGAGCGTTTGGAGATCCGATGGCCGCCTTTCTTTGCGGTGACTGGGACCGAAAAAGGAACGCCAATGAGTATCCCAGAGACCCCGCAACAAACTCATTCACGCGATGTCGCGCTCGCCGCGATCGCGGAAGCTCAGAAACAGATTGGGCTGATCATGCAGGTTGAGGACACGGCTTTCAGGTTAAAAAAGGAGAAAAGCACTACAGGGCATGCTTCCAACGAGCAACCGCGCTCTGCTGAGCCCGGCCGGGAATCATCGCGTGGCAGGCTGGTGTTGCGGAGCCTCATGGGTCTGCTAGCGGTAACCTGCATCGGTGTTGCCGCCTTTGCGTGGCCGTCACCCCACGGCCAAGAGCCACCGGAGCCCATTTCAACCTCATCGGTGTCGATAGGGAAAACGGGACTACCGGCACAGCCGGCCCCATCCAAGGCTGACGTGGCGGCCAATGCAGAAACAGGACTTCCGCAACCATCATCTCAGGCTCAGACCACGCTCCAACGCGCAGCTCCAGTAGTTCCGACAGCCGCTCCAATGGCTCCTGATCTGGCGCAGTCGATCCAGATGATAACGCGCGAACTCGCAAACGTGGAGCAAGGGATCGATCAGCTCAAGACGGGTCAGGCACAAATGGTCCGCGAAAATGCGGAACTAGCCGAGCATCTCAAAGCGACGCAGGAAGTGGCTCGCCACAACGCGGACCTCGCCGAAGATCTTAAGGCGACACAGGCACAAATGGCTCGCGATAACGTCAACTTCGCCGAGCAGCTTAAGGCAAGCCAGGGAAAAATGGCTACGATCGCTGAGCAGCTCAAGGAAAGCCAAGAACAAATCGCCCGCCTGTTGGTAGCTTCGGAGCAGAAGCAGCGGCCCAGAACACTTGCGTCCTCACCACTACCGACCGCCAACTCGACGCGCAAGCCGGTGCCGACGCCGTCGCCGCCGCAAGCGAGAGTGCAGACACAGGCTCCAAAGCATTTGCAGCCTAAACAGCAGTAGGTGGAGACCGGCCCGGTTGGTCCGGTTCGTGCACAAGCTGCGACTCGAACGTGCAGGTCGCGCATAAGAAAAAGCCGCCCGAAGGCGGCCTTTCAATTCAAGCCGTTGAACCGGAAGCGAAGTTGCGTGACTCACATTCATTGGCGGTTTTTCTTGATTCATGGGATATACAAAAACGATCATTGCGGTGGTTCTCGCAGCGGCTATTTTGGGTGCGCTCATCGGCCTTACGTCTCCCAGACATTACCTGCTGAGTGCATTTGGATACGCCACGGCTGATTGCGACAACTCGGCGTGCTAATCCGGTAGTGGGGCGGGGATAATGTCCCGTGTCCCGACTTTGTCCAATTCAGATCGCGCAAATTAGACCAGACCCGCACCAACGCGAGCGCTGCCTTGAAAATCTGACCCTCGCGCAACCGGCGGCGCCTGCGGTCCTGCCCCGCGACTACCGGTGCGGGCTGGATCACCCAAGGGGTTCGGCAGGGTAGGGCTTGCAAATTCTTAGTCGAACGCCACGCCAACCTTCTTTGTAGGCGCCATATGACGTGGCAGGGCTTTCTCAGTTGATCGCTTGGCACAATGAGCGTGAAGCGATCAGAAATTTGAAGCAAAGTCTCGACCTCAACCGCCGCCCCAGCGCTGGTAATGTTGTGCACAGTACAATCAATTGTGCCTCCGACAACGGAGATAGTGCCGGTCTGGATGTTTCGCCTTTCGATCATGGCTCTATTCGAGGCGCGAACCGTATAATAACAGTCGTTTGACGCGCCACGTCCCAGCTTCTCGCTCGCACCACGGGATCGCGTACCCCGTCGCGCCGGGCCTGCGGTGTCGAACCGCAAAGGAACGGCCTCAGCCGGGGGAGGCCGGGGCCGTCATTCATCGGATGGGGGACAATCATCCGGTAACGGCGCGTCAACTCGCGGCGCTGGCCGTTGTTCCCAAGGGAGCGCTCGTTTGGCGCTCGACCTCTAACTCACCTCAGTTTTGAGTCGCCCTATACGGAAAACCTTCCAGCAATCGCATCGCGCAAATGGCCGGTTTCATTGAATTAAACGAACTCCGAAAAGCATAGCGCGTACCGCTGGGCGAGCTGAGAGCGAACAGGGAGGCGAGCCGTGAAGAAAGTCGCGATTTATCTGCGAGTGCTCGCCGCGATCTCGACGCGCTTCTTCAGGCAGCGGTTTGCAACATGACTTGGGCGCCAGGAGCACCGAAAGGATATCGGGGCTTCTTGGGCCCGGTAACCACCCGGCACCCCCGCCGGTACCCCCCGATCAGAGTTGAGGAAGGGCCTTAGTGTCGAGTTACCAGTGCACGATTTTTTGAGATTCAGGGGCAAACAGCGAAGGACCCCAAATTCTACAACCAACGCATGATCCACGCTCAATCGATCGCTAATATCGCTAATAAAGAGATCCTCTTCGGACAGTCGTTTGGTTTGGCGGTTCCTATACACCTTGTGAGTTACAAGTCTTTTCTCGTTGGAAAAACAGTTTCGCAACTATTTGCTCGGACGATTAGCGTTCTCGTAGATCGACGTTTGCAATTCCGCCGGGCGCGTTGAATGAAACAGCGAGAAGCAAAGCCTCTTATTATTCAGGAGTGGAACCGATGGATGCAAGCGCAATCCATCGATCCCAGGAAGGCTAAGTTTTTTCTAGAGCTACAGGCCTCACGATCTGTGCTTTTGGATTTTCCGCCAAAGGTTCGGGACAAGTGGGCGATCATTCATGCATGGCTCATAAGCGAGGGACGCGTGATGAATTAAGATTGGGCACAAGCAGGCCCGATTCCTCACGCCCGTTGCTCTCGCTATGATTTGCGGCAATCACGATCGGCTATTTTGAGACTTTCTTTTGCAGACTTACGCAGGCGAACGCCCTGGGCCGCCGCCGTTCTCGTCGATGAATTCGATGAAGGCCGCGAGTTGTGTTGACTCGTCAATACTTGCTTCGACTTTTCCGTGCTTCTTCTGGTAATTTCACGAATGGCGCGATCCCGGCGAGCGGCGGCGCGCCTTTCGTATCGGTCGAACTTGACGAGGTTCGGGAGGATGCGCCGCACGGCTTCGGCGGAGCGTAGCGGCTCCGAGGACGGCATCGTCGCCGAGGGGTCTTTCAGCTTCGGCCGTGCGGGCCCCCTGCCGCGGTTTCTCATCATCCAATTGTCCATCGCAATCAACCAGCGAACTTCTTGCTCGGGTGACCAACAGACAGATTACTGCGCTTGGACGGAAACGCCGGAACCTCGCCGATCACTTCCGTCTTTCCGACGCGAGGTCGGCGGCGCTGTCCAACATCACCCCGGTGGCGGAAATAAGGGTTGCGCTCCACCCAATCGAGTAAGCGCCGGCGCAAGATACGCAAGGGCCAGCACAAGATTTTTCACTTAGTGTTCTTCAGTCCTTTGTCGCTGGGCTTTCGCAAACGGACTCCAGCGCCGCCGACATTTTCGTCGATGAATTCAACGCCCTCGCGGGTCGAAAAATCCCTGATCAGCGTCAGCGTCGCGGGTTCTTCTGCCGCAAAGCAGGTCGCGATCCCGGCGCGGCTCGCTGATCGCAAACGCACTTGTAACTGGCACAATGCCTGCGTACGGGAAGTCTCATAACGCCAACGTCAACGAAATTGTCTGATAAGGAACTTCCGGCCTGATCTTTCCACGCTCGCCGCGATGCAGTTTGACAAAGCCGTAATGTTCCATCGTCTTGAGGGTACGTGAGAGGTTGGACGGCTTGCGCCCAGTCTTGGCCGCAAGATCTTGAAGCGATTCCGGATGCGTCGTTGCGATCAGATTCAAGAGCGCGCGGTTTTTATTCGAGAGGACTTTGGCGAAGCTCTCAGGCGAGGTGAACCACACTTTCGGATCCGCAGCGGTCGGCTTTAGCTCGCCACGCGCGATCGACATCGTGCGGGCAATCATATCCTCGGCACTGGCGATGCCTACTTTGAGAGTTTTCATAGCGACACACCTCTTTCCTTCAAGACTGCCCTTACTTCCGTCCAGAAATCCGCGAGTAGGCTCGCGGCATCTTTGTAATCATATGGGCGCACGGTTTTCAGCCGATGCTTGTGATCTTGTCCCGTCCGGCGTTTTGCACCCGGCCCGGAGCCCTGACGGACAGGATGGGAATTGTCAAAACCGACAAGCCGCTCACCATCTGCATCATGCAGGGTTAGCGAATAATCGAGGCCATGCGGCTTTTGCTCGGTTACTGGCACGCGCCGCACTACGAACCTGACCCAATGACGTGTGTCCTGGTCGAGCACCAAAATCTGCCCATCCAGATCCAGCAATGCGTCCAATGACCGGTCAGGGACCATCCTTATCATTATCAGGTACTGATAAGTCCTACAAGGTCGTTCATTCGATTCCCACCGCCGTTCTCGTCGATGAAGTCGGCGAAGGCCGCGCCAGATCGATCCGGCAAATGCGAGCTCAAAACCTAAGCATCTGTAAATACGAGGACAAATTGGGTTTGTTTGGCAAAAAATATCGTTTTACGACTATAAATTGTATCATGTGTTTATGTTCCTCAGCACGATAGCGCGAATTGCCCGATCTCTTCGCGTAACAGCGCGGGATTTATAGCGGTCAAGCGCCGGCGCAAGATACTGGCAACGGCCAGCGCGTCAGGACCGGTTTTGACCCAATTACCGGAACTCGACCGCTAACGTCGATGCAGCCCGGATCGCTCCGGCGGCTCAACGGATGCTGTAATCGCTTCGAGTTATGCAGTGCGGCTATTTGGCACCGCCTGCCACCAATCGCAGATCAACTTCTGTCGGCTCTTGAACTGAACCAAAAGATCGGCGAACGGCCGCTCCTTCGCTGGAATGGCGCCCTCGATCTTACTCACAGCTTTCGCGCCTTCCTGCGCATCTTCTTCGCCGCTGAATTGATGAATCTCAAAGCCACGATGGTTGGGCATCATGTGTTGGAAGCCTAGATGTGCCAACCAACTGAGCTGCAGTAATTCATTTAGCGAGAGATCGACGCGGATCATTCCCTCTGCGGGCGTCTTCCTTCTTATGCCGGCAGCATGGCCCTTCAGCCAACATGCTTCGCCAATCGCGTCACCAAATTTCCAAAGTTGCGCGTGATATGGATCGGTCGATCCCGCTGCCACCTTAAAGCGCTTCCCGCGCACGGCGTTGAACGACTCGATGGCTTTTGCCACGCCTTTGGGAACAACCTGGTCCTCGAGTTCGTAGTGAGAACTGATGCCCCTGATGATCTCGCGTGTGGCTTCTTCCATGCCTCGGTACCGCCCGCGGTCAAAGTATGACCTTGCGCAGGACCAACACGCGAACACTAATGCGACCAACAGGCCACCAACCGTCAGAAGAATATCCACGGCCCCAAACCCCGCTTTGCCTCGACGCATGTTCGAGCAGCATTTCCCCTCGCGCAAATTTAGGTGGTTTTGGTTAAAGCAATCATAAACAGCGGAGATGCAGGCGGCGCCGACGCGGCCGCAACCTCATCGAGTTGAAAAAGCCCGGCGAGGCGGAGGCCGCGTTCATGTCGGCCACGGAGCGTCGATTTGCGAGCATGAACCTGCGTTAGCAATGTTCTGTTATCCACGCCGCCGAGTTTTTGGTTGCGTTAACGGGTTTACTAGCGTGAACGCGCCCAGGGAAAGCGAATATTCAGGGATCATCAAAGAATTGAGTGGACTTTGACGAGATTGGCGCACGGCACATGCAGCCAAAGTCGGGGTCCAAAAATGCGGGTAAATCTACATTCCCATTTCTCAAAAATGCCAGGAGATTTGCTAGCTACCGAAAAGGCTCTTTGGCAGGATTCAAGCCTCGAAGGCGCCTTGGCCCGGCTGGTTCGCTACGGTAAAGAATTCGTTGTTTTTGTGCTCGATCTTGATCGCCGCAAAGAGGTGAATGATCGGTTGGATCATTCTGCGGAGACAGCCATGTTGCCCACGTCAGCGACAATCATTAGCGATGCGGCGCGTGCTCCCGCTTCACCCCAAACTGGCGATCTTCACGACGTCACCGGTCATCATCGCTATTACGGCAGTTCGGCCTATAATTGAGCTTGAAACTTGTTTCGTAGAGAGCTGGATTGGTTCGCCCGACGAGCCGGGTTCTTAGGATCAGTCCCACGGCGCTGACGATCTCGCCGACGGCGATGCGGCGCTCAGGTGAGCTCAACCATAAACGCGATCCGGCAGGACATATCCCACGTCTCGACTTCACGCTCCAGCGCATGCTGAGCCTCAAGCTCGGCGCGGCCGTCGTCGATCACCGCGTTCAACCATTCGAGAACCTGTCCGCGCGCGAAGCCAACTTCGCCAACGGCGAGTTGGAATAGCTTTGCCTCACGCGCCCCGCATGCAAAGCCGTCAGTCTTCGCTCGCTGAATACGAGCTTTGAAAGTGCCCGCGCGGGCTGATTGGAAGGTGGGGAACAACATGGGCCATCTTCAGGGCGTAGCTAAGCAATCCTTGGGTTGAAGCGGGGCGAGTTAGCTGCTCCAATTCGTCGGACTTGCCTTTGTAATCGGCAATCAGCGCTTCCAACATTCGTAGCGTTCGCTCGTTCGTAAGGTACCGTGCAAGGCTGCGGCACGTTTCGGCCTTATCTCGAAACTTGGTCTCTGCGGTCGATGGCATTCCCAAAAAGTATCAGGAATTTGTTAATCAAGTCGTAAGGTGTTGCAGCGCAGGCAGCATCGGGGAAGGCAAGTATGACCGACCAACCACCATTGCGCATCAAGCGTCCGGCTCCGGTCGCTGACATCTATCGCGCTGTTGCCAAGCTGGAGGTCGGGTAGGATCGAGGCGCGGACCGGGCTTCGAATGATGCCGACGTTTCCTCGATCCCCCCTATCAGTAGGGTCGAGGACTGGCGCACCGGTTTAGGTCGAAGTTCGTGTTCACCGTTAGCTGCCAGAGTGCAACGCGCCATTTTCGGTGGTGGGTCCTGCACAGCGGTGCGGTTAATATCGCGTGCGGTCGGTCAATACGCTGGCGGCTCCCTCAACCCAATTGACGCTCGGGCATCGGCGGAGCCGGATAGCGCCCTAGCCTGGAATTCCAGTAAGCCCAGGAACGCGGGTCGATGATCCCCGGCGGAGCTTGGTCGAGAGCCTCACGAAGATCGTCGTCGCTTAGGAATTTGCGCAAGAGAGTCATGTCTTCATGTGTCGCGCGAGCCAATGCATAGGCGACGAAGCGGGACGTATCGGATAGAGACTCTGCCGGCGTCTCAAACCAGACAAGTCGGCGCGCCAGAGCTTCCGTGTCGGGCGTGAGCGGGATCGTCTTCATCGTGAATGTCCCGGATCCTGGTCGGTCGAGTGCCTTGAAGCCGTAATCATCGGCAGTTGGGCGAGATCAACCTCGCACGCGGCTTTCACCAAACGATCCTTGACCGGCTGGGGCAGACGGCGAAGGTTGCCTTCGTCGAAGTAACAAAGAGCTTTCAAAGTGCTTTGCGGATTGAATTGCGTCCCGTAGATCGCCCGCGCGGCGCCCAGCGCTGTCAGCAGGTCAATCGCGCTATGAGTCAATAGCGCATCGATATCGATGTAATCTTTTGCTTCGGCGCGCACCTGCACCACGGCAGCCTTCGTTCCTGCAAGGTCGAGGAGCGAGGCGACCTGCAAGCTATTATCCGGCGCGATAAGCGGCGGCGACAGACGGTGAAAGCCCGGCAATCCAAAAAAAGACAGTTTGACCACGCCACCGCGGTCAACAGTGCAACTGAAGGTGTTCGGCTCACGCTGCGTGACGATTGCACCGACAAGAAAGGAAACGGTGGGAACCAACTTTGCCGGGTCGAGCGGCTTGTTACCGAAGAAATCGAAATCCAGGGACTCGCGGTGTCCAAGATGCAGCGCGAGGGCCGTCCCGCCATAGAGCACGAATTCTGCGGGGACCGCAGCCAATTCGTCCCACAAGCGCCGCTGGGGCGGCGGCAGGATGTCGAGGCGCGGCGCGAAGTCGGCGGTCATGTAATCCTCGTTCTAGGCTCGTCGCAGCTTCCAGGGATACCAGCTTTGAGTATTTTCATCGCGGCACACCTCTTACCGAACTTCGGGGCGCTCGATAGAAACGACGCTGCCGGGCCCCATCAAATCAAGATCGAGAGTGACGCGGCGTGCAATAAGCCGTGGCGCACGCATGCGCCCTGCCCCCACTTCGAAATCCACAATGCCCGCTTCGTGCATTTTCTTTAGGGTTCGCGATAGATTTGACTCCTTGCGATGTGCAAGCGCTGCGAGAGCACGCAACGAGTTGGGCCGCTCCGTCCCGATGATGTGCAACAAAACAAGATTTTCCGCCGAGAGAAGCTTGACCATGGCTTCCGGAGAAGCCGATGTGCCTAAAGACCTGGCCGCGGTTTCCTCGCTATCAAACCAGCGCTTGGGGGTGTCCTTCGCAGCGACAGGATCGGTGACGACCTGCTTGGTCCACCTCATAAAATCGCCAACTGAACCCGTCTTATAGGTCATTGGAATTCCTCTTTCATCCATCACTCGCTTCACTTCTCGCCAAAAATCATTGAGGAGCTGCAAAGCCGTCGTAAACTTGTACGGTCTGCCCAACATCGTGTTCGTCGCGATGCCAGTGATCGTAAGCCGCGGGTGCCTTCACAGATCTCCCGCCCGCGCGATTGGGCGCGTGGGCGTTATCGAACCGAACAAAGGGCTCGCCATTCGCCGGCCGGAAAACTAGCGCGTAGCTTATGCCATGGGGGCGCTCGGCCGTGATATCCGTTCGCCTCACTGTGAATTCGACAACATAATCCTCGGAAGCTTGGTAGCTTGCCCCGTCAAACGACAGCAGCAATTCTAATTCAAGCTCATCCGTCATTTAGTATATCTTATCATCATAAGATATTAGCGTCGCGATTACTCTCATTTTCGTCCTCGGTGAAAGAGCCCAAACGATCCCAATCCGACCGTACCACGGTTCAGAAGTGGGTAGGCATCTCGCCTGAATGCGTATCCACGGCAGCCGGGGATGCTGAGGCGCCTGTTGAAAGCGTAGAATGACTCGGCAAGGACGAAAGGCGAAGAGAAAATGACGATGCGCTGCAGCGTCATTGTAGGCACGGTGACGACCCTCGCGCTGTGCAGTATGCCGGCTTATGCTCAGACCCCAAAAGAATTGAAAATCAAAAGCGGCACTTCAGTCGTCGTAGTAAATTTCGTAAATCCCAGACCAGACTGTAGCGCCAATCCTGGTCCGGTCGCGGTGCCGGTGATTAGCGAGAGGCCTGCAAACGGCATCATGCAAATGCTGATCATACCAACGGACATTGCCGCATCGGGCAAATGTCCCGCTCGAAAGATACCCAGCACCGCCTTGATCTACACGCCGAATAAAGACTTCGTGTGCACGGACTTAGTGCGGATCGAAGTCGAAGCTGGAAATCAAACGACTTCGCTAAGTTTTCGAATCATAGTTCAAGCTAAGGCCGAGCAGTTATGAAAAATCATGTTCGGCGCGGAGAATGCAGGCCAGCCAAAGTGGTCGAGATCGGGCTGAAGGCGAAGGGGAAATGATCGATCCCCGTCCTACCGATCAAGATTTGGGCAAGCGTTACAATCGGTCCGGCAAGCTCGCCTCTTGCTGCAGGTTGACGACGGCACCGTATGGTCGGTTCCTCCACAATGGACCAATCTTGCGGCCTTGGATCCCGCGGTTGTCATGGGTGATGGGCGGGCGTTCGCGCCAAGCTCCAGAAATTCGTCGTAGCTGTTGCCCTTGAGTAGGGGCGAAGAAATTGGGAAGCGGGAACCTCTCCTTTCATTCGCTTTGGTATCCAATTGTACCACGCATTTCTGACAACCATTTTGCTTTGGCACGGCCAATTGCATCATGTGGCGGATGATCACGTTTTCCGATGCGCTCCTTATTGGCCGCTGAACCAAGCTACGCCAAGGAGGCGCGTGAGATTGTCGCCCGTGCCGAAATCGCAGGTCGAGGACAAGGGCGACGAGACTAGCCACACCGTTGTGGCCCGCAAACGATAAGGCGCTTATGTGATGAACGAGTTCGGGCAGAAGGGAAAGGTACCGCTCTCGGAACGGCTCGCGGTGTCATCCGAGGAGGCAAGCGCCCTCAACGGGATCGGGCTGACCTCCATTCGCGAGGCTATCAGCAGCGGTGATCTCAAGGCCAAGAAGCACGGGAGGCGTACGATCACCCTGCCGGACGATTTGAGAGTATGGCTCAAAATCCTGCCGGACGCCGGCAAGCCGATTGAAGAAAGCCCCGCTTAGGCGGGGCTTTTACTTTTCGGCGGTGCTGCGGAGCCGACTGACGGTTGGGAGAAGCGGTAAATAATTGGCAATCCAAAAACAATACGCCTGAAAAAGTGCAACAATTATTGTATCTTATCTGATCCCATCACGGATCATGTATCCCGCGCCGCGAATCGTGTGAAGCAACGGCCGTTCGAAGCCCTTGTCGATCTTGGAGCGCAGCCGCGAAATATGCACGTCGATGACATTGGTCTGCGGATCGAAATGATAGTCCCAGACGTTTTCCAGGAGCATGGTTCGCGTCACCACCTGCCCGGCATGCTTCATCAGATATTCCAGCAGCCGGAACTCGCGCGGTTGCAGGGTCAATTCGTCCTTGCCGCGCGCGACGCGATGCGAAAGCCGGTCGAGCTCGAGATCGCCGACGCGATAGGTGGTTTCCTCGGCCGGACCGCCATGGCGGCGCGACAGCACCTCGACCCGCGCCAGCAATTCGGCGAATGAATAGGGTTTTGGCAGGTAATCGTCGCCTCCGGCGCGCAGACCCTTGATGCGGTCGTCCACCTGTCCGAGCGCCGAGAGAATCAGCACCGGCGTGCGATTGCCCTTCTCGCGCAGGGCACCGATCAGCGACAGGCCGTCGCGTTTCGGCAGCATCCGGTCGACCACCAGCACGTCATAGTCGCCGCTTTCGGCGAGCGCCAACCCTTCCTCGCCATCGCTGGCGAGATCGGCGACGTAGCCGACTTCGCGAAACGCCTTCGCCAGATAGTCGGCGGACTCGCGGTCGTCTTCGATGATCAAGAGGCGCATCTGGGTGTCGGTTGCGGTCAAGTGGGCCAGCCTTCTATCACCATGGCGCGGTCGGCATGCTCATGCAAGGCGACCTGCCACCTCTCGATCGAGCAAAAAAGCGGGCGGTGAAGCTGGGGGACCTCACCGCCCTTTTGACCCTTCCGACGGAGGGGGGCGTATTCCACCGGAAGGAACTCTAGGGAGCGGGCTTTTGACCCGCCCCCCGGAAAGAGCCGTCGGCGGGGGCGACTAATGCCGGCGACACCCTTCATCGATCTGTAAAATGGTAGCAGTGCTCAGCCTTTCGCCAGGGGCACCGCGACAAAGCGCGACGACCCACCGCTCTTGACGCGCATCAGAACGCTGTTCTTGTTGTCGGCGCGCGCGGCGTTGATCGCTTCGCGCACGTCTGCGGCATTGGCCACGCTCTTTCCCGCGACTTCGAGAATCACGTCGCCTTCCTTGAAGCCACGCTCCGCCGCCGCACTCTTCGGATCGACCTCGGTCACCACGACGCCCTCCTTGCCGGCGCCGGCGACGCTGTTGGCGGGCGCGACCGTCATGCCGAGCTTCGGCACGTCGGTGCCGCGGGTCGCGCCACCCTTGTCGCCGTTGTCGGTGTCGGCCTTGGCTTCAACCGAATTCGGCAACTGGCCGAGGGTGAGGTTGATGACCTTGTCCTGGCCCTTGTGCAGCACGTTGAGCTTCACTGCATTGCCGGGCGCGAGACCGCCGATGGTGCGGGCGAGTTCGCGGGCATCCTTGACCGTCTCGCCATTCACCGCGGTGATCACGTCGCCGGATTCGATGCCGGCCTTGGCCGCCGGACCGTTGGCCTGCGGTTCCGCAACCAGTGCGCCTTCCGCCTTCTTCAGGCCGAGGCTGTCGGCGATGTCGGGCGTGACCGGCTGAATCTGGACGCCGATCCAGCCGCGGCTGACCGAGCCCTTGTCCTTGAGCTGGGCGATCACATTCTTCACGGTCGATGCCGGGATCGAGAACGCGATGCCGACGCTGCCGCCGGATGGCGAATAGATCGCGGTGTTGACGCCCATCACTTCGCCTTCGGTGTTGAAGGCCGGGCCGCCGGAGTTGCCCTTGTTCACGGGCGCGTCGATCTGGATGAAATCGTCGTACGGGCCGTTGCCGATGTCGCGGCCGCTGGCCGAAACGATGCCGGCCGTGACGGTGCCGCCGAGGCCGAACGGATTGCCGACCGCGAGCACCCAGTCGCCGATCCGGGGCTTGCCGTCGGAAAGCTTGGCGAACGGGAAGTTCGAACCGCCCTCGACCTTGATCAGCGCGACGTCGGTGCGCGCGTCGGTGCCGATCACCTTCGCCTTGTAGATCTTGCCGTCGTCGGTTGTGACTTCGACCTTGTCGGCGCCGTCGACCACATGGTTGTTGGTGACGGCATAGCCGTCGGCGGAAATGAAGAAGCCGGAGCCCTGCCGGTCACCACGCCATGTCCGCCATGCGGTCCGCCGCGCAGGCCCGGGGCAAGCCATCAGGTCCGCCGAAGCGGCGGAAGAAGCGCTCCATCGGCGAGCCCGGCTGGAACGGCGAATCATCGTTGTTGAGTTGTCGTCCTTGGCGACCTTCTCGTTGATGTTGACCTTCACCGAAATCACCGACGGCTTCACGCGCTCGACGATGTCGGCAAAGCCGACGGGCTTCTCCACTTTGCGGACTTCGTTGTTGACCTGCGCATGCGCGGTGCTGCTGAAAATATCTACCGGGCCATGCGACGGGCCGAAGCCGTAAACGGCGACGCCGAGGCCGGCGACGACGGAGGCCATCAGCGCGAACTTGCGCGCGGAGAACAGCGAACGGCGGGCGTTGATAGGACGGAAGGGACGAAAGATCGGTCGGACGGTCGGTCATGCAAAAATCTCCAGAGCCTGAATTGTCGGTGCGGGGGCAAGCACCTTATGAGCCTGAAGATGGGGATTTCCGCCTTACGGCGCGCTGGCGGGGGAATTAAACTTTTGTAATGAAGGGGTGAGGGAATGCGGCAGTTTATCGCAGGGCGAAAAAGGCCATCGCCGCGGAACGTCCAGCTTTCCGCCGCGGCTGATCGGACCGCAACCCGAAAAACCGGCGAAAGTCGGTATTAGCTGACGTCGAACTCGGCGCTTTGCGCGGCATGCTCGCCGTGGCCATTCAGCGCTTCAAGATAGTAGGTCCCCGGCTTGACGGAGTTCGGCAGTCTGATCCTCAGCGAACCGTTAGGAGCCGGAGACGAAATTGTGGCGATCGGATCGTGCAACGGCTCCCCGCTCGACTTGCTGACAAGCAAGACCTTCGCCCGGACCATCATGTTTCGGTAGTCGCCGAGATTACGCGGTTTTCAAATTCAACAAAATTAATGACCTGGATCATATTTCAAATTCAACGAAATACCAACTCGACTCACGCCAAAGCCTGTAAGTCCCTCGTTGGATTTGGTCAACCGCAAATTGTACTCGAGAAATTTCGTACTATCCGGCGCGGAAGCTTTGCGTTCGCCTGTTAACGCATTTTCGGCCGCCCGGCTCATCAGCGACGCATAGTCGTGGCCGAACAATATGTCGCAGAAGCGGATTGCGGCAGTTACCTGCATCTGCCGATAGGCGCGCGCCTTGGCGTCGCCGCCGCGCAGCGATTGCACCAGCGCCTCGGTGGAATGCTCGACATATTGTTGCAGGTCGGAATAAGTCCGCAGCGTGACCTCGTTGATCGCAAGTTCGCTGGCATAGGTGCGGCACACCGCGACGAAATCGATCAACGCGGCGGTTTCCTCGACCTCGCTCATTCAACCTTGGCGCCGGCGGGAATATCCTTGTCGGCGCGCTGACGCAGAATACGCCGGACGCGGCCGGGCACGCTGTCGATTTCCGATTGCAGCGCATTGGAAATTCGGCCCGAATCGAGGCCAGTTGCCTGCCCCACGTGGACTCGTTGCGGAGATCGAGTTCGGTTCGCAGGCCGCGCACGCCGTCATGAAGGCTCTTGAGCTGCTCGGCGACGTTGTCGAAATGGCCGGCTTGATATCCATCCGCAGGCTGACGGCGAGGCAGTACAGATCATGCAGCGCCATGGTGACGGCAATGCCGTAAGGTGTGGCGGCAACGCGGATTTCATCGTCCGACGCGGCCATCTTGATGGCGAGGCGAATGATTTGCCATGGCGCAGTCAGCCGCTGCGTGATCAGCGACAGCGCGAACGGCAGCAGTTGCGGCGTCTGCAGAGAGGGCACGTTGAGTGCAGCGCTCATCGACTCGATCTGCGGATCCCCGAATACCCGCAGGTATCTGGGAAGCCGACCGCTGAAGGTGTCCAGCGCTTCGCGGTCTGTAAAACCGAGCCGATCGGCAGCAGGTCCTCGATCACCTCCGGAGGACCGACGCGGGTCAGCGCGCGCTGCCTGTTGCCGCCGGGCACAGGCGTGGCGATCCTGAAAATCGCTTCGGCCGCGGCGCGCTGGAACTTGCGGACCGCCGCTTCGAGATCGGCCGCGGTTCCGGTTTCCCGCATCGTTGCCAGCGCCGCTTCGAATTCGCGCGCCTGATCGGGCGCCCCGTCGCGGATCAGCCATCGCCATATCGCCAGCAACGATGATGGCGAACCTACCCGGCCGTACCGGAATATCGCCTTCGACGAGAAACGGCTCAAGCGGACGAAACAACAGCCGGCCGGATCGTCGATACGCGGCCGCCCCTCCTCCTCGGTCCCGCGCACGACCTTTCGCAATTGTTCAAGCACGAAGTTGGCAACCGCGGTATCCTCGCCGCGCTCGATGGCGCGCTCGAACTCCCGCATCAGCAGCGCCTGCGACTGCGGCGGAAGCTGCGCGAGATAACCCCTCAGCCGCTCGGTCGATGTCTGGCTCATGCGCCTGGTGTGGATGCTTGCTTCTTGCGGACGGCAAGACCGTCTTGGATCATCATAAAAGCCCCGACGTTAAGAAGTCGTTTAGGAATGATGAAATCGATGGCGGTCGGCAACGACCCTTTGGCGATCGGCCTGGCCCGGTTCGGTGCCCAGTGCCTGATCGGCTCAGATTGAATTCAGGACCGAGGCTCTGGTTTTTTGTTTTGACGCGTTTTCTTTACGCGAACCGGTATCCACTTCGCTCGAAAACGCCCTGATTGATGGCGCTCTATACTTCCGGCAGTACCAATTCCGCCCGCACCCCCCCGATCGGCGCGTTGCCGAAGACGAGGCTACCGCCATAGAGGGCCGCGAGGTCGACCACGATCGACAGCCCGACCCTGAGCCCGGCCTGGACTCGTCCAGCCGCTGGCCGCGCCGCGAAACCTTTGTCCGTTCGGCCGCCGACAGCCCCCGCCCGTCATCGTCGACGATGATCCGCAGCGCGGGCCGGCGCCTGGTCCCGCTGGCCGCTCCGCCATCACCTCGATGAACACCTGCGAGGCCGCCCATTTGCAGGCGTTGTCGACGAGATTGCCGACCATCTCCTCGAGATCCTGCCGCTCGCCGCGAAACTTCGCCTGCGGGCGGCCTCGACACGAAAGCGACGCCGCGGTCACGATGGATCTTCTCCATGGTCCGCGAGGCCTCGATTGCGGGCGTGACCTCGGTGACCGTTCCGATGATGGTGAGCGCGCGGCGATGCGGGCGCGCTCCAGATGATGCGCGACCTGGTCGCGCATCATATCGGCCTGCTCCAGAACTTTCATAGCGAATGGATCGGCGCCATGCGCCGAAGCCTCGTTGACGATCACGGACAGCGGCGTCTTGATGGCGTGCGCGAGATTGCCGACATGGGTGCGCGCGCGCTCGACGATTTCGCGGTTGGCGTCGATCAGCGCGTTGATAGTTCTGCGCGCCAGCGGCGCGATCTCGACCGGGAATTCGCCCTCCAGCCGCTCGGCCCGGCCGGAGCGGATATCGGCGAGCTCTTCGGAAATGTGTTTCAGCGGTGCGAGGCCAAAGCGGACCTGGAAGATCGTGGTCAGTACCAGCACGACCGAAAGCGCGGCGAAGGTGCCACCGAGGTAGTAGTCGAAGGTGCGCGTTTCGTCGAAGATCTCGGTTGCGTCGCCGGCTACACTGACCTGGAACTTGCCGT
>CAWGKJ010000027.1:0-52746 GCA_963823115.1 uncultured Alphaproteobacteria bacterium | reverse complement strand
GTCACCGCCAAGGAAGTCGTCGGCACCCACGGCATCTACAACTTCAAGCCGGGCGAAAGCTTCGGCGTCGACAAGCGCGCGCTGGTGCTGGTGAAGCTCGTCGACGGCAAGTGGAAGCTGATGCAGTAGTCATCCTTCCTCGCTTCGCGGGGCAGCTACAGCCCCTTCGGATTGGTCAGGAACTCCTCGATGATCTCGGGCGGCGCCTTGACGTAGTCCGACACGCGGCTGACGCCGAGGCCGGTCAGGCGCTGCAGCTTGACCGCAAGCTCGGCCATCTTGACCACGATCGGAATGCCGTTGATCACCGGCGCGCCGTCGACCGCGTGCCCCTGGATCGCGGAAAACAGCAGCATCGGAATGCCGCCGCCGGGGATCAGCACGTCGCAGCCGGCGGCGACCAGCGGCCGCGCCTGTTCGGCAAATAGCCGCTCCACCTCGGCGGCGAGCGCCTCGGATTCGTAAGCCTTCAGGATCTGTCCGGGCTCGAACGTCATCGCGTGCACGCCGGTGACGCGCTGCTCCAGCCCGTATTTGCCGATCTGGTGGTGAAACCAGGAAATGTAGCGCGGATTGATGGTGACGATGCCGGTTCGTTGGCCGAGCTGGCAGGCGTAGAGCATCGAGGCTTCGCCGAGCGCCACGACCGGGATGTCGACGACCGAGCGCGCCTCGTAGAGCCCGGCGTCCTGGAAGTGGCCGATGATGAAGGCGTCGTAGCCCTCTCGCTCGGCCTTGACCGCGTTGCAGATCACTTCCCGCGCGCAGCGGAATTCGACGATCGGATGGGCGTAATTGTCGTGCGGGGTGATGCCTTTGATGTCGACCGTCGTGCCGGGGTCGGCGATGGCGGCAGATGCGGCGCAGCCGATCCCAATAGATCTTGCCGTTCGCCTCGTCGACGTAGCTTTGATACCAGATGCGGATCGGGTCCATGTTTTCCTGATCTAAAGGCTGATGCTGGCGACGCTGGCGCCGCCGCAGACATACAGCACCTGGCCGGTGATGAAGGAGTTTTCCGGATCGGCGAAGAACATGACCGCGCGGGCGACGTCGTCGCTGCGCCCAAGCCGGCCGACCGGAATCGATTTGGCGAGCGCCGCCTCGCGCTCGCTGCCGGCGGGGATCACTTCGCGGAACATTTCGGTGTCCCCGATCGGTCCCGGCGCCACGACATTCACGGTGATGCCGACCGGCGCAAGTTCCAGCGCCCAGGTGCGCGCCATGCCGATCATGCCGGCCTTGGTCGCCGAATAGGCGGTGCGGGTCTGCAGGCCGAGCGCGGCCCGCGACGAATCAGCACGATGCGGCCGAATTTGCGCTCGCGCATGCCCGGCAGAACCGCCTGCACGATGAGAATCGCCGCGCCGAGGTGAAGCTGCGTCAGATCGTGCAAATCCTCCTGTTGCACGTCGGCGAGGAGATTGGCGCGGATCGACGCCGGCATTGTGGATTACGGTGCCGACGGCGATATTGCTTCGGCGACGCTCCGCGGCGGCTTGCTCGGTCGCGTGCGCATCGGTGAGGTCGACCTCGACCGCGTGCAGCGCCGGGTGCGACCATTCCGGCCGGCGCCGCGCCAGCGACACGACCTCATAGCCGGCATCAAGCATGCGCCGGCAAATCGTCGCGCCAATGCCGGCGCTGCCGCCGGTGACGATGGCGACCGGGCGTTCGCTCATGCCGGTGCTCACATGAAAAGCTGGATGCTGCGGAAGCGCGGCGTCGCAATTGACCAGATCGACGCGCTTTAACTTGATCTTCAGCTTGCCGTCGATCACCGCCAGCGTGTGCGTCGCCCAGGCGGCGTAGAGATCCTGCTCGTCGAGCCGGGTCTCGACGTAGTGCATCGGCGTCCAGGTGACGTATTCGTTCGCGGCTTCGTCGCGCCTGTCGATCTGCGGCACCTGCAGGACGTGATGGCAGCGGCTCTTCGGCTTCTGCGAGAACGTGCGGTTGCCCTTGAGCCGCTCGATGCGGATGCGCAGCAGCAGCTTGTCCTCGTACATCAGCGAGGTGGCGAGGCGCGGATCGGTCTGCCCCCATTCCAGCGGCATCCAGTAATAGCCGTCGTCGGCGAACAGATCGAGCCATTCCTCGAAGCGGTGCTGGTCGATCAGCCGCGCCTCGTGCACGACGAAGCCGATCAGATCCTGGTCGGTCGGCGCGCTCATCGCGGAGCCGTTACATCGACATCGTCATGAATTTCGACCAGGCGCGGAACTGGTTGCGCATCTGCCATTCCGACGTGCCGTTGATCACCGCGGTCTCCTGCTCGACTTCGGCGGGATCGTAGAGCCGCTGAATGTTGACCCACGGATTGGCGTCGACGTGCAGGCCCTCCTGGGCGCGCTCGTACATTTCGAGGTCGTCGTGGCCGACGATCGAGGTCGGCGCGTTGATCAGCCGGCTGTAGGTCAGCGTGCGCTCGAGCAGCTGGTCCGGCGCATCGACCAGACGGAAGGTCCAGGATTCGGCCAGCGTCCGGTTCGGGCGCGATCGGCTTGAACAGGCGGATCGCCTGGATCGGGCCCTTCACCATGAAATTGGGGAAATACGAGGTGTTGTGCCGGTTCTCGTCGAGGATCGCCTTCGCGCGCTGCTTCGCCATAGGCGGCGACCATCTTCTCGAAATAGCCGGGGATCGCCGAATAGTCCGAATGGATCGAATGGTGCACGCCGGTGTGGCCGTGGCCGTTGCGCCAGACGCGGATGCCCATCTTCTCGAAGAACTCGTAGGGCGACATGAACGGCGCATAGATCTCGACCGCCGGGCGGCTTCTTGTTGCTGCCGGGCGCCATCTTCTTCCACACCTCGACCGCGGTGCCCGGCCGAGGATTCGTGCGCGACCATCGGATGGCAGGTGTCGGTCAGGTTCTCGACCAGCATCTTCCAGTTGCAATTGTGCATGTAGCGCAGCACGCCGCCGGCGACTTCCAGCCGTCCGGCCGGCGAGCGGTCGACCATGTTGTCGATGGTCGAAAGGCTTTCGCCGAAGTACTCCTCGAAGTCCTCGCCGGCATCGTTCATCTTGGCGAAGACGAAGCCGCGATAATTCTTCACGTGCTTGACGGGCGCGATGCCCTTGATCGCATGGCTCTCTTCCAGGCCGGTGTGCTCGTAGCCCTTGCGCAGCGGGATCGCGAGCAGCGAGCCGTCGGTCCTGAACGACCAGGCGTGATAGGGGCAGCGGAAGAACTTCCCGGCATTGCCGCAGGTGTCGATGGTGATGCGCGTGCCCTTGTGCGGGCAGCGGTTGTAGAGGACGTGCACCACGCCGTCGGTGTGGCGCACCATCATCACCGGCTGCTTGCCGATGGTGGTGCCGTAATAGTCGCCGGCATTGGGCACCTGGCTGTCGTGGCCGACATAGACCCAGGTGTTGGCGAACAGGTGCTCCATCTCCAGGTCGAAGATCTCCTGGTCGATATAGACGTCGCGATGCACTTCGGTCTCGCGCACCAGGCCATGAACCGCTGCGTTCGCGTCAGCCCGTTCGTATTTGCTTCATCGAACGCGGTCTCCTATTTCCGGATCTGCGCTAAAGATCGAGAACCAGACGCGGCGGTCTTCGCTCTCGACACGCAAATCTGCATCACCTTGTTTTCGGCCCGTTCGCCTTCGCTGAGGATGTGGTCCCGATGATCGGGCATGCCTTCCAGGACCGCAACCTGGCAGATGCCGCACTCGCCGCGCTGGCAATCGTACATCGGATCGATCCTTCCTCTATCAGCACCTGCAGGATGCTCTTGTCCGGCGGCACGATGAAGGTCAGGCCGGAGCGCTTGAGCACGACCTCGATCTCGGTATCTTCGGCCATCGCGCGTCCCGTCGCTGAATCGCCATTGGATCAGCTGTCAGTGATACTTTAAGCCTAAAATAACGTCCGGCCGGCCTTTGTGCTAATGCAATTCGCGGCTTTTTCGTCGCAATTTGCGGCGTAGAGGAGAGTCGGCGGCCGATGTCAGCGCGCTAACGCTTCCCGGGCTGTTTCCACCGCTTGAGCGCACTTTGCCAAAGATGCTGGCGCGCCAGGCCGAGCGCTATGGCGAGCGCCGCCTCATCACCATTGGCGGCAGGGCTCTGACCCACGCCGAGACGCTTCGCCGCAGCCGCAGGTTATGCCGGCGCACTCGCGGCAGCGGGCGTCAAGGCCGGCGATCGGGTCGCCATCATGTGCGGCAACCGGGCGGAATTGCTGCTCACCATTCTTGGCTGCGGCTGGCTGGGCGCGGTCGCCGTTCCGATCAATACCGCTTCGCGCGGCGCGCAGCTCGAGCACATCCTCGGCAATTGCGGCGCGCGGCTTATGGTCATCGAGCGCGGGTTGACCGCCGGTGCTGGCGTCGCTGGCGCGCGAGCGGATCGCGCTTGAAGCGTTGTGGCTGGTCGGCGACGGGGAGGGGCCGGACCTGCCGCATGTGCTCGTTAAAGTCCGGTCCGTTCCCGGAACCCGCGGTAGGCGTTCCGCCGCATCCGGTCGAGCCGGGCGACACCTTTGCCATCCTCTACACGTCCGGCACGACCGGCCTGTCGAAGGGCGTCTGCTGCCCGCACGCCCAGTATTTCTGGTGGGGCGTTCTATACCGGCGGACTTGCTCGGCGTCGGCGAGAGCGACGTTCTGATGACGACGCTGCCGATGTTCCATACCAACGCGCTCAACAGCTTCTATCAGGCGCTGCTGCACGGCGCGACGCTCGTCGTCGAGCCGCGCTTCTCGGCGTCGGATTTCATGCCGGGCTGGCGCGAGCAACAAGCGACCGTCACCTTTGTGCTCGGCGCCATGGTGCCGATCCTGCTGGCGCAGGAGCCGAGCAGCGCCGACCGCGCGCACCGGGTCCGCGTGGCGCTCGCGCCCGCCGTGCCCGCCCATTTTCATCGGCAGTTCACGCGAGCGCTTCGGCATCGGGCTCATCGACGGTTACGGCTCGACGGAAACCAACTGCATCATGGGCGCGCTCGCTTGCCGAGCAGCGGCCAGGCATGCATGGGGCGCCTGCTGTCAGGCTTCAGCGCGCGCGTGGTCGACGCCCATGACAATGAGGTCCCCGACGGCGAGGCGGGCGAACTGGTGCTGCGCGCCGACGAGCCGTTCGCCTTCGCCACCGGCTATTTCGGCATGGCGGACAAAGACCGTGGAGGCCTGGCGCAATCTCTGGTTCCACACCGGCGACCGCGTCGTGCGCGAGAGCGACGGCTATTACCGCTTCATCGACCGCATGAAGGACGCCATCCGCCGCCGCGGCGAGAACATTTCCTCGTACGAAGTCGAGCAGGTGATCGTGAGCCATCCGGAGGTCGAAAACGCCGCCGTCTTTCCGGTGCGCTCGGAACTTGCCGAGGATGAGGTGATGGCGGCGGTGGTGCTGCGCGCCGGCGCGCAACTCAGCCACGCCGCGCTGCTCGATTTCTGCCAGCCGCGCATGCCCTATTTCGCGGTGCCGCGTTACCTGGAATTCGTCGACGCGCTGCCGGTGACCGAGAACGGCAAGGTGACCAAATACAAGCTGCGCGAGCGCGGCGTTACGGCGGCGACCTGGGACCGGGAAGAGCCGGCTACAAAGTCGCCGTATCGGCGCGGTAGAGCGAACGAAGGAATGCTATGATGCCAGCTGCACGCGCAGCCAGGATAGCTTAGCCGCATGACCGTCGCCGCTGCCATCGAAGCACCTCCAAGCTTTGATCGTATGGCGGTATCTCTGGTGGGCGCTGGCCGCCATCGCCGTCATGATCGCGGCGATCGTGGCCAGCAATTTCTGGCTTCTCGACTTCATCCACGTGTTCACCGGGCTGCTGTGGACCGGGATCGATCTTTTTATGGGCTTTGTGCTGGGCCCGATCCTGCGCCGCATGGATCTTTCGGTCCGCCGGGAAGTTGTCCGTCGGCTCGTCCCGCGGACCCTGTTCCTGATGCCGGCGCTCGCGATCATCGCCGGCACGACCGGCTGGTTTCTCGCCGTCAAGCTCGGCTACACCGCGTTGCCCTGGCCGGATTATGGCTGGGTTGCGGCAGCGTTGGTGCTGGTCACATTGATGACAATCCAGGGGCTTGGCTTTATCGCGCCGGTCAACGTGTTCGTCTGCCTCGAATTGCAGAAACTCAATCCGGACATGAAAAAGATCGGCGTCTGGATGCAGCGCTATTTCTATGCGGTTGCGTTACAGGGCGTGATGCAGATTGTGATCATCGTCATCATGACGCGCTTTCGCGCCGGCATTTGATCTGGGTCTGACGCGCCGAGGTGTCGTGCCGCCCCGACTTTGCTGTCCAGCGCTATCCTTTCAGCTAAACGAGAGACCAAGCGATGCTCGATCTCATCATTCGTGGCGGCGATGTTGTGACGCCGCATGGCGTCGTGCAGGGCGATGTTGCAGTCGCCGGCGAAACCATCGCGGCGATTGCGGCCGTCGGCGCGCTCTCGGCAGAACCCGCGGCGCGCGTGATCGATGCTACCGGCCACGTTGTCATACCCGGCGGCATCGACCCGCATGTGCATCTGCATCATGAATGGACGAAGCCCGACGGCACGCCGCTGGTCACCGCCGGCCCCGAACAGGTCGGCCGCAGCGGCGCTCTATGGTGGCACGACGACCCTTATCGATTTCGCTTACTGGCGCGGTGGTATCTCAGCGCTGCAGGCCATTGAAACGCGCGACAAAGACTTTGTCGGCAAAAGCCCGTGCGACTGGGCCTACCACATCATGCTGCATTCCGAGCCGCCGCCGGAATTTTCCGGCCAGCTCGCAGAAGCCATTCAGGCCGGCTATCCGACGCTGAAAATATTCACCACCAATATCCTGCCGTCGCGCTCCGGCCGCATGATCCATTTCGGCGATATCTGGGAAGCATTTCAGGTCTTGGCGAAGGAGGGCGGGCTCGGCGTCATCCATGCGGAAGATAACGACATCGTCATGCACATGTACGCCAAGCTGATCCGTGAGGGCCGCGTCGGCTTCGAACATCTCGCCGAAGTCCACAATCAGCTCTCGGAGGATTTGAGCTTCCGCCGCATTCTGCGTCTCGCCGAAAGCGTACCAGGCACCGCGCTCTATATGATGCACGTCTCCGCCGGCACTGGCGTCGCCGCCATCGCCGAGGCCCGTAGCAAGGGCCTGCCGGTCTACGGCGAGACGCTGCATCAGTATCTGCTCTACTCGGCGGAGGACTACAAACGCCCCAATGGCCAGATTTATCATACCTACCCGTCGCTGAAGTCGGCGGACGATCAGGCCGCGCTATGGCGTCGGCACGGCCAACGACCTGATCCATTGCGTCGCCACCGACGAGCTGTGCTGCACGCTCAAAGACAAACCGTCGGCAACCGCATCGACAACACGACCGGCGGCAATTCCGGCGTCGAACCGCGGCTCGGCGTCATGTACACGGAAATGGTCACGCGGCGCGGCTATTCGCTGTCGCAATATGTCGACCTGGTGTCGACCAACGCCGCCAAGATCATGGGGCTTTATCCGCGCAAGGGCGCGCTCGCTCCCGGCAGCGATGCCGATATTGTCATTCTTGATCCCAGCCGCCGCGGCAAAGTCCGTGCCGCCGATCTGCATGAGACCGATTATACCCCGTGGGAGGGACACGACATTTTTGCCTGGCCGGTAACGACGATCCTGCGCGGCAAAGTGATGGTGGAGCAGGGGCAATATTTCGGAACTACCGCGAGACGGACGATACCTCAAGCGCAAAATCTCGCCGCGAACCTCGAAAGGAGCGCCGCTGTGAGCGGCGTGCCGGTAGAGCCGTTGTGTGAGCTGCTTGACGGAAAGCCTCGCCGCTTGGCGCGTCGCCGGCAGCATTGAGCCGTACGGGCGACGGCGCCATTGTGATCGGCGACGAAAAGAACATCACAATCGGACCGGCGCCGCGGAATTCGATGTTTCGCTGGATGGTTACCATCGGCAATCGCGCGCGCCCAGCGCTTTCAGTCGTGGCCGTTCTGCGCCAGGTCCGCGAAGCGCTTGATCCTGAATTCGCGGCGAACAAGGTTCATGTTGCTATCGCGCCGCTGGTGCCGCAATGATGGACGTCAATCCGATCCCAGTTTCGGTTCTCACTGGCTTCCTCGGCAGCGGCAAGACCACGATGCTCAGTCATCTGCTGCGTCAGCCGGAGTTCTCACGCACCGCTGTCATCATCAATGAATTCGGTGAAATCGGGCTCGATCACGAGCTGATCGAAACCAGCGAGGATAGCATCGTCGCTCTCACGACCGGATGCCTGTGTTGCAAAATCCGGAGCGACCTGACGCAAACACTACAAGACCTGCTGCGCCGGCGCGACGAGGGCAGCTGCTCACAGTTCGATCGCGTGGTGATCGAAACCAGTGGACTTGCCGACCCGGCGCCAATCCTCCACGCCTTGATGACGGACGTAACCATCGCCGGCCGACTCGCGCTTGGCAGCGTGGTGACGACGGTCGATGCCGTGAATGGCCGCGCCACGCTCGAACGCGAAGCGATTTCGCGAAAACAGGTTGCAGTCGCCGACCGTATTGTTCTGAGCAAGCTGGATTTGATGGAGGTTGTGGCGCCGGAACTGCTCAACTGGCTCACAGAGCTTAACCCCGGTGCGCCGACCTTGCGCGCCGCGCATGGCTGCGTCGAACCCACTGGCCTCTTCGACACCACGCTGTGCGATCGGAAAAACGCGATGCCCAAAATAAGGGCATGGCTGCCCGACGCTCTTGAAGACCCTCACCATAACCACGAGGCTGAGATCAAGACTTATACGGTCATGCGCGCTGCGCCGATCCAAGCGGTGGCACTGACACTCTTTCTGGAGGCGCTAGCGGAGCATTGCGGCGCTGACCTGCTGCGCCTGAAGGGCATCGTAAACATCGCAGAGTGCCCGGATCGGCCTGCCGTTATCCACGGCGTACAGCACGTCTTTCACGCACCCGCATGGCTCGATCGCTGGCCGTCGGCCGATCACCGCAGCCGCATGGTGTTCATTACACGCGGCATCCCGCGGCGTTGGGTTGAGTTATTGCTGGACGCGATTTGCGCGGAAGTGGCCGATGTTTCGGCGCCTACTTAGCGCTGCCTGGAGGGACGGGCCTCGCGGCCCGTCCCGCCTTGGCGTTCCGCCAACGGGGGCGACCTGTTGCCAGCGGACGCTCGCCACTCGTGCAGCCGCCGGCACCCTATTGGCAACTGCCATTAATCACAGTGGTACCAAATGCCGTCTTCTCAATTTAGCCGCCGTTTGGCGAGTTCCGCGCTAGCGGCGCAGGCAATGCCGGCCCTGGCCACGCCACTCGGTCCTCTTTGATCTCGTTACAGAACCAATCGTCGAAGCCGCGCGCCAGCATCCATTCAATGCGGTCGCCCCGCCAGAAGATCCGGCGCCGCTCGAAATCCCGGTCGGCGATGTCCACAACAAAATCCCGAGCCCGCCTCAAGTCAGCGAGGCAAATCGGCAGTGATCGCATTTGCTTGAACCAGCGGGCGAGATTCGGATGTTCCTGCGCTGAAAACGGCACCTCCATGGCTTTCGCACTCGCCAAATGCGGAAACAACGCGATGTCGGCGACCGAGAGCGGCCCGCTGACGAACTCCCGGTGAGCCAATTCCTGATCCAGCGCATCGTAGATGAGCAAAAGGTCGCGACGTGCCGCCTCGAGCAGTCCTTGCGGCATGTCGTCCGCACGTTCGGCCCATTTCCAGTATGAGATGTTGATGAGGATCGGGTCGACGAAGGTGTCGGCCGTCCGCTCCCAAGCCCGGGCGTGCACGCGCGCGGCGGGCTGCTCAGGATAGACGGGTTTCGCAGGATAGCCATGGTCGAGATAAGCGACGATGTCTGCCGAATTGACCACAACGACATCGCCATCCACCAGCGTCGGCACTTCCAGTCGTCCATTGACCGCCTTGAGCGCCTGATGGTTCGACCTGAGCAGGCCGTCGACGGCTTCGTAGGCGAGACCTTTATGGTCGAGGACCATGCGCACTTTGCGCGCAAACGGACTGAACGCACTGTCGTAGAGTTTGATCATGTGATGGCCTAATGCCCTTACGCGGGATGCCGCAGCGGCCGCATCATGATCAAACTCAACGCCACGTGCCAGTCGGAGATGACCATTTTGCCCGAGGGACGACAATGTCGTGCCTAAGTAATCGCCTTGTTCAGATCGGCCGCGTTGCTATAGTCCATGTACGCTCGTCAGGTGCGGTGCTTGAGGAAGAGTTCTATGAAACGATGTCTGCTTGGTGCGGCCGGTGCCGTGCTGCTTGTTGTTGCGCCAGCCTACGCGGAGGACTTGCCCCCGCTTCGCACGGGCATCGACGCCACGTTCGCACCGCATGCCTTTCCAAATCTTTCCGGTGGCTACCAGGGCTTCAACATCGATCTCGCCGACGATCTCAGCAAGCTCCTCAAGCGCAAGATCGTGATCGATTACACGCAGTATTCCGGATTGATCCCGGCGATGCAGGCGGGGACCTACGATTTTCTCATCGCGCCCACGACCGTGACCAAGGAACGCGCCGAAAACATGCTGTTCACGGAAGGCTATCTCAACACCGACTTTCAGTTTCTGATCAAGAAAGGCGCGCCCAAGATCGAGAAACTCGAAGACCTCAAGGGCAAGACGGTTTCCGTCAATAAGGGTTCGGTCTACAATTCCTGGGCCCGCAATCTTGAAGACAAGATCGGCTGGAAGGTCGAAATCTTTCGGCACTCAGACCGACGCGGTGCAGGCGGTCTTGGCTGGGCGCGCCGATGCCAATGTCGCAGGGAACACTGCGGTTGCGTGGGCGGCCAAGGTCAATCCGCAACTTGAACTATCGTATCTCTATTCGACCGGCCTGGTCTGGGCCGCTCCGCTGCGCAAGGATTCCGCTGAATTGCGCAAGACGCTCGATGTCGCCATCGAATGCCTGAAAATAAACGGCGCTATCGCGAAGCTGCACGAGAAATGGCTCGGCTCCGCGCCGGCCGCCGGCTCCGCGGCGGTCACCGTGTTCCCAGGCTATGGTGTTCCCGGCATGCCAGGTTACGACCCGACCCCGCATACACCGTCCTGCAGCTGATCCGGGCCGGCTGATGTCTCGCCGCCCGTGCTTTGCGAGCCGTCATTGTTAATGAACGACGCTCGCCCGCCGATCCTGGAAATCCGCGGCTTGCGCAAAAGCTTTGGCGACGTGGAGGTGCTGCGCGGCATCGATCTCTCGGTGCAGGCGCAAGAGCTGGTATTTGTGATCGGACCGTCCGGGTCGGGCAAGAGCACGCTGTTGCGCTGCTGCAACCGTCTGGAGGAGCCCTCCGCCGGTTCGATCCGCATCGACGGCACCGACATCATGGCGCCCTCGACGAATGTCAACGCCGTGCGCCGCCGGATCGGTATGGTGTTCCAGTCGTTCAATCTTTATCCGCATATGACGGCGCTGCGTAATGTCACGCTTGCGCTTGTCAAAGTGCTGGGAAAGTCGCGCGCCGAGGCGGAACGCGTCGGTTTGGCTGCACTCGACCGCGTCGGCCTTGCCGACAAGAGCTGCTCCTATCCCGGCGAACTCTCGGGCGGGCAGCAGCAGCGGGTCGCAATTGCGCGAGCGCTCGCGCTCGAACCTAAGATCATGCTGTTCGACGAACCTACGTCCGCGCTCGATCCGGAGCTTGTCGGCAGCGTGCTCAACGTCATGCGCGCACTCAAGCGTGGTGGCATGACCATGCTGGTGGTCAGTCATGAAATGCGTTTTGCGCGCGACGCGGCCGATCGGGTGATCTTCATGGATCACGGGGTGATCGTGGAGGCGGGCGCCCCTCAGCATATATTTTCTACACCCAGCGAAGCGCGCACCCGTGCGTTCATCGCCGAGATCGCGCGGTAAAGACTGCCATGGGGTCGTGGTCGCGCTTTCTGGACGTGTTCTTCAAATGGGATGTGATCGAGCGATATTTCCCCGCCATCGTGAAGGGCATGGTGGTTACGATCGAGGTCGCGGTGGCCGTCGTGATAACCGGCATTCTCCTCGGGCTCATTCTGGCGGTCGTGCGCTCATTTCGCATACGCGTCGTTAATGCGCTGATTGTGACCTTCGTCGACATGTTACGGGCGTTACCTCCGCTCGTTCTCATTCTTCTGGTGTTCTTCGGCCTGCCCAATCTCGGCGTTAATCTGCCGTCCTTCGCGGTGCTGTGGCTTGTGCTCGCGCTTGTGCTCGCGGCGTTTGCCGAAGAGATTTTCTGGGCCGGCATTCTTTCGATCCCGAAGGGTCAGTGGGAGGCGGCGCGATCCACCGGCTTAAGCTTTCTCGGCACGCTAGCCTATGTCGTGCTGCCGCAAGCAATCCGTCTCACCGTGCCGCCGCTGACCAACCGCACCATTGCCATCACCAAGAATACCGCGCTCGGCACGGTGATCGGCGTCGGCGAAATCCTCAATCAGGCCACCACCGCCCAATCGTTTTCCGGGAATGCCACGCCGCTGATGATGGGGGCGATTGCTTATCTGATTTTGTTTATCCCGGTCGTCGCCCTCGGCCGCTTTCTCGAGACCCGCTTTGCCTGGAAGAGAGTGTGATGGAAGCGATCATCCAGCAATTCTTCAACCTCGGGATCATGGAGCAGGCGTTTCCAATCATCCTTGCCGGCCTCAAGCAGACTATCCTCATTTGTTTGATTGTCATTCCGCTGGGACTGGCTGGCGGCCTTGCGGTAGCGCTGATCTCGCTCTCGCGCCGGCGCACCGCGCGCTGGGCCGTGATCGCCTGGATTGATTTCTTTCGGTCCATCCCGCCGCTGGTGCTGTTGATCTTTGTCTATGCCGGGTTGCCGTTCGCGGGGCTGCGGCTGTCGCCAATGGCAGCCGTCGCCATCGCGTTTTTTCTCAATACCTCAAGCTATTACGGCGAAATCTATCGCGCCGGCATCGAAAGCGTTGGCCTCGGGCAATGGGACGCCGCGCGTTCGACCGGGCTGCGTGCCTATCAGACGCTGGCCTATGTCGTGCTGCCGCAAGCGGTGCGTAACGTGCTGCCCGATCTGGTTTCCAACACTGTCGAGGTGGTGAAGCTCACCTCGATTGCAAGCGTGGTAGCGCTGCCGGAATTGCTCTATTCGGCCGACATGGCGCGCTCGGTGACTTTCAATTCGTCGCCGATCGTGCTGGCCGCGGCGATCTACCTTGCTATGGCGTGGCCCATCGTGCGGCTGATCAGCCGGCTGGAGCGGCGGATCGCTGCATGAATTGCGGGAGAATGGCGTGAGCCGGGTGCTTCGGATTGGCGGGGCGCAGATGGGGCCGATCCATAAAGCCGACAGCCGCCAGGCGGCGGTTCGGCGGATGCTCGATCTGCTTGAGCAGGCAAAAGCCCAACGGTGCGATCTCGTGGTCTATCCAGAGCTTGCGCTTACGACCTTCTTCCCGCGCTGGTACATGACCGATCAAGCCGAAGTCGACGCCTGGTTCGAGCGCGAAATGCCCAATGCCGCCACGCGGCCGCTGTTCGAGAAAGCCTCCGCGCACCGCATCGGGTTGTCGTTCGGCTACGCCGAACTCACGCCTGATGGTCATCACTTCAACACCTCGATCCTAGTCGATCGGGAGGGCAAGATCGTCGGCAAATACCGCAAGGTGCATCTGCCCGGGCATTCAGAGTTCGATCCGCAGCGCGCCTTCCAGCACCTGGAGAAGCGCTATTTCGAGCCCGGCGATCTCGGCTTCCCGGTCTGGCGCACCATGGGCGGCATTATCGGCATGTGCATCTGCAACGACCGGCGCTGGCCGGAGACTTACCGGGTGATGGGCCTGCAGGGCGTCGAATTGATCGTGCTTGGTTACAACACGCCGTCGGTCAACTCGCAGAGGTCGGGCGAGGGGCCGGAAAAGCGTCTGTTCCACAACCGCCTGACGCTGCAGGCGGGTGCCTATCAGAATTCCACCTGGGTGGTCGCAATTGCCAAAGCCGGCGCCGAGGACGGCTTCCATATGATTGGCGGCAGCATGATTGTGAACCCGGACGGCGAAATCGTCGCCGAGGCAAAGACGGAGGATGATGAATTGATCGTCGCGGAGTGCGATCTCGATGCGACCATTTTCGGCAAGGAAACCATCTTCGATTTTAAACGCCACCGCCGCATCGAACATTATGGGCGCATCACCAGCCAGACCGGCGTCATCCTGCCGCCGGAGCTCTAAGATGGCCACTCCATTCGAAGCCGACTTCGCTACGCTGTCGGCGCAGGATCGCTACAAGCTCCTGTGTTCTCTGGTCGTGCCGCGGCCGATTGCGCTGGTTACCACGGTCGGCCCCGGAGGCGTGGTCAACGCTGCGCCGTTCTCGTTCTTCAATGTGTTCGCGGAGGACCCGGCGCTGGTCGTCTTGGGGTTGCAAGCGCGCCCGGACGGATCGCTGAAAGACACCGCCGCGCATATCCGCGATACCGGTGCGTTCGTCGTGAACCTGGTCGACGAAGCGCTCGCGGAGCGCATGAACATTTGCGCCGTGGATTTCCCGGCTGACACCAGCGAGCTTGACGCTGCGGGTCTCACCAAATTGCCGGGCCATTCAATTCCGGTACCGTATATCGCCGAGGCGGTCGCTTCGCTGGAGTGCCGCCATTATCAAACCCTGGAGGTCAAGAATGGCCGCCGCTTGTGCGTCGGTGAGGTGGTTTATCTGCATGCGCGGGCAGGCATCATCGATCCGGCGCGGCTCTATGTGAACCTCGACGCCTACAAGCCGGTGGCGCGCCTGTTCGCCAACCTCTACGCGCCCCTTGGCAAGCCGTTCACGCTGGTGCGGCAAAGCTATGCGGACTGGCTTGCTGCGGGCGGGGTCAAGCGCGGATGAACCCGCTGAGTGCCGTCTGGTCACCCATGTCATTTGGATCGCATTACTAGCGCCGGCGCGTTGACAATCCGCCAGTGTGCCCGGCACGGTGTCGCATCCCGTTGTCGAATCCGCATAAACATTTGCGCTTGAGATCTGGATAAGCCGATCCAAAAATCAGGCGACCTCGCTGACACCACAAAGTTTGGCGGAAGGGGTGGGATTCGAACCCACGAGGGAGCAGAGCCCCCTGCCGGTTTTCAAGACCGGTGCCTTAAACCACTCGGCCACCCTTCCACGTCTGTAATTTCAAGCACTTAGCAAAGGTCGAAGGAGAACAAAAGCGGACGATTCCGACCGTTTGGCACCAGTGTCCTGGGGAGGGCTCTTGCCGATGCGGGGTCGCTGGCGTTGAGTGCGGGCTGGTCGGCCTTGTTGGTTCCCTTCACACATGAGCTTTGAAAAAACTACACCACCGAGAGTTTATGTGCTGCTCGTCGCCGCCGCGATCATCTATGGAGCGGTTTTCACGGTCAATAAAATGGCGGCCGACGCCGACGTGATGCCTTTGGCCTACGGCTTCTGGCAATCCTTCGGGGCCGGACTCGTCTTATGGATCATCCTGCTGCTCAAGCGCGAAAGATTGCCGCTCAGCCGCATCCATTTGCTCAGCTATTTGGTCATCGGCAGTCTGGCGGTCGGTATCCCGATCTCGCTTCTGACCTATGCGGCTCCGCGATTGCCTGCCGGACTGTTGACCATTGTGCTGGCATTGTCGCCGCCGCTGACCTTTCTGCTGAGCATGCTTGCTGGGATTGACCGCTTCCGTGCGCTTGGCCTTCTGGGTGTTGCGTTCGGCTTCGCCGGCGTGCTGGTCATCATAGGACCGGGTCTAGCCAAGAGCGCCCCCGATGCCTGGCTTTGGTTCGTACTCAGCCTGATCGCGCCGCTCCTCTTTGCCAGCTCAAATGTGGCCGCTGCGCTGTTGCGACCGCCGCTCTCATCGTCACTCGCGATGGCATCGGGAATGCTTTTTGGCTCGTCGCTCGTCTTGCTCCCAATTATGCTGATCGCCGGACAGGCCGAACTGCCGACCGCGGGAGGCGCGGTCCCGATCGTCTTGGCCGGTATCATCAACGCCGTCTTTTTTGTGTTTTTCTTTGAAATTATACGCCTTGCCGGGCCAACCTTCTTTGCGCAGTTCAACTACCTTGCGGTTCTCGCCGGCGTCGGCTGGAGCATGCTGGCGCTGGGCGAGCGCTTGTCGGTTTATTTTTTCATCGCCATGCTGCTGATGTTCATCGGCGTCTTCCTCTCGGCGCGCCGAGCGGCCGGTCTGCCGCCGGCACATCCGGCTTGAGCGCCAACGCGATCGCGGCTGCCGGCAAAACCAATTTTGTGGGTCGGCGCCTAATCCTTGGCGGGTAATGTCACTACGTGTTCGGCACTTGCCGAGTCGTAACGTAGCGTCACGCCGTAGATTTCGCGCGCCTTGTCAGCGGTCAGCCAGCCGCGGTTGACCGTTGCCGCGACCCGCGCAGGATCCCGTTTCGCTGGGTCGCCATATCCACCCCCACCGCACGCGAAACAGAACATCTTCTCACTTGGCTGGAACACCTCTTGGTGAAAGGCCGGCAGTTCAATGAGCCTGCCGTCGACGGTGAGCTTGCGCGTCCAACTACCACTCGCCGGAAGGCCGCCGTTGACGCCTCTGGGCGCAAACGTCGTGCCGTCGGCCGCATAGATGATCGTCATCTCGTGGTCCACTGGATAGAAGACGCATTCCACGCCCGGAGCGCCTTCGTACTCGCCGTATCCTTGCGTGTTCGGCCGCACTCCGCGCGATTCGATGATGATCGGATACATCGATTCATCGACTTCGATTGAATCAAGATTGATGAGGCCGCCATTGGCCGGGCCGCAATAGGTCAGCCATCCGTCGTGACCATGCAGTGCAGCACCGCCCGCGTAGCCGATGAAGACCTGATTGACGTAAGGGTGTCCACCCTTGAAGGGATCTTTTCCCGAAATCACGCCGATGCCGGCCGGGAGGTGCGGGCCGCCTTCCGCCTGGCCGAGTGGAACTCCCATCTTGGAAAAGACCGCGTTCACCGCGGTGATCAGCCTGTCGTTGACATTGGTCGTCGCCACTGATGTGCCAGCCGGATATCGCGGCTTTCCCACCGCCGATCCTTCCCGCAACAGGACTTTCACGACGCTCGCGCTACCGTGATTGTGCGGAAGAGTCGGGTCGAGATTGTTGAAGACGCCAATGCGGCACGACCCTGTGCACGTGTTCTCGGAAAGGTTTAGTCCGCCCGCCAGACAGTCGATGTTGTGGCGCACATCCACCGTGATCGAACCAGCTTCCGCATCGACCTCAAGTTTCACCCTGATCGGGATTCCCTCATCGGCGATACCTGGCACCGGATCGTGATGGATCTCGTATTCAAAGGTGCCGGACGGCAGTTTCTTGATTTCGGCGACGGTGCGTCTGCGGCCGTAGTCAAACCAGTCCTCGACAAAGTCGGTGATCGTTTTCGACCCATAGCGTTCGAGAAGTTCGGTCACGCGTCGCTCGCCGGTCTTGCAGGCTCCGATCTGGGCGTGCAAATCCCCAAGCCAGATTTCGGAAACGCGGATGCGCTTTAATCCGATGCGCAGGATGTCCTGCTTTTCCTGATAATTCTCTGCGATGCGTACGCACGGAAAATGGATTCCTTCTTCGTAGATGGTTCGCGCATAGGGCAGGTAAGTCGAAGGTACCGGTGCTCCGGTGTCAGCATGATGCGACAACGCGACGACCCAGAACATTGGCACCCCGCCGAAGAACACGGGCATCGACAGAATCATATCGGCGTGATGCGTCCCGCCGGTGTAGGGGCAATTGTTGAGGAAGATGTCGCCTTGCTTGACGTCACTGAACAATTCCGTGATCGGACGCGTTGCCTTGTCCATCGACATGACATGGATCGGAAGCGCTTCCTCTGTGCTGACGAGGCGGTGATCATAGGTCAGGATCGCGCAGCTCAAATCCTTTGCGTTCTTGATGACTGCAGAGCGGCTCGCTTTCATGACCACGAGCGTCATCTCGCGGACGATGGCCTCAAAGCGGCTTTTCAGAACCGACATCAGGAAGGGATCGACGCGGCGCGTCTCGATGGCGTCGGACGATAGGGGTTGATCAAGCACGGTCGTCACTCCGGTCAGACCCTGTCTCATCGCACACAACAAGGAGGTTTCCGTACTGGTCCATCGTACCTGTGTGATTGGGGGCGAGAAAGGCGGTGAAGGTGGTTGCATCGATTAGGCAGGGGCCGGTTATGGTCGCCGCATGATTGAGGGCGTGCCCGTCGTAGACTGCAAGCGGCTCCATTCCGCCGCTGTCGCGCGTATAGACGGGCCGATGTCCCTTAGGCGTCGGGGCCTCCAACTGGCGTGCAAGCACATGACCGCGCCAAAGGTCACCCCCCTGGCGCGCGCCGATGGCGCGAACCTTCCAGGCGGTGAACTCCACGACATCACTGTCGCTGCGAATGCTGTAGATGCGATCGTGCATCTGGTGAAAGGCTTCAACCAGCATTGGCAAGTCGCCTTCTGTGAGACCGGGAGCTTGGCGTTCGAAGGCGACTTCGATCTCCCATGACTGGTATTCGTACCTGCCGAAAAACGCGTACTCAAACCTTCGCATCTTTTCGGGTACACCCGCTAAATGCATGAAGGCGTCGCCCCTCGCACGCAAGCGTCCGAGGAGGTCATTGACGGGCTCGACGTCGAATTGGCGGCTGCTGGTGTGCAGCGTGCCGTTCTCCTCCCATCGTAAATCTGAAATTAAACCGCCGAACGCAGAAAGGCCGGCGACGAACCGGGGAATGAGATAACGCTTGAGCCCGAGAATTTCGGCCATCTCCGCGATATGGCATGAAGTGCCGCCGCCGCCACAGACGAACAAGCTGTCACGCGGATTGATACCCTCGCGCACCGTAATTTCCTCGATTGCTGCGACCATGTTGTGGTTGCTGGTGGTGTAGATCGCGTGAGCAGCTTCTTCACGGCGAACGCCTAAGCGCCGCGCGATCCGATCGACCGCCTGCTCTGCTAGCCGACGATCGAGCCTGATCCGGCCGCCCAGAAAAAAGTCCGGATCGAGTATCCCGAGCACGACATTGGCGTCGGTGACGGTGGCTCCGGTGCCGCCCAGCCCGTAACAGGCCGGCCCCGGCCGAGCGCCCGCGCTGTGCGGGCCGACATGCAAGAGCCCGCCTGCGTCAACGTGCGCGATCGAACCGCCGCCGGCACCAATCGAGCGTACGTCGACTTTGGGAATGCCAAGCAAATCATCGTTGATCTTGGAGTCCGGCGCAATGATGACTTGATGGTTTCTCAGTGCAGACACGTCGAATGAGGTGCCTCCCATGTCGCCGACGACCACATCGCGTTCCTCGGTCAAGGCCAGCGCCGCGATCGGAGCGAGGGTCGGGCCCGACATAACGCTGTAGATGGGGCGACGAACGATCTCCTCCGGCGGCATCATGCCGCCGAGGCAATTGGCGAGCAGCAATTCGCCTTTGAAGCCGGCATCTACCAGTGCGTCGCGGAGGCGCTGGACATAGATGCGGATGATGGGGCTTATCGAAGCATCGATCGCCGCGGCGATGACGCGCCGGTACTCCCGCGGAATTGGATTGATTTCATGGCTCAGCGTAACCGGGACATCCGGCAGCACCGTGCTGAGAATTTCACGCGTGCGAATCTCATGGCTCGGATTGACGACCGACCAGAGCAGACCGACCGCGATCGATCCAACCGCCTGCTGACGAAAATGTTCAGCCGCAGCCTGCACGTCATCCACACTGAGTGGCACGAGCTCGCGGCCGCGCACGTCAATGCGGCCGCGGACGGTGCGCGTCAGCTTTCGCGGAATGTAAGGGTCGGGATAATCGAGGCGCCACTCGAAAGCGCCTTTTCTCGGGCCTTCACGCAACGTCAGGATGTCGGCGTGCCCGTGATTGACGATGAGTCCGGCGCGCGCAGTTTTGCGCTCTACCAGTGCGTTGGTCGACACCGTCGAGCCGTGAACGATGATGTCGATCTGGGCCACGAAGTCGCGCTGGGCAAAGCCTAACTCTTCCGCAGCCACACCTAAGGCGTTGATGAAGCCCTTTTCGAATTCGCCCGGCGTCGTGGGCGCCTTGTAAATTCCGATCCTGCCGTTCTCATCGGAGACAAGACAATCGGTGAAGGTTCCTCCGATGTCGATACAGACCTGATAGGACATGGTCACTGTGGCTCCGCCGTCCCCGAGTAGAAGAGGTCGGGTTACCAGAAGCCGTGCGCTATTTCGAGGATGCTGAAAATCGAATCACTGCCAAGTTCTACGGGATAGCGATTTATTGGGGTAATGGAACTTGCAGGTTCTAGCAGACCAAGTCCCGAGTGGGCAGCCTGAATTTCTTCCGATAAGTGCGATTATCGGATGTAAGGCGGCGACGGTAACTCCGGCGCGTTCACGCGGGACAAGGTAGCCCTTAACTCGTCAGGCTCATAACCTGAAGGTCGCAGGTTCAAATCCTACCCCTGCAACCATTACCCCATAGACTTTGGGGACTTCCCCTCGCTTCGCAAGGCGGCCATGTATTTTGAGTTCGACGGCTTTGTAAGCAAAAACGCTTGCCCGTCTTGGGCAAGCGTGGGCGTTATGGTGACTTTTCGAACAATTCCCGGATCGCGGCGGTCGCGCCTGCACGATTGTCAGCATCGGCAGTTCGCAGAGCAGCGGATCGCTCGTATTTAGGCGGAAATCCTCACCAGGCCGCCCATCCGGCATCGACTAGGACGGTTGCTCCATGCATGCCGGAGGAGTCGTCCGACGCAAGGAAGACCGCGGCGCCAGTCATTTCATCGGGCGAGAGGAAATCGCGGCCAGTCGGGGTCATGGTCCGCATCAGGCTGAGATAGGCCTCGTTGCCGGGGCCGCGCAGATGCGCATTGAGCGGCGTCGCGACGTTTCCGGGCGCCAGCGAGTTGACGTTGATCTTGTGCCGGCCGAGCTCGGTCGCCAGCGCCTTGGTCAGGATTTCCAGCCCGCCCTTCGATGCGCAGTACGCCGGACAGTTGGGGAAGGCGCCGACGCCGGCGATCGATGTAATGTTGATGACCTTGCCGCCGCCGTTTTTCATGAATTCGGGAAGCACCGCCTTCACGCAGAAGAACGCGCCCTTCAGGTTCAGGTCGAGCTGTTCGTCCCATATCGCTTCCGTGGTTTCGGACACCGGCACGGTGCGAAATACGCCGGCGTTGTTCACCAGAATATGCACGCTGCCGAAGGCGTTGCGCACCTCTGCCACCATCTGTTCGATCTGAGGAATTTTGGAGCAGTCGGCCTTGACGGCGCTGGCAACGCCGCCCGCCGACGTTATCTTGTCGACGGTCTGTTTCGCCACCGCATCGTTGGCGTGATAAACAACCGCGACTTTCGCGCCCTTCCTGCGCGTAGCGCACCGCGATTGCTTCGCCAATGCCTTGCGATCCTCCGGTCACGATCGCGACGCGATCCTTTAGTTTCATCGCTCCACCCCCCTTTATTGCTCGCTGCGTTTACCTGGCGGCAGACCAGACCGTCCTCTGCAAGCGGGGTCGATAAATTCCCGCGTCCGCTCACAACAATCCGCGCTGCTTAATCTCGCTATGGATCTGCTCAAGCGCGCGCTCGAGGCGATCGAACACCTCGTTGATCTCCGGCTTAGTGATGATGAGCGGCGGACAAAGCGCCAGGCTGTCGCCCATTGCACGTAGGATCAAGCCCTCCCGTTGGGCAAGTTCCGCACCCAATAGTCCGACGCCGGCTGCTGCTTCGAACGGCGCCTTGGTTGCCTTGTCGCGGACCAGCTCGATGGCGCCGATCAGGCCGATGCCGCGCGCTTCGCCGACCAGCGGGTGTGACGCGAGATTGTGGAGCCGTCCCTGAAATACCGGCGTCAATCTGCGGACGTGGTCCAAAATCTTGCGCTCCTCGTAGATCTTGAGCGTTTCGAGTGCGACGGCGCAAGCGACTGGATGAGCGGAGTAGGTGAAGCCATGAGCGAACACGCCGATCTTCTCGCTCTGGGTCACCAGCGCCTGATAAATATCTTCGCTGATGACGGTGGCTGAGATCGGCTGGTAGCCGGACGACATGGCTTTCGCCATGGTGATGATGTCGGGCTTGAGATCGAAGGTCTCGATGCCAAACATGTTGCCGGTGCGGCCGAAGCCGCAAATCACCTCGTCGACGATGAACAGCACGTTATATTTCTTGAGCACCTTCTGGATTTTGTCGAAATAGCCCTTCGGCGGCACGATAACGCCGCCGGCACCCATCACCGGCTCGGCGATGAAAGCGGCGACGGTTTCAGGATCCTCGCGCACGATCTGCGCTTCGAGGCTTTCCGCAAGCCGCGTGGAGAAATCCTCTTCGCTCTCGCCCGGCTTTGCGAACCGGTAATGATGCGGACAGTCGGCGTGCCGGATCTGCGCGATCGGCAGGTCAAAATCGCGATGATTGTTCGGAAGCCCGGTGAGGCTCGCGGCGGCGATGGTGACGCCGTGATAGCCCTTCATCCGCGAAATGATCTTCTTCTTGCGGTGACGCCCCCGCGCGTTGTTGTAGTACCAGACCATCTTGACGGCGCTGTCATTGGCCTCCGATCCCGAAGTGTTGAAAAACACTTTCGACATCGGCACCGGAAGCATCGCCAGAATGCGATCGGCAAGATCGATATTCGGCTCGTGCGATTTGTGCGCGAATGAGTGGTAGTAGGGCAGTGTCGCAAGCTGCCGCCGGGCCGCCTCGACAAGCCGCGGCTCGCTAAAGCCGAGCGAGACGCACCACAGGCCCGCCAACCCGTCGATGTACGACTTGCCGTCCTCATCGATGACGCGAATTCCCTCGCCGCGCGCGATGATGAGCGGGCCGCTCTGCTCATGCTTCTTGAGATGGGTGTAGGGATGCAGAACGCGGGCGATGTCACGGCTGAAAGCCGAGTTGGCGGCAACGGTCACGGTTGATCTCCGGATAGCCGAAGCGTGGGGTGCGATGCAGTCCGCATCCCAGGCGGTTCGGGAGCGCACCGCGTTTTCGGATAGTCGCATTGTGCCGGGGCATGTCAAGTTTGGCTGCCTTGGCCGCCTGCGTGGTCAGGTCCGACCGCTTATTGTTTGATCGCATCGCTTTCAGCGGCGCGCTTGCCGCCTTGTCAATGCGGGCGACCTATGAAAGGCTTTGCAGGCAAATTGCGATCATGGAGATCGTATCCGCCTCGGCCGGAGGGCGGCGTCGCGAGCGTCACGACACGGCGCTCGCGCAAGGTGTGGCGGGCATGAGGCTCAAGGATCGCGTCGCTATTATCACTGGCGGTTCGCAGGGGATCGGGGAAGCTTTCTCGCGGCGCTTCGCGGCGGAAGGCGCCAAAGTCGCGATTGTCAATCGCGACCGAACTAAGGCGGCTGCGGTCGTCGACTCCATTCGTGCGTCCGGCGGCGAGGCGATCGCGGTGCAGGCCGACATCGGGCACAGCGATCAGATCGACGCTGCGGTGGCGCAAGTCGTCGATGCCTATGGCACCGTGCACATCCTGCTCAACAACGCCGGCGTTTACCTGATGTCGCGGCTTGGCCAGACGACTGAGGCCGCGTTCGATGCCATGATCAACACCAATCTCAAGGGCGTCTTCTTCCTCTGCCAGAGCGTTCTGCCCCTTTTCGAGCGCCAGGGGCATGGCAAGATCATCAACATCGGCTCGATCTTCGGACACGACGGTTATCCCGACTCCGCGGTCTATTGCGGCACCAAAGGCGCGATCGTGCTGGTGACGAAGTCGCTTGCGCTCGAGCTGCGCGATCGAAACATCCAGGTCAATGCGATTGCTCCTGGCTGGATCGAGACGCCCATGAACGAGGAGGCCCGAAAGACCGATGCGGAATACCTGCAGCGCGTCGATGAACGCTTCGGCGGCCCGGGCGGCTGGCTGAAGCCCGATGAGCTCGCCGGCAGCGCAGTATTTCTCGCATCCCCCGACGCGGACTCGGTGACCGGCGCCGTACTTTTTGTTGATCGCGGCTGGTCGGCCTACTGACCGCACGGCTGACAGGGCAGAAAACAACAATGCGTTTTGCAACCGATACCGGCGGCACCTTCACCGATCTCATCATCGAGGGTGAGACGGGGCACATTCAGATGTTCAAGGCAGCAACCGTACCCAGTGAGCCGGTCAAGGGCGTGCTCGACGCCTTCGAGATTGCCGCCAAACAGTTTCAGATCGATCGCCGCACGCTGCTCGGCCGAGGCGATATGTTTATTCATGGCACCACCCACGCCATCAATGCGATCGTTACAAAAAAGACCGCAAAGACGGCGTTGCTGGTCACCAGCGGCCATCCCGACATCTTGGTGCTGCGCGAAGGCGGACGCCGCGAGCCCTTCAATCATGCGGTGCCTTATCCCGATCCGTACATCCCGCGCGCGCTCACATTTGAGGTGCCTGAGCGTGTACTAGCGTCGGGTGAGATAAAGCGGCCGCTCGATGAAGCCGCAGTCGAAGCAATCGCCGATCAACTTCTCCAGCGCGGGGTAGAGGCGGTGGCGGTTTGTCTGCTCTGGTCGGTACTGCATCCCGCGCACGAGCGCCGCGTCGGTGAGATCCTCGCCACGCGCCTGCCTGGCGTGCCGGTTACGCTTTCGCATCAGCTAAATCCTGCGCTGCGCGAATACCGCCGCGCAATTTCGGCGGCGCTCGATGCGTCGCTCAAGCCGTTGATGAATCGCTACCTTGCCGGCCTGACGCAGTCGATGCGCGAAGCTGGTTTTGGCGGGCGCATTTTGGTGCTGACGTCGCAAGGCGGCATGGTGGATATCGAAGAAGTTCAGCGCGCGCCGATCCTCGCAATCAATTCAGGACCGTCGATGGCGCCGATTGCGGGCGCCCGGCTCGCGGTTGCCGATACGCCAAACAAAGATGCGATCATATTCGATACCGGCGGAACGACGTTCGACGTGTCGCTGGTGCGCCAGGGGCGCGTGCCATTCACCCACGAGACCTGGCTTGGTCGCCCCTTGCAGAGCGATCTCACCGGCTTTCCTTCGGTGGACGTGCGCAGCATCGGTGCCGGCGGCGGCAGCATCGCCTGGGTCGAAGAGGGCAGGGTGCTGCGCGTCGGCCCGCAAAGCGCCGGCGCGGTGCCGGGTCCGGCCTGCTATGCAGCCGGCGGCCAATACGCCACGGTGACCGACGCCGCTCTGGTACTCGGCTATATCGATCCGTCGTTCTTCCTTGGCGGACGCATCAGGCTCGATCGCAACGCCGCCATGGCGGCCGTTCATCGCGACGTAGCCGGTCCGTTTGCCATGACCCTCGAAGCGGCCGCGGACGCGATCATGTCGGTCTGGTCGGAGAATATGGTGCAAGCGATCTCCGACATCACCGTCAATCAGGGCATCGACCCGGCTCAGGCCGTCATTGTCGGCGGTGGCGGCGCGGCGGGACTTAACGCACTAACGATCGCGAAAAGGCTCGGCTGCGAGCAGCTGATCATTCCTGAAGTCGGCGCAGCACTCAGCGCATTCGGTGCGGCGGTTTCGGATATCTCCCGGGAGTATCGCCGCGTGTTCGTGACTAGCACCACACAGTTCGACCGGGATGGCGCCGCAGCGATCGTCGCCGATCTGCGCCGGCAGGCTATGGCGTTTGCCGAAGCTGCGGGTGCGGCGTCGCACGACGTTCACATCGATTTTCTGGTCGAGGCGCGATATCTGCATCAGGTGTGGGAGATCGATGTTGCGGTCGAGCCGGATCGGCTGTTTGGCGCCGGCGGCGTCGAGATCCTGTCGCAGGCGTTTCATCGTGCCCACGAGCATATCTTTGCTTTCTCCGATCCGCGTTCGCCGATCGAGGTGATTGCGTGGCGCGCCGCCGTCCGCTGTCCGGTCGGCGTTCACCCCGATCTGAAATTGGCCCATGCGCAGGCGCCGGCGGAGATGCCGCAATGGCGGCGGGCGTTCTTCCGCCATAGCGGTTGGCTGGAAGTTCCGGTACTGGCGTTCGGCGACATCGAGCCAAACAGAAAAATTGACGGGCCCGCGATCGTTGAAGTCTCCTTTTACTTCGATCGTCATCGATGTCGGCGCTGCCTTTATCCGCAGCGTCAACGGCAACCTTGTCGTCACCCCGGGTGGCGCCCGCCTCGCCTCGGAACAAACCTACGCCGCTGCAAGAGGACGGCCATGACTGAAAAATTGCTCGACGGTGCGGAGTTGGCGATTCTGATCAATCGCTTCGAAGGCATCGTCCGCAAAATGAGCAACACGCTCTATCGAACCGGCCGATCCGGCGTGCTTAACCGCGCCCGCGACTTTTCCTGCTGCATCGTGACGGCCGACTGCGATTTGCTGGCGGCGGCTGACAGCTTGCCAATTCACACCTTGGTCGGGCCAAACCTGATGACCCGCGCCGTGAAGGAATTCCACCCGGTGCTCAAGCGCGGCGATGCGTTCCTTCACAATTCTCCGTATCACGGCAATTCGCACGCCGCAGATCACACCATCCTCATTCCGGTGATCGACGATGACGGAATCCACCGCTTCACCGTGCTGACAAAGGCGCACCAGGCCGACTGCGGCAACGCGCTGCCGACGACCTATATGGGCACTGCGATCGACGTGTATGCCGAGGGCGCGCTGATCTTTCCCGCCGTCAAGGTGCAACAGGACTATCGCGATATCGAAGACATCGTCCGAATGTGCGAAATGCGCATCCGCGTGCCCGGTCAGTGGAAGGGCGACTTTCTGGCGATGGTTGGTTCGGCGCGGATCGGCGAGCGTGAGGTGCTCGCACTTGGCCGTGAGGCGGGATGGGACAGGCTCGATACGTTCGCCGGGCAGTGGTTCGATTTCAGCGAGCAACGGATGGCCACGCGCATAAGGCAAATGCCGGCGGGTAAGGCGACGGGCGTCAGCGTCCACGATGCGATCCCTGGAACACCGAGCGACGGGGTCCGCGTCGTCGCCACGGTAGAGGTGCATCCCCAGGAGGGCAGCATCACCATCGATTTGCGCGACAATATCGATGCCTTGCCGTGCGGGCTCAACCTGACCGAGGCATGCACCGGTACGGCCGCTCTGATCGGCGTATTCAACAGCATCGGCGGCGACATTCCGCGTAACGCCGGGAGCTTCCGCTGCGTCGAAATCAAGCTGCGCGAGAACAGCGTGACCGGGATTCCCCGGCACCCGACCAGCTGCTCGGTTGCGACGACGAACGTGGCCGACCGGCTCACCCACGCGGTTTCCCTGGCGATCGGCCAGCTCGGCGACGGTTACGGTATCGCCGAATGCGGCGGATGCCTGCCGCCATCGTCCTCAGTCATTTCCGGCGTGGATCCGCGTAATGGCGAGCGCTTTGTAAACCAGCTGTTTCTTGGCTCGACCGCCGGGCCCGGTACGCCATTCGGCGACTGCTGGCTGACCTACCTGCATGTCGGCAACGGCGGCATGTGCTTCATCGATAGCGTCGAGCTGGACGAGCTTTATCAGCCCATCTGGGTCAGCGAGCGCAGGATCATGCCCGACACCGAGGGCGCCGGACGAAGCCGCGGCGCGCCCAGCCTGTTCGTCGAGTTCGGGCCGGTCGGCTGCTCTGTCGAGCTCGCCTATGTCAGCGATGGATCGGTGAACGCCGCCCTCGGCGCGCGCGGTGGTGGCGTGGGCGGCCCGGCAGGACATCTGAAGCGCCGGGTGGATGGCGTCATCGAGCCGCTCTCGAACTGTGCGCAGGTCACTTTGACTGATGGCGAAACCATCCAGTCGATTTGTTGCGGCGGCGGCGGCTACGGGCCGCCGCATGAACGCGCGCCCGCTCGCGTCCTTGCCGACGTCGCCGAGGGGTGGATTACCAAAGAGCGGGCCCGCGATGTCTACGCCGTGGTCATCGACGACGCCATGCGCGTCGACGAAGCGGCGACGCAGAAGCTGCGGGCCTCATCCAGTGCTGCCGCCGGCGCGATCTGAGCGCGGATATGGGCGGAACCCTTCCATCCGGTCGGCACTATTGGCTAGGATGGCGCGAGACAGCTTGGGGACCGGCATGAGCGACAATCGAGCGGTGCCTACGGTGCAGATCGACAACGATCATCTGCGCGTGACCGAATGGCGCTTTGCGCCGGGTGCGGCCACGGGATGGCATCGTCATGCCTATGACTACGTCGTCGTGCCGGTCATCGACGGCGAGCTGGAACTCGTCGGCCCCGACGGCGGCCGTTCGCGTTCACGCTTGCAGCAGGGAAAATCGTACTTTCGCAATGCCGGCGTCGAGCACGATGTCATCAATGCCGGCGCAGGCGTCATGACCTTCATCGAGATCGAACTTAAGGACACGGGTGAAGCGAACGCCTAGCGTGACGCATTTTCCGCGTTGAGCCATGGCCGGGCCGTTATGAGGACGAAGGGGTAGCCAGCATGCCTGCCGCGAGAAACGCAACGGTCGCGATCAACTGCGATATGGGCGAGAGCTTCGGTCTGTATAAGATCGGCGACGACGAAGGCTTGATGCCGCACATCACGATCGCCAACGTCGCCTGCGGCTTCCATGCTTCGGATCCCACGGTCATGGCGAACACGGTGCGGCTGGCAAAGCAGCACAACGTCAAGGTCGGCGCGCACCCATCGTTGCCCGATCTTCAAGGTTTCGGCCGGCGCGAAATGAAGATGCGGGCCGAAGAGCTGACCGATTGCATCGTCTATCAGGTCGGCGCGCTTAAGGGCTTTCTCGAACGTGAAGGCATGAAGCTGTTTCACGTCAAGCCGCATGGCTCGCTCTACGGGATGGCGGCGAAGTCGCCAGAGGTGGCCAAGGCGGTCGCCGACGCGGTCAAGGTGTTCAACGTGCCGGTTTTGGGCATGGCCGGTACGATGCATGAGAAGGTCTATCCGGCGGAGGGACTGGAATTCATTTCCGAATACTACGCAGATCTCGAATATGCCGCAGACGGCTCACTGATTGTGACCCGCGAGCATGAGGCGGTCGACCCGGAACTCGCCGCCCGGCGCGCTCTGCGTGCCGTCAAGGATGGTGTGGCGGAAACGGTCAATGGCGGCGAGGTGCCCGTGCGCGCCGATTGTATTTGCGTCCATTCCGATACGCCCAATGCCGTAGCGGTCGCGCACGCCGTGAAAACTGCCATTGCGGACTATCTTGGTTAGCCGGCGGTTCGAGAGGGGGCGACAAGCATGGCGCAGCACGAAATTTTAAGTCCGCTGCCTGGAATTTTCTATCGGCGGCCGGCGCCGGATAAGCCGCCTTACAAGGATGCCGGCGATCAGGTTGCCGAAGGCGACGTGGTCGGGCTGGTCGAGGTGATGAAGCAGTTCAGTGAAGTTCACGGCGGACATGAGCGGCAAAGTCGTGCGTTTTCTCGTCGATAACGAAGCGCCGGTCGAACCGGGACAGGCCCTGGTGCTGATCGAGACCAGCTGAGTTCTCCCGCGTGTTCGACAAGCTCCTGATTGCCAATCGCGGCGAAATCGCCGTGCGGATCATCCGTGCGGCAAAAGAGCTGAACCTGCGGACCGTCGCGGTGTACAGCGAGGCCGACAAGGACAGCCTCGCTGTGCGCTATGCCGACGAAGCCATCTGCATCGGCCCGGCGCCCGCAGCCAAGAGTTATCTCAACATCGACGCGATCATTGCTGCGGCGCGCGAAACCGGAGCTGGCGCAATCCATCCGGGTTACGGTTTCCTCGCCGAGAATGCGCGGTTCGCGGAAGCGGTCACCGCCGCAGGTCTGGTCTTCGTCGGCCCGACGGCGGACACGATCCGCATGATGGGCGACAAAGCCGCTGCGCGCGTCGCCGCGCAAGCCGCCAACGTGCCGATAGTGCCAGGAAGCGAAGGGGAGATCGCCGACGAGACCATGCCCTCGATGCGGCCCGCGCCATCGGGTTTCCGGTCATGCTGAAGGCGAGTGCGGGCGGCGGCGGCAGGGGCATTCGCGTCGCTACCGACGAAGCAAGTCTCAAGCACCACTTTCATACGGCGCAGGCCGAAGCATTGGCCGCCTTCGGCAGCGGCGCGATCTACCTGGAGCGATTTTTAAACCGCGCGCGGCATCTCGAAGTGCAGGTGCTGGGCGACGGTAAGAATGTCGTGCACTGTTTCGAGCGCGAATGCTCGCTGCAACGACGCCGCCAGAAAGTGTGGGAGGAGGCGCCGTCGCCGGCGATCAATGACGCCACGCGGCAGGCGCTATGCGCCTCGGCGGTGCGGCTTGCCGAACGAGCAAACTATCGCGGTGCGGGAACGCTCGAATACCTCTACGACGAAGACAACGGCGAGTTCTTCTTCATCGAAATGAACACACGCATCCAGGTCGAGCATCCGGTGACCGAAATGGTCACGGGGATCGATCTCGTTCGCGCCACCATATCGATCGCGCAGGGCCATCCGCTCGAATTCGCCCAGGCCGACGTCACCATGCGTGGTGCCGCGATCGAGGTGCGGATCAATGCCGAGGATCCGGACAAGAATTTCCGGCCCTCGCCCGGGCGGATTGGCGCTCTCGCTTGGCCCGCCGGCCCCGGTGTTCGCGTCGACACCATGATCTATCCCGGCTACGCCGTGCCGCCCTATTACGACTCCCTGCTTGCCAAAATCATCGTGCACGCGGAAACTCGTGATCTCGCGCTGGCACGACTGCAACGCGCGCTGGACGAGTTCGAGATCGAAGGAGTTATTACGACCGCTTCGCTGCACAAGCGGCTTGCCAAACTGAGCGAGGTGCGAGCGGGAGAGTTCGACACCGGGTTTTTGGAGCGGCTGCTCACGGCCTGATCGCCGTAATGGCCGCTTGAGGGGAACCAAGACCGGAGATACGCATGAGCGGAATCCGTTATTCGTTTGGCGGGGACGAGCACGTCTTCGCCGAAATCGGCGAAGAAATGTCCCTTGAGGCTTTCTTCAAGGGCATGGCGATTTGCAGCGAGCTCGGCAAGCGGCGCATTGCCGGCGTGTCCGAAATTTGCCCGTCCAACGCTTCCTATCTGGTCCGTTTCGACCCGGATGTGATTCATCCGGATAAGATGATGCAGACTCTGAAAGAGATCGAAGCGCAAATCGGCGACGCCGATCTGGAATTGCCGACCCGCATCATCGAAGTTCCGGTGCTCTACAACGATCCCTGGACCAATGAGACGCAGCTCCGCTTTCGCGAGCGGCACCAGGATCCCAAAAGCACCGACATCGAATACGGCGCGCGTATCAACGGTTACAAATCGATCGACGACTTCATTGCCGCCCACTCCGGCGCGCCCTGGTTCGTATCCATGGTCGGCTTCGTCGCCGGGCTTCCCTGGCTCTATCAGATCGTTGAGCGATCGAAACAGATCGAAGCGCCGAAATATCTGCGGCCGCGCACCGATACGCCGAAACTGACCATCGGCCACGGCGGCTGCTTTACGGCGATCTATTCCGTTCGCGGAGCGGGCGGTTATCAGATGTTCGGGATAACGCCGGCGCCAATCTACGACCCGGCGCAGTCGTTGCCCTACTTCAAGGATTTCCTGGCGTTCTTCAAACCGGGCGACATCGTCAAGTTCAAGGCGATTGCGCGCGATGAATATGATCGCGACATCAAAGCGGTGGAAGCTGGAATCTTCGACCTCACTGTCCGGCCGGTGAATTTTTCCCTGAAGGCTTTTCACAGCGATCCCGGTGGTTACGCCCGGCATCTGGTGGAGGTGCTCTATGGCCATTGAGGTGATCAAGCCGGGGCTGGCCACCACCGTTCAGGATCTCGGCCGGCCGAGTTATTACAATATCGGCATTCCGCTCTCCGGCGCGCTCGACCAATACGCGTTGCGCGCGGCCAACTTATTGGTCGGTAACGAGGAGGGCGCGGCCGGTCTCGAAATCGCGCTGATGGGGCCGGAGCTCGTCTTCGGCGCACCCGCCATCGTCGCCATCACCGGCGCTGAGGCTACGCCGAAGATCAACGGCGAGGCGCGGCCGCGCAACGAGTCGCTTTGCCGTGCGGGCCGGCGACCGGCTGACGTTCGATTACATGAAAAGCGGCGCGCGCGCTTATCTCGCAATTGCCGGCGGCATTGATGTCCCGGTGGTGCTGGGCAGTCGCTCGACTTACGCGCTTGGGACGTTGGGCGGTTTTTCCGGCCGGAAGCTCGCCGCCCGGCGACAAGCTGCCGGTGGGCAGCGCGCGCCCTGGCGCGCGCGCCGGCCGTGCGCTTGCCGCCGATCTGGTGCCCACCTATCCGAAGTCGCTTGAGCTGCGGGTGCTCACCGGCCTTTATTTCTATCGCCTGACGGATGAGGCCGCAAAATCGTTCTTCGAGGATACCTGGACGGTGGCGCCTGAGGCGGACCGCATTGGCTATCGTTACCGCAAGGGCAGGCCGCTCAGCTTTCGCGAGCGCAAGCAGCCATTCGGAGCGGGTTCTGATCCATCCAACATCGTCGACGCCGGCTATCCCTATGGTTCGATCCAGGTGCCGGGCGGGCTCGAGCCAATTATCCTGCATCGCGACGCCGTATCGGGAGGCGGCTACGCCATGATCGGCACGGTGATCAGCGCCGACATGGATCGTATCGCGCAGATGCAGCCGAACAACCTTGCGCGCTTCGTCGAGGTCGACATGGCCGCGGCGCTTAAGGCGCGCGCGGAATATAAGAGCCGCCTTGCGCGCCTGAGCGCGGCGTTGCGCTGATTATCAATCCAAAGACCGTCTGGCGAACAGCCGCGCCGCTCTCAGTGGCGCGCGGCCGCGCTTTTGGCCAGCGCGCGCGGCGTTGGCTGGTTGCCGCAACATCGATGGCAAGCGTTTCGTCTTCCACGGTTCCGGTGAAGATCACACCGTAGACATCGGCGGCGCGTTGCAGCGTCTCGAAGCCATCGAGCAGGTCTTTCAGAACCCGCTTTGGATCGCGCTCCAGCGGATTGCCGTACCCGCCGCCGCTCGTGGTGTTGCCGCGAACGATCTCGCCTTTCTTGATGGTCGTAATGACCACGTTCGGGAGTTCTTCCTCGCTGCCGTTGGCGCTCACTTTCCAATGCCGCGCCGTCACGCCATTGGCGCCGCCGCGGACGCCCTTGGGCGGATAGTGAGTGCCGTCGCACGGCCAAAGAGCTTCGACCGGCAGCTCTTTCGGGCCGAAAGCCGTTTCCACCGCGACCGAACCCCGGAACTTGCCGGCCCCGCCGGACCCGGGAACGATCTTCACGTAGCGAAATTCCAGCGGGTGCTTGAGCTCGTCGATCTCGACCGAGTCCCGATACATCAGCCCGGCCACGACCGGCAGACCGTAATTCGGCCAGCCGTCCGCGGAAGGGCTTCCCGGCCCGCCGGCCTCGGCGATGAACATCTGGTTGATGTACGGCTCGTCGTTGCTGCGGTGATCTTTTCCGGAAACGACGCTGAGGCCGGCACCCATTCCGATCCCGCCTTCGGCAAGACCAAGCCCCTCCGCCATTTCAGCGAAAGCGCGCTGGGTGAGATTGATCAGGCGATCGGCCACGTTGGTCGTCGCCACCGAGCAGCTATGCGGAAACGTCGGATAGCCGCACACCGCGCCCTCTTTCAACAGCAGCTTTATGCGCCTGAAAGAGCCGGCGTTCCTGCGGCACCGAGGAATCGATCGAATTAAACACGCCCGAGCAAACCGCGGCACTGGTGCAGGCGACGCTTTCGTTAAAGCCGCACGGGACGTTCGGGATATTGTCGCGCAGATCAAGCTCGATGATGGCTTCCTCGGGGTCGACGCGCACCTTGACGTTCAGAGGAACGCCGTCAGGCAAAAGCTCGCCTAGGGGATCGTGCGCACCTTTGGTCGTGAGCTCGGCTTTCGGCAGTTTTCGAATGGCCTGAATCATCCGCTGCTCGGAATATTCCATCCAATTGGCGATAAAGGACTTGATGGTCTCCTTGCCGTATTTCTCGCAAAGCTCTTTCAGGCGGCGTTCGGCAATGCGGGCCGAGCCGATGCCGGCGAGAAAGTCGCCGTACCACTGCGTCGGGACGCGGATGCGCGAACGGCACATCCGTACGATGTCCTCGTTCATCTTGTAGTCGCGCTGGATGCGCACCGCCGGGAAGATCAGCGCGCCTTCCTCGTACTGGTCTTTGGCGTGCGCCATGTACGTGGTTGGCAGGCTGTTGCCGACGTCGGCCTGATGCGCTTTGGCGACCGAGGTGAACAGATGCTCGCCTTCAAAAAACACCGGCACCAGGAAGGCGTGGTCGGCGGCGTGGGTGTTGCCCGAGTAAGGGTCATTGTGCAGGTAGCAATCGCCTTCGCGGATGTCGCCGGCGTGGAATTTCGCCATCGCCTCGGTCAGGAGATGGCTGCCGAAAATATGGATCGGCAGACCTTCGGCCGAGGCCAGCAGTTCGTTGTCGGCGGTACAGACCGCGCAGCTGAAATCGCGCGCCGAGTTGATCACCGCCGAGCGCGCCGCGCGCAGCAGCGTGTTGGTCATCTCGCGAATGATGCCGTCGATCCGGTTGGCGATGATCGCCGTCATGTAGGGATCGAACTTCGTCGTCGCAGCTTTTGCCATGTCAGTCGTGCCTTATCCTACGCGCAGCAGATAATTTCCGAAGCCGCTCACCTGCGCGCTCATGCCCGGATAGATCACGAGCGTCGTGGTCGGCTCTTCGACAATCGCCGGTCCGGCGATGACGCTTCCCGGGCGGATGTCGCTCGGTTTGTAGACCGCGGTTTTGACCGGAGCCGAACCGCCGAAAAAACAATTTCGCGATGAGGACGGCTTTGCCTCCGCGTCGGAAAATCCGGACATCGGGGCTGGCCTGGAATGACTGATCTTCGCGGTCAGCCGCGCCTTCCAGTTGACGATTTCGACGGCACTGCCTTCATCGCGAACCGCAAACACGCGTTCGTGGACTTCATGGAAGGTGGCGACCAAAGCCGCCACATCCTCCGGGCCGTTGAAGCGCGCTTTGGGGAGAGGGGTTTCCAGCTCCCAGACCTGCGCGAGATAGCGGGCCTCGGCAAAATATTCGATGGTGTAGTCGCTGCCGCGTTCGCCCAAGCCGCGCCGGAATGTTTCAAGGCGGCTAGTGAGCTCGGCGAGGAGCGCGTTGACCTTGTCGAAATCGAAACGGTTCGAAACCGTCACCAGCGTTGCCGTCTCCTCGGCGACGATATTGGCGTATTGCATTCCCGAGGCTGAAAGCGCGGCGGCGACCTTGGGCAGAACGACGCGTTCGCAGCCAAGCTCGGCGGCGATCATCATGATATTCAAACCGGCGGCGCCGCCGCCGGCCACGATGGTGCTCTCGCGCGGATTGAAGCCCTCGTTGATGGTGATGTCACGGATCGCCCGCATCATGAAATCGCCGGCGAGCGTCAATATGCGGTAGGCGGTTTCCTCCAGCGACGAACCGACCCGGTCGGCGATGTCTTTCACCGCGCGTCGCGCCGCTTCGACGTCAAGCTTCATCCGGCCGCCGAGAAAGTAGTCGGGATCGAAGTAACCCAGCACGACGGCGGCATCGGAAACGGTCGGCAGCTTTCCGCCGCGTCCGTAACAGGCCGGACCGGGATCGGCGCCGGCGGATTGCGGGCCGACGCGCATCAGGCCGCCGTCGTCGATCCACGCGATCGAACCGCCGCCGGCGCCGATCGAGCGCACGTCGACCGCCGATATCGCCAGCAGGTCGCCGATGAAGTGGGGGCCGAGCCAGGTATCGCGCGTGTAGGTGAGATTGCCGTCGCGCACCAGGCCGACGTCAAAAGTGGTGCCACCGGTATCGCAGACGATGATGTTGTCGCCGAGGTCCTCGAGCCGCGAGAACGTCAAACCCGCGATCGGCGCCATCGCCGGGCCCGACCCGACCGTGTAGACCGGCTTCTCAATCAGCGCTTCCGCATAATTGCAGCCGCCGGCGGTGGTGCTGATCAGGAGTTCGCCGGTGAAGCCTGCGCCGTGCAGGTCCTTTTCCAGGCCGCGGAGATGGCGCTGCATCAGCGGCTTCAGCGACGCATCGATCGCCGTCGCCGAGGCTCGGCGATATTCGCGCACAATGGGAATGAGGCGGTGCGATAGCGTGTACGGCACGTCGGGGAGGAGTTCGTCGAGCAGCCGGGCAAAGCGCAATTCGTGATCGGGATTGGCGATCGACCACAGGAAGCAGACCGCCACCGCTTCGAACGAGCCTTGCTTGATCTGCTCGACCACCTTGCGCGCTTGGGCCTCGCTGAACGCGACCGAAGCGGTCCCCTCCGACGTCATCCGCTCTTCGACTTCGAAAGTGTAGCGCCGGGGAATGTAGGGGTCCGGGTAGTCGTAGGAAAAATCGTGCGGATTGGACTTGCCGCCTTCTTTAAGTAGCAAGGTGTCGGAAAATCCCGCTGTGGTTACAAAGGCGGTTTTCGCGACGGTTTTAGTTACGATCGCGTTGGTGGCGTAGGTCGTGCCGTAGATCAGCAGTTTGGTTTCGGCCAACAGCGACGCGAACGGCACGTTGAGGCTCTCGGCGGCCGCCTGGATCGCCTCACGCATGCCGAGAAAGATGCGCTCCCGGGTCGTCAGCGCTTTGCCGATGGTCATCGTCCCGGACTTGTCGGAAACGATGACGTCGGTGAACGTACCGCCGGTGTCGACCGATATCGTATAGGCCATGCAAACTACCTCGTCGAAGCAACAGACGTCCGCCAGGCAACTTGAGTGGGGGAATTCTGCCGCCGACGAGCGAGGCGAGAAGGGTCGTAGAACTCAGGCGGCGACATAAATGAACGATACCGGGCGGAATGTCGCGTGTTCAAGCAGAATTTGGGGGAATACGAGCAACATCCGCAGGACATTGCCCGAATTTCCGCAGATGATGAGTTTGGCGCCGGGCTGATACTCCGTATTTTTTCAAAGGAGCCGCGCACCCGTGCTGATTGGCGTTCCAAAAGAGATCAAAGATCACGAGGGCCGGGTTGGGCTGGTCTCTGCCTCGGTCCATGAGCTCGTGGCGCACGGACATCAGGTTCTGGTTGAAACGGGCGCAGGGGAGGGCGCGGGCGTTTTCGACGCGGATTTTGAGCGCGCCGGCGCCACCATAGTCGACGGCGCGCGCCAAGATTTGGTCGACCGCCGAACTGATCGTGAAGGTGAAGGAGCCATTGGCCGTCGAGCGCAAGCAATTGCGCGCCGGGCAAATTCTTTTCACTTACCTGCATCTCGCTCCCGATCCCGAGCAGGCAAACGATCTGATCCGCTCGGGCGCCACCTGCATCGCCTACGAAACCGTGACCAGCGCCTCGGGCGCGTTGCCGCTGTTGACGCCGATGTCCGAAGTGGCGGGGCGCATGTCGGTCCAGGTCGGCGCCTATTGCCTGGAAAACGCGCAGGGCGGGCGCGGCATTTTGCTGGGCGGTGTAACGGGCGTGGCGCCGGGCACCGTGCTGGTGCTGGGCGGCGGCGTCGCCGGCACCAATGCGGTGCTGATGGCAATCGGCCTTGGCGCGGACGTGACCGTCGTCGATCGCTCGGCTGACGCTCTGCGGCGTCTGGTCGGTCAGTTCGGCACGCGCATCAAGACCATTTTCCCGACCCGGGAAGCGCTTGCGCACCTGGTGGCCGAGGCCGATCTCGTCATCGGCACGGTTCTCGTTCCCGGCGCGGCTGCGCCAAAATTGATCACGCGCGACATGGTCAGAACCATGAAGCGGGGAGCGGTGATTGTCGATGTCTCCATCGATCAGGGCGGCTGTGTCGAGACTTCGAAGCCGACGACCCATTCGCATCCGACCTATATCGTAGATGGCGTGGTCCACTACTGCGTGGCCAACATGCCGGGCGGAGTCGCCAGGACCTCGACCTTCGCCCTCAACAACGTCACGCTGCCGTTTGTGCAAGCCATCGCCGACAAGGGCTGGCGGCAGGCGATGCGCGACGATCCGCATCTGCGCGATGGGCTTAACGTCTATGCTGGCCGGATTACTCACCCGGTCGTCGCGGAAGCCTTGGGCCAGAAATTGCTGGCGCCGGAACTTGCGCTCGCCGGCTAGACCTGCTTTATGCGGCCGCGGTGTAATCGACCGGCGTACCGTGCCAACCGGCCTCGCGCTTTTTCCAGAACGTGGCTTTCAGCTGCGACGACAGCGGACCCGGCCGGTCGTTGCCCATGATGTGACCGTCGATCCGCGAAACCGGCATCGGACCGCCGGCGGTCGTGGTGATAAAAATCTCGTCGGCCTGAAGAAGCTCCTTGACCAAGATTGGCCGTACCCGGCAGGGAATGTTCAGCTCGGCGCAAAGCTCGATCACCGACCGCCGCGTCACACCCTCGAGCGCGCCGCGATCCGGCGTCGAGACTTCGCCTCCCGTGACGGAAAAGATGTTGTAGCCGGGGCCCTCGGTAACGAAGCCTGAGCGGTCGACGAGCACGGCACCATCGGCGCCGGCGTCATGAGCCTCGAATAGTCCACGGGTCAGATCGCCCCAATGGAAGTTCTTCACCGTTGGGTCGATCGACTCCTCTTGGATGCGGGGCGCCTTGGCAATAATGAGATGCGCGCCGCGGGCCTGCACTTCCGGCGACATCAGATTGACCCAGGGCCGCGCGAACGCGACCATGTAGTTGCGGGTATTCGCGGGATGGTAAGGTTTGCCGATAACCGGGCGTCCGCGCAGACAGTCGAACGCGACATAGGCGTCACGCAGTCCTGATAATTGCACGCAGCGATGCAGGATGCGGCGGATGTCCTCGTCGGTTTCCGCAGGCGACAGCCGCAGCGCATTCATCGATCGTCGAAAGCGGGCGATATGGTCGTCGAGCCGGAAGAACAGTCCATGCCAGACCGACACGACGTCGTAGGTGACGTCGGAACGCCGGTAACCCCAATCGGTGATCGGGATGGTCGCCTCAGCAAGCGGCATGTAGCGGCCGTCGACATAGGCCGCACCTTCAGAGAAATCGTCGCTCATCGCTGTCCTGCAGGCATGTAACGGGCGTCAGCGGCCGCCGTTCGGCCGGTAACCGTACACCGTTTCGGCTTGTTCGCGGGTGATGAATCCGTCCAACAGATCCTCCGCGACCATCTTAGGGTCGCGCTCGGCTGGAGGTCCCCAGCCGCCGCCGGCCGGTCCCGTTATCTTGATGCGGTCGCCGGGCCGGATCGGCACATTGGCGAACTTGCTGGGCGATGCCTTGTTGAAGGCCTGCGCAACCGTGAGCCATTCGTCGGAGCCGCTTCGCTTCATCAACAGGCCGGCCTTACCGCCCGCCATGCCGCCATGAATCCCCCATGGCGGAATTTTCTGGCGATCGGCCATGTAACTGAAAGTCATGTTGGTGTCGGTACAGCGCACGGTCTTTGACAGTGACAGTCCGCCGCGGAATTTGCCCGGCCCGCCGGAGCCATCCACCAACTTGAACTCCTCCATGTGCCACGGAAACCGGTTCTCGAACACTTCCACCGGAATGTGCGGACAATTGCCGTTGATCCCGCAGACCGCGTCGTTGCCGTCGGCAAAGCTGCGGGCGCCCCAGCCGACCGGGGTGAGATCGTAGCAGCAGAAAAACTCGCCGGTCTTGTTGTCGGCACCGCCAAACAGGAAATTGCTGTGCGAGGCGCCGTCGGTCGCGGCCGAGCGATCCTTAAGGCCGGCCGCAAGCGCGCCCATCACCGTGTAGGCGATGCGGCAGTGCGTTTCGGTGTTGCCGCCGACCGAAGGCCCCGGGAAATTGACGTTCACCACAGTGCCCGGCGGGGCGAGCACGCGGATCGGACGGAAGCACCCGGAATTTTTCGGGATAGAAAAGTCGGTCAGCTGCAGCACTGCGTCGTAAGCCGCGCTCCATGCCACTCCGAGTGTCGCATTGATCGGACCCTTCGCCTGCGGCGACGAACCGTGATAGTCGACCACCATGTCGGAGCCGTCGACCACGACCTCGGCGCGAATTTTGTACGGCTTGTCCTCGATGCCGTCGTCTTCCATGTAATCCTCGAAGACATAACGGCCATCGGGAATCTTGCTGATCTCCGCGCGCATCCGGCGCTCGGAATAGTCCATGAGCGCGCTCACGATCTCGCGGAAGTTTTTAGTTCCGTGCTTGCGGACGAGCTGGGTCATGCGGCGCTCGCCGAGATCGGTGGCCGCGATCAAGGCGCGGAAATCCCCCATGTTGTAGCGGGGCGTGCGCACATTCGCGAGCAAGATGCGCCAGATGTCGTCGACGTCCTTGCCGGCTTTTTTGATCTTGACCGGCGGAACGCGCAGGCCTTCGTGGAAAACCTCGGTCGCCTCGCCGGCAAAGCCGGCCGGCGACATGCCTCCGACCTCGCAGACATGGCCGATGGCGACCGAAAAACCGATGAGGTCGCCATCGACGAACACCGGCTTGAAAAAAGTATGTTCGGGCGTGTGCAGTCCGCCACGATAGGGATCGTTGTGGAGGATAACGTCGCCTTCCTCGAGATCCTCGACGGCAATTTCATTGACGCAGGAACGGATTAACAGCGGCATTCCGCCGATCATCGCCGGACAGAAGTCGCCGGTCGCGATCATCTCGCCGTTGGGGAGCGCCAGCGCGCAGGTGAAATCGAGCGATTCCGAAAAGATCGTCGAGTATGACGTCCGCATCAACGTCACGCCCATATCGCGGCAGATCGAAGCCAGGATGCCGCCTACGATGTTCAGCGATACCATGTCCATTGGCGTGCTCTTTTTGCTGCCGCTCAGCTCGCGATCAACAGGTTGCCGTACCGATCGACTGTCATCTTTTTCCCCGGGTCCAATACCGTGACGGAGGCGCTCTCCTCGACCAAAGCCGGTCCGGACAGTGCGTGACCCTCCAGCAGATCGGCTCGCGCATAGACCGGCGTATCGACCCACCCTTCAGAAAACCAGACCGGACGCCGCGACACCGGAACGGCAGGTCCCTTGGCGCTGCCGATTTCCGGAAATCCGAGCTGGCCAGTTTTCGCGATCCCCGTGACCAGAAAGTTCACGATCTCGATATGATCCGCCAGCCGAAATCCGAAGCGCGCCTCGTGCAGGTCGTGAAACGCGGCGAGCAGCCGCGTCACTTCCGCGTCGCTGAAGGTTTCAACGTCAGCCGGGATTTCCAGTTCGTGGTTTTGCCCGAGGTAACGCATCTCGACGCTTCGGGCGATCACCACGTCGGTGTGGCCCTGCGCCGCGAGATCGGCGATACATTCTTTGACCAGCGCCGACATGGTTGCGGCGGCCCGATCCCGATCGAAGAAGCGCGAGTTCAACTGCACGGTGCGATGCCGGTCGACGCGCGCGTCGGCCATGATGAAACCCAAGGCGGAGAATTGGCCGGGAAAATTGGGGACTAGTCCGCGCGGGATAGATGCGTCGGTCATCAGGTCGCTGACATGCAGGCGGGCCGGCGCCGCCGAACGCCACCAGCACGAAATCTCGCGGGTCGAGGCCTTGCTCGGTCAGCACGCTGTGCAGCGCGCCCACCATGTTGTTGTTGGCGATGTGGATGATCGACAGCGCCGCCTTTTCCAGCGGCAGGCCGAGATGATCGGCAATCGGCTGGATGGCGGCGCGCGCGGCATCGGCGTCGAGGCTCATTTTGCCGCCGAGAAAATTGGCCGGACTGATCCTGCCGGTCACCACATTGGCGTCGGTCACCGTCGGCAGCTTGCCGCCGAGCCGATAGCAGGCCGGTCCGGGGTTGGCGCCGGCGCTTTGCGGGCCGACGACCAGCATGCCGCCCGGCGTCGATCCGCGCGATCGAGCCGCCGCCGGCGCCGATCGATCGGATATCGAGCATCGGAATCTGGATCGGCCGGCCCCATTCGATCTCGAAATCGGTCGTGAACTTCTCCCGGCCGTCGACAATGGTTGAGACATCGGTCGAGGTCCCGCCCATATCGAGCGTGACCAGGTTGGAGATACCGAGTAGCTGCGCCATCTGCTTCGCGGCAATGACCCCGCCGGCAGGGCCCGAGACCGGCGATCTGAATCGGCGCGTCCGCGGCAGCGTCGAGAGTCATTTCGCCGCCGTTTGAACGCATGATGACGATCTTGGCGCCGACGTTCTCGCTTTTGAACCGATCGCGGATGGAATGAAGTTGCCGGTTCACGACCGGCTTGATGAAAGCGTCGCAGATCGTGGTCGAAGAGCGGAAATGCTCCTTCCACTTCGGCAGCACCTCGTAAGAGATCGAGACCGGGATGTTGGGCGCGCGTTCGGCGAAGATCTTCTTGATCAGAAATTCGTGCTCCGGCGCCAGATAGGAGTGCATCAGCACCACGGCGACGGCTTCGATCTCGCCTTTGGCGACCATCTCGTCCGCGATCGCCCGGACCTGCTCCTCATCGAGCTTCTCGATGACCGCGCCTGACGGGACCAATCCTTTCGTTGACCTCCAACGCGTTGCGGCGCTTGACGAACGGCTTCGGCTTGACCCAGGCGAGATCGTAATGGTTGCGGCGGTTGCCTCGGCCGATGAAAGGAATGTCGCGGAAGCCGCGCGTCGTCAGGTAAGCGACCACCGCGCCTTTGCCTTCGAGTAGCGCGTTGGTGGCGACGGTCGTGCCGAGGCGGATTGAAGCGATGCTTTCAGTGTCCCCAAAAGTCTTGAGGCCGGTCATTACGCCTTCGATTGGATCGCGAGGCGTCGAAAGATTTTTCCAGGCCTTTAATTCACGATTTGCTTCGTTGAAGGCGACAAAATCCGTGAAGGTCCCGCCGATATCAATGCCCAGACGGTACTGCATTCCTCTGACCCCAACCCTACGAACCGACCGCCGAAGCTTTTTTGGCTTCCTTGTCGGCTCTCGCCTCTTCCCAGTCGAGACACCATTGTGAGCAATAAATTTTGCCGGCCTTGGTGATTGTTTCGGGATTCTTGTCAGGGTCTTTGGCGCCACGCTTTTCGTAGATCAAGACGCCGCAATTCGCGCACTTTACATATTCTTCGATGTAGAGGTTATTAGGCGCAAATCTCATTTCACCAAGCCCCTAAAACGCCAATCGTCACCAAGCCTCGGCGGACCCAGCGATGATCGTAACAGACTTGGCATCGCGCTACCAAGGCAGCACATTGCCTTCATAGTCGATATAGACTTCCTCGCCACTGCCGCTCCACTTCTCCAGGGTGTTGTAGAGACCCTCGACGCTGGCGGTGAGATCGACCGGCGCGTCCTCGCCACCCATGTCGGTCTTCACCCAGCCTGGATGCATAATGAGCAGCGTTCGTCCTTCATCATGGTGACGCTGATAAAAGCAGCGTGCCAGCATGTTCAGAGCGGCCTTGCTGGCACGATAGGTTTCCCATTCACCAGCGGCGTAAGTCGGTGCAAGCGCCAAGCTGCCCATCCGCGACGACATGATCGCTAGCGTGCCGCGAGGCTTCAGGCGATCGAAAATCACCTCCGCCACGTAGATCGGGCTGTGGGCATTGGTGATGAATAAACGTGCCGCCTCCGGCACTGGAACTTCATGGATCGGTTTGGTCGTATCGTCGTGCACGCCGGCGATGATGAAAATAACGTCGAACAGCTCGTCAGAAAGCCGGCGATGCAGCTGTTTGACCTCGTCATGATTGTTGATGTCGAGGCGCTCGATCCGGATCCGGCCGGCCGCGCTTGCCGCCGCGGATTTAAGGCCGGCGGAGTTGCTTCGCTCGGTAGCCACCACGTTCCAGCCGCGGGCGGCGAACAGTTTCGTCAATCCCAAGCCCAGTCCACGGGACGCGCCGATCAAGAGCACGTTACGCGTGGAGGATGGCGAGGCGTCCACGCCTCCCGCCGTAGTTGTTTGAGCAACCATTCAGGTTCCTCCGACTGCGGGGATCCTCAAATGTGTCGAATGGGACCCGCAAACGCAACGGACGGCGCCCCAAGGGAACGCCGTCCGCTACGCATCATTCAAGCAACCAAAGCGCCGCTTATTTCTTCCGGTACAGCACGTCGGGCGGGATGGCTTCGCTGATCCGCCATTGGTCGATCACTTTGCCTTTTCGATCGCCGATCTCGACGATGTAATAAGGCGCGCGATCCTGGATGTGCAGCGTGCTGCTGAAGCTGCGCGGACCAAGAATGGTCGGCTCATCGTGGAACGTGTTCATCACGGCCACAACCTTGGCTGCATCGGTCGTGCCGGCTTTCTCTACCGCCCTGGACCAAAGCTGCAGCCAGGCGTAAATCGGAAACGCGTACTGCGTGACCGGCGGTTCCTTGAACTTCTCGGTGTACCGCTTGATCAGCGCGTTGATTTCGGGACGCGGGTCGTCACCGTAGATCGACGCCTGCACCGGAACGTAGAAGTTGGACAAGTTCGGCACTGCATCAAGCCAGTAGGTGCCGTCCATCGAACTGCCATTGGCAATCGGTATATCGATGCCGGCAGCCCGGATTTGCCGCGTGGCGCTGCCGCCGCCGGGGAGGAAGGTGCACGACATGATCACGTCCACCTTCTGGTTGGCGATCGCGTTGCGTAGCCGAGTCACCTGGGAGGCGATCGAAGCGTCGTTTTGTTTGAAGACGTCATGTTCGACGATCTTGCCGCCCTTTTTCGGGAACATCCAATCGAAGCCGGCACAGACCGACTTGTCGTATTCGATGGCGTCATCGAGCAGAACGTAGGCCGTGCGCCAGCCCTTCTTTTCGTAACCCCATTCGCCAAACACTGCGCCCTGTACCTGCGCCGCAACCGACGACGTGAAGGAGTACGGTCCGATGCCGGCAATACCGGCTTTCGGATCCTCAGCGCACATGAAAACGGTGATCTTGCCGGCTTTCTGGCCCTGCAGCGCTGCCGGAGCGCCGAAATCGTAATCGCAGGTGCCATAGACGACATCGGCGCCCTGACGAAGCACTTCCTGGCCGGCTTTGGCGCCTTCGGCGCGATCCGATTTGGTGTCGGCAGTGACAGCGCGCAGCTTCCGGCCAAGCAGGCCGCCTTTGGCGTTCATATCGTCGATGAACACCTGGGTCATCTTGGCGCCGTTGTCATCGTACGCGGCCATCGGCCCTGACATCGCCACTGACAATCCAAGAACGATATCCTGTGCGGCCCGCACGTGCGGTGCCGATAACAGCATTAGCATGCCTGCGGCGGCGAGCCCGCCAGCGACTAGATGACGTCTCATGCGACTACCCCTGTTCTGACCCCGGTAATGCCTGATCTGTTCTTGAGGCGAACGCGCCAGGCCCCTTAGCACGGTTCTTGCAAGTACGGCTCTTGCAAGCGAGTTGATCGACGTTCCAACCGGGCGGCATACCACGATTGGCTTTTTCGTGAACTCGCCAGCCCCAGCGTGGAGCAGTTTGCCATGAAGGCTAGGCCATGTAAACGTGTCGGGGTCCTGTGAGGGCGTCCGATCGCATGCGATTTAATGTACTTCCGGTTGCCGCGTCAGCACCGAGCGATGCTGCGGACCTCTGTGCCGAAGCTATCGTTGTTCAGTTCAGCGGACTGACTGCAATCGCGGACGTTTCCCTGCGGGTTGAGCGGCATCAGGTGTTTGGTCTGATCGGTCCGAACGGCGCCGGCAAGACGACGCTGGTCAATTGCCTCACCGGTTTTCAGATCCCGACCAGCGGCCGCGCCGTGCTTGGCGGAACTGATAGTTCCGGATGGTCGCCGAGCCATTTCCGCAAGGCGGGCGTCGCGCGCACGTTCCAAAGCGGCCGGCTGTTTCGCGACATGACCATCCTGGAAAATGTCGAGGTGACAGCCGTCGGTCTGGGCCTCAATCGCCGGCAGTCGCACCGCTACGCCATGGATATGCTTGGGTGGGTAGGCCTCGCCGACAAGGCTCATGTCATCGCCGGTTCGTTGCCGTACACCGACGAGCGACGGGTCGGCATCGCTCGCGCGATGGTTCTGCCTCCCGCCTTCGTCCTGCTGGACGAGCCTGCCGCCGGCATGTCGGACGCCGAGTGCGACGAGCTGATGCACCTGATCGCAGCTATACCAAAAGAATTCGAGTGCGGCGTGTTGCTGATCGAACATAACATGCGGGTGATCATGGGTGCCTGCGACCGGATCCACGTTCTCGACACCGGACGCACCATCGCAGAGGGGACGCCGCAGGAGATTCAACGCAACACCGCAGTCATTAACGCTTATCTCGGCGAGCATGGTTGAACGCGAAAGAATGGATACGCCGGCAATGCTCGAGGTCGAAGACATTCACGTCAGTTATGGCCGGTTGGTCGCGTTGCGCGGCGTGTCGCTTAATGTCGGCGAAGGCGAGATCGTCTGCATCATCGGACCGAACGGAGCCGGCAAATCGACAATGCTCGCGGCGATCGCCGGCGGCGTGCCGTTGCAGGCGGGAACCGTGCGCCTTGGGGGGAAGGTCATTGCCGGCATGGTTCCGGAAGCGATCTCGCGGCTTGGCGTCTCGCTGGTACCCGAGGGGCGCCATGTCTTCGGCACGCTGACCGTTGCGGAGAATCTGCGCATCGGCACCTTCCAGCGCCGCGATCGCGCCAACGTCAACGACGACTTTCGCCGCATCCTCGAGCACTTTCCGCAGCTTCGCGAGCGGCTGGGACAGCCGGCGGGCAGGCTCTCCGGCGGCGAGCAGCAGATGCTGGTGATTGCACGTGCGCTGCTGACGCGACCGCGGCTGGTCTTGGTCGACGAGCCATCGCTTGGCCTGGCGCCGCGCATCATCGACCAGGTTTACGAAATCCTGATTGATCTCCGCCGCCGCGAGGGATTGACGCTGCTGATCAACGAGCAGTCCTCCGATCGCGTGCTGAAATTTGCTGACCGTATCTACGTGCTGCGCAGCGGTCGCGTGCAGCTGCATGACCGCGCCGCCAACTTGCGCGAGGGCCACGCCATCATGAGCGCATATTTCGGCTTCCAAGACCGGCATGACGCGCCTGCAAGCCAAAGCGTGTCATCATGATCGGCTTCCTACAAAATCTCATTGATGCGTTGAGCCTGGGCAGCCTCTACGCGCTGGCGGCACTCGGCATTGGCTTGCTGTTCGGCATCTTGCGCCTCGCCAACTTCGCCCACGGCGATTTCATCACCGTTGGTGCGTATGCGTTGATCATCCCGTCACTCGATGTCACCGCCAAAATGTTCATCGGCCATTGGCCGTTGATCCTCATGATACCGACGGTCTGCATCATCGTCGTCGTGCTGGCTTTGCTCGCCGATGCTTTGCTGTTCCGTCCGTTGCGGCGGGCATCGGCCCCGACTTTGATGATCGCCTCGTTTGCGCTTGGCTACATCATTCAAAACGTCATCCTGATGTTTTATGGCGCGCGCCCGAAGGCTGCGGACCTGTGGTCCAATCTGAGCCAGCAAGTCGAGATCGGGCAACTCCGCGTTCCGCAGTTGCAGCTCGTGACCATCGCGGTGACGATTGCGCTGATGATCCTGCTGACGCTGTTTTTGCGCCAGACATCGTTTGGCGTGCAAATGCGGGCGGCGGCCGAAGACTTCCGCATGGCGCGCTATCTCGGGGTGCGCGCCAATTTCGTGGTTGGATTGGCTTTCGCCATCTCCGGACTGCTGGCGGCCGCGGTATCGCTGCTCTTCCTTTCGCAGACCGGCCAACTGAGCAACACCATGGGCGTTCCGCTGATGCTGTTTGCGTTCATCGCCACCGTCATCGGCGGGATGGGCAGTTTGACTGGCGCCGTCGTCGGCGGCTTCACCGTCGGGCTGATCTCCACCATGTTGCAGGCTTACTTGCCGGCGGAGCTGCGGCCGTTCCGTGATGCTTTCGTCTTCGCTGTCGTCATTCTCATTCTGCTGTATCGCCCGGGCGGACTGATCCCAACAAAAGCGCTCGTGCAGCGCGTCTGAGCAGTACCATGGAAGAGTTCACGCCCCAGATCATGATACGCAAATATTGGCCGCTGCTCGCCCTCTCGATCGGCGTGATAGTCCTCGTCGCGATCGGCCAAATCGCCGGCGGAGAACAGCTGCAAACGACGTTGATCGAAATGCTGACCCGCATGATCGTCGTCGTCGCCATGCAGTTGTTCATCGGCAATTCCGGCGTGCTGTCCTTTGGCCATATCGGTTTTATGTGCATCGGCGCCTATGCGGCGGCATGGGCAACCTGCGAGCCGAACTGGAAACAGCTGATGCTGACGGGCTTGCCGAATTTCCTGCAGACCGCCCAATGGCCGTTTCCGGTCGACGTTATCAGTGGCGGCGTTCTCGCTGCATTGGTCGCGCTGCTCTACGGCGCCGTCGTGATCCGGCTTTCCGGCATCGCCGCCTCAATCGCGACGTTTGCCTTCCTGGCGATCATCAACAGCGTCTATTCGAACTGGGAAACCGTCACGGGGGGGACGAGCTCGATCATCGGCATTCCCACTTTGAACGGCCCTTGGCCGATAGTCGTGTTCGTGCTTCTCACCATATTCGCCGCATTCCTGTTCCAGAATTCGCGGTTCGGACTGATGTTGCGCGCCTCGCGTGACGACGACGTCGCAGCTACGTCCTGCGCGGTGGACGTTATTCGCGTGAGGCTCGTTGCTTTTGTCGTCAGCGCCTTTTTCGTCGGCGTCGGCGGCGGGCTTTACGCGCATTTTCTCGGAGTTCTCACGGTCGACGTGTTTTTTCTGAACCTGACCTTCATCACGCTTTCAATGCTGGTGGTCGGCGGTCTCGGCAGCGTCAGCGGTGCGGTCGTTGGAGTAGTGGCCGTAACCATCGTTGTCGAAGGCCTGCGTATGCTCGAGGCCGGCTTTAATCTCGGCTCCGCTCACGTGGCCATGCCCGAAGGGTCGCAGGAAATCGGGCTGGGTCTGATCATGGCGTTGATCCTGATTTTCAGGCCGTCGGGGTTGACGCGCAGTCGCGAAATTCCATGGCCGTTCGCAACACCGCAGACAGCGGCGCAGCCGCGCGCGCCGCTCCATCGAGGCGGGATAGCCGCTGCGTCGTCCGCGCCAGCGGATACCGCTGCAGAATAGAATAGCTGCATCGCCGGGACCGCCAAGCGGGCTCGTGCGCTTTAGCCGGCGAATTTCATTCGCATTCTTCGATCAGAAGCAGACCGAAGCGGTCGATGGTGACGCGTTGCCCGGGCAGCACCGCCGTCGTCGCCGTCGCTTCCTCTATAAGTGCCGGTCCTGAAAAACTTGCGCCTGCAGGTAATCGGTCGCGGTCGTAGACCGTAGCCAGGGCAGCTTCGCGGCCACCGACGTGTAGCTCCCGGCGTCCGACGATGGCTTCCTCAACCGAACTGATCATCGAAATTTCCGGCATCCCAATCCGCGGCGTGTCGATTTCAGCGGTCAGATGAAACGTCACCTGTTCGACGCCGGTACCGTCGAGCCGGAAGGTGTAGGTCTTTTCATGCGCAGCGTGAAACGCCGCCAGCGCCGCATCGAGCCCGGCGCGAGGATCGAGCCACGTCGAGACGGTGTGCTCCTGCCCGACATACCGCATCTCGATCGCATGATCGAACCGCACGGCACTTTTGGAAACGCCGAACCGCCGCACGGCTTCCGCTTCAAGCTCGCCGAATATCTCTTGCACGGCAGCAACGACAAAATGATCTCAACAAAGTGCGGCACGTGGGCCTTCCACGACAAACTTGTGAGAGCTTTGCACTGAATGAAGTGTGCCGAGTGGCTGGATCCACCGTCGGATCGTCACACCCGACATCACCGCTCTGGTTTCGCTGATGGAAGTGCTCAAGCGCAGTATTGCTGGGGAGATCAGGGCGCTGGCTTTCCCGTCTCTTTCGTGTAATGCGCTGTGACGTCGTTGACTGCCTTCTCAAACCGAGAGAACATTTCGTCAATTTCTTCCTCTGTGATGATCAGAGGCGGGGAGAATGCACAGCCGTCGCATCCCGGAAGCGCGCGGCAGATCATCTTGTAGTGCTCTTCAGCGCAATTTCTCACCCGCGAAGCAAAAGATCCGACCGGCTGGAATGGGGCTTTGGTCTTCTTATCGGACACAAACTCGATGGCTCCCATGCAGCCCCACGCTTCGTACATCGCCTACGAACGGATGGTCCCGGAAGGCGCTAATCCTCGCCTGGAACCGGTTGGCAACTCGGTTGACGTGCGCCGCGATATTTCGTTCTTTGATGAGTTCGAGGACCTTGAGCGCGACGGCGCAACCGACCGGGTGGCCCGAATAGGTCGTGCCGTGCCCGAAAAATCCAAGCGTCGTGCTCCCAAGTTCCATTCCGCGATAAATTTCGTCAGACAAAACCACGGCCGACAGCGGCTGATAGGCCGACGTCAGCCCCTTGGCGATCGTCATCGCGTCCGGCCGGAAACCAAGGGTCTGGCACCCCCAGAACTCGCCTGTCCGATGAAAGCCGGTGATCACCTCATCATCGAGGAAGAGAACTTCGTAGCGCGCCAGTATCTGCTGAATCCTTTGGTAATAGGGCGCCGGAGGGATTGTAACCCCACCGCCGCCTGTCACCGGTTCGGCTATGAATGCTGCAACGGTTTCCGGACCTTCGCGCAGGATGGTTTCTTCAAGCTCCCGCCCAGTCGTTCGGCGAAGTCGACAGGCGTTTCGTCCGGCAGCGCATACCGGAAGTAATTCGGATCGGAGACATGAAAAATGCCAGGCAGAGGCAGATCGAAGTTCCGATGATTAATCGGGATTCCGGTCAGGCTCGTCGCCATGGCCGTTGCGCCGTGGTAGCCATTGTATCGGGCGATGATTTTCTTCTTCTTGGGTCTTCCAATCGCATTGTTGTAATAGCGAACGAATTTGATCAGGAAGTCATTGGCTTCCGAGCCCGAAACGGCGAAATAGATTTTTGCGTTGTCGAGGGGAACAAGCGCTGTCAGGCGTTCCGCCAGGTCGATTGCGGGATCGACAGATTTGTAGGCCAGCGTGTGGTAGTAAGGCAGCTTGTGAAATTGCTCGGTAGCAGCCTCGATCAAAGCCTTTTCGCCGAAGCCGAATGCCGTACACCACATCCCAGCTGCGCCTTCGATGTACGGCGTGCCGTTTTCGTCCATGACGTAGATGCCCTTGCCGCCGGTGATGACGGTGGGCCCATTCTCGCGGTGAGTTTTGAGTTCGACGTAGCCATGCAAAAGGTTGCGAACGTCACGCGCCGCCGCGGAATTGGTGGGCATCTACTGGTTTCTCCTGGTTGCTCTCTACACAAGTTGGCCGTGCCGCGCCTTACAAGAACGGATTAGTTGACTGCACGCGTGGCTGCGCCTTTAGAAAGATCGACAAGTCTGTTTGTATTCCCAATCATTTCAAGTGGCGTGGGCGTCTGCAATCATAATCGTCTCGCAAATTGCGCATCGCGCGTCGCCGTGCTTTCGAAACTACGGGATTTTCCGAATTAACTAGTCCGTGGCGAAGGTCAGGAGTATCCTTCGCTCGTCGCTCCGTCGTTTCATGTTTTCGCGCTGAGGATTGAGATGGTCGGTGGAATCGCATTACAACCGACTACGGGCTGGACCGATTCCGAAGGGCAGCGCCTACGGCCGCCGGCCGCCCAGTGACGTGGGAGGGCTCTCGTCGATGTGCGACGCGTGCGTTGAGTACGGGCTGGTCAGCCTTGCAGGTTCCTTGCAGACATGAGCTTTGAGAAAGCTACACCACCGAGAGCTTATCTGCTGCTCGTCGCGGGCGCTTTCATGTACGGGGCGGTTTTTACAGTCAATAAAATGGCGGCTGAGGCCGGCGTGATGCCTTTGACCTACGGGTTCTGGCAATCATTTGGGGCCGGCCTCGTCTTATGGATCATCCTGCTACTCAAGGGCGAAAGACTGCCGCTCGGCCGCGTCCATTTGCTGAGCTATCTGATCATCGGCGGTCTGGCGGTCGGCATCCCGATCTCGCTTCTGACCTATGCAGCTCCGCGATTGCCTGCCGGACTTTTGACCATTGTGCTGGCATTGTCGCCGCCGCTGACTTTTCTGCTCAGCGTCCTTGCTGGGATTGATCGCTTCCGTGTGCTTGGGCTTCTGGGTGTTGGGTTCGGTCTCGTCGGCGTGCTGGTCATTGTAGGACCGGGTCTTGCCAAGAGCGCCCCCGATGCCTGGCTTTGGTTCGTACTTAGCCTGATCGCGCCGCTCCTCTTTGCCAGTTCAAATGTGGCCGCCGCGCTGTTGCGACCGCCGCTCTCATCGTCGCTTGCTATGGCATCGGGGATGCTTTTTGGCTCGTCGCTCGTCCTCTTCCCGATTATGCTCATTGCCGGACAGGCCGGACTGCCGACCGTACGAGGCGCGGTCCCGATCGCCTTGGCCGGCGCCATTAACGCCGTCTTTTTTGTGTTTTTCTTTGAAATTATACGCCTTGCCGGCCCAACCTTCTTTGCGCAGTTCAACTACCTTGCGGTTCTCGCGGGCGTCGGCTGGAGCATGCTGGTGCTGGGCGAGCGCTTGTCGGTTTATTTGTTCGTCGCCATGCTGCTGATGTTCGTCGGGGTATTCCTCTCGGCGCGCCGAGCGGTCCCTCTGCCGCGGGCGCATCCGGGTTGAACATCAACCCGATCGTTGCTGCCGGCAAGCCAATTCGCAGGTCGGCGCCTAATCCGTGGCGGATATTGTCACGACGCGTTCGGCACTCGCGGAGTCATAACGCAGCGGTCGGCGTCGGTTTCCCCGTGGTCTCAAAGGGTGCGCCTTTTGTCCGGCCGCATTCATGCTCGCGCTCGAAATTTTAACCGCTCACCATCTGACGCAGCGGGCGGACACGCTGTCAATTCTCACAAGCGCAGGCATGTCCGCTTTGGCGCAAAGCGGAAGTCACAGCAGACATCACGCGATGTCGCCTCAATAGGCTGACCGACCATCGTGTGCATGCCGGCGTCTATTCTGTCGCCAGCCGTCATAGTAGAAACAAGACCACAGACGTCAGCGCTGTGACCACCAGCGCAACAAAAGCAAAGCGACCCGCGCAGCTGGGGTATATGTAGACGGCGGTCCGTCAGGTCCCGAAACTTAACTGCTATGCCCCGCACCGCGAAAAATGGCCCGTTCCTTCGTACCATAA
>CAWGKJ010000026.1:0-29565 GCA_963823115.1 uncultured Alphaproteobacteria bacterium | reverse complement strand
TAGTGCCAACTATGACGGAACCGTCCGCATTAACTGCACTTGCCCCACTAAAGTTGGCTCCAGGCAGCGAACCGATGCCGACCATACCTGTGCCAGCAGTCCATCGAAACGCTCGGTCACGCGTCAAAGCATCTTGACTAGAGCCAATTATAACTGACCCGTCCGCGCTTATAGCGGTCGCGGTGCTGTTGTTGACGCCGCCGGGAAGAAAACCAAGGCCGGCCATGCCCGTCGTCGCGGTCCATCGAAATGCTTCGTTAGTGTTGCTGTAACCAACGACCACCGAGCCGTCTCCGCTTACTCCATTCGCAACTGCTCCCGTAGCCCCCGGCAGGTTGCCGAGGTTGACCATGCCCGTTGATGCAGTCCAGCGAACGGCCTGATACCCACAGCACCCCGTTCCAGCGGCAGCACCCACAATAACAGACCCGTTTGCGTTCACCGCTGAAGCGTAGCCGTGATCAGTCGCACCGGGTAAGGTCCCAAGATCGGCAAATCCAATGGTTGGCGTCCAGCTAAACGCAGCTCCGCCACTATATAGAAGCTGGCTAAATCCCACCACGGTCGAGCCATCGGCGCTCACCCCATATGCCCTGCTCATGTTGCTTCCGGATGGATAGCCCAGACCAACCATCCCCATTGATGCAGTCCAGCTAAATGCTTGAGAATTACCGTTACTTTCGTTACCGATGGGCCGGATGTTTCCAGCCACTGTCTTTCCATCGCCGCTCACACCCACAGCTTCGCTGTAGTCGAACCCCGGCAAAAATCCCAAACCTTGAAAGTTTTGAGCACAAACGGGAATGGTCGCCCACCACAGACCCGCCACACCCAACAACGTTGCTGATACCCGCCCCAAGCGTCACCCCACCACGCAACCTCACGACGTATCTTAGGCTGATAAACAGCCACTGAGTGTTGCGTAGAAATCATCAGTTGGGATCGAAATCTGGCTGGCGGCACAAAGGATGCGTCGCGATTGGCTCGAAAATCCTAAGGCGCCGCGTCTCTGCCAATGCCCGCTTTTATGCTGCGGTTGGCGGACACGGTGATGGAGACGTGATCGAGCATCTCGATTCCACTAATTCCACTAAAGTGAATTACGCCGTGTATTGCGCGGCCGTCTCGAAGGATGAAGCCGCCGAGCTGCGCAATACGCTACGCCGCGTTCTTCAGCCGCTCCAGCGCTTCGAGAATCTTCGCCTTCCGCGCCTCGGCGGCGTCGCGCTTTTCTTTTTCTTCCTCGACGATTTCTTCCGGTGCGTTGGCGACGAATTTCTCGTTGCCGAGCTTGGCATCGACGCGCTTGATGTCGGCCTCGGCCCTGGCCAGTTCCTTGTCGAGCCGCGCCTTCTCCGCCGAAAAGTCGATCACGCCCTTCAGCGGCAGGGCCGCGACTTCGCCGCGCACCAATAGCTGCACCGCGCCTTCCGGCGCGCGATCCGCGAAGGAGATGTCGGCGAGCCGGGCCATGCGCTTGATGACGTCGTTCCAGCGCGGCGCACGTTCCCTGGTTTCAGCCGATGCGCCCGCCAGCACCAGCGGCGTCAGCGTCGCCGGCTGGAATGTTCATTTCCGCGCGCACCGAGCGTATCGCGGTGACGAGATCGACCACCCAGCCGATCTCGGCTTCGGCGGCCGTATCGGTAAATTCGGCGGCATCGAACGCCAGCAGCACCGGCGGAATCAACGGATCGTTCGGGCTGGTGGTCGACATCAGCAGCAGTTGCTCCGGCGTAAGCCGGTCGGCCATGCGCGACCACGGCGCCAGCGCCAGCAAGCCGTCGCGCTTTGCCGTTACCGCCCACAGCTCCTCGGTGATGAAGGGCATGAACGGGTGCAGCAGTTTGAGGATTTCGTCGCGCGCCCACGCCACCATGGCGCGGGTCTCGGTTTTGGCGTCGCTCTCCTCGCCCATCAGCACGGGCTTGGCCAGCTCGAGATACCAGTCGCAATAGACGTTCCAGACGAAACGATAGATCGCGCCGGCGGCGTCGTTGAAGCGGTAGGCCTCGATGGCTTCGGTTACCTCGCGCGTGGCGCGCGCGGTCTCGTGCGCGATCCAGCGGTTCAGCGTCTGCTTCGCCGCGGTCGGATCGAAGCCCGCAGGCAGCACGCAGGCGTTCATCTCCGCGAAGCGGCAGGCATTCCACAGCTTGGTCGCGAAATTGCGGTAGCCTTCGACGCGTTGGGGCGCGAGCTTGATGTCGCGGCCCTGCGCCGCCATCGCGGCCAGCGTGAAGCGCAGCGCGTCGGCGCCGTAATCGTCGATCAGGTGCAGGGGATCGATGACGTTGCCTTTCGACTTCGACATCTTGGCGCCCTTCTCGTCGCGGACGAGGGCGTGGATGTAGACGACAGGAAACGGAACGTCCTTCATGAAATGCAGGCCCATCATCATCATCCGGGCGACCCAGAAGAAGATGATGTCGAAGCCGGTGACGAGGACGTCGGTCGGATAATAGCGCTTCACGTCGGTATCGTGGTCGGGCCAGCCCAGCGTCGAGAACGGCCACAGCGCCGAGGAGAACCAGGTGTCGAGCACATCCTCGTCGCGGGTGATGAAGCCGGCGCGCTTGTTGCGGTCGAGCGCCATCTCCCGCCCCTGCTCCGGCGTGATGACTTCCTGCTCGACGTAATAGCCGAGCGCGTTGCCGATGGCTTCTTCTTCGGTCTCGGCGACGAACACCTTGCCGTCAGGCCCGTACCAGGCCGGAATCTGATGACCCCACCAGAGCTGGCGCGAAATGCACCAGGGCTGGATGTTCTCCATCCACTCGAAATAGGTTTTTTCCCAGTTCTTCGGCACGAACGTCGTGGCGCCCGAGCGCACCGCCGCGATGGCGGGCCGCGCCAGGGTCTTGGCGTCGACGTACCACTGGTCGGTCAGATAGGGCTCGATGATGACGCCGGAGCGATCGCCGTGCGGCACCATGTGCGTATTCGGCTCGGTCCGCTCCAGGAACCCGAAATCCTCCAGCCGCGCCAGGATCTGCTTGCGCGCCGCGAAACGGTCGACGCCGTGCAATTCCTCGGCAAGCTGCACTGAACCTTCCGGCAGTCCGCGCAGATAATCCTCGTTGCCGACGAGCGCGACAGCGCCCTCCTGATCGAGCACGCTGATCTGCGGCAGATTGTGCCGGCGGCCGACCTCGAAGTCGTTGAAGTCATGCGCCGGGGTGACCTTCACCGCGCCCGAGCCTTTTTCGGGATCGGAATATTCGTCGGCGACGATCGGGATCTTTCGCCCCACCAGCGGCAGGATCACATGCTTGCCGACCAGATGGACATAGCGTTCGTCGTCCGGATGCACCGCGACCGCGGTGTCGCCGAGCATCGTCTCCGGCCGCGTGGTGGCAACGACGATGAACGTCGAGGGATCGTCGGGATCGAAGCTCTTGCCTTCCAGCGGATAGCGCAGATACCACAGGCTGCCCTTGACCTCGACCTGCTGCACCTCGAGATCGGAAATCGCGGTGAGCAGTTTCGGATCCCAGTTCACCAGCCGCTTGTCTTTGTAGATCAGCCCCTCGCGGTGCAACTCGACGAACACCTTGACCACGGCGCGCGACAGGCCCTCGTCCATGGTGAAGCGCTCGCGCGACCAGTCGCAGGACGCCCCCAGCCGCTTCAACTGGTTGATGATGACGCCGCCGCTCTCGGCCTTCCACTGCCAGACGCGCTCCAGGAATTTGGCGCGCCCCAGCTCGCGCCGGCCCGGCTGCTGCCTCTCCATCAATTGCCGCTCGACCACCATCTGCGTCGCGATGCCGGCGTGATCGGTGCCGGGCTGCCACAGCACGTCGCGGCCGCGCATCCGTTCGAAGCGGCAGAGAATGTCCTGCAGGGTGTTGTTGAGCGCGTGCCCCATATGCAGCGAGCCCGTCACGTTCGGCGGCGGGATCACGATGGTGAATGGCCTCGCGTCACGCCGTTCCGGGCGCCCGGCTGCGAAGGCGCGGCTGTCCTCCCAAATGAGGGACATGCGGCCTTCGATGTCGGCTGGCTGGTAGTTTTTCTCGATCATGGCGGTGCAATCTTGAATGTTGAACCGCTAGAAAGCCGCCGCAGCGCGCCAAGTCAACACGCCAGGCCAGGCCAAAAGCCAAGATAAAGCCGGATGGGGTGGCTGAATAAGGGCCGCTATTCGGCCCCGAGGGCCAAACCGTCAGCGCCCGCGCGAAACCCGCTCGATTTCCGCCTTGACGATCCGCTCCACCAGCCCCGGCAAATTATCGTCGAGCCAGGATTTCAGCATCGGCCGCAGCATTTCCTTGACCAGGTCTTCCAGTGTCCGCGCGTTGTTGCTGAGCACGGTATGCGCCAGCGTATTGAACGCGGATTCGACCGCCGACACCGTCGAACGCGACAAGATCTGCTGCGACGCCGGAGGGGCACTGCTGCTCTCCAGCGGCGGAGGTTCGAACTGGGGTTGCCGATGCAGCGCCCGGGTAGCGGCGGATTCGGTGAATTCGAGATCGTCCTGCGGGTCGATCGTGTGAAAAGCGGGTTGCGGCGGTTCCGGTGCCGGCACCGCCATCTCGTCGGTGAGTTCGAACACCTCGCCGTCGGGCAAAGGTGGCCGGATCTCCTCAGCGGAGGTGGCCTCGTCGAGGCCGTTGAGCAACGCGTCGATATCGTCCTGGCTATTGGATGCGGCCGGCGCGGGTGGCGGTGGCGCGGCCTTGACCGGGGGTGGCGCGGCCTTCGCGGCAGACGCTTGCGCCGCCGGAATCGCGGACGGGGGAATGTTGTTCATCACGGGCGGCTTGGCTGCCGGCGCCGCGGCGGCGGGCTTCTCCGGCTTCGCCGGAGCGGCCGCGCTGGCGGGTTTTTCGGCGACCGGCGGCTTGGCTTCGTCGTCGGCAATGATGCGCCGGATCGACGCCAAAATCTCCTCCATCGAGGGCTCTTGGACCTTCGCAGGCTGCGTCATCTCCAACTCCACATCATCAACGCCCTCGCATGCGGTTTACACCAAGCCAGATGGGATTTGCCGATTCCGGATATGCTGGCCGGGATTTTCATCGCACAAGCCTGACTTGTCCCCAGATCAAGCGCCGCCCGACACATCGCACGGAAGTCCCGCCCCAGCTCAGGGCATCGAAGCGTCGCGGCCAAAGCACGCTTGATGCGACGCGAATCGCTCTGCTGCCTACAACAAAGTTATGTCACGGCAATAATCGTTTGCAAGCAACGCTCTGACGCAAGGTCAGCCAAACCACGGCCCCGGGCTTGACCCGAGGGTGCGAGCGGCTCGACGCAGGCGAGACGTGAAGACGGTCAGCGGCCGTCGGGGGTACGAACGCCGAACCAGCTGTCGCGGACCTGCTGGTAGTGCACGCTCGGGTCGTAGACATTGGTCGACAGGTTGAGCACCTGCGGCGAGAGCCTTCCGACGGCGGCCAGCACCGCATACGACGCCACCACGCGATCGTGCTGCGCGGTGACGAGCGCGACCCGCGCGTTGACCAGCGCCTGCTGGGCGTTCAAGACGTCGAGCGTGGTTCGCTGACCGGCCTTGGCCTCTTCGCGCACGCCGTTGAGCGCGATCTCGGAAGCCGTCACCTGCGCCTGCGCCGAGGCCACCTGCGCCTTGCCGGCCACCAGCTGCCCCCACGCCGTCACCGTATTCGCGCGGGTCTGGTCGCGGGTCTGCTCGAGAACCAGACGCTGCTGCGCCAGGTTTTCCTTCGACTGGCGGATCAGCGAGTATTCGGCGCCACCCTGATAGATCGGGACCGAAAGCTGCGCGGTGGCGGCAGCGCCGAACGACCGGAAGACCGTCATGCTCTGTTCATAGGACTGCTGCACCGAGGCCTGCAAACTGACCGTCGGCAGCAATGCGCCTTCGTTGACCTTGACCTGAAGATAATTGACGTCGATGCCGAACATCGCGGCAGTCACGTTCGGATTTTCGATCAGGCTGAGTTCGACCGCGCCGGGCAGCGTTGCCGGCGAAAAGCGATCGACCGGGGAACCCGGTGCCAGTTGTTCCGGTTCATTGCCGATGATACGGCGGAAATTCGCTTTGGTCGTCGTCAGCGTGGCTTCGGCGGCCAACAGCTGGGTCTTGCCGGCGGCGAGTTGCGCCTCCGACTGCGCGACGTCGGTTCGCGTCACTTCGCCCACATTGAAGCGATCGCGGGTTTGCTTCAGCGTCTGTTCGAGAACGCGAACGTTGCTTTTCTGAACCTCGACGATGGCAGAGTTCTGCAGATAGTCCATGTAGATCGTGGCGGCCGCCAGCAGCACCGTCTCTTCCAGCACCCGCAAGGCTTCGCGCGCGCCGGAGACCTGGCTCTCGGCCGCGCGGGTCTTGTTGGCGGTCTGCTGGCCGTTGAAAAGCGTCTGCGAAACCGTGAGGCCGGCGCTGCGCGGCGCGTCGGCGCCGTGAAACTCGCTTCTGACGATAGTGGTCGGAGAGCCGCCCGAAGTGGTATTCACGTCGGTGTACTGATAGCCGGCGCTGCCGGTGAGCGCGACTTTCGGACGATAGCCCGACAGCGCCTGCGGCACGTTCTCGTCGATGGAGCGAACCTGGGCGCGCTGCGCGTTGAGCTGCGGATTGTTCTGATAGGCGCGCACCAGCGCTGCCTCGATGGTGTCGGCCAAGGAAGGCGTCGAGCCCACAAACGCTGTCAGGAGGACCGCAGCCGCAGCTCCGGTAGCCAACTTCGCCCCACGCATCCCCGGTAATCCATTCATGCCATTCGTCGGTTCAACCACTCTCGAACCAGGTTACGGATTCATTTCCGAGTCAGTATCCCACCGCACCTTATTCCCGACGCAAGCCGGTCGGAACCCCCGCGGTGACCGAAGCGGGTGGAAACTCTTCACGTGCGGCTTCCGGGCCACACTTCTGATTAAGATGGGGATTTTAAAGCCGCGGAGGCCTAGAAAACGAACGCGGGGACCTGTTCCATACCGGGCAAGACCGGTACCGACGCCTCGAAAAGCACCCGGTTTCCGAAATCGCCATGGGAACGGGTCACGATCGTGGCCCGCGGCGGTTTGGTCATGGCGAACACCCCGACCAGACGGCCACCGTCCTTGAGCTGTGCATACAGCCGGTCCGGTGTAACCTCGGTCGCTCCATCGAGGACGATGACGTCATAGGGTGCGTTTGCCGGATCGCCCTCGGCCGCAGGTGCGGCCCGGAAGGTCACGTTTCCGAGGCCGAGCTGGGCCAGGACTTCCTTCGCCTTCGCGGCCTGCGCCGGATCGGTTTCGGTCGCCGTCACCTGCCCCGCAAGCCTGGCGACCACCGCCGCCAAATAACCGGTCGCGCTGCCCACCACCAAAACCTTGTCGGTATCCTTGATCCCCGCGGCCTGCAGCATCTTTGCAACGACCCGCGGCTTGATCAGGAAGCGCTTCGCCGCGCCGCCTTCGCTGACATCCAGATCGAGATCAAGATAGGCCAGCGCGCGCTGATTTTGCGGTGCAAAAGCCTCGCGCGGCACCGCGAGCAAGGCATCGAGAATTCTGCTATCGGTGACGTCGCTGGGGCGCACCTGGCCATCGACCATTTTCTGGCGCGCGGTCGCAAAACCGGACATTGGCGGACCCTAAAGTCGTGCGGGCGGCGCCCGCAGGGAAAGAGCTTTAAAACCGCGTCATCTTTGGAACAAGCTTCGCCAAAACGCAACGTCGATTGCGCAGGGGAAACATGCGATCTGCTCACCCCTCGGAACGCTTTTGACTCGCAAATACGGACTATTCGATCGTAACCACGAGCCGCGCGATCAGCCTTGCAACCTCTTCCAAATGGGCGGAATTGGGCGCTTTGACGGCTTGCGCCAGTCGGAAAAGGCACTCGTCATCGCTCATCGCTGCGACGTCGTCACTTGGGACGATCGAGGGTACCCGCCCTACGAGATAGGTCTGGATGACTGCCATCGAATCACCTCCGGCGTATGCCGATATTATAAGGCGTTGCCAGAAAAAGAGTTCCTTTTGGCGCCCGGTTTGCGGCGCCCGGCGTCGCCGGGGACCGCCCCGCCAGGCACACAATTGCGCCTCGAGTTCGGTCGAAAAGACCAACAAATCCTTATGCTGCAAGAGGTTTCCCTGCCCTCCTGATGTCGCATACGAGCGCGATATTTCATCCTTTGCAAGCCCCGGGGGCTTTGTTATAGGCTGCCGGTTCGCGAATACGGTTTTCGCCTGTTCCTCGGTAGCTCAGTGGTAGAGCATTCGACTGTTAATCGAATGGTCGCTGGTTCGAATCCAGCCCGGGGAGCCATTACTTATTTCCCGCATTGAAACTCCACAATAATCCGGCCCTCGTTGACCCACTTTCAGCGACAGGTCGAAAAAGTGGGTCACATCCGTTCCCGGAACGCCCTCACCGAAGACATTGTTCGGCGGCCCCGACCGCGCTTCAATGCGTCATGCCCGCCCCCATCCGCCAGCAAAAGATCACGCTCGCCGAGATGCGCGCCGCAGGCGTTCGCGGTCTCCTCATCTATTGCTCGGACTCCCCTCGGCGTGACTGGTCGCGATGCCAGCCGGATCGATGTTTCGAGATTCGAATTGTTCAGTGTTCGAATGTTACGAGACTCTGGAATGTCTGTCGCACCAACGTTTCGCGTCGCCCGCGACGAGACCGTGAGCCTCGTCGTTCTCGATGACAAAGCGATGCTTGATGATCCTTAACGCCCCCCTGACCTGAGAACGTTCATACGTCGGTCGGGTCGCAATGTTGGTCGGATCGACAGTTCGAGATCCGGAGCATCAACTTCGCCAATCCTTCGAGACTCGGAATATCTATCAGGTCGATGTTTCGAGACTTGAATTGTGGTGTTCGATGCTTCGAGATTCGAAATGTCATCTCCGACGAAGCTTCGAGACTCGAATGCTTCGAAATTCGGAATGTCTGTCACATCGATGTTTCGAGACTTGAACTGTCTGACGTTCGATGCTCCCAAACTCGAGATATCCGTCCCGGCTATCTTCGAGAGACTCGACGAGCGGAACGCTCCTTACCCGATGGGCCTGACACTCCGCTGCCGCAACCATTAATGCCAAGAGGAAGCTAAATCGGTTTAGCTTCCTCTTGGACAAATTTTTCTGCGGACAGGCAGTCAACTTGCCTCACATCTGTTGCAAGTCGTGAAGTTTCATCGTGATATCGGACTAAATTAAATTAGGAGTGGGCACATGACTCAGGACGACATGGTGTTGGGATATCGCGATGGTCTTGATCAAGAGGCAGTAGAGCCGTCCGCAAATCGATCTGCTTCCTACAGGCATGGCTGGGCCAACGCACGCGATGACCTCCGTGGAAAACCTCGTGCGTCGGCACAGGCGCTTCGTGAGATGGCCAAGGCAGCGATAGCCGAGGATTTGGCCAAGTAGTCGCCCGAATGCCACGTATTACCGCCGCGTTCGGACGATTAAAGCGGGGCGGAGTTAAGCTATCGCAACAAAACCGGCGTGTCACGACCCGAGGCCGTGTGCTCCGACCTGAGTGTCAATGAGCTTGCATCACAACGATCAGAGTACGCGGCACGCTCCGATTGCACGAACAGGTAGCCTTACGGGATGAAAACTTCTCGCAGCATTTCGCCGCGGCCCGGCGCGGCGACCTTGCCGACGGTGATTTTGAACGCCATCCCGCGACCGCCGACTTAATACCCAGCCGCCAACACTCGATTGACGGCTTCCATCAACGACGACTTTTCCTGTCTTGCTATTACTATCTCGCGCTTGCCGCCAGATTACCGATCGGGTCGCAAAATCCGAGATCCGCGAAGGCCTTGCGCGATGCACGCGTTGCGGCTTCGAGATCGCCGTATGCGACCAGCAGCGATGTTTCGTCAGCGGGCTGGGCGCGGACCCGTTCGAGATTGCGCAGGGCGTTCTGCACGAGATCGATTGCCTTTTCGAGTGCAGTCATCATTGACTCCTCAGTTATGCGTGGTGGCGGTCTTGAAGCGCCGGAGAAAGCCTGGCGACGATCACGCCGCGTATCCGGAGAACCCGATCGCCGGGTTCGAGTGGACTTCGTACATGCCGGCAAATTCTTCCGGAGCCACGATCTGTAGGAGATGGACGCCCTCTTCCAGGAAATCGCTGGCGTAGCCGTTGATGTCGACGTCGTTCGAAGCGATGGACACGACAACGCTTGTGCCCCAAGCGGCGGCCGACACTCTGCTCTTGCGGATCCACCAGTCCGGATCCGCGATGAACCGCCACGAAACATTGATGCTTTCATCCATAAACCCTCTCTGATGACATCGCCACCGCCATCTTCGGCATCGTCTCACCGACCGTCGACCAGGTCTTTTGATCGTTGATGTCAGCGATGAACTCTCGGAACCAAATTTCGTGGACAGTGCCGCTGCCAGGCCTGACCGGAATTCCGCTGACCAAGCCGCCTTTCGGCCCGACAGCGAACACCCAATAGTGCGGGTCGTGCCGCGCTGTCGTCCTCTCTACACGAGCCGTACACCCACGCGAGCAGATCTCGCGCAACACATCGACGAGCGTCGTTTTTTCCATCCATCACTCCTGTTAGCTCTGACAGCCTCGTCCCGGCGCCGGCGCCACCGGTCGGACCACAGTATGCATTGAACAGAGAAACTGAACAGGACGTGGGTGATCTTTTCTGGGGAGATTGCACACAGTGCACGTCGCAAACTTCGAGCGATGGGAAGCTAAGTCGAGTTAGCTTCCCTTAGCCGTTAATTATTGTGACGGACTCTGGTCTGCGCTGTCCGCAGCTGAGGCGGAGAAAGCCCGCCAGGTGCGATACGCGACCTCCGGACACGACGGCGAAGTCGCCTCCCGCGCTCGCCGCACGACGCGATACTCTGCAAATTTAACGATCTCGCGAACAAATATTTCAAGGATTCGAACTACGCGTTTTGCCATTTAGCGGCTGCCCCGGTTTGCGCTGCCTTGCTCAAATACCATCGACAGGCCGCGGAGCATCCCGCAGCTTGAGGAGAATTGAATGTTGAGATCGAGTATCTTCGGCGCCATCGGAGTTATGCTGCTTGGGAGCAGCGCGATAGCGGACGTCAGAATTCACGCCGACCAACGGATCAACCTGCAAGGACTACTCGAAACAAGAGTTCGGTTATTGGGTCTGCCCCGGGCCGGGCGGCTACGCTGTCGCGTTCATGGATGAAGGCAACATCGCTGGCCTCGCAATCGCACCTGCCCGCGCCGTGCGTAAGGCTTCGACAACGGCCCAGTGGCTGGGCTCCGGAAAGGTGTTTGGCGATAAGGTGCAGTGGATCTTGCGGGATGGCGTGCCGAAGGTGGCCATACTCCGAATCTGGCGACGGAAGAGCGTGGAGGATTCGACCGAACTGCAGGAACTCGAGGTTTACTCGATCGATGGCACAAAGGCCTGCGCCTATGCGACCATCGAGGCCAGCATGGCGAAGGCGAACGAAACGGCGCTCGCAAAGGCCGAGCAAGCGGTAGGGTGGCGCTGCACGGAGAAGTAGGCGCTTTTTCGATGTGCGTGAATAAGCGCCGAGCAATAACCCCTCCACTGCTATGCTAGATAAATCAATAATCTGCTGGGCAAATTGGCGTCGGGACCCACGCTGATTTGCAGCTATTACGACGGCAAGGTGGCCGAACTCGCGATCAACTGACAGGCTGCCTAAACTTCGAGGCATTCCGCGACCGTGACGTTAACGGCTGGCGGCTAATTTCTCCTTATTGATTAGAGGAGAATGCGTCATGAATTCAATCACCAGCTTGAAGCCGTCCGCCAGAAGCGCCTTTTTGACGGTCATCATCAGCCTGGTAGTCCTATCTGCGCAGTCCAGCTCTTCCTTTGCCTTGGTGACGGCGGCGACCAGCACCGTTCCACAGGACCGTCTCTATGCGATTTGGGCACAGACCCATTCGGGAAATAACCTGCACGAGGTCAACACCTACCCGAACGCGGGCCGGAACGGGAAGCTGAACTGCGACGTCAGCCACAACGCAGCGACCAACATCAACACCGTCAGCGGCTGCCGCTTGCGGTAGCGGCAGGCGGCGCGCACCATTGCAATCAGAGTATCGGGGCGTCTATCGGACGGCGAGGCTTCGCTTCCCGCGCCGTCAGGTAATAAGGGACGGCACTAACGCCCGTACTCATACGGACGAGAGTGCTGCATGCTCCGAAATTCTGGCGATGCTCGTGATGGCACCCATGATCGCAGCTTTGCTAAGATTGCGTTGATCTCTTTAGGCATGCTGCGGTCCGACATGAAGGTCACCGCCAGTTGGCGCAGTTGAGCAGTGAACGCCCTGCCCCGTGAGCCAATATGCTGAGCCGCATGTTCAACCCGGCGTGCGGCCTCCACAACAGCGCCAATATTCAATCTGCCTCGCGCCTGCGGAAGCTCGATTGAGCCAGTTTCAATGAATTTCATTCGGTCTGCGACATGATCGACGACATTTGCCTTCTCATGGTATCGGCCGGCCTCGCCAAACAGGCAATCCAACAAGGCTGATCGGGGCGGCCGTATCCTTGGGTCTTCTTGACGGCTACGGCAGGAGGCGTCTAGTCGCTCGCTCTCCACAACGATCCTCGCATCGTGAACGTGGCGTGTAAGTCCGACATAAATTCCGCGAGCGTCGGCGGCATTTCCTAGATGCAGAACCGTAGCAAGCGCGGTGCGCCCTTGGACGGAATAAGCCGAACCCGCGATCGAATGAACGACCTTCGGCACGCCGGCATTCCGCCGCCGCCCTTCCTGAGCAAAGCGAAACCACTCATCTTCGATCACACGCCCATCTTCAAGACGGATTGCGAGACGAACTGATCCGTCGCTTTGACGAGTGACTCTTTCGACATTTCCCCGGGTGCCATTCCTTATTTGGTATTGATGCAGCGTCTCGCCGAAACGGATGCGGTCTCCTATTGCCAGCGGCAATAGACCTAAGGAGCCATCGCGATCGACGGCGATCAGGTTGAGGTCCTTGCCCTGGATGAGCCCTTCCTCACGCAGAACCCCGCGAGCCGCGAGATTGAGTTCGGCAGCATCACGGTTCCGGCGTGTAACCAGGATGACGTCATCCCCATGGGACCGTCGGAGATCCTGCCAAGCCTGGATAGCGCGCCCCTGCGCTGCTTCGCGACCGGCAACCAGGTCAATGCGACCATGCTCGGCGTAGACCCGGAGGCCGGCCTCCGAATCGCCTTGGGCCATAGTGATCGAGGCGGCCCGTTGCCAGTCCACAATCTGGCGTCGGACGCCCTTCAACGTCACCTTGCGTTCGATAATGTCAGAAACCGCCTTGAGTGAATTTCCGCCCGCAACTGCGGCCAGTTGCCGGCGATCGCCGGAAAGCAGAATCTTCGGAGAGTGCCCGGGCGCTCCCGCCGTGTTCCGCAGTGTCGCGGCTTCAAAAATCGCCGCCAAATCCCGAACGCTGACCATTCCCGCTTCATCAACAATAATCAATGTGTCCGCGTCGGGAGCCTGCCGCTGACCTGAACCAAGCTCATGACGAAAGCGCGCAATCGCTATCGCTTCGATACCGGCAGAGTTGCGCACTTCGTCTGCCGCAACCCACGATGGAGCAAGTCCGAGGATCTTCAGACCTCTCCCCGACCGCCTTGCGGCGTCGGCCAATCCAGCGATCAGGGTGGTCTTACCGGACCCGGCGCCCGCCTCCAAAATGGTCGTCGGATCCGGCGACGTTGCGTGACGGATAGCCCGACGCTGTTCATCAGACAAGAATGGAACGGCTTGCAGCGCAAGCTCAACCGCATCAGGCCGGAACAGAAGTCCAGGCACGCGTTCTTTTACTAGGCGAAGCAGCTTGGCTTCCTCGGCGGCAATGGCCGTCGTCGTCCAATGCTGCGCGGCTTCGTGGTTATCTAGTCGAACGAGTTTTCCCGACTCCTCAAGATTTGAGACCTCCGAATAGACCGCCTTGATCCCCTTCCCCTGCAACGCGGACTCGACGAATGATCGATGCAGAAGGGCTTTTCGAGTGAGCACATTTTCAGTGCGAAAAACGCCTGAGGCCGCCAACGCAACAGGGGTATCTCCCGTGATCTCCGGCGGATCAAAGTCGTAGTCAATCTCGGGCACTCGTCTCGGATTTCGAGCCAAGCCCGCTTCCAGAGCGACTGTCCATGGGTCGATTTCGAATACTCCGAATTCTTGCTTCCAGCGCCTCTCCAGATCATCGCCCGTTGGCACGCTCTCCTTATCGCGGCGCGTCGCCAATGCCGCGACTTCCTTTTGAGCGGCGGACGCATCGGCTCCAACACGCGCTTTGATTTGCTGGGAGCGTTTTGAGAAAGCCTCAATCATTACCTCTGGGATGCCTACGATTTCGAACTGATCGCGGCCGGCTTCCCTAAGAGCAAATCCCAAATCATTCAACTTTTGCGATAACGAGGCCCTGAACGCTGATCCTAGGACTAACTGCCACTCATAGGCGCGTCTCGGCTCAACAGTCAGATACTTATTTCCGTTTGCGGAACGAGCGACGTTCAAAAGAACGCAATGTGTGTGGCAGGCGGGATCCCCCTCTCGAGAAGTGAAGTGTGGAAATTTCGCGACAACGATATCCGCCGGCACCTCCTGCAAATGTCCTCCCGCCCCCAACCTCACCTGAATGAGGCCTTCATATGCTGCGAATTCTAGTGCCTGATCGACTGCGTCTTGCTGGATGCGTTCCAATACCGAACGTTGTTCGGCAGTGCCGGCGGCCCAGAGAATTCCAAAGCTCTTCGGTGTTGAAAACGTGACGTCCCACCCGGCGCGATGCCGCTCGCCGGCGCCGCGTACCAATCTTTTGCCAGTTCGCGGATTGAATCCCCCGCAAAGATCCCGGAACGTTTCTTTGTCAATCGGCGCGCCGCTGTGGACAAGGCTGCAGCCGCTCGACCACCACGTCCCATTGCCGTCACCGGTATAGTAATTGTCACGGGATTTCGGGCGTGCCTCCCGGTTGGGATCCTCGGTATAGTAGGCGCCGGCAGCGCGGCCGCAACCGAGGGCATGAAGGGTCGCCGTCACTCGGTGTCCGCGGAGCGGTACCGGCAGATATTTTCCGGCGGCTCGCTTGAGCCGGCGCTCAGGCGCCCGACCAACCTTGCAAGCTCCAGCAATGCCTCATCGACGTCATTTTGCCGCTGGATCAGCACGCGATGACGCAGCGCTGTTTCGAAGCTCTGGCTGACGCATTCGCCGATAGCTTCTTCGACCGTTATCTCGTTTGCTCCAGCCGCCTTCGCCACCGCGTTGGCGAGCTCTGCCGTGAGCTCTATCGTAAACCGCGTCGTCTTTGCGTTGCTCATTCCGAATGCTCACTTGCATGGCGCCTATCAACAGGTGGCCTCGAACTCATCAACCAGCAATGGCCCGCTTTCGATTTTTGTTGGCATCGCCGCGATCTGCATCTTTAGTGAGTGGGGTGTGACAATAAAATTCTTTGGCCTTCTGTTGGCCTGCAATCAGTCTTATTGGTACTGGTTGGTCGTCGTTGGCCTTGTTGGGGAAGAACATTCACAGACAAGACTTGACTGAGGAGGTGCGTGCCGCAGAGAGCATCCTCCAGGCTTAAGCTGAAAAATTCTGAGGCGGGAAGCTCTTCAAATCTTATCTGGCGGCGCTGGAGCCTCATACAGTGAGATTCTTGCAAAACCCGCGAATGGTGCTCAGCCGATATGATGGGTGCTGGTTGCCGCCCTGGACGGCTCTGGCGCGGTTTCGTTCCCTATAGTCGATCACATGGACGACTCCCGCGCTCCGGCACGCGAATTGCGTCAGGTATAAACGTCGGCCTTAGCCCAGAAGCGTCTGATCGAGGATCGAGACCGTGGGTGATGGAGTCCGGGTTTACCCCAACTCCGGACATGTCGCTGCGCCGCAATAACTGACGCTATGGCCGAGTAGGCGCGAGCGCGGCCCGGAGGGTGCTCGCCGCGGAAAATTTGCTCATCGACTATGCCGCCAACAGCATCCTGATCGGCGCATTCCCGAATAATCCGAATTCTATGTGCTACGCCCACGGGCGGCGCAGTTTGCCAGTGGGCACGCCGACTGAGCCATCCCTCCGTCGTAGATATCAAAATAATACAACGGGGACGCTGTCGTTTCAGGTTTACGCCACCGTCGGCAACGCGCGGGGCGGTAGGCTGCGCACGTTGCCAGGAACCGTACCCAATTCCGCATCAAAGAACCGTGCAACCTCGCAAGCCGGCTTCGCTGCACTGAACAGATAACCTTGCATCTCCGTGCACCCGAGCGACAGCAAAACTTCCCTTTGTTGCTCGGTCTCGACACCCTCGGCGGTGGTTGTCATGTTGCGCGCTGCGGCGATATTCACCACCGCCTGTACGATCGAGACCGACCCGCCGGTCTCGACGATATTGTTGACGAAGCAGCGGTCGATCTTGATCTTGTCGAAGGGAAAGCGTTGCAGATAACTCAACGAGGAATAGCCGGTACCAAAATCGTCAAGCGCGATACGGACTCCGAGCGCTCGAAGCTGGTGCAGAATGCCCAGGGCGGTCTCATCGTCGCGAATTAAGACCGCCTCGGTGATTTCCAGCTCCAGTCGGTTTGGCAGGACACCAGAGGCCGACAGCGCAGCCGCGACCTTCAGCCCGAAAGTGGGGCTTCTGAATTGAACTGGGGAGACATTGACGGCGATCCTGACATGATTAGGCCAATTTGCCGCCTCGGCGCAGGCAGTAGCGAGCACCCATTCTCCGAGCTGGTTGATAAGACCAGTATCTTCGGCGACTGGGATAAATTCGGCAGGGGAGACCATGCCGCGCTCCGGGTGACGCCAGCGCAACAACGCCTCGCATCCCGTAATCTGATTGCTGCGAAGGTTCACGAGCGGCTGATATTGGACCTCGAAGTTCCCATCCATCAGCGCCTGACGCAGATCCTGCTCCAGAATAAGCCTTTCCTTCGCACGTGCGTCCATCGCCGGCTCAAAGAAACGATAGGTTCGGCGTCCGTCGGCCTTGGCCGCGTACATCGCCAGATCGGCGTTCTTGATGAGCTGATCCAGATCGCCTCCATCCTGGGGAGCCAATGCAATGCCAATGCTTGCATCCGCCGAGAGTTGGTGACCGAGGCATTGATAAGGATGCCGGATAGCCTCCTGAAGGCGCTTTGCGAACCACACGACATCGTCGGCGCAGGTGACATCTTTCCGGATAACAGCAAACTCGTCCCCTCCGAGCCTTGCAACGAGATCAACCTCCCTGATACAGCCTTTGATGCGCTCCGCGACGCATTTGAGCAGTTCGTCGCCGACGTGGTGTCCGAGCGAATCATTGATACCCTTGAATTCGTCGACGTCGATGTAAAAGAGGGCAAATCGCTCGCCGCGGCTTGCACCCAGAAATTCGCGTTCAATTTGCTGGCGAAATAGCGCGCGATTCGGCAGGTCAGTCAGCGAGTCAAAATGCGCGAGGTGAGCGATCTTTTCTTCCGAGAGCCGCCGTTCGGTGACGTCGTCGACAACGTTTATGAGATACTGAATTGCGCCGGCCTGATCCCGAATGCCGACGCGCTTCGACGTGATATAGCGCTTACCATCACGTAGTTGATTGTCCCACAGGTGTTCGTTCAAAAATAGGCCGTCAGGATTTAGCAATGCCTTTTTATCATCTGCAACGATGATATCAGCTGATGCCCTCGGAAACAGGTCGAATGTCGTCTTGCCCACGACCGCCTCGCGCGGCATCCCGAATTCAGCTTCAGCGATCCGATTTACCAGGACGTAGCGGGAATCGCGTACGTCCTTCACCGTGATCTGCGATGGGATGTGGTCAATAATCTGGTGAAGGAAAGCGTGATTTCGGTCACGCTCCTGTTCGAGCCGCAGGCGTTCGGTGATGTCTTCCATCGTAGCGACCCAGCCGCCATCTGGGAGCGGCTGGTTGACGATGCGGATTGAACGCCCGTCTCCGGACTCCAGGACACTGTGCGTAATTTTGCCCTGTGCGACGTTACCTAATACGGTCGAACAGAACTCATCGACATCTCCTTTGAAGGTCCCCGTTTCCTTTCGATGCCGAATAACGTCGGAAAAGTGGCAACCCGGCTTTATGACGTCGTTCGAAAGTCCATACATGTCGACATAGCGCTGGTTGCAAACGACGATGCGGGCCGATGCGTCATACAGGACGAGCCCTTGCGCCATGTTATTTAGCGCGGTGTCGAGCCGATGCTTTTGTAGCTCCAGCCTGCCTTGTGCTTCCCTGTTTTGCAGGGTCATCCGCCGGATAACGAGAAGCACGACAACAACGATCAACAGGGTCGACGTGCCTGCAGCAACGACGAGAAGCCATGTCTGTTCACGCCAATCAGCGAGTGCTGACTCCACTGTTGTTGTTGCCATTACCGCAATGGGAAGGTTTGTCAGAAAACCGACCGATATCAATCTGAGCTTACCGTCGATAGGGCTCAGCTTCGCAGATTTTTCCTTGAAAAGAACTTTCCGCGTTGTCGAAGCCCACTCGAACTTCCGGCCAGCCATTCCATTATCGCCGGGGTAACGAGCCAATAGTGTCCCGTCACGTCTAAACATCGAAATGGATGCGTCTTTGCCTAGCGACATCTGCGAAAGGTGCCGCCTGATTTTGTCAGGAGAAAATCCGCGCGTCGCGACTCCTAAAAACTCGCCTTTGGCTCCCGTCATTTTGCGGGCAATGAGAATTGCCATTTGGCCAGTAACGCGACTTCGCAATAGTTCGACGCCCAGAGATTCCGACGGAGACGACTTCAGGACGCCGAAATATTTGCGGTCGGCGACGCTGATAGGCGGAGCGGGAAATATTTCCGACGTATTTACAAGCCTTCCGTCTGCGTCGTAAACATTGACTCCCGTTGCATCCGTGGCCCCTTCCAACTTTGCCCGCAACAAAAGATGCATTTCGCGAGTGGACATCTGTTGCTTGAAGTCATCGGGCGAGTCGATGTCTTGTACCTTCGCGGCCATGGCATTTTGAACGACTACAAAATCCTCAAGCTCCTGATCAAAGTGGCTGGCAAGTAGCCGTGCGGCGTTTTCCAACTCGCGTTCGCCGTTCTTGATCGCCCGATCGCGGAAGTTGAAGATCATTACCGCGGTCCCAATCGCGATGGCCGCGATCAGCAGAAGGGCGGAACCGATAAGCCAACGAATTGGGTCGCGTCGACGCGATGATTGGCTCTCGATCGGGTCGATTGTCTCGATTGGTGCTTTGCGACTAGTTGGAAGCTGCTTCTGCATTTTCTCATCCCCGGATGATTGGAAATACAATCCGAGAATGGAAGTTGCGTTAGAAATATCGGTTACCAAATTCCAAATTTGGAGCGGTCGCCTTCAAGGCGAAAGCGGATTTCGTCGTTCGCTACAAGTGCTGACAGCAGGATGGCGAACATCGCACAACGCCCTCTGCGCAAGTAAGACCGACTTGCATGTGCTTCCGCTGAGTCTCTTCGAGGCGAAGTGAGCTACCGCTACGCGAACGCGAATTATGGAATCTGGATGAAGCAAGGGCCGCTCGTGCTCACTGCAGTTCTGTTTATTGATCTGGATCAATTGCGACGTCAATTAGCTGACAGTTTCATAACAGGTTAACTCAAAGACAAGAATTCGGGGCGTACTTCTTTACGAGCGACCGATTCTTGAACTCGCCTCGCGCGCGCCACTCTCCTTCGAGAAGCCACTGAGGCTAAGAACGAGGGCCGCGGTCTAATCAGTGTTGGTGCGTTGGGTATCATTGCGTGGGGTTGGCGAGAATGCCGCCGTCAACCTCAAACCCTTCTTGATCCGCATTCCGTCCTTTGCATCGTCGCCATGGATCCGGCGGCCATCGTCGCGGCGGTCAAGGCCATGAACAGCGGCGTCGCCGGTGGCGGCAAGCTCGACGTGCAAGCGTTCCAGAACCAGCTGGTGTTCTCCAAGGAGGTCGGTACCAATTTCGGCAAGGACTTCGACGCGGCCGCGTCACAGAACGATCTGTGGACCAACAGCTTCGTCGAGCGCGCCGCCAGCAAGTAATGGGCGTGGCGCCGGCAAGCACTCAGCCGGTCGGCGTGAAGCGCGCGATCAAATCATAGAGGTGTCCGGGATGCGTGATCCGCACCGCCGTGATCGGCTCGCCGCTGCGCCAGGTTTGCCGCTCGATCACCAGGCAGGCCGCGCCCTCGTCGATCTTCAGTTCCTTCGCCAGATCCTTGTCGGCATTGCAGGCGGTGATGCGGTGCTCGGCCTCGGTCCAGGGAACATGGCCGACCAGCCAGGTGTTCGGCGGGGTCTTTGAAAAGTCCTCGCGCAGCGCATCCGGCACGGCCTGCAGATTGATCAGCCGGTCCTCGATCGCAAAAGGCTGGCCTTCCGCCTCGTGCAGGCAGCGCACCGCCAGTACCTGTGCGCCGGCGCCGACGCCGAGACGGCTCTTGTCGCGGGCCGAGGCGACGCGCTTGCGAAGATCGAGCAGCCGGTACTCATAGCGTTCGCCGCGTTTCTCGACCTCACCCTTGAGATCGGGAATCTGCAGGATCGCGGACTGCACGCGCGGCCGCGACACGAAGCTGCCGGCCCTGCGGCGGCGCACCACCAAGCCCGCCTCCGCGAGCGCCGAGATGACCTTGTTCACGGTCATTCGGGAACAGGAATAGGTTTCCATCAGTTCGTGTTCGAACGGCACGCGATGCCCCGGCGGCCAGTCGCCGGACGTGATCCTGGCTTCGAGATCGCCACGGATACGCTGATAGAGCGCCTTCGGCGTGCCGTCCTTCGCGCCAGGCTTGGATTTCACGGTCATGCCAGCAGCAACCCCTCGATCGCCCGACGGAAGCGCAACGCGACCGTCTCCCGGCTATGATGCCGGCCGTCCTTTACCACCTTGCGGCCCCGCGCCCAGACGCAATCCACCAGCGCGCGGCCGGCGCCGAAGATCCAGCTATCGAGGATGGCATCGCCGGCGCGGCCGGCCAGCGCGACGTTGCCCGCATCGAGACTGACGATGTCGGCGAAGGCGCCCTCGGCCAGCCCGGATTTGGCCACGCCGAGCGCCTGCGATCCGCCGCGCAGCGCGCCGTCGAACAACGCCCGGCCGGTCGAGACGTTGTCGCCGGACGCCATCACGTTTCGCGCCTGCAGCGCGAGGCGCTGCGAATATTCGAGCTGGCGCAATTCGTCACTGATGCCGATCAGCACGTTGGAGTCCGAGCCAATGCCGAAGATGCCGTCCAGTTCGAGAAATTCGGGCGCATTGAAAGTGCCGTCACCGAGATTGGCCTCGGTGATCGGACATAGTCCGGCCACGGCGCGGCTCGCGGCAATCGAACGGATTTCCGCCGAGCGTCGCATGCGTCGCATGCACGAGGCACCAGCGGCGATCGACCGGCGCGTGGTCGAACAGCCATTGCAGCGGACGTTGCCCGCTCCAGGCGATGCATTCATCGACTTCGCGGGTTTGTTCGGCGATGTGGATATGAACCGGGCCTTCGCCGGCAAGCGCCACGCACGCGCGTCAAGTTCTGCCGGCGTGACGGCACGGAGCGAGTGCGGCGCGACGCCGACGACGGCACCCTGCTGCCCCGCCACGGCGCGGCGGCTCGCCTCCATCAACCGCGCGAACCGATCGATATCGTTGATGAAGCGCCGTTGCGCCGAATCGGGCGCGCGACCGCCAAAACCCGCATGGGCGTAAAACACCGGCAAACAGCGTCAGGCCGATCCCGGCGGCGTGCGCGGCCGCGGCGATCCGTTCGGCGAGTTCGCCCAGATTGCCGTAGGGCGCGCCGGAGACATCGTGGTGGATGTAGTGAAACTCTCCAACGCGGGTAAATCCCGCCTCCAGCATTTCGACATAGGCCTGCGCCGCCACGGCCTCGATGTCGTCGGCGGTCATGCGGCCGACGAAGCGATACATCAGTTCGCGCCAGGTCCAGAAATTGTCCGCAGAAGATGCCCCTGATCTCGGCGAGACCCGCCATTCCGCGCTGAAAGGCATGGCTGTGCAGATTGCAAATGCCGGGAAGCCCGATCCGGTGACGCTCATCGCCAGACTGCGCCGGGCTGCCGCTGGCGATGCTCACGATACGGCCGGCATCGACGGCGATCCTGACGTCACGTGCCCAACCCTGCGGCAACAATGCCTGGTCGAAAAACAATCCCGTCACTCTTTATCTCCAGCCGCCCGCGAATCTCTGGACAGGCCAGCCCTCGCGCTATAATATGTATAGACAAATAGACGAAATGCCAAGCGCGTAACGTCGCAACGGGTCCGCAGGGTTCATGACCATCGGTCGATCACATCTGGCACGGATGCCGTCTTGCAACGCTTTCGCCGTCCCGCCAAGGCCTCGGTCTGGTCGACGACGGCGTGATCGCCGCCGCCGCCGGCCGCATCGTCTATGCCGGGCCCGCCGCGGACGCGCCGTCCGGCTCGATGCCAGGCAGCGAACCAATTGCGACGGCCGCTGGATCACGCCGGGGCTGATCGACTGCCACACCCACCTGGTCTATGGCGGCAACCGGGCCCAGGAATTCGAGCAGCGCCTCGCCGGCGCCAGCTACGAGGAAATCGCGCGCGCCGGCGGCGGCATCGTCTCGACGGTAAAGGCGACCCGGCAGGCGAGCACCGAGCAATTGATCGCGGCGACGCTGCCGCGGCTCGACGCGCTGATCGCCGAGGGCGTCACCACCATCGAGATCAAATCCGGCTACGGTCTCGAACTCGACACCGAGCGCCGCCAGTTGCAGGCGGCGCGGCAACTCGGCAGCCAACGCGCGATCTCGGTCCGAACGACCTTTCTCGGCGCGCACACGGTGCCGCCGGAGATGAAGGGCAACAGCGGCGCCTATATCGACGCGGTCTGCAACACGATGCTGCCGCAGGTCGCCGCCGAGGGCCTGGCCGACGCGGTCGACGCGTTTTGCGAAGGCATTGCCTTCTCGCCGGACGAGACCGCGCGGGTGTTCGCGAAGGCCCGCGAACTCGGCCTTCCCGTTCGTCTTCACGCCGACCAGCTTTCGAACCTTCACGGCGCCGCGCTTGCCGCGCGCTTCGGCGCGCTTTCGGCCGATCACCTCGAATACGCCGACGAGGACGGCATCGCGGCGATGGCCCGGACCGGCACCGTCGCCGTGGTTCTGCCCGGCGCGTTCTATTTCATGCGCGAGCGGCAGACGCCGCCGATCGAGGCCATGCGGCGCCACGGCGTACCGATCGCGCTTGCGACCGACAGCAACCCCGGCACGTCGCCGCTGACGTCGCTGCTGCTGGCGATGAACATGGGCGCGACGCTGTTCCGTCTCACCGTCGACGAATGCATCGCCGGCGGTGACGCGGGAGGCGGCGCGCGCGCTCGGACTGTTCGCGGAAACCGGCAGCCTCGACGCCGGGAAATATTGCGATCTCGCCATCTGGGACATCGAGCGGCCGGCCGAGCTCGTCTACCGGATCGGCTTCAATCCGCTTCATGCCCGGGTGTGGCGCGGCGCCGTCGACGTCTTCTTTCTTGAAGGAATTCAGATCAATGACCCGCATCGACAATGCCCGCGTGATCCGCGCCGCGCGCGGCAGCCAGCTTTCCGCCAAATCCTGGCTGACCGAAGCTCCGATGCGCATGCTGATGAACAATCTGGATCCCGACGTCGCGGAAAAGCCGAGCGAGCTCGTGGTCTATGGCGGCATCGGCCGCGCCGCGCGCGACTGGGAAAGTTTCGATCGCATCGTCGCGACACTGCAGCGCCTGGAAGGCGACGAAACCCTGCTGGTGCAGTCGGGCAAGCCGGTCGGCGTGTTCCGCACCCATGCCGATGCGCCGCGCGTGCTGATCGCCAACTCGAACCTGGTGCCGCATTGGGCGAACTGGGAACATTTCAGCTTGCTCGATCGCAAGGGCCTGATGATGTACGGCCAGATGACCGCCGGCTCCTGGATCTACATCGGCAGCCAGGGCATCGTGCAGGGCACCTACGAGACCTTCGTCGAACTCGGCCGGCAGCATTATGGCGGCGATCTCAGCGGCAAGTGGATCCTGACCGCCGGTCTCGGCGGCATGGGCGGCGCGCAGCCGCTCGCGGCGGTGATGGCGGGCGCGTCGTGTCTGGCGGTCGAATGCCAGCCGTCGCGGATCGAGATGCGGCTGCGCACCCGCTATCTCGACCGCCAGGCCGCGAGCCTGGACGAGGCGCTGGCGATCATGGAACAGGCAGGCCGCGACCGCAAGCCGGTGTCGGTCGGCCTGCTCGGCAACGCCGCCGACATCTTTCCCGAACTGGTGCGGCGCGGCGTCCGGCCCGACGCCGTCACCGACCAGACCTCCGCGCACGATCCCGTCAACGGCTATCTGCCGAAGGGCTGGACCACGAGCGAGTGGGAATCGCGGCGCGAGAGCGATCCGAAGGGCGTGGCCAGCGCCGCGCGGAAATCGATGGCCGAGCACGTCCGCGCCATGCTGGATTTTCACCGCATGGGGATTCCGGTGGTCGATTACGGCAACAACATTCGCCAGATGGCGCTCGAGGAAGGCGTCAAGGACGCGTTCGACTTCCCGGGCTTCGTGCCGGCCTATATCCGGCCGCTGTTCTGCCGCGGCATCGGCCGTTTCGATGGGCGGCGCTGTCCGGCGATCCCGAGGACATCTATCGCACCGATGCGAAGGTCAAGGAATTGCTGCCGGACAACGCCGCGCTGCATCACTGGCTCGACATGGCGCGCGAACGCATCGCGTTCCAGGGACTGCCGGCGCGCATCTGCTGGGTCGGGCTCGGCGACCGCCACCGGCTCGGGCTCGCCTTCAACGAGATGGTGGCGCGCGGCGAGCTGAAGGCGCCGGTCGTGATCGGCCGCGATCATCTGGATTCCGGCTCGGTCGCCTCGCCCAACCGCGAAACCGAATCGATGAAGGACGGCTCCGACGCGGTGTCGGACTGGCCGCTGCTCAATGCGCTGTTGAATTGCGCCAGCGGCGCCACCTGGGTGTCCCTGCATCATGGCGGCGGCGTCGGCATGGGGTTTTCGCAGCACGCCGGCATGGTGATCGTCTGCGACGGCACGCGCGGAGGCGGCGACGCGGATCGGCCGCGTGCTGTGGAACGATCCCGCCACCGGCGTGATGCGTCATGCCGACGCCGGCTACGACCTCGCGATCGATTGCGCGCGCGCCAACAAGCTCGACCTGCCGAGCCTGCGCTGACGGAAGGCGCGGCCGTTGAAGATTATCCGGGCCAGGGATTGCCGGTACACGCCGTGGAAGAACGGCGGCGGCTCGACGACGGAGATCGCCGATAGAGCCGGCCGGCGCTTCGCTGGACACGTTCGACTGGCGCATCAGCATGGCGACGGTTGCCGCTGACGGACCATTCTCCGAGTTTCCCGGAGATCGACCGCACCCTGGCACTCGTCAAGGGAAACGGAGTGGTGCTGACGATCGGAAACGACGCGCCGGTGACGCTGAACGTCGGGCTCCGAGCCGATCAGCTTCGCCGGCGACGTTGCGACATCGGCGCGGCTCATCGCGGGCGAGATCACCGACCTCAATGTGATGACGCGGCGCCGGCGCTTCAGTCATCGATTGCGGCGCATACGGCAACCGGTTTCCTGCGACTTTGGCGCAACGACATCGCGGTCGTGCTGTCGCTTCAACGGCAGCACGACGCTGGCCTCGGAACAAGACGTCGCGACGCTCGATCATGGCGATGCGGCCATCGCTGGAGCGCACGACGGCCGCTTCCGGATCGTGCCGATCGGCGCCAGCGACTGTTACCTGGTGTTGCTGCATAACGTTCAGGCCGCCGTAGCCGACCGCTCAGCCGGGCTCGCATATCCGGCCGCGCGGGCTTCGTCGTCCCAGCGCGTCATCAGGCCGTAGTCGCCAGCGATGACACGGCGCAAATGCTTCGCAGGCAAAGCCGCTCCCTCAGGCCGGCGCATGCGGGAGCATCTCCAAAGCCCGCAATCGCGGCCTGCAGCGCCATCACGATGTCGTCGGGACATTCCGGGGCGGCGACGAGAAACGGAATTGGAGCGATATCGGTCGTCGAGACGATCCTGATCCGCCGCGCCAGATCGGGTTCATGGACGCAGCATCAGGTCCAGCGCATAGCTATCGAACGGACCAATGTCGATATCGCCGGCGAGCAGCGCCTCGATCACCCGCCGCGGCGTAAACAGCGGGCCGACGCTTTCGCGATAAAGTTTCTGGCCGTGCTGCCCGCGATACGGCAGAAGGTGGTGCCGGAGCGCGTTGTAACCGGAATGGGAATCCTCGACCGTGTAGCCGAGACGAGCGCCAAAGGTCTCCTCGAGCGAAGCGTATTCCGAATCCGCGCGCACCACGAGCCGCGTGGCGTAGACCGGCCGACTGGAAGAAAGCGCTCCGACCGGAACCGGCGCCGCGATCGGGCGCGGCTTCTGCGCCGCCAGCGCAAAGGGAAATCCGCACATGAAGGCGCAACCGAGATCGGGGCGCGACCACAGCTCGGCCAGCGGCAATGGAAACGCGTGGTCGATCACCTGAAGGTCGACGCCCGACTCCCGCGCGAGCCAGCCGAACAGCTCCCGCCACGCCGAGGCCGCCGCCGGATTGACCGAATACATTCGTGCATTCGCGACATACGGCATTGCGAAACTCTTGGCGTCACGACCGGCTCAGGCAAAGCGAAGGCGCTGTCCGATCCCCAGGCGCTGGGATTTCTCGAGCATCGCATGGCCGAGCGCGATATCGGACAGCGACAGTCCGCGATGCCAGAACAGGTTGGTCTCATCGTCGCCCTTGCCGCCCCGGCTTGAGACCGGCGACGATCTGGCCCAGCTCCGCGTGCAAGGTCTGCTCCGACAGCTTTCCGGCCTCGACATGGGCGCGCAGGCTGCCGAACTTGCCGCCGTTGCACTGGCCCCAGTCGTCGACCACGAGCTTGGTCATGATGTCGGTCAGCGACAGCTCGATCGCGCTCATCGTGCCATAGGGGACCACGAGGGCTCCCCGCTTGATCCACTCGGTCTTCAACATCGGCATCGGCTTGTCGAGCCGGGAGGCCTCGACCACGATATCGGCGCCCTCGACGCAACTCTTCCAATCCGTGGTCGCGATCACCTTCTTGCCGAGATCTGGCTCAGCCGCTCGGCAAAACTGTTGCGGCTCTCCGGGCGCCGGGAATGAACCCGGATCTCGTCGAAATCGAAGAGATGATTGAGCAGCCGCACGTTCCAGTAGGCGGTTCCCCGCGCGCCGATATGGCCGAGGATTTTCGAATTCTTGCGGGCGAGATGCTTGGCGCCGATCGCGGTGACGGCGCCGGTCCGCATGTCGGTGATGCCGCTGGCATCGAGGATCGCCTTCGGCGCGCCGGTGCGGGGATCGAACAGCGCCAGGACGGCAAGCTCGGAGGGAAAGCCGATCTTGTAGTTGTCGACGAAGTCGCCGACGATCTTGACCCCCGCGGAATCGATCGGTGCCTTGATGGCGCCGCGCAGCACGTTGAATGCCCATTGGCGACGCCGGGTTCGAGATGTACGCGCGGCTCGATCACCGTTTCGCCCCTTCCCTGGCTGGCGAGGCTCGCTTCTATCGCCGACACGATCTCGTCGTCGGTGATCGCGAGCTCGTCGATGTCGAGACGGTTGAGATAGGCGATGTAGATCGACGGCAAGACGAACCTCCTCGACGGGACGGCGGCGGGACCTCCGGCTGTGCCGCAGCCGAACATACACGGCCAAGGCCCGACGCGCCCTGCTAAATATGTCTATACATTATTGAGCGGACGCGGAAAGTCAACGGCTGAGGCGGGCCCCGCTGTCCGGCCTCAGGAAGGAAGGACGAGCGGCACGGTCGCGGCGAGCCCGGTGCGCTCGGCCTGCTCGATCGCGATGTCGTAGCCGGCGTCGGCATGACGGAGCACGCCGATGCCGGGATCGCCGTCGAGAACACGCTTGAGCCGCTCGGCGGTTGCCGGATTGCCATCGGCAACGATCGTGACGCCGGCGCTGACGCCGCGCCCGCCCAGGCCGTGGATGGCGACGAGATCGGCGCCGGACGAACAATTCAGCAGCGCATTGAGGATCGGCCAGTCCGCAATCGCGTCCGAGCCGTCCTTCATGTTTTCGGTCTCGCGATGAGGAAGTGCGGCCGATCCGGAGTCGAGATGATCGCGGGTGAAGGCGACCGGCGCGGAGATCCTGCCGCTCGCCACGGCTTCGTTGACCAGCAAAGCGAGGCGGCTGCGCTCGCCATAGCCGAGCCAGCCGATCCGCGCGCGGCAGCCCGGTGAATTTGACGTGTTCACGCGCCTTTTCGATCCATGACGAGATCGGATGGTTGGACGAGAACGTCTGCAGGATCATGTCGTCGATGGTGAAGATGTCCTGCGGATCGCCTGATAGCGCGATCCAGCGGAACGGTCCGATGCCCTGACAGAACAGCGGGCGGATGTAGAGGTCGACAAAGGAGCGCATCCGGAACGCGTCTTCGACACCGGCGGACTTGGCCTCGGCGCGCAGGCTGTTGCCGTATTCGAACACGATGGCGCCGCGGTCCATGAACCCGAGCATGGCGCGGACATGCGTGGCAACGGAATTCCGGGCCATCGCCATCAGCCGCTGCGGATCGGCGGTCCGCATGGTGCTCGCTTCTTCGAGCGACAATTCCGCCGGCACATATCCCTTCAAGGGTCGGGAAAGGTCTGGTCGGTGACGATGTCGGGCAGGATGCCGCGTCTGGCCAGTTCCGGCAGCACGACCGCGGCGTTGTCGCACAACGCCAGCGCCAGCGGCTGCCGCGCATCGCGCGCGGCCTGCCATTGCGCGATCGCATCGTCGAGATCGTCGGTGGTGGCATCGCAATAGCCCGAGGCGATGCGGCGGTCGATCCGCGCCTGATCCACCTCGATCACCAGTGTCGAGGCGCCCGCGAGCTTGCCGGCCAGCGGCTGCGCGCCGCTCATGCCGCCGCAGCCCGACGTAAGCAGCAACCGGCCGGCCAGCGTGCCGCCGAAATGCTGGCGCGCGACCGCCATGAAGGTCTCGAACGTGCCCTGCAGGATGCCCTGGCTGCCGATATACTGCCAGGCCGCCGCGGTCATGCCGGGATAGATGGTAAGACCCATGTCGTCGAGCTTGCGGCGGTTTTCCTCTCCGCTCCATTCGCCCACGATGTTGCCGTTGGCCATGATGACGAGCGGCGTAGTGGACTGGCCCGGAAACACGCCGATCGGCTTGCCCGACTGCATTATAAGGTCTGGTCTTCGCGCATGGTCGTCAGCGTCGCCACGATGCGGTCGAAACTCTTCCAGTCGCGCGCCGCGCGCGCGATCGACATGTAGATCACGAGGTTGTCGGGATCCTCGCCATTCTCCAGATTGTTCTCGAGCAGACGCAGGATCGCTTCCTGCCGCCAGCCCTTGCAGCGCAGGACGTTGCCACGTCCGGCCTTTACCTCTTTGCCACGGCGCACAGGAATATTCATCTTAGGCCTCCTCGACCAGCGGTACCCAGCCGGGCCGGGCCTTGACCCGCTCGATCCAGGCGCGGATCGCGGGAAATCGTTCCATGTCGTAGCCGCCCTGCGGCGCATCGACACATAGCCGAACATGCCGATGTCAGCGATGGTGAGCAATATGGTC
>CAWGKJ010000025.1:0-190103 GCA_963823115.1 uncultured Alphaproteobacteria bacterium | reverse complement strand
TGTTGAGGGTTTCGGATGCCGGCCAGCGACATCGGCGCGACATACACCAGTGGCCGGCGTCCGAAAGCCGCCAAGGAAAGAACCCGCGGGGGATGGGGCGCGGAGAATGCCGCGCACTGCCGCTATGGGGATTTGGCTGATGCGGAAGGTGCGAGCGCGGGAGTGCCGTGTGCTTCGAGGCGGCTGGCAGGCAGCGATAGCTCGGGTTTATGATTGAGACTGTTGTTGAGTGTGTCGGTTGCAGGGATGCGTAGCTGTCGGGACGGCGCATTCGCGCGAGCGTGGTCGGCGCCGGTCAGCAACCGACGCTGGGCAAGGTTGTGAGTGCGTCGTTTTAGTGTGATCATGACGTATCGATCCTGACGGCGATGATTGGACCGGTCGGCCGGTGATGCGGTGTCGAGCCGCGCTTGAAGGTCTCGATGATGTTCATGCGACCGCCGCAACACGGGCACGGGTGGGTCGCCTGGTCGGTTGCCGCGGCACTATCGGGAGGCTGCGGCTGGTGCACGGTTTGCACAGGTGCCACCGCAGCGATCAGCTGACGCGCCCGCGCGATGGTCTCGGTCTTGGTGCCGCTGGCCAGCAGACCGCAGTGCCTGTATGCGGTGGAATCCGTTAGGCAGGACGTGGATCAGGAACCGCCTGATGAACTCGTCCGGCTTGAGCGTCATGGTCTTGTAGCGGCCGGGTCCCTCGATCCGGTAGTCTTTGTAGCTGAACGTTACGCCGGTCGCGTCGGCGGCGATGAGGCGGCTGTTGGAGATCGCGACGCGGTGGGTGTAGCGGGACAGATAGGCCAGCACCTGCTCCGGCCCGGCGAACGGCCGCTTGCTATAGACGAACCACTTGGTGCGATGCAGCGGCGCGAGATAGGCCTTGAACGCGGCCTTGCCGGCGAGGTGGGCGTGGTCGCCGAAGAACTGCAGGCGGCCGGCGTCGTGTGCGGCGAGCAGCATCTCCAGCATCAGGCGGCGGAACAGCCGCGACAGCACCTTCACCGGCAAGAGATAGTTTGGACGGCAGCCGATCCAGCGCGTGCCGTCGAGCGATATCCCACCGCCCGGCACGATCATGTGGACGTGTGGATGATGGGTCATCGCGGAGCCCCAGGTGTGGAGCACCGAGGTGAAGCCGATCTTGACGCCCAGGTGCTTGGGATCGGCCGCAATCGTGCGCATTGTCTGCGAGGAAGCCTTGAACAAGAGATCGTAGACGACGGCCTTGTTCTGGTAGGCGATGGCGGCAATCCGCGCCGGCAGCGTGAACACGACGTGGAAGTAAGGGACGTCCAGCAGTTCTGACTTGCGCTGCTTCATCCATGCCAGCGCCTGCGAGCCCTGGCACTTGGGGCAATGCCTGTTACGGCAGCTGTTATAGGCGATCTGCGTGTGCGAGCAGTCCTCGCAGCGCATGACATGGCCGCCGAGAGCCACCGTGCGGCAGCTCTCGATCGCCGACATCACCTTCAACTGGCCGAGGCTGACGTGACCTGCATTGGCTTTACGCCAAGCGGGCCCGTGGTCGCGGAAGATATCCGCGATCTCCAGGGCGGGGCGAGCCATGATCGCCGTGGCTTATGCCGGCGGCTTGTTCTCCGGTGTCAGCGGCGTGAGCCGATCCAACGGGCTCATGACCGCGCGGATCACGTTGGTGGCCACCTGCGCGTAGAGCGCGGTCGTATCGACCCTGGCATGTCCGAGCAAAACCTGGATCAAACGCACATCGGTTTTCTCTTCGAGCAGGTGGGTGGCAAAGCTGTGGCGCAATGTATGAGGCGTCACTCGCTTCTTGATCGCCGCCCTATCGGCAGCGGCATGAACGACGCGATTGAATTGCCGCGTCGTCAGCGGCAGCAGCGGATCACGGCCCGGGAACAGCCAGACCGTGGGCCGGGCGATGCGATACCAATCGCGCAGCAACTCCAACAGCAGCGGGGAAAGCATTGCAAAGCGATCCTTGCGCCCCTTGCCCTGCTCGATGCGCAGCAGCATGCGCTCGGAATCGATATCCGACACCTTCAGCGCCACGACTTCGGAGACCCGCAGTCCGGCGCCATAGGCGGCGCTCAGCGCGGCCTTGTACTTCGGCCCGGGGGCCGCCTCCAGCAGCCGTGCGATCTCCTCCAGGCTCAAGATCACCGGGATCCTGCGCGGCTCCCGCACGAACGTGAGGTGCCGTGCCATCTCGGGGCGGTCGAGCGTCACGGTGAAGAAGAAACGCAGCGCCGCAACCGAGCCATTGATGCTCGGCGCACGCACCCCGATCTGCGTCTGATGCAGCTGGAAAAGGCGAAGATCCTCAGGCGCGGCCGTATCCGGCGCGCGGCCGAGAAAGGCTGTAAATGTCCGGACGTGCCGGATATAGTTGTTGCGCGTCTCCTCGACGAAATTGCGCACCGTCATGTCTTCGATCATGCGCCGGCGCAGCGGGCTGATGGGCTTATCACTCATCGGGATGCTCCTGTCTTGAGGTGGAGGTTGCTAGAACCCCTCGATTCTCAAGACAGGACGCCCGGCTTGTCACCGTCTTCCGCTTACCTCGTCACTCCATCGGTGCCACTGGCTCCGCTCCGCGCGCAGCGCGCTCCCGCAAAGCGGGTTCGTTCCCTGACCCAACCGGACATCGGGCCTGATCAGTTCTTGCGGGGAAGCGACGTTTCTCAGTCGCGGCACGGTCGCAAAGTGCTAGGTTCAGGCATTACGAGGCATCTTCGCCGGGGGGCCCACATGCAACGGCGCACGTTCATAACGCTTCTTGGCGGAGCGGCGGCGGCGTGGCCCCTCGCGGCGCGCGCACAGCAATCGGCCATGCCCGTGGTTGGCTTTCTCAACGTGGGATCGCCTGATGGCTACCTAACTTCGCTCATGGTTGCGGCGTTCCGTCAGGGCTTGAAAGAAGCCGGCTACGTTGAAGGCCAGAACGTTGTGATCGAATATCGCTGGGCGGAGGGCCGAATGATCGGCTGCCGGCGATGGCGGCCGATCTGGTTCGTCGTCATGTGGCTGTGATTGCCGCGACCACCACTCCGGCGGCGCTTGCGGTCAAGGCGTCGACCACGACCATCCCGATTGTCTTCGAAATGGGCGGCGACCCGGTCCAACTCGGCCTCGTCGCCAGTCTTAACCGGCCGGGCGGCAATGTCACGGGTGTCACCCAAACCAATGTGGAGGTAGCGCCGAAGCGGCTTGAATTGCTGCATGAGCTGGTTCCCACGGCTGTTGTCATGGTCCTGCTGGTGAACCCGGCCGATCCCGCCATCGCTGGGCCTTTCACGAGCGAATTGCAGGCGGCGGCCCGCACCCTCGGGCTTGATCTCCAGGTCCTCAATGCCAGCACCGAACGTGACCTCGATGCAGCCCTCGCAAAGGTAGTCCAGTTGCGAGCGGGCGGCCTCGTGATCAGCCCTGGTGCATTCTTCAGTAGCCGGATCGAACCGCTCGCCGCATGGACGCTCCGTCATGCAGTGCCATCGATTGCCCACTGGCGCGAGTTCGTCGTATCCGGAGGTCTGCTGAGTTATGGAGCGCGTACAACAGAAACATACCGCGTAGCAGGTGGCTACACCGGCCGTATTCTGCGGGGCGACAAGCCCGCCGATCTGCCGGTCCAGCAGATAAGCAAAGTCGAGCTGGTCATCAATTTAAGGACGGCAAAAGCGCTCGGCATCAGCGTACCGCTTAACCTAAGCGGCCGCGCCGACGAAATAATCGAATGAAGGTCGCAATTGCTGCGCCACTAAGTCTCTTGCTGTGGAGGTTTTCGGCTGCCGGGATGTAGGTCTATCCACGCGGTGAGGCGGCCGGCGGCCGAAAAGCGCCAAGGCACGAAGTCGCGGGAGGTTGAGCACCGGCAGGGCAGCGGGCGCTATGGGGATTTGATGCTGGTGCCGAGCTCGGGGGTAGATCTGATATCGGCAGAATGCAGCCGGCGGGTCTGCGTACTGGGAGCGGAAGCGGGCGATAGACGTCTGGGCAAGTGCTGGGAACCAATCAGCGAGCTCAGGGAGCGTCGAGCGCGGTGACTTGGGCGAGAGGGATTGTTGCCGGCTTGGGGCCGGCGCGTCTGAACGGGGAAATGGCGACGCTTACGGGATCAAGATCGCCGACGGCTTGGCCGCCGATGTCATCGCGGATCGCCGCGTCCAGGAGGCTTATTTCGGTCCGGAGGATGGTATTGATGCAGACACTGCCGCCTGAAGCGTCTGATGTCCTGTTGTCGTCGAGGACCTTGCGGTCGCCTATGGCAAGGTCGCCGCGGTCCAGGGCATTTCATTCGATCTGCGCAAGGGCGAGGTTCTCGCCATTCTCGGAGCGAACGGCGCCGGAAAAAGCTCGGTGGTGCGCGCGCTGATGGGTATGGCGCCGATGGTGGGAGGGACGATCCGGTTCCGCGGGCAAGACATCAATGCCTTGCGTCCGGATCAGCGCATCGCGCTCGGTCTCGCCTATGCACCCGAAGGCCGGCGAGTTTTCGGGGATCTCAGACCCCGACTGACCTGACGCGATTGGACGCGCAGCTGCAGCGTTTGCAGCTGCCCTACATCCAGTGCCGGGATGCAGGTTTATCCACGCGCTTAGGCGGCCGGCGGCCGAAAAGCGCCAAGGCACGAAGTCGCGGGAGGTTGAGCGCCGGCAGGGCAGCGGTCGCTATGGGGATTTAATGCTGGTGCTGAGCTCGTGGGTAGATCTGATATCGGCAGAATGCAGCCGGCGGGTCTGCGTACTGGGACCGGAAGCGGGCGATGGACGTCTGGGCAAGTGCTGGGAACCAATCAGCGAGCTCAGGGAGCGTCGAGCGCGGCGATTTGGGCGAGAGGGATTGTTGCCGGCTTTGGGCCAGCGCGTCTGAACGGGGAAATAGCGACGCTTACGGGATGTCTCGGTCGTGATGTGTGATCCTGTTCGGCATCGGGCGCCACTTTGGGTCGCAGCCGGGTTCGAAGGTCTCGATCACGATCATGCGGCCGCCGCAGCGCGGGCAAGGGCAAGGCAGCACACGTGGTATTTCTGTGGCGATATCCGGCTGCTCTTGCGTGTCGGCGGCAGGCGGGGCGACGTTGAGAAGTGCGCGGACTGTCGCGATGTTCTCGACGCGGTTGGTGTTGGCAAAGAGCCCGTAGTGTCGGATGCGATGGAAGCCCTTTGGCAGTACGTGAATCAGGAAGCGTCTGATGAACTCGTGCGGGTGCAGCCGCATCGTCTTCCAGCGCTCGGGGCCTTCCAGGCGATAATCTTTCCATCGGAACGCAATCGCGCCGTCGTCGGCTGCAACGAGGCGGCGGTTCGAGATGGCGACGCGATGGGTGTAACGGGAGAGATAGCGCAGGACCTGCTCGGGCCCTGCGAATGGCGCCTTGCAATAGACCACCCACTTGATGCGCCGCAGCGGGGCGATGAAACGCTTGAATGTTTTCTTGTCGGCAAGTCCGGCATGGGTGTTGAAGAACGTCAATTGATTGGCTTTGTGCGCCGCCATGAGCATCGCCAGCATTTTGCCGCGGAACAGGCGCGCCAGCACCTTGACATGGACGAGGAAGTCGGGACGCGCGGCGACCCATCGCGCGTTATCGAACGAGAGGCCTCCACCTGGCACAATCATATGCACGTGCGGATGATGGGTGAGCGCTGAGCCCCAGCTGTGCAGCACGGCCGTGATACCGATCCGTGCGCCGAGGCGTCGCTTCATTGAAGCCAGATGAGATACCCCAAGATTCAAGCATGTCCCATGAACCAGCTTCGTCCATTGCGGATATTCCTGATCCAGTCGATCTATGAGGCGGCGGTTACCTGTGCGTCGCGCGCTCGACTTTGTTCCGACCGGTGGAGAAGTGTCGACTACAAACGGCGCAGGGAAATTAAACAGGAGGGTTCTGTCCATGATCGAAGGGATCAGCGCGGTCACACTGGGCACCCACGAAATGCCACGAGCTGTTCGATTCTACCGCGCGCTGGGGTTTGAGGTCCTGCATGGCGGCGAAGAGTCACCATTCACCAGCTTTCGAGCAGGGACGAGCTATCTCAACCTCATCGCCCAGCCTGCCGAGCGGCGCTGGTTCTGGTGGGGGCGGGTAATCTTCTACGTTGCCGATGTTGACGCACTTCACGACCGTGCGGTCGCAGCGGGATACCAGCCAGCTACCGTGCCCCGCGATGCCGAATGGGGTGAGCGCTTCTTCCATCTAATTGACCCCGACGGCCACGAACTCAGTTTCGCTCGGCCTTTGCTCCCGGTTTCCGTCCAATAGCAGCCCGAAGCGGCCTGCCATTCCAAGAGGCGCCGGGAGAGCGTATGGTGCTCCGATTATCCGCTGAACCTGGGAGGCAATCATGCAGTTCAGGACAACCGGACTACTGTTGCTCGGCGCGATGGCGCTTCCCGCCTCCGGGACCGCACAAACTACCCCGGCTCCACCGGCAATTACGCGAACAGTGGTCGCCGCAACCAAACTGCCGACCGTCACGGACGTGCCGCTCCATTTCAAAGCGGTGAGCATCACTCTTCAGCCTGACGAGAAGAGCAGCGTCTCGGCGGCCAACGGCATCCTCTACCAGATGTCAGGATCGACCGAGGTCGCGCTCGATGGCGAGGCCAAAATGCTCAACGCCGGAGAGGGGCTGTTCATCGCCGGCGGAAAGACCGCGGCGTTAACGGCGGGCAGCGGAGGGCCATCAACTTTCCTCCACTTCTTCCTTGTCCCCGCTGTGGACTTGGGTCGGCCTGTCGAGACGGCACCTGCCGCCGTGAGAGAATTATATCGCACCGCGACTCCGATCCCCGACCTGAAGCCAGGCGGTTATGATCTCAATCTCACGCGAGTCACATTTCCGGCGCAGATGCCCTCCAACCCGCCACACCATCGGTCAGGCGCGGCTCTATACTTTATCATCTGCCGGCACCGGCGCCAACACGGTCGACGGTAAGACAGAAGCAAGGGGACCGGGTTCCTTGATCTATGAACCATACGCTCTCGTGCACCAATGGGGAAACCCAGGCAACGAGCCGTTGATATTCTTGGCCTTCAACATCAATCCGGAAGGTGTGGCAGCCGTGCTTCCAGGCGCACCAGCAAAGAATCAATAGCTGACGGCGGGCGGCCCACCGCATCCGGAGGACCGTTCGATCCCACATGAATTGGCGAATTTGAATCGTGGTGGCAACGAACGATCGCACCGTTACCGTGTTCGGCGGAACCGGCTTTCTCGGCCGCCGCATCGTTCGGCATCTGCGTTCTCACGGATTTCCCGTTCGGATCGCGTCAAGGCATCCGGATCGGGGACACAGACTGTTTGGTCCTGATGATCCGCAACTTCAATCCGTAGAGGCCGACATTCACGACGAACGATCGGTCGCGGATGCGCTTGCCGGCGCTTACGGCGTTGTAAATGCAGTCAGTCTTTACGTCGAGCACGGACAGGAGACTTTTCATTCCGTTCACGTCGAGGCTGCCCAACGGGTAGCAGCTCAAGCGCACCGGGCCGGAGTCGAAAAGGCTCATTCACATTTCAGGAATCGGCGCCGACGCCGCCTCACAATCACGGTACATCCGAAAGCGCGGCGAAGGCGAACTGGCGGTCCGGGCCGCGTTCCCCGATGCAATTCTCGTCCGACCGGCGGTGATGTTTGGACCGGACGACGCGTTTCTCACGACCATCCTCAAGCTCCTCCGCCGGCTTCCAATCTATCCGATGTTCGGCCGCGGCCTGACCAGATTGCAGCCGGTCTATGTGGAGGATGTTGCCGAGGCGATTGGCCGGATCATGCAGCAAGCCGAGACGCCTTCAATGATCTTCGAGTTCGGCGGTCCTCGCGTTTACTCTTACGAGGAGTTTCTCAGAGCCGTTGCGCGCCAAGCTGGCCTTGCGCCCCGACTGATTCCAATCCCGCTTGCCGTTTGGCATGCACTCGCATGGGCCTCCGAAATGCTCCCGAGTCCGCTCCTCACGCGCAATCAAGTGGAGCTGATGCAAATCGACACCGTGTCATCGGCGAAGATGCCTGGATTTATTGAACTTGGGATTTCGCCGCACTCGGTCGAGGCAATACTCCAGAAGATGCTGTCGAATTGCGGATGAAAAAGGCTCCTCGGTTAATCCGCTTCAGCGGATGAGGGGTTCGCACTACATCCGCCTGCATTCAGCCACCCGATGTCCGAGATTGGGGAATCTCGTCATTCTGACCGTGGGCCGGCCGCTATCGTGATCTCAACCCGCATACCCCAAAACACGCACTGAGTTCCGGTGCAGCTCGAGAATTCAGATAATAGCGATCAGGAGCTTGCCTTGGTTGGGGGAAGCCCGGCCGGTTCCGCTCGGGATAGAAACGCGGGAGCCCTTTCTCAGGCGCGTGACATCGCGTAACGTGTGATGAGCTGCCCTTTAAGACGGGACGAGCCGACGTCGCCGCCTGCTGGAATGGGCAGCGATCAGGCCGTCGGCAGGCTCGCAGTCTGAAAGCAGCGCCGACCTTTGTGGCGCTCTCGCAACTTCAACATAGAGCAGGTTGGCCTGCCGCGCGCGCGGCAAGCAATGAGCCTGTTTGACCTATGGAGGACGACATGCCGACATTCATATTGACGATCAACTGGACCGACCAGGGAATTCGCTCGGTCAAGGACGCTCCCAAGCGCAGTCAAGCGGCGAGAGAACTCGCCAAGAAAGTCGGGGTCGAGATCAAGCAAATTTGTCTCACCTCTGGCGAGCATGACCTCCTTGTTATCGCCGAAGCACCTCTCGGGGACCATGTCACCAAATTCGCGCTTGCAACCGGTTCGCTGGGAAACGTGCGCACCCGTACCTCCCGGGCTTGGACCGAACCCGAATGGACCAAGCTGATTTCCGAGCTTCCGTAGCGGCTTTGGATTTCTGACGGGCCGACTGTACGCGGTCTGCCTGGTTGGCACGGCCTGGGATTTCGACGCTCGGCGATCGGTCGTCAATGGGGCACCGTCGCCGAGCTCCCGCAATAGGAGGCACTGTCACTGTATAATTTCTTCTGTCGGTAGTTCGAAGGGCGAATAGCAAAACGTATTCCAACACACGAGGCGAAGGAAGCCGCCAACTGGTTTCCTCTATTGCGCGGCGGAATGCCGAAATCGATCGCTGGTCGTCCTGTATCCGTTCGATGTCAGATCTAAGTCATTCGCTCCCGAATGGGCTGTCCGCGCCACGTCAGCTTTCCCCCGATAGCGACTAGACAGCAGACGTCCCGGATCGACAGCTTCGTGCCAAGAGGAGACATCGGATCAGACGATAAGAAGATCGGAGGGATCCGAGTTTTTCAAATGACAAACGCGACAGTGTCTGACACGGAAATTATTTTCATCGTCTCGTTGGGCATCTTAACCATCCCCGAGTAAGGCAGACGCAATCACGGTTTAGTGGCAAAAGCTTCCCACCTTGCAATCCAATAGGGAGGAAATAATTAGCGCTGCGCGGGGTTATGAATTCCTGGAGCCCTGCGGAGTGGGGAGATGAGAGATGAGCGCTATTGGTCCGAGCGCTTCCAGCGCGCGCCGTAAATCGTTCTCGATTTCCGTTGTTTCGCGTGCCGAATTTTCCGGATGCGCGCCCTGGACGTCTACTTTCACCGACCAGCGAAAAGATTATCGGTATTACGAGATTCTGGACGATACTATCCGGGGTCACTTCGAGCACCGATATTTTGCGATTGTTGATAGCAGAGGCTACACACGAGCGATCCAACCGTTCTTCCTCGTCGATCAGGATATTCTGGAAGGCCTCGGCGCTGAACGAGTTTATTTGATTTCGCTCGTCCGACGATTCTATCCGCGTTTCCTTAAACTGCGCGCCTTGATGGTTGGTTGTTCCGCCGGGGAGGCTCACCTCGCGGCTACGGAAACTCTGCCTGTCGACATCGTCGCGGAAACGTTGTCAAACGGCATAATCGAGCAAGCGAGATCGTTCAACGCGCAACTCATCGTGCTGAAGGAATTTCCTTCTCGCTATCGCAATATCCTTCACTACTTCGTGCAACGCGGCTTCGCGCGCGCCAAGCATGCCGATGACGATGCTCGATATTGGATATGAAAGCTTCGAAGCTTACATGGCGAGGGCGCTGAAGAGCTCAACGCGAAAAGAAATTGCGCAAGAAGCTCGAGGCGACAGCCGGCATGACGGACATTCGCTTGAAGTCACCGACGATGCGGCAAGTTTCGTCGATGAGATTTATCCGCTCTATCTGCAGGTGTTCGACCGCTCAAGGATGCAATTCGAGAAGCTCACCAAGGATTTCTTCCGCCAGCTCGGCCAACGAATGAGCGATAAGGTCCGGTTCTTCGCGTGGCGTCGCGGAAACATGCTGGTGGCTTTTAGCCTTTGCATGTTGCAGGGAGATTCGCTGTACGCGGAGTATGTAGGTTTCGACTACGCCGTCGCACTCGACCTGCATCTCTATCACTATGTCGTTCGGGACATGATCAGTTGGGGGATCAGCAAAGGGTACAAATGGTTTCGCAGTAGCGGCCTGAACTATGATCCGAAGCTGCATATGAGGCACCAACTCGATCCAATTGATCTATACGTGCGCCATACGTCGGCCCTTCCAAATGCGATATTTAGGCTGGCGCTGCCCTAGATCGTGCCGGTGAGCTACGATGCGACACTAAAGCTATTTCCAAACTACAAAGAACTTTGGTGACAATCCTGCATCTTGCTGCAACTTGAGAGACGCTCATGACCCACGATATGGCCAAGTTATTTGCGCTACGTGAACATGATCATTACGCAATACATCGGCGCCATCTCAACGAGCAGATGGTGCGGGTCCTCAAAGCAATCGGTTACGACGTTGGCTTTTGCCGTGGCAAGGGCCAGTATCTCTATGATCGAGACGGCAACCGTTATCTCGACCTATTGAGTGGTTTTGGAGTCTTTGCCATCGGGCGCAATCATCCTGTTTTGTGTGAGGCGTTGAAAAGCGTTCTCGACAGCGAACTTCCCAATCTGGTCCAAATGGATGTGTCGACGCTAGCCGGCATTCTCGCCGAGCGTTTGCTAGCGCACGTGCCCTATCTCGATAAAGTCTGCTTCGTAAATTCCGGGCCATTACCAGGCCATGGCCACCAAAGCTGCCGAGCAGCAGCGCTCGCATTTGGATTATCTGGAGCAGCTGGTTGAGGGCGAGGCCGCGATGCGCGAGAACCGCAGCATCGAGCGGCGCATCAGGAACGCGCGCTTCCCCGTGATCAAAACCCTCGATGACTTCCAGTGGAGTTGGCCCAAAAAAATCAACCGCCCGCAAATCCAGAACCTGTTCCGTCTGGCCTTCATCGCAACCCAGACCAACATCGTCCTGATCGGCAACGTCGGCCTCGGCAAGACGCATTTGTCGATCGCTCTTGGCCACACCGCCTGCCTGAATGGACACTCGGTGCTGTTCACCACAGCCGTCGACATCATCAACACTCTTGCGGCAGCGCAGTCCGCCGGTCGTCTCAAGCGCGAGTTCCAGCGTTACCTGAAGCCCGCCATCCTGATGGATGACTGCGAATTTTCTTGCAGGAATTTTGCCACAGCAGCCGTCGTCGCCTGCTGTCGCCCGAAGGCCCTCAAATCCCGCTGCCCTGCTGAGTGGGGGCTTTTCGCTTTAGATCGAGATAAGAATGGCCGTTCGTGTGTGACGGCGGGGCAATTTCCAGTGTTTGGGGCTTGGGCTCGTACATGTCATCGCTGCCTGCGCTGCGACACCTTACGAATTGATTTACAAATTCGTGATATTTCTTGGGAATGTCATCGATCGTAGCGACCAAGTTTCGCGATAAGGCCGAAACGTGCCGCAGTCTTGCGCGGCACCTTACGAACGAGCGCACGCTACGAATGTTGCAGGCGCTAGTCGACGAATACACAAGCAAGGCCGACGAATTGGAGCGGCCTGACGCACCCCGCTTCGACCAAAAGATTGCTTAGCTACTCACCAACATGAAATCAGACGACACCGAGGAGCGACCGCAACGGCGTTATGGGCACCGTGCGGCGTGGCTTGTTAGAGAAAACAGAGTTCCAGAGGCCGCTCGATTACCGGAGCCGGTACGGGTCGAACCACCGGCCAGGGTAGACATTCCGCCGCGCAGGCCGCGTCCTCCGCGACCGGAGTAACGCTAGCTGAGCACAGCATTGCGCTAGATCAATATGCGTGTCATTTGCGCCTGTAGGTTCACCTCAGCATCTCGCCGAGCGGCGGTCACAAATGGCGCTGTTCACGGTGTTATGCGCGGGACCGATTTCCCGTCTCTTATCCTGCCGCGAATGGTAGCGCGGCTGCACGGCTCCGCTGAGCGCCAGCCCAACGCGGGCCGTGTATTTTTTCACGACGCCACCTAGCGTTGTTCAAAACGACAGCTCGTATCCCTCGTATTGTCGGCGACGCAGGCCGCGTGTGTCGCCATCGATGAGCCAAGCACGGATGACATGGTCCTCGGCCATTAGTCCCTGTGGCCCAACGGCTTCCCGGTCAATCTGTTGATCAGATGTATTCGCGCACAAGCCAGGCAAGCAACGGTCTCATAGACCTTGTCGTCGTCGGGCCACTCGTCGTCCGGCCAGCTGTGCTGGACGTTTAACCCCGTTTGCGGACATCGAAAGACAAAGTTGGCCATCGGGGCCAAATTGGCGCGACTAACCGCATATGTATTGACCGACATCAATATTGCGACGCAATCTTAGTTGCTCTTGGGCGGCTGCCGGTGCTTGGCCTTTTCGGCCGCCAGCAGCTTCAAGACTATCTGACGTCGACCCTCATCCATATCGTTCGAGTCGGCTAAGAGCTTCCGATAGAGTTCAAGATTTTGCTGATGGATGAACCTTTCCGTAGCAACCTCCCAGGAAAACGCGAGCGCGCGGTACGTCATGGGCCGACTGTGAAGCCCGTCCAGTCAGGTTTATCCTGACATGCGGATCGCTTTAGATCGATTAGCATCTTGCCGACTTCCGAACTCCCCAACGAGGGGTGCCGACCGCTCAACGCAGTAGCTTCGGTGTTGACGGGAGCCTCGGCGATCATCGTTCGGGACTCCCTCTTCGACGAGGGATCACCCATGCTGACCTATTATTTTGATATCAAGGGCGGAGTGACGACTAGGGACAGAGCGGGCTTACAGTTTTTTGCAGCCGATGCTGCGATTGAGCATAGCAAGCAGTTGGCGCGGCGGCTTCGCGATGACCCCCGGCTCAGTGATCCCGACCTTTTAGTCAGTGTAATCGACGAATTCGGTTCATGTCCAGGGTGATACGGAATTGGCTGGAGGCGACGCTGGTCGAAGTGTGTGCGATGTCGTAGGGGTGCGAATTGAGCGGTCCCAGACGTGGACGCTCTTGCGCCAACAAATCGACGGGTCGCTGTTGCGTCTCGCCGTGGATGCGCACATTGGCGATGGTGTCGAGCCAGAGCTGTGCGGCCGCGTGGATCGTGCTGAAGTCGGTCAACTCGAGCCCATGCAGGAAATTCTTTTTGACGTAGCCCACACCTCGCTCGACGCGGCCCTTCTCGTTACCGCGGGCGACATTGCAGGCCTCGATCGCAAAGCCGTGGTGGCGGGCAAAGTCGAGATAGCGCGGATTGAACACCGGTGCGGCGCCGGCCAGGCGCTGCAGAACCGCCGACTTGAGATTGTCGACCATGATTTTGGACGGCACGCCACCCAGCGCCGCGAAGCCGTGTTCGTGGCAGGCGAGGAAATGCTCCATGGTCTGGGAGACAGTGAACTCCACAAACATCTGGCGGCTGAACGCCAGCACCATGACGAAGAACGAAAGCCGGCGACGGGTATTGCCCACCGCGACGGTTCCGTAGGCCCCCCAGTCGACCTGCGCGCATTCGCCGGGAGCAAAGTGCAGCTTGAGATAGACCGGCCGCTTGGTGGGTCGGATGCGGCGGATGTAATCCCGCAGCACCGTCATGCCGCCGCGATATCCTTCCTCGCGCAGACGCTGGAAGATCTGCTGAGCGCTGTAAGGGTGGGTGTCCAGTAGCCGTGTGACGCGGGGCTTGAAGGGATCAAGGACGCTGCCGCGCGGCCGGCTACGGCGCGGCTCAAAGCGCGATCGCGCCACCCACGTCGCCACGGTCTGTGGGTGGAGGCCCAACACACGGGCAGTCTGCGCGATCGTCAGGCCCTGGCGATCATGGCAGTCGCGGATTTTGCAGAACGTCTCGTAATCGATCACGACCAGATCCGAAGTCAGGCACAGGTGTTGCCGCCCGCGCCGCGGATGTAGCGAGAATGTCTTGGCCCAGTCGTAGCAAGCGGTCCGTGGTGCGGACGATGTCATCTTGCAACGGCGTCCCCACCAAATGAGCGATTAAGCCAATCAGAACAGCAGGTTGCGCCGACAAGACATCTTGTAACGGCGACCGCGCCGCATTGGCTGTTTCGAAAGTCAAATCAATGGGTTGCGCCATTGAGACATCTTGTAACGCACGGCCGGCACGTCGACCCCGGCGCCAATAGCCGGGATGGCGCGCCCGCCACCCCTGGACCCGGGCGACGTTCACGGGGCCGCTGAAGTAACTTTGGTTCTCAGGTTTGGCGAGCCAGCGGGCTTGGCTGACACTCTTGCTGGCCGCTCTGCAACCCAACGCCGAACAGTAAAATTGGTGACGACGGTTACGCGGGTCAGGACGAAATCTCGCGCAGCAGCACCTCGATGACCATCGCGAGCTCGCTCTTTTGAGCTGCACGCAGTTCGACGCACGGTCGCTCGGCCTCGAACAGACTTGGCTGGAGATTCTCGGATCGGTGCGTCATTCTCTGGTCGCTCCGTTTTTGATTCGGACGCCAGAAAGCCTAGAAGCGCATCGACCTCGTTGCGGAGGGAGCAAAGAACATCCAGGGGAAAATGCGGCTCAACGCCGATTTCGAATCCGGACGCAGCCTCGTCAGTCATCCACGCCGGAAGGCAGGCAAAGGTACCGTCAAGTTGGTGCACAACGAGAAACGCGGCGCCGCCTCGCTGAAGCCGCAGCCTAACGCGCACGATCTCGCCAAAGCGGGGGTGAAATCGGTAAGTGATGCGTGCTTCAGCCTGTTGTTCGTGGGCAGTATGTCGCCCTTCTGAGCAGAAGCTGGACGGCCCTGAGATTGCCAGTCCGCCGGTAGATCAGGGTAGCTTTTGTCCGTCGCACCGAATGCGTCCCGAACAGCCTTGGGTCCAGCCCGACGCTTCCGATCCACTCCGACACGAGCCGGGCATATTATTGCGGTCAGGACCGCGACGGCCGGTGAACAAGAACTCGCCGGGGCCGTTTGCCGGTGGCCTTTAGGTAGTCATCGACCGCCTGGCGGGTCTGTTCGCTCAATTCAAATCTGACGGGTCGCCCAGTTTCTTTTGTCGGACCGTTGCGCGGTCGGCCGTGTAGCCGCCGGCGGCGACATCCTCGACCCGAATGGCAACGACATTGCAGCCACGAAGCTTGCTGTCGATTGCCAGATTGAACATGGCGAGGTCGCGAGCGCGGCCTTCGATCTGGAGTTTCGTCCGGATCGACCAGACGTGCTTGCGTCGCAGGGGCGGCTTTGCCCCGGTCAGCTTTCCCTTGTTCCAAGACACTCGCTTAAGGAGCGCGGGGCTAGTGTTCACTCGATCCTGCATTTTCATACTCCTCGGCTCGGTTACAGAGGGCGAGAAGCATGTGCCGCCGAATCAGGCATTGGGAATTAGCTCGGTTACGGGCCAAAGCGGACTTCGCGTTCGGTATGGCGACAAATGACTTGTAGCTTTTGACCCATAGCTGCCAATCGGCAACCGCAGACCTTGCTGTAATGCACAACGCTCACGTTTGCTGAATGTGATAGGGTTGTGGTCCTCGGTTTGAGGGAGAGCCAATGAGGTGGCGGGAGTTCATCACGTTGCTCGGCGGCGCGGCGGCGGCGTGGCCCCTCGCGGCGCGCGCGCAGCAGTGCGAGCGCATGCGGCGCATCGGCGTTTTGATGCACTTGGCCGCGGACGATCCGGAGGGGCAAAGCCGCCTCGCCACATTTCTGAAGTTGACGCTGGGCAGCGTGGTCGCTGCCGACGTCCGGATCATGGAAGGAGCGGTGGGCACGCGGACGCCGAGTGCGTCTTCGATTAATTCAGTCCCGTTCCGCCGCTATCATTTGCGTCACCTTGGGCGCCCCCTCGAGATGGAACCGTTGCACGTGTTGTTGCATCACGCGGTCTGCATTGGTCACGCGCTCGTGTTGACGTAAGTACTCGAGCCAGGATCCGACTAAAAACGTCTCGACGAAACGCGCCGGGTCAGCAGCATCCTCGAATACACCCCACGCATAGGCGCCGTCGCGTCGCCGCTCGTGGCCCAGGCGGTCGAGCGCTGTCAGGAACGGCTTCCGCCTGGCAGGATCGATGCGGTACTCGACGGTCACCAGCACCGGTCCACGGTCCTGCTCGATCGTGCCGCTCTCGATCGGTGGCTGTCAGTGCAGCGAGGGCGTAAGGTCGGCGCCGGTCTGGAGATGCCAATAGATACGTCGCAGACCACAACACCGACCCAAAGCCATTCCGATGGAAGGCCAACCCCGATAAAATCATCGCCGCTGCAGCCCGAGGGCACCAGACGTTGGATTTAATCCACTAGGGCTTGATCCAGTCAGGTATAGGCGTCACGGCCCTTACGATGGGTTCAATCTGATTTTCATTGAGTCGGGCGTACGGATATGCTCAGGGCGAATACCGAGCGCCAACACACGCCCCGGAATTCGACGCAGGAGGGGCCATTGCAACAACTTGAGGAATAGCGGCGCCTGTGGCCGCTTGCCCTTGTTTTGGAGCGCTGGTCCGATAATCCTGTTTTGCAGGAGCACTTGCAGCCGTTGGATAATCCGCGCGGGAAATTCGCGCCGTCGCTGCACGTCATTTAGCGTCTCAATCGTCACGGCTCCTCGGCGTAAAGACTCGGCAAGAATATTTGCAGCGGCGACCGCGTCCTGCACCGCGAGATTGATGCCGACGCCCCCAATTGGCGACATCGCATGCGCTGCATCACCGATGCAGAGCAGTCCTAACCGGGACCAGCGCCGAAGTCGGTCTACCGCAACCGTCAGCAGCTTCACCTTGTCCCAGCCGTCGATTTCGTCGAGCCTGTCGCGCGTGAACGGCGACATGTCGCCAACCGTTTCGCGAAAACTGTCAAGCCCAGCGCCCTTGACTTTGTCCGCGGAACCTTTCGGGATTACATAAGCGCATTGCCAATAATCCGTGCGGTTGAGCATGACAATCATGCTGCCGCTTTCGACGTGACCAAAAGTTTCGGTCGGATCACTCTGCTTACGCGATAGTCGAAACCACATCACGTCCATTGGCGCGTGTAGATCGTCCACCTTAAATCTTGCCCGATCGCGCAGCGTCGAATGCCGTCCATCGCAGGCAACGACCAGATCGGCGCGGATCTCAAGGTCGCCGTCCGGTGATTTTGCGCGCAGACCTACGACCCGGCTCGCCTCCTCAATCAGATCAGTCGCTTCCGTGCACATACGCAAATCAAAGGCCGTGTATCGATTGCCTTGACGAGCAATGAAATTGAGGAAGTCCCATTGCGGCATCAGGGCAACGAATTTGCAGTGCACCGGCAATTGCTCGAAATGGCCGATTGCCACTTGATCGTCGCCAATCTGGATAGATATCTGGCGCACGGTTGAATGCGGTAATTTGAGGAACTCATCGAGCAGCCCTAACTCGTATACCATCTCAAGTGTCGAGGGATGAACAGTATCGCCCCGGAAATCACGGAAGAAGTCAGCGTGCTTTTCCAGCACCACCACCGAGATTCCAGCGCGGGCTAACAAGAAGCCAAGCATCATCCCGGCGGGGCCGCCGCCAGCGATGCAGCAAGTTGTTTTGATCTGTTTCATTCTGCTTCCGAACTTTCTATGAGGAGAAAACGTCCGCCAGCGTGCGTCGTTCCCAGTGTCTTCCGACTTCTACGAGTTCCACAGCGTCTCATGGCCGTCCGATTGAGATTGTGAAGGTGCGCGGGTTGTGCGGGTTGTAATGGGTCTCGATCCCGAGCTGACGCGTGGATGTCCGTTTTCCGCTTTTGTTGAGGGTTTCGGATGCCGGCGGACCGCAGCGGTGCGGCTTGCACCGAGGCCGGCGTCCTTTGGGGTAACAACGGAAGTCGGATTTCAGGGCCGTCACTTCCGTTTTTGACCCGATGTATGGTCCGGCCGTGCGATTCAGCACCCGCCGAGCAGCTACTATGCTACGCCTCGACCGACGTACCCGCGTCCTATGGGGCGTTTCCGGCGCGGTGCAGGAGCGGCGCGGAGTTCGGCCGCTGCGGCACGTCCGGCCTCAGTTAAGCCCCCGAGTGTTTTATCTCCACCATTCGCGCATTTGAGGATTTTGCGGGCGATGTGCCGACGAATCCTGTGTTCCTCGGCCCCGGTGGCGAGGGTTTTACATGCCAATTCGAGGGCGACTTCCATATTGGCCAAGGTTCTGGAATCAAAGCGCTCGGTAACCACGGTATCCTCCTTTCAACGCGTCAATCCGGTGGTTTGATGCTGTTTGTAAGACGGATCACGGTCTCAGACCTGAGCGGATCGGCCACGATTTTCGTTTCAATGAGATCGCACCTTGGACATTCAAACTTGCGTCTTTCGGAATTGCTCTCGCGTGGTTCAATCAGGACCAGCATCATGCGCGCTCGGCATCGCATGCAGCGAGGACGCTCAATCGTGGTCAACAAGACATCAGTCAAAGATCGACGCCACGGCATGGCCGTTGCTCTTCTGAAAAACCCTTGGCGAGAGTATGCGCCTCTCAGTCGCTGAAAAATGCCTCCAGCCGAGCAGCGATACCTCAAATTATCAAACACTAATTTTTCAATTGTCTGTCCGGTCCCGGACTCTGAATTGTAACTATCTTGTGAAAACGGTGGGGCACTTTGTTGTCGCGTCGTTGACGCTGCTGCAGCAATTGAAAGCTGTGGCAGAGCGTGACTGACTTGGTCCGTTCATGTGAAGGTTTGCGGATGCCGGCCCATGAAGGTGGCGCGGCGCGCACCGGGGGCCGGCGTACGCAAACCTCCAAGGGAGATGCTATGGGGCGGCGGCGAGGATATTGCATCCATCGTTGCTGATGTGAACCGATGGAGCGCCCCATGCAGAAGTTGAATGATCTGAGCCGATCCCTAAACCCGCTCGATCCGGACGGCACACTGATCGCCGTTATCGAGCTGAGCCTGTCGAGCTGGCTCGTCGCCGGCATCGTGCCTGGCGTCGAGCGCCAGCCGTTGAAGAAGCTCGCGGTCGACGAGAGCGCATTGCTGAAGTTGCTGCATCGATGGCGAGAGGAAGCGGTGAAGGCAGGGCATCGGATCAAACGCATCGCTGTCGCTTTCGAGGCCGGCCGTGACGGCTTCTGGCTGGCGCGCTGGCTCAGTGCACGCGACATTGAGGCCCACGTCATTCACGCATCGAGTGTGGCGGTATCGCGCGAGCACCGGCGCGCCAAGACCGATCGGCTCGACACCGAGCTGCTCAAACGCGCCTTTCTCGGCTGGCTGCGTGGCGAGCGTGATCACTGCAAGATGGTGGCGATCCCGACAACCAAGGACGAAGATGCCAAGCGGCCCAACCGCGAGCACGAGAGCCTCGTCGGAGAGCAAAGTCGGATCGTCAACCGAATGAAAGCAACGTTGATCCGGCTCGGCATCCGCGGCTTCAATCCCAAGCTGAAGAAGGCCGCCGAACGCCTTGACGGCTTGCGCACCCCCGAGGGCGAGCCGATCCCGCCCAACACCCTGGCTGAGCTGCGTCGCGACATGGTGCGCCGGCGGCTCGTCAGTGATCAGATAAGGCAGATAGAGGACGCTCGCCTGGAGCGTCTCAAGCAAGCGCCCAGTGATGGACCCCACGCAATGGTGCGCCTGTTGGCGCGGGTGATCGGGGTTGGTGTCGAGACGGCCGACATGCTGGTGCAGGAGGTACTGTCGCGAAGCATGCGCGACCGACGGGCCGTAGCGCGTTATGCCGGCCTCACGGGCTCGCCCGACGAGAGCGGCAGAAGACGCCGGGAGAAAGGGCTGGCCCGTTCTGGCAACGCTCGGGTTCGACGAGGCATGATCCAATTGGCGTGGCGATTTCTCATGTTCCAGAAGGACAGCACCTTGGCGCAGTGGTTTCGAGCCCGCACCGAGAGCGCCCGCGGCACTCGCAAGACCATGATCGTGGCCTTGGCGCGCAAGCTACTGATCGCCCTGTGGCGTCTCGTGCGGGAGGGCGTGGTGCCGGACGGCGTCGTTCTGCGGCCGGCATAATGAACGGAGGTCACTGAAGGACACCCAACAGTTTCGGCCCGGTCCGTCCGCTGGTGACGGGTCGCCGATGACGGTTCGAGGTGGCGGAGTCCCGACGTGTTTCCTTGGCTTTCAATGCCGAAAGGGAGAATGGGTCCGCCGCTTCGGAGCTTCGCTGCCGATGCGTATGACTGCATCATGGTTCGGGTCCTTGGACCCACCGAATACAAGGTTGTGGCGCGACTGATCCGCGCCCGAAAGCGGGCTCCCCTCTAATCGTCATCCCGATCGCACCAAGCGTGCCGTCGTGCTCGAAGCTGTCAAGGTATGGCCTGGCAAGCTCGGAGCATGCCGCAACGTTGGTGCGGCGGCCAACCTTGACAGCTCCTGCGCGCGACGACGTCAGCGAACCGCGGGTCGGGACGAAGAAACGGGCTTTGAGATCGAACAAAGAAACTGGCGAAGGACAAAAGATTTGCCGCTCTGGCGAACTCCTTGACAAAAAAAGCCCCATACAAGGAAACCGCGGGAGGTGTGGCGAGGTGGCGCGTCAGACGCTATGGGGATTTCGACTCTGGCGGTCTGTTGCCGAGGTACGTTGAACGCTTGTTTGGGAAGCGATCGAGGGGGTGACGCACCCGGTTGACCGATCGCGACAGGCAGAACCGGCGTCGCGCAGCGGAGATCGAACGACGAGACGGCTATCCGGGCAGCGCGACGGCGAGCATTGTCGTTGCCGGTCGAGAGCCGGCGAAGCGGAGGTCAGTCCTAGAATTTTGCCGCGCACCGACCTTGATCATGATGTGTCGATCCTGATCACGGTTGGGGAAGTCGGCGGCCGGTAGCGCGGCGAGGAGCCGCGCTGGAATGTCTCGATGATGGTCATGCGACCGCCGCAGCACGGACACGGGTGTGAGAGTGGCCTGAGTTCGGCGGCGCCGGAGCGACTGTTATCGCCGGCCTCGGGCTGTTTCGCAGGCACGTCGAGCAGGCGGCGCGCTTGAGCGATGTTGTCGGCGCGCGTGCCGCTGGCGAGCAGGCCATAGTGGCGGATACGGTGGAAGCCGTGCGGCAGAACGTGGATCAGGAAGCGGCGAATGAACTCGGCGGTGGCGAGTGTCATTACCTTCTGACGATCGCGACCTTCGGCGCGATAGTCTTTCCAGCGGAAGGTCACGCCGGTGCGGTCGAAGGCGATCAGCCGGCTGTTGGCGATGGCGACGCGATGGGTATAGCGCGACAGATAGGCCAGCACGGCCTGTGGCCCGCCGAAAGGGCGCTTGGCATAGACGATCCTTGCGACAGGAAAAGCTCAGGAGAGGAGAATGAACATGACGTTCTGAAACCTTTCAACGCGAATATTTGACGTGCCGCGCACCCGGCACAACATAGCGAGTTGTCATCGGAGGGAGTTGCCATCGGGCGCGCGATCGAGCGACCCGGCGGTTGCACCTTACCGCGCTATCGGCTGCTAGCGAAGCGATGCCGCAATGTCGGCGATCGACCTGAACAGGATGAGCGGATCGTCCCTTGAGGGAATGAAGCCGCGCCGTTTCCAGAACGCAGCAGCCTCAACGTCAACGGCGTTGACGATCAGAGCGCGCCCTCCGATGAGGTCTGCGGCTGCGACGCTGCGTTGCAGTGCATGTTTGAGCAGGCCCGTGCCAATTCCCTTGCCGATCCAATTCTGATCCGTCGCCAGCTGCCCGAGCAACAGGCAGGGGACAGGATCGGGCGGCTGGCCGGTCCGGATGGATCGCGGTAGTATTGACGGCACGATTGCCGTTGGCGCGAGACCATAATAGCCGATTACCCGATGGGCTTCATGGACGACAACAACGGCCGTGAAACCCTTCTCCTGGTTGGACAGAGCTCGTGTTTTGAGCCAGCGGTCGAGAGACGTCGTGCCGCAGCAGAACTCGGCGAGATTATGGGCTGCCGTCAGCAACTCGGGACCGGAGATTGCCAAACCTCAGCCCCCGGCTTTTGAACCGCGAGCCTCCCATGGCGCCGGGCGCCGGACGAGTTCAATTATCTCGGGGACCGCTGTGGCAGGTCCGGACAATGCCGTCATGAAAGCCTTGAATCCGGCAGGACTCATCCGAATAGGCATCGTTTCCATCAGCACATCCTCGGCCGCACGCACAGCGGCGTCGCGCACAAAGTCCGTGCGCGAGCGGCCGCGGAGCGTTGCCGCTCGATCGATGATAGCAATGTCAGCTTCGGGCAGCCGCATCGAAAGCGGATGCTCCTTGCGTTCAACCGGGCGGGACATGCGAAATCTCCAATACATCTCTTGGCATATTGTAGCGCATTTTGCAATACACTCACCAAGCCGCGCCACGATCAGCCGAAACGTGTTTTGGGGGCCGCGGAAAGACGTGGCAGAAATTATAAATTAATTTCAATGGTACATGAATTCGTGTTTTATTCTGAATGGCGCGCCATTTCTGGAATTGTTTCCCGTAAGGAAGTGAAGTTACGTCCGCGATAGCGGGTTGCGCTGCCGCGATGGCGTAACAGGGGTGAGCAGCAATGCGGTTTGGGGCAGTCCGTCCGATGGAGAGAGACGGCCTTCCCGTTGTTCCGCAGCGTATCGTTTTCGATGCCGGAAACAGAGCGGTTCGTTACCCCTTATCCAATCGGCCGAAATCTCCGCCCCAGGCGCGCGCGGAGCCCGTGGGGCCGTGATCTCAGCGGAGCACCTGCAACGTATCGCCTTCTGGGCGCGCCAACTGGACGAGGCGACCGTAGAGCAGGCGCGCCGAGGCATCGTCGAGAAGAGTTTTGCGAAGGGCGCCTACATCTTTCATCGCGGCGATCGGTTTGATTTCTGGGCCGGCATAACCGCCGGCATCGTCAAGCTTAGTACGATATCGAGCTCCGGGAAGCCCATCACGCTCGCAGGCATCAGGGTCGGGGGGTGGTTCGGCGAAGGCTCGATCCTGAAGGATGAGCCGCGTCAATACGATCTGTGTGGCGCTGCGCGACACGCGCGTGGCGCTCATGAATTGTACGACGTTCGATTGGCTGTTCGAAAACAGTACGGCGTTCAACCGCTTCCTGATTCGGCAATTCAATGAACGGCTCGGGCAGTTCATGGCGCTTGTGGAATATGACCGCATGCTGGATGCGCCCAGCCGTCTCGCCCGCAATATTGCCTGGCTGTTCAATCCAGTGCTTTATCCCGATATCGAGACGCATCTGGATCTCTCGCAGGAGGAGTTGGGCCTGCTCTCGGGGATATCGCGGCAGCAGACGAACGAAGGTTTGAGGCTGCTTGAGGCCGACGGTCTGGTGCGCGTGGAACGAGGCGGTATTACCGTACTCGATCTGCTTCGCCTTAGCCGCTACGGGGGATAGGGTAGCGCCCGAGATAGCTTTTTACTGTAGCACTATATTTAAACCCTGTCTGTCCGGCAAATGGCTGCGCCAGATCATGGGTGTGTCAAGATTAGGATGTCGACCGGCACTCAAAAGTATCTTTCCCCAAGGAGATTGATCGTGAAATCATTCGTAGCCATCGCTGCCATCGCAGCCGCTCTCGCCGGGAGCGGCGCCGCCAACGCCCAGGACAAGAACGTCAAGATCGGAGTCCTGACAGATATGTCGGGACTGTATTCCGACATATCCGGTTCGGGATCGGTGCTCGCCGTGAACATGGCGATCGAGGATTCCGGCCTGAGAGAGAAAGGCTGGAAGATCGATGTCATCAGCGCCGATCACCAGAACAAGCCCGACCTTGCGAATTCGCTCGCGCGGCAGTGGGCGGATGTCGAGAATGTTGACGTCTACGCCGATGTGGTGACGTCAAGTACCGCGCTCGCGGTCAATCCGGTGGCGGTCGAGAAGAACCGTATTCACCTGAATTCCGGCGCCGCTTCCTCTGCGCTCACTGGCAACGCCTGCACGCCAAACACGATCCATTGGACCTATGACACTTACGAACTCGCCAACGGCACCGGCAAGGCGGTGACCAAGGCGGGGGGCGATACATGGTTCTTCATCACGGCGGATTACGCGTTCGGTGCCGCGCTCGAGGCCGACACCAGGGCCGTGGTGGAGAAGAGCGGCGGCAAGATTTTGGGCAGCGTCAAGCACCCGTTGAACACGCCGGATTTCTCGTCCTTCCTGCTGCAGGCGCAGTCCTCCAAGGCCAAGATCATCGGCCTTGCCAACGCCGGCGGCGATACCACCAACGCGGTCAAGCAGGCAGCCGAATTCGGGATCGTGCAGGGTGGCCAGAAGCTGGCCTCCCTGCTTCTGTTCATTACCGACGTCCACGCACTGGGTCTGAAAGTCGCCAACGGCCTGCAGATGACCGAGAGCTTCTATTGGGATTTGAATGACGATACGCGCGCCTTCAGCAAGCGTTTCTCCGCCCGCTCGAAGGGCAACGCCATGCCGTCGATGGTCCAGGCCGGCGACTATTCGGCTGTGCAGCATTATCTAAAGGCGTTGGTCGCGCTCGGCGGTAATCCTCATGATGGCGCCAAGGTCGTAGCGAAGATGAAGGAGATGCCGACCGACGATGTGATTTTCGGCAAGGGCTCAATTCGCGCCGATGGCCGGAAAATTCACCCTGCTTATCTCTTCGAGGTGAAGAAGCCGGAAGAATCGAAGGGGCCGTGGGACTATTACAAGCTGGTCGCCACCATTCCGGCAGAAGAAGCGTTCCGTCCGCTCGCCCAAAGCGACTGTCCGCTCGTCAAGAAATGAGGCACTCGACAGCGCGGTTTACGAACCGCGCTGTCGAGCGTTGACGCTGCCGCGATCGATCATGCATGATGATAACGGCGCTCCTTGCGTTGTCGACGACGAGTTGATCTGGCGCAATGACGGACCTCGCCTGGCGAGCCTAGCCTTCTCTGAAGATATGGACTCAGGGAAGGACACGAATGCCCTTTGAGCATCAGCGAGGCTTGATGGTCCGAGCCAGGATTGCCGAGCACAAGATCGCTGAGTGCTTGCACGACATTCAAACATCAGCGCGCCTGTATTTTCCCGCACCTGCCGCTGCCGGACCATGCGTCGGAGCGCTCTTTACCCGCGTCACGCGACATTCGGCTCTCTCGGGAGAGGCGCTTTCTCATTGCCAGATGCTCTCATGTTAGCCTCAGGTGCCCTGCCGGGTGGCTGCAGCCACAGTGCTTGATCGAAAGCCGCAGGAGGCATCGAGCCTGGAAAAAAAGGAAAGAGGAGGAGACAGGATGGCGGACATCAGCGGCGGCGAAGTCATTGCCCGGATGTTGCAGGCGGAGGACGTCGACAAGGTTTTCGGCATCATCGACGGCACCTATTTCGGTTTCTATTCCGCACTGCACCGGCTCGGCATCGAGATCGTCACGCCGCGACATGAGACGTCGGCCGCGCACATGGCAGGCGCCTACGCGCGGCTCACGGGCAAGCTCGGCGTCTGCATGGCCAGCAACGGTCCGGGCGTGGCCAACATCCTGCCCGGTCTGGTGGTCGAGCAGGGCGAGGGCAATCGCGTGCTGGTCATCACCAGCGCCCGCCGGCCGAACATCATGTATCCCGACCGCGGCGGAGCTTATCAGTGTTTCGATCAGGTCGGCGTCATCGGCAAGACCGCCAAATGGAGCGAAGCGGTCTCGTCGTTCGAGCGCGTTCCGGAATTGATGCGCAAGGCGTTGCGCAGGAGTTACGAAGGCCGGCCGGGGGTCGTGCATCTCGACGTTCCCGAAAACATCATGAACGGCAAGTTCAAGGCGCCGGCCGCTGTCTGGGCGCCGCACCAGTACCGCCAAACCGACCCGTTGACGCCGACGGCCGAGCAGGTCGCGCGCGCGGCGCAGATGCTGATTGCGGCCGAAGCGCCGATGATCCACGCCGGAAGCGGCATCATTCATGCCGGTGCCTTCGCGGCGCTGCGGCGCGTTGCCGAATTGTTGCACGCGCCGGTGACGACGAGCTGGGCAGCGCGGGGCGTGCTGTCCGAAACCTCGCCTCTGGCCGTGCCCATGCCGCACGTCAAACTCAACCACAAAGTCCGCAACGACTCCGACGTGGCGCTGATCGTCGGATCGCGCGTCGGCGAAACCGATTGGTGGGGCAAGCCGCCCTACTGGCGTCATCCATCCGAGCAGAAGACGATCCAGATCGACATCGACAGCGACATGATCGGCCTCAACAAGCCGGTCGATCTCGCCCTGCTTGCCGATGCACGGCGCACGCTGGAGCTGTTGGGCGACGAGCTGGAGCGGCACAAGAGCGAAATTCGGCTCGACCGTCGCCGCGCCCGTGTTGCCGGTTATGCCAAGACCATGAAGGAAGACCGCGAGGGTTGGGACAAGGCGCTGTCCGACATGGCGGTGCCGATGAACCCGGCGCATATCGGCGCCGTGTGTCGCGAGGTGTTCCCGGAGGACACGGTGCTGGTGGCCGACGGCGGCAACGCGACGATCTGGGCCATGTTCTACTATCAGGTGAGGGTGCCGAATACGCTGCTGTCGACCTTCAAGTTCGGGATGCTCGGCGCCGGCATGGCGCAGGCGGTGGGCGCCGCGGTGGCGCAGCCGGGCAAGCCGGTGTGCTGCATCATCGGCGACGGCGCCATGGGCTTCCATCCCCAGGAGATCGAAACCGCGGTCCGCAACAAGGCGCAAGTGGTCTACATTGTGCTGTGCGACAAGCAGTGGGGCATGGTGAAGATGAATCAGCAGTTCATGCTGCGACCGTTCAAGACCATGCTGTTCAAGCACCTCGGCCCGGAAGAGACGATCAACGCCGATTTGGGCGAGATCGAGTTCGACAAGCTTGGCCAGAGCATGGGCGCCTACGGCGCGCGCGTCTCCGATCCGAAGCAGCTGAAACCGGCGCTGCAGCAGGCGCTGGCCTCCGGCAAATGCGCGGTGATCCATGTCGATGTCGACCCGGTCAAGCACATGTGGGCGCCGGGCTTGCTTCATTTCAAGAAGATGCACGAGGAACCGAAGGCCTAGGAGGCCGGGGCCGCGCCATGGCCGATATCGATCTCGTTCGCCTGAACTTCAATCCCCAGACGCTGTTCCTCCTGAACTGCGTCCTCGGCTTTGTCATGTTCGGCGTTTCGCTCGAGCTCAAGGCGGAGGATTTCAGGACGGCGCTGAAGACGCCGCGCGCGCTGGTCATCGGCCTGATCGCCCACCACGTGGTATTTCCCGCGGCGACCTTCCTGCTGGTGCTTCTGCTGCAGCCGCGGCCGAGCATCGCGCTCGGCATGATCCTGGTCTCGTCCTGCCCCGCCGGCAACATCTCCAACTTTCTCACCCATTTTGCGCGCGGCAATACCGCGCTGTCGGTATCCATCAGCACGGCGTCGACGCTCGTTGCGATCTTCATGACACCGGTGAACATCGCCTTCTGGGGCGGGCTGTACGAGCCGGCGCAGCCAATCCTGCGCCAGGTTGCGGTGAACCCGATGGAGATGTTCCTGCACGTCTTCCTGCTGCTGGGCTTGCCGCTGGCCGCGGGACTATTGGTGTCGCGCCGCTGGCCGGGCTTCACCGAGCGGGCGCGCAAACCGATGAAATATTTTTCGCTCGGCTTCTTCCTGGTCTTCGTGCTGGCGGCACTGGGAGCGAACTGGCAGTATTTCGTCTACTACGTCGGCATGGTGGTCGGCGTGGTGCTGGTGCACAACGCCTCGGCGCTGGCCATGGGCTATGGCCTCGGCTTCCTCGCCGGGTTGCCGGAACCCGACCGGCGCGCGGTGTCGATCGAATGCGGCATCCAGAACTCCGGCCTCGGCCTCATCCTGATCTTCAACTTCTTCGACGGCCTGGGCGGCATGGCGGTGGTCGCAGCCTGGTGGGGCATCTGGCACATTGTCGCCGGGCTGTCGCTGGCCACGTTCTGGTCGAGGAGGCCGCCCATCCCGCAATCTCTTGCCGCAGCAAACCCATCGCTTGTCGCGGGAAAGGAGTGACGATGGCAATGAACGCGCACTCGGTTCTGATCACCGGCGCGGCCGGCTATCTCGGCTCGCAACTGCTGGCGGCGCTCACCGCCGATGAAGCCGCCGTCGAACGTATCGTCGCGGTGGATGTGCGGGACATCCCGGCGCACCGGCGGCTGCCGGGCGTCGAATATTGTCGGGCCGACGTGCGCTCGGCGGAACTGGCCGAGCTGTTCAGAAGCAAGGCGCCGAAGATCGTCGTGCATCTGGCGTCCATCGTCACGCCGGGCAAGGACAGCAATCGCGAATTCGAATACTCGGTGGACGTGCTGGGCACGGAGAACGTGCTCAAGGCCTGTCTCGCGGCGGGAGTGGGGAAAATCATCGTCACCTCCAGCGGCGCGGCCTACGGCTACTACCCGGACAACCCGGCGTGGATCGCCGAGGACTGGCCTGTGCGCGGCAACGAGACCTTCGCCTATGCGCACCACAAGCGGCTGGTGGAGGAGATGCTGGCGCGCTGGCGCACCGAGCACCCGGAGTTGAAACAGGTGGTGTTGCGCATCGGCACCATCCTCGGTGCGACCGTGCGCAACCAGATCACCGACCTTTTCGAAAAGCCGCGCCTGATTGCCATCGCGGGCTCCGACAGCCCCTTCGTATTCATCTGGGATCAGGACGTGGCGGGCAGCATCCTGCACGCGATCGCAACGGACAAGACAGGCATCTATAATGTCGCCGGAGACGGTGCGCTGACCATCACGGAAATCGCGGCCCGGCTCGGCAAGCGTTGCGTCGTGCTGCCGGCCTGGCTGATAACGGCCGCACTGGCCTTGCTCAAGAAGCTTCGCCTCACCCAATACGGCCCGGAGCAAGTGGACTTTCTGCGGTACCGGCCGGTGCTCGACAATCGCAGGCTCAAGCAGGAATTCGGTTACGTGCCGCGCAAGACATCGTCCGAAGCGTTCGATTTCTGGCGCGCCAGCCGGAACGCCGGAGGATGAAGGGGCACGGCATTGCGTGACTTTCGCGGCAAGGTGGTTGTCGTCACCGGAGCAGCCGGCGGGCTCGGGCGCGCCCTGTGTCTTCGCTTCGGCGCCGCCGGAGCGAGGATCGTCGCGCTGGATCGCGACGCGACCGCGCTGGCTGTTTTGATTGTCGATCTGCAGGCGAGAGGGATAACGGCGGTCGCCGAGGTCTGCGACCTCAGCCGGGACGAGGACTGCCGCCGCGGCATCGCTGGTGCGATACAGGCGTTCGGCGGCATCGACGTGCTGATCAACAACGCCGGCATTACCCATCGCAGCGCCTTTGCGCGCACCCAGCCCGAAGTGATCCGGCGCGTGATGGCGGTGAATTTCTTTGGCGCCCTGCATTGCACGCATGCGGCGCTTGAGACGCTGGTGGCGCAGCGGGGCATGATCATCGTCATTTCCAGCGTGGCCGGTTTTGCGCCGCTGATCGCGCGCACCGGCTACGCGGCGAGCAAACATGCGCTGCACGGCTTCTTCGACAGCCTGCGCACGGAGGTAGAACCGTTGGGCTTGAAGGTGCTGCTGGTATGCCCATCGTTCATCGAGACAGGTATCGAGAAGAATGCGCTGGCCGGCGACGGCAATCTCGCCAGCCATCCCCAGTCCATTGTCGGCACGCGAGCCACACCGGACTCGATGGCCGGCAAGATTTTCGCCGCGGCGGAAAAGGAGCGGCGCCTGCTGCTGCCGGACGCCGTGTCGCGCTCGTCGTGGTTTCTATCACGGCTTGCGCCCCGACTTTACGAGCGGCTGATGGCGAGAAAGCTTAGACGGGAGATGCAGGCCCGCGAGTAGGGGGCTGCCGCCGTCGTGGATCAAATCCGGACATATCCGTGATGCAGTCGCTCCACTGGCGCAAAAGCGCGGAATTGGCCTCTATCGGTGACGGGGCTGGCCATCAAGGGGCCTCGGTCGGGATTATCGATATGGGCAGCAAGCGCAACGTTGAGAGCATCGAGGCGGAAATCCTCCGCACCTTCGAAGAGAGGATTCCCTTCAATCGCGTGCTCGGTCTCAAGGTCGACTCGCTCGACCCCAAAGGGCCGCGGCTGCGGTTCGATATGCGGCCCGAACTGGTCGGCAACCCGGTCCGTCAAATCCTGCACGGTGGCGTGATCTCGGCTGTCCTGGACGTGGCAGGCGGCCTCGCCATCGCTTTGGCTTCGATCGCCGGCAAGACCGAAGAGGCGGCCGCGCGGCATTTTCCGAATATCGGCACCATCGATCTGCGCATCGACTATCTGCGGCCGGGACGCGGAAAATATTTCATCGCCACCGGCCGCGTCGTTCGGCTCGGCGGCCGCGTGGCGGTAGTCCATATGGAGCTCGAAAACGACACCGGCGAGCAAATCGCAACGGGTTCGGCGGCCTATATCGTCGGCTGACCACAGCGCCCGCCGGGCCGTCGAGCCTTTTCTTCACCCCTCCGTCCGCGCCTTGCGCCCCTCGATCGGATACGCCGGATCGTTAAAGCCGGGTGTCGAGGGATGGCCGACGCGACCAGCCGGTCGATCAGGGCTTCGTCCTCGGCGGTGAAGCGATAGTCGAGCGCGCGGACGTAATCGTCCCATTGCTCCTCGGTGCGCGGGCCCGCGATGACGCCCGTGACGAACGAGGAGTTCAGCACCCACGACACAGCGAACTGCCCGGCCGTGATGCCTTTCGCTTCGGCATGCTTTCGAATCTCCTGCGCCAGCAGCAGCGATTCCGGCCGCCACTCGGTCTGCATCATTCGACGTCCTTGCGCCCGGCGCGGGTGTCCTTTTCGGGCGGCGCGTCGGGGCGATATTTGCCGGTCAGCACGCCACGCGCCAGGGGGCTGTAGGGCACGATGCCGAGGCCATAGAACCGGCAGGCCGGAAAGTGCTCGACCTCGGGCATGCGGTTCATCGCATTGTAATAGGGCTGGCTGACGACCGGGCGGTCGATGCCGAGGCGGTCGCAGATGTTGCAGATTTCGGCGACCCGCCAGGCCCGGTAGTTCGAGACGCCGAAATAGCGCACCTTGCCTTGCCGGATCAGGTCGCCAAGCGCGCGCACGGTCTCCTCCAGCGGTGTCGAATGGTCTTCCTTATGCAGGTAGTAGATGTCGATGTAGTCGGTGCCGAGCCGCTTCAGGCTCTCGTCGGCGGCCTGCAGCACCCAGCGTCGCGACAGCCCGCCGCGGTTGGGATCCTCTCCCATGGGATTGGCCAGTTTGGTGGCCAGCACCCAATTTTGCCGGCTGTTGGAAATGGCGCGGCCGACCACCTGTTCGGAATTGCCGCCGGAATAGGCGTCCGCGGTGTCGATGAAGTTGATGCCGGCCTCGCGCGCCTTGGCAACGATCCGCGTCGAGGTCGCCTCGTCGGTCGGTCCGCCGAACATCATGGTGCCGAGACAAATCGGCGAAATTTTCAGGCCGCTGCGGCCGAGTTGGCGATATTGCATCGGGTGGTCCTTCGAGTGTGGATCGTCAAGTCGCCCTGCTTCTCGCAATGACGGGATGCGCTATGCATCGCTCTTCAATATCTTAAACACGCCGTTGGCCATGGCGATACAGCGCTTGTCGACGGTTACCTCGGTGCTGACGAAAATCAGGCTGCGGGTCGAGCGCACCACGCGGGGTTTCGAGACCAGCGTCTCGCCGATCTTGCCGGCCTCGACAAAATGGGTGTCGAGCTGGATGGTCGCCAGCATCGGCCGGCCCGATACGAATCGCGCGGTCATGCCGCAGGTGCGGTCCGCGAACGTCATCAACACCCCGCCCTGCACCAGGCCGCGGCGGTTATGGTGCTTGTCCTGGGCGACAAGCGCATATTCGTGCTCGCCGTTCGACGACCCGCTGCCACAGCGGCCCGACCAGATGCAGGAAGCCCGTGGTCTCGACGATGGTCCAGCCGGAGGCTTTCAGTTTCGCCGTGGCCTTGTCCGTCATGTCTGTCATTCCAATCCCGAAGACGAATTCGTGCCTTGCGGTCATTTCATCAATCGCCGGCGTGTTGTAGTCAAGCAGCATGACCCGGCCATTCGACGATACCACAAGGCGGAATATCGCGGCGCGCTGCGCGGCGTTTGCGCGGCTGCCCGGAAGCGGGCCGGCGCCCGCGCTGAAACGCGCGGCGGTCGCCATCGTGCTGGTCGAGGCCGGCGATGCCGCAAACGGAACGGCGCTGCTGTTGACCCTGCGCGCGGCGGGCCTGCGCGCCCATCGCGGCCAATGGGCGCTGCCGGGCGGCCGTTGCGACGAGGGCGAGACGCCGGTTCGGGCCGCGCTGCGCGAGCTTCACGAAGAGCTCGGCCTCGAGCTTGGGCCAGAGGATGTCCTCGGTCTGCTCGATGATTATCCGACGCGTTCCGGCTATCTCATCACGCCGATCGTGGCGTGGGCGGCGGCGAATGCTGCGATCTCACCCAATCCCGACGAGGTCGCACTCGGTGCATCGCGTCGCGCTCGGCGATATCGAACATGCTGACGCCTTCAGCTTCACCACTATTCCCGAGAGCCCGCGGCGCGTGATCCGGCTTCACCACGCCGGCGATTTCATCCACGCGCCGACGGCGGCGCTGATCTATCAGTTTCGCGAAGTGCTCGCCGGTCGCGATACCCGCGTGGCCGAGCTGGAGCAGCCGGTATTCGCATGGAAGTAGGCCGCTTGCCGTGCCGTTGTGCGGAAGCGGATTGCGAAGACCGGCGCTTTCGATGACGATGCGGCTCAAATCAAAACGACCTTTCGCTGGGGGCTTTGCAAAAATGCGCATCTGGAAAATCTGGCTTTGCGCCGCCGTCGGCCTGTTCGGCGCAGTTGTTGATGCGCACGCGCAAAACTTTCCGACCCGCAGTATCACGCTGGTGATTCCGTTCGCGCCCGGCGGCAGCACCTCCATCGTCGGTCGCGCAATCGCCGACAAGATGGGCCAGTTGCTCGGTGAAAGTGTCGTGATCGACAACCGTCCCGGTGCCGGCGGCACCATCGGCACCAAGGCGGTCGCGAAAAGCGATCCCGACGGCTACACCATTCTGCTCGGCTACACCGGCACGCTGGCGATCGGTCCGTCGCTCTACAGGAATGCCGGCTACGACCCGCGCAAGAGTTTTGCGCCAATCGGCATGATCGGCAACGCGCCCAGTGCGGTAGTGGTGCATCCCTCCTTCCCGGCCAAATCCGTCGTTGAACTGATCGACTATGCCAAGGCCAATCCCGGCAAGGTCAATTTCGGCTCCGCGGGTGTCGGGTCGGTCAACCACATTACCGGCGAATATTTCGCCCGGTCGGCCGGCATCACGCTGGTGCACATTCCCTATAAGGGGACCGGCCCGGCGCTGACCGACCTGCTGGGCGGTCACATCCCGATGGCACTGGCACCGATCCCGGCCGTCCACGCCAACGTCGCGGGCGGGCTGTTGCGGGCCCTGGCGGTGACGGGCAGGACCCGCTCGGGTCTGATGCCTGATGTGCCGACGATTTCGGAATCGGCGCTGCCCGGCTTCGACGCCTCGCTCTATTACGGTCTGGTGGCGCCGGCCGGCACGCCGCAGCCGGTGATCGACAAGCTCAACAAGGTGTTGCAGGCGGCGCTCGCCACCGACGAGGTGAAGAAGCAACTGGCGCTTGACGGCACCGACATCACACCGGGTACGCCGGAAGACTATGCCGCTTTCATCGACAAGGATGAAAAGAAATGGTCGGAGCTGGTCAAGGCCAGCGGCGTCGAGCAGGAGTGAGGGAACCGGTCCGCTTTCGGGGCTGACTGGCGCGGGCAACGCTTGCTACAACGACGCCATGCGCCCTCATGCGATTCGCCGCTATTCCGGATATCTCGCACTCGCTCTGCTGCTGACTACGCCGCAGGCTGTGGCCATGGACGCCGGAGCGCCCCCTGCGGCGACGACTGACGCGATGGCGCAGGCGGCATCGCCGCAAGCGATCGCGGAATATCGCCGCAAGCTCAACGAATATCTCGAGGCGCGCGCCGCGTTTGAAGAGGAGGCCGGCGCCTACTGGAATTCGATTGCCGAGAAGCGGCGGGGCCGCAATGCCAAGCGGCGCGAACGTCAGGCGATCGGGCTCGATGACTATGTGCTGACACAGCCGCCGGTCTATGCGGGGCCGAAGCGGCCGGTGAATCCGGAACCTTCGCCGCCCGAGCCGGAACGCCGCGAACGCAAATATATTCCGGTCGTCGCCGACCTCCTGAAGGCGGCGTCCGAGCATTTCCAGTTTGCGCCGCAGCGGCCCACAAGCGAAGTCGAGTTCAAGCACGCCTACGCCCGCGCCGCTTCGGCGGCCGGGTTGACGCGCGAGCAGGCGGTGCGGGTCTATTCGTTCGAGACCGGCGGCAACGGCAATCACGACATGCAATCGGGATTGAGCGCCTCGCGGCCGGGCTCGCGCGCGATCTCGACGGCGATCGGCTATAACCAGCTGCTCACCACCAACAGCGTCGAACTGATCGCCGAGCAGGGCCACGAATTCGTCAAGGAGCTGACGGAGAAGGCCGCGCGGTTATCGGGCGCGCCGCGCAAGGCGATGGATCACAAGATCGCGGTGCTGAAGCGGATGGTGGCGGTGGCGCGGTCGGTGCCGGACGAATGGGCGCAGCACGAGAAGCTCGGCGATACGCCGCAGGGCTGGGCCATCCATGCCATGGTGCTCGACATCGATGTCGGCCCGCTGCTGCAAACTCACAAGCTCCTGACTTCCGTGATCTTCGCACGCGCCAAGGGTTATGGCCGCGCGCTGACCGCCGCCGAATTGGAGATGATGAACCTGACCGGCGACAGCACCGGGCTCGACATGGTGACGATGCCGCTGGCGATGCGCGAACAGGTCCCAACTTCGAATTTTTTCCAGCGCTCGGGCTACGAGCGTAATCCGGTAGCAATCCGCCACAACACGGTGGCCAGACTGCTCGCGATCACCGACGCGCGGATGGACAGCAACAGCAACTTGCCGGGCGCGAAGGAACTGGCGGCGGCGTTTTAGCTCAACGTCGTCCCGGCCAAGCGAAGCGCGAGCAGCCCATCGACTTTTGCGAGGAGCTGCGGCAACTCTACGTCTAGAGCCGTTTCCGTTTGACTTGAATCGATTTTAGCTTGGGGGATTCCCTTACGCCAGCAAATCAAATTTCGAATGTGCCCTTGGCAACGGCTGGAGGCGCGATGGCAAGGGGATATTCGACGGACCTGCGGATGCGCGTGGTGGCGCTGGTGGAGAACGGTGAGAGCGCGCGTGAAGCCGCGCGGCAGTTGGAGGTCGGGGCATCGTCTGCGATCCGCTGGGCGGACCAGTGGTCCAGGACGGGGAGCGTCACGGCGAAGCCCGGAACGGGTCACTGCCGCTCGCCGCTGGAAGCCCACCGGCAGTGGTTGCTCGATCTCGTGGCGGCCGAACCCGACCTGACCCTTGAGGAAATCCGCGCGCGGCTTGCCGTGCGCAAGAAGCTCAAAATTGGTACCACCTCGATCTGGCGCTTCTACGACCGTCACGCAATCACCTTCAAAAAAAACTCTGCACGCAGCCGAGCAGGATCGGCCTGACGTTGTCGCAGCACGCGCGGCATTGAAGGCCGACCAGCCTTCGTTCAATGTAAAGCGCGTGGTATTCCTCGACGAAACCGCGGTCACCACGAAGATGGTACGCCAGCATGGCCGAGCACCTCGCGGCGAACGACTGGTCGCATCCGTCCCGCATGGTCACTGGAAGACGCTGACGTTCGTCGCGGCCCTCAGGCACGATGGATTGACTGCGCCCTGCGTCATCGATGGCGCGATGGATGGTCCGTCATTTATCGCCTATGTCGAGCAAGTGCTCGCCCCGACGCTGCGCAAAGGCGATACCGTATTCATGGATAACCTGCGCACGCACAAGATCGACGGTGTGGCGACAGCGATCGAGGCCGCCGGCGCCAAGTTACGCTACACGCCGGCATACTCGCCCGACTTCAATCCGATCGAGCAGGTATTTGCCAAGTTCAAGGCCTCTCTGCGCAAAGGCGCCGCACGTACGGTCCCGGCGCTAACCAGGCTCATCAGAAAAACGCTGAACACGTTTGCACCCGTGGAATGTGCCAACTACATTCGCCACGCCGGTTACGGAGCGTGACCCAGATCAAACGGAAACGGCTCTAGCCACAACTGGCTGTGGTTATGGGTCCCGGCGTTCGCCGGGACGACGCGCGTTGGGGTCTTTGCCTTACTCCGAACCGAACATGAACTTGCCGTTGCCTTCAAGGAACGGCCCGGTCCGCATGTAGAGCTGTCCGTTCTGGCCGATGAAGAACAACGTGTTCTTGGGCACCTTCCTGGCTCCCTTCAGGAGCAGGCCCGCATTGTTGGTGCCCATCTTGTAGGAAAACGTCTTGCCGTCCTTGTCGTAGCCATAGCCCATCTGCGGCGACAACTCCCAGGGCGTCGGCTTGGCGGCTTCCGCAAATGCGGACGTCGTCAGCGTGGTCAGCGCCGCCGCGATCAAAAAGGTCTTGGTTGAAAATCCCTTCATCCTGCATCCTCCCAGCAGCCGATCTGAAAAAACGGTCCGTCTTGAACAAATCACGAACGTCATCGGCCCGTCAACACGACGAGTCGATTTGCCGCAGCACGCATCGTTCAAGACTTCGGGATTGCCGTTGTCGGCTTCGCGACTATCTTCCGGTTTCGGTCTAGAAGAAATGTTTGCGGATTAGGTCATAGGGATGATTCGGATGAATCGCGTTGTGAAAATTTCTTTGGGCGTCGCGCTAATGCTTGTGACGCTGGTTTCCTTTGCCCGGGCGGACGAATTCAAGCTCAGCAACAACCAGAGAATTTCCTGCAGCCGCGGCCTCAGTCCCGGAAAGCTGAATACCGCGACGTGCAAGTCCTACGCCTACGTCTTCAACGTCAAGACCTCTGAATACTTCAGGTGCCAGGTCAGCATGGCGTTGACGCGCGACAACAAGGAAGTGATCAACGTCCAGACTGACGGCGGCTGCATCAAGAAGCCGCGTATCTTCGAGACGGACTCGAATTACGCGTTCGACGCCGCCGAGACCGAACCGCCCAACACCAACTCGTTTTTCGGCCCCGGCGGCTATGCCATCTGGGCCAGCGATACCACCGCACAGAAAGTTCGCGGCTGCATCACCATCAGTTCGGGCCTCGGCTCCGATATTTCAAAATGCCTGGACATGACGTTTCAGTGAGGAGCGTGCGCATCTGGTGGTGATCGCATGATGAATGTTCTTGACCGGCGGAGCATCCCGGTCATGGCAAGACGCTGACCGAACGCTTCGATAGCGCCGGTCAGCTAATCCGCGAGATCTGGCTCGCCACCCGCTCCTGCGATCCGGGTGCGTGCGGCTTTAGTGGCTCATGCGCGCGGAGGCCGGATGCCCCGGCACCTTGAAGCGCTTGCCGGTATCAGTGACCTTGGTGCCGTTGACTTTCAGGATCGAGAAATCCTGGGTCAGGAAGTTTCCGGCCAGGATGTACTTGCCGTCCGGCGTGAACAGGACCGCCTCAGGCAATCCGCCGACCTCGATATCCTGAGTCTTGGTGACCTTCTTGCCCTCGATCTTCAGGATCGAGAGGCTGCCGTTCTTCTGGTGGAAGAAGGCGTTCTTCATGTTGGAGCCGCGCAGGATAGCGGCGACCGCAAGATCGCCCTTTGGGCTCATCGCCAGCCCTTCGGGACCGTCGCCGACCACCACCCGATCGATGATGCGCGGCGGGTTGGCCTCGAGATCGATCACGCTTGTGGTGTCGACGCTGCCGTCGGACGAACCGGCGCCGCCATTGTCGGAGGTCAGCGCGATCTTGCCGTTCGGCGTCACCACGACATTGTAGGGCCACTGGCCGGTCGGCAGATCGATCTTGTTATAGGTCACCTTGTCGCCGGCGATATCGAGCACCGATACCTTGTGCGCGGGAAATCTCACGGCCAGCGCGCGCTTGCCGTCCGGCGTGAACACCACATGCGCGACGCTGTCGGGAAGTGCGATCGTGTCAGTGACCTTGACGTCGGTACCGTTGATCGAGAGCACACTGATCGAGTTGTCGCCGCGGTTGGCGACCAGGGCCATCTTGCCGGACGGGCTGATGCTCAAGCCCGAGGGCTGCTTGCCGACAGTAACGGTCGACGCCAGTTTGGGCGGGCTGGCCTTGAGGTCGATGACGTAGACCTTGTTGTCCGGCACCTGTTTCAGCGCGTCGCCGTCCTTAATCACATCCACCAAATCCGCCACCAGCGCCACCGAACCTGACGGGTCGATGTCGAGATTGACCGGCGGTCCGACGATCGAATTCTTCAGGGGCAGGGTGGCGACGATCCTGGGACTCTCGGGATTGGCGAGATCGACGATCAGGACCGAATCCTTGCCGGGTGCCGACAGGATGGTCTTTCCGTCATCGTCCCAGGAGACCTTCTCGTCGTTGCCGACGATCATGAACGGTTTGGCGTAAGCGAGATGGAGGCTGGAGCTGCAAAGCAGGATGGCCGCTCCCAAGGATAATCCAATGGCACGATTGAAAGGCATTGTCGCGTTCTCCCGGATAGGGCCGGCCTCTGACGGGCCGGCTTCGCAAACCGAGAGTACGCGGGGAGCCGCGCCGTTTCCAGTGCGAAGCGTGCATCGTCGGCAGCTGCGAGCAATTCCGAACGCGCATTTGCCGCAACGCCGGCTGGCCGACGGGATGGGTTGACCCCGGGGCCATTGTCCGTCCAGTTTCCCGGCCAGCGTCTGCGCGCGATACGCGCGAGAACAGGTTTGAAAGGGAGAAGTCGATGGAACGGCTCAAGGGTAAAACGGCCATGGTGGTTGGCGCTGGCTCGATCGGGCCGGGCTGGGGCAACGGCAAGGCGACCGCGGTGACGTTTGCGCGCGAGGGCGCGCAGGTGTTTTGCGTCGATCGCAACGGTGCCGCCGCGGAAGAAACCGTGAAGATCATCGCCTCCGAAGGCGGCAAGGCGACGGCGTTTACCGCCGACGTCTCCCGCGCCGGCGACGTCGAGGCGATGGTTGAGACGTGCCTCAGGGCCTACGGCCGTATCGACGTGCTCGACAACAATGTCGGCATCGCCGAGATGGGAAGCGTGGTCGACGTGTCGGAGGCGGATTGGGACCGCGTCTTCGCCGTCAATCTCAAAAGCGCGTTCCTCGCCATGAAGCACGTTATTCCCGTCATGGTGCGGCAGGGTGGCGGCTCGATCATCAACATCTCGTCGGTCGCCTCGATCCGCCATACCGGCGTGTCCTACGTCACCTATGCCACGACCAAGGCGGCAATGAACCAGATGACACGGACCACGGCGGTCGAATTCGCGCCGCAACACGTCCGGGTGAACGCGATCCTTCCGGGCCTGATGAAGACGCCGATGGTCGAGCATTCCGCGGGACTGGCGACGAGTTACGCCAAGGGCGACGTCGAGGCGATGTGGCGCGCGCGCGACGCGCAGGTGCCGATGGGGCACATGGGGGAAGCCTGGGATGTCGCCAATGCGGCGCTGTTTCTCGCTTCCGACGAATCCAAATACGTCACCGGGATAGAGCTGGTGGTCGACGGCGGGATTACACTGAAGATGAGCTAGCCGCTGCTCTGTCGTCCCGGCCAAGCGAAGCGCGAACCGGGATCCATACGCCGCGGCTTCTCCTGTTGGAAAGCTGTTCGACAGCTTTCGCGCGACAACGAACGCCGGTGGCTATGGGTCCCTGCTTTCGCAGGGACGACATTGACATCCTCCGGCCTCGCTACTGCGCCAGCGCCAATATTCCGCCTGCGAAGGAATGCCAGGCCGGGGTCGCGCTGATGGGCCAGTTCAGAAGCTTCACGGCCACAAGCGCAGCGCCGCCGTAGATGTAAACGGGATGCGGACGCCCCCGCGTCCGCCAGTCGAAAACGATCGCGACCGCGAGCAGCAGATAGGCGACAAAGGCCGGAACGATGGTGACTTCGACTGGGGGAGGACCGGGCGGTCCGGGTGGCGCCAGGAAGGTGAGAAACCAGCGTGCCACCGCCGCATCCAGAATTGAGATGGCGGCCAGCAGCATCAGCCGCTTGTGCGTTTCAGGCCGCCGCGTATTGGCAATGGCAAGGGTAAGGATCACCGCAAAGAACACAATGCCGCTGAGCGGGACAATCGCAAATGCGATTCCGGCGTCGGTGAGCCCCAGCGCAGCAGCGCGCTTCATCGCGCTGACGGTCGCCAGGAATCCCAGCATCGTCATCGCCGTCGCCAGCGACACGCCGATCATGCCGATCGTTCGATGCCGTGCTATCCGCCCGGACGCGGCAAGCCAGGTCTGGAACGCAAAGTACAACGTCCAGGTGAAAAACAGCATGCCGTGAAAATGGACGACGGGCAGCGACGGAAACGATCCCGATGCCAATGGCAGCCAATAGGTAGGCGCGAAGCCGAGGAAGGCGACGGCCATGCAGGATAGCGCCATATAAAAATAGAAATATTGCGTGCGAGCTGGTGCAATGGCGCGCGCGCGGATGTCGTCGATAAACGTTGTCATGATCGTTGAGTCTCTGGGATTCAGATTTTGGTTCAAAGGAACAATTTTATCCGGCATCTCCGCCTCTCTCAAGCTCGAGCCAGCCTGGCTGACCCCGCTCAATTCCTCCGAGGTCGGATCCGCGCTAGTATCGCCCTGCCATGAACAATTCGAAGCGATCTTGTTTCACCGTTCTGATCCGGAACGCGGCCGCCGCCGCCATGCTGTGGGCGGCGCTGCCGCATGGGGCGGACGCGACCGGCACCGAGCCGGCTACGGATCCGCAGATCGACCCCGCGCCTTGCGTCTCGGCGGCGGCCGCCAGCGACGACGACAGGATTCTCGCCATTTGCGGCGCGCTCATCGACAACGAAAAGACCTTGCGGGCCGATCGCATCAAGGCGTTGGTCGCGCGCGCCGGCGCCTACGACCGCAAGGAGCAGATCGACCGCGCCATCGGCGACTGCGACACGGCGCTGCGGCTCGATCCGACGCTGGCCGATCTATTCAACGCCCGCGGCGAACTCTGGCGCAGGAAGGGGGACCGGCCCCGCGCGCTTGCCGATTTTGGCGCGACCCTCAAGCTCAATCCCCAGCACGAGGCGGCACGCGCCAACTACAAGTCGTTGGCACAGGAACTGGAGCGGCTCGGTGCGCAGATGGCCATCAAGAACAAGCCAAATCCCTCCCCGAATTCCGGTCCCGCCATGCAACGAAGGGCGCCCTTGAAATGAAACGGCTTCGGGTGACAATACCTCCCAAGAAGAAATGTGGCCGAATTGATCCTGGTCATAGCAGGGCACGTCCCGGCCATTCAGGTCAGGCCTCAATCGTCAGTCGAGCGGGAGCAACGCCATGAACATCCAGAACAAAAACCGGTATCGCGAGGCCCATGCCCGCTCATTGGCCGATCCGGAGGGGTTTTGGGGCGAGGCGGCGCGCGAAATCGACTGGATCGAGCCCGCGAAAAAGGTCTTCGATCCCGCGATGGGCCTCTATGGCCGCTGGTTCGCCGGCGCCGTGGTCAACACCTGTTACAACGCGCTCGACCGCCATGTCGCGGGCGGCCGCGCCGACCAGGTGGCGCTGATCCACGATTCGCCGCTGGCGGGGAGCATCACCAAATTCACCTATGCCGAGATGCTGCATGAAGTGAAAACGCTCGCCGCCGTGATGGCCGATTTCGGCGTCGTCAAGGGCGACCGCGTCATCCTCTATATGCCGATGGTGCCGGAAGCCATGGTCGCGATGCTGGCCTGCGCGCGGATCGGCGCGGTGCACTCGGTGGTGTTCGGCGGTTTCGCGGCGAAGGAGCTCGCCACCCGGATCGAGGATGCCAAACCGAAACTGATCTTCTCGGCCAGCTGCGGGCTCGAGCCCGGCCGCATCGTGCAGTACAAGCCGCTGCTCGACGAGGCGATCAGGCTTTCCAGCGTCAAGCCGCAGGCCTGCATCATCCTGCAGCGGCCGCAGCAGTCGTGCGAACTCGATCGCCGGGCGCGATCACGACTGGGCGGCCTTGCGCGCCAAGGCCGTTGCCGGCGAAGAAATCCGCCGACTGCGTGCCGGTGCTCGCGACCGATCCGCTCTATATCCTCTACACCTCGGGCACCACGGGTAAGCCCAAGGGCGTGGTGCGCGACAATGGCGGGCACCTGGTCGCGCTGAAATGGTCGATGTTCAATCTCTACGGCGTCAAGCCCGGCGAAGTCTGGTGGTGCGGCTCCGACATCGGCTGGGTGGTCGGCCACAGCTACATCATCTACGGACCGCTGATCCACGGCGCGACCTCGATCATGTATGAGGGCAAGCCGATCGGCACGCCCGACGCCGGCGCGTTCTGGCGGGTGATCGCGGAGCACAAGGCGGTGGCGCTGTTCACCGCGCCGACCGCGTTCCGCGCCATCCGCAAGGAAGACCCGGAAGGCAAGTTCATCCGGAAATACGACCTGTCGAAATTCCGCACGCTGTTTCTCGCCGGCGAGCGCGCCGATCCGCCGACGGTGGAATGGGCGGAGCAGCAATTGAAGGTGCCGGTGATCGACCATTGGTGGCAGACCGAAACCGGCTGGTGCATCGCCGGCAATCCGGTGGGGCTGGGCATCCTGCCGGTCAAGCATGGCTCGCCGACGGTGCCGATGCCGGGCTATCAGGTCGACGTGGTCGACGAAGCCACAAAGCCGCTGCCCGCGGGCACCATGGGCTCGATCGTGATCAAGCTGCCGCTGCCGCCGGGCTGCCTGCCGACCTTGTGGGAGCAGGACGAGCGCTGCAAGGAAGCCTATTTCGACGAATTCCCCGGCTACTACAAAACCTCCGACGCCGGCTACAAGGACGAGGACGGCTATGTCTTCGTGATGGGCCGCACCGACGACATCATCAACGTCGCCGGCCACCGGCTTTCCACCGGCGGCATGGAGGAGATTCTCGCCACCCATCCCGACGTCGCCGAATGCGCGGTGCTCGGCATCAAGGACGCCATCAAGGGCGAGGTGCCCTGCGGCTTCCTGGTGCTGAAGGCCGGCGTCACCAGGAGCCACGCCGAGATCGAGAAGGAGATCGTGGCGCTGGTGCGCGACAAGCTCGGCCCGGTCGCGGCGTTCAAGCTCGCGATCACCGTCGGCCGGCTGCCGAAGACGCGCTCGGGCAAGATCCTGCGCGGCACCATCAAGAAGATCGCCGACGGCGAGCAGTGGGCGATGCCGGCCACCATCGAGGACCCCAAGGTGCTGGACGAAATCGGCGACGCGCTGAAGGGCAGGGTGTGAGGCTTGCTTGAATTCCAGGCCGCGATTATCTCGGAGACCTCATCCCGAGGAGCGCGCTTGCGCGCGTCTCGAACCGGATGACGTGGCACGAGCCAGGCCGCAGGGTGCCGAGATCGTCCCCGCGCGCGGGCTGCCCGGCCAACGAGGTTCGAAAGGAACGCATGAAACTCAGGAATTGCTGCCGTGCTATTGCTCATCGCCCCGCTGCTCGCGGGCTGCCTTGAGCGCGGACAGCCGACGATGGTCAATGCAGGTGGCGACGACGACGACGCGTTCTGCCGCGCCAACAATGTCGCGGCCGGCTCGCCGGAATATGTCGCCTGCCGCAAGGACCGCGACGTCCAGCGCAGCAACGCCGACGCGCGCACCGACCGCCGTCAGCGCGATCTCGGCGAATACATGATGAACCATCCGGACCATCCGTAACCTTGAGGGTCCACCATGAACGAAGACCTGTTCAACACCAGCCTGCGCAAGTTTCTGAAGAAGGTCGGCATCACCTCGCAGCGCGAAATCGAGAAGGCGGTGCGCGACGCGGTCGCCAGCGGCCGTCTCAAGGGCAACGAGAAGTTGACGGCCAGGATGGTCCTGACGCTGGGCGGCGTCAGCCTCACGCACGAAGTTACCGACGAGATCGAACTCGGCTGACGCCTCCGTAAGACCGCGAATCATTCGCATTTGCGCTTTCTGTGGCGCGCGTGCAACGCAACAGCGGATTTGTCGACGCTTCCAGCGAAATTTGACCTAGATCAAATCCGTTCCGCACCCCATTCCTGCTCTGACAGGCGTGTTGTGCAAGCGTTGCGCCGACTTGGCTATGGGGAATTTCGATGAAAACAACAATGCTAAATGCGTCGTCGCTGCTGGTGCTTGCAGCGGTACTCGGCGGGGGCGTAATGTCAGCGCAGGCTGCCGACCTTTCGGCGGCACCGGTCTACAGGACGGCGCCGATTGTCGAAGCCTGGAATCCCTGGATGATTCGCGTTCGCGCGCTCGGCGTCCTGCCGGCCGCGTCAGGCAGCACGGTCAACGTATTGGGCCTGCCTGCCCTGTCCTCGCCCAACTCCGGCCTATCGATCGGCAATTCGATCGTGCCTGAACTCGATATCAGCTACTTCTTCACCAGGAACATCGCTGCCGAGCTCATCCTGGGTGTAACCAAGAATTCGATCACCGGCACCGGGACGCTTGCCGGCCTCAATATCGGGAGTACGTGGCTGCTGCCGCCGACGTTGATGCTGCAATATCATTTCACCGATCTCGGGGCGTTCAAGCCCTACGTCGGCCTCGGCGTCAACTACACCGTGTTCTACAACCAGTCGCGCCGGCAATACGCCGCTGAACGGCCTGACCGTCACCGGATTGAGCGTTGGCAACAGTTTCGGAGCCGCCGCGCAGGTCGGCTTCGACTACATGCTCGACCGCCATTGGGGGCTGAATTTCGACGTGAAGAAGTTGTACCTGGAGCCCAACTATACCGTTACGGTCAACAACGCGATCCCGGTCTCCGGGCGAGCGAATGTCAACCCGTGGCTGGTTGCGGGCGGCGTTACCTACAAATTCTGACGTCGTCGGAGCGGCGCCGGGACCGGCCCGGTGCCGCCGAGTACCCAATCTGATATCGAAAGCTGCGCTCTGGAGGTCCGGAGCGCAGCTTCTCTTTGGAGTGTGTGAGGTGGCCGACAAGATCGAGCCCGGCCGGCGGCCTGCTTCAATTCGTAAGGCTGCCGGGTTTTAAACCGATGGCGACAATCGACTGCACCCCGCCAGCAAAACGAGGATACAGGCCATCGCGAGGCTCGCTCCGGATCGGAGAAAAATTGTACACCCCGCTCCGGAAAATGTAACTTTCGGGCGGACGCAGCGATGAGCGTTGCCTTCGGAAAATGATGGCGCTTCGCTTTCTCTCACAAAAGGCAACACCAGATGGACATCAAGGTCAGGGATTCGAACGGCGCGCTGCTCGCCGAGGGGGACAGCGTCACGCTGATCAAGGATCTGAAGCTGAAGGGCTCATCCACGGTGCTCAAGCGCGGTACGGTGATCAGGAACATCCACCTCACCGACGATCCGGACGAGATCGAAGGCCGCACCGACAAGGTCAAGGGCCTGGTGCTGCGTACCGAGTTCCTGAAGAAGGCGTGAGGGACGCTAATTCGCGAGACTGCCGAGCTTGACGCCGATCGCGACGATCAGCACCGCGCCGCCGGCATAGGCGAGGTATTCCGGATGATGGCAAAACAGATGCGACGTCGAGCAGACGTCGACGGCCCAGGATGTCCCGACGGAAATCTGGGCGGCCGCCTGTTTGAAGAGGAACGCCGCTCCGCCGAGCAATAGCGCAAGCAGAAATAGGATTCCGGCCATCTCAATACCGCCCCTAATTCGGAGCAATATTGTCCGCCTTCCGTTGGCCGAAGCAACCTCCTGCCGATTGCATTTCCGGGCGAGGGCGCGCGCACGGCCTCCAGGCGCGGCTAGCCCTACTCCTCGTCCGGCTTCTTGCCGCCGATGGTCTTCAGCTTGGCGAACACGGCATCGACGTTGAGATCGTCGCGCTGCTTCTCGGAGGGCTCGAATTCCGGCTCCTTGCGGGTGGTCTCGGAGGCCGGCAGCAGGGTGGCGCCGCCATAGGCGGTGTCGGTCGGCTTCTCCTTGGCCGCGCGCTGCACCTCGAAGTCGAGCTCGATCTGCGAGCACAGGCCGAGCGTCACCGGGTCCATCGGGGTCAGGGTCGAGGCGTTCCAGTGGGTGCGGTCGCGCACGCTGGCGATGGTGGTCTTGGTGGTGCCGACCAGCCGCATGATCTGCGCATCCTTCAGTTCCGGATGGTTGCGCACCAGCCACAGGATCGCGCTCGGCCGCTCGTGGCGGCGCGATACCGGGGTATAGCGCGGGCCCTTCTTCTTGGCCTGCGGCGGCAGCGCCACCTTGCTCTCGCCGAGCTTGAGGCGGTAATTCGGGTCCTTTTCGCCCTTTTCGATCTCGTCGCGGGTGAGCTGGCCGGTCGAAATCGGGTCCATGCCCTTGATGCCCTGGGCGGCGTCGCCGTCGGCGATGGCGCGGACCTCGAGCGGGTGCATTTTGGTGAAATCGGCGACCTGGTCGAACGTCAGCGCGGTATTGTCGACCAGCCACACGGCAGTCGCCTTTGGCATCAGCGGTGCATTGCTCATGGCAAATCTCCTTTGCGCTTCGCCCACCCCTTGGGAGGCGAAGCCGTGGTCATCAGCGATGACGGGAATTACCCCTATATAAGCCGTCCGGGGCTAACCGCGCAATGGCTAGCTGAACGGCCTTGACAGCGACCGAAAGCAGTCCCAAGTCCTTATTTGAATTGACCGTTCCCTGCCCGCCGGCGAGGGGTGATTCGGTCCGAGATCGCCGTCATGCAGGCCAAACCGCCCCTGAAAATCGTGCTTTGTTCGCCGCGGGGCTTCTGCGCCGGCGTGGTGCGGGCGATCGACACCGTGGAGCGGGCGCTGACAATCTATGGCGCCCCGGTCTATGTCCGCCACGAGATCGTCCATAACCGCTATGTCGTCGACAGCCTCAAGACCAAGGGCGCGATTTTCGTCGAGGAACTGGCTGAAATCCCTGACAATACCAATGCCCCGGTGGTGTTTTCGGCCCACGGGGTGCCCAAATCGGTCCCCGCCGACGCCCAGGCGCGCAATTTCTTTTCGCTGGACGCCACCTGCCCGCTGGTCACCAAGGTGCACCGCGAGGCGGCGATCCATTTCAAGCGCGGCCGCGAAATCCTGCTGATCGGCCATTCCCATCATCCCGAAGTCGTGGGGACGCTCGGGCAGCTGCCGCCGGGGGCGGTGACGCTGATCGAGACCGCCCATGACGCGGCGACCTTCACGCCGAAGGATCCCAACAATCTCGCCTTCGTGACGCAGACGACGCTGTCGATCGACGACACCGCCGAGATCGTCGCGATGCTGAAGGAGCGGTTTCCGAATATCTCCGGGCCGCACAAGGAAGACATCTGCTACGCCACCACCAACCGCCAGCTCGCGGTCAAGAAGGTGGCGCCGGTGGTCGACGCCCTGATCGTGGTTGGCGCGCCGAACTCGTCGAATTCGCAGCGCTTGCGCGAAGTCGCCGAGCGCGAGGGCTGCCCGATCGCGGTGCTGGCGCAGCGCGCCGGCGATCTCGACTGGCCGAAATTCGAAGGCATCAGGAGTCTCGGCATCACCGCGGGCGCGTCGGCGCCGGAAGTGATCGTCGAAGAGATCATGGGTGCGTTCGCCGAGCGCTACGAATTGCATGTGGAGACGGTCTCGGCCGCGGAAGAGAACGAATTCTTTCCGTTGCCGCGTTCGCTGCGGCCCGACGCGGCCGAGTAGCCGCGATGGCGGTCTATACCGACGTCGCCGCCGACGAGCTTGCGGAATTCCTGAGCCATTACGACGTCGGCGAACTCTTGTCCTACAAGGGCATCGCCGAAGGCGTCGAGAATTCCAACTTCCTGCTGCACACCGGTGCGGGATACTTCATCCTGACGCTGTATGAAAAACGCGTCGCCAAAGGCGACCTGCCGTTCTTTCTCGGCCTGATGACGCATCTCTCCTCGCACGGCATCAGTTGTCCGCTGCCGGTGAAGAACCGGAGCGGCGAAGCGCTCAGCACATTGGTTGGCCGGCCTGCGGCCATTATCAGTTTTCTGGAAGGCGTCTGGCCACGCAAGCCCAACGTCGCGCACTGCGCCGGCGTCGGCCAGGCGCTGGCGAGAATGCATCTGGCGGGACGCGACTTTCCGATGTCGCGCGCCAACGCGCTGTCGGTATCGGGCTGGCGGCCGCTATTCGAACAAGCGGCATCGCGCGCCGACGAATTGCAGCACGGATTGCGCGCGTTCATCGCCGCCGAACTCGATTATCTCGAAGGCGGTGTCTGGCCGAAGAATTTGCCGCAGGGGGTGATTCACGCCGATCTGTTTCCGGACAACGTTTTCTTTCTTGACGAAAAGCTGTCGGGCATCATCGATTTCACCTTCGCCTGCAACGACATGCTCGCCTACGACGTCGCGATCTGCCTCAACGCCTGGTGTTTCGAGAGCGATTGCTCGTTCAATGTCACCAAGGCGCGCGCATTTCTCAATGCCTATGGCCGCGAGCGCGAATTGTCGCCGGCCGAGCAAAACGCGCTGCCGCTCCTGGCGCGCGGCGCGGCATTGCGCTTCCTGCTGACTCGGCTGGTCGATTTCCTCAACGTTCCCAAGGGCGCCCTGGTGCGTCCGAAGGACCCGCTCGAATATGTCCGCAAGCTGCGCTTTCAGCAAAGCGTCGCCAGCATGCGCGACTACGGCGTCGAAGCCTCAGGGCTGGTGGCGTGAGCTCGCTTCCCACGGTTACCATTCACACCGACGGCGCCTGCTCGGGTAATCCCGGGCCCGGCGGCTGGGGCGCGATCCTGAAATTCGGCGATATCGAAAAGGAATTGAAGGGCGGCGAAGCGCATACCACCAACAACCGCATGGAGCTGATGGCGGCGATTTCGGCGCTGGAGGCGCTGAAAAAGCCCTGCACGGTCGATCTCTACACCGACAGCCAGTATGTGCGTCAGGGCATCACCGGCTGGATCCATGGCTGGAAGAAGAACGGCTGGCGCACCGCGGACAAGAAGCCGGTCAAGAACGTCGATCTATGGCAGCGGCTGGATGCGTCGCTTAAGCAGCATCAGGTGCGCTGGCACTGGGTCAAGGGCCACGCCGGCCACGATCAGAACGAGCGCGCCGACCAGCTGGCGCGGGACGGCGTCGCGATGGCGCGGCTGAAGACGTAGGTTGGGAAGCGGCGTGCCCTTTTCCCACTCCCCTTGTGGGAGAGGGTGGACGCGATGCAAAGCATCGCGGACGGGTGAGGGGTCTGTTCCCGCGGATGGAGACCCCTCATCCGATCCTCGCTACGCGAGGATCACCTTCTCCCCCAAGGGGAGAAGGAAAGAAAAGGCATCCGCTTTACAGCTGCCCCAGCAGCGTATCGCCGCCGGAAACCTCGACCTTGCCCGGCGCCGGCTCGAGATTGAGCTTCTTGACCACGCCGTCGTCGACCAGCATCGAGTAGCGCTTCGAGCGGATGCCGAGCCCGTTGCCGGACGCGTCGAGCTCCATGCCGATCGCCTTGGCGAATTCGGCGTTGCCGTCGGCGAGGAACACGGCTTCGTCGCGCTGGTCGGTGTCGCGCTTCCACGCGCTCATGACGAAGGCGTCGTTGACCGAGACGATCGCGATCGTGTTCACGCCCTTGTCCTTGATGGCGTAGGCGTTGAGGAAAATGCTCGGCAGATGCATCTTGTGGCACGTGCCGGTGTAGGCGCCGGGCACCGCAAACAGCGCGACTTTCTTTCCCTTGAAGATGTCGTCGGTGGTCTTGACCTGCGGGCCTTCCGCCGTCATCACGCGAAATTTTGCTTCCGGCAGCTTGTCGCCAACTTTGATGGTCATCGTCAATTCTCCTTAACTGTACGGACGTGTCTTAAACGGGGAATGGGGTCGGCACAATATTCAGCGCCACGGAAACGGCAATGGGTTGGCGTGTTCACGGTTCCGTCATCAGCTGGGTGCCGCGAGCGGGCGTTGATCGAAAAAAATCATCCTGAAACGCGCGCCGGACAGCGCAAGCGCGCTGCCGGGAGTGCTCGCTCCCCGCCATGAGGGTTCACGGTTCAGGCAGCCGTAGGCTTTTTCTCGTCGCGCAATTGGCGGCGCAGGATCTTTCCGACATTGGTCTTCGGCAGTTCGGTCCTGAACTCGATCCGCTTCGGGATCTTGTAGTTGGTCAATTGCTCGTGGCAGAACTTGATGATGTCCTCGGCGGTGAGGTTCGGATCCTTCTTCACGACGAACGCCTTGACGGCTTCGCTGGTGCGCTCGTCCTGGACGCCGATCACGGCGCATTCCAGCACGCCGGGATGACTGGCGATCACTTCCTCGACCTCGTTGGGATAGACGTTGAAGCCCGATACCAGGATCATGTCCTTCTTGCGGTCGACGATCTTGGTGTAGCCGTCCGGTGTCATCACGCCGATATCGCCGGTGCGGAAGTAACCGTCCGCGGTCATCACCTTGGCGGTTTCGTCGGGCCTGTTCCAGTAGCCCACCATGATCTGCGGGCCCTTGGCGCAAATCTCTCCGGGCTGTCCGAACGGCACTTCGTTGCCGTCGTCGTCCCGGATCGACAGATAGGTCGAGGGCACGGGAATGCCGATCGAGCCGTTGAATTCGGTCGCGGTCGCCGGATTGCAGGTCAGCGTCGGCGAGGTTTCCGACAGGCCATATCCTTCCGCGATGCTGCAGCCCGTCAGCTTCTTCCATTGCTCGGCCACCGGGCGTTGCACCGCCATGCCGCCGCCGTTGGAAATCTTGAGCTTCGAGAAATCGATCTTCTTGAAATCGGGATGATGCAACAGTCCGTTGTAGAGCGTGTTGACCGCCGGGAAGCTGTTGACCTGATACTTCATCAGTTCCTTGATGAAGCCGGTCATGTCGCGCGGATTGGGAATCAGCAGATTGACGCCGCCGGCGCGCACCGCCAGCAGGAAGCACGCCGTCAGCGCGAAGATGTGATACAGCGGCAGCGCGCAAACGATGAAGATCTGATCGAGTTGCGGGGACGCCGCCAGAGCAGGCTGCAGCCAGGCATCGTTCTGCAGCACGTTGGCGACGATGTTGCGATGAAGCAGCGTTGCGCCTTTGGAGACGCCGGTGGTGCCACCGGTGTATTGCAGGAAGGCGACGTCGTCGGGCGTTATCTTCGGCTTGTTGAACTTCATGCCGCGGCCGGCCGCGACAGCGTCGTTGAACGGCACCGCGCCCGGAATCGAATACGACGGCACCATTTTCTTGACCCGCCGCACCACCAGATTGACGATCATGCCCTTGAGACCGAGCATGTCCCCCATGCTGCCGATGATGACATGCTTGACCGCCGTATGCGGAAGCACTTGCTGCACCGTGTGCGCGAAGTTTTCCAGAACGATAATCGCCTCGGCGCCGGAATCCTTGAGCTGGTGTTCAAGCTCGCGCGGGGTGTAGAGCGGATTGACGTTCACCACGGCAAAGCCCGCGCGCAGCACAGCGGCGGTCGCCACCGGATATTGCAGCACGTTCGGCATCATCAGCGCGACGCGTGCGCCCTTCTGCAGGCCCTTGCTCTGCAAATAGGCCGCGAGCGCCAGCGACATCTGGTCGAGATCGCGATAGGTGATCGACTTGTCCATACAGATGAAGGCCTTGCGGTCGCTGAACTTCGCAAAGCTTTCTTCCAGCAGCTCGACGAGAGACGCGTATTGGGTCACATCGATATCGGCGGGCACGCCGGCCGGATATTGCTTGAGCCAGATGCGCTCCATCGTATTTCCCCTTCCGGTTTCCTTCCCCTTTCTGGGGGCGGGACGCCCTGTTTCGGTCAGTATTGAGCAATGCGGCAGCCGATGGCAAGCGGCTGCGCCTGATCGTGGCGTGGTTGATTAACAGGGGGGCGGTCCGGCGGACCGAAACCAGGCTCAGGTGCGCGGCGCGGCGGCGGTCTTTTGATCCGTCGGCTTGGCCTCGCTCGTGCTCTTGGGCGCGGGTTTGGGCTTTTCGGCATCCTTGGGCTTTGCCGCGGCCTTGGGCTTTGCCGGCTTATCGGCTGCGGGCTTTTCGGCAGCCTTTGGGGCCGCATTTGGCTTGGCATTGGCGTGCCGCGTGGCGGCGGATTTCGATTCCGGCTTCGCGGTATCGGACTTCACGGCTCGGACTTGGCGTCCTTGCCGGTATCCTTTCTTGTTTCCTTGGCGTCGGTCTTCGGTTCGGCCGCGGCGTCGGGCTTTTTCGCCGCAATCCGCGTCCTCTTTCCGTGATGCCGTGACGCCTGCTGTTCGCTGTCCGCGGCTGACGGCGGCAATCAATGCCGGGCCGGTCCTGGTCGGACCGGTGTAAACGGGGATCGGCTCCGAGGGCGCGGGCGCCGCCGCCAGCAGCTCCGACGGCTTCGCCATCGGCGGCTGCAGCCCGGCGGCGAAAAACGTAACTCCGCTTTCGCCGGTGCCTGAGCCGGCGGCGGCGTTGCTGGCGACCGTGTCCTCATCCTCGTCGTTGGCCGGCCTGTGGCGCTTGCCGCCGCACATCTCGTCGCGCAGGTTTGGCGGCGAGGCGTCGATCGGCACCAGATTGTCGACCGTGCCGAGCGAGGGGCGCAACCACGACAGCGTATTGTTGGCAAAGCCGCGCTCAAGCAGTTGCGCTGCTTTCACCGCGCGCATCTGGCCGGAGGAAGCGCCGAGCACCACCGCGATCAGCCGCTTGCCGTTGCGTGTGGCCGACGCGACCAGGTTGTAGCCGGACGCGCAGATGAAGCCGGTCTTGAAGCCGTCGGCGCCGGGGTAGCGTCCGATCAGCTTGTTGAAATTCTGCGTGACCTTGCGGCCGAAGCGGATCGAGGGAATGTGGACGAAATATTCGTATTCCGGCAGATCGTGAATGATCGCGCGGGCAAGGATCGCAAGGTCTCGCGCCGAAGTGATCTGGCCGTCCGCCGGCAGGCCGTTCGGATTGACGTAGCTCGTCTGCGTCATGCCGAGCCGCTGCGCGGCCTGATTCATTTGGGCGGAAAAACCGTCGATCGAACCGCCGACGCCCTCGGCGAGCACCACGGCCATGTCGTTCGCCGACTTTACCAGCATCATCTTGAGCGCGTTATCGACCGTGACCTGCGTGCCCGGCCGGAAACCCATCTTGGATGGCGACTGCGAGGCCGCGACCGGCGACACCGTCAGCAGCGTATCGAGCGAGATGCGCCCGTCCTTGACGGCCTTGAGCGTGACATAGGCCGTCATCATCTTGGTCACCGACGCGGGATACCAGGGATAGGTGGCGTTCTGGGCTTCCAGCACCTTTCCGGTATCGGCTTCGACGACCAGCAGGGCTTCCGCCTGCACGACGCGCGGCGCAACGATGCCGAGCGCTGCGACAACAACGATGCAGCTCAACGGCGATTTGCGAAGCAACAGGCGAAGAAAATGCACTATCCGATTCCGGTCCTTTGAGACCCGCCTTTGAAAAGGAGGTCCTAGCGTATGACGTTCGGGTTTCAAGCGTGTCCGGCGCCGTCGGCTACGGCGGACGCAAACCTATACCGGCTTGCCCGTCCCGAACAGAGGCTGCGCGACTAAATCGTAGACGAAATAGGCCGAATTTCGGCGGCACTTAAATCTTGACAGCGCTGCTGTTTGCTTCCCGCGATTGGACGCTGACCCGTGCATTCTCCTGAACCATGAATTGAGCCCTTGCGAGTTCCGCAAAAACGCCGCCTTTCGCCACCAGTTCATCGAAAGTTCCGCTTTCGATCACGTGTCCGCTGTCGAACACCAGGATGTGCGTGGCGTTGCGAATGGTCGAGAGCCGGTGTGCGATCACGAATGTCGTGCGTCCCTTCATCACCTCGTCGAGCGCGGCATTGACCTTGGCTTCGGTGACGGCATCGAGCGCGCTGGTCGCCTCATCGAGGATCAGGATCGGCGGATCCTTCAACAAGGCGCGCGCGATCGACAGCCGTTGCCGCTCGCCGCCGGACAGCATGCGCCCGCGTTCGCCGGCATTGGTTTCGAATCCCTGTTCGCTGCGCTCGATGAATTCCAGCGCCTGCGCCCGCGCCGCCGCGAGCCGCAGTTCCTCGTCTGTGGCATCCGGCTTGCCGACCCGCAGATTGTCGGCAATCGAACGATTGAACAGCAGCGCCTCCTGAAACACCACGCCGATATTCCGCCGCAGCGCCGTCAGCGTCAGGCCGCGGACGTCCATGCCGTCGATCTTGATGAAGCCCGACTGCGGATCGAACGCGCGATGCAGCAGTGCGATCGCCGTCGATTTGCCGGCGCCGGTCGGGCCGACCAGCGCGATGGTCTGGCCGGGCAGCGCGGTGAAGGAAAGGTCTTCGACCGCGGGCCGCTTGCCGTCATATGAAAACGAGACGTCGTGGAATTCGACCAGGCCCGAGAGCCGCCCGGTATCGATCGCATCGGGCCGGTCGCGCACCGCGGGCACCGCATCCAGCACGTTGAAGAATTCCTGCAGCCGCGGCGCTTCCATGAACACGTTGTTGATGAAAGAGACCACCTGTTCGAGCTTCTGGATCAGCATGGTGGCGAAACTGACGAACATCACGATCTCGCCGACGGATGTGAGGCCCTGCTGATGCAGCGCGATGCCGACGGTGAAGATCGCCAGCACGGTGATGGTGGTCGAGGCCCGGGTGATGACGGTCACCAGCGCCCACCACGACAGCACCGGCATCTGCACCGCCAGCAGCTTGTCGGCGACGAAGCGCAGTCCCTGCACCTCGGCATCGATGCGCACGAAGCTCTGCACCAGCGCGACATTGCCGAGCGCGTCGGAGGCGCGCGCGGAAAGATCGCTGTAATGCGCCTCGACCTCGCTCTGCATGCCGTAGGTCTTGCGCACCACCAGCGTGGTCAGCACCGTGAACACCACGCACAGCACGAACAGCAGGATCGCCAGCCGCCAGTTGATGTAAAGCGCCAGCGGCAGCAGCACCACCAGCGACATGATCGCGGCGAAATGCTCGCGGAAAAATCCGAGCCACAGCCGCCACAGCGCGTCGGTGCCGTTCAGCATCACCTTCATCAGGCGGCCGGAATGGGTGCCGGTGTGGAAGGTCAGCGGCAATTGCATGATGTGCTCGAAATAGCTCGTCAGCACCGCCTGGCGCTGGCGGTGCGCCAGCCGATCGGCGTGCAGCGCGACCGCGGCGCTGCACCCGATGGTGAACAGGCCGAACGCCGCCCAGGCCGCCAGCAGCGGCCAGGCCGACGACGACGCCAGCGGACCGGTGGATGGCTTGCCGGAGAGAACGTCGACGATGCGGCCGAACAGCACCGGCTCGGCGAATTGCGCGCCGGCCAGCAGCAGGTTGGCGCCGGCCAGGATCCAGCCCAGCCGCGCCTCTTTGCCGAGCAGCTCAAGGACGCGGGTATAAAGCCGAAGCAGGGACATGCCGTTCAGGTGCCAGAAGGGGCCGGCGGGCGGACTGACCGTTCGGATCCGCATTCTAATCAGGGATCGCGGGCGAGATACAGGCCCCGCCGGTCTTTTGCTCAATTGATCAGGCGGCCGTCCAGCGGAGGCAGGAAGCATCGTCGAAAATATCGGCCGCGGATGGCCGTTTGCCGAATTTGAAATCCTCGGCGATCTGATCGATCGACCGCTCGAGGCGGGCGGGATCGACGCCGCCGATCCCGTTGCGCCTGACTTCGCCGGTCAGGATGTTGTCGGCAATCAGGACGCGCAGCCGCCCGAGTTCAAGTCGCGCGACCCGCCGTCCATCCGGCTTGACAACCTCATCCGCCGCGCGTCCGGGCGCCTTGATGGCGAGATCGGTGCCGGCGATCACCGCGCGCACGAAGCCCTTCACCGCCTCGGGCCTCCTGGCCGCGAATGCGGGATTGACGATGACCGCAAAACCGTAGGCTTCGCAGCCATAGTCGGCATATCGAAGCACCGCGAGGTCGTCGGCCGGAACGCCGCGATCGCGCAAATTGACCGCCGACAGATACGAAAATCCGGTCACGGCATCGACCTGGCCCGCCGACAGCATCGGCTCGCGCACGGCGGCGCCGATCTTGCTCTGTTTTACGCTGGCCGTCTTGATTCCGTTCTGCGCGCCAGGGCCGGCCATAGCCGGATCGACAGATCGCCATCGGCGACGCCGAGCGTCTTGCCTTCGATATCGGAGAGCGTGTGGATGCCCCGGCTCTTGCGCGCGATGATGGCGTAGGGCGATTTGTTTGAACAGCACGAACACCGCCTTGACGGGCGGCGCATCGGACTGACCGCGAAAGCGGATCAGTTCGTTGATGTCGACCAGCGCGAAATCGCTGGTGCCGGCGGCGACGCGCGCAATCGCGTCCGGCGATCCGCTGGCGATATTGGTCGTGACCGCGAGACCTTCGGCGCCGAACAGGCCGCTCGGCCGACGCCAGCACGAAAGGAGCGGCACTCGCATCGATCGGACGGTCGAAGGAAAACTGGATCGCGATCGGTTGCCGGGCTTCGTCCGCCGCCCGCTGGCTCCCGCGCCGAAGCACGCAAGACCCAGCAGGCCCGTCAGCAAAGCCAGAATGCAACGGACGGCAATGGTCGGACTTACGCGCATTGGGACTACTTCGGGACCGAGCACCAGTTGCACCCGTTTCATGATTGTTTCATGACGTCTGCAGCGCGGGGCAGCGGACAGACTGCCAGATGGAATCTGAACGGCCGATGAGCGCCACGATTTTGCCACCCATCGTTCAGCCGGGTTCGGATCGGGGAACCTAATGTCAGGCTCGGGGGTTGGCTATTCAGTGGTTTGCGACCGAGGGCCTGCCGGGCCGGCTGCCACGGAGGACATTGAGATGTTCGCTCGAAAAGGCTTGTTTTCATCCATGGGCCGCACCGCCGTGATGGCGACCGTTGCGGCGATGGCGCTGACCGCGGTCGAGCCGTCGCTGGCTCTGGCCGGCTCGGCACAGGCCGGCAAGGGCCCCTCAGCGACGGCCGCGACCAGCGGCGCCACCGACTTCAGCGCCGCGCGTCGTTATCGCGGTGGCGGTGGGGCCGCAGCGGCAGGGGCTTTTGCTGCGATCGTCGGCACCGGTCTTGCGATCGCCGCCACCCAGAACCGCCGCGCCTATTATGACGATTATAACGGTGGCCCGGCCTATTACGGCGGTGGCCCGGTCTACTACGGCGGCGGCCCCGGCTATTACGGCGGTGGTCCCGGCTATGGCGGATATAATTACGGCCGGTAGAGTGCGGCTTATCTTTATGGCCACCGGTCCCCGGCTGGTAACCGCAAATTTCCGGACTGAATTAATCCGCCGGTCACCGTGGCCGGCGGATTTCTTCGCGCCCGCAGCGGCCGTTAACACGCTGGCCACGGGTTTGGATTAACTTTCGAAGGATGAGTGATTCGCTCGAACGGCTTTATCAGGCGGTGATCGCGGCCAAGGATCTCGATCCGGCAATTTCGCGAACCGCCCGGCTGTTCCAGCGCGGCCCGGCCAAGATGGCCAAGAAGCTGGCCGAAGAAGCCATCGAGGTCGTGATCGACGCCGTCAGCGGCAATCCCGAGGCGGTGGTCCGCGAGAGCGCCGACCTTCTCTATAACCTCACCGTTTTATGGGCGGCGGCCGGTGTACGGCCCGAGGACGTCTGGCGCGAAATGGCGCGGCGCGAGCATCTGCTCGGAATCGCCGAGAAGATGCCGAAATCGCGCGGTCAAAATGCCCAAGGTTCCATCGCCCCGGGTCGCGCGGCGACCAATTGTCGCGCTTGAGAGCCGCAGCCTGCGCAAGCGCCATTGATACCTGACGAAATTTCCGCAAATTCCCGGCATGGACAAATCCGCCCCATGGTGGTTCATCGCGCCATGCTGAGACGGATCTACGATTGGTGCATCGACGCCGCCCACAAGCCATACGCGCTCTGGATCATGGGAGCGGTGGCGTTCGCGGAAAGCTCGTTTTTTCCGGTACCTCCGGATGTGATGCTGATCCCGATGTCGCTGGCGCGGCCGCAGCGGGCGTGGCTCTACGCGCTGATCTGCACGGCGACGTCGGTGGTGGGCGGCATGCTCGGCTATGCGATCGGCGCGCTGCTGTACGATTCCATCGGACACTGGCTGATCGAGTTTTATGGCCTTGGCGGCAAGGTCGAATCCTTTCGCGCCTCCTATGCCCAGTGGGGCGCCTTGATCATCATCGGCAAGGGGCTGACGCCGATCCCCTACAAGCTCGTGACCATCACCTCGGGCTTTGCCGGCTACAACATCTGGCTGTTCGTCCTGTGCTCGATCATCGCGCGCGGCGGGCGCTTCTTCGTGGTCGCCATCCTGCTCAACCGCTACGGCGAGTGGATCCGGGTCCGGATCGAGAAGCATCTGGGGCTGTGGGTCGGGCTCGGCACCGCCGTCCTCGCGCTCGGCTTTTATCGTCGCCTTTCGAATGCTCTGAAAGCTGGCCGCAGCGCTTTCGTGCTTCGCGGCCTCAGGTTACGCTCGATGTCATGATGGCTCGCCCTGACAAACCCATCGCGCAGGCGAGGGCGCATGTCGCCACCGCGGCTTTGGCGATGTTGATGCTGATGTTCGCCGCAGGCACCGGATGGCCGCAAAGCACGTCGACGCCGCCGCCCTCGCTCGGCGTCCAGGAGCCCGCCCCGCCACGGTGCCTCCGCAAGGCGGGCCTGCGCCGCCATCTGAAGCGCCGGCGCGTGAGGAAAATCCGGGCCTGATCAACGAAATCGGCAAGATGTTCGAGAAATCCCTGTCGATTTGGCCGCCGCTGAAAAGCCCGGGTGAGACCATCGACGATCTGAACTCACGCGCCAGGGATGCTGTAAAGGACGCGGCAAAGGACGCGGGCGACACCCTTTCGCACCTGGCCAGGCCTTCCTCCATGGTGACCGGGCGCGCGATCTGTCCGGTTTCGGCAAACGGCTCGCCGGACTGCAAGCTTGGCGCCGACAAGCTCTGCCAGTCCAAAGGTTACAAAGAGGGCAAGAGCCTCAACACCGATTCCGCCGAGACCTGCTCGGCGAAAGTGCTGATCCCGGGCCGGACACGGAAACCGGACGACTGCCGGACCGACAATTACGTCACCAGTGCGCTGTGCCAGTAGCGCCTTGGCGCAAGCGTGAGGGGATTTGCCTTGTTGGTATGATGTCTGGCATCTTTACCTCAACCCTCCCGCCTTCTCCCCGGACGGCCAATTCCCGCAAAACCAAAAAGGATCTAGTCGAATGTCCATGCCTGCCTTGTTCAAGGGCCGCCTGTCGATTCCCGTGATCGGTTCGCCGCTGTTCATCATTTCCGTGCCCGAACTCGTGATCGCGCAGTGCAAGGCGGGTGTCGTCGGATCGTTTCCGGCGCTCAACGCGCGTCCGGCGGCGCTGCTCGACGAGTGGCTGGTGCGAATCAAGGAAGAGCTTGCCGCCTACGACAAGGCGCATCCCGGACCGGCCGTCGGCGCCGTTCGCGGTCAATCAGATCGTGCACCGATCGAACAATCGTCTCGATCAGGATCTCGCGCTGTGCGAGAAGCACAAGGTGCCCATGATCATCACCTCGCTCGGCGCGCGCGAGGAACTCAATCAGGCCGCGCATCGCTGGGGCGGCATCGTCTTTCACGACGTGATCAACCAGAAGTTCGCGCACAAGGCGGTCGAGAAGGGCGCGGACGGCCTGATCCTGGTGGCCGCCGGCGCCGGCGGCCATGCCGGCGTAATATCGCCGTTCCCGTTCGTGGCCGAGACCCGGCAATGGTTCGATGGGCCGATTGCGCTGTCGGGCGCCATCGGCAACGGCCGCGCCATCCGCGCGGCGAGGGTCCTCGGCGCCGACTTCGCCTATGTCGGTTCTGCCTTCATCGCCACCACCGAGGCCAATGCGGTGGAGCGTTACAAGCAGATGATCACCACCTCGGCTGCGGAAGACATCGTCTATTCCAGCCTGTTCACCGGCGTGCACGGCAATTACCTCAAGCCATCGATCGTGGCGGCAGGCATGGATCCCGAAAAACTTCCGGAGTCCGACCCGTCAAAAATGAGCTTCGGCACCGACGACTCGGGCGAACGCGCCAAGCCGAAAGCCTGGAAGGAAATCTGGGGCAGCGGCCAGGGCATCGGCAGCATCGGCAAGGTCGTACCGACCGCCGAACTGGTCGCGCGGTTCAAGAAGGAATACGACGAGGCGATCGATCCGCCGCTTTGATTTTGATCGTGCATCGCGGCCACCGGCTGGTGGCCGCGGCATCGCGCTGGTGGACAATTCTCTCGACGCGTGCGATGCGGTTCGAGGCCGTGAGAAGCGTCGCTATTCGATCATGATGGCCTTGAGTTAAATCGATGTCGACTTCCATTCACCTCGCCCCGCTTGCGGGAAGAGGTCGAAGCCGAAGGCTTCGGGTGAGGGGGACTATCCGCAAGTCCAAGTCTGTGGAGAGTCCCCCTCACCCCAACCCTCTCCCCGCAAGCGGGGCGAGGGAGATCACCTAAACAAATCATGATCTCGAGAAAAAATCGGCGGGATGCCGAACCGCGTCCTGTGTTCGCACCGAGCGGCGAAACATGGCGAAGCCCGCCGCCTCAACCCTTCCGTGTTGCGGTCGCAAACCGGACAAAATAATTCCACGATTTTTCAAATGCGGTTTTGCAACGCCGAATCGCTGTCAGCACAGGCACCGGCCGTTCGCCGCTGAAGATCGGCGCCATTAACCAATCGTTAACCAAGTCCGGCTGATCCTTAACACTTCAGTAAGGAAGGCGAGTCGAGCATCATGGACGCATCTGCAGAGCCAATACGTCAACTGGTTCGCATGCGGGGCCGCTCCTACGTCGCGTTTGTATTTTGCCCTGCTGTTCCGATTCAAGGCTGGCTGGAGGAAATCGACGCAACGCTGGCGCGCTCGCCCGGCTTTTTTGTCGGCAAGCCGGTGGTGCTTGACCTGTCGGCCGTGGACCTTAGCCAATCGGCGATCGCGCACCTGGTCGCAAGTCTCGAACAACGGAACATTCGCGTTCTCGGGATCGAGGGCGTGGACGACGCGCGGCTCACCACGAGCATGCCGCCTTTGCTGACCGGCGGACGCCCCTGTGTGCTGGTGCAGAACGGACCGAAGAAGCCCGAAGCCAAACCGAAGCCGGCGTCGCTCATGATCGAGAACTCGGTGCGCTCCGGCCAGTCGATTGTTTTTGCCGAGGGCGACGTGACGGTGCTGGGTTCGGTCGGTTCCGGTGCGGAGATTGTCGCCGGGGGGTCGATCCACATCTACGGCACGCTTCGCGGGCGCGCGATGGCGGGGGTCAACGGCAATTCGGCCGCGCGGATTTTTTGCCAGAAGATCGAGGCGGAGCTGCTGGCGATCGACGGCTACTACCAGACGGCTGAAGGCATCGACGCGACCCTGCGCAATCGGCCCGCTCAGGCGTGGCTCGCAGGCGACACCATGAAAATCACACCGCTGAATTAACCGCGTAAGGAGGTAACAATGGCCAAAGTCCTGGTCGTGACGTCTGGCAAGGGTGGCGTCGGCAAGACCACTACCACGGCAGCGCTCGGTGCGGCGCTCGCGCAAGCCGGAGAAAAAGTGGTGGTCGTCGACTTCGACGTCGGCCTGCGCAATCTTGATCTTGTGATGGGGGCGGAGCGAAGGGTTGTGTTCGACCTCATCAATGTGGTGCAGGGCGTTGCAAAACTTCCGCAGGCGCTCATTCGCGACAAGCGCCTGGATAATTTGTGGCTGCTGCCGGCGTCCCAGACCAGGGACAAGGATGCCCTGACGGACGAGGGCGTCGGGCGCGTGATCGCGGAGCTGCGAACCAAATTCGACTGGATTCTGTGCGACAGCCCGGCGGGCATCGAGCGGGGCGCGACGCTGGCGATGCGCTATGCCGACGAGGCCATCGTCGTCACCAATCCTGAAGTCTCGTCGGTGCGCGATTCCGACCGCATCATCGGAATGCTGGATTCAAAGACCGAGAAGAGCGGAAAAGGGCGAGCGGGTCGAGAAGCATGTGCTGATCACGCGATATGATTCCGCTCGCGCCGCGCGCGGGGAGATGATCAGCATCGAGGATATTCTCGAAATCCTGGCGACGCCGCTGCTGGGCATCATTCCCGAGAGCCAGGACGTGCTGCTGGCGTCGAACGTCGGATCCCCGGTGACCCTGAACGACGCCGCCAGCGCGCCGGCCCGCGCCTATGTCGACGCGACGCGTCGCCTGAGGGGCGAAACCGTCCCCATGGTGGTGCCGGTCGAACGCAAGGGCTTGATGGAACGGTTGCTGGGACGGAGGGCTGCGTGATGGGTCTGCTGCGGCTTTTCAACAGCCGTACCGCTTCGGCGCCAGTCGCGCGGGAACGGCTGCAAATTCTCCTGGCGCACGAACGCGGTTTGCGCGGCCAGCCCGACCTGCTGGAACTGCTGCGCTCGGAGATCCTTAGCGCGGTCTCGCGCTATGTCGTGCTCGATCCGGACAAGGTCATCGTCAGGATGGAGAGGGGCAAACAGGTCTCGACGCTCGAGGTCGATATTGAAGTGCCGAATGGCTTCGAGGGACCGATCGCGGCGACCGGCTGACGAAATTGAAGTCACCTCGCCCCGCAAGCGGGGAGAGGTCGGATTGCGGAGCAATCCGGGTGAGGGGACTCTCCGCGAGTCGAACGTGTGGAGGGAGCCCCTCACCCCGACCCTCTAAGAGCGAGCTTCGCTCGTCTCGACCCCGCAAGCGGGGCGAGGGTGATCTACCATCCGGGCTGGTGAAATTCCCCGTTCTTCGATAAATGTCGGCCGGGGCGCTCACCGCTTGGGTTCTGGGCGGTCGAGGCAACCGGTGCGCATCGCGCATTCGGGAAGCGCGGGCAGAAGGCAGAATTCAATCCATGGAAGCGATCTATCGCGTGGACGGCAATCGCGCCGTCACGAGCCCCAATGCGGCGGGGCCTTGGGATGCCAGCATGCAGCACGGGTCGCCGCCGGCGGCGCTGGCCGTATGGGCCGCCGAAGCGATCCCGACGAAAGCGCCGATGCGAATCGCGCGTGTCACCGTCGACCTGATGCGCCCGGTGCCGCTGGCGCCGCTCACGATCGAGAGCGAAGTGCTGCGGGAGGGTCGCAAGATCCAGCTGTGCGCGGTCAGGCTGCTGGCCGGGAGCGTCGTCGTGGTCGGTGCGACGGTGCTGAAGATAAGGACGCAGGCGCTGACCTTGCCGCCGGATGTCGCGGACCCTCCCGTCGAGCTTCCCGGACCCGATCAATCGCGGCACGAGCCGGCGGATTTCTCGAGCAGTCCGTTCGTGACGGGCATGTCGCTGCGCGCCGCCCGCGGCCGGTTCGGCGTGGCCGGTCCCGGCGCGATCTGGTACCGGGTCGACCGGCCGCTGGTCGAGGGCTCGCCGGTTTCGCAAGCGATGCGCGCCGTGGTCGCCGCGGATTTCTGCAACGGCACCTCGGCCGCGCTGGATTTCCGGGATTGGACGTTCCTCAATGCCGACCTCACCGTCAGCCTCGCGCGGCAGCCCATAGGCGAGTGGATCCTGGTCGACGCGGAATCGCTGATCGGTCCCGACGGCGCGGGCCTCGCCGTGGCCCGGCTCGCAGACCGGCACGGCTATTTCGGCCGCGTCGCCCAGAGCCTCGTGGTCGAGAAGCGGCATCGCCGTTTAATGGTTGCTACGGGCTAGTTTGATCTGACTCATATCAGGCGGCCTTTTTGAGCTTGTAGGACCAAGTGTGAACGACCGGGTTCTCGTTGAAGTGATCCATGGCAGCCATGATGCGGTCCTTGAGTTCTTGTTTGGATGCGACGCGGATGTGGCGCAGGACAGAGCGCGCGAACTTGGAGAAGAAGCCTTCGACCAGGTTGAGCCAGGAGCCGTGCTTGGGCGTGAAGGTGAACTCGAAGCGACCCGGTCGGGCGGCGAGCCATGCATTCGTCTCTTTGGAGATGTGGGCGGAATGATTGTCGAGGATCAGGCGGATCGCGGTGTGCGTCGGATAGGCGGCGTCGACCAGCTTGAGAAAGTCGATGAACTCGCGGCTGCGGTGGCGGTCCTTGACCAGGGCATGGACTTTGCCGGTGACGAGATCGATCCCGGCCAGCAAGCTGACCGTGCCGTGGCGCTTGTATTCAAACTCGCGGGTGAAGGTCGGGTGCACGCCAGGCTCGGGCGGCAAGTCCGGGGCGGTCGTTGCAATCGCTTGAATGCCGGGCTTCTCGTCATAGGAGATGACCGTCACTGCCTCGCTCGGCTTCTTGTTTTTCTTCGCCGCCGTGGCCGCCGCCTTCTTCAGGACGTTCACCTTGCTGTAGACACACAGCACCTGCGCCATCTTGGCCTTGAACTCAGGGTCCCGACGTTCGAGGTAGTAGCGCACCTTGTGCGGCTTCACCTCTTGTGCGTCGAGGATCTTGCAGACGGTGCCCTGGGCCAGCCCGCTCAGGCACGAATGCCCCTCAGCCGGTCCATGCTCGCGGGCATGGCGGGCCAGAAGCCGCGTCGTCCACACCTCATGCGGATAGCCCAGTTCCTTCGCCTTCCGGCAGGCCAACGCCACCACCCACGTTTTGGCCTCGACAGTGATCGTCGGCTCCTTGCCCGGCGGGCACGCTCGTCGAGCGCCGCCAGCGCACCCTCGGCCTTTGCTCGCTCGATGTAGCGTTGGACCTTCTGGTGATGCATGCCCAAGGCTTGCCCCACCGCGTCGAAAGATGGGTCTGCCGTAGGCCAGCAGCACCCGCGCGCGCTCGACCCGGCCCACAGCTCCTGCGCACCGCGCAATGAACTCCAACTCCGACAAATCCGCTTCCCGATCGTAAACTTGATCACTCGCCGCGATGCCGTCATCATCTGGCCTCGTAAACAAAACAAAGCTCAACAAACACAAAACACACACCACATTTGGAATTGGATTGCAATACTGCCCGGCGGCGCACTGGTTCCTGAATCCATTTGCGGGATCGATGAAGGTAGCCGCCTGGTGGCACCTGACGTCCCAACCGAGACCGCGCATGCAACTCGCAAATCGTGGCGTCTCCCGGCCCGTCACTCCGATGCGGGCCTCGCATACGTCTTGGTCGCGATTGTAATTGCGATCGACGTAGCGATAGAGAAAATAGTAACATTCGTCCCGTTCCACCACGGTCGTAGGTCGCAAAGTTGCCGCCGTGACCGGCGACACCAAAAGTAGCGACAAGGCGAAAAAAAGCCCTCGCATTCTTGATGCTCCTCATTCCTGTTGAAAAAGATGAACTCGTGCGTTGGAAAAGTCAGGGACGCAGCGCCTTTCGACGCGCGCGAACGCACATCTCCAGACGACTCCCGATATGACGATCACGCTCTCGGGAGTTTCGCTTGAGCATTCTCAGTTCGTCTTTCTTCGGTTGAGCCGTCGTTTATTTGTCGAAAACCCCAGGTTCCGGTTCGACGAGTTACCTCATTGTAATTTTTGATTTGCCATCGGGCTGGTGGACTGGTCGGCCGGCGCTTTCAAAGCCCAGTTGAAGTTTCGCGCTTTGCTTCGAGCGGGGAATGAACGATTTCTTAGATGGTTCAATCGCACCGTTCCGACCGCCTGCCGATGACTTCCGGTCTGCACTAAATCGGCAAGGCGCCTCCACGACTGTCCCCTCCAATTCCCGGGGCTGCAGCAAGGCACGCCGTCGTCTCGGCTCCGTCCGGCGGGCAAAGCCGGGATTTTTACGAAAGAGAAAAAATCTCCTGCAGGATCAACCTGATTTGCCCTGTCCAGTCCCCCCTTAAAAATATTCCCCTTCGCCGTCACCCCAAATCACTTCTATATCCGCCGCCGTCCCGTTCCTCATGAGGGGCGCTCGCGATCGTCACGGACGTGGAGCGGGATGCGGTGGACGCTGACGGCGCCTTTGACGAATGGCGCGCGAGGCGGACGGAGAAGTCGTGTGGTCCTGACGCCCCGACGCTGGCGTCAAGTTTCGCGGAAGCATTCCGCGAAGCGACGGTGGCAAAAGAGCCCGGTCACCGGGGAGAGCGCGAAGGAAACCGTTAAAACCATTGCGCGGGGAATGCCGGACGTTTCCGGCGTGACCGTGGTGACTAACGCGCGTGTTTTCTACACTACACGGGAGGCTGCGGACGCGCCGAGCGTCCGGCATTCCCTGCGCCCTCTGAATGGAGAGGCCGGGAAATTCACAGCAAACCTCGGGCGAAATGCGCCGCGAGATCGCGAAGCTATGTTTGCGAACACGCGTTGTTTGAGAATTGATCGGTATCACGTCGTCCCTGCGTTCGCAGGGACGACGCTGGGAGATGATGCGCAAGACCGATGGGATTTTGCCTGTTTGAAAACCGAATCGGAAAAATGCCGAGACCGTTTCAGCGATGCAGCAAGGCGATGGGTTTCGCGAGCGCTCAACCCATCCTATCCCCCGGAATGATTTCGCTATCCCACCATGCGGTCGCGGCCGGCCCAGAAGCCGGCCTTCAGCACCTTCTTGTCGACCTTGCCGACACCGGTCATCGGCAGCTCGGTGACGAATTTGATGTGCTTGGGGGCATGCGCCGAACCTTTTCTCGCTTTGACGAGATTGATCAGTTCCTCCTCGTTGGGCCGGGCGCCTTCGCGCGCGACGACGACGGCGGTGACAGCCTCGCCCCATTTGTCGTCGGGCACGCCGACGACGGCGACCATCGCGACATCGGCGTGCTGCGACAGCACGTCCTCGACCTCGCGCGGAAAGATATTGAAGCCGCCGGAGACGATCATGTCCTTCTTGCGGTCGAGGATGAACATGTAACCGCGTTCGTCCGCGCGCGCGATGTCGCCGGTATGCAGCCAGCCGCTCTTGAGGGTTTCCGCGGTCTGTTCGGGCCGCTTCCAGTATTCGGCCATCACGTGCGGCGCGCGCACGCAGATCTCGCCGGCCTCGCCGGTGGCGACCTCGCGGTCGTCGTCGTCGAGGATCTTGACGTCGCAGACGGCGATCGGAAAGCCGCACGACAGGAACAGTTCCGGGGTTTTGGGATCGTGGTCCGCCTTGCGCAGCACCGAGACCGGGTAGCACTCGGTCTGGCCGTAGAGCTGCGAGAACACCGGGCCGATCCGCTCGATGCCCTCGACCAGCCGGCTCGGCGACATCGCGGATGCGCCGTAGAGCAACAGCTCGAGCGAGGAGAGGTCGGTCTTGTCGAGCGCGGGATGATCCAGCATCACGTAGATCATGGTCGGCACGAACAGCGTGAAGTTGATGCGCTCGCGCGCGATGGTTTTGAACACCGCCTCGGGATCGAATCCTTTCAGCATGTGCACGGTGCCGCCGCGCATCAGCGACGGCAGCACCTTGGTGCCGGCGACATGGCTGATCGGCGCCACCGTGAGATAGCGCGGCGTGTCGGGAATCTCGAAGTCGGCCAGGATCGCGCTGGCGAAGCCGCCATACTCGCGGTGATAGCGCAGCGCGCCTTTGGATTTGCCGGTGGTGCCGCCGGTGTAGTTCAGCGTCGCGATATCGTCGGGGCCGGCGAGGTCCTTGGCGGTGGCGCTGCCGGTGGTTTCCACCGCGGCAAGCAGATCGACGCCGTATTCGGCGCGGCCGAGGGTGAACACATGGCGGAGCCCTTGGGCGCGCGCCGCGAGTTCGCCGCCGCGCATGCAGAAAGGTGTCGGCGTCGACCACCAGCATTTCGGCGTCGGAATCCTCGATCTGGAACAGCTGATCGTCGAGCGACCCCATGGGGTGCAGCCAGGTGATCCCGAGCCTCGCCAATTGCGCGGCGACGCCGGCGCACCAGGTGTCGGCGCGGTTGGCGGTGAGGAACGCCGCGCGGGTGCCCGGCTTCAGGCCGAGTTGCATGAACACCTTCTGCATGCGCCCGATCAGTTCGGTGGCGCCGGCGTAGGTGATCGACCCGTCCGGCCAGCTGAACGCCACCCGCGACGGATAGCGCGCCAGCGCCCGCAGCGTTTGCCCGCAGGCAGATGGAAAGGCGTAGAGCGGATCGGACATGTTTCCTCCAGACGGCTTTGTTGCCTGCGTTGTCTCGCTTTGTTATCCAACGCTAGAGCCGTTTTCGACGTCCCAATGCGATCGTACGACTTCGTTGAAGCGTTCTGGCCTCAATTACGCGCTGAGCAGATCAGAGGCGGTCTCGGATGTTCTCTTGCCAACGATTTCGCGGATGCGCTCGACTTTACCGACAGCCGCCAAGCCAAGCCATTGATGGTCTTTGATCAGCCACGCGATGTCCGTCGAGACCGTGGCCGTGCGCGTTTCTATGCGGCCATGATCCACCTCTACGACCCGCGCCGCCGCGAGCGTTTTGCTAACCAGATCTTTGAGATGCAGCACAACGTCGTCATGAAGCGTTCCTTGATTTCCCTTTAAGGCCAGTGCATATTCGACGCCCTGATCGATGATCTGCTGGCGATGGCGCGCTGGCAATTGAGCACGTCTGCGTCACGATCGTCCCTTTCAGCCTCAGCATTTCCTATAGTTTCGGTACGGCGGCGATTTCGTTTGACTTCGCTCGGTGGCGATCTGCGCCAGCACGAGGCGTTGCTCTCAACGTCAGCGGCGACCATGTGTAACGGCGACTTGCCGCTCGCGCTGTCGAACGAGCGGCTCAGTACCTTGCCGTCGATCTCCACTACCCCTTCGTATTGCTCGGCGAAACCGACCATGAACCTCTGAAAATCCGCGCGAAACCGCTCCGTATCGAGAATGCTCAAAATTCGGCTGAACATCTCATAGCTGGGCACGCCATTCTCACGCTTTAGATACCCACGCAGTATCATCTCCTTCGACTGCACGCACAGGCCCATGTCCACCGAGCGTTGTCCGCCGCACAGAATCGCGCACATGGCTATCGCTAAAATCTCATTCAAGTCGTACAGCGCGGTATTACCGGTGCGCGAATCGTCCAAACCATCCCAGCATTCACCACGAAGATGGTACGCCAGCATGGCCGAGCACCTCGCGGCGAACGACTGGTCGCATCCGTCCCGCATGGTCACTGGAAGACGCTGACGTTCGTCGCGGCCCTCAGGCACGATGGATTGACTGCGCCCTGCGTCATCGATGGCGCGATGGATGGTCCGTCATTTATCGCCTATGTCGAGCAAGTGCTCGCCCCGACGCTGCGCAAAGGCGATACCGTATTCATGGATAACCTGCGCACGCACAAGATCGACGGTGTGGCGACAGCGATCGAGGCCGCCGGCGCCAAGTTACGCTACACGCCGGCATACTCGCCCGACTTCAATCCGATCGAGCAGGTATTTGCCAAGTTCAAGGCCTCTCTGCGCAAAGGCGCCGCACGTACGGTCCCGGCGCTAACCAGGCTCATCAGAAAAACGCTGAACACGTTTGCACCCGTGGAATGTACCAACTACATTCGCCACGCCGGTTACGGAACGTGACCCAGATCAAACGGAAACGGCTCTAGCACAGTGAATTCAGGGCACGAAATGGCAAACCCGTTGGAAAGGGATACCGGACGTTGAATACCGCCGATCCACTTGCACGCTTTCGCGACCGCCTCAGCCTGCCGCTGATCGCAGCACCCATGTTCTTGGTCTCGGGCGTCGATCTCGTCGCGGCGGCCTGCCGCAACGGCGTGATCGGCTCGTTTCCGACGGTCAACTGCCGCAGTCCCGAACAGCTCGATGCCTGGCTCGGCGACATCGAAGGCCGGTTGCGCCGACATGGCGACGAGAGCGGCAAGCTTGCGGCGCCGATCTGCCCGAACCTGATCGTGCATCGCTCCAATGCCCGGCTTGCCCAGGATCTGCAGGTGCTGTTGCGGCACAAGCCCGAGATCGTCATTACGTCCGTCGGCTCGCCGGCGCCGGTGCTGGCGCCGTTGCATGACGCGGGCGCGCTGGTGCTCGCCGACGTCGCCAGCATTCGCCACGCCGAGCGCGCGGTAGCGGCCGGCGCCGACGGACTGGTGTTGCTGACCGCGGGCGCCGGCGGCCAGACCGGCTGGCTCAACCCGTTCGTGTTCGTCCGCGCGGTGGGCGCGTTCTTCGACGGGCCGATCGTGCTGGCGGGTGGGATCGGCGACGGCCACGCGCTGCGCGCGGCGCAGGTGCTCGGTTGCGATCTCGCCTATATGGGCACCAAATTCATCGCCACCGCCGAGAGCATGGCCGATCCGAGATACAAGGAGATGCTGGTGGCGAGCAGCGCCGACGACATCCTGCTGACCACGGCCTTTACCGGCCTGCAGACCAACATGCTTCGGCCGTCCATCGTCGCCGCCGGCCTCGACCCCGACGACCTGCCGCAACGCGGCGCGATCGATATCGCAGAGGATATCGACATCGGCGCGCGCGAAAAGCGCCCGTCGCGCTGGCGCGATATCTGGAGCGCGGGACATTCCACCTCCGGTGTAACTGAAGTGCTTTCGGTCGACGATCTCGTCGCCCGCACGCTCGCGGAGTACCGCGCCACCGAGCCTCGCGGCCACCTGTTCGCGGCGCCGCCTTAACGCGTCATTAACCACGCCGCCCCAAGATTCCCCTCCGAGGCCGTTCGCCTTTCGAGGGGGGTGCACCATGGATTTCGAGACATTTTTTGCCAAGACGCCTGCAACCCTCGACGAGATCAGAACCCGGGTCGCCTATGCGCTCGAGCGGCATCCGCTGTGCCGCAGACGTGCAATTCGATATCGTCAGCACGCCGCGCACCGCAAGGGCGGCAACTGGACCATCAGCCTGCGGTCGGTGGCGCCGGATGCGCTGTGGGAGGCCTCCGATATCGTCGCCGATATCCAGGAAGCCTACGACCTCTCCGTCGCGGCCTGATTTCGCCGCCGCGATGCCGGCACGGTTAAGCCTTAATTCGCGCCCAGTTGTCGGGAAAGTGACCAGGGTCCATCGACCGGAATGGAGAACGGCTTGACGAAAGCCATGACCATCATCGCGCTGACCTGCTTTCTTGTCGTCGGCGCGGCGGCCACCAGCATTCTCGGCCGCGACAGCGTGCCGGCGGCCCGGGCGGAGATGACGTCCCCCATCGTCAGGAGCCCTGTCGCCAACCGGGAAAGCAAGCAGGACAAGCTCGGAGTCGCCACCCTGGCGCTGGCGTCGTTCGAACCGCCGCAGACCTCGAGCCTGAGCGAGCCGCTGCGGCAGGCCTATGCGGCCAGCAGCGCCGCCGACATCGAGGCAGCCGGCGCCACCACATCGGCGGTGACGCCGCCGGCGGCGCCCGCGAAGCCGAAGCTTGCCACGAGGCCGGCGCCGCAGAAACCCTATGCGCTGCTCAGCGACGCGCAGATCGCCGGCATCAAGGAGCGACTGAAGCTTTCTGCCGACCAGGAACATTACTGGCCGGCGGTGGAGATCCGCGCTGCGCGCGGTGGCCCGGAAGATTCATGCGACACGCCAGGTCGATCCGCACGCGACCGGCGCGCCGATCGATCCCGACGCCGCGGAAGTCCAGCAGCTGAAATCGGCGGCGATGCCGCTGTTGTTTCAGTTGCGCGAAGATCAGAAGCAGGAAGTGCGCACGCTCGCCCGCCTGATCGGGCTGGAAAAGGTCGCGGCGCAGATCTGACGCCCCCGTTTCGTAACGGCTGGCCCAAGCAAGCTGCGAGCCCTTGTCAAATGGCTCGGGCCGAGGGAGACCATTCGGTAACCTCGTTGCCGATCAATGCGACCGGGCAAATGCCCGATATCGCGCGCTTAACGCAGGCTTAGCACCTCAAGACATGGAATGAACGCGCGCAGGTTGCGATGGCCGCTCCTCGGGAGACGAGCGACAAGCGCGGGGAGGCACGCCATGGATATGCTGACCGCCTACTGGTCGTGGGCCGCGTTGATCACCAACGGCATTCTGATGCTCCATTTGTTGGGGGCGACCGCGGTCGGTCTGTTGCTTGGCTATGAGCGCACCTATCACGGCCGCGCCGCGGGAATGCGGACCTATACGCTGGTCTGCGTCGCCTCGACGATGCTGACGGTCATCAACGGCTATCCGGCGCAATGGTATGGCGGCATGTCGATGACGCCGGCAGCGGCCGATCCAACCCGCGTCATCCAGGGCATCATGACCGGCATCGGATTCCTCGGCGCAGGTGTGATCATCAAGGAAGGATTCACCATCCGCGGCCTGTCCACCGCAGCATCGATCTGGATGACCGCGGCAATCGGAATCGTTATCGGCGTCGGCTTCTACGGCGCGGCGCTCAGCGCGACAGTGCTCACCATGGTGGCGATGACCAGCCTCGGGGGGCTGGAAAAGGTGCTGCCGCATCAAACGACGCTGCATCTGTCGCTGGTCTATCCGCACAACCAGGTGCCGACATCGGATGAAATCCGCGCGCGCATGGCTGCGCATGGCTTCGAGGTCGTCGATTGGACGTTCAATTATTGCGAGAGCAAGGAGCGCTTCCAGTACGACCTTGTCCTGCAGGCCATGGGTGCTTGCCAGTCGCACAGCCTGGTCGGCGAGCTCTCGGAAGCCCACGAGGTCGTCGAGTTCCGGTTGTCGCCGTCGCGCGCGTGAAGTTGTAGGCGGACGGCCTGCCGCCGGTCGATTGCAAATTAACCGTTTGTTAGCCGCGACGACCGAAACCGCCGCAGTTCAACCAAGCGTTATCGCAGGCCTGCAAAGAAAGGGGGAGTACATCCTGCAAAGGCGCGTGTCCAATGAGCCTTGCTGCTGCACTGATTTACTGGGTCATTATTTCGCTCTGGCTCGCCGTGCTCACCACCGTATGCGTGGCGTTCGTCCGCAACCCCCGGACATTCGGTGCCGTGCGCCTTTTGCTCTCCGTCATCGTGATCGACACCGTTCGGAACATCGTCGAAAACCTGTATTTTGGTTTGTATTTCGGCGGTCAATACGGACTGTTTCCGGCCTCCATCGTCGGAGTACTCGGCAATCCCAGCTACATCATTCTTCCCAAGGTGATGAACGTCATCGCGGCCAGCGCCGTGTTCGGCCTGCTGCTGCTCCGATGGCTTCCGCAGGCCTCGAAAGAACGCGCCGACGCGGACGCGGAGATGCAGGTGAAGACGGAGGCGCTGAACCAGGAAGCGGAAGAGCGGCGGCGGCTGTTCGAGACATCGCTGGATTTGATCCTGGTCACCGATCGCACGGGAATGTTCCTTCGCGTAAGTCCCAGCTCCCTGGCGACCATCGGCTATCGGCCCGACGAAATGATCGGACGTAACGCCGCTGATTTCATATATCCCGAAGATCTCGAAGGCTGTCCGATCGAGAAATGCAGCTCGCACAGCACAGGGCAGCACACGCGTAACTTTGAAACGAGGTGCGTTCACAAGAAGCGGGCGAATAGTGCCTCTGGGATGGTCGGGCGTGTGGTCCGAACCGGAGCAAAAGTATTTCCTCTTCGGCCGGGACATGACCGAAAGAAAAATGGCCGAGGAACAACTCCGGCAACTGGCTCATTTCGACCAGCTAACGGGTCTTCCCAACTGGGTCAGTTTGCACAGGGATCTCGACACCATACTGAACGAGCGCGAAGGCGACGTTGTCCGTCCGATGACCGTCGCGAAGCTCGATCTCGACGGTTTCAAAGACCTGAATGACACGCTTGGTCATCCGGTTGGTGACAGACTTTTGCAGGAGGTCGCGCGACGGCTATCATCGATATCAGACGAAACCCGTGTCTATCGGCTGGGCCAGGACGATTTCGTGCTTCTCCTTGAGAACTGCGGCGATCCGTTGGTTGCGACCGAGGTGGTAGAAGCTGCTCTGAAACGCCTTACTGCGCAATTTGACATCGATGGCCACCGGCTGTTCATCGCCGCGAGCGTGGGCCTTGCGATTGCACCGGCCCATGGCTCGAACGTCGATGATCTGCTCGCCAATGCCGATCTTGCGCTCTATGACGCGAAGGCGGCTGGCGGGCGGTTATGCCGGATGTACGTCCCGGCCTTGCGCGCGCGGGCGAAACATCGCCGCGAACTCGATACGGAGCTGCGGCGCGCCTGCGCGAACCAGGAGTTTGTCCTGTATTTCCAGCCTCAGGTGCGGTCGAGCGACGGCGCCGTGATCGGTGCCGAAGCCCTGCTTCGCTGGCACCATCCGGAAAGAGGCATCCTGGCACCGGGGCTATTCATCGACGCGCTCTGCGAAAGTGCCGTCGCGATCGAGACCGGCCGATGGATACTGACGACCGCGTGCAAGACAGCCGCCTCCTGGCGGGCGAAAGGTCTGCCTCCCGTTCGCCTGGGCGTGAATCTTTTTCCGGCCCAATTCCGCAACGGTTCGCTGCTGCAGGATGTTGAGCATGCCTTGTCCGAAAGCGGGTTGCCTCCCGAAGCCCTTGAACTCGAAATCACCGAGAATATTGCGCTCGGACGGGAGGACGGAACGCTATCCCCGCTTAAAGCGTTGCGAGCCAAAGGTGTAGGCATCGCATTCGATGACTTTGGCACCGGTTACGCATCCCTTAGCTATCTGACGCGATATCCGCTCACACGAATAAAGATCGATCGGAGTTTCATCCGGAAGATAAGTACGAAGTCTGCCGGAGAGGACACGGCGATCGTACGCTCGATCATCGTGATGGGGCGCAACCTCGGACTTGAGATCATCGCCGAGGGCGTCGAAACCACGGCCCAAGCCGACTTTCTAAGGGCAGAAGGCTGCCATGAGCTGCAAGGCTTCCTGTTCTCGAAGCCGATTCCGGCCGACGCATTCGAGCAAATTTTGCAGTCGCGCGTTCTCGGCGAGCCCGAAGCGGATCTCAAGCCGCGGTTGGCTTTATGATGCCGTTGAAAAATTGCTGGGAAATCAAGAAATGCGGCCGTGAGCAAGGCGGCGCCAGAGCCGATGAACTCGGAGTCTGCCCGGCATATCCAAATCGTGGACATTCCTGCTGGTCGGTCACCGGCACGCTGTGCGGCGGCGAGGTGCAGGGCACGTTCGCGCAAAAGGAGATGAACTGCCTGCAATGCGAAACCTACAAGCGGTACAATATACGGTCCGGTACGGAGAAATTGCAGCTTGTTAGCGAATGCATACCGGAGATGATGCTCTACCTCAAGGACGCCGCCAAGCACTCGTGCCGGGCAGGCCCCGGAACAGTTCCTGGACGCGCTGACCGATTCCATTGAGCAAACGCTGGAAGAAAAGACGCAGGCGCAAACCCGCGAGTTGATCGAAGCCAACCACCGACTCCGAGAGCAGGAGGAGGAGCTGCGCACTCAGAACATGCGATTCAAGACCGCCCTGGACAATATGTGCGAGGGCTTATGCATGTTCGATGCAGACATGAGGCTCGTTGTCTGTAACGAGCGTTACGCGAACATGTATCAATTGCCGCCAGAGCTATTGCAAGTCGGGACGCCGCACGAAGCGATCATCGAGCATCGCGTAAGGACCGGCATATTGGCAGGCGGAAAAAGCGACCACGCCGTCGACGAGAAGCTCAAGACGTTGGGTGAGCTGCCGGCGGCGGCAGCCTCCAGCCGGATCGACGAGCTCGCCGATGGCCGGTTTATCTGTGTCACTCGACAACCGATGGACGGAGGCGGCTGGGTCGCCACGCACCGTGACGTGACCGAGCAGCGCAGATCGGAAGCCACGATGGCGCATATGGCGCATCACGATGCACTGACCGACTTGGCCAATCGAGTTCAGTTGCGCGACCATATCGAGAAGAACTGGGGCTATGTGAGGCGCGGCGAGACCCTTGCCGTGCTGGGTCTGGACCTCGACCATTTCAAGACCATCAACGACACTCTGGGCCATCCGGTCGGCGACGCCTTGCTGTGCGCGGTTTCCGAACGCCTGCGCGAATGCGTGCGCGACACTGATTTGGTAGCGCGCACGGGCGGCGACGAGTTCTCGATCGTGCAGGTCGGAGTCGAGCAGCCGGGTGGCGCTTCCACCCTGGCGGAGCGCCTTGTCGCCGCGATCAGCGCTCCGTTCGATCTCGGCGAACACCACGTTGTCATTGGCACCAGCGTCGGAATTGCGGTGGCGCCCGGCGATGGTGTCGAGTCCGATCAGCTGTTGAAGAACGCCGACCTGGCTCTATACCGGGCCAAGACCGACGGTCGCGGCATTTTTCGGTTCTTCGAGGCCGAAATGGATGCCAAGATACAGGCCAGGCGCAAGCTTGAACTCGACCTGCGCAAAGCCGTCAGCGCCGGTGAATTTGAGCTCTATTATCAGCCGATCGTCAATCTTGCGGACAACAAGATCGGGACCTTCGAGGCGCTGTTGCGCTGGAACCATCCAACCCGTGGCCGCGTGGCGCCGATCGAGTTCATCCCGCTGGCGGAAGAGACCGGCCTGATCGTTCCGATCGGCGAATGGGTGATCAGGCAGGCTTGTGCCCAAGCCGCGAGCTGGCCGGCCGATATCCGCATGGCGGTCAATCTGTCGCCGGCACAATTCCGCGGCAGGAATCTGGTGTCGACCGTGGTTTCCGCGCTCACGGCTTCCGGGCTTGCGCCGAACCGGCTGGAGCTCGAAATCACCGAAACCGTTTTGTTGCTGAACAGCGATGCAACGCTGGCGACCCTTCGCCAACTGCGCGGGCTCGGTGTCAGGATATCGATGGATGATTTCGGCACCGGCTATTCGTCGCTGAGCTATCTGCGCAGCTTCCCGTTTGACAAGATCAAGATCGATCAGAGCTTCGTGCGAGGCCTCGCCGAAAAGCCGGAGTCGATCGCCATCATTCGCGCCGTCGCTGGATTGGGTGCAAGTTTCGGCATAACGACGACCGCCGAAGGAGTCGAAACCCAGGAACAGCTCGATCTGATGCGGTCGGAAGGCTGCACCGAGGTCCAGGGCTTCTACTACAGCAAGCCCAGACCCGCCGCCGACTTTGCCGAATTGCTGTTTCGCCTCGGACAGCAGGTCAAAGCTGCCGCGTGAAGAATTCCGTCAGCGTAATGATCCTCGATCACTTCAAGATGTTCAACGACAATGACGGCTACGACGCGGGTGACACGGTGTTGCGCCATGTCGGCGAAATCATGCAAACGCTGCTTGTCGACGACGCCGTCCCTTGCCACTTCGGGGGCATGGAGTTCGTCGTGTGCGGTCCGGCACCTGCCTTGAGGACGCCGACGCGCGGGCCGGGGAGCTGCGCGCCAGGATCGAGGCCATGACCACCCGCTATGCGGACGGCCAACTGCCGCGGGTGCCCATTTCAGCCGGCGTCGCGGCCTTCTCCGATGCGGGCAGCAGCAAGACGGCGTAAACAAGTGGGGTCCTGGCCGGCGTTGCATCGAGAGAGCGAGCTGCTGATTACAAAGGCCAATATCTGCGCTGCTTTTGAGTGATACCAACGAAAATACCAGCGTTGGCTGAAGCAGCAGGAGGGCGGTCGCAGCGTGAAATCGTCACGCGTCGAAATAACCCAATTGCGATCGCAGGCTTGCTGCGAGCGCCCCGCCGACGACTGACAGCGGCTCAACCGGTTTGCTGCGCCAGCGAATGCCCGCCTCGCCATCGGGCTATGAATTTGGGGGCAGGAGTTCGAATCTCTCCGGGCTAAATTCGATTAGCGAACTTAGTCGGCGGGTCGGTTTACAAAATCAGTCTGGTGCTCAGATCAAACAATATCCATCTTCGATACGTTCATGTCTGTGTGCCCGCGATGAAAATCGCCTCCGCTTGCAGGTACGGCGAGACAGTAGCGCTACTAGCGGCACAGACTCGACAAGGCACAGGAAGGGCTGCCTCTGGCGGCGCAGAGCGGAATTTGGCCGAAATAACGAGGTTTGCTGAGCGACCCAGTGCTGGTCCTATTTAATTGCCTTGCGAAAAGCGAAACCAGCGCGCAGCGCCTTCACTAAGGCGACCAAACTCGCCTGCCGCCGGTCGATTGACGTTATTTTTGGGAGATCATCACGAAGATTGATTTCTTTTCAAGCATTGCGAGTGGCAGCAGATGCTGGCAGATCAAAGGCGACCCAAAAGTAGCAATACGACGAGGATGATCAGGATGACACCGATGACACCGATGCCACCGTGACCGTAGCCATAGCCGTAGCCGCCGAAGCGGCCGCTGAAGCCACCAAGCAGAAAGATGACGAGGATAATGATGAGTATAAGGCCGAGCGACATGGTCTGAACTCCTTTGGTGGAAACGTATGGAATACTGGGTCTCTTGGTAGTCTGATTGAAGCGGGGACCCCTATGGCCATGGCAAATCCCGCGCCCCGCCCTGAACTCGCGAAGGCAACAAGTTAGCGCCTGGCCTATTTTCCCTTGAGTGTGTCCTTGAGGCCGCCGACGGCGTTCTGAACCTGACCTTCAATTTTGTCAGCTTTGCCCTCCGCCTCCAGCTTGGTGTCGCCGACCGCCTTGCCGACCACCTGCTTGACTGTGCCTTTGATTTGCTTTGCCGATCCGACGACCCGGTCCTTGTCCATAGATGTATCCTCCGATACTCAGTCCCTGAACGGGAGAAGTTAAGCTGCGGCGCGAACTGCGGGCTTCGTCGAAGTGCTGCACACCCGACAAGTCGCCAATGCTCGGGAAGTTCCGATGTCGACGATGATTGCTGCTAGACGATTTTGCGCCACATGAGCGATATTGACCAGAACGTTTGGGTCGCTAACGCGCATGTTAGCCATATCACCGCCCCGCCTGTGGCGCCTTTCGGTGATTGCGCTGGCGTCTTGCGACAGTCCCACTGCCGGCTTAAGCCGCGTCCGAATAGTTCGGAGCGGGGGCAAGCAAATTGAGCAGCTCAAAGGCGTTGCTCTCGGTAGCGGCGATATCCACGTGCCGTTACCGGAGTCTATGCTGTTTTGATCGTGGTAGATCAAAAGCCGTTCGACCAAGGAACTAGCGCCGTTGCGGCACGTTGCACCGAGGCCAGCAAAGCCGATTCCCGCCGATCGAACCACAAAGGATTTCAGATGACTAACGTTGAGCAATTCCACCAGAAAGCCAAAGAGCAGAGCGATGCAGTTATGACATCTGCAAATGCCGTCGCTGCGAGCGTTCAGGCGATCGCAGCTGCCCATGCTGACTATACCAAGAAGGCTCTTAAGGATGGTTCAGAATTCATTACGAAGCTCACCGGTCTCCAGGCAGCTCGGTGATGCAGCGGCGCTTCAGAGTGAATATGCAAAGACATCTTACGATGCGTTTGTAGCAGAGACGAAAAAAATCACGGAGCTCTACGCGGATCTAGCTAAGCAGGCCTGCAGGCCGCTTGAGGGGTTGGTCGCAAAGATGACCCCTTCTCAACAATAAGAGAGATCCACATTCAAGGTGAGAGCCCGGCCGCTATGGCTGGGTTTTCATTTCGACAGCTGATTTGCCCTGCATTACGGCCTTGGCTTGATGAAATATTATGCGGCATGACGCTGCATGAGAGAGAGGTAGCGTGTTTTTCCCGTTCTATTCGACCATGATGTTAGGTCTGGAATCCGGCAACGTGATCGGACTTCGGATGCTCAAGCTCACTTGCGGCGGCAGTGACGCTCTAAACGAAATGCATCTGATGATGGGGGAGAAGGTCAATGCAGCATTCGAATCGAGTGCCAATTTGATGGCAGGCGCGTCGGCTGATAGTGTAGTTGATCGGTACCGGCAGCATGTTGCTGCGAACGCGGAACGGCTTTCGATCCGCTAGGTCGTGCCGCCAGTTAACCCAACTTGCGCAGAATCGCACCCTGACCATAGGCAAATCAAAGCCTTAGCCAAAAAGTTGGCACTACAGTTTTTTGCGGATTGGGATCAGGCGGTTTGTTCGAGAACTGGCAAGTGTTGCTCGGCGAGGCGCATGCGCTTTGGCAGGACGATGCCGAGACGATTGAGGAGAGCGGCCTGTGCCGGGTCTGGCTGGGTCACACAGCGCAGGCGAATCTGGCCGCGCTCTGCGGTCGGCAGGACGACATCGTGGGACTGAATGCGCTTGAGTTCTTCCAGGATGGTGCGCGGCGAATTGCCGAGACCGGCGCAGCTCTGCCACATCTCGAGGCTCTTCCACAGTACGAAGGCAAGAAAGCAGACGAGGATATGAGCCTGCACGCGGTCCTCGCGCTGGTGCCAGATCGGACGGAGGTTGAGTTGGTCCTTGTGGATGCGGAAAGCAGCTTCGGCCTGCGTCAGCTGGATATAGGCCTTCCAAAGCTGTTGATCGCTCCAATCATCGATGTTCGAACGCAACAGATAGGCGCCCTCCGAGAGCGCGGCCCAGTCGTCGAAGGCGTCGTTGTAAACGACATCAAGGCGGAAACCCGCAGGGCAGCCATCCGGCTCCAACGTGATTGCGAAGCGGGCGGCGGATCGCTGGTTTTGCTGCAGGATGCGGCCGATCTGCCGGTTCACCGTCGCCGGATCGACGCGCTTCTTTGAACGAGCCAGCCGCGCAGCCAAGCGCCCGAGCGCTTCTTCGATCCGCCGGCTGAACTTGTCGTGCATGGCGCGTTCTTTGTTGCGCCGGTCGGCGGAACGGCACAGGATCACCGTCTCGCCGGTCTCGGGGTGGCGCGTCAGCTTGACCTCGACGCCTTCATGGACCATACGCCAGCCATCCGGGCGAGTGAGTTCGAGCGCGAACTTCTTCAGCTCCGACTTCGGGGCGCCGATGATGTAGCGCCGGCCGGTCTGGCGTAGCCATGCCAGATTGTCGGCGCTTGCCATGCCGCGATCGGTGATCCAGACCCTTCCCAGCATGCCATGCCGGGCCTCCATGGTGGCTACGATCGTCTGCAAGGTTCGCAGAGTCGTGGGTGTTGCCGGCGAAAACCTCGTAGCCCAAGGGAAAGCCGTCGAAGGTCACCACCAGCGCGATGCACACCTGCTTGCAGTCGGGGCGATGATCGCGGGAATAACCGCGTTGCGCCTGCGGATTGGCCGCGGCCTGGCCCTCAAAATACGTGCTGGTCACATCGTAGAGCAGCACCTCGTTCTGGATCGCAAACAGCTCGCCGCAACGCTGCGACAGATGCGCTTCGAGCGCGGTCTTGTAGGCGAGCAGATGGTCGAGCCCGCGATAGAGCCGATCCTTGCTGACCTCCTCGTCACCAAGCTGCAGCAGATCTGAAAGCGCCGTGCGTCGATACCAGTCCTCCGCAATGTGTAACTCGCTCGACGGCTCGCAAAACCGCGCGGCGACCAGCACGGCCGCCATCTTCGACCACGCGATGCGCTCCTTGCCGATCGGAAGCAGCCGCTCGCACAGAGCCTCAAGTCCGGTGCCGCGCCACAGCGCGAGAGCAAGATACACATCGCCGAATTGACGCGGGCGTTCGAGGCGAATGCCCCTCAGCCGCACCGGCAACGTCAATTGCTCGCTACCATCGTCGAACAGCTGCGCGCGCTCGGGACTGCCAATCAGCCGGTGAGCCAGCGCCCGTGCCTGAACGCGACCGTGCTCATCGAGTTCGCCGAGCTGCGCCACCGTTTGCTGAATGACCCGACGACCAACACGCACGCTGCGCACAAGGCGCCAATAGCGATGAACCTTCCCATCTTTGCGTATCGTGGTGTGGCGCAGATACATGCGCCCGAATCAATCCAACTCGTCGCTTCCAGAAAATACCCTAGGTTGGCACTACACGCCGAAATCCCCGCTTCGCACCGGCTAACCATTTGATCCGATTCAGGTCACTCGACGCAAAATCCCGGAAAATAGCTAAATCCGGTCTCCAACTGCGCAAGTTGGGTTAACATCCGGTCAGGGCGGCTAACTGGCACAGCGTCGATTTGGCTCTAACCAGCCTCAGTCACGCTGCTGTCGATGCAATGCCGCTGAACCCCTGATCAACTTAATCTCATGAGTTCCGGCGTCACTAATCGATATTCGTCAGTCACGAAATGTCACGAATTAGTAGCCAGCGACCTGACCTCAATCGAGTGCCACGCCGATCCGGCGCCCACGATTTGAAGGAACGATACATGGTCTCGGGTCTTGACCCATATGGACTGGCCAAGCCCACCCGGTGAACAGTCCTAGAAGTGCGGCCTCAGTGTTCCCCACACTGGGGCCGTTTCGTTCGGAAAAAGAAGGCCCCATTGTTGGGACGTCTTTACTCAGAAAGTTATCCTGCCGAGCGGTGTTTGCCGCAGGCACAAATCTGACGTGTTGACGAATTCCAGCGATCTCAATTTGCCACGAACCCAGGCTAGCGCGCTTGGAATACGGAGTTCATTTGACATCGCACTTGTGCTGCGTGATTGCACTTCGCGCGTTCAAAGGTCTGATAGTTATAGCCCTTCGAACCAGACTCGGTACCCACAAGCAGCATTCGGGATTTGCAGTGTGGACAGTGCGGACGCTCAACAGCGTTGAGCGTGCGTTGGGAGGGAGTAGATTGATAGCCCTGCATCATGCCCCCGATATTTAGGCGTCGGCGCAACCGATCAAATCGCCGATCTGTGATTGGGGGCAGCAATGGAAACATCATGCTCGTCCGAGCCCTGAATGACTGTGCAATATTGATCGTCTCCCAAAATAACACTCTCGCATTCATTCGAGCCGCTCACGTTTGCAAGGGTATGGCATTTGTGCCGCTACCGTTCGCCTGAATGGATCGGGTGAGAATGGACACGAAAATCGAGGTCCATTGATACGGCGGTCCTGTTTTTAGCGAGGCCGCTGGACCGGCGGCGGGTTGGGTCCGGGCTGGAGAAGAACTGCTCAAATATTCGCTCCTACGTGGAACATTGTCGGAAGTCGCGGCATTCATTCAGTCGTAAACAAGGGTGTCCCATGACACAAACCCAATTGATGATTGAACTTGCGGAGAGCTGTCGCCAGCTTGCTTGTTATCAGCAAAACCCAGATGTCCTGGATATGCTCCATGACCTTGAAGAGGATTTCGTCCAAAAAGCTGGAGAACGTAAGACGGAAACCGGCGGTCCGAAAAGCTGCTCACCGCGATCACCTGCTTGCATATGATTGCGAGGGAATGAACGATATCCGAACCCAGTGCGGAGAAGTTTTAGGTTTGGCGATCCTGCGTATCTGGGCAGAACGTCTACGCGTATCTGGGCAGAACGTCTACGCGTCGCCCAGGAACGCCTATTCGATGCGGCCGTTCCCGACGAGGCTGCCCCGCGGAATCATCGGACAATCTATCTTCACGCACGGGAGATCCACCAATACCGTCGAAGCGTGGTCAGAGCTGAAGCGTAATCGCGCCCACAGGCAGCGATGCGTTCATGTTAGAAAACTAACGTGGTTCAGCCGATTACGGTCCAATGCGGCCGCGAACCCTCAATAGGTCTACCTCTGAAACACGCTCCTAAAAGACCGCTAGCTCCCACCCAACCGATGCATCGTGCTGCCTGAGGGCAGCACGGTTCGCCGCCACAACGGCTATCGTTTAGTGCAACGCGGTGCAACAATCGGCGCGTGCAATGGAACAAGCGGTCTGGATAGCAGTTGCCCAGCCACAAAACCGGAGTTGACCTGTGATTTAGACGCCGCCGGAAGTTCGAGTTTCACGGCGGTGCATTTGAACCGAGATAGGGTTTCAAAGCAAAATCATTGAGAGACTTTAAGATCAGGGAAGAATAGGCCATGCGTATCTTGATCCTCGCTTTGTCTGTCCTGGGAATTCTTGTCAGCGCGGATGCTGCCAAAGCCGGTCTGAGCACGACCACCCGCAACCAGTGGGCATCCGTCGATCAGGCGACCTTTACCGACGAAGCAACTCAAGAAACCGAAGATCAGATCGGCCTTGACAAGGGAAAGCGTCGCAACGTGCAGCGCGGGCTGACTGGTCTCGGCTTCGACACCAAGGTCAACGGAAAATTCGACGGGTCGACGCGCGCCGTCATCGCGCGCTGGCAGGGGGCACGCGGCTATCCCACGACCGGTTTCCTCAACACGCTGCAGCACGAGGCACTACTGACCGAAATCGTCTCGGCGGCGCACGCCGGCTCCAGCAGCAGCGACACGGCCGACGATGACCATCCGACCCGTCGTAGCGGCGGGGGTGGTGCCCACCATCACCGCAGCGGTGGCGGCGGCCCCGGCGGTCTGATAGGCGGCGTGATGGGCGGGCTGTTCGGACGCAGGTGACCCGACAAACCGAAGGACGCGCGGGTTGTTCAAAACGACTTCTTCGGTTTGCGCGATGAGCAGTGCATTTGCGGTAGCCACCAAACGTTCTGCGGCGAACAATCGGTGCCATCGATCAATCGTTATTTGGCGATCGCTACCGGTTGTCACCCAATGTTTGCGATGCGTCGGGGATCATTAAGCCCGGTACAATGGTGCAAATGATAGAGTCCCCCTGATAGTGTCGAGCGGCAGGCGGTTTGCACCGACGACCTCTGACGTCTAGCCATCCATAGCCGCCGTCCGGGTATTGCGCGAATTGTCCAGGACGGATGCGCAAGGTCACCCAAGCCGCTTTTCATTAAGATAGCATCAGGCAAGCCGCTGAACTTTGCGTTCAGCAAATTTGCACGCTAAGGTCAGTGGCCGAGGCGAAGGAGACTCCCGTGGCGAGGGCACCCAAGGATACGTTTGACCCCAGGACCTTTCTTGCGAAAGTCGGCGCCGGGAAGACGATCCTCGAGTTTCACAAGAACCAGAACGTGTTCGAGCAGGGCGAGCTCGCGAGCGCGGTTTTTTACATTCAAAAAGGAAGGGTCAAGATGACTGTCCTGTCCGAACAGGGCAAGGAAGCCGTCGTCGCAATTTTGGAGCCCGGCCAGTTCTTCGGCGAAGGTTGCATGAACGGTCATAAACTGCGCATTTCAACGACAACGGCGATGGAGGATTGCATAATCACGTCAATCACCAAAGCCGCGATGATCGCAGCCATTCATGATGAGCCGAAATTTTCGGAGCTGTTCATGGCCTATCTCCTGACCCGGAACAGCCGGATTGAGGAGGATCTCATCGACCAGCTGTTCAATTCGAGCGAGAGGCGGCTTGCGCGGCTGCTTTTGCTGCTCGCGAATTTTGGCAAGGAAGGCAGCCCGCAGCCGATCAATCCGCATATCAGCCAAGAAACACTGGCGGAAATGATTGGCACCACCCGATCCAGGGTCAGCCATTTCATGAACAAATTTCGCAAGCTGGGCCTCATCAGCTACAACGGGCATATCGAGGTAAACAATTCGCTGTTGAGCGCGGTCCTTCATGAAAAGCCGCTGCTAAAAGAGCGTGACTAAGTCTCCTCAGGCTCGCCTGGCGTTATATGGCCATCCTGTCCAAAATCTTTGACAGTGAGCACTATTGAACAGCATCCTGCCTCGCGAAGGCGCAAACTTTTGCCATCGCCGGTCGGCCCTCGGCATCTTTCGGTGACAGAGAGTTCGGTAACGCTCCCGCCTCATTAAAGAGGGAAGCGTTATGTTCCAATATAAGCCGGCATCGTCAGCCCCGCTTTCCGCGATTGAGCGGCCCCACTGCCCGACTTGCAATCGATCACGGATGAAACTTTCCGAAGTGCTGCTAGGGCCAACCGGTTTCGACGTCCGCACGTTCGAGTGCCAAAAATGCGGTCACGTTCATAAGATGGCTATTTCAAGAGACCCCATGGACTCAGCTGTGCGCGGCTGGCTCAACAGCGAACTCAAATCGCCGACATAAGGGTGCCGCATGTCCGAGGCTGAACGGCTACGCGAAAAAGCCGGTAAGTGCCGTCAGTTAGCACGGCTGTCTGGAGACGTCGAAATAGAATGTTGGCTGGTTGCGCTTGCGAACGAGTTTGAAGCGAAGGCCGTCCGAGCCGGGGCGCATGCCAATAGTAAGCGAGGCCACCTCGCCCTCGTTGCCGCAGATTCCGACGAGCAACGAAAGCTCGCGCTGAATATCTTCGACAAATCCTGGTAGCTAGTCGTGCGGCTTGTGATCGCATTTCGCCGATCGCCCGAGCCAGCCCACTCCAACTGTAACGACAGGATTTGGGCGGCGAACAGCCGCCGCCAACCAGGGTTCCTGCTTGGCCGACCTACTTTTGCGTTTGAGCAGGGGCAGTCGTACTCGGCGTCGTCGTCACTGACATAGAGACGCTGCCGTAGCCGAAATAGACCAAGGCTCCGAACACGAGGGCAAACACGATAGCGCTCATGAGGGCGCTGAGGAAGCGGTTGCCAAAACCGATCGAGTTGCCGACCAAATCAATGATGAATACCACGATGGTTGCAATGAGCACGGGCTCAAACCACGCGTATTGTACGGGCAAAAGCATAGCTGGCCTCCCCAGTATTTTCAGGATGTCTGGAGAGATAGAAGACGGAACGACGACTGGCCATCCCATCGACGCAGATGCGTGCGGACATCGATCAGCAAACTCTAAAGTATTGTCGGGGGCAGAAAAAAGGCCTCGTGAACGCAGGGCTGACTTAGGCGCCAGACATCGCGGACGATAGTAGATCCGCGCCTATCATGAGATGACGTTCCTCGCTCGAAGATGAATTCAATCTGAAGTTTTCGACGTATTGAGCAGCGGCAGGATTTAACAATTCGCATCAGCTTTAGCGCGACAAGTCCTACCAGCGGTCTTCTTCACGCCGGCACTCGTCTGCATTCAAGCGAGCTGCGACCTCTTCTGCTGTCTTCAGGTCGCATGCTTCCGCAATTGGCTTGCCGTCGTTCTTGACGATATTCCTTTGCTGGCCCGCCGGACGCGAGGCAGGCGTACGAGCGGTCGAAATGCGCGCCGCCGATCGCATCGAAGGCGCATCTACGCCGGCGCCGCCCGTGGTGAGTCCTCGCACGGAAGCGACGAAGTCGCCGGCGCGATAGTCGATCGCCGCAGCACCAAATCGCTCGACGACAGCAAGGTTCGCGGCCGAGCAGGTGCCGATCGCCTTGAAACCAAGATGCCGCGCCAGATCGAGCAGCGCCGTGCCGACAGTGCCGGAGGCGCCGATGACGAGGATCGTTGCACCCGGCGGTGGGCGTCGGCAGCGGGTGAGCATCTGAAAGGCGGTAAGATAGGCTAGGGGATGCACACCGCTTCGGCCATATCAACCCCAACAGGGACGGGTACCAGGAAACGCGCGGGGCGGATTGCATACTGAGCGTAGCCGCCGACCACGCAGAGATCCGCGACCAATTGACCCTCGCGCGCCGCAACTACGCGGGGACCTGGCTCGGGGATGGTCGGCTGTTCCGCCAGTTCCAGGACCTCGAGGCCGCCGAACCGTGCCATACGAATGTGTTGCCACGACATGATTGCACCTTCATACTGCGGGCCAGACGTCATCGCCGTCGAATCGGCGTTCGCGTCTCGCGAATACGTTCATTTTGATGTGGAACGCTGGCGTCGCGATGACGCGTTTCCCGACGCGGCGCGTCGGCTGGCCCTTACGCTGCTCACGTAGCGCCCGGGTTTCCAAATTTCCTGGAAAGAAGCCTTGCAGATAGCTTTCAAAGTCGACGGAACCTTTTGCTGCGATTGGAGTATTCCCTAGCCCTGATAGCCCTCGGAAGGGCTCGGATAGCCGTAATCCCGGCAGCAAGAGCGCCGACAACCGCGATTCTGGTTGTCACGGCAGAAAGAGTTCCGATGGCCGTGATACTGATCGTCGAAGATGATGCGTTTATCCGCGACGACGCGGAAATGATGATACAGGACTGGGGTCACGATATACTTGCGGCCAGCGACGTCGACGAGGCACTTTCACTCCTGCGCTCGCCTCAACAGATTGATGCACTTTTTACTGATGTCTACCTCAAGACAGCGGTCCTTGGCGGGTATGAGCTTGCCCGCCAGGCCATCAATCTCCGACTGAAGTTGCGTGTGCTCTACACGACGGGGAATACCATCAACGCTAAAATAAGAACGATGTTTGTCGAGGGCGCGCACTTCCTTCAAAAGCCGTACACGCAAACTCAGCTCCGAAACTCAATTGAAGCGCTTCTCGCAGCGTAGTTTTGAATCCGCGCGATCAATTCGCTGAGCGGGGCGAGCATAAGTTGCCGAGGGAAATAGATTGACCATTAGGGACGACAAGAAGATGACGCGAATTGGCGTCTCCGAGAGCAACGAAACCACACCTCTGAACCAGGCCGAAGAGGCGTTGCTAAAGGCGGGGGCCCTGCAGAGCGCGATTTTCAATAGCGCCAACTTCTCCAGCATCGCCACCGACGCGAATGGCGTTATTCAAATTTTCAACGTCGGCGCCGAGCGGATGCTTGGCTACACGGCCGCCGAAGTGATGAACAAGATCACACCGGCCGACATTTCCGATTTGCAGGAGCTGATCGCGCGTGCCAAAGCGCTGAGTGTCGAGTTCGCAACCCCGATCACGCCTGGCTTCGAGGCATTGGTCTTCAAAGCTGCGCGCGGGATCGAGGACATCTACGAGCTTACCTACATCCGCAAGGATGGCAGCCGGTTCGGGGCGGTGGTGTCAGTCACGGCGTTGCGCGACGCGAAGGACGTCATCATCGGCTATCTGCTCATTGGTACCGACAACACCGCGCGCAAATTGGCGGAAGAGGCGTTGCTCAAGGCGGGGGCCCTGCAGAGCGCGATCTTCAACAGCGCCAACTTCTCCAGCATCGCCACCGACGCCGATGGCGTTATCCAGATCTTCAACGTCGGTGCCGAGCGGATGCTTGGTTATACGGCCGCCGAAGTGATGAACAAGATCACGCCGGCTGACATTTCCGATCCGCAGGAGCTGATCGCGCGCGCCAAGGCGCTGAGCGTCGAACTCGGAACTTCGATCACGCCGGGGTTCGAAGCGCTGGTGTTCAAGGCCTCGCGCGGGATCGAGGATATCTACGAGTTGACCTACATCCGTAAGGATGGCAGCCGCTTCCCGGCGGTGGTGTCAGTCACGGCCTTGCGCGACGCGAACGACGTCATCATCGGCTATCTGCTGATCGGCACCGAACTCAAGGCAGGGGCTCTGCAGAGCGCGATCTTCAACAGCGCCAACTTCTCCAGCATCGCCACCGACGCGAAGGGGGTCATTCAGATCTTCAACGTCGGCGCCGAGCGTATGCTGGGTTACGCGGCGGCCGACGTGATGAACAAGATCACGCCGGCCGACATTTCCGATCCGCAGGAGCTGATTGCGCGCGCCAAGGCGCTGAGCGTCGAGCTCGGCAACCCCGATCACGCCGGGCTTCGAGGCCCTGGTGTTCAAGGCCTCGCGCGGCGATCGAGGACATCTACGAGCTGACCTACATCCGCAAGGATGGCAGCCGGTTCCCGGCGGTGGTGTCGGTCACGGCGCTGCGCGACGCGCAGGGCGTCATCATCGGCTATCTGCTCATTGGTACCGACAACACCGCACGCAAGCTGGTCGAAGAAGAGCAAAAAAAGTCGGATCAGCGCCTGCGCGACCAGCAATTCTACACGCGCTCGCTGATCGAATCCAACATCGACGCGCATCATGACCACCGATCCGTCCGGCATCATCACCGACGTCAACAAGCAGATGGAGGCGCTTACCGGCTGCACGCGCGACGAGTTGATCGGCGCGCCGTTCAAGGGCTACTTCACTGATCCGGAGCGGGCCGAGGCGGCGATCAAGCGCGTGCTGAGCGAAAAGTCGGTCACCGACTACGAGCTGACGGCGCGCGCCCGTGACGGCAAGCAGACGGTGGTGTCCTACAATGCGACCACCTTTTACGATCGGGACCGGACGCTGCAGGGTGTCTTCGCCGCAGCGCGCGACGTCACGGAGCGCAAGCGGGTGGAGGCGGAATTGCAGCAGGCCAAGGCCGCCGCCGAGAGCGCGAGCCGGACCAAATCGGATTTTCTGGCGAGCATGAGCCATGAGATCCGAACGCCGATGAATGCGATCATGGGCATTGCGGACCTGCTCGCGAAGACCGTCTCTCAGCCCCGAGCAGGACAAGTACGTGCAGATCTTTCGCCGCGCCGGCGACAACCTGCTGAATCTCATCAACGACATCCTCGATCTCTCCAAGGTCGAAGCCTCGCAGCTCGAGCTGGAACGGACCGGCTTCTCGCTTGAGCGATCACCTGGAGAAAGTGACGGAGATGGTGGCGGCCCGGGCCCATGAAAAGGGACTGGCCCTGGTGTACGAGATCGCGCCGAACGTGCCCAACGATCTGGTCGGCGACCCGACACGGCTGCGCCAGGTGCTGCTCAATTTGCTTGGCAACGCGATCAAGTTCACGCAATCGGGCGAAGTGACCCTGCGAGTTGCGCCGGATGCGAACCGCTCCGTCCCGACCGCATTGCGGTTCACCGTCTCGGATACCGGCATCGGCATTCCGCGCGAGAAATTGGGCCAGGTGTTTGAACGCTTCACGCAAGCCAACTCATCCACCACGCGCAGGTTCGGGGGCTCGGGGCTGGGGCTCACGATTTCGAAGCGCCTGGTGGAGCTGATGGGCGGGCGCATCTGGGTCGAAAGCGAAGTCGGCAAAGGCAGCGTGTTTGCTTTCGCCGTACCGTTCGAGATCTGGGCTACAGGTCAATCGGCCGACGACCGTGCCGGTCGGCACGGGTCCTGAGCCGGCGCTGCGGGCGCTGCGTATTCTTCTGGCGGAGGACTCTCCCGACAACTGCACGATCACGATGGCCTATCTGGAGGACACGCCGTACCGGGTCGAAATCGCAGAGACTGGGGCCATCGCCTGTGAAAAGTTTACTTCCGGACACTACGACCTTGTCCTGATGGACCGACAAATGCCGGTCATGGATGGCTTGACCGCGACGCGGACGATTCGAGCGTGGGAACAGGCGAACGATCGGCCGCCCACACCGATCGTCGCACTGACGGCCTCTGCCTTGAAGGGCGATCGGGAAATGTGTCTGGCGGCGGGCTGCACGGCGTTTTTGACGAAGCCGATCAAGCAAGAGGTGCTGCTGCAAGCGATCAGGGAGCACTCCATGGCCGCTCCTTCGCCATCAAAGGCGGAAGGCAGCCGGAAGGACCCGATCCTTTTGCGTGCCAAATCCAAATCCGCAGACCGAATTCCCGCCTATCTGAAAAACTGCAAGCAGAATGTCATCGTGATGTTGGACGCCTTGGATCGGGTTGACTTTGCGACCGTGACCAGTCTGGGGCACCAGATGAGGGGCTCCGGGGGCATGTTTGGATTCCAGGCCATTACTGACATCGGTGGCGCCATTGAACAGGCGGCCGAGAGCGCCGACACCGATGCGTCGCGCAAGTGGTTGGGCGCATTGTCCAACTATCTGGATGGTGTGGAGACCATTTCCAACTAGCCCGATCAACTCGTTCTTTAGACGTGCAAGCCGAAGAAACCCGCAACAAAGATTACGACGACTACGACACCGATGATGTAAAAAATGTTCATTGTACACTCCCATTGAGTTATGCATTTCAGACGAAAGCACGATGCTCCAATAGAAGACGTCTTGAGAAGACGTTACGTTCCATAGATTTTACGGACTGGTGCCCTTGATTGGCTTTGCTTCAGGCATGCTGTGAAATACTGCTTCACTGATGCGCAAAAAAGACCGCATCCCTAATGCTTCGCGATAAGGGCGGCATGCGCCGCCCTTATCGGCGAAATGGTCGCGGCTGAAAGGTGTCCATACCGGAAGCCTCCTCAGATATAAGCAGCGGTCCAAATTGCGGGTCAGCCCGAAAGAGCCGGAACCGGTGGAACTATTAGGGGGGCTGGGCGTAGGCAGGCACGTCAGGGGTGCCGGGTCGCCCCATCCGATGCTTTAACCCAAGACAATGATGGAGTGGGGATGTCCCGATCACAGGTCGTTGCTGAACATCTACCGATGTTGCGTCGCTATGCCCGAGCGTTGACGGGTAATCAGGCGTCGGGCGACGCTTATGTCGGAGCCATGCTTGAAGCCTTGCTTCAGGATCCCTCGCTGCTGGATGAGCAGCACGGGCCCCGCGTCGGGCTTTTCCAGTTGTTCACCCAAATCTGGAATTCGATCTCGCTCAACGACAATGCCGAAGTGACCGCCCTGCCGATGCTTCCGGAGCAAAGGCTTTCCGGCATCACGCCGTTGCCGCGCCAGGCGTTCCTGCTGCTGTCGCTGGAAGGCTTCTCCGAGGAGGAGGTGGCCTACATTCTCGCTACCGATGCGGCCGAGATCGGCAAGCTCACCGATACTGCGGGACGCGAAATGGCGGCAGAGATCGCGACCGATGTGCTGATCATCGAGGACGAGACCTTTATTGCAATGGATATCGAAAGCCTGGTGAAAAATCTCGGCCACCGCGTGATGGGCGTCGCGCGCACCCACTCCGACGCCATTGCGCTGGCCAAGAACAGAAAGCCGGGCTTGATCCTCGCCGACATCCAGCTCGCCGACGGCAGTTCCGGCCTCGAGGCCGTCAACGAGTTGCTGCGGAGTTTCGAGGTTCCGGTGGTGTTCATCACTGCCTATCCCGAGCGCTTCCTGACCGGTGAGCGTCCCGAACCGGCGTTCTTGATCTCAAAACCGTTTCAACCCGCGATGGTCTCCGCCGTCGCCAGCCAGGCGTTATTCTTCCAGCGCAATTCGCGCAACCGCTCACCGCAGGTGGCCGCGTTTTGATCCGAACGCCAGGGCATTGAAAGAGTTAGGAGCCCCCGTGAGGCGGGTTCGATCAGCCCGTGCCGCTGCAGCGCGAAGACGAAGGCTGCGGCGCAAAGAAACGATGTGGTGACGAGCGACGCCAGAGCATAGAACATGTTTCGACGAAGTGGATTTGATTGCGGCGCGATATGCAGGTCTCCTTCGTTATGGTCGTGACGCTTCCCAACGGCCGCTGCAGGCGATTCCGCCGGAGGCTCCGTTCCATCTGCCAGACCCGCCATTTCCGTTGAGTTGGCCGTTCGCGTAAGCACCACGGATCGAGACCTTTACGATACCTTCTCGTCCGATGCTGCCCGAAACATCCGCTGCACCCGAAACCCTTCCGTTGGTAACAGTGAGCGGATAGTGAACGGACGGCTCGCAATTTCCGGTTCTTGTTAGAACTGTCACGTTCCAAAGCCCGTCGTAAGGCTGTTGGGCGTAGGCTGGCGCGATCGTGAAGGCCGCTGTAATCAAGCTGAAAGCAATTATGCGTCGTGTTGTCATGTTCTGCCTCCTATCGGCGCGCAGTTACCGAACGAGCTTCGAGAACCATCACCCCGGACTCGCCACTACGCAAACAAGACGCGTCGAAGTTCGGCCAGACCTGCTGCAAACAATTGCTGGCAAGCGGCCGGATGGTCGACCGATCTCCTTTGGCCAAATTGATTGTTTCGTTCGCTCTGACCTGAGGAGCAAAGGCGGGCAAGGCAACAACCACCGCTCCCAAAAGGCCAAATATTGCCAGGGCCGTGATAGATTTGATCATTTGGGGCTGCTGACTGTGGCTCGTAGCCGATCCCGCTTCGCTCGGGGAGTCAGTTTACAACCGCTAGAGCCTTATAAGAGTTCCTCGAATACAAATTACATCCGAATTGGCTCGTTCAAATACGGCAGAGAATTGAGCGGTCTTTCGCAAGTGACGAAGCTTCAAGAGTGCGGCCAGGCCATCGCGGTCCAAATCGAATCCGCATCGCGTTCAGAAGTTGAAGTCATCACGGTGGCTTAGGGCCGCTATCATTGACGGGACGAGATCTGAAGTTCCAGCAGCGCCATTCTTTGCAACGTTGCTGGGCTCCCTTTCGCCTTCGCTGGCCGTGCGGAGGATGGTTTCAGCTATGGATTGTACGTGTGCGGAACTAACCGGGTCGGGCAGCGACGCAACCGCCGCGTCCAGGGCATTCTTCATGATGCTTAAAGTTTCAGGTGAAAAAGATGCGTTCGGGAAGTCTTTCATCTCAAATCAATCTCGATCGAATTCTTGAAGGCAACGTCGCCGCGCTCAACACTGTCAAATCGTTCCAACAGGCTAAGAAGACGTGGCGGCAATGGGTTCGGAGTTCCCGCCAGGTCGATACGTAGTCGTTCGCCGATCTCTGTGCGGATTGCGTCGCTATGGACGCGATCGATCTGAACGCCGTTTGGATTCTGGCTTGTCATAGAATGGGCCGTCTGTTGCTGTTCAACCTAACTGTCAAACCAAGTCCCGGAAGCGGCATTGGTTCATTCAAGACGGCAATAAACCGGAAATGAAAAGCTCCGGCCCGGTGCAAAGCTGGTAACTCACCCCGCGGACGGCGCGACATTGCCTGGAACTAAGGGCATCACAACCTAGCGTCACTCAGTCGGCGACAATTCCAGCAACTTCTTTTCCGCAGCGTCGTACACCTTGATTTGGAGCATCGGAAACTCGGCTTTGAGATCCCTCGCCCTTTTCTGCGCCGCTTCAAGCGTCGGAAAGACCGTCTTCATCCGGCCATCGACTTCCAGGCCAAAGCCCTCAGTCATCACGAGGTCAGCGCGCGTGATGTTGCGGGGTTGCGGCTCGTCCGGTATTGTCAAAGGCTTTTTCATGGCAACTCCTTGGGTCGGCCCCTATCTAATCACTGCTCTCCTCGATAGAAGGGCAAAACCCTTCACGATGTTTTCCCAGTCGCTCAATTTCAAATTTTTTCGAATCCGGTCTAGAGCGGACATGGCTCATATTCGAGTCCCCGCCGCCAAGATGGCCAAATTCCTGCAAAGATGAGATAGGCCCGCGCGGACGGCCGCGCCGGTTGAATAAGAAAGCCACCGAAGGTTCCCCCGCCGGAAGTAGATTTGGCGTGCAACCTATTGCGGTTTCGCGATTTGGTTCTTCGGAAAATCCCAGTGAACCGTATTTTGAAATTCGCCGTTTTTACCCTCGCCATAGTCTATTTCGTGGTCGACGCGGTCTTTCTGACCGTTGCCAAGCCGATAGCCGATTGGATCGCCGCGCATCGCCTTTTTGGTGGAATGCGCGAATGGATCGTATCGCTCCGGCCTTATCCTGCTCTTGCACTATTTGCGGTGCCGCTCATTGTCCTTGAGCCGATCAAGCCTGCCGCAGCCTATTTGGCCGGAACGGGCCATATATCCGCCGGGTTGACGCTTCTTGTAGTGGGTGAGATCCTGAAGCTCGTACTTGTGGAACGCCTCTTCACCGTTAGCCGTAGCAAGCTTATGTCGATTCCAGCCTTCGCTTGGGCTTACGGAGAATATCGGCAGATCATGGACGGGCTGGAATTGACGGAAGCATGGCAGGCTGTGCGGCATTGGTGCGGGATCGCGAAGGGCACTCTCCGAAGTTACGGGGTGCAATTGAAGGTCTCTCAAAAGCCGGTTCGCATTTCTGTGCAGCCGCGGTAAAGCGCCACTCACAATAATAGCAATACCCTCAAGACTTGCAGTGCTTCGGCGTGCGAGTCGCGCTCAGTGGGCCGGCGCGGACGGGCAATGTAGTCAGTGCGGCAACAGACAAACGCTGGCAGATCGACGTTGATCGCCGTGATCCGCCTCCCGGTGAACGAACTCTCGATGAACCTCACGTCCCAGCGCGTTGGCTACGGATATCTCAACGCCTTGATCGTTGCGGAGGCTCTCGACGCGGAAGCGTCAAGAAATCTCTCTGCAATGCTCGATCGCCTCTGCCTTTGTTTTGAACTGAAGCCCAACCGTATCTCTATGCGGGACGCCATCTTTCATGTCGAAAAAAGTTCTGCACCGCTATTACCTCTGCACACCAATTCGGCATGTCAGCAATCGTTCCGACCGTCGCCCCTAATCACTGAAACACCAACCGAAACACGGCAAGCAGGATCCGGGACCTCGGTTCTGATGCTAGTGACTGGCCTCGCCGCAATGATACTTGGCGATGTTTGGTACGCGCGCTTTTTGAGCCTAGTGGAACCGGCTGGCATTTCGTCGCTGGCAAAAAGAAAAGTAACCCGACTACGATCTTTCGACGGTATGAGCACCCAGCCGCTTCTTGTCTCTAAAGAGGCTACGCAATGAAGATGCGATCTGGCGGCGGCCAGCCCCAACGGCGGAGTCCATCTTCTCGGTCTTGTCTCGCATAACCACGATGATTGTCCTTCGCCCCCAAGTCTAAACTTTAAGGACTCCGATGTCTCATCATCATTGGCACGGAGGGAAACTTCCGGAAATGGAATATTTGACGCGACGCCTTCGCTGAGTGCTCGCTTCTTTGCACCGCACCGTCAAGTTACGGAGTTTGGCGACCTACTGTTTTTGAAGTTTCGTGATTGTCTTGATCCCATCCGCTTCCTTAGAAGAAAAGGTGACCTTATCGCCGGCATGCACGGCGTCTAACGCCAAGCCCTCTTGCGCCTTAAACTCTTCCGTAGCCCCATTGGTGTTCGCTCCGACAGTACCGCTTTGTGTCCGTTGAATTGCGATTGTGCCATGGATCCGGTCGATTGCGGTCACCGTTCCCGTGAGGGCTTGTTGGGCTGAAGCCCCGGAGTTGATGACGATGAGGGCCGCGGCGCCAGCCAAAATGGTCTTTGCGATTTTCATGGCAGTCTCCCGGTTGTCGAAATATGCGCGATAAGCCGCAGTGGCCGTATTGGTTCCTGCGGAGGAGCCCTGTTGGCCCAGTTCTTCCGTGTCAGCTTGCCGCCGCGTCGGATCTTGACGAGGCTATGAAGATGAGCCGGTGCTGGCGGTACCGATGCCAACGCCGGATCGGCCTGTGGCCGAGCCGTGGCTTTCGATTGTGCTTCAGATACAGCGACATCGCTCGAAATATCCGCGAAATCCCTCCATTCGGGAGGCGTGCACGCCGCTTGTTGGACGGAACTCTTAATCCATAGCGTCGTTGGATCTCGGTTCCCCGAGAGCCGCGGGATAAATCAAGGAGTTTGCGATGAACATGTCGGGCGAAAGTCTTCTCGTCATAATTATTGTCGGCGTAGTTGCAGGCTGGTTGGCTGGTCAACTTGTCCGAGGAGCCGGATTTGGTCTTATTGGTGATCTGGTTATCGGGATTGTCGGTGCTTTCATTGGAGGCTGGTTGCTGCCAAGGCTCGGTATCCATCTCGGCGTCGGTATCGTCAACTCAATCGTCAACGCAACGATCGGTGCTGTTGTCCTGTTGCTCCTCGTACGACTTGTCCGTGGTGGCACCGGCTGGGGCCGTCGATGGTGATCCATCGGAAATTCTCTCTGGCTCCCGCGCGCCGACACTATGGCTGAGCACATTGCTTGTAGGCACAAACCGGGCGATCCGGGTCATGCGGTGATGGCGTGCGCCAGTTATGGCGGTTGGGGGCTTGGAACCAGGGTCGCCGGGAAGACTTAGCGATGGGCTACCGGATGCACGGTCCCCCCAAGCATTCGACGAAACTGACGGCCTCAGCCTGTAGTCCCGCGCTGAGGCCGTTTCTTTGTACATGGCCGTCTTGAAAAGTGAGCAAATGAACAAGTTTCGCAAGCTCGGTCTCATCAGTTCTAACGGACACATCGAAGTTCACAGCTCGATGCTACCCGCGGTTTCGCATGAGAAACCCTCGCTGAGAGAGCGAGAGTAAAAGCAGTCTTTGGCCGCAAGGAAAGCCTCAAGTCCAAGCGAGCTGCGGCTCTCCGGCCTGAAATTTCGCGTTGTGACGTCAGCGAATGGCCGGTGTCAGAAAATTGCAAACGGGAACCAATGTCCGCCAGGCGCTTTAACTCACCAGGATTGCCTGATAGCCCCTCGGGCATCCGAAGATGATGGCCTCAGTTCCCCCCAGCTGAGGCCATTTCCTTGTCCGCCGCTCGCTTAATCAAGTTTCCGAATGAGAGCTGTATTGACCAACAACCTGGAATTGAAGAGAGCATGCTTTCCGTATCACCGCATCGTCCCGGCTGTTATCGGTGACTGAGAGTTCGATAGTGCTCCCGCCCAATGTGAGGGAAGCGCTTGCCGATATCACGACCAGCCCCGGACTTCAGAACAAACAGAATTGACGCGCGGATCTGCGCGAGGTGCATGGCCACCATGGTCCTTGCCCACGCCAAGCCCGCCAACCTGAACGCTGATCTATGCACCTTTGATTGCATGAAGTGCGAGAATACCGAACGGGTAGTGATCAAGACGGCATCGGCGCTGTGGCGTTCCAGCCCGCTGCAAGCGCCGGACTGAAGCTCTAGCCTGTCTGTAGAGGAGGTGAAACATGCTCTATTTTCAAAATCAAGGTCCCGGCTGTACGGCTTGCGGTTCTCGGATGAAGCTGACGGCAATCGAACCGAGCGATACAGGCCAAGACTTGCGAACGTATGGCTGCTCGGCATGCCATAGAGTTCAGCGGCACATCATGGCGAGTGCGGTGACCGAGGCCTGGCTGGCGCCGCTCAAGTTTCAATGAGGCAGGAACCAGCAAAGTCCAGCCGTCAAATGCGTAGCGTCGAGCGAACAGTCGCGAGTTAAATCCGAGAATCTTGAATTCGGTCTGGGGAAAACCCGCTGTCTCGCGTTCGGAACGAATGCTGACATGCCGGATTGGTGTCTACAGAGGTAATGACAATGCAGAAATTCTTCTTCGATATGAAAGATGGCGTCCCTCATAGAGATATGGTTGGGACCGAGTTCAAGACAAAGGCAGAAGCGATTGAGCATTGCGGAGAGATTGTCCGGCATTTCCGCGACGAGAGCCTCCGCGACGATCAGGATCTTGAGATATCGGTGGTCAACGCGCTAGGGCGCGAAGTTCATCGAGAGTTCGTTCACCGGGAGAAGGATCGCGGCGATTAGTGTTGATGCGAGGGCGTTTGCGTGAATATGCCAGCACTTACACCACAGTTGTGGCCTGAACAGCAGCAGCGGCTAATTCCAACGGTCTTAAAGTCGCTCACGGGGCACGAGCAGCGGACAAACAATTGGTGCCAGTTCGGGCGAACTGAAGCCGTTATCTTGGGATGCCGGCGGGGTCATCAGGCAATCCAACTGCATTAATGCGCATGGCTGACATTGGCTCCACTTTGAGATTTGTGGACACCGGCTAATTCAAGACGGGCGCCAACCCCGGAGCTGTTCCCTGTCACGCATTGGTGTTGGGCTGATGGAAGGACTGCTGAACCTACTCTGACGGAGAGCGTTGTCACCGGAAGGAGAGCATCATCAGCTACGCAATATTCAAGGATGGCGAGCGAATAAGCCGGCCCTTTCAAACCGAAAGCGACGCCTGGGATTGCGCGAACGATGCAGGGTTAGTTGAGAATGTACCGCCTGGCGGGTCGGTCCAGATGCTTGACAGCCGCTGCACGATCCAACCATGCGATTCCGAGTTTGTGATGCCTGCCAACTTGGCTTAATCAGCCGTGCTGATCATACGGCAAAGCTCGCTCGCTCTGACCAGCATTGGACGGTCTGTCTTTGGCAACATGGGGGCAATCGACAGATGGTTTCTACGCATTGGCCAAATTAAGGCGATACCGGGTGTGACGCAGCTCTCCGGTCTTGGTCAATACGGCCTTCTCGATAAGATCCTGCAAATCTCTTGTCGCTGTGGCGCGGGACGTTCCGGTTATGCTGATATAATTCTCTGCGCTTAAGCCGCCCCTGAAACCGTCGATGCCTTCGCGGAATATCCGGGCGATGACTTTCTCCTGACGCTCGTTGAACGTGCCGCGATGCTTATCGTAGAACTTTGCCTTGGCAACATAGAAATCCACACGCTTGATGGTATTGTTCTGGGCTTCCAGAACCGTGTGCGCAAAATATTTGAGCCAGCTTGTGATCTCGGTTTCTTTGTTATTGCGCTCCAATGATCCGTAATAATCGCTACGCTTCCGCTCAATCGTGTAAGCGAGCGCAATCAGGCTAGGTTGACCAAGATTTTGCGCGAGAGACTTTTCCGCGAGGGCGCGGCCTATGCGGCCGTTGCCGTCTTCGAACGGATGAACACACACGAAGTGCAGATGGGCAATGCCGGCGCGCGTGAGCGGCGACAACGGATTCTTGCCTCCAGGGGCAGTATCGTTGAACCATGTGATGAACTGCTTCATCCCGTCCGCCACGTGGCTGGACGGCGGAGCCTCGAAATGCACGGTGCGTTTGTGGATCGGGCCCGAGACGACTTGCATGGCATCGGCTTGCGTCCGGTAGCCGCCAATGGTCTGAATGGCTGTATCGCCGCTCAGCAACATGCGGTGCCAGTCGAACATCGTCTTGTCGGTAAGCGCGTCAGCAAAGCTGCGGTAGAGATCGACCATCATTTTTGCGATGCCACGTTCAGCCGGTGAAATGCCCGGCTTTTCTGCTCCCAGCCCAAGCTGATGGCGCAGGGACGATTGAACGCTGTCGCGGTTGAGGATATCGCCCTCGATTTCGGAGGTTTTTACGGCCTCGTCGCTGACAAGCTCGATTTTGAGGGCATCCTGATCGTCGGCCCCGATATGCTTGAAAGCGCCGACGAATTCCCCTGACCGGAGCAGGAACTGCTTTTCCAGCGGCTCCAAAGCCTTTGAATCGTAAGTGAAATTCGGCCAATCCGGCTTTTCCCAGTTCCAACTCATGAGTTATAGATTTCCCTTCTATAGCTCATAATATTCAAGATAATGAGCTATAGCAATAAATCCTATAGCTCACTGGTCCCGATTTAGGTCTCGATGAAATCCGTGGCTTCTGAGCAGCTATCGGGTGAAGCAAATTTGCGTCAAGCTGATGTTGGATAACGTTGGCGCAGGCCAACCTTCACGATGACGCAAATGGACGCCAGAATTGCCGAACTGGTGGCGCGGCTCACGGCACTGGGACGCGAGTGCGCGGAGAAACCGCGTTTCATTACGATAAGCTCAATTTAGAACAAACGGTCGGTAATCTCGCGGTGCACGAAAATTATATCTATCTGGCACAGCACCCCGCCAACAGTCTCTACTATTTGGGATCAACTCTCGTCTTTCGGACGGCCTTTGCGATGATCGCCGATCGCACGCGTGATCCTGCAGGCCGCAGCCTCGAACAGCGGACAAAGGAGGACGTTGACATCACAACGAACGACGCGAACTCGGCCAACTTCCATATGCACGTCGTGCTTTATGGATTGATCGCAGGCTTGTTGGATGAAGTACTGGGGCGACGCTGGATACGCTCGACCAGGTTCGCATCAATGTTCTCGATGCACCTCCGTTTTCGAAGGTGGGCATGCCTTCGTTTATCGATATAGGAAGTTGAAGCAATATGGCCGCGCGCCTAAAGTTCAACGAGGGCAAGGCTTGTGATGCGGTGATCAGAGTCCTAGAGGCTCGCACGGGTCAAAATCGCAAGGATGTCCATGACCCGGAGAAGCATGGCCACGCTGCCCCCATCGAGCTAACCTGCACGATTGGCAATAGGTTGTTTGCCTTCGAACATACGGGCATAGAGCCGTTCGCTGGCCACCTCAAGTTGGACGCCGAAGCGGAAAAACACGTTCGTCCGATAGAGGCAATGTTGGTGGGAAAGCTTCCGCCGGCAGAGACGTTCGAACTCAACATGCCAGCGAACGCGACGCAGGGAATGCTTTTAAAAGAGGTTCGGCGCGTGCAGGATGCGCTGGTCGCGTGGATTATTGAGACTGCACCCACACTGCCGGTCGCACGCTATGCCGAATACCTGATGCCGATTCAGAAGGTGAAGCCAGAGGGTGTTCCATTCGAGGTGTCGCTGTTTCGGTTTCAAACTGTAATCCCACCAAGTCGCTTTCAGATTAAGCACGTTGTTGGCGATATTGCTCGCGCCCGCGAGCTTCGGATTCAGGAGGCTTGCGCGCGGAAATTTCCGAAACTTGAGAAGTGGCGGCCGACCGGTGCGCGCACAGTGCTAGTTCTCGAAGAAAACGATATTTTTCTCACGAACGCGCAAGTTGTCTACGATACGCTAGCTAAAGTTGAAGCCGCTTTTTCCAATCGTCCAGACGAAATTTATCTGGTCGGCACGATGGTCGAAAATCCTTGGTTCGTTCATGCACTTCGCGTTGGCGATCGTGGCTATTATGCCATGAGTGAGGCGGGAGAATGTATGACAGAATTTGATCCCGGCACCCTTGCCGATCTAACCGGCCGATGACGGCGTTGCGCCGGGCGATCCGGTCGAATGCCTCAACGCAAGCGCCGCGATCCTCCGCGCGGAGTACCTGTCGCGACGTGAGGTTATCGGTATTACGGTATTACGGTGACAGTGCACTTATCTGCACAATCCGCTATAGATGGACTCCAGCGCATATGTGTAAGAACTGCATAAGGCCACTCGCCTCTGAAAGCGCACCGAACCGCAATATTGCTGGTAGTGGCGAGGTCTAGCTTAACGAAAAGTCGAGTGCGTCTACCGGGCTTCGTCCCTGCAGCGCTCCCTCGCATTACGAGGGGCCTACATTTCCGACAAAGAAACCGTTGGTGCCCCTGGCCGGAATCGAACCAGCACTCCTTGCGGAACTCGATTTTGAGTTCGAGCGCGTCTACCAATTCCGCCACAGGGGCTTATCGCGCCCGGCCGGAAAGGCTGGGGTCGCGAAGCCGGCGGAATATAGCGGGCGGCTGCTCCCGGTCAACCCGCGCGGATCGGGGATGACCCGAAGCGGAAGGTGCGGGGCGGTCCGGACGCCTTCACCCCCGGCCGCGCCGATGGCGGCGGGCGGGTGCAACGGGCGCGGGGATAAGCCGCTTCCAGCGTGGCATTGGCAGAACCAAAACACTCCAGTGTGATCGGGCTTCGCCTCGACAGCGCCATCCGTGCAGGTTAGGACGCTCCCGCACAGGAGATCACCGTGACATCAGATACAATCGCCAGCCGTTCGCATGCGCGCGCCGACGCCAACCCCGCGCTGACGGCAGCGCTTGCGATCACAGCCATCGCGACCGCGACGCTGGCGGGGGCGTGGTTCTTTCAACTGGCGCTGGGTATCGTTCCCTGTCCGCTCTGCCTCGAGCAGCGCTACGCCTATTATCTGGTGGTCCCGCTCGCCGCGCTGACCGCGCTCGGCGCGGCGCGGGATGCGCCGCGCACGATCGTTCTCGCCGGCCTCGCCATTGTCGCGCTTGCAACGCTGGGCAATGCCGGGCTCGCCACCTATCACTCCGGGGTCGAATGGGGGCTCTGGAAGGGACCGACGGAATGCACCGGCCCGGTCGGAAATCTCGGCAGCGCCGGCAACCTGCTGGCGCGTCTCGACAGCGTGAAGGTGGTCCGCTGCGACGAGGTGCAATGGCGTTTTCTCGGCCTGTCGCTGGCCGGCTACAATGTGCTGATCTCGCTCTCGATGGCCGCGATCGCGGCATGGGGTATCGCCAGGCTGCAGCGCCGCTAGCCCTCGCGGTGAGGAAGTGCGTGGCCCGGAGAGCGTCAGGCGGACGACGTGATTGCCTGACGGGCAAATCAGCTCAGTCTGTCGCTTTCCCCTGTCCAGCCCCATCAGAAAAAATATTCCGCTTCCCGATTTGCCCAAATCAAATCTAGAACTCCCGCCGTCCCGTTCCTCATGAGGGGCGCTCGCGATCGTCACGGACGTGGAGCGGGATGCGGTGGACGCAAGGAGCGCTAAAGACGAGAGCGCTTCCCTCGCGGACGGCGAAGTCGTGTGGTCCTGACGCCCCGACGCTGGCGTCAAGCTTCGCGGAGGTATCCGCGAGGCGACAGTGGCAAACAAGCCCGGTCGCTGGGGAGAGCGCGAAGGAAACCGTTAAAACCATTGCGCGGGGAATGCCGGACGTTTCCGGCGTGACCGTGGTGACTAACGCGTGCGCTTTCTACACTACGCACGCGGCTGCGGACGCGCTGAGCGTCCGGCATTCCCCTGTGCCCTCTGATTTCAGAGGGCGGGACGTCAAAGCAAAACTCGCGTGAGATGCGCGGCGAGATCGCGAAGCTGTGTTTGCGAACGACGGCGGCTGTTTGAAAATTGAATCCGTGACGGTCGTCCCCGCATTGGGCGCGCGTCCGGCCTCATGGTTCGAGATGCGCGCAGCCAAGTTTACGCAGGCTGCGTACACTTGCCTGCATGCCGCGCTCCTCACCACGAGGGTTCGAGACCTCATCCCGAGGAGGCGCGAAGTGCCGTCTCGAAGGATGAGGCCACCGAACTAGAAAATACCTTAGTCGTCGACATCTTCCTGCGGGCGTCCGAACAGATGGACGATGCCCGGCGTCGCGATGGTGACGAAGACGAAGCGCGACAGGTGATGCGCGCCGACGAAGATCGGGTCGATGTGCAGTGTCAAGGCCAGCGCCAGCATGGCGTCCATCGCGCCCGGTGCGAATGCGACGATGATGTCGGCGAACCGCACCGGGGTGGTCAGCGCGATCACCGCGACGAAGATCGCCGAAATCGCGATGGCGATGGCGAACGACCCCAGCGCCGCATGGACGTGGCTGAACAGGACGCTGGCCTTCACACGCGCAAAACGCGAACCGATCAGGGTGCCAATGCCGACCAGCGCAATCCCCGCATCCACGGCGGCAGGCCGCCCTCGACCAGCCCGGTGCCGTGCAGCAGGCTTGAGCCGAGCATCGCGCCGAACATCCAGCTCGCCGGAAACTTGATCAGGCGCAGCAGCAGCGCCGCCGCCACCGCCGCCGCGATCAGTTCGCCCAGTCCGAGCGGCGAGGCGACTGCGGTCGCCATCGTGGGCACGGAGGCCGGGGCGATCCCGGTCAGCGCCAGCAACAGCGGCAGCGCCGCGGTGAGAAGGATCACGCGCATGGTCTGTACCAGCGCGATCGCCGACACGTCGGCGCCTTTCTCGATGGCGAGCATGATGATCTGCGACAGCGCGCCGGGGCTTCCCGCCAGGAACGCCGAGGTCCGGTCCCAGCCATGGACGTGCTGCAGGTAGAGGCTGGAGCCGAGGGTCGCGCAGAACGTGGCCAGCGCCAGGAGCCCGACGGTCAGGGGATAGGAGCTGATATGCTGCAGGAGCTGCCGCGACATCATCGAGCCCAGCGAAATCCCGAGCAGCACCAGCACCGTCTGGGTCAGGATCGGCGGCACGGAGAGCGGCCGGCCGGCAATGGCGGCGACGCCCACCGCGATCATGGCGCCGGAAATCAGCCCGCCCGGAAGATTGCGCCAGCAAAAACAGCGCGCCGCCGGCGGCACCGATAGCGAGCGTTTCGAGCACGTTGAGGATTTTGGCGCGGCTCGGAACGGCATATGCCATCGATGCGGGGATCAGGCTCACGCCGCCTTATGGCAAATCCGCAAGCAGGGGACAATTGCGCCAATGCGATGCAGCAATGCGCACCATCCCCGGGCCTGCGCGCGAGAGCGTCACCCTCCCCCGAGGGCGAGGGGGAGGGTGACGCAAGCGCCTATGACTTCAGCGTCAAGATTTGGGCTTGGCCGCGGCGTCCTTTGCGGCCTTCTTGCATTCGGACATGAACTTCTTGCGATCCTTGCCGTGGACGTCCTTGGCATCGGCTTCCTTCGAGCATTCGAGCGATGCAGCGGTCCGCGGCTTCTCGGCCTTCTTTTCCGCAGGTGCGGCCGGCGCGGCTTTTGCCGCCGGCGCGGGGGCGGCGGGCGTCGCGGTTTGCGCAAACGCCGAGCTGATCAGGAACAGGGATGCGAAGGCGGCCGCTGCCGCGCGGGAAGATAGCGTCATCATGGGAGCACCTCGGGTTGAAGAGGACGCGCAACGTCGCCCCGCGATGCTGAACCGCGGATGAATGAAGCCGCGGAGGGCGCGGGTTTGCGAGCACTATATTTCAGCGCAACAATCGATCGCTCCGTTGTCACGCGCCGGCGCCGCGCTAGGATGGAGGTCCTACAGATTGCCATGCCCCAAGGAGACCAAAGGATGACTATTCGAGCAAAATTATTCTGTGCAGTTGCCATAACGGGTTTTGCCGCGCTCGCGGCGACAGCACCGGCGCAGGCCCTGACCATGCAGGAATGCAGTGCGAAATATAAGGCCGCCAAGGACGCCAATACGCTCAACGGCCAGAAGTGGAACGATTTCCGCAAAGCCCAGTGCGGTGCTGACGCCGCCGCAACGCCTGCCGCTGCACCGGCTGCCGCCCCCGCCGCCCCGAAAGAGGCCGAAGCCAAGCCGAAGAAGGAGGCCGCGCCTGCAACTCCCGCGGCGGCGCCGGCACCGGTAGGCAATGCCGTGTTCCCGTCCGCTGTGGATGCGAAATACGCCAAGGAAAGCGCCGGCAAGGCGCGCATGCACACCTGCGTCGATCAATACAATGCCAACAAGGCTACCAACGCCAATGGCGGCATGAAATGGATTCAAAAGGGCGGCGGCTATTACAGCGAATGCAACAAGAAGCTGAAGGGCTAAGCGCTTCCCGCCAAGCCGACGCGGCCGGACGACATTTTTCTCCGGCCGCGTTCAGGCCTGATCGCCGAGCCGTCTTTTGGCCGGCCTTGCGATCAGTTGCGCACGCTTGCGTGGACAAGCGCGAATTGCTGGCCGGCGATCTCGTCGAAATCAAGAGCTTCCTGCACATGGTCCGCGACCCGTCGATCCGCTTTTTGCACGAGATGAGGCAACTCGCCGTTTCCGAGTCCGCCGGGGCATGAGACAAGACATGCCGCGCTTCGAGCCGAAGAATCCGGACTACCGCAAGGTCGCGACCGCGACCTTCGATCGGCAGCAGGCGATGCGGACGCTTGGCATTTCGATTGCACGGATCGAGCCCGGCGAAGTCGAGCTGTCGATGCCGTATTCTCCAGACTGGACCCAGCAGAACGGCTTCATCCACGCCGGAATCATCACGGCGGGGCTCGATAACGCCTGCGGTATCGCAGCCTTCACGCTGATGCCGCCCGGTTCCGACGTCCTGACCGTGGAATTCAAGACCAACCTTCTTGCGCCCGCCAAAGGCGATCAATTCGCGTTCCGCGCTCACGTCGTCAAACCCGGCCGCACGCTGACGGTATGCGAGGCCAGGGCCTTCGCGGAAGCCGGCGGCGCCGAAAATCTGATCGCGACCATGACGGCCACGATGATGGCGCTGCCGCGGCGCGTGCAGGGATAAACCGCAAGGTCGCGGTTCGCCCGGTCGATCGAGTGTGGCGTTCCCTTCGTTTTTGCTGCGGGTTCGTCAAGGCGACAGGGGACATTGACAAGTGCAGGCCCACACCACTTGATGCAGCAGGATCTGGCTCAGGTGATGGAATGATAATCTCCACGATGCAAGGCGCGCTGGGGCTGGCGTCGGGCGTACTGGTCGGATTCTCGCTGGGGCTTGTCGGCGGCGGTGGATCGGTTCTCGCAGTGCCGCTGATGGTCTACGTGGTCGGCGTGCCCGACCCCCATGTCGCGATCGGCACCAGCGCCATCGCGGTAGCCGCCAACGCCGCGATCAATTTGTCGAACCATGCGCGTGGCGGCACGGTGCGCTGGGCGTGCGCGCTGACATTCGCGGCAGCGGGAATCATCGGCGCGTTCGCAGGCTCTATCTTCGGCAAAATGCTCGACGGCCAGAAATTGCTAGCGCTGTTCGCACTGGTGATGCTGGCAATCGCCATGCTGATGCTGAAGACGCGCGCGCGGATCGGCCTGCCCGACGTGCGGATGGACTGGACCAACATGCCCGCGATCGTCGGCCTTGGGCTCGCGACCGGAACGCTGTCCGGCTTCTTCGGCATCGGCGGCGGATTCCTGATCGTGCCGGCGCTGATGCTGGCGACGGGGATGTCGATCCTGAACGCGGTCAGCTCGTCGCTGGTCGCCGTCACGGCATTCGGCCTGACCACGGCGGCCAGCTATGCCTGGTCCGGGTTGATCTCATGGGGGCTGGCGGGATTGTTCATTGCTGGCGGCATTGGCGGCGGATTGATCGGCACCGGCTCGGCGCGGGTGCTGGCGGCTCGGCGCGGCGCGCTCAATGTCGTGTTTGCCACTGTCATTGTTGCGGTGGCGCTCTATATGTTGGCGCGGAGCTTGCCCCCTATCTTGATGCGCGCGCCTTAAGGCCGGCCGGGAGACCACTGATGACGCAATCGATCGATCCGGCCCGGCGGCATCGGGCTCGCACCCGACGCGAAATGCTTCTTGCGCTCGGCGCCGGCGCGGCGGCGCTCGGCCTCGATACCGTCCCGCGCCCGGCGCTGGCGCAGAAGGGCGAAGAGACCGTGCTGACGGAAGCCATGGTGTTGCGCGACCCGGACATTCCGGTGGCCGGAAATGCCGACGGTGATATCACGATCGTCGAATATTTCGACTACCAGTGCCCGTACTGCCGCAAGGTCGAGCCCGAGCTGCGGAAGGTGGTGCAGGACGATGGCAAGGTCAGGCTGGTGCAGAAGGACTGGCCGATTCTTGGGCCGGTCTCGGTCGTTGCCTCGCGGATGGTGCTGGCCAGCAGATACCAGGACAAATTCCTCGCGGCGCACGAGGCGCTGATCGGCGTCAACTCCAGGCTGACCGAACCGCGCATCCGCGAGTTGCTCGCCGGCGCCGGCATCGATGTCGATCGCCTCGACCGCGACCTCGCCACCAACGCCAAGGCGATCGACGCAATCCTGGCGCGCAACAACGATCAGGCCAGCGCGTTCGGCTTCAACGGCACGCCGTCCTTTATCGTCGGCAAATTCCGGGTGCCGGGCGTGTTGACCATGGCGCAATTCGGCCAGGCCATTACCGATGCCCGCAAGGCGGCGGCGAAGAAGTAGCCAATTCGGCGATTATTTCGACGACAGCCTGATCCAGTCGGCATGGGCGCGCGTCTTCAGCGCGTTCCAGTCGGTGGCCGCGACGTCCCAGTTCACGATGGTGCGGCTGGACTGCGCTACCTGTCCGTTGGCGACCGTCGAGGTCTGCATCGAATCATAGGCGTAAACGCCCGCGACCAAGAGCAGCGCACCCAAAACCATTCCCAGAAAAACCCGCATGGCAAACCTCCGATGAGTACAAACAACGTTGGCGGGGTCGGATGGTTCCTTGCTTGGGCACGGCTTGTCCCGGGATCGGTCCAAAAGGACTCTTTATGCCTGGAGACGGTCAATCATCGTTCGCCGGCCAGCCAGTTCAGGATCGTGGCGTTCATCTCGCGCGGATAACAATGGCTGAGATCGTCAAGCTCCCGGTAGGTGACATCGGCGCCGGCCGCCGATAATGCCTCGCGGGTCTGCCGCGCCACCTGCACTGGAAACATCCAGTCGAGTCGGCCGTGCACGATATAGACCGGCAGGCTCCGCAATCTCTCCGCGTCCGCCATCTCCGCCATCAGCGGATGAAACGTAGCGGCAACCGGGGCAAGGTGGGTGAAGGGCGAAGCGTTGGCGAGCCCCGTGACGTAGCAGAACGTGCCGCCGTCGCTCATCCCGGTCAGCAGCAGTCTCTTGGGATCGATGTTCCATCGTCCGCGCACGAAGTCGAGAATGCGGTCGAGGTTCGCCGTGTCGGAGTCCTCTCCCATCAATGCCCAGGTGTTGTTGGTCGCGGTCGGCGCGACCAGGATGGCACCAAAGCTGCGCGCGTCGCGCAGCCAGCTCCACAGGAAGCCGCGGCCATTGCCGCTGCCGCCATGCAGCGCCATCACCAGCGGCCAGGCGCGGTCGGGCGTATAATATTCCGGTACATAGAGCGAGAAGCCGCCGCGGCTGCCGGGCTCGTTGTGGTCGTGAATGATTCCGGTGTTTTCAGCCGCCGGTTCCGCGAGGCGTTCCAGCAGTGCGGCATCTTCGCGCAGTGCGGGATCGGCGAAGAAGCCGCTCACCGGCGGCAATTTTGCAGCAAGCGGATACAGCGCCTCCTGCGCCCGCGGGGCGTAACGCAGCGCGCGAAACACCTCGATCAGGTCGCCGTTGCCACGTTGTACCGCGCGCAATCCCGCGAACGCCGCAAGCGTGGCGTCGCTTGCCGCTGCGAGCGAGGTCTGTAGCCCGGCGAATTGTTCGGGCCAGTCGGCCAGCCGCGGCCGCACGGCCTGCAAGGCCTGATCCGGCTGGCCTGCAGCTTCCATGACCGAATCGAATGCGGGCGGGTTCAGGTGGCGCGCGATAAATCCAAGCGCTTCGAGCGATTGCAGCAACGGCGGCAACACGGCCATGATGTCGTCCACCACGGCCTCGCTCATCGCATGCTCCAGTACCGTGGTTATATGGCGTTCAATGCAGCCGCGGCCCTTTGAGCAGTCTGGCCCGGTCGGTCGAGGTCAACACCACGTCGAAAGTAACGCCGTCATGATAGACGGTAAGCGGCACGTCGACGCCGGCAGGTCCGAGCGCCCACAGTTTCCGGTAGAACGCGCTCTGGCCTGAGATCCTCTCGCCCTTCACGGCCAGGATGACGTCGCCGACCTTGAGCTCGGCGAGCGCCGCGGGCCCTTTCTCGGAGATGCCGATCACCACGACCTTGTTGTCGATCTCGGTCGAGTACATCCCGAGCCAGGGCCGCGCCGGCTTGTTGACACGGCCGAATTTCCGCAAATCCTCGAGCACCGGCTTGAGCAGATCAATCGGCACGACCATGTTGACGTGCTCGGCCCTGCCTTCGCGCTCGCGTTCGAGCTGGAGCGAACCGATGCCGATCAACTCGCCGTGGTTCGAGATCAGACCGGTGCCTCCCCAATTGGGATGCGCGGGATGGGTGAAGATCGCCTCGTCCAGCAAATATTCCCAGTAGCCTGCGAATTCCTGCTTGGCAGCGATCTGGCAGGCGACCGACCGCGTGCGTCCGCCCGCCCCGCCCATCACCACGCGGTCGCCGACCGCCGCGGTGCTGGAGGAGCCAAGCGGCAGCGGCTCGAGATCGATGCGGCCAAGCGCCTGCACCAGGCCGAAGCCGCTCACGGAATCGAAGCCGAGCGCGTGGCCTTCGACCACTCGGCCGTCGCCAAGATGAAGCCAGACCGCTTCGGCCTCGGTGATCAGATAGCCGATCGTCAGCACCAGCCCGTCGTCGATCAACACGCCATTGCCGGCGCGCTCGGTGCCCAGCGTGTCGGCGCTGAACGCGTCGGCGGGGATGATCGAATGCAGGCCCACCACCGCGGAAAGCACGCGATCGAGATCGAAGCTGTAGTCGCCTGGGCGAGGCTGATTCGCCGGTGGCACTTTCCACTCAGTCAAAGAGGGCATGACGAATCTCCTGACCAGCCGGCACGCCGCGTTCCGCAGATTGCCGGGAACGGAGGTGCGCGAAACCGGTAACGATCTTATGTCGCAATCGACTGCGGCGAAAGTCTCTCGTAATGTGATTTATGCCAAGCGCCGAGATCGTTTGGCCGCAGGCCAGGCAGGATCGCAAGGGCCAGCCGCCGCTTACGAACCGACGCGAATCCGGAGCGAGGTCGGCGTCATGACCGAATCTTTCGATCTCCAGCGCTTTGTCGATGCGCAGGCGCCGGTTTATCGGCGCGTTGTTGCCGATCTGCGCCAGGGTCAGAAACAAAGTCACTGGATGTGGTTCATTTTTCCCCAGCTTGCCGGCCTCGGGCATAGTGCGATGGCACAGCGATTTGCGATTCGCTCACGCGACGAGGCCCTGGTCTATCTTCGGCATGCCGTTTTGGGACCTCGGCTTCGGGAGTGCACAGCGCTCGTCAATGCCGTCGAGGGCCGGACCATCCGAGAAATTCTCGGCAGTCCCGACGACCTCAAGTTCTGTTCGTCGATGACCCTGTTCGGAGAGGTCTCCTCCGAACCGGCGTTCGCAGCGGCACTCGCGAAATTCTTTGGCGGCAAGGCCGACCGAAAGACGTTGGACTTGCTTGCCCGATAACCCCGAGGCGGGCTCGTCTGATCCTACTCGGCCGCTTTCGACGATACCCGCGACGGGACGATCCGGAATGCGCGACCCTCTTTCAGCCAGGCCGCACGCTCATCGCGCAATAGCGTGCGGCGAACCTTGCCGGTATCGTCGCGCGGGCTGACGTCGACGATTTCGAAACTTTCCGGATGCTTGTACCGGCTGAGCTGGTCGGCGAGGAAACCGCCCATGCCGTCGACGACCGATTGTGCGTCGGCCGTGTCGGCGAGTTCGAGAATGGCGTGGATACGTTGTCCGAATTCGGGATCGGGCAGGCCGACGACGACGCAGGAACGAACTTGCGGATGCGCCACCACCGCCGCCTCGATCTCCGCCGGATAGATATTGGCGCCGCCGCGCAGAACCATGTCCGCGAGTCGGTCGCCGAGATAGAGATAGCCTTCCGCATCGAGCCGGCCGATATCGCCGAGCGATTCCCAGCCATCCGGACGGCGCTTCGGCGCGGCGCCGAGATAGTGGTAGGTGCTGCCGGCGCCCTCGGTGGGCAGGAAATAGATCTCGCCGTTTTCGCCAGGCGCCACATCGTTGCCGTCTGCGCCGATGATCCGCAGCGCCGAGCCCTCGCCGATCTTGCCGACGGAGCCCTTGTGCGCCAGCCATTCGACGCCGGAAATCACCGTGGCTCCCTGCCGCTCGGTGCCGCCATAGAGCTCCCAGATTCGTTCCGGGCCGAGCCATTCGATCCATTTTTCCTTGAGCCAGGGCGGCATCGGTGCGGCCATGTGGAACACGATCTCGAGACTCGACAGGTCGTAACGGTTGCGCACGGCCTCCGGCAGCGACCAGATTCGATGCATCATGGTCGGCACGAAGTTGACCCACTGGATTCGGTTCGTGGCGATCAGGCGCAGGGTTTCCTCGGCATCGAATTTCACCATCCCGGTCAGGCGGCCGCCGGCGAACAGCGCCGTGTGCGAGACGATGAACGGCGCGTTGTGGTAGAGCGGACCGGGGTTGAGCAGCGCCACGCCCTGCCGCATGCCCAGCATTGGCGCGGCGGCGGTATCGACGACCGCGGGGTTGTGGTCGAGGATGACCTTGGGCCGGCCGGTCGAGCCGCCGCTGGTCATCGCCTTCCAGTAACGTGCCACCGGGCTGCGCAGCGGCTCGTCCGACATGCCTTCCGGTGTAAAATCAGCCGGCACCGAATTGGGCGCATTCCAGTCGGCTTCGCCGCCCACCACCAAAGCGGGCTTGAGGATGTCGAGCACCGCGGCGGCTTCGCCGCGCGGCAACCGCCACGATAGCGACGTCGGCGTTGCGCCGAGCTTCCAAACCGCAAACGTGGTCTCGAAGAAGGTATTGCCGTTGGGTAGGCCAATGGCGACGAAATCGCCCGGCTTGACGCCTTTTTCGGCGAAGGCGCGGGCGCGGCGATTGGCGCCGCGCTCCAGTTGCTCCCAGGTCAGCGTGTCAGCGCCATGACTGATCGCGACCGCGTCCTTTGGCTTGCGATCGGCATACCAGCGCGGCACGTCGGCTATGGGAATCAGCATGAAGGCCTCCCGTCATCAGGCTTTTTTCAAGCCGGTTTTTGTTTGTGCAGGGAATGACGAGACGCGTCCCGACTCCAGCACTTGATTGATCGACAGGAGTTGTGGCTGAACGCGAGCATCGCGTCCAGATACCGCGATGAAGAGGACGATGGATTTTGCCGCGTGTCGCGCGCCTCATAAAGGCGTCACGTGGGGCCGAAAACCCCAAAGATCCTGGCAGGCCTCCCCTCATAAATGCGTCACCTGCACCTCAAAAGATTGTCTTTTATCAAATCGATCGAACCGCAGCGGTCCCAACGCCGCCGCATGCAGCGCTTCGTCAACCCAACGCCGTTTGGCGCAAAGTAGATACGAGCATCGAATACCTGTTTATGACTGCAATTGGCGGCAGCGGGCAGGTCTCGGGTGCTATTTTTGGCACGGCAGCTCGCGCAGGAAGCTCAAGTTGAGGCGTACCCTCTCGGTGATCGCCGAGCGTGCCGCCGTGCGCTCATCGCGCCATCTCGACCGGCTTCGCCAGGCCGTCGAGGAATCGCACGACCGCCTGGGTGAAGGCGTCGTTGACATCACCTGCGACCATATGGCCGGCCCCGCGCACGTCGACATAGCTTGCTTCAGGCACCATGGCGACAAACTCACGCGCGGCTGCCTCTGAAACCAGTTCACTCGCGCCGCCGCGGACCAACAGCACGGGAACCCGCAGGCGCCGGGCGGCCGCCGACTGGCGCTGTTCGCGCTCGTGATCGTCATGCCTAACCAGGCCGTGGACGAACTTCGGATCGTAATGCCAACGGAGTCGGCCGTCTGGGCCGCGCCGCAAGTTCTTGATCAAGCCATCGAGCGACTTTGGCTTCGGCCGGTGCGGCAGATAGGCGGTGATCGCGTCACCGGCCTCCTCCAGAGTCGCAAAGCCGGTATCAAGATGCGACGCCATGAAGCCGCGGATCCGCTCGATCCCCGCCGGATCAACCCGCGGCGTGATGTCGACGAGCACCAGCGCCGCTGCGATCGAGGGTTCGGCCTCGCCCTCCGCAATCAGGCTGGCGATGCCTCCCAACGAAGCGCCGATCAACACCGGCTTGTGGGCGAAATGTACAGACAAGGTCCGAACATCGGCCGCGAACCGGTCGATGCCGTAGTCGCCGTCGGGAGACCAGCCGCTGTCGCCGTGCCCTCGCAGGTCGACCGACAGTGCAAAATAGCCGTGCCGCGCCAGCACTGCGGCCGTGCGCTTCCAGGCGTGGCGGGTCTGGCCGCCGCCATGGAGCAGGACCGCCGGCGGCCGGGCCGGATCGCCCCAGCCGTCCGCGACGAGATCGATGCCGTCGTCCATGCGGAACCGGCGTTCGGTCGGACCAGTGTTGGTGTCGCGGCGCGTCGGCATCAGCGCACCGCCGCACGTTCGACCTGCTGATCGAGCGCAGCCTTGATCATACGCAACGCTCGGCTGCCTTGACATCAGTTAACCCGAGCCCGGCGTCGGCGAGCGAGCGCTCGGTCGCCATTCGCGTCAAGGTCTTGATATCGCGATCGAGCATCCGCCCAAATGGCGTCATGCCCACGCCGACGACAAAAATCTCTTCCATCTGCGTTCGTTCCCGGAGGTGCCGCGGCGGGTCGCTGAAAACGCCTGACGGCGCTCAATTGACATGCGCGCTTACCCGTGGGTAGTCTAACCGATCTCGGTTGCGGTTCAAGACGATGGCGCTTCGGTGGCGGGTGGTTGCGATCATGACCGAATGCCGCGAAGCAGGCGCCATACAGAGCGGTGCGATCCAGGGGGAGATGCGATGACCAATAGCGTTGTGGTGGGCGGCGTGGGGATGGTTCCGTTTCGCAAGCCTGGTGACAGTGCCGCCTATTACGAACTTGGTGCCGAGGCGGCGAAACTCGCCCTCGCCGATGCGAATCTCGATTACGCGGCGGTGCAACAGGCGTATGTCGGTTACGTCTATGGCGATTCCACCTCGGGTCAGCGGGCGATTTACGAAGTTGGAATGACCGGCATCCCGATCGTCAACGTCAACAATAACTGCTCCTCCGGATCGACGGCGCTCTTCCTTGCCCGACAAGCCGTCGAAGCCGGCATAGTTGATTGCGCGATAGCGGTCGGATTCGAGCAGATGCAGCCTGGCGCGCTGGGAGATGTGTGGACCGACCGGCCCTCGGCCCTCGGACGATTCAACGCGGCGGCCGATGAGATCGCTGGCCATTCCGAAATTCCGCTGACGTTGCGGTTCTTCGGCGGGGCAGGGAAGGAGTACATGGATCGCTACGACGCTAAGGTAGATCTGTTCGCGAAGGTGAGGGCAAAAGCCAGTCGTCACGCCGCGGCAAATCCGTTTGCGCTGTTTCGCAAGCCGGTGAGCGTCGAGGAGGTGTTGTCGTCGAAGGCGATCTGGCCCGGCGTTCTCACACGATTGATGGCATGTCCCCCGACCTGCGGCGGTGCCGCGGCCGTGGTGATGTCCGAAGAGTTCGCGCGTAAGCACGGTATCCGAACGGACGTGCGCATCAAGGGCCAGACGATGATGACGGACCGGACCGGCACGTTCGCGAACCGCTCGATGATCGATCTGGTAGGCGCCGAGATGGCGCGAGCGGCGACGGACCGCCTCTACGAGGAGACCGGCGTCGGCCCTAAGGACATCGATGTCTGCGAGCTCCATGATTGCTTTGCGCAGAATGAAGTCTTTACCTACGAGGCGCTCGGTTTCTGCGGCGAGGGCGAAGCTACAGCCTTCGTTGATGCCGGCGACAATACCTATGGCGGTCAAGTCGTCACCAATCCGTCGGGCGGGCTGCTGTCGAAAGGGCATCCGCTCGGCGCCACTGGCCTCGCGCAGTGCTTCGAATTGACGCACCAATTGCGCGGCACGGCAGGCCAGCGCCAGGTCGACGGGGCCCGGTTGGCGCTGCAACACAATCTCGGACTCGGTGGTGCGGTCGTCGTCACCATGTACGAGCGACACTAATGTGGCGAAGTTTGCGCGATGCGGGATGATCCGACCGCCGCCGCCCGGTCATTAGGCAGAAGGAGCCCGCGGCGAACCTCGAAAGCCCAGCGGTGGGCCGGAGAGGTGTTTCTTGACGACGAGCCGAAGCGCAAGCAGCACGCAATCCTGCGAGCCGCCGCCCGCCTATTCTGCGAGCGAGGATTCGACCGCACGCGTCTGACCGACATCGCCGACGCGCTGAATATCACCAAGCCCTCGCTCTATTACTACATCGGGAACAAGGAAGGGATACTGATTGCCATTCAGCGGCTCGGACTTCGAGCAGATTCTGAATGGCTTCGATGAACTTGTCGCGGGGGACAACAGCGGAGCGGAACTGTTGACGATCCTGCTGTCGCGCTACGCCGAATGGGCGACGACAGAGTTCGGTGTTTGCGTCGTGACATTGTTCAACATCAAAGTGTCGCCGCAGGGCGCGAAAAGCCTGCACGCCGCACGGCGCCTGCTTGAGCGGAAGGTGAGATCGCTGTTCGAGCGCGGCATCGCCGACGGATCGATTAAGTCATGCAACCCGAGCTTGGCGGCTACTGCACTGTTCGGAACCCTCAACTGGATGGCATTCTGGTATGATCGCCCGCGCGCGCGCCTGCCGGCGAGGGAAATAGGCGCATTGTTCGTCGACTACTTCATTACCGGACTCGGCACTGGTGCCGCAGTGGCTCAGGCTAAATCCCGATCATCGGGGCGACCACGGTAGGGCGCCGGCGTGCAATCACCGCAACCCCACGTCGTCGTTCGACGCCTACAGCGACCAGCAGCGAATCGACAACAGACTTACCCGATGGTAACATAAACAAAAATGAGCGTCTGTCGGGCGATAGCAGGGAGGTTGTTGTGGGGCTAAGAGACTTCACGCTGTCGGACGTCATCGAGCGGAACGCGCGGCTATTTCCTGAAAATATCGCTTTCGAGTTCGAAGACCAGCGGGTCAGCCACGCGCAGTATCTTGCACGCGTGCAGCGTCTCGCCGGAGGTCTCGCCAAGGCCGGCGTCGGGGCCGGCGATCGAATAGCCATCCTGTCGCATGACAATCTCGACTTCGTCGATTGCTACGGAGCAGCCGCGTGGTTGGGTGCAATTCTCGTTCCGATCAATAAGCGTCTGAGCGCCGACGAGATACGCTACATCGTGTCGGATTCCACGCCGAAAATTGTAATCGCAGATCACGCGCATCAGCATGTCTTCAGTGACGGAGGGGAGACGTTCTCTTCGGTTCTTCATTGGCTTGGAATTGGCGGCGGATGGGCGCCGTTCACCGCGCTTGAGGAATGCGTTGCGCCGGCCGGCAGGATCGCACGCCATCCGGTTACGGCGGTCGCTCCGATCGTGATGTTCCACACGGCAGCTGTGAGCGGTCGTCCCCGCGGAGCCCTCATTTCTCATGCGGGCCTGATCGCCGGCAGCAGCCAGCTGATTCACTACTGGTCGTTGACCCGGAACGATGTGAACTATGGTGTGTTGCCGTTGTTCCATCTTGCTGGCGTGACGATGTTGGTTGCGGCTCAACACGCCGGCGGGTCCTCCATCATTGTGCCGAAGTTCGATGCCGGCGAAGCCGTGCGAAGCATTCGCGACAAGCGGGCTACACTATTGGCGGAATTTCCACCGATCCTGGGTTCGCTGTTGGACATCGGCGCGGACCCGGCCGATCTTTCAAGCCTTCGGGTTGTCACGGGTCTCGATACGCCTGAGACGATCGAGCGGTTCGAGAAGCGATGTCCCAATGCGCGGTTCTGGGCTGCGTTCGGACAATCCGAGACGTCGGGCTTCGTCACCATGGCGCCGTACCGCGACAGACCGGGATCGGCCGGACGACCGACCTTTCTCAACATTGTCGAGGTCGTCGACGATCGGGATCATCCCTTGCCGACCGGCCAGGTCGGTGAGATCGTCGTCCGCGGCCCGAGCGTGTTCGCCGGATATTGGAACTGCGAGGCCGACACCGCGGCGACGTTTCGCAACGATTGGCATCATACCGGCGACAACGGCGCATTCGATGTCGACGGCTACCTTTGGTACAAAGGTCGCTCGCCGGCCAAGGAACTGATCAAGCCCGGCGGCGAAAACGTCTATCCGGCCGAAGTCGAAGCCGCCCTCGCGGCGCACCCGGCGGTTCTCGAGGTCGTCGTGTTCGGCGTGCCTGATCCGGAGTGGGGTGAGGCCATCAAATCCGTCTGTGTTCTCAAGCCGGGGCAATCGGTCACCCGCGAGGATCTCATCGCGTTCGTCGCGGATCGCATTGCTCGCTACAAACGGCCGAAGCACGTCGTGTTTGCTGCCGATCTGCCGAAGACGGCCAGCGGTGCAATCGATCGCAATCAAGTCAAGGACGCCTTCCACGATGCCTGAGGGGGGCGCCGCCATCACCGAGCAAGCAACGGCGGTCATGCGCGCTGAAGGGGTGACGCTGCGGTTCGGCGGCGTCACGGCATTATCGAATGTCTCGATAAGCATCCGGCCCAGCGAGATCGTCGCCGTGATCGGTCCGAACGGCGCCGGCAAAAGCTGTACGCTCAACTGTCTCAACGGTTTCAATGTGCCGCAGGAGGGACGCTTCTTCTTCGGCGGTCAGGAAATTACCGGGCTGCAGCCACACAGCATTGCCAAACTCGGGGTCGGGCGCACCTTCCAGGGGCTGCAGCTTTTCCCCGGGCTGAGCGTGATCGACAATTTGATGACCGGCCGCCACATCCATATGCGGACCGGCGCGATTGAGGGATTCTTTTACTGGCCTTTCGCGTATCGCGAGGAAATCGAGCACCGGCGCAAGGTCGAGGAGATTATCGATTTCCTGGAGATCAAGCAGATCCGGCATCGTCTTGTCGGCTCGCTCAGCTACGGCCTGCGCAAGCGCGTCGATCTCGGCCGGGCGCTTGCCATGGAACCGAAGGTATTGCTGATGGACGAACCGATGGCGGGCATGAATCTCGAAGAGAAGGAGGACATGGCCCGCTTCATCATCGACATACGGGAAGCCCTGGACATCCCGGTGCTGCTTGTCGAGCACGACATGCAGGTGGTCATGGACATCGCCGACCGCATTATCGTTCTGGACTGGGGGCATGTGATTGCTGACGCCGCGCCGAGCGACATCAAGCGCAATCCCGCCGTCATCAAGGCCTATCTCGGGGAGGAAATCCGGTAATGGCCTTGGATCCGATTCGCGCCAGATGGGCGGGCTTCGACGCCATGCTGGAAGCGGGTGTGGCGACGATTCCACAAGCGCTGCTGTATCAGGCGGAACGGCGCGGAAGCGAGGTGTTCCACCGCCGCAAGGACTACGGCATCTGGCAATGCTTTACGTGGGATGATGTCGTATCGCGTGTCGCCAACATAGGGATGGGCCTGGCTGAACTCGGCGTGACCCGCGGTCAGACGGTGGCGATCGTTGGCGAGAACGAGCCGGAATTGTTCTGGACTCAGTATGCCGCGAACGCCATCGGCGCCAAGGTGGTGTGCCTCTACCCGGACCTCACGGCGGCGCAGATGGAATACGTTCTTGACCATTCCGAGGCCACGGTGGTGGTCTGCGAGGATCAGGAGCAGGTCGACAAGGCGTTGGAGCTGGAGCCAAAGCTGCCGCGCATCCAGACCATCGTGTATTGGGACCGACGCGGCATGTGGAGCTACGCGCACCGCAAGCTCCGGACGCTCGACGAAGTCCAGAACCTCGGTCGCGCGCGGCTTGCCAGCAATCCGGGTGCGTTCGAGCGATCCGTGCGGGAGGGGCGCGGCGATGAGATCGCCGTGCTGAGCTACACCTCCGGTACGACCGGCGTTCCAAAGGCCGTGATCCTCACCAACACCTACCTGCTCGAAGCGCCTGCCCGGGTGATCGGTGCGCTCGATTTCAAGCCGGGCACTCAGTACCTGAGCTATATCTCGCCGGCATGGGCTACCGAACAGTTCTTCGGTGTCGCGCTTGCCGTGGTGGTTCCGTTCGTGGTGAATTTTCCCGAAGAGCCGGAGACCGTTCAGGACAACATACGCGAGATCGGCGCCGAAGCCTTGATGCTCAGTCCCCGGCAATGGGAAAGTCTGTCGACGCTGGTCGAGGCGAAGATGATGGATGCGGGGCCGATCCGCCGCTTCGTGTTCCGGTCCGGAATTGCAGTCGGAAAGCGTGCCTATCTGTCACAGCTGCAGGGCGAGCGGGCGAGCCTTTTCTGGCGCGTGGCGGGATGGTGTGCGGATATCATCGTACTCCGGCATCTGCGTGATAATCTGGGGCTGCAGTCCGTCAGCATCGCCGTTTCCGGCGGGTCGGGAATGGCGCCGGATGTGTTTCGCTTTTTTCACGCCATGGGAGTGCCGTTGCGCAACATCTATGGCTCGACCGAAGTCGGACTGCTCACAGCGCATCAGGGCGCGGCCTATGATCTCGAGACGGTCGGAAGCTGGTTGCCAGTGCACCCGAAGCTCGGAACGCCGCTGCAACACAAGTTGAGCGAGGATGGCGAGCTTTTGGTACGCGGCGGCATTGGTTTTTCCGGCTACTACAAGAATCCCGAGGCGACCGCGAAGAAGCTGGTCGACGGCTGGTACCGGCTTGAGGACGCAGTCCATCTCACGGCGCAGGGCGAGCTCGTCTACCTCGACCGCGTCGATGACATGGGCCGGCTCTCGACCGGTCATCGCTATCCGCCGAGCTTCATCGAGAACCGTCTGAGGTTCAGTCCCTTCATCAAGGAGGCCATGACAATCGGAGATGAGACCAAGCCGTTTGTCTCAGCGCTCGTCAATATTGATGCAAGCACGCTCGGCCGCTGGGCGGAACAGCGTGGCGTGGCGTTCACGACTTTCGCCGACCTGTCCCAGAACGAGCAGATTCGCGATCTGATCGGCAGGGAGTTGCGCGCGGTCAATGAGCTGCTGCCGCAAGGCTCACGGATCGCGCGCTTTGTTAACTTCCCCAAAGAACTGGACCCCGATGAGGACGAGCTGACCCGTACGCGAAAGCTGCGGCGCAAACACCTCGAGCAAAAGTACGCCGACTTCATTGCGGCGATCTACGATGGGCGAACTACGGTCGAGGCCGACATTCCCGTCAAATATCAGGACGGACGCGTCGGGCGCCTTGTCGCCCTTGTCCACGTCAACGAAGCTGCTGCGACGCCGACGCTCCCAGCAACATCACAACCCCGGCAGTTGAGTGCCGCCGATGTCTAGCCTTCTCACCTATACGATCAATGGTTCCCTTACGGGACTGCTCTATGCCCTGATCGCGATGAGCTTTGTGATCATATACCGCTCCGCGCGGGTGTTCAATTTCGCCCAGGGCGAGCTCATCGTCGTCGGTGCGTTTCTGATCTGGACCTATATGGCGGTGTTCGAGCTCGATTGGTGGATCGCTGTCCCGCTGGCCCTGGTGTCGAGTCTCGTGCTGGGCCTGGTGATCGAGCGCCTCATTCTCCGGCCGCTGGTCGGCGAGGGTTTGTTCTCGTTCGTCATGGTGACGATTGGTCTGCTGATCCTGTTGCGCGGTGTGGTGCTGGTGGTGTGGGGACCCGAGGTGAGGTTCTTTCCGGCGATCCTGCCTGTCAAGGCCGCACGGCTGGGCCCGATCATCATCGATCAGGCGCTACTGTACGGCGGCGTTCTCACCATCGTGATGGCCGGACTCATGTCATGGTTCTTCAACCGGACACAACAAGGCCTCGAGATGAGCGCGGTTGCCGAGGACCACCAGACGGCCCTCTCGCTCGGCATCTCGGTCAAACGCTCGATCGCGATTGCGTGGGGCATCAGCGGCATGCTCTCGACGCTTGCGGCGATCATCTTTCTCAACGGCAAAGGAATGACCTTTCTGGCATCTGATATTGGTTTCGCAGCGCTCCCCGTCGCCTTGCTGGCCGGCCTGGAATCGATCGGTGGGGTCGTGCTCGGCGGTCTGATCGTCGGCATAGCGTCGGGGCTCGCGGCCTATTTCCTCGACCCGATTTTCGATGGCGGCGTTGCCAGTATATTTCCCTTCCTCATCATGGTTCTGATCCTTCTGATCCGGCCGACCGGCCTTTTCGGCTGGAAAACCATCGAGAGGATCTAGGCCATGACTTTGCCAGGCGGAGTATATTCGGAGACCTACGCACAGGATCAGGCTCTGGTCCGTTCGCCGGGCCAGTGGGCCTGGTTCATCGCGCTGATGATCGTAATCGTCCTGCTACCGCTGATCGTGTCCGGCCGGATCGTTGGCATCGCCAATGTCATCGGCGTAACGCTTGTCGCGGTGATTGGCCTGCAAATGACCTCCGGCTTCGCTGGCCAGATCAATATGGGGCAGTCGGCATTTATGGGTGTCGGGGCGTATGTGTGTGGCGCGCTGGCGGCGAAATTGTCCACGCCGTTTTGGATCACCTTGCCGCTGGCGGGAGTCGGGGCCGCGGTATTCGGCGCATTCTTTGGACTGGCGGCGCTGCGCATTAAGGGCTTTTACCTCGCGCTCACCACGATCGCGGCACAGTACATCTTCAGCTTCGCGATGCTGAAGTTACCGAAGGAATGGTTCGGTCGCGCGGAAGGGTTGCGGCTCGAGCCCGCGGCGCTTGGCAGCTTCGCCTTTGATACCGACGCAAGGATCTATTACCTGATCCTGTTCGTGGTGGTTCTGATGACGACGGGAGCCTTCGGAATCGCGCGGAGCCGGACCGGGCGGGCCTTCATCGCCGTGCGCGACAACGACAACGCGGCGGAAGTTATCGGGATCAACGTCTTCTATTACAAGATCCTCGCCTTCTTTGTCGGCGCGTTCTACGCCGGCGTGGCTGGCGGCCTGTGGGCCTATTACGTGCGCTACGTCCAGGCGGATCAATTCACGCTATGGATGTCGATATGGTATGTCGGCATGCTGATCGTCGGTGGCATGGGTTCGGTGCTCGGCGCCATCATCGGAACAGTCGTGATCCGGCTGCTGCAGGAGTTTATCTCCGCGGCGGGCCCGGTTCTGAGCGATTGGTTTCCGCAACTCGGGGGGCAGCTCGTGTTCGCCGGGATGAATATACTGCTCGGCGGCCTGATCATCGTATTCGTGATCTTCGAGCCGCGCGGCCTCGCGCACCGCTGGAACATCGTCAAGGAAAGCTACCGCATCTGGCCCTTCCCACATTGAGTTCGTGCTTAACATGCTTTTGCAGCTCAACCATGTCGAAGTCGTCTACAGCGACGTAATTCTGGTCCTCAAGGGGATCAACCTCAACGTGGACGAGGGCCAGATCGTCGCGCTGCTGGGTGCCAATGGTGCCGGCAAGACGACGACCTTGAAAGCGATCTCGGGCCTGCTGCGTTCGGAGGACGGATCCATCACGTCTGGATCGATTCACTTCAAGGGCGAGCCGATCCATGCCGAGGAGCCTCAAAACCTCGTGCGGAAGGGCCTCGTTCAGGTGGTCGAGGGGCGCAAGATCCTGCCGCACATGACCGTCGAGCAGAACCTGCTGGTCGGTGGCAAGGTGCTCAAGAGCAATGCGGAGCGGCGCGAATCGGTCGAACGGATCTACGAATATTTCCCGAAACTCCGTAACCTGCGCGCGCGCGTCTCGGGTTATCTGTCCGGCGGCGAACAGCAAATGCTGGTGATCGGACGGGCTCTGATGGCGAAGCCGCGTCTGGTACTGCTTGACGAGCCGTCGCTCGGGCTCGCGCCGCTGATCGTCGCCGAGATTTTCGATCTGGTGGAAATGCTGCGGCGAAAGGAGGGCATCGCGTTCCTGGTGGTGGAACAGAACGCAAAGGTCGCCCTGCAGATAGCGAATTACGGCTATGTGCTGGAGAACGGCCGCATCGTACTCTATGGCACGGGCAAGGAATTGCGTGAGAACGAAGACATCAAGGAGTTCTACCTCGGCATGAGCCTGCTGGGGCACGGCAAGAGCTTCAAGGAAGTGAAGCACTACAAGCGCCGCAAGCGGTGGCTTGGATAAAGGTCACGGCGAACGCCGCGCCTCAACGAACCAAAAACATGGAGGAAACATGCGTAAATTACAGATTGTGGCCATCCTGGTCGCGCTCGTGTCCGCAGCGCTCCCGGCGTCCGCGCAGGTGGAGTACCGAATTCCCGGATTGGTCGACAATTCCGGCCCGTTTGCCGACCTCAGCAAGCATCTGGTCGCACGCGATGCGGTGATCAAATGGTGGAACGACACCACGGGCAAGAAGCTCGGCATCACCTTGACGGTCAAGAATTACGATACCCGCTACGACGGCACCGTCGTTGCCAGCCTGTGGCCGGGCATTCTGAGCGAAAACAAGCCGATCCTTGCGATGGGACTCGGAGGTGCCGACGTGGCAGCGCTGCAACAGCGATTGCCTCGCGACCAGGTGCCGGTTCTCTACTCACCTCCGGGCTACGGCTTCAGCTGGCTGCCGGACCAGTGGCTTTTCAACATTCGCCCGAGCTATGCCCATGAATGGGCGGCGGCGTTGATATGGTTCGCGCAACAACACCCCGAAAAGCGGCCGATCAAGGTCGCATTCCTGTCGACCCAGGCGTCACCAGCCTTCGTTGACATCGTCAGCGGTCTGACGAAGTACATCAAGACCGTTCTCGAGCCGAAAGGGATAGCCACCATCGTCGCGACCGAGTGGGTCGAAATCCAGCCAGTCGATATCTCAAGCCCGATGCAAAAGATCGTCGATGCCAAAGCCGACGTCATCATGGGCACTGCGAACACGACGCTCGCGGCCGCCGCGCTTCGGGCAGAACAACTGCACGGCGTCAGCATTCCTACCATAGCGTCACCGTGGCACACGATCTGGCCGCTCGCGCAGGCGATGAAGAGCTATGCGCCATGGGAAGGCCACCTCGTGGTGACGGGGATCGCGGCGACGGCTGACAAGTCGACGAAGGCCTGGGAGTTCTACCAGGTGCTGAGCAAGCAATATGGCCTTCCGGCCGAGTGGAATCCTCTGAACGTCCTGGGGATCAGCCAGGGTCTGATGGTGGTGCGCACCGTTGAGCACACGGCGGAGCGGGTCGGGGCTGCCAATATCACGGGCCCAGCGATCTATGAGACACTTGTTACCCAGACCTTCACCGAGGACGAGCTGATGGGCGTCCTGCCCGAGGTCAAGTTCAGCAAGGAAGCGCCGTTCCGGTTGACCGGTCGCGTCAAGATCGAGACGGTCAAGGACGGGAAGTACCAGCTTGCGACGCCAGACTGGATTCCTGTTCCCACCGATGTCACCAAGTGGTGAGTGACGAAAACCAGGCTCGGCGTGGTGCGTGCTCGTGAAACGTCTTTTTTTTGCGAGCACGCTGGATGTGAGATCGTTGTGCGCGGTCCGATGATATTCAAGGGATATTGGAAATCGGGAACCGACACAGCGGTTACCGGCGGGGCAGGGGTCTCATGCGAATGAAGCCGAAAGACGAAGAACGCCCTCGTTCCATTCCTGCCGCAGCCGCGCGCAGAGTTCTGCGACCGGAAGGATGTCATTGACACCGCCGACGCCCTGTCCCGCGGTCCAGATGTCCTTCCACAGTTTTGGATTGATCTCGCGCGCGACATTGAAGCCGCCATGCTCTTTGGGATTTTCGTATGGACGTTTCAGCGTCTGGGCGAGGAAGCTTGCGCCGATTCCGGAAACTTCGGCAGTGTAGACGATATCGTCGATGTCGGACTCGCAGACCATGGTCTTTTGCTCAACCGGTGCCATACTTTCATGTGTGGAAATGAAGCGCGTGCCGATCGACACCAGGTCAGCGCCGGCCGCGACGGCTCCCGCAACAGACTGGCCGTTGCTGATGGCTCCCGCAAGAATGATCGTCTTATCGCCGGCGATCTGCCTGAGCTCTGTAATAAAGGCGAACGGGTTGTAGGTTCCGGCATGCCCGCCTGCGCCTCCGCAAACGGCGATGATGCCGTCGACGTTGGCATCAAGCGCCTTCCTGGCATGCTTCATTGTGGTGGCGTCATGGAATACCAGCCCGCCATAGCCGTGCACGGCGTCAGTCAATTCCCGCGTAATCCCGAGCGTCGTGATGACGATTGGAATTTCATGGCGGATGGCCGCCGCGAAGTCGGCGGAATGCCGCGGGTTGGTGGCGTGAACGACGAATTGCGCACCAAAGGGCGCGCAGTCTTGTCCCGTCAGCCGTCCGCGAATTTCGGCAAGCCAGGTTTCAAAACCCTCTGTCGTGCGCTGGTTCAGCACCGGAAATGTGCCGAGCACGCCGGCCCGACAAGCTTCCACGACCAGATCGGGCCCGGAGACGAGGAACATTGGCGCCGCCATTACCGGGATCTTGAGATGCTGGCGCAGTCGATCAGGCAGCATGTTGGATACCGATCGCCGGGGCAAAAATGTTCGTCAGCGCGCCTGCATCCGGGCGCCCGCATCCAGATCGAGCGTAGTTGCGTTCAGGTATGAGTTCTCGACGATGTGTTGCACCAGCCGGGCAAATTCGACTGGTCGTCCCATCCGGTTCGGATAGAGGATCATGCGATCGATGATCGATTGGGAGACGTTATCTGGCAAGCCCGCGACCATTGCGGTATTGAACAGCCCCGGCGCGATGGAGACCACCCGGATACCCTGCGGCGCCAGGTCACGCGCCACCGGTAGCGTCAGGCCAATTACGCCCGCCTTGCTGGCGCTGTAGGCGGCTTGCCCGATCTGCCCCTGCGAGGCTGCGCCGGAAGCCGTGTTGACAATGACGCCGCGCTCGCCGCTGTCGGCGTCAGGGGCGTTCGCGGTCATCGCGAGCGCAGCGAACCTGATGACGTTGAACGTGCCTGTCAGGTTTATCGCGATCACCTTGTTCCAGGTTGCGATTGGAAACGGTTCGCCCTTTGAGACAGTCTTGGCGGCGTCCGCGACGCCGGCGCAGTTTACTGCGACATGAACGCCGCCGAACGCCGCGACGACCGCCGCGATCCCGTCTTTCACACTGGTTTCGTCGGCAACATCGACGACGCGCGTAAGGCAGGCGTCGCCGAGTTCCGCTTTCAGCGCCTGCAACTTCTTCTCGTCGCGATCGAAACCCGCGATCCGCGTGCCGGCGGCCGCGAGCACCCTGCAGGTCGCAAGCCCCAATCCCGAGGCCGCACCGGTGACGACGGCGATCTTGCTTTGAAGGTTCATGAAATCTCCTCGTTGTCCGCTATTTGCCCAGGATGGTGATGCACGCCACCGCTTCCTCGATGCCGTGCAGGCCGCCGCCGTTCTCGGCCATCGCGATCCTTGCGCCGTCAACCTGGCGAGGTCCGGCCTCGTGACGCAGCTGCGCGACGAGTTCGTGGACCTGCGCGAGGCCGGTAGCGCCGACCGGATGCCCCTTCAATTCCAGCCCTCCCGACGGATTGACCGGGATCCGGCCACCAATGGCGGTCTCGCCGCGTTCGCTGATCGCGCCGCCGTCACCGAACGCGCAAAAGCCGAGGTTTTCGATCTGGATGATCTCTCCCATGGCGGTAGCGTCATGCACTTCGGCAACTGAGATATCGCCGGGGCCGATGCCCGCTTTTTCGTAAGCGCGCCGTGCGGCGCGCGCAGTGCAATGGTTTTCAACATCCGACGGGTCACGGTCACTGCCGGTCTGGATTACCGATGCCAGCACCCGGATCGCGCGCGATCGATCGATCCCGTAGCGCCGCAGCCCCTCTTCAGTCGCCAGCACCACGGCGGCCGCGCCGTCAGACACCGGCGAGCACATCGGCAGCGTCAACGGATAGGTTATCGGCGGCGCGCTCAGCACCTCGTCAATGGAATAGGAGTTGCGAAACTGCGACAGCGGATTTTCAACGGAGTGCCTGTGATTCTTGGCCGCGACAGCGGCGATCTGGCGCTGCGTCGTTCCGAAACGCGCCATGTGGTAACGGGAGAACGCCGCGTAGACGTCCATGAACACGCTGTAGGGTTTGTCGGAGGTGGTGCCCGGCGGCGCATCGACGCTCTCGCCAAGCTTCATGAGCCGCGCGCCGATTTCGTCCTTGCGGCTGACGTCCCATGCGCCGTCGAATGCACCGAACATCAGCTCGCGGTCTTTGGAAAACATCTTTTCCGCTCCGACCGCGAGCGCGATATCTCCTTCACCGGCTTTCAGGAAGTTGACGGCAAGGTTCAGCGCGGAACTGCCACTGGCGCAGGCGTTCTCGACGTTGACGACCGGAATCTGTCCGATCCCCATCGATCGCAAGGCGATCTGGCCGCGAACCATATGCTGCTTTTCCATGTGGCCCTGCGACGCGTTGGCGAAATAGGCAGCCTGCAATGCCGTCGCATCGAGGCCCGCATCCACAAGCGCTGCATTGACCGCCGCCTTCGTCATGGCCTTGATGTCCTTATCGAGCATGCGGCCGAAAGGTGTCATGCCGACTCCCACGACGTAGACGTCTTCCATTTTGGCGGCTCCCACTTTCATGTTTTAAGTTGCGCGCGTCGCGAAAGTTCTGACAGCACCTCGTCCGTGTGTTCACCGAGCGCGGGTACGCCTCGTGTCGGTCCGGGATGAAGACCATCGAAAATCAATGGTTGCGCGACGTAGCGACGGCGCTTGCCATCAGCTTCGGCGACGTCGCTGAACAACCCGCGCTCGATGAAATGCGGATCGGCCGCGACCTCGCCAATCGCATTGACGGGACCCCATGGGATGCCGGCGGCATCCAGCCTTTCGGCCCATTTCGCGCGCGGTGCGGTGGCGATTGCCTTACCGATGCGCGCGACCAATTCGCTTTCGCGCTGGGTTCGTTGCGCGCGCTTCAGATCAGCGACATCATCCATCCCGATCAGCGCGCACAGCGGTTTCCAGAACCAGTCCTCATGCGCGATCGACAATGACAGCAGCTTGCCGTCCTGGCATTCGAACAAGCCATAAGCCGGCTCTGCTGCGATGTCGGCAAGCGGTTCTCCGTTCATCGCCGGGCCGACCATGACCGACATCCATGATACCAGGCCATCCGTCATCGACACGTCGATATAGGTGCCTTTGCCGGTGCGCGCCCGAGCCAACAGGGCTGTTAGGACGCCCACTACCGCAAACATGCCCGACGACAAGTCGCCAACGGCGATGTCGCTCGGAATTTGCGTGGACCGGGTTGCAGCCTGACCGTGCAGGAACCCCGCAAGTGCCTGGTACGAGAGATCGTGCGCGGGTCGATCGCGGTAAGGGCCGGTCTGCCCGAAGCCGGAAATCGAAGCATAGACCAAGCCGGGATTTATCGAGGCCATCGCCTCATATCCCAGGCCCAGCCGCCCCATCGTGCCAGGGCGAAAGCCCTCAAGCAGCACGTCAGCTGAGGCAACGAGATCGCGAAACCGCTGCTTGTCGCCGTCGGCTTTGAGATCGAGCGCGACCGACCGCTTGTTGCGATTGAGGGCGGCATGGAACGCCGGAAACTGTCGGGCGGGATCGCCGACGCCCGGGCGTTCGACGAGAATGACGTCGGCGCCGAGGTCGGCGAGGAGCAACGTGGCGTAGGGCCCGGGATATTGCTCCGCCAGGCTGACGATACGTATGCCCTCAAGCTGCAACATGACGCTTTTCTTCCCAGGTAAAGAGCGAAAGCTTGTGGTTTTTAACGCATAGTCTATAATTCTACCCAATAAATTATCCATTGACCCAAAAGTCAAACGCTAGTTTGCGGATGGAGGCCGATGACAAATCCAGGGGCGGCGATGCCAGGCGAAAGCGTATTGGTCGAGGTGCGGTCCGGCGCGGTATGGATCAGGCTCAATCGCCCAATGGCGCTCAACGCGATCACGCCAGACATGGTGGCCGGGATTAACGACGCGCTTGCGCGCGCAGAAGACCCGTCGATCAAGGCTGTGGTTCTGAGCGGCATGGGGCGGGCGTTCTGCGCCGGCGCCGACCTGAAACATGTCAAGGATGTCACCCAAGGCGATGAAACCGCCGTGGCGCGTTTCCTGGACACGGTTCTCGACATGATGGCGCGGCTCGAGGGTTGCCCGCGGCCGGTGATCGCCGCGGTGAACGGGTTGGCACTGGCCGGCGGGCTGGAACTGGTGCTGTGCTGCGATCTGGTGATCGCTGGGCGGTCGGCCAAAATCGGCGACGCGCATGCCAATTTCGGTCTTCTGCCGGGCGGCGGCAGTTCGGTGCGCCTGCCGCGAAAGATTGGCCCGACCCGCGCGAAATATCTGCTGTTTACCGGCGATTTCCTGCCAGCAGAGGAACTTGTGGCGTGCGGCCTCGTGAACGAGGTCGTCGACGACGTGGACCTGACGGCAGCGGTCGAACGCCTTGTCGCCAAGCTCGCGACCAAGAGTTCGCTCGTGCTGCGCCGTATGAAGGCGCTGGTCGCGGACGGTCTCGAGCAGCCAAAGGACGTAGCGTTGAGGCTTGAACTGCTTGCGAGCGAAGTCCATGCCCATAGCCACGATATGAAAGAGGGACTCGCTGCGTTCGAGGAAAAACGCAAGCCGATGTTCATCGGGCGCTGACCTTGCTCCGGCGTCTTGTCTATCCGAGCCATCGCTTGCGGCGCCGGTAGTGTTTGATGTTGCGATAACTCTTGCGTTCACCTTCCAGGTTCAGGCCGAGATAAAATTCGCGGATGTCCTCGTTCGCGCGCAGGTCGGCTGCGTTACCTTCCAGCACGATGCGTCCATCTTCCATGACGTATCCGAAGTCGGCGAGGTCAAGCGCGACGCGGGTGTTCTGCTCGACGATCAGTAGCGTCAGGCCGTCGTCTTTCAGTGAGCGCAGAACGCCGAACACTTCATCGACCATCATGGGCGCGAGCCCCAGGGATGGCTCGTCGATCATGATGAGTTTGGGATTGGCCATCAAGGCGCGGCCGATCACGACCATCTGCTGCTCACCGCCGGACAAATACCCGGTTGTGCGCGACTTCAATAAGGCAAGGCGCTTGATCCGGTCGTAGACACCATCAAGCCGCCGTCGCATCGCCTGTGCTGACGGCTCCATGTGGCCGCCAGCAATCAGGTTTTGCTCGACGGTCAGGTGGCTGAGGACCCGGCGGCCTTCCATGACGTGGACGATCCCGTTGCGGACAATCTTCGCCGGATCACCGCCGTCGATACGCGAGCCCTCGAACAAAATCGCGCCCGACGTAACTTTGCCGTCTTCAGTCTTGAGCACGTTCGAAATCGACTTCAGAGCGGTCGACTTGCCCGCGCCGTTACCGCCCAGCAGCGTGACGCATGACCCCCTGGGAACGGCAAGCGTGATGCCTTTCACCGCGAGAATGACCTCGCTGTAGATAACCTCCACGTTGCTGAGTTCGAGCATCGGTAACTCCGCAGCCGGAGCGCTGACGCGCTCCGGCTGATTGAGCAAGGTCACCATTTGGCAATCGTGGGAACCGGCACGTTTTCGGCGGCGATGACATATTTGCCGTCCTTGATCGTCGCGATGTTAACGGTCAGGCCCTTCACCGGAAATGGCGCTTCGTTGGTGTAGGCCAGGTTCGGCAGCATTCCGAAAGTCTGCTCGGTCGTGATCGGCGTCGCCAGCAGCGCGGTACGAACCGCGTCACCGTTGACCTTGTCAGCGCCGACTTTGCGCGCAGCGGCCTCGATCGCCCGCAGCGCAAGCAGTGTCTGATTGAAACCCATAACACTCGCTACCGACCATCCCGCCTGTCCCTTGTATTTGGCGACTGTCATTTGCTGGAAGTCATGGGCTTTGGTCTTTTCCTCGGTCGGCACTGCCATGCCGTACACCTCATAGTCGCCTTCCAGCTCGTTGATGCCGCCGATGGCCTTGCCCGAGGCGAGCAGACCGTTGTGCGAACTCATCATGATCGCAACGTCGGTCTTGCCGAGCGCCTGTAGCGCGCGCTTGGTCGCCACGACCGCGGCCGTGTTCGTCTGAATACTGATCACTTGGGCGCCCTTGCGGATCAGGCGGCCAACCTGCGTTGTCAGGTCGGTCGGCTGCACCTCGGTGAAAATCGTCTCGACGAGTTCGATTTTGTCCGGGTTGTCCTTGGCGTATTTCTCCGCGCCCCTGGCAATATCGACATAAGCCGGCGCGGCTTCGGAGGAAATGATGGCAATCTTCAGCGGCGTCTTGATTCCGCGCGAACTGCGGAACCATTCGAAAAACGCTGCCGCCTCATGGCCATAAGTCGGGCGCGGGTTGAATACCCATGGATCAGGTTTCCAGGCGAAACCGTAGGCCGCGGTCGACATGAACATCGGCACCTTGTCCGTCGGAAGCCGGCCCTGCAGCGCGGCAACGTCCGGTCCGCCGACACCGATAATGGCCACCGGATTGAGCTCGGCCTTGATGCCCGGCCAAAGGCTCGCCGTCTGTGCCGCGTCGTAGCGGCCGTCATAGTCCTTGATCGCGACCTTGATGCCCAATCCTTTGCCGACCTCGTCGTTCCACCAATCGACGGCGGCATGGCGGGCGCCGACAAGGTCTTTCATGATGTCGGCGTAAGGGCCGGTAAAGTCGGCGATTGACGCAATGTTGTAGGTCGTTTCCGCCGAGGCGGCGGGCGCGAAGGCGACGACTGCGACCGCCGCAGCGGTTGCAACCCATTTCGAGATCAGGTTCTTCATTTCATGTCCTCCCGGTTCTGCCTTGTTTTCAGGACGCCGCCTTGCGGCGGCTTCGTTGCGTTCAATAGGGAAATGGCCACATCCGATACGACTGCTTTAGAATATTCCAGCGATGCATCAGGCCGCGCGGCTCAAAGATCAGGAATGCCGCGATGACACTGCCGAGAAATACATTCATCAAGGCAAATACGACATCGCCGCCAACCGACGGAAATTGCGCTACGACGGACGGTCCCAGCGACACGAAGCCTTCCTGAATACACTTGATAACCACGACGCCAACCAGAGCGCCGGTGATCGATCCCATGCCACCGACGATCACCATCGCGATGAACCAGATCGAATTAAACAGCGTGAACTGATCGACTGCGACAAAGCGAACAAAATAGGCCCACAATCCGCCGCCGACGCCCGCATAAAATGCGCCGACCAGGAACGCCGTCGCCTTGGTGGCCACGACGTCGATGCCCATAATTCCCGCCGCGACGTCGTCGTCGCGCACCGCCATGAAGGCGCGCCCGTGCCGACCGCGCACGATGCCGTAAGCGCCGTAGGTCATGATGGCCGTGACAGCCAGGCAGAGATAGTAAATCGATATGTCGGACGAGAACTTGAACCCGAACAGGCTGGCAGGATCGAGGGATAGCCCGTTTGAGCCGCCAAACCACGGCAGGTTCAGCACAAAGAAATGAAACAATGCTTGCGCGGCAATCGTCGTCAGCGCCAGGTAGAATCCTTTGATACGCACGGCCGACAATCCGAAGATAAATCCGAATACGGCTGCGGAGCACCCGCCCAGCGGGATCGTCACCCAGAACGGCAAGCCCAGTTTGGTGGCCAGATACCCGCTGGTATAGGCGCCGACCCCCATAAACGCCGCCTGTCCGAGATTGATCTGGCCGGCATAGCCGGTGGTGATCTGAAGGCCGAGGACGATCACAGAGGAGATCAGAATAAGCGTCGAGATCGCAAGCAGACGCGGCCCGAACAGGACCGGCAGCAGCAGCAGGAACACGAGGAACAGCGCAAGGGCGACCTGCTGCGGGCGCGTGCGAAGGAGCGCCGCATCACGCGGAAAACTTGTCGCGAAAATCCCTGCAGGATCCACCGTTCAAACCCTTTCGATCGTTTTCCATCCGAACATTCCGGTCGGGCGGATAAACAGTATGACAAGCATGATCACGAACGGGAAAACCGAGCCGACGGCTCCCCCGATTACCGGGTCAACATAGGCCGTTACGAGTCCTTGCACGGCGCCGACAATCAGCCCGGCAAGCAAGACGCCGGCAATCGATTCGAACCCTGCGAGCAAAGCCACCGGCAGCGCCGAAAGGCCAATGTCCGACGCCAGGAAGTTCAGCGACTTGCCGCTGAGGTAGATGATCGCGCCGAGTGTCGACAACACAGCTCCGAGCGCCCAGGCGAACGCGATAGAGCGCTTGACCGAAATCCCCATCGACAGCGCTACCTGGTGATCTTCGGCCACCGCGGTCATCTTGAGCCCCGCGCGGGTGTTATTAAAGAACCACGAAAGACCCAAACCGACGATCACCGTAATCACTCCGCCGAACAGCAGCGACCGTGGAATCAGGATGTCGCCGACGATGACCGGCTTCAGGGGGAAGATAATCGGGAACGGCCGGACCTGGGGTCCGAACACGACAAGGATAAGGCCCCTGATCAGGATCAGCAGGCCGATCGTCACCATCACCATCGCGAAGCCGGATTCACCAACGAGGCGGGAAAAAAAGATACGCTCAATAGCCAGACCGAATAACGCGGACATTACCATCGCCAGCGGAAGCGCGATCAACAGCGGCAGGCCGGTTTGTATCACCATCCACCAGACGATAAAGCCGCCGAATACGACGAGTTCGCCTTGCGCAAAATTGAATACCTTCGACGCGCGATAGATCACGATGAAGCCCATGGCGATGAGGGCGTAGAGCAGGCCTACCAGCGAGCCGTTGATCAGATAGTTGAGAAAATCGATCATGACACGTCAGCCGTCCGGCGTTGGGGTTGGACGCCGGTAGCGCCCACAGGGACCGAATCGACGGAGTGGATCAGAACGCTGGCTGCCATCGTCCCGCGCCGGCCGTCCTGGTAGGTGATGGGGATCGTGAGCGCCACTCGTTCGTCGCCGGCGTAAAGTCCGTCGATCAGCATCGCATAGCGCTGCAACAGGAATTCGCGGCGTAGCTTGCGCGTTCTGGTCAATTCGCCTTCGTCCGGATCGAGTTCCTTGGGAAAGTTCGCGAAGCGACGGATCTGGGCGTGGTCCGGCAGGAATTTGTTGATGCGTACGATTTCCTGACGAATAAGATCGGCCACCGCCGTCATTTGCGATAGATCGGTGAAAGTCGAATAAGCCAGCCTGCGTTCCTCCGCCCATCGCGACACCACGCTCATGTCGATATTGATCAATGCGCCGATGTAGTTGCGGAACTCGTCGCCGAGCGTCATGATGTCCTTGATGAACGGACTGAAGCGAAGCCGTGTTTCGATGAATTGCGGCGGGTAGCTTTGGCCGGAACTCAATTTGGCAAGATCCTCAATCCGCTCGAGGAACACAAGTTCGTCCGACGGGGTGACTGAAACGGCATCGCCGGTGCGGTACCAGCCGTCTTCGATCCGCTCGGCGGTCTTGTCGGGCTTGCCGAAATAGCCCTGAAAGAAAGTTCCACCGCGCACCAGCAGTTCGCCGCTTGGCGAGACCTTCCATTCCAGCGGCGGCGTCTCAGGGTGCGCTTCCAGCCAATGACCGACGGTTTCGAGATCGTAGCGCTCGCCCTGGTGGATCGTCATGATACCGATCTCGGTCGAGCCATACAGATTGCGCAACGGCACGCCGATGGCGTGAAACAGCCGGAATACGTCGGGGGCCATGGTAGAACCGCCGCTGAGCGCGACCTTCAGGCGCGTCAGGCCAAGCTTGTCGCGCAACGGCTTCAATACCAGGGCCTCCGCTATCGGAAACGTCATGCGCGCCATAACCGGCACCGGCTTGCCGTCGAGTTGGGCGACATTGACCTTGCGCCCGATTTCGACGCCCCATTCGTAAATACGCCGGCGGAACGGGCCTGCATCGAGCATTCTTGCCTGGATCGTGGACGCCAGGCTTTCCCATTGTCGGGGCGCGAACACCATCAGCTCGACTGCGATCTCGCGCAGATTGGCGAGGACCTGCTCTGGAGATTCCGGAAAGTTGACCACCAGCGGTAGCGTCACGCCGATCGTGATCCCGAACAATTGTTCGGTGGCCCAGGCTGGCGCGATATAGGTGAGGTAATCCATGCCCGGGGCGATGTCAGTCCCACTCAACAATCGATGCGCATTGTCGATCAGATAGCGATGCGTGAGCACGACGCCTTTGGGACGCCCGGTTGTGCCGGACGTATAGGACAGCACAGCGATATCGTCCGGTCTTCCCTGTTCGAGCAGCCTGTTGAAAAGCTCGGGCTCGGCGGCGTTCTTTTGGCGGCCCTCGGCTTCCATCTGCTCGAGTTTCATGAGGCTCGGCTGCCTGTACGACCACATTCCGGTGTCGTCCCAGAAGATCACGCGTCGCAGGGCCGGTATATCGCCGAGCACCGCCAGCCCCTTGTCGACCTGCTCCTGGTCCTGCGCAACGAGGTAAACCGCCTCGCTGTCGTTCAGCAGATATTCAACCTCGCCGACCGTCAGGTCGGGGTAGAGTGAGACCACCTTGCCGCCGATCGCGAGCACGGCAAGTTCCATCCAAAAATTGTCGGGCTCATTCTCCCCAATAATGGCGACCGTCTCGCCACGTGAAAAGGACAACCCCTGCAGGCCGAGTGCCAGATTGCGCACCCGCTCCAGCACATCGCGGTAGCGAAATTCGCGCCAGATCCCCCGGTATTTGTGACGCGCGATCAGCCGGTCCGGTTCGGCCGTCGCCCGGTCGACGAATGCTTGCGGCAATGTTCGCATCGCTACGGCGGTCACGGTCATTTCTCGCCCAGGTAAGCTTTCATGACCAACGGATCGCGCTGGATCTGTACCGGCGACCCGACCGCGATCATTTTCCCGAAATCGAGTACGTAAATGCGGTCGGCGAGGTCCATGACGACGCCCATGTCGTGTTCGACGAGGACCACCGGGATACCGCGGGCTTCGCGCACGTCCAGGATGAAGCGGGCAAGGTCTTCCTTTTCCTCGTTGTTCATCCCAGCCATCGGCTCGTCCATCAGCAGAATCTTCGGCTCCTGCGCGAGCGCACGTCCGAGATCGACGCGCTTGCGCAGGCCGTATCCGAGCGTGCCGACGGGCTGATGGCGGATCGATTCGATTTCAAGCAATTCGATGATTTCCTCGGCTACCTCGCGATGCCGGGTTTCTTCGTTTCTGGCCCAGTGAAAATGCACGAATGCCTGCAGGACCGAACTGTGCATATGCATGTGTCGTCCGATCATGATGTTCTCGATCACGGTCATGCCAGGAAATATGTGCGTTCCCTGAAAGGTCCGCGCCAAGCCCGATCGCGCGATGTGGTGAACGCTACGGCCGACCATCGGCTCGCCATCAAAGGCGATACTGCCGCGCTGCGGCCGGTAAAAGCCGCTCATGCAATTCATCAGGGAGGTTTTGCCGGCGCCGTTTGGGCCGATAATGGCGACGAGTTCGTCGCGCCTGATCTCGATTGAGACCTCGTTGAGGGCGACAACGCCACCGAACGACAGTCCTAACCCGGCCGCCGTCAGGACCGCCTGTCCGCCGTTTGAGCCCGGCTCCGCACGTATCGCCGCATCGGCGTGCATGCATCCTCCCTCAAGGCACTGCTGACTGAGAAGCGAGCCCTGTTATTGTGCTTGTGTATGACCATTGAGACATACTACTTACTCTTTAGTCAAACATATTTTTGCGCTCGAACGGCAACCCTATCACGGTAGAAAAAATATGCTCGGCGATCCCGGTCTTGCTGCGAAACTGCGAACGCAACTCAGGCTGCCTGTGCTGGTCGGCCCGATGTTTCTGGTATCGGGACCGGACCTCGTCATCGCGTGCTCGCAAGCCGGCGTAGCCGGCTCGTTTCCCACACTCAATGCCCGAACGACGGCGATCCTCGATCAGTGGCTCGCGAGGATCACGACTGAACTAAAGCCGGGCGCCGCTCCCTACGCGGCGAATCTGATCGTCCATCCTACGAACATGAGGTTGGCCGAAGACGTCGATCTGGTTGCCAAGCACAAGGTGCCGCTGGTGATCGCCAGCGTCGGAAATCCGGGGCGCGTCGTTGCTGCGGTAAAAAGCTACGGCGGCCTGGTTTTCTCCGACGTTGCGTCCCTGAAGCATGCCCGCCGCGCGGCCGAAACCGGCGTCGATGGCTTGATCTTGCTGTGCGGCGGGGCTGGGGGGAATACCGGCTGGCTCAACCCGTTCGCGTTCGTCACCGAAGTCCGAAAATTCTTTGCCGGGCCGCTTGTGCTCGCCGGGGCGATCTCGAACGGCCGCTTGATCCATGTTGCGGAAGAACTCGGTGCCGACTTCGTTTATGCCGGCACCTCCTTTATCGCGGCGACAGAGAGCATGGCGACGGATGACTATCGGCAGATGCTGATCGAGAGCAGCGCCGACGACATTCAACTGACCGCCGAAGTGACCGGCATTCCCGCCAACTTGCTGCGCAAGAGCCTCGAACGCAGCGGCTTCAAGCCGGGGGCGAAACTTGATGGGTTCAACCTCCTGAAGGAAGTCGAGACGCTCAAGCTGTGGCGCGATATCTGGAGCGCTGGTCAAGGCGTCGGCGATGTCGAGCGTGTTGAGCCTGCCGCGAGCACGGTTGAGCGTATGGCGCAGCAATATCACTCGGCCCGCACCGCGAGCCAGCAGCGCCTCGCAGGCACGCTTGCTACCTGAACCTCCCTGGCTCTCGTTGAATCACGACCGGGCTTCTTTTTGCAAACGGGCCTCGTCTGTGCGAGCCAATTTCGCCGTCGTCTGAAGGCGCTTCACGCCGAGACGGCATGATCGAGAAGATCGGTAAAGACCTGGGCGATTTCGGCGCCGCTCTTTGGCCCTTCCTGATCAAACCACCGCGCCATCCAGTTGACGACGCCCATGAAGAAGAACACCGTCAGCTTCGGATCGACCTGCCTGATGCTGCCATCGGCCATGCCCTTTTCGATAATCATCTGCAGCTGAAGTTGCGCCTTGTCGCGGCGGGCGGCGACAATCTTGCGGTTGGCGGGATCGAGCGCGTGAAATTCGACCAGGACCGCACAAGCGCCAATTTCGCTGTTATGCAACTCGATAAATTGCCTGGCAAACAGCAGCAGGATTTCGCGGCCCGTTTTGCCGTTCTTGTAGGCATATTCGAACGCACGTTCGCCGAGATCCTGCGACAACATGTGACATTCGAACAGGATCTCCTGTTTGTTCTTGATATAATAGTAAAGGGCAGGCTTGGTCACGCCGAGCGTCTTTGCGACGTCATCGAGCGACGTTGCGTGATAGCCTTGTGAGCTGAATGCTCGGGCCGCCTCTTTCAATAGTGCGGTGCGCTTCAGGGTGAATTGCTGATCGCGCGTCTGAACTGTTTCGTTCCACGTCGCAAGCTGACGGTCACGGCGCGCCACTTTTTTACTCCTGGAATTCTTCTATCAGGGAAAGCGGAAACAGCATCCCCGATATCGGCCCAATTGACCTGATTCGGAAGCCCCTTATCAACCTTGGCACCCGTCAGAAATCACAGATTACGAGCAATGATGAGTTTCTGGATATTGCTGGTTCCTTCGTAGATCTTGCAGACGCGGACGTCGCGGAAATAGCGCTCAACCGGGAAATCCCGCAGGTAGCCGTATCCTCCATGAATTTGTATTGCCTCCGAACACACCTTCTCCGCCATTTCGCTGGCGAACAGCTTGGCGATTGCAGCTTCCTTTGCGCAGGGCAAGCCGGCCTCGAGCAGGCGCGCTGCATGAATGTAGTACTGTCGGGCGACATCGACCTGGGCCGCCATGTCGGCAAGCGCGAAGCTCACGCCCTGCAGGTCCATGATCGGCTTGCCGGCGACAACGCGTTCACGCGCATAGTGAACGGCCGCCTGGAGCGCTGCCTGCGCGATGCCGACCGCCTGCGCGGCAACGGCTATCCGGCCGTCGGAGAGACCTGACATCGTGATGCCGTAGCCGCCGTCGATCGTGCCGAGGATGTTTTCTTTCGGAAGGCGAAGGTCGTCCAGCTGAATCTGGGCGGTATGCGCGGTACGTTGCCCGAGCTTGTCCTCGACGCGACTGACGATATAGCCCTTTGCGGGCGGTTCGACCAGGAATGTCGTGAAGCCGCGCTTGCCGGCGCTCTCGTTAGTTCTCGCGACAATGATCGCAACGCCGGCCTCGCTGCCGTTGGAGATGAACTGCTTGGTCCCGTTGATCACGAAATCGTCGCCGTCACGGCGTGCCGAAGCGCGAAGCGCCGATGTTTCAGAGCCGGCCTGCGGTTCGGTAATCAGGAAAGCGCCAATCTTTGCGCCGGAGGCGAGCGCGGGAAGCAGTCGCTGCTTTTGCTCGGCGGTACCGTTTTTTGCAATGACATGCGCTGCGCCAAGGTTGTGCACATGGACGATCGTTCCGACTCCACCGTCGGCGGCCGAAAGCTCCTCGATGGCGAGACAATAGGCGAGAAAGCCTGATGCCGATCCACCATATTCCTGGGGAATGGTCATGCCCATGAAACCCTGGGCGCCGAGAACTTTCAGCTCCTCGGTCGGCCACGCTGAAGTGCGATCACGCTCGGCTGCTGTCGGGGCAAGCACATCCCGTCCAAGTTTGCGCGCCGCGTCGCGTACCATGCGTTGCTGTTCTGACAAGAACAGCTCCGACGTGGTACCGCTGAAATGCTGGTTCATGGTCGCATCCCACCCGAAATTGGCACCGCAGAGTTGCGGCACCTTTTTACGACAGAATACATAAATTTACTCGCGGGTCAAATTGCGCTAATGAGCGTAGCGGCCATTCAAAAAATGAAGCGTCCGTTCCGCAATGCAGGGAGAGAAACCGCGATGACGAAAAGCAGCCAGCTCGTTCTGCGTGAAGACAGCGGCGGCGTAGCCACCCTGTCGCTGAACCGGCCTCAGCAGGGTAACAGCCTGTCGTTGGAGACGATCGATGTGTTGTTCGATCATTTGATGGCGTTGCGGCAAGAGAAATCAATGGGGGTGATCGTGCTGCGGGGTATTGGCAAGAATATCTTTTGTGCCGGGCACGATCTGCGCGAGTTTACCGCCGAGGACGATCCGGAATTCTTCAAGACCGTTTCGGCGCGTTGCTCCGGCATGATGCAGGCGATGCGCGAACAACCACAAATCATTATCGCTCGCGTCGAGGGTGTCGCAACGGCTGCCGGTTGTCAGCTTGTCGCCAATGCGGACTTGGCAATCGCCTCGCGCGAGGCGCGATTTGCCACGCCGGGTGTCAACATTGGCCTGTGGTGCCTGACGCCGATGGTGGCGCTGTCGCGCACCGTCGCGCCGAAGCACGCCCTGCAGATGCTCGCAACCGGTCGCCTTTACGATGCGGATTTCGCGTTAAGGGTGGGCCTGGTGAACGAGGTGGTTGCGCCGGAATTGCTGGACCAGACCGTCAACGCGCTGGCTGCGGAAATTGCCAGCAAGTCCACCTACACGCTGGCGCTCGGCAAGCAGGCGTTCTATCGCCAGCTTCAGATGACGGTGTCTGACGCCTACGAATATGCCGGCGAATTGGTGGTCCGGAATATGGCGCACGCCGACGCCCGGGAGGGTATTGCGGCATTCGTTGAGAAGCGCCAGCCGGCCTGGAAAGGGCGATAATCGGCCTGAGGCCAAACGGTCCTTGATGACGAGATGGAACTGCTCTGGGGATGCGCCCCTTTACACGCCGGCTTTGCGCGGGGACTTTAGTCCAGCTTCGGCACGCGAATATCGATTAACCGCACCTTTACCCAAATTCCTAACGTGACTTCCATTTCGGCGGCGTAGCCATGTGTCGGGCCGGGCGTTGAGAAGCTGCTTCCGGCGTTCGCTCTGACAGCGATCGAGACCCATGACAGCAAGCGATACCGCCTCCTTCAACTTCAAAGCTGCCCTCAGCGACAATCCGATCCGCTGGCTTATAGTTGGCGGAGCGATGCTGATCGCGGCAATCGCCATCGGCACGACGGTCATGGTCGGAAATTTCCGCGAGCGTGCGCTGGACAACAGCAAGCGCGAACTGGAAAACACGGTGTTGCTGCTTACCAGCCACTTCGATCAATTGTTCGAAGACCTCGGCGCCATTCAAAACGACATGATCGCCAATCTGCGATCGAACGGGATCGATAGCGTCGAGCAGTACAAGCGCTGGATGTCCAATCCGGATATCCACCTGATGCTCAAAGCCAAGCTGAGCGCATTGTCGTATGTCGGCGATATCAACATTTTCGATGCCGACGGAGCGCTGATCAACTCATCCTCGGTCCGGCCCGTTCCGGCGGTCAACGTCGCCGACCGGCCCTATTTCGAAGCCTTGAAAAACGACCCGCACTCCCCTGACATGATGATCGAGCCGCTATACAGCCGGATCACCGGTGTCTGGACCACCGTGATCGCGCGCAAGATCACCGGCCCGCGCGGCGAATTCCTCGGCGCCATCTGCAGGGATATCGAGCCGGCCAATTTCGAAAAGTTCTTCGACCGCCTGGCGCTCGGAGCCGACGCCACGATCTCGATGTTCCTCCGTCGCGACGGCACGCTGGTGGCCCGTCACCCCCACGTGGATTCGATGATCGGCAAGAAGTTCGCAGACAGCCCAATGTTCCAGAACGCGCTGTCAAGGGCCAACAAGGGAACCATACGTTTGACCGGCCCGGTGGATGGCCGGGACAAATTGGGTTCGGCTCGCTCGCTTAGCAATTTTCCGATTGTCGTGATCGCAACCAAAACTGTTTCGGCCGCGCTGGCGGACTGGCGCGCCGAAATGAGGTTCCTGATCGCTGCGGCCGGCCTCTCCGCGCTTGTGATCGCCAGCATGCTGTTTCTCGTGGCTCGCAAATGGTCGCAGCAACATCGAATGTCGCAGCAACGGCTGACGGTGGAAAAGCAGCGTCTGGACACTGCCGTCAACAATATGACGCAGGGCCTGTTGCTTTTCGATTCATCGCAGCGGCTTATCGTCTGCAATCGGCGTTTTATCGAGATGTACGGCTTGTCGGCGGACGTAGTGAAACCGGGGATCACTGTCCGCGAGATTATTGCACACCGAAAGGCGACCGGATCGTTCTTGGGCGACGACGGCGAATATTGCGCCCTTATCCTGCGCGACATCGGGATCAGAAACTCCACCATCATTGAAACCGCTGACAGGCGTTCGATTCAGATCGTGAACGAACCGCTGGCGGACGGCGGATGGGTGGCGACCCACGAGGACATCACCGAACGCAGACGCTCCGAGGAACGGATCACGCATCTGGCACATTACGATGCGCTGACCGAACTGCCGAACCGCGCGTTGTTTCATGAACGGCTGAAACAGGAGCTGACGCGCGTCGCCCCCGGCGAGCAACTGGCGGTGCTCTACATCGACATCGATGAATTCAAAAGCGTCAACGATTCGCTCGGTCACCTGATCGGCGATGAATTGCTGAAATCGGTGGCCGTGAACCTGAGCCGATGCGTCGGAGCCGCCTATTTCGTCGCGCGGCTTGGCGGCGACGAGTTCGCCATCGTTCAGACCGCAATTGCGGCTCCTTCTGACGTCACTGATCTCGTGGCACATGTTTTCGCCGCGATCCGGGAGTCCCACCAATGTCTCGGTCATCAGTTGACCGCCGACGCCAGCATCGGCATCGCGCTGGCGCCGCAGGATGGAAACGATCTCGATCAAATTCTGAAGAACGCGGATCTGGCGATGTATGCCGCCAAATCGGCCGGCCGCCGGACTTATCGTTTCTTCGAACCTGACATGGACGCAGAGGTCAAGGCACGCCGCAAACTGGAAATGGATTTGCGCCAGGCGATGACGGACGGGGCGCTGGAGGTTTACTACCAGCCCTGCCTCAGTCTTCAGGATAACACGATCACCGGCTGCGAAGCCCTGGTGCGCTGGCGGCATCCGGAACGCGGCATGATCTCGCCCGCCGAGTTCATTCCCATCGCGGAAGAAACCGGCCTGATCAACCAGCTTGGCGAATGGGTGCTGGCGACGGCTTGCGCGGAGGCCACGACATGGCCCGATGGCGTCAGGGTCGCGGTCAACGTCTCGCCGGTTCAGTTCAGGACCGGCACGCTGGCATTGAAGGTCGTTGCCGCTTTGGCGGCCTCCGGCCTGGCGCCGGGCAGGCTGGAACTGGAGATCACCGAGGCGGTGCTGATCCGCGACGACGAAGCCGCGCTCGCCATTCTCCATCAGCTCCGCGGAATTGGGGTGAGGATCGCGCTCGACGATTTCGGCACCGGCTATTCCTCGCTCAGCTACCTGCAGCGTTTTCCTTTCGACAAGATCAAGATCGACCGCTGCTTCGTCAAGGATATCGCCGAGCCGGGCGGGTCATCCTGCATCGTGCAGGCGGTGGTGAATATCGCCGCCGAACGTCACATGACGACGACGGCTGAGGGCGTCGAGACCGAGCAGCAGCAGCAATTGCTGCGCGGCCTCGGCTGTTCCGAAATGCAGGGCTACCTGTTCAGTCGGCCAAAGCCGGCCGCGGAGATCGGGCAGTTGTTCTTCGCGCACCGCCAGCGATCGGCGGCCGTGGCCCTCAACCCCGCGCGCAACCGTCGGCGAATTCCAAGCATCGCGAAGGCCTAGAGCCTCGGCCCCGGTTCAATCGGAACCGAGGCTCTGAGTCCTCGTAGCCTCGAAGGCCGCTTCTGGCACATTTTTCGGACATGCCGAAGGAGCATCGCAATCTCCGCTCTTGTGCCGTCAACGGATCCCTCTCGGGCACGACCGGCATGACGACCTCGCCGGGCAGGATCGCCTCACCAACGGTATGGACCGTCGATTGATGCACGCCCGCGTCCAGTGGAGCGGTCAGGCCGATCCGCTTCATCTGATCGTCGATAGCGACCTTTTTCTCGACCGGTTCAGCCGCCTTGCCGCGGATGTAGCCGTCCACTAAACCGGCAGCCGTTCAGATATCTTAAGCCAGGTGGACGACACGAGAGGACAACATCGTGGTTCAAGCGAGAAAATCATGACCGAACACGTGCAGGAAGACGCGACGCGCAAGTCTGGAGATGCCGCGCGGCAATATGCGAACATGATCTGGCAGTATCGGCAGGCGGAAACGATTGCCGCGATGATCCATGTCGGAGACAAACTCGGTCTCTTCAAGGCGATGGCCAATGCCGGTCCCCTGTCAGCTGACCAGCTGGCGGCAAAAACCGGATTGCATCCGCGCTGGCTGCTGGAATGGATGAGGCTGCAGGCGGCCGCGCGGGTGCTAGGCTATTGCGGCGACGACCGCTTCGAACTGCCGCGCGAGGCGAGCGATCTGCTTGCCAACCAGGAGGCGTCGGGATTTGCCGCCAGCAGCTTTACGGGCGGGCATCCGCCTGAGCAGCTTGCCGGGTTGATGGAATCATTCAGGACCGGCATCGGCAAAACCTATGAGTTCGATGGTCCGGCAACTGTCACGAAGAGCGAGGAGCGCCATCGTATCACGGCCGAAAGGTCTGTGGTGCCGAATATGATACCGGCGCTGGAGGGTGTGGCCGCCAAGCTCGCAAACGGCGCCCTGGTCGCGGATGTCGGTTGCGGCGACGGCGCGTTGGTGATCGCCTTGGCCAAGGCGTATCCGCGCTCGATTTTTCACGCGATGGACCCGAGCCGGTTTGCGGTCGAGCACGTCGAGCGGCGGGCGGCCGAGAACGAACTGACGAATGTTCGCGCGTTTGTGGCGCCTGCCGAGCGCTTTCCGCTGCCAGAGCGGTATGACCTGATCATCACGTTCGACTGCATGCATGACATGACGCAGCCTCAGACAGCGATCGCGGAGATTTATCGCCGGCTCGTCGATGACGGAACGTGGTTCATCAAGGACATCCGCAGCAAGCCGAAATTCGAGGACAATCTTCGCAACCCGATGCTTGCCATGATGTATGGCTTCTCACTGTTCACCTGCATGGCGTCGGCGATGTCGGAGCCGGGCGGCGCCGGGCTTGGTACGTTGGGGTTCAATCCCGAAGTTGCCGAGCGCATGAGTTGCAAGGCAGGATTTACGCGTTTCAAGCTCCACGATTTCCGCGATCCCGGAAATCTCTACTATGAAGTGAGGCGGTGAGACTCGCATGGGCAGGATGTCGGTCATCAAATGCATTGCGACAGTTTACGGCGTTGCCTGGTGGAGGCTCCAGCTCCGCCACGCCTATTCCTCATCTGCGTCCGGCGTATTCCTCAGCATGAAATGACCGAACGCCGAAGCGATCGGCTTGGCCGGATCGTCCTGCCAGGCCTGCGCTTCGAAAGCGACGACGCGCCGGCCCTGCTTGACGATCGACACTTTGGCGTAGCTGTCCAGCGCTCGGCCGGAGCGCAGATAATTGATCGTCAGCCCGATCGGTTTGGGCGATGCCAGAACGCCGAGCTCGCGCGTCACGCCGACGATCGCGGTCGTCTCGAGGAAGGCGCCAGTCATGCCGCCATGAATGGCGGGCAGCACCGGGTTGCCGATGATCCTTGGCGAGAAGGGCATGACGAGCGTGTCATCCTCACCGAGGCGGATGCCAAGACAGCGCGCGAAGGGGCTGTTGGCGAAGGGGCTGGTCGGATCCTCCGGCGCTTCGAGCGTCGGCAGCACGCCGTCGGCCATCGACCCGCCGGCCAGCATGTTGGTCCGGTTCGCGCCGATCATGAAGCAGGCTGTCGCGGTCGCGACCGGATCGTCCTCGGATTCCTGGTAGGCCGTCGCGCGCACGAAGGCGATCGAGCGGGTGACGCGATAGCAGAACGAATGCGCCTTGATGTCGAGGCCTGGCGTCGCAGGTTTCTGGTAGTCGATGCGCAGGTCGAGGGTGGCGATCGCCCGCGTCCCGTCGAGCGCGAGCTGGACGGCCATGCCGCAGCTCTCGTCGAGCATGGTGGTGACGACGCCGCCGTGAAGAACGCCCGTCCCGGTATCGCCGACGAAGACGGGACGGTAGGGCAGGCTTGACCACGCCTCTCCAGGGACGGCGCGGTCGAGCCGAAGTCCGCTGATGTATCCAAAAACGGAACGGCGCGCTTCGATAGCCTTGGCGATCTGGTCAAACGGCAGCGGCGGGTTCGATGATTTGGGCATGCGGACGTTCTAGACCAACGTCGCGGAGCGCGCAAAGGATCGCAGCCGGCGCCGCTGAAAGCCTGCGTTCCCCGACCGGCTAGACCGCCTCAATCTCGAATTCTTGACGGACTTTGGTCTCTGCATGACCCACCTCCGACTGTATGAAGCACCTGATCCTGGGGTCCATCGAACCGCAAGAGCTCAGACCGGAGTCTATCCCAGGGATTGGGCAGGCGATGTATCGAATAACGGTGCAGAGTTTTTGCGGGCGATCGTAGTGACGCGCAGCAAGGCGATGGGTTTCGCAAGCGCTCAACGCATCGCGCTTGGGTCGCGTCTGAGCTAGGTCCGTTCATCCCTCTGCAGCGGACACCCGACGACGGCATAGGCGGGTTCGGTTCGTGCCGATATTGTTGCAAAAGTCTTCTTGCGAGGTGGGACTCAAATTCTCCGGCCCGCAGATGCAGCGATTGAATAATGATGTGGGGAACCACGTCGCCAAGCGCCAAACTCACAGGTGATTCTGGTAGCGCGTTTGAAGCCCTGTTGATCGGCGATTGTCGCTTGTTTCGCTCGTTGGCGGAAAATTAGCCGCTACGTCTTTTGGGACTTTTGCAACACTATCTGCCAATTCCGGACCAACCACGTGCCCCGAAATCTTCGCCGCCAAGTGCGGTATCGGCGCCGTCCTGGACCTGTCTTGGGTACAGGCCGCGATGGTTGCTCTCGCCCGACGGCGAGGGTCGTCGTTAACGTGGCCTCAACAACCTTGAGGTAAAGTCAGTCATTATTTACAACTTTTAAGAGATTTATTCACAAGAGCAAGATTGGTCCAAAAATGACTTTAGGTTGGAAGAATCTCGGCCTGCAGGTACGGTTCATGGTGCTTGCGGGTATTGGAGTGCTGACGCTTGCCGCCGCCACGCTCGCCCTCATCAGTTGGTTCGAGCTTGCAAATCTTGATGATAAGATGCGCACCTTTTCGGAGAATGAGCTGACGTCGCTGAACACGTTGGTCGAAAGCGCGATGGAACAGCGTCTCGAAGACTCCGAAAACGTCACTATCAAGGTCTTCAATCGCTGGTTCGATGGCCGGAACAAGGAATATCCCGGAAAGCTTTGGAGCGTCTGGAGCCCAAAGGTGATCGCCTACATGGCGGAAACGGCCCCGGAGCGTACTGCAAAAGTACCGCTGGACAGCATCGATCAGGAGGCGCTGCGGACGGGTCAGCCGATCGGGCGCTTTGTCGAAGGAACCTATCGCTACAGCCTGCCAATCGTCCTGGGCCAAACCTTGGCGACGCCGAAGGAGATCTGCAGCGGCTGCCATGCCGCCGCCATGGGCCTACGGGATGGCGAGGTGATCGCCGTGTTCTCGAGCAGCATATCGACCGCCAAGGACGTTGGCGCCCTGCGACAGCTTCTGCTGCTGATGGCGGTCGGCATGGTCCTCGGAGTCGTGATCGTCATCCTGGGACTCCGGCTGATCTTCGCGGGAGTGATCACCCGCCCGCTGACCGGCATGACGGAGGCGATGCGACGCTTGGCCGGGGGCGACAAGAGTATCGAGGTTCCCGCCCAGGATCGAGCCGACGAGATCGGCAAGATGGCGGAAGCCATCTGCATATTCAAGGATAACATGATCGAGACGGATCGCCTGCGTGCCGAGCAAAAGCAAACGGAGAAGCGCAACACCGAGCAACACTTGGCCAACATGCGCAAGATCGCCGACGAATTCCAGGCGGCGGTCGGCGGCATCGTGAACATCGTGTTTTCCGCATCGAGCGAACTCGAGTCCACCGCCTCCAACCTGACGAACACCGCCGAGACCAATCAGCAGCTGTCGGCGGCCGTCGCGGCGGCGGCCGATGAAGCCTCCGCGAGCGTCCAGTCAGTCGCCGCAGCTTCCGGGGAGCTGGCTGCATCGGTCAACGAAATCTCCCGGCAAGTGCAGGAATCGAGCAGGATCGCCAACGAAGCCGTCGATCAGGCGCGCAAGACCGACGCCCGCATCGCCGAGCTGTCGCAGGCTGCGCAGCGGATCGGCGACGTGGTCAAGCTCATCACGGCGGTTGCCAAACAGACCAACCTCCTCGCCCTTAACGCGACCATCGAGGCGGCGCGCGCCGGGGAGGCCGGCAAGGGCTTCGCGGTCGTTGCCCAGGAGGTCAAGGCGCTCGCCGCCCAAACCGCCAAAGCAACCGACGAGATCGGTTCACAGATCTCCAGCATGCAAGCGGCGACGCGGGACTCGGTTGGCTCCATCAAGGGGATCACCGCGACGATGGACCGCATTTCCGAAATCGCCACGGTGATCGCCGCGGCCGTCGAGGAGCAGGGCGCTGCGACGCAGCAGATTTCGCAGAGCGTGCAACAGGTCGCACGAGGCACGGCGACGGTCGCCGGCAACATCACCGACGTCAGTCGGGGGGCGAGCGAGACGGGCTCGGCGTCGGCACAGGTCTTTACCTCTGCCCAGGCGTTGTCGAACGAAAGCAATCACCTCAAAGTGGAGGTTGAGAGATTTCTCAAAATAGTTCGTGCTGCCTAACGGGAACGACCGTGGACGGTCACCCCCGACTTTACCGGGGTGGCAGTAAGAGTTTGACATCTACCGCAACGATTGGTGGAGCACGGCCCATCAATCAAAAACACACATACCATTCGCTTACCGCGAAGCTTGGCATCGATGGATGGCGACAATGGATATACTGTTATCATTCCCGAAACAGGTAATCAGCGACATCGTAGTCGTCACCAGTATTTTGTGCGTGCCCAAGATAACCGGAGCTACTGTTCGTGAGTACAAGTTCACGAAAGATTTTCCGAGACCTGACCTTACCAGCCCGCGGGGCCACATCTGCCCGCGCCGATATCACGTGCGAATATCTTTGTTTGCCCTTTCGGGTGATTTTCTCTCGTAGAGACAGGACTGCTGAAGATGCCAGAGTCAGACCAATTGGGTGGCAACCATCGTTACATTGATAAACGTCATGCGGTAGTCGATTCGGTTTTCAAAATTATCCATGACGAGGCGGTTGCAAATGGTGGGACACTTTCCGCCAAAGACATCTTGCGCTTGGAAGCGGATTTACGCCGGTTTTTGATCGCGGCAGATTATTCTTGATGCCAGTCGCGCTATCGGCGCGAATATCCTTGGCCCGTCCCGTTCAGCAACCAGCAACAGCGCCTGCATCGCGGCCTCCGGCGTGTCCGTTTGTGCAAAACTGGATTGGACGAACGGGCGACCGTTAGAGATTGGGGTCAGCCGCCAAGCGTGTATTAAATAATAATACAACATCAGCCGCCATAACCCCGGCCAAAAAAATTCAGGTGGGGCACGATTGAATCCAAAGCCGTGTGTGGCGGCGGGGGGCCGGCGACGTATTCCCCGTCGAGCTTGGGGATGCACCACATGTCTTTGCGCCAGGGCTTCAGATGGTTCTCCGCCAGCCGTCGACGGACAGTCTCGGAAGACAGCTCTTCATGGTCGGTGAGCCGGACCATCTCATCGGCCAGCAGTTCGAGGGTCCAGCGGGCCCGTCCCGGTGGCGGCTTTGAGCAGGCGGTTGCCACCAAAAGCGCCTCCTCCTTGCTCGATAGTTTGCGCTCAACACCGGGGCGCGGCTCCTCGGTGAGCGCGCCCTCCAGGTTCGCTTCCACAAAGCGGCGCCGGGTCCGATAAATCGTCGATCCTGAGACCTTCAAGGTTGCGGCGATCACCTCGTCGCTCACGCCGTCGTTCGCGGCCAAGAGGATCTGCGCCCGCTTTATTTTGCGCGTCGCGTGGCGCCCCCCGCTCGACAGCGCGTCAAGTTGATCACGTTCCGATTGGCTAAGGTCGACACGAAACTTTATATTCAACTGCACCTCCTTCAGCGTCGAGGCGCGGATGAATCGGAAATGAGTTCGATCACTTGACGAAAGCCCCGCGGCGGCGGCGCCCCGCTTTACGCAGACCCAAGGCCAGTACTTCGCCTTCATCTACGCTTATAGCCGGATCTTCAAACGGCCCCCGGCCGAAGCCGACATGCGTCGCCATTTCGAGGTCACCGCTCCAACCGTCCACCAGATGGTGCTGACCTTGGAAAAAGCCGGCCTCATCGCGCGGACGCCCGGAGCCGCCCGGAGCATCCAACTTCTCGTTCCTCCGGAAGCGCTTCCGATTTTGCGCTAAAACAGCCCGTCATAATCTCTGTGGAACGGTACTAGGCAGGGACGACGTTGAGAATTGCGAAGAGCGACTTGTCCGCCGTAGCTCAATGAGCGACCCGTCGACCGGAGCTCGAAGTGCGAAGGTGGAAGGCGGAAGCGACGAAGCGATCCACTCTTTCCTTGTGCGCGATGGATTGCTTCGCTTCGCTCGCAATGACGGCCCTGGCTGTTTGAAAATTGAATTGGTACTCCCGTCGTCCCCGCGAACGCGGGGACCCATAGCCACCATCGTTTGTTGTGAGTAAAGGCCGTCCATCAGCGTGCCAAAACGCGTGGCCGCGGTGTATGGGTCCCCGCGTTCGCGGGGACGACATCGAATTTATGGCTTCAACGTCACTCCGCCAGCGCCCGAGGCGTTGCGGCTACGGATCGAGCTCGGTATCCCAGTATAAATAATCGAGCCAGCTCTCGTGCAGATAGTTCGGCGGGAACAGTCGGCCGTTGCGATGCAGCTGGTGCACGGTCGGCGCGAACGGGGCTTGTCGGGGGAACATGCGCGCCTGCTGCGGCGTCAGGTTGCCCTTGCGCAGATTGCACGGCGAACACGCGGCGACCACGTTTTCCCAGGTGGTCTGGCCGCCCTTGCTGCGGGGGATGATGTGGTCGAAGGTGAGATCGTCGGGCGCCGAGCAATACTGGCAGGCGAAGCGGTCGCGCAGGAACACGTTGAACCGGGTGAAGGCCGGATGCGTGGTCGGCTTGACGAAGGATTTCAGCGACACCACGCTCGGCAGCTGAATTTCGAAGGAGGGGCTGCGCACCGCGCGATCGTAGTGCTCGACGATGTTGACGCGATCGAGGAACACCGCCTTGATCGCGTCCTGCCACGACCACAGCGACAGCGGATAGTAACTGAGCGGCCGGAAATCGGCGTTCAGTACCAGAACCGGCCAACCGCCTTGCGAGACATGTGCGTTCAAGTAACGCTCCTGACTCCCATATTAGCTGCGAAGCAGCATGTGTTGACATACTACAGGCAGCGTGACGGGATTGTGAAGAGCGTTGGCGGCCTTATCCGCCGCCACCCGGTACCGGGTTGCACGATCGGCGCGAAGCCCGCTAAACGAGGCTGGCGGCGCTTTTCGGTCGCATTACGGACACAACCAGGATGGTCACCACCTCCCGCTACCTTGAGGCGCCGCGCCGGCTGCGGGCCTTCGTTCGCGCCCATGAAACCAGCCTGGTCGTGCTGGCGGCGCTGGTCGGAACAACCGGCGGATTGGTGGTGGTTGCCATGAGTGTGGCCGTCGCGGGGCTTCACACCCTCCTGTTCAACATTTCAATCAGGGATCGTCTTTCGAGCCAGCCCAGCATCGAGCCGCTGCGTGCCTTGCTGGTTCCCAGCCTCGGCGGGTTGCTGCTGGGGATCGCCTTACTCCTGCTGCTGAGATGGCGTCCGGCGCGGGAAATCGATCCGATCGAGGCCAATGCCTTGCATGGCGGCCGGATGTCGTTTCGCGGCAGCATCATCGTGGCATTGCAGACGGTCTGGTCCAGCGGTGTCGGCGCTTCGGTCGGGCTTGAAGCGGGATACACCCAGCTTGCCAGCGGTCTTGCGGCCTCGTTGGGCCGCGGATTTCATCTGCGCCGCGCCGATCAGCGAATCATGGTCGGGTGCGGCGCCGCGGCTGCGATCGCGGGCGCGTTCGGAGCGCCGCTTGCCGGCGCGTTCTACGCCTTTGAGCTGGTCATCGGGGGATATACGCCGGCCAGCTTGACGCCGGTCGGCGTCGCCGCGGTGGCGGGCTATTTTGTCACCCATGGATTTACAGGCCTGTCGCTTGGCGTCGGCGTCGGGCCGGTCGGCGATGTACTCGGGCGCGATCTCGTCATCGCCGCGGTGCTCGGCACGCTCGCGGCGCTGTTTGGCATCGGCATCATGCGCGGCGTGGCGCTGTGCGAGGCGCTGCTGGCGAAGACCGGGCTCTGGCCGCCGCTGCGCCCGGCGCTCGGCGGTCTCGGCGTGGGCCTGCTCGCATTGCTGACGCCGCAGGTGATGTCGTCGGGGCATGGCGCGCTGCATTTCGTCGGGCTTGTTTCAATGCCGCTGCAGGCGATTGCGGGCATCTTCGTGCTGAAGGCGATCGCCTCCGTGATATCGCTCGGGTCAGGCTTTCGCGGCGGATTATTTTTCGCCACTTTGCTTCTGGGCGTGCTCGGCGGTCGCCTGTTCGCTGCCGGCTTTGACATGATGTGGCCGGGCCTCGACCTCGATCCCAACGTCTACGCGATCATCGGCATGAGTGCGCTGTCGGCGTCGGTGATCGGCGGGCCGCTGACGATGTCGTTCATCGCGCTGGAATCCACCGGCAATCTCTGGCTCACCACGGCCGTGCTGGTCGCGGTCATCATTTCGACCCAGATTACCCGCGAACTGTTCGGCTACTCGTTCGCGACGTGGCGGTTGCACCTGCGCGGCGAGACCATCCGCAGCGCCGCCGATATCGGCTGGATCCGCGACCTCACGGTGCGCAGCCTGATGCGGCCTGACGTCGCCACTGTGAGCGCCAGCATGGGAACCGAGGAATTCCGCGACAAATTTCCGCTGGGTTCGAAGACCCAGGTGGTCGCGGTCGATGCCGCGGGCCGCTATGTTGGGCTGGCGCTGGTGGCCGACGCGCATGCATCGGACAGCGAGGCGACAAACCGTCTCATCGACCTCCTCCACTACAGGGAAGTCGTGCTGCATCCCGGCATGAACATCCAGGAAGCCATCGCGGTTTTTGACGCGGCGGAAGCGGAGTTGCTTGCCGTGGTCGATACCGATGGCGAGCACCGGCCGATCGGAATTCTCACCGAAGCCCACGCGATGCGGCGTTATGCGGAAGAATCCGAGCGACGGCGGCGCGAAGCCGTCGGCGATATCTAGTCCACGCTCCCGAAGAGAGCGGAAGTAGTGCAGACAAGCGTTGTAACCGCTCAGATCCGGGGGAAGCCACATGCGTGAATTGCTGTCGGTTTTCGTCGCGGCCTTGCTCGGTCTGGGGTGGGCCGGCGCTGCCGCCGCGCAAGGCTATCCGGCGCGTCCGATTACGGTGATCGTGCCGTTCCCCGCCGGCGGCGCCACCGACACCCTGGCCCGTTTCCTCGGTGAGAAGATGCGGGCAATTCTGGGCCAGCCCGTGATCGTCGAGAACGTTGCGGGAGCCGCCGGCAGTATCGGCGTCGGCCGCGCCGTGCGTTCGCCCGCCGACGGTTACACGCTGAGCATCGGCACTTCGACCACGCATATGCTGACCGGCGGGCTCTACACGCTCCCGTTCGACCTGTTGAAGGATCTCGAGCCGATCATCCTGATCGGCAGCGAGCCGCTTCTAATCGTGGGCAAGAAGAGCCTGCCGGCGAACGATCTGAAAGGGCTGATCGCCTGGCTCAAGGCCAATCCGGACCAGGCGTCGGTCGGCATCGCCGGCGTCGGCGCCGCCGGCCATCTCGCCGGTATCTCGTTCCAGACGGAGACCGGAACCAGGTTTCAATTCGTGCCATATCGCGGCAACGCGCCGGCCATGCAGGATCTGCTGGCGGAACAGATCGATTTCATGATCGAGCCGGCGTCGAATTTCAGATCGCTGGTCGGCGCCGGAAGCGTCAAGGCCCTTGCGATCACCGGCCGGACGCGGCTGCCTTCGTCGCCGCAAATTCCGACGGCGGACGAGGCGGGACTGCCCGGTTTCTTTGCCTCGCTCTGGTACGGACTATGGGTGCCGAAGGAGACGCCGAAGGATGTCATCGCGAAGTTGAATGCCACCATGGTGCAGGTGCTGGCGGATCCCGCGGTGAAGGAGCGTTTCGCGGAGCTTGGCGTCCAGATGACGCCGCTCGATCAGCAATCGCCGGAAGCCTTGCGGGCTTTCCAGAAAGCCGAGGCGGAACGCTGGTGGCCGATCATCAAGGCCTCCAACATCAAGCCGGAGTGAAGCGCTATTTCGTTCCACGCTCTAATTGCCGATCACGCCCTCGCGTTTCTTCACGGCCCGGTAGTAGGACCACCACAGATGCGCGGCGGCGCCGCGCAGCGGCCGCCACGGTTCCGCCAGCGGCGCCATCTGCTTCGCGGTCGGCCGCGTCTTCAGGCCAAGTCCGATCTTCACCGCTTCCTGCACGGCCAGATCGCCGGCGGGCCAGGCGTCGCCATGGCCGAGGCAGAACAGCAGATAGACGTCGGCGGTCCACGGCCCGATGCCGTGCAGCGCCGTCAGCGTGTTGTGCGCGGCGTCGGCGTCCTCATTCGCCAGCACGTCGAGATTGAGCCGCTCGGCGGCGATCTCGCGGGCGAGGTTCTTCAGGGTCTTGATCTTCGCCGCCGACAGGCCAAGCCGGCCCAGACGGTCGGCACGCGCCTTGCGCAAGCTGTCGTGATGGAACGGATCGAACGCGGCGCTGACGCGGGCCCAGATCGCCGCGGCGCTGGCGGTGGACAATTGCTGGCCGCAGACGATCGCGGCCAGGCCGGCATAGCCCGGCTCGCGCCGCCGCAGCGCCGGCATGCCCGCCATCTCAAACACAGGTTTGAGCCGCGGGTCCTGCCTGACCAGCGCGTGGATGGCCGCTTCGAGGTCGGACTGGGTGTTGAGGTGGAGGGTCATTGCGACCTAAAATCATCACGTACCGCGAAAGAGATCAATGCCGCCACCCGTTTTCCGTTTTGCGCCGAGCCCGAACGGGTATCTGCATCTCGGTCATGCCTATTCGGCGTTGCTGAATTTCGAATTGGCGCGTCAGGCGGGCGGGCGCCTGCTGCTGCGCATCGAGGATATCGACGCCGCGCGCTGCAGGCCGGAATTCGAAACCGCGATCCACGAAGACCTCGCCTGGCTTGGCATGGCCTGGGAATCCCCGGTACGGCGGCAGTCCGAACATCTCGCCGACTATCGCGAAGCACTCGAAAAGCTCTCAGGCCAGGGTCTGGTCTATCCCTGCTTCGAGAGCCGGGCCGAAATCGCAAACCTGGTGGCGGAGCGGGAGAACAACGCTCCCTGGCCGCGCGATCCCGACGGGGCGCCGCTTTATCCGGGGGCTGCGAGGTCGCTGTCGCCCGGCGAGCGCGCGCATTTTCTGGAATTCGGGCGCGCCTTACGCGCTGCGGCTCGATATGGCCGCGGCCTGCGCGCGCGCCGGCGAGCTCGACTGGCTCGAACGCGGCGAAGGTCCGCGTGGCGAGACCGGCGTCGTGGCAGCCAGGCCCGAAGGGTGGGGCGACGTCATCCTCGCGCGCAAGGAGACGCCGACCAGTTATCATTTGTCGGTGGCGATCGACGACGCGCTGCAGGGCGTGACGGAGGTCGTGCGCGGGCAGGACCTGTTCTGGTCGACCAGCGTCCACCGGCTGCTGCAACGGTTGCTCGGCTTGCCGACACCCTCCTACCGGCACCACCGCCTGGTTCTCGATGGTGCCGGGCAGAAACTCTCGAAGTCGACCGAGGCGACCGGCTTGCGCGAACTCCGCGCCGCGGGTGCGACGGTGGCCGATATCCGCCGCCTGGTTGGCGTGCTGTAATTGCCGCGGGCCAAGTTGCAATTTCAGGTGGGAAAACCCGCTTCGGCGTGACTCCGGGAGCCCGGCCATGTCATGGTGGAAGCGAGCCGGGCTCAGGGGAAACATGGCGCCAAAAACGCGCTCACAGCGCACCACCCGGTCGCCGAAAAGGCGGCCGTCAAAAAAGAGCGCTGCCGGCCTTGCCGCCCGCAAGGCGCGCAAGCGCGCAGTCAAGATCGCCCGACCCGGGATGGTCGAGACGGCGCTCGCTGCTTTCGCGCACGAAGTCCGCACGCCATTGACTGGAATCCTTGCCATCAGCGATCTCCTGGCGACGTCCGACCTCGACGAGCGCGAGCGGCGCTGGGTCGATACCATCAAGGCGGGCGCCGAACATCTCGCCAGCCTTGCGACACTGTTTGTCGATGCCGCCAGAAGCGGCCACACCACGGTCGGGGTGCGCAAGGATTTCTTCGATCTGCGGATGCTGGCGCGCGGCGCCGGGGATTCGCTTGCCGGCAGGGCGGCGGCGAAAGGTCTGCAATGCCAGGTGGATATTTCGGACAAGCTTCCGGCGCTGGTGGTCGGCGATTCCGTCCGCCTGCGCGCCGCCCTGGAAAACCTGATCGACAATGCGGCGAAGTTCACCGAACAGGGCGGCGTCGCGCTGACGGTTGAGCCGATACCCGCCGCGAAGGGCAAGGTCGGCGTCGCCTTTGCGGTTTCCGACAGCGGTATCGGGCTCACGCTCAGCGAGATCAAACGACTGTTCCGCCCGTTCTCGCAAGCCAATGTCAGCATCGCATCGCGCTTCGGCGGTGCCGGGCTTGGATTATCGTCAGTGAAACAGATCGCGCGCGCGATGGGCGGCGATATCGTCGTTACACAACGGCGCGGCGGGGGAGCCACCTTCAGGCTGACGGTGACTTTGACCCGCGCCAAGGCTTCGAAAGCGGCGGGTTCAGACACGGATGCCGGTACGCCGGTGGCTCCGGCACCGGCGCTGCGCGTTCTCGGCGTAGAGGATAATCCGTTCGGCCGGGTCGTGCTCTATACCATCCTGACCGAACTTGGCCATCAGGCGGAATTTATCGGGCGCGGCGAGGCTGCCACCGAGCGGATCACGCAAGGCGACTTCGACGCGGTACTGATGGATATGGTGCTGCCGGGCATTTCCGGTATCGAGGCCATCAGGCGCATTCGGAGCCTGAGCCCGCCGCTTGGCCGCATCGCGATCATCGGGGTATCGGGCCGCGGCGAAGACGAAGCGGCATCGCTCGCCGCCGGCGCCGACGCCTTTCTGGTCAAGCCTGTGAGTTCCAAGGGCTCTAGCGACTGCGCTGCTTGAAGCGAAACGCCGCGCGGCAGCCGCGACTTGATGATCGCCGCGTTCAGTTCGCCGCCGTACACGAAGATCGCGGCAATGAAATACAGAAACACCAGCGCGATGATGACCGACGCCAGGCCGGCATACATCGTGACGTAGTTGTTGGCGAAGCGCGCGAGATACTGGCCGAACACGATGCCCGAAATCAGCGAGGCCACCAGGGTAAAGATGATGCCCGGCAGGATCTGCAGAAATCCCCGGCGGCCCGCCGGCAACCAGGCATGGAGGACAAAGAGCGCGACGATCAGCGCCATGATGGTGATGCCGTAGCGCGAAATATTGAGAAAATTCTCGTTGGTTTCGACCACCAGCGGAATATGGCGCCGTGCCGCCTCCAGCATCAGAGGCCCGAGTACGATCAAGAACGCCATCGCCAGCGCCGTGAACGCGGCGATCAGCGTATAGCCGATCGATTCCAGCCGCAGCCAGTACCAGCGCCGCGATTCGATCACCGAATAGGCGCGGTTTAATCCAACGCGAAGGCTTTCGACGCCGTTCGATGCAAAATATACCGCCAACACGGCGCCGATGGTCAGTGCGTCGCCGCGGGTCGTCGTCAGCACATCGTGGATCTCGCCCGATAGCGAATCGGCGACCTGCTTCGGCCAGATCTGCAGCATCAGCTCCGCCGCCTGATCGGCGAGTTCCTTCGAGCCGAAAAAGCCGGCCAGCGACGTCAGCACGATCAGGAACGGAAACAGCGCCATCAGTACCGACAGCGCGATGTGGCTGGCGATTGCCCAGCCGTCATCGGCCAGAAACGTGTAGAACGCGTCCATGCCGACATCAAAGACGTAGCGAAGCTGCCTCACATTTCACCTTGATGGCGCGGAAGACGCATTCAACCGGCGACCGAGCTACCTTCTGATATTATTGAACAAAAAGCCAGATCGTTGCGGGCGGCGTAAGCGCGATGGCGGACCGCTTTGCGCGGTGTTATGTACGGCCATGGCCACCTTTCTGAGTACGATCCTTCTTCCCGTCGCGGTCGGCGCCGTTGCGCTGGTGCTGCTGCTTGGTCTCCTGAACATGATGCGGGGCGGATCGCCGAACCGTTCCCAGAACCTGATGCGGTGGCGGGTATTGCTGCAATTCGTTGCGGTTGTCATCACCATGATGGCGGTCTGGGCGATCGGGCACTGAAGGAGACAGACGATGGTTGTCCTCAATCGCATTTACACGCGAACCGGCGATGACGGCACCACGGCGCTCGGCAGCGGCGAACGCCGCCCGAAATACGATCTGCGCATCGCCGCCTATGGAACCGTCGACGAGACCAATGCTGCGATAGGCATTGTGCGGCTGCATCTCGCCGAAGCGCGCGATCTCGACGCGATGTTGGGCCTGATCCAGAACGATTTGTTCGATCTCGGCGCCGACCTCGCGGTGCCCCAGCGCGAGGGCAAGGCGGAGCGCTTGAGGATGTTGTCCAGCCAGGTCGAACGCCTTGAGCGCGACATCGACACCCTCAATGAACGGCTCGCGCCATTGACCTCGTTCGTGCTGCCCGGAGGCAGCCCGGCTGCGGCATATCTGCATCTGGCGCGCACGATATGCCGCCGGGCGGAACGGGCGATGGTGGAACTTGCCGCCAAGCCCGATGAGCCGGTCAGCGAAGCCGCGATCCAGTATATGAACCGGCTGTCGGACTTCCTGTTCGTCGCCAGCCGGGCCGTGAACAATAATGGTGCCGGGGACGTGCTCTGGGTGCCCGGCCAGAACCGTTAAGGCGCCTCGATTCGGAGGCGATTTTTGGCCTTCGCGCGTTGACCGGGGTTGGCGGGACCTTTAGGTTCCGCGCCTAAGCCGATCAATACCCAAAAATCAAGCGAAAGAGGATCGATGAAGGTTCTGGTGCCGGTAAAGCGGGTGGTCGATTACAACGTCAAGGTCCGGGTCAAGAGCGACGGATCGGGCGTCGAACTGTCCAACGTCAAGATGTCGATGAATCCGTTCGATGAAATCGCCGTCGAGGAGGCCCTGCGGCTGAGAGAGGCCGGCAAGGCGACCGAGGTCGTGGTGGTCTCGATCGGCCCCGCGCAGGCGGCCGAAACCATCCGGACCGGGCTCGCCATGGGCGCCGATCGCGGCATTCTGGTCAAGGCGGAGGGTAATGTCGAACCGCTGGCGGTGGCGAAAATTCTCAAAGCCATCGCCGACGAAGAGAAGCCCGGCCTGATCATTCTCGGCAAGCAGGCGATCGACGACGACTCCAACCAGACCGGCCAGATGCTGGCGGCGCTGCTCGGATGGTCGCAGGCGACCTTCGCCTCCAAGATCGAGGTCGACGGAACCGATTTCAAGGTGACGCGCGAAGTCGACGGCGGCCTGCAGACCGTCAAGCTGAAGGGACCGGCGATCGTCACCACCGATCTGCGGCTGAACGAGCCGCGCTACGCCAGCCTGCCCAACATCATGAAGGCGAAGAAGAAGCCGATCGCCGACAAGAACGCGTCCGATTACGGCGTCGATCTCACAGCCCATCTGGAGATCCTCAAGACATCCGAACCGCCGGGCCGCAAGGGAGGCGTCAAGGTCAAGGACGTCGCCGAGCTGGTGTCGAAACTCAAGAATGAAGCCGGGGTTATCTGATGACTACGCTGTTGATTGCTGAACACGACAATGCGTCGGTCAAGGACTCCACCAACAAGGCGCTGACCGCCGCCGCCGCTATGGGCGGCGAGGTGCATGTGCTGGTCGCCGGCGAAAACGCCAAGGCTGCGGCCGACGCCGCGGCCAAGCTTGCCGGCGTCAAGAAGGTGCTGCTCGCGGACAACGCCGCCTACGCCCACGATCTCGCCGAGCCGCTGGCCGCCCTGATCGTGGCGCTGGCGCCTGGCTATGACGCCTTCGTCGCGCCCGCGACATCGCGCTTCAAGAACGTGATGCCGCGCGTCGCGGCGCTGCTCGACGTCATGCAGGTGTCGGAAATCATCAAGGTGGTTTCGCCCGACACCTTCGAGCGGCCGATCTATGCCGGCAACGCGATCCAGACGGTGAAATCGAAGGACGCCAAGAAGGTCATCACGGTGCGGACTTCCACCTTCGCGGCGGCCGGCGACGGCGGCAGCGCGCCGGTGGAAAATGCGGCGACGGTGGCCGATCCCGGCCTCTCCAGTTTCGTCGGCGAGGAAGTCGCCAAGAGCGATCGCCCCGAACTGACCTCGGCGAAGATCATCGTCTCCGGCGGCCGTGCCATGCAGAGCCGCGAGAATTTCGCCAAATATATCGAGCCGCTCGCCGACAAGCTCGGCGCCGGCGTCGGCGCCTCGCGCGCTGCGGTCGATGCTGGCTACGCGCCGAACGACTGGCAGGTCGGGCAGACCGGCAAGGTGGTGGCGCCGGAGCTTTATATCGCGATCGGCATCTCCGGCGCGATCCAGCATCTTGCCGGCATGAAGGATTCCAAGGTGATCGTTGCGATCAACAAGGACGAGGACGCACCGATTTTCCAGGTCGCCGATTACGGTCTGGTCGCGGATCTCTATCAGGCGGTTCCGGAGCTGACCGAGGAGCTTGGCAAGCTTGGCAAATAAGATTGAGATCGCCGGCCGGATGAAGCGGACTCCGGCCGGTGTTTATGTAAGAGAGGATGGGCAGGCGCGGAAAACGCGCCTTGGTCCGGTGAGATGACAAGATGGCGGCTATGATCAAGAAGGTCGGCGTGATTGGCTCGGGCCAGATGGGCAACGGGATTGCACATGTGGCGGCGCTGGCCGGACTGGACGTGGTGCTCAACGATATATCCGCCGATCGCCTGAAGTCGGGAATGGCGACCATCAACGGCAATCTTTCGCGGCAAGTCGTCCGGAAAATCATCAGCGAAGACGCGCGCAAGCGGGCGCTGGAGCGCATCGTTCCCACCGAGACGATTGACGGGCTCGCCGACTGCGATCTGGTGATCGAAAGCGCGGTGGAAAAGGAAGAAGTCAAGCGCAAGATTTTTCACGATCTCTGCGCGGTACTGAGGCCAGACGCCATCGTCGCCTCCAACACATCGTCGATCTCGATCACGCGGCTTGCCGCCTCCACCGACCGGCCCGAGCGTTTCATCGGCATTCACTTTATGAATCCGGTACCGCTGATGGAGCTGGTCGAACTGATCCGCGGCATCGCCACCGACGATGCGACCTTCGACGCGGCCAAGGAATTCGTCACAAGGCTCGGCAAACAGATCGCCGTTTCCGAGGATTTCCCCGCGTTCATCGTCAACCGGATCCTGCTGCCGATGATCAACGAGGCGATCTATACGCTGTATGAGGGCGTCGGAAACGTCGAGGCGATCGACGCCGCGATGAAGCTTGGCGCGCACCACCCGATGGGGCCGCTTGAGCTCGCCGATTTCATCGGGCTGGATACCTGCCTGTCGATCATGCAGGTGCTGCACGAGGGGCTCGCCAACTCCAAGTACCGGCCGTGCCCGTTGCTGGTGAAATATGTCGAGGCCGGCTGGCTCGGCCGCAAGACCCAGCGCGGCTTCTACGACTATCGCGGCGACAAGCCGGTTCCGACCCGCTAGGCGTGATCGTGATTTCGGGCTCCACCCGGCAAGCCGACGTGTTCGCGAAGCGCTTTTCTGACCATCAATGGATACGCGGACCAAGCCCGCTTATGACAATTGGAATTTGTTGCCCCGCCGTTCCGCTCTCCGGTCTCCAGCATTCATTAACTCCCGCCGGGTAGCGTGCCTGCGACGGAGGGTGGCGTTATGGATATGATGAGTATGGTCAGCGGCATGCTCGCCGCCCAGGCCGGCAACACCCAGATGCAGGTGGCCGCCTCGATCATGAAATCGAATGCCGACCAGGAGAAATCCGCAGTCCTGACGCTGCTGGGCGCTCCCCAGCAAAACACGTCATCGCTGGCCAATGTCGGTGCCGGCATCGGCGGCAACCTCAACATTGCGGCCTAAAACCCCGCCGCCACCGGTTTCATCGCCGCCGTGATCAGTTTGATGGCGTCGTCGCTGTCCCATTCCGCCGGCCCGGCAATGGTGGCGATCTCGCAGCCCTGGCCATCGACCAGCACCGAAGTCGGCATTCCCAGCGCCCGCCCTATTGCCTTAAGATCTTGAAATACCTTAGCTTGTTGATCACTGAAATAGCCGAGCCGGGTCAGATTGGCCTCTCTGAGGAAGTTTTTCGGCTTCTGGGGGTCGCGGGTATCGATGTTGATGGCCACCACCTCGAACTCAGGCCCGCCCAGCCTGGTTTGCAGGCCCTCGAGCGCCGGCATCTCCTTGCGGCAGGGCACGCACCAGGTGGCCCACAGGTTTACCAGCACCGTGCGTCCGCGCCAGTCGGAGAGCTTTTTCGGCTTGCCGTCGGCGTCCACGAAGGCGAGGTCCGGCAGCCGCAAGGGGGCTGCCGCCATGGTCAGGGCGGCCACTTCGCCATGCGCCATCGGCGCTAGCTTGCGTGCAAGGTCGACCGCGCTGCGGCAGGCGGAATCGCTGGCCGCGTTGCGCTTCAACCCGCCAATCCCGTATACCCCGGCAAATCCAATCGCCGCCCCGACCAGCACCGCCCCGATAGCGATGGGAATCCGGCGCGTGGCAGCGGGGCGAGGCGAGGTCAGTTCGGGCATATCGTTTGTCATCCTGTATCAGATACGGCTATGCAGGGCCTTTACAACGGTCGCTTTGAGCCGGGTGCGGCATGAAGCTTCCGCGCGCGGTGCGACGATCAATGGCAGGTCATGAGTAACAAGTCATGAGCAACAAGATGTGGGGCGGCCGGTTCACGGAGCGCCCCGATGCGATCATGGAGGAAATCAACGTCTCCATCGACGTCGACCGTCACCTTTATGCCCAGGACATCGCCGCGTCCAAGGCTCACGCCGCGATGCTCGCCGCGCAAGGCATCATCACGGCCAACGATGCGAAAAACATCAAAAGCGGCCTGGACACGATTTTGTCAGAGATCGCCAAGGGATCGTTCGATTTCAAGCGCGCGCTTGAGGACATTCACATGAATGTCGAGAGCAGGCTAAGCGAACTGATCGGGCCTGCCGCGGGACGGCTGCATACCGCGCGTTCGCGCAACGACCAGGTGGCGACCGATTTCCGGCTCTATGTCCGCGACACCATCGATGAGACCGATGCCGCTCTGGCCGCGTTCCAATATGCACTGGTGGAGAGAGCGCTGGAACATGCCGCCACGGTTATGCCGGGCTTCACCCATTTGCAGACCGCGCAGCCGGTGACGTTCGGCCATCATCTTTTGGCCTATGTCGAGATGGCCGGGCGCGACCGCGGCCGCTTTGCCGACGCGCGCAAGCGCCTGAATGAATCGCCGCTCGGCGCCGCGGCACTTGCCGGCACCTCGTTCCCGATCGATCGCGCCGCCACCGCCAAGGCGCTTGGCTTCGACCGGCCGATGGCCAATTCGCTCGACGCGGTTTCAGATCGCGACTTCGTGCTCGAAACCTTGTCGGCAGCCGCAATCGCCTCCGTGCACCTGTCGCGCTTTGCCGAGGAAATCGTGATCTGGACCTCGCCGCTGGTGGGGCTGGTGCGATTGTCCGACAAGTTCACCACCGGCTCCTCGATCATGCCGCAGAAGCGCAACCCCGACGCTGCCGAACTGGTCCGCGCCAAGACGGGCAAGGTGATCGGCGCGCTGACGGCATTGCTGATCGTGATGAAGGGGCTGCCGCTGGCCTATCAAAAGGACATGCAGGAGGACAAAGAGGGCGCGATGCAGGCGTTCGGCGCGCTGTCGCTGGCGATCCGCGCCATGACCGGAATGGTCATGGACGTCGAACCGGATGAGGCGCGGATGAAAGCTGCCGCGGGCGAGGGCTATGCCACCGCCACCGATCTTGCCGACTGGCTGGTGCGGACGCTGAAAATGCCGTTCCGCGACGCCCACCACGTCACCGGACGCATTGTCGCCAAGGCCGCGAAAGAAGGCGTGCCGCTGCACCAGCTGCCGCTGAAGGACATGCAGGCGATCGAGTCCAGGATCACGGCTGCGGCTTTGGGCACCCTTTCGGTCGAAGCCTCGGTGAAAAGTCGCAACAGTTATGGCGGAACCGCCCCCAAGAATGTGCTGGCGCAGGCGAAAGCCTGGCTCAGACGGCTTGAAAAAGAGCGAAAATTGGGCTGAGCCGGGGGATTTCACTGTAATTTCGTGATCGTCCGGCTCTCGCCAGAACAGGGCAATCTTTGTATGGTGCCGCCGCATTGGGGATTTTGTCGTGAAATCGTAACTGCAGCCCGACACGTTCGGGATGGGCCATCATCCTTTTGAGCGCGGCCGTGCTCGCGCTCGGCGGCTGCGGACGCAAAGGCATGCTCGATCTGCCGCCGAACACCCCGCCGCAGGCGGCCGCGGCGGCGCAGGCCGATGCCGACCACGAGCCGGCTGCGAGCAAGCCAAGCGTGTTTAATCCGTATTACGGAACCGACGCGCCGCCGGCCGCCACCAAAGGCAGCAAGAAATCCTTCATTCTTGATCCGCTCCTGAACAGTAACTGAGCCTGCCATGAACCACTTCGACTATCGCAACGGCGTGCTGCACGCCGAGGCGGTGAATCTTATCGATCTGGCGCAGGCCGTCGGCACACCGTTTTACTGCTATTCGACCGCGACCCTGGAGCGCCACTACCGGGTGTTCTGCGACGCCTTCGCCGGCGAGAAGGCGCTGGTTTGTTACGCCATGAAGGCCAACTCCAACCAGTCGGTGCTGCGCACGCTGGCGAAGCTCGGCGCCGGCGCGGACGTGGTATCGGGCGGAGAATTGAAGCGCGCGCTGGCCGCCGGCATTCCGCCGGAGAAGATCTTGTTCTCGGGCGTCGGCAAGACCGAAACCGAGCTGCGCGCGGCGCTCGACGTGGACATTCTCTGCATCAACGTCGAATCCGAGCCCGAGCTTGAACTACTGTCGCGGCTCGCCAGCGCGCAGGGGCGGACGGCGCGGATCTCGGTTCGGGTCAATCCCGATGTCGATTCCGGATCGCACACGAAAATCTCGACCGGCAAGTCCGAGAACAAGTTCGGCGTGCCGCTCGCCCGGGCGCGCGCGGTCTATGCGCGTGCGGCAAAACTGCCAGGGATCAAAGTCACCGGCGTCGACATGCATATCGGCAGCCAGATCACCGATCTGGTACCGCTGGAAGCGGCCTTCAGGCTGCTGGCCGAATTCGTGCAAACCCTGCGCGCCGATGGCCATACCATCTCGCATGTCGATTTCGGCGGCGGGCTCGGTATTCCCTATCATGCCGATCGCGAAGCGCCGCCTGTGCCTGCCGCCTACGCCGCTGTCGTCAAGCGGGTGACGCATAATCTCGGCTGCACGCTGATGTTCGAGCCGGGACGGATGATCGTCGGCAACGCCGGCATCCTGGTCGCGCGCGTGATCTATGTGAAGCACGGCGACATCAGGAACTTTGTCATCATCGACGCGGCGATGAACGATTTGATCCGCCCCACGCTGTATGAAGCGCACCACGATATCCTGCCGATCCGCGCACCCGCGGCAGGCGCGCCTGCGATCGTCGCCGACGTGGTCGGGCCGGTTTGCGAAAGCGGCGATTATCTTGCGCTCGGGCGGGCCATGCCCGAGCCCAAAGCCGGCGACCTCCTGGCGATCATGACATCCGGCGCCTACGGCGCGGTGCAGTCCGGCACCTACAACACCCGCCCGCTGGTGCCGGAAGTGCTGGTCAAGGACGATCAATACGCGGTGGTGCGGCCGCGCGTCGAGGTTGATGATTTGATCGCGATGGACAAGCCGGCGCCGTGGCTGTGAGGCCTCCACCTGTGCTGTCCTCGCGAACGCGAGGGGCGATCGTTGTTTCGCCGACCCTCAGTCACGCCTTCGTGCGGGTTCCGGGGTGTGGGTTACCCCCCGGATCGGGTGCCTCACTGCCGCCGTTGTGCTAATGTGGTGTTCGGACAACCCGGAGAGATGATTGAGCGGCGCCACCCCCGATCCGTCCGAGCCAGCGCGCAACCCTGACGCCGTTTCGCGGCTGCAGCTGGCGCAGGCCCTGCAGCGGGCCAAATATGCCATCGCGTGGGAGCGGAGCTGGCCGCATCTGGCACGGATGTTGACCGTGATCGGGCTGTTTCTGGCGGTGTCTTGGGTCGGATTGTGGCTGGCGCTGCCGTTTGTCGCGCGCGCCATCGGCCTTGGCCTGTTCGCGCTGTTGGCCGTGGGCGCGCTGTTTCCGCTTGTCAGGTTCCGCTGGCCGAGCCGCGAAGAGGGCTTAAACAGGCTCGACCGCGGCTCCGGCATCCGCCATCGCCCGGCGACAGCTCTCACCGACACGCTTGCGACGCAGGATCCGGTCGCGCAGGCGCTGTGGCAGGCGCAGCGTGAGCGCACGCTGGCATCGATCAAGCGTATCCGTGCCGGTCTGCCGTCGCCGCGGCTGGCGATCCACGATCCCTGGGCGTTGCGCGCGCTGGTCGCGGTGATGATGGTCGCGACCTTCATCGCGGCGGGCGACGAGCGCACTTTGCGCACCGAAGCCGCGTTCGACTGGAACGGGGTATTGTCACCGGCCAATATCAGGGTCGACGCCTGGGTGACGCCGCCGCTCTACACCGGCAAACCGCCGATCATTCTGTCGGCGGCGAACAAGGAAGCCGCTGCGCCTGCCGCGGGACCGTCGCCGGTCCCGGTGGGCTCCACGCTGATCGTGCGCTCGAGCGGCGGTACGCTCGATGTGCTCGTCGGAGGCGGCTTGGCCGAAGCCCGGCCGACCGAACAGGCGCCCAAGGGCACCAACGAACGGCATTTCACTATCGCCGGTGATGGCACGGCGCATGTCCGCGCGCCCTCCGGCCAGCCGCAATGGAAGTTCAGCGCTGTTCCCGACCGCGCGCCGACCATATCGCTTGCAAAGGATCCGGAGCGTCAGGCCCGTGGCGCGCTGCAGATGTCCTACAGGCTCGAGGATGATTACGGCGTCACCGAAGCGCAGGCGCATTTTGTGGCCCGCCCGGGTGGCATGCCGAAAGATGCGGCGGCGCCGCGGCCTTTGTTCGAGCCGCCGCAATTTCCGCTGGTGCTTCCCAATGCGCGGACGCGCAACGGCGTCGGTCAGACGGTGAAGGATCTCGCTGAGGATCCCTATGCCGGTGCCGACGTCACCTTGACGCTTCGGCAAAGGACGAAGCCGGCAATGAGGGCCGCAGCGAGCCGTTCAACATGCGGCTTCCGGAGCGGCTGTTCACCAAACCGCTGGCGCGCGCGCTGGTCGAGCAGCGCCGCATCCTGGCGCTCGACGCCAATCAGAACTCGCAGGTCTATGCGGCGCTCGACGCGCTGATGATCGCGCCGGAATTGTTCACGCCCGAGGCCGGCCAGTATCTCGGCCTTTACAGCGTCGCGCGTCAACTCGAAGCCGCCCGCACCGATGACGCGCTGCGCGAGGTCGTCGCCAGCCTGTGGTCGCTCGCCGTCACCATCGAGGACGGCGACATCACCGATGTGGACAAGGCGTTGCGCGCCGCCCAGGATGCGCTCAAGCAGGCGCTGGAACGCGGCGCCAGCGACGAAGAGATCAAGAAGCTGACCGAAAACCTGCGCTCGGCGCTGGACAATTTCATGCGCCAGCTCGCCGAACAGCTGCGTAACAATCCGCAGCAACTGGCACGGCCGCTCGATCCCAATACCAAAATCCTGCGCCAGCAGGATCTCAACAATATGATTGAGCGCATGGAGCGGCTGTCGCGCTCCGGCGACAAGGAGGCCGCCAGGCAATTGCTCGAACAATTGCAGCAGATGCTGGAAAATCTGCAGATGGCGCAGCCCGGCCAGTCCGGCGACAACGACATGGAGCAGGCGCTGAACGAGCTTGGCGACATGATCCGCAAGCAGCAGCAATTGCGCGACAAGACCTTCAAGCAGGGCCAGGATTCGCGGCGCGATCGCATGCACGGCAAGCAGGGCGATCAGAGCATGGGCGACCTGCAGCAGGATCAGCAGAGCCTGCGCGACCGGCTGAAGAAGTTGCAGCAGGAGCTTGCCAAGCGCGGCATGGGGCAGGGCCAGCGCGGCGACAAGGGGCAGCGCGGCGAGCAAGGCCAGCAAGGCGACCAGGCTGACCAGGGCGACGGTGAGGACGGCCTCGGCGAAGCCGACAACGCCATGGGCGATGCCAGCGGCAGGTTAGGCGAAGGCAACGCCGACGGAGCTGTGGAATTCGCAAGGCAAGGCGCTGGAAGCGCTGCGCAAGGGCGCCCAGAGTCTCGCCGAGGCGATGCAGCAGGGCGACGGCGACGGACAGGGCGACGGCCCGGGCAATCGCGGCCGGGCGGCAGCAGAGCGGCGGCGAACAGAGCGATCCGCTCGGACGGCCGCTGCACGGGCGCGAATTCGGCGACGACTATACGGTCAAGATTCCCGGCGAAATCGATGTGCAGCGGGTGCGCCGGATTCTGGAAGAACTGCGCCGCCGTCTCGCCGATCCGCAGCGCCCGCAGATCGAACTCGATTACATCGAGCGGCTGCTGAAGGATTATTAGACGGCGCCTCCTCCGTCTTCGCTTCGCTCGCGATGACGATGGGGTGGTTCCGCTAACCCCTGCGCACGGCCAGCGCGGCGGCCACGGCGGTACGGATATCGGCCACCGAAAACGGCTTGGTGACGACGTCGTGCACGATCGCGTTGAGGCCGTGCGCGCGTTCGCGCTGATCGGCAAAGCCGGTCATCAACAGGATCGTCAGATCGTGGAAATCGCGGGCCGCCGTCAGTGCCAGCGCGATCCCGTCCATCACGGGCATCTGGATATCGGTGAGCAGGAGATCGAATGGCGCCTTCTTCGCGCATCAGGATTTCCAGCGCTTCGGCGCCGTCTTCGGCGGTGACGATGTCGTGGCCGTCCATGGCGATGGCGCGCGCCACCAGCTTGCGCATGGATTCTTCATCGTCGGCGATCAGCACGCGCGGCATCAGGGCACCGTCTTTCGCGAGCCGGGATCGGTCAGCTTCGGTTCATATATTGCCGCTGGCGAGATCCCGCCTGTTGAAGAAGCGTACATCGATATTGCGCCCTTCCGGAGGCGGCGAGGCCAGTCGCGACTTGAACCAGGCGCGTTCGCCGGGCTTCAGCACCGGCTGCTCCAATACGGCGTTCCAGGCGTAGATCTCCGCGCCTTGCGCGTCGCGAACGCTGAAGCGCAGCCGCGGCAGTTCGACCGGTTTGCGGGTTTCGCCGACGATGACGCCCTCGATCACCAGCACCGGCTTGCCTTCCACGGTCTCGGAGGTGATCTTGACGTCCTTGAACATCAGCCCGCGCAGGTTTACTTCAAGGCCGACCATTTTGTAGAACGTGGCGGTCTGCGGCAGCAGACGCACCACGTCGACGCGCCAGATCATCAGCGCCAGCACCAGCGCGCCCATGGCGGCACAGGCGGTCGGGAGGCTGACAAAGGACTTGCCCCGCGCCCGCAGCGAGGCCGGCGGCCTGAAAAGCTTCCGGAACCATGACAGGCCGCGGCGGGCGCGCCGCTTCGGTGTCGTCCGCGTCGTAGCGGGCGACCGACGGCCAGTCGGATTCGGCGCGCTGCGGCGAGCCGTCGCCGTCGGCCGGCCAGTCGGCTCGATATCGAGGGGCTGTCGACGACCGGGGGTATCCTGCTCCTGGCTGTCCTCGCGGGCGAGCGCGTCCCATTCCGCGGCGGCATCGTCGCTCCCAGCCGTTGGCCGGCTGCCGCCATCGCCGGCGCCGGAGCCGGCGACCTCGATCGCATCCTCCGGCCGCGCCAGCCAGACCTCCTTGCAACGGGAACAGCGCACGGTACGGCCGGCCGCGCCCAAGGTAGCCAGATCAATGGCATAGGACGTTGTACAATGGGGGCAAATGATGTGCATGGAGCCGATCTCCACAATGAGTTATCGGGATGCTACAAGGCGACCGTTAACGAATCGGAAACCATAACCGAAGCACAACCATTTTGGTTGGTTCGCAGCCGAAGCGATGCCAATGAGGCCCGGGCCTTCGGTTTCAGGGTTCCGGCCGCGCCCCACATCGAACGGAGCTGAGCTTGGTTCGGTTCGAAAATGTCGGATTGCGTTACGGGCTTGGCCCGGAGATTCTGCGCGACCTCAATTTCCTGATCCCCGCCCACTCCTTCCAGTTCCTCACCGGCCCCTCCGGCGCCGGCAAGACCTCGCTGCTGCGGCTGTTGTTCCTGTCGCTGCGGCCGACGCGCGGCCTGGTCAACCTGTTCGGCCATGACGTCTCGCTGCTCGGCAAGGATGAGATCGCCGATCTGCGCAAGCGGATCGGCATCGTGCTGCAGGACTTTCGCCTGCTCGATCACATGACTACCTATGAAAACGTGGCGCTGCCGTTCCGGGTGATGGGCCGCGAGGAATCCAGCTATCGCAAGGAGGTCATCGATCTCCTGAAATGGGTCGGTCTCGGCGAGCGAATGGATGCGCTGCCGCCGGTCCTGTCCGGCGGCGAGAAGCAGCGCGCGGCGATCGCGCGCGCCGTGATCTCGCGGCCGCATCTGCTGCTGGCGGACGAGCCGACCGGCAACGTCGACCCGACGCTGGGGCGGCGGCTGCTGCGGCTGTTCATCGAACTGAACAAGTCCGGCACCGCGGTTATGATCGCGACCCATGACATCGCGCTGATGGATCAGTATGAGGCGCGGCGGCTGGTGCTGCATCAGGGACGGTTGCATATCTATGAGTAGAATCGACGACCAGCACGGCCCGTTGGTGGATCTCGGACACGAGCGCCCGCAGGTGCCGGCGCGGGCGCGCAACCTGTCGCCGATCGTGCCGCGCGCCTCGATCGCCGGCCGTGCGCTGGTCGCCGTTGTCGCCATCATGACGTTCCTGGCATCGATCACCACCGGCACGGTGCTGCTGGTGAGCGCGTCGGCGGCGGAATGGCAGTCGGAAGTCGCCAGCGAAATCACCATTCAGGTGCGCCCGGTGGCCGGGCGCGATCTCGACCGCGACGCGGCGGCGGTGGCCGAAGCGATGCGCGTGCCCAGCCCGGCATCGTCGAGGTCAGGCCCTTCACCAAGGAGGAATCCGCCAAACTGCTGGAGCCGTGGCTCGGCAGCGGACTGTCGCTCGACGATCTGCCGGTGCCGCGCGTCATTGTCGCGCGGGTTGCAGCCGGGAACCACGCTCGATCTGGCGGCGCTGCGCAGCCGGGTGACGCAGGTGGCGCCGTCGGCCAGCGTCGACGATCACCGCGCCTGGATCGAGCGGATGCGGTCGATGACCGGCGCGACCGTGTTCGCCGGCATCGGCATCCTCGCGCTGGTGATCATTGCGACCATCATTTCGGTTTCGTTCGCCACCCGCGGCGCGATGGCGGCCAACCGTCCGATCGTCGAGGTCCTGCACTTCGTCGGCGCCGGCGACCGCTATATCGCCAACCGGTTCCTGCGGCATTTCCTGCGGCTCGGGCTGGAGGGCGGCGTGATCGGCGGCGGCATCGCGATGCTGGGTTTCGGGTTCTCCGAATCGATCGCCGGCTGGTTCTCCGGCACCCCGGTCGGGGACCAGTTCGCAGCGCTTGCTGGGGACGTTTTCGCTGCGCCCGTCGGGCTATCTGGCGCTGGCGGCGCAGGCGGTGCTGATCGCGGCGATCACCGCCTGGGCGTCGCGGCGAACGCTGTTCGCCACGCTTGACGACATCGACTGATGCGAACGCGTCTACGAATGCCGCGTCAAACCGGACTCCACTTCGCCTGAAAACGTTCTAGACTTGCGTTGGGAAGAGGATCGCCAGCATCGCATGAGCCCGCAGCCCGACGATACATCGCCGAATGCGCCGATCGCCGCGCCGCGGGGCTGGCTGCGCGCCGCTCGTCGTCGCGGTGCTGGCGATGCGTGTTCGTCGGCGCCGCGATCGGCTTTGTCGGGTTCCTGTCGCAGTTGCGCGGCGCCGAAATCAAGCCTGCCCGCCATGCCGACGGCATCGTGGTGCTCACCGGCGGCTCATCGCGCGTCTCCGATGCGATGGAATTGCTGGCCGGCGGCTATGGCAAGCGGCTGTTGATCTCCGGCGTGCATCCGACCAACGCGGCAAGCGATATTTCGCGTTCGCTGCCCGACAACCAGTCGCTGCTTGAGCTGCTGCGTCGATCTCGACCGCTCCGCCGTCAACACCCGCAGCAATGCGGCGGAGACGCGGCGCTGGGCGCACGAGCGCGGCTTCAAATCGCTGATCGTGGTGACATCGAATTACCACATGCCGCGGGCTATCGTCGAACTGTCGCACGCGATGCCCGATATCGCGCTCATTCCATTCGCGGTGGTCGGCGACAAATGGCGCGACGAACCGTGGTGGACCAGTGGCGCGACGTTGCGGCTGCTGCTATCGGAATACGTCAAATATGTCGCCGCCGAGGTGCGGGTGCGGCTGGCCGATGCCGGTCTCGATCTCGACGCCCGAACTCGCGGACCAGCCGGACCGGATCGCTCCCGCGCAGGCCGGCGACGGCTCAAGCCAACTGATCGGGTTTTCGATGGTTTCGATTTTCCTGCGTTCGCTGGTCTACAACGTGCTGTTCTATCTGCGTGCTGGTGTTCTGGGTCATCGTCGGCATCCCGACCTTCTGATGCCGCGCTGGGCCATCATGGCCATCGCCAGATACTGGGCGCGCAGCAGCATCTGGCTGATGCGCGTGATCTGCAACGTCAAGGTGGAATATCGCGGGCTCGAGAAAATCCCGAAGGGGCCGCTGATCGTCGCATCGAAACATCAGTCGATGTGGGAAACCTTCGCGCTGCTGCAGTTCTTCGATCAGCCGCTGTTTCATCCTCAAGCGCGAGCTGACATGGATTCCGCTGTTCGGCTGGTATCTGATCAAGTCGAACATGATCGGCGTCGACCGCGGCGCCGGTGGCCGCGCGCTGATGGAGATGGCGCGCCGCGCCGGCGAGGAGGTGCGCCGCGGCCGCCAGTTGATCATCTTTCCGGAGGGCACGCGCACCGCTGTCGATGCGCCGCCGCACTACAAGACCGGCGTCGCGCCAGATCTATGTCGATTGCGGCGTGACCTGCCTGCCGGTGGCGCTCAATTCCGGGCTGTTCTGGCCGCGCCGGACCTTCATGCGCTATCCGGGAACGCTGGTGGTCGAATTTCTCGATCCGTTGCCGCCCGGCCTGACGCGCCACGAATTCATCGCGCGGGTCTCGACCGTGATCGAGGAGGCCACCAACCGGCTGGTCGAGGCCGCGCGCCGCGAGCAGGCGCAATTGTTCGGCCGCGTGCCGGGGTCGGCGAAGGCGTAATGCGGTCTTATTTGCCTTCCTCCGGCGCGGCTGGGTGCGGATGCAGCGAGCGCGTCGTCGTGCAGCATCAGTGCGAGCTGATGCAATTGCTCGTCGCGAAAACCTTGCGCCTCGATCGACTTCACGGTCGACAGCACGTAGTCGCGATTGTTGCCGGAGCGGCCGTGGCCCTGCTGGACGTAGCGCAATTGTTCGGCCAACGACAGCCGTCCGGCATATTGCACGTGGCCGCGGTCGACCACGTAGGCCAGCGCGCTGACGCGCTGCCGGGCTTCGTTCTCCAGCCAGACCGAACGCATCACCTCGCGATAGACATGGGTGGTCTGCTCGCGGCTGCGCAAATAATCCACGGTGTCGTCGCGTCGCTCGGCCGCGACCCGGAATGCGACGCCGCGGCAGGCGCCGCCGCGGTCGAGCCCGAGCACCAGGCCGGGCTTTTCCGGCGTGCCGCGATGGTCGAACGAATAGACGCAGAGCGCGCGATGCTCGCCGATCAGCCGCGCCGGGACCTGCTCGATGAACTCGAAGCCCGGCCGCCACATCAGCGAGCCGTAGCCGAACACCCACAGGTCGCCTTTGGACAATTCCGCTTCGGGCTGGATTTTCGCTGGCATCGGGTGCACGGCTATCAGAAGAAGCTTTTCAGGCGAAGCGGAATTCCGCGGCTCCATGAAAATCCGTTAACTTGCAAATTTCCGTTAACCTGATTGTGTCGGCACGCATCGCTTAATTGACAAAATCATTGGCCAAAGGTCGCCGCATGTCCGATATGACCCTCGCGCCGCGCCGGCGCCCGCTTTGGCGCCTTTTCATCATGCCCGTCCTGCTTCTGATCGCCGCCGCGGCGTGGAGCGCGTTCTGGTTCTATGCCGCCTCCCAGGTCGATGTGAAGGCCGATGCCTGGCGCGCGCGGGAGGCGAAATCCGGCCGGGTCTACGATTGCGCCCGGCGTTCGGTGGCGGGCTTTCCGTTCCGTCTCGAAGTCCGCTGCGACGGCGCCAGCGTGTCGCTGGTGTCGCAGACCGCGGGGCAGGCCGCGACGCAGACGCCGGTCACCGCAAAGCTCGGCGAAATCCTGGTGGTGGCGCAGGTCTACGATCCGAAATTGCTGATCGCGGAATTCACCGCGCCGGCGACGATCTCCGATCGCGGCGGGCAGCCTTCGATGTCGGTGAACTGGAGCACGGCCCGCTCCAGCGTGGTGGGACTGCCGGCCGTCCCGCAGCGGGCCTCCATCGTGTTCGACGATCCCCAGATCGATCGCGTCGACGGATCGGTGCAGACGCCGCTGGCGCGCGCCAAACATGTCGAACTGCATGGCCGGCTTGCCGAAGGCTCGGCCTTCGATCATCCCGTGATCGAGACCGTGCTGAAGATCGAAGGCGGCAGCGTGCAGGAGGTGCATCCGCTGCTTGCGGAGCCGTTCGATGCCGACGTGCGGACGATGCTCAGCGGCCTGAAGGATTTCTCGCCAAAGCCCTGGCCGGAGCGGTTTCGCGAGATCCAGGCCGCCGGCGGCCATGTCGAGATCGTGCAGTCGCGAATTGCAGCAGGGCGATCTGATCGCGGTCGCCGCCGGCACGCTCGGCCTCAGCGCCGAATGGCCGTCTCGACGGCGAATTGCAGATGACGGTGGCCGGCATCGAGAAGGTGATTCCGGCGCTCGGCATCGAAAAGATGCTCGACGAGGGCGTGCCGCAGGCGACGCTCGATCGCGTCGCGCCCGGCGTCAAGACCGCAGGACGTCAACAATCTGCTCGGCGCGCTGGACCGCGCGATTCCCGGTCTCGGCAAGGCGGTCAAGCAGAACGCCAATGTCGGCGTCGCCGCCGGCATCAACGCGCTCGGCAAGGAAGCGGTGCTGGAAGGCAAGAAGGCGCGGGCATTTCCGCTGCGCTTTGTCGACGGCGCGGTGTTCCTGGGGCCGCTGAAGGTCGGGCAGATCCCGCCGCTGTTTTGACCAAACGTACTGCCGTCGTCCCGGCCAGGCGAGCGCTTGCGAGCGCGCGCCGGGACCCATAGCCGCCAGCGTTGATGTGGCGAAGAGAGATGCCGCACCGTTGGCGATAGATCGCGACGCCGGTGGTTATGGGTGCCTGCTTTCGCAGGGACGACCGAGGGGATCACTCCGTCTTCTCCGCCAACTGCGCGTGCGGGCGGCCGAAATCGGGCGCCGCGGAATCCTGGCCGATCTCGACGATGCCGCGACGGATGGCGCGGGTGCGGGTGAAATGCTCGAACAGCGCCTCGCCGTCGCCGCGGCGGATGGCGCGGGTCAGCTTGGAGAGATCCTCGTTGAAGGTGCCGAGCATTTCCAGCACCGCGTCCTTGTTGGCCAGGAATACGTCGCGCCACATGATCGGGTCGGAAGCCGCGATGCGGGTGAAGTCGCGAAAACCGCCGGCGGAGAACTTCATCACTTCCGACGACGTCACCTGGCCGAGTTCATCGGCGGTGCCGACGATGGTGTAGGCGATCAGATGCGGCAGATGGCTGGTGATCGCGAGCACCAGATCGTGGTGGTCGGGCGTCATGATCTCGACCTTGGCGCCGAGCGCTGCCCAGAACGCGCGCAGCCTCTCGACCGCATCCGGATCGGTGCCTTCCGGCGGAGTCAGAATGCACCAGCGGTTGATGAACAGCTCGGCGAAACCGGAATTGGGGCCGGAATGCTCGGTGCCGGCGACCGGGTGCGCCGGCACGAAATGGGCGCCGGCAGGCAAATGCGGCGCCATGTCCCGCACCACCGCGCCCTTGACCGAGCCGACGTCGGAGACGATCGCGCCCGGCTTGAGGTAGGGCGGCGATTTCCTGCGCGACCGCACCGCAGGCGCCGACCGGGATGCAGAGGATCACGAGATCGGCGTCCTCAACGGCTTCCGCATTGGTTTCCACCACGCGGTCTGACAACGCCGAGCTCGAGCACCCGCGCGCGGGTCTTGGCCGAGCGCGCGGTGGTGACGATTTCTTCCGCGAGCCCCTGATCGCGCGCGGCGCGCGCGATCGAGCCGCCGATCAGCCCGAAGCCGATCAGCGCGATCTTCCTGAAGTGCGGCGCGGCGTTCACTTGGAAGCCATGAAGTCGCGCAAGCCCTCGACCACCAGGCGATTGGCCTCCTCGGTGCCGATGGTCATGCGCAAGGCGTGCGGCAGACCGTAATTGTTCAGCGCGCGCAGCACCAGGCCACGTTTGGTCAGGAACGCGTCGGCCTCAGCCGAGGTCTTGCCCTTCTCGATCGGGAAATGGATCAGGATGAAATTCGCAACGCTCGGCGTCACCTTGAGGCCGAGTTTGGTCACTTCCTCCGTCAGCCAGTTGCGCCATTTTTCGGTGTGCGCCTTCGACATCTGCTGATGCGCGGTGTCCTCGATCGCGGCCACCGCCGCCAGCATCGCCGGCGCCGAGACGTTGAACGGACCGCGGATGCGGTTGACCGCATCGACGATATTGGCCGGCCCGAACATCCAGCCGATGCGCAGCGCCGCAAGGCCGTGGATTTTCGAGAAGGTGTGGGTCACGACCGTGTTGTCCGATGTCGCCACCAGCTCGATGCCGAGCTCGTAATCGTTGCGCGACACGTAGTCGCGAATACGCGGCATCCAGCACCAGCAGCACATGCGGCGGCAATCCGGCGCGCAGCCGCTTGACCTCGTCGAACGGCAGATAGGTCCCGGTCGGATTGTTCGGGTTGGCGAGCCACACCAGCTTGGTGCGCGGCGAGACCCGCTCCAGGATCGCGTCGACGTCGGCGGTGAAATTGGTCTCCGGCGCGACGACGTTGATGGCGCCGTTCGCCATGGTGGCGATCGGATACACCAGGAAGCCGTGGGTGGTAGAGATCGCCTCGTCGCCATGGCCGAGATAGGTGTGCGCCAGCAGATTGAGGATTTCGTCCGAGCCGGCGCCGCAGATGATGCGGTCGGGATCGAGCCCGAAGGCGCGGCCGATCGCCTCGCGCAGCACGCGCGAGGTTCCTTCCGGATAGTCCTCCAGATGCGAAGCCGCCTCCTTGTAGGCCTCTATTGCCTTCGGCGAGGGCCCGAACGGGGTCTCATTGGCCGACAGCTTGAACACCTTGCGGCCCGGCTCCGGCACCGGGCTTTTGCCGGGCGTGTAGGGCGCAATATCGAGAATGCCGGGATTCGGCACGGGTCGGGACATCTTCAACTCCGAAAGTATCAGGGGCGGCTCTTACGACTTCGCTGCCCCGTTCGGGGGCACCGTATAGCGCGTTGCATGGCTGCCGACGAGAGCCGTTGAACGCACCGATGCGCCGGCCTCGATCAAGGCCGATTTGATCTTTTCCAGGCTGCCTGGGCGTGCCACCGACACCAAGCAGGGCCGCGCCGTCGAAAGCGGTATCCGGCACCGCGACGATTTCGGCCAGCGGCGACAGCGCGCGCGCGATCTCTGCGTTCCAGCCGGACACCCGCACGCTCCACATCTCGACTTCGGTCACCATGGCGCTGTCGGCGACGCGCGACACCACGAATACCGGCAGCGCCGCCGGATGGTCCGCGCGCTCGACGAATGGCAGCCGCGCGATGATCTTCGGCGTGCCGTGGGCTTCAAGCGCGATCCACCACGGGGTGCGGCTGGAAGTGGCGCCGACCAGCGCAAGATCGCCCTTCGATTTGGCCACCGCTTCGACGGCGGCCGGTGCGCTGAAATGCGGGACGTAGGGCACCGTAAATCCGAAATGAAACCGCGCGGAATCCCGCATCGCGGACTTGCCGAGCGAAATATCGGCATGCACCGAAAACGGCGCCTGCACGTAAGTGAACGTCGAGATGATGACGCGCCAGATGCTTTCCACGGTATCGAGCGGCAGGATGCCGCGATGGCGTTGCACCAGCCGGCGCATCATGTCGGCCTCGCGCGCGGGGCGGAACGCCGAGCCGACCTCCTGGGTCTGTTTTACCTGGATCAGCCGATCGATGATGTCGCCGCGCTGCATCAGCAGGACATGCACCTGCTCATCGATGGCGTCGATCTCTTTGCGCAGCACCTCGAGCGAAGGCGGAGCGGGGGGCGATTGGGACATCTGGAATACCCGGCAAAATTCTCTCCTCATCCCTGCGTAACGGCTTCGCCGTTGTCGCTGGAGGAGCGGCGCTGTTGACTATACGCAGCCTGCGTAGACTTGGCTGCGGGCCGCGTCTCGAAGGATGAGTGCCCGTTCTGTCTCATGGTTCGAGACGGCGCAAGAGCGCCTCCTCACCATGAGGGCCGTTTTCGCTCGGCGCAGTCGATGGAGCCTCTCCTAACCGGGGGCTTGTCTTGACGAAATGCCCGTTCGCGACTAATATTTAATCCATTCCGTGGTCATTTGAGCCGGCCGGCTTGCAGCCACGTTAAACAACTCGCTAAACAGGCCGGGGACAAATGTGATCCCGGCCGAACGATATGTTCAGGCCGGTTTTTTTATGGCCTGATTTCCGTGGTGGTTTGTGGGCCTCCCTGGGGAGGTCGGTGTCAAAATGGTAAACGTGCAATCGATACCAAGTCCGGCGATCCATCCCGACGAGCGTTCGCACGAGGCGGACCATCCGAGTTCGCGGATCGCGTTGTTCGGCGCGGACCAGCCGCTGAAGCTTGACTGCGGCATCGATCTCGCGCCGTTCCAGATCGCCTACCAGACCTATGGCGAACTCAACGCCGACCGGTCCAACGCTATTCTGGTCTGCCATGCGCTGACAGGCGATCAGCACGTCGCCAACGTGCACCCCGTGACCGGCAAGCCCGGCTGGTGGGAAACCATGGTCGGTCCCGGGCGCCCGCTCGATACCGACAGCTACTTCATCATTTGTGCCAACGTGATCGGCGGCTGCATGGGCTCGACCGGGCCGGCCTCGGCCAATCCCGCCACCGGCAAATTGTGGGGGCTGGATTTCCCGATCATCACCATACCGGACATGGTGCGCGCCCAGGCTATGCTGCTCGATCGCTTAGGCGTCGACACGCTGTTCTGCGTGGTCGGCGGCTCGATGGGCGGCATGCAGGCGCTGCAGTGGACCGCGGCTTTTCCCAAACGCGTGTTCTCGACGCTGGCGATTGCCTGCAGCACGCGGCATTCGGCGCAGAATATCGCGTTTCACGAACTGGGCCGGCAGGCTGTGATGGCCGATCCGGATTGGCATGGCGGGCGCTATTTTGAACAGGGCACCCATCCGCATCGCGGCCTGGGCGTCGCGCGGATGGCTGCGCATATCACCTATCTCTCGGACGCGGCCTTGCATCGGAAGTTCGGGCGGCGGATGCAGGACCGCGATCTGCCGACATTCTCGTTCGATGCGGATTTCCAGGTCGAAAGCTATCTGCGCTATCAGGGCTCGTCCTTCGTCGAACGGTTCGACGCCAACAGCTATCTCTATCTGACGCGGGCGATGGACTATTTCGACATCGCCGCCGATCACAACGGCGTGCTGGCGCAGGCCTTCCGCGGCATCCAGACGCGGTTTTGCGTGGTGTCATTCACCAGCGACTGGCTGTTTCCGACCTCGGAATCGCGCGCGCTGGTGCATGCCCTCAACGCCTCGAGCGCGCGGGTGTCGTTCGCCGAGATCGAGACCGACCGCGGACACGATGCCTTCCTGCTCGACCTTCCCGAGTTTTTCGACATCTCCCGCGCGTTTCTGCAATCCGCAGGCAAGGCGCGCGGTCTGAGGCAGCCGACATGACCATGCAGGAACCGGCCTTGCCGCTGACCGGCATCGTGCTGCCGGACACCGGTCACTATCGCGGCGACCACCTGCTGGTGGCAGAGATGGTGGAGCGCGGTTCGAAGGTGCTCGACGTCGGCTGTGGCGACGGCGATTTGCTGCAGCTGCTCGAAAGCCGCGGCATCGACGGCCGCGGCATCGAACTGTCGCGCGAGGGCGTCAACCGCTGCGTCGCCAAGGGGCTTGCGGTGGTGCAGGGCGACGCCGACACCGACCTCGTCAACTATCCCGACGACGCCTTCGATTACGTGATCCTGTCGCAGACCCTGCAGGCGACGCGGCAGCCGCGGGTGGTGCTGGAAAATCTGCTGCGGATCGGGCAGCGCGCCATCGTGTCGTTCCCGAATTTCGGCTTCTGGAGGATGCGGCTGCAGCTCTTGGTCGGCGGCCACATGCCACGCACCGAAAACCTTCCCGCCACCTGGTACGATACACCGAACATCCATTTCTGCACCATCAAGGATTTCGTCCAGCTTTGCGACGAGATCAATGTCAAGATGGAGCGCGCAGTCGCGCTCGATATCTACGGCCGGCCGCTGCGGGTGAACCTGCCCTGGTGGTTCTGGAACATGTTCGGCGAGCAGGGCGTGTTTTTGCTCAGCCGTGCGGGAAAGGCGAAGTAGATATCGACCGCCATTCCGGGGCGCGCGTCAGCGCGACCCGGAATCTCGAGGTTTCCCGATGTGCAATTGCACATCTGAGGTTCGCGCTGACGCGCGCCCCGGAATGACGGCGCTAACCCACCATCATCGACCTCGGATCGCGCACAGGCCAGCGGCCGGCTTCGACCAGAGCGATGAAACGTTCGACCATTTCGTTGAACAGCGCGGGCTCCTCGAGATTGAGCACGTGGCCGGACTTTGGAAAGAAGGTCGAGCCCTGCCGCCGGCAGGTGCTTCTTCAAGAACAGGCTGGGCTCGATGCAATGGTCGTCCTCGTCGCCGCAGATGATCAACGCGGGCGTCGGGACTTTCCGGATCGCCTCGGTCAGGGTGTAGATCGAAGGCCGGCCGCCCTGAAAGCTGCGCATGGTATTGGCAGAGCCTTTGGCATCGTGCCGGGCCAGTGCGCTGTAGAAATCCGCGTGTCCGCGCGGGTCCTTCAGCAAAAACGGAATCCGGCTCGGCGCCTCGCGGGTCGCTTTGGCGACTTCGACGGAACCGATCGATCTCATATTGCTCGGCATTGGCGCGGCATTGCTTGCGGAAGGCTTCGAGGTTTTCGAGGTCTCGAGCCCGAGCCGACAGCGGCCAGCGTCATCGACAATGCGCGCTCAGGCGCGTTCAGGCCGATCTGCAGCGACGAATAGGAACCCATCGACAGGCCGACGAAATGCGCCTTCGTCGATTTTGAGATGATCGAGCACGGCGAGCGCGTCGGTGTAGAAATGCTTGTAGGTGTAGACCTCCGCCGAAGGCGGCACGTCCGACGGCGTGTAGCCGCGCGCGGAATAGGCGATGCAGCGGTGCCCGCGCGAAAAATAGCGCATCTGCGGCTCCCAATTGGTGTGGTCGGCCGCGAACTCGTGCAGGAAGATGATCGGCGTTCCGCTGCCCGCCTCTTCGAAATAGAGCCGGACTTTGTCGCTGGTGACGGCATAGGGCATTTTGCGTTTCCTTCTTTCTATTGAGCGCCGCATCGGCGCTCGAGAACGCCGTTAAAATCGCAGTTAATGCTCGCGGCCGCAATGAGGCGGAACCATTCTTCTTCGTCAAGGAATCATCGCGGAATCACCCCGAAACCGTTTCCGCACTGCCGCATCGCGTCTTGCTCTCGCCACACCCGAAATTGCATACGGCGCCCGGATGCCGGCCTCGAGACGAGCCGTCGGGCCGATGGGAACGGGGGTGTCACAGAGGAATCGAGTATGGTTCAGTTGTGTTGCGTTTCGCCGGTCGCTTCGTGTCGCTCGCGCTGGCGTTGTGTTCGCTGGCGATCGTCGGCTATCGCCTCTCCGGCTTCGGCAAGGTCTCATCACGGCGCACGGACGGCACGTGCATCATGCGTCACGCCGTCATCGCATCATGTGCGGCACTATCGCCATCATCGCCATTATCGGCACATCGCGCGCGGATCGCGCTGGGACGCGGCGTGGCGCAGATGCAGGCGCGCGGCTTTGCCGATGCGCAATGCCAGCTTCGGATCCGAATGCCGCGCCGGCCGCCGCGGCATGGCACGCCAGGTAGCTTCGGCTCGTCCGACGTCGTCGCCGAGGCGCGCCGCTATCTCGGCGGCAATCCCACCGGCCGCGGCAGCCTGTGGTGCGCGCGTTTCATGAACATGGTTCTGCAGCAGATCCGGTCATCACGGCACCGGCTCGGACATGGCGAGCTCGTTCGCACAGCTATGGCCAGCGCGTCTCCGGTCCGCAGGTCGGCGCCATCGCGGTGATGGGACGGCGCGGCGGCGGCCATGTCGGCATCATCACCGGCATCGATGCGCCGGGAAATCCGATCATGATCTCCGGCAATAACGGCAACCGGGTCAGGGAAGCGCCGATTTCGCGCGGCCGGATCTACGCCTACGTGATGCCGAATTGAGCCGGCACGGGTCGCTAATTCTCGTCATTGCGAGCCAGGCAAATGCGCTGCGCGTAAACTGCGATTTGCGCAGGGATTTCAATGTGATTTGGGTCGTCCAGTTCTCTGGAAAAAAATATTTCGCTTTCGCCGTCGGGCAAATCAGTTCTACCAGCTCGCGCCGTCTCATCCCCCAAGAGGGGCGTATCGCGATCGTCACGAACGCGGGATGGGATGTGGTGGACGCGGCAGCGTCGGCGCGCAATGTGTTCACAGGGCGGCTTCCGTGAGTGATACAACGGCGCGCAAGACGACGGCGCTTGTTGCGTACGGCAAAACCGTGTGGTCCTGACGCCCGTTACTGGCGCCAAGTCTGCGGAGGCATGTCAGCCCAACCGGGCTACGGCGGGCCATCAATCCGCTGACGACGGTGACAAGACGAATTCGTCGCCGGGGAGCGCGCGGTATAAGCCGTAAGGCCATTGCGCAGGGAATGCCGGATTGCCTCCGCTGAACCTGTATGCTCGTGTGCGTTTCTTTACACAATTTTGCACACGAGACCGCGGGTGCAGCGCGCACCCGGCATTCCCTGCACCCTCCTTCGAGGGGCGAGACGGTTACAGCAAAGCTCGGGCAAACGTTGCCGCGAGGATGCGGAGTTATGGTTTGATCGTGCAGATGACGCTCATGATCGGGAAGCGAAAAACCTCACAACAATTCCGGCTGCTCCGCCGCGATCGCATCACCGATGCCGATCGAGCCGCCGGCGATCACCTCGGCATAGACGCCGCAATCGGCGTGGCCAAAGCGCCGCATCAGCGTGCGCGGAATGTTGAGGTCGCGCGCCGCGGTTTCGGGATCGACATTGATGGCGGCGCAGCGGACGATCCGTTTGACGACCTTCAGGCGGACATCGCCGATGGCCAGCGTTTGGCCGACAAGATCGAACTCGTGCCAGGCCGGCCAGCCGCTCGGCATAGAGATTGGCGCGAAACCGCAAGGGGTGGACCGGCTGGCCGACGACATCCTCGATGGCCTTCAGGCTGCCGAGATTGATGATCGAGACCACCTTCCTGGCGACATCGGAAAAGCTGTGGCCCTTGCCGGAAAGGATTTTCGGCGGCCCCTTGACCGGTCCGGCATGGCCATTGGCGAAAAAACGCTCGATGGCGGCCCGCCCCTCCGAAGTCTCGAGATCGCCTTGCACCGCGACCGCGCCGTTCTGGCGGATGGTCAGGACATGGCTGGCCTCGTCGAAACGGGTGCGCAGCGCCGCCAGCCCTTCGTTCCGCATCAGCATCAGGAAATAGGTCTTCGGCATCCACTGCGGGTCGGCAGGATCGAAGCCGCTGGGGCCGTTTTCGATGGCGTAGCGGCGATCGGCGGGAAGCGTCTGGCCGGCCTCCAGCGCGACGCGCGGCAGCGGTTCCGGGGACAGGCCTTTGACGGGATAGCGGTAGATACCGGCGATTTGTGCAGGTTGGACGGAGGACATCCGGCTTTTTAGGAGAATTCCCGGCCGCTGCGCCACCGCACACGAATTTGTGAATTCGCCTCTTCCGTTTCCGCGAACGCTGTTCCCACATTTGCCGCAAGCCGGCGCAGTGGCGGCGACGACCGCGGCCGGTTTGAGGAATGTCAACACGGCCGCGCGGAAACCCAATGAAGATGCCGCATTCATGCCTTAGGGGCGATGGCGGCAGGCCGAGGGAAGCAAAACATGAATATTGAAAAATACACCGAGCGTGCGCGCGGTTTCATCCAGTCGGCGCAGTCGCTTGCGATGCGCGACGGCCATCAGCAATTTTCGCCGCTGCATATGCTGAAAGTGCTGCTGGACGACAGCGAGGGCCTTGCCGGCGGCCTGATCGACCGCGCCGGAGGCAATTCGCGCGCGATCCTGAAGGCCACCGAGGACGCGCTCAACAAGCTGCCGAAAGTTTCCGGAAGCGGCGCCGGGCAGGTTTATCTCGCGCCGGAACTGGCGCGCGCGTTCGACGCCGCGGAAAAGGCCGCCGAGAAGGCCGGCGACAGTTTTGTCACCGTCGAGCGGCTGCTGCTCGGCCTGACGCTTGAGAAAGACAGCGAAGCCGGCAGCATCTTGAGAAAGGGCGGCGTCACGCCGCAGAACCTCAATGCGGCGATCGAAGCCCTGCGCAAGGGCCGCACCGCCGACAGTGCGACGGCCGAGAACGCCTATGACGCGCTGAAGAAATATGCGCGCGACCTGACGCAGGCGGCGCGCGACGGCAAGCTCGATCCCGTGATCGGCCGCGACGAGGAAATCCGCCGCACCATCCAGGTGCTGTCCCGCCGCACCAAGAACAATCCCGTGCTGATCGGCGAGCCCGGCGTCGGCAAGACCGCGATCGTCGAAGGTCTGGCGCTTGCGGATTCTCAACGGCGACGTGCCGGAAAGCCTCAAGGACAAGAAGCTGCTGTCGCTCGATATGGGCGCGCTGATCGCGGGCGCGAAATATCGCGGCGAGTTCGAGGAGCGGCTGAAAGCCGTGCTGCAGGAAGTGACCTCGGCCGAGGGCTGCATCATCCTGTTCATCGACGAGATGCACACCCTGATCGGCGCCGGCAAGGCCGACGGCGCGATGGATGCGTCCAACCTGCTCAAGCCTGCGCTGGCGCGGGGCGAATTGCATTGCATCGGCGCGACCACGCTCGACGAGTATCGCAAGCACGTCGAAAAGGACGCGGCGCTGGCGCGGCGGTTCCAGCCGATCTTCGTCTCCGAGCCGACGGTCGAGGATACCATCTCGATCCTGCGCGGCCTGAAGGACAAATACGAGCAGCACCACGGCGTGCGCATCACCGATTCCGCGCTTGTCGCGGCGACCACGCTGTCGAACCGCTACATCACCGACCGTTTTCTGCCCGACAAGGCGATCGACCTGATGGACGAGGCGGCGGCGCGGCTGAAGATGCAGGTCGATTCCAAGCCGGAAGAACTCGATTCGATGGACCGGGAAATCATCCGGCTGAAGATCGAGCAGGAAGCCCTGAAAAAGGAAACCGATCCCGGCTCCAAGACCCGCCTGCAGGCGCTGGAGAAGGAACTCGCCGAGCTCGAAAAGAAGTCGGCGGACCTGACCTCGCGCTGGAGCGCGGAGAAAAACAAGCTGTCGAACGCGCAGAAGCTGAAGAGCGAACTCGACGCCCTGCGCATCGAACTCGCCAACGCGCAGCGCCGCGGCGAATATCAGCGCGCCGGCGAACTGGCCTATGGCCGGATTCCCGAGCTTGAGAAAAAGCTCGCCGAGATCGAGGCCAAGGAAAACGCCGGCGAGATGATGGAGGAGGCCGTCACGGCCAATCACATCGCGCAGGTGGTGTCGCGCTGGACCGGCGTGCCCGTCGACAAGATGCTCGAGGGCGAAAAGGACAAGCTCCTGAAGATGGAAGACAGCCTCGGCAAGCGCGTCGTCGGCCAGGCCGAAGCCGTGCACGCGGTGGCGACCGCGGTGCGCCGTTCGCGCGCAGGCCTGCAGGACCCGAACCGCCCGATGGGCTCGTTCATGTTCCTGGGCCCCACCGGCGTCGGCAAGACCGAGCTGACAAAGGCGTTGGCGGAATATCTCTTCAACGACGAGACCGCGATGGTGCGCCTCGACATGTCCGAATACATGGAGAAGCATTCGGTATCGCGGCTGATCGGCGCGCCTCCGGGCTATGTCGGCTATGACGAGGGCGGCGCGCTCACCGAAGCGGTGCGGCGGCGGCCTTATCAGGTCGTGCTGTTCGACGAGATCGAGAAGGCGCATCCCGACGTCTTCAACGTGCTCTTGCAGGTGCTCGACGATGGCCGCCTGACCGATGGTCAGGGCCGTACCGTCGACTTCCGCAATACGCTGATCATCATGACCTCGAATCTCGGTTCGGAATTCCTGGTCAACCAGCCGGAAGGCGAGGATACCTCAGCGGTGCGCGAGCAGGTGATGGGCATGGTGCGCGTGCACTTCCGCCCTGAATTCCTCAATCGCGTCGACGAGATCATCCTGTTCCATCGCCTGCAGAAGAGCGAGATGGGCCGGATCGTCGAAATCCAGTTCGGCCGGCTGCAGAAGCTGCTGGAGGATCGCAAGATCACGCTCACGCTCGATGCCGCGGCGCGCGACTGGCTCGCCGCCAAGGGCTGGGACCCCGCCTATGGCGCGCGTCCGCTGAAACGGGTGATCCAGCGCATCTGCAGGATCCGCTGGCGGAGATGATCCTCGCCGGCGAGGTCAAGGATGGCGACCGCGTCGCCATTTCGAGCGAAGGCAACGTGCTGACCTTCAACGGCAAGGCGCCGCAGACCGCCGAGATCGCGCAGTTCGAGGCGCCGGTGCCGAAGCGGAAGCTGAACTGACCTTTTCCCCTCTCCCGCAAAGGGAGAGGGAGTTCATCTCAGGCCTGACCGGCGACGGGGACTGTGGCCTCGTCATCGTCCTCACTCGGCTCAAGCTCCGCGAGGATATCGATGAGTTCGCGGACGCGCCCGGTCGCCAACGGCTTGCCGGCGTTCATCAACGGCTCGTCATTGGCGATCCAGGCCTGAGCCTCCGCCAGTTCGTCCGCCGTCGCGCCGGTTCCGATGATTTCGGCGATGGTCACATCGTCGATCCGGCCAACGCTCCTTGATTACGTCGTCCCGTGTCACGCGCTTCATGGGTTTCATCCTCAAGCTGTCGTGAACTCGCTCGCCAGCGGCCGGCGAAGATGCAGCAACTCGCGGTCAACCGCGACCGGAAAGCCTGCACGACAAACGGGAGAGCCGCCGTCCGGGTTCCACAATAGCTTGATGAAATTTATTCAACCCCAGGGGGACGGATCCCTCCGGTCGTATCGAGGAGGTCAGCGATTGCTGACTTGCCGCACCCCGCCCATGCCGGCGGCATCGGATATGCGCGCCGCGCTGCCGCGGTTGTTCATCATGGCATCGAGACGGTCGCGTTCCTTCTCGAAGTTCGCCATCATCGGCCCGTCGAGCGAACGGCCGCGCGGCAGCTTGATGCGCATCGGATCGACGAAGCGGCCGTTGACCAGGATTTCGTAGTGGACGTGGGCGCCGGTCGATTGCCCGGTCGAACCGACGAAGCCGATCACCTGGCCCTGCCGAACCCGCTTGCCGGGCTCCAGGCCCTTGGCGAAGGCCGACATGTGGCCGTAGGCGGTCTCGTAGCCGTTGTTGTGCTTCAGGCGGACATATTTGCCGTAACCGCCTTCCCAGCCGACTTTCTCGACGACGCCGTTGCCGGAGGCGAAGATCGGCGTGCCGTAGGGCGTGGCCCAGTCGACGCCGGTGTGCATCTTGACGTAGCCGAGGATGGGATGGCGGCGGCTGCCGAAGCCCGAGCGCATGATCGCGTTGTTGACGGGTTTGCGCACCAGGAACTTCTTCGCGCTCTTGCCGGTCTCGTCGTAGTAGTCGACCACCGCGTCGTCGGGGGTCTGGAAGCGATAATATTTCTTGGTCTCGCCGCCGACGGTGAGGGAGGCGAACAGCACCTCGTTCTTTTCGGTGATGCTGGAGCCTTCGTCCTCGCCGGCGAAGAACACGTCGAAGGAGTCGCCAGGCTGCACCTTGCGCTGGAAGTCGACGTCGTAGGAGTAGATGCGGACCATGTCCTCGATGACGGTCGGCGGCACCTTGTTGCGCAGCGCGGTCTCGTAGATGCTCTGATAGAGCCGCACCCCGGTGCCGTCATCATCGTCATCGTCGCTGTTGTCGGCGGTCTCGGTGACGGTGTTCATGCTCTGCACGTCGACGGCGACGTATTTGCCGAGGTCGGACAGCGCGGCCACGGCTTCGACGCTGGAATCGTTGGCGACGATCACCCGGTAGGGCTGCAGCCGCTGGCCGGGGCCGGCGGGCGCCATCAGGATGCGAAGCTTCTGGCCTTCCTTCAGTCCGCCGTCACGGCCGCGGGCGCCGAGCGTGGCGGCGATGGCTTTGGCTTCTTCCGGCGTGGCGCCCTGATCGCGCAGGATCGAGGTGACGGTATCGCCCTTCTTGACCATGTGAACGCGTTCGCCGGATGGATTGCCGCCGGTGACCTGGTCTCTTTGGTCTTCGGCAGCAGTGTGACGTTTTCCGGGACCACCCGGGTTTCAAAGCCGGCATAGGGATCGGCGGCGGTGCCCTCGGCGGCGTAGGCCAGTTTGCAGGTCCGACTGCGCGCCGCTGGCGTCGGCGGCGGCATTGGCGAGCGCGGCGTAACGCACGCCGCTGCTGCCGTGCCAGTTCGAGGCGTCGCGCACCCGCATCAGGATTTCGTCGAGCGCAACCACCGCGGCGACCTTCGCCTTCGGCAGGATCGGCGCAAGGTCCTTGGTGACGAACGAAACCTCGGCATCGGGTTCGGCCGCGTCGGCAGTTGTTCGGATCGTCGGAAGCCGCGGGAGCGGGGGTGCCGACGTCGCTCAGCATGCGCTGGGCGTTGAACGGCGGGATCTTGGCGCTGAGATCGCTGGTCGTCATCGACAGGTTGCCGGAGATCCGGATGAACGGCCGCACCCGCATCACGTCGCGGTTGCCGACGCGGGTGACCGTGGAAACCCGCACCACGTTCCGCGCGGCGGTCGATTCGCCGGGCGGCGGCAGGCGATCGCTCTTGTGCAGGCTGGCGGTCTTGTCGTTGGCGCCGAACGCGCCGCGCAGCGCGCCCTCGACCCGCTCCGGTACCTTGGCAAAGGTCATTTCGCCGTCGAGCGACGCAAAAACGGCGCCGCCGATGAGGGCTGCGCCGCATAGACCGGTCAGGATGGTGCCGCTAAACCATTGCACGGAGACGCGGCGGCGATCGATCACCGCGGCTTCGGAGCCGTCGACAGAAAGCGGCGGCTCGTGACCGAGATCGATGATCCCGGTCTCGCGTCCGTAGCCGCCCCCGCGTGACGTCCTGTGGCTCAACCCACCGTCCCCCAAAGTTCCATCAACATTCGACGAGACCTTCGCCCATCCCTGACCC
>CAWGKJ010000024.1:0-7779 GCA_963823115.1 uncultured Alphaproteobacteria bacterium | reverse complement strand
CAGCCCTAGGCGGCGCGGGTGAAAGCTCACGCTCTTTCCCCATTGGCAACGAGACCATCCGCGTTGACACTTGCTGTTCTCATCATGTCCATGCCGATTGTGGCGAGACGCCTCTGGTCGGCCGCCTTGGTGTAGCGCTCGACCTCGCGTAGGGAGGCGTGTCCGCTAATCGCAGCGATGACGTTGGCAGAACAACCGGCCTCGGCCAAACGCGTACAGGCGGCCTTACGCAGGCCGTGGAATGCGCATTCCTTGGACAGCCCAGCGTCATCACAGCGCTTGCGGAACCATCCACCGAAGCCGCTGCAGTGAAAGGCCGGCCGTACTCGGTAACAAGGAAGGTCATGTTGCCGGTCGAGGTCGCGGCAATGAGAGTGGCGACCTCGGCGTGAACGGGGATCGTCAGGACAGTCCGGGTTTTTTGCTGCCGCACCGTCAGCATGCCATCAGTGACATGTTGACGACCCATGCGGACCACGTCGGATCGACGTTGCGCCGTATACAGCCCCAGCGCGAGCGCTAGTCGCGCCTTGGTGCCAGTGGGGTGACGAGCCTCGAATTGCCTGATCTGCGCCTCGGTCCAGCTGTGCAGTCCGTCTCTGGACCCTAATTCGCTCGACGTCGACCGCCGGGTTATCTGCACGGAATCCTTCTCTCACAGCATAGACCATTAGCGCCTTGACCAATCGGAGCCAGTGGTTAGCCGCGGCTGGCGTACCAGTACGCTGCGCCAGCATGGCGTTGACATGCTGCCGGGTGAGGAGCGCCACTGGCTTGTCGCCATGATCGTTGCGAAACTTTTCCAGGATCAGCCGGTAGGTTCGCTGTGTGCCGGCACTGAGCGCAAGGAAGGCTGGCGACGAGAAGTAGGCGACAACCAGTGCGCTAATGCTGCCTGTTTTGGTCCGGCCGGCGCCCGCCGAGGGCATGATGCCCGAGGTACCAGAGAGTGCAGCGTGATACGCCTCGTTGAACTCCGGGGATCCTGGCATGCCCGGCAACGGGACGCGCTTGGATCCACGGCGGCGGAAATAATAGCGCGCCTTGGTACCACCATCACGCTTATCGACCCAGCGCTGCACGAACTTAATGCGGAAGCTCATGTTCGAGAACCTCATCCCACGGGTTGGTCGGAGTAGGCTCGACGCCTGGGTTGCTAAACTCAAGCGATACCGTGCCGTCAGGCGCTAACGTTACTTTGTTAGCACCAGCCTTCAATGCTTGCTTCGATATGCTGGCAAGAGTCGGTCGGCGTTTACGCCTGCGACGGTGAGTCTTTATTTCCCACGGCTCAAACAATTTATGGTCGTCGACGTCCTTCGATGACCGAGAGTCGTCTTCATTTCGATCGGATTGCATAGGTCCAATTCCCACGAGGCGGACAGCAAAGCTGGCCGCAGCGTGCCGCGGGTCGGCACACCCGACGCCGATCCCGACCTTGGGTCAGCGCGCCCTTTGACCGCTGGACTTTGCGGGTCCCGTAGCAACCCATCGCTGATGGGAGCCTTTTTGTGGGACGTGCAGCCCCCGTTTCGGAGGGGGCTCCCGTAACACGGCCGCCGTGTCGAGGCCCGGCTTTTGCCCTTTGCCCGTATCTTGCGAGGACTCCCAAAAACGGACGAAAGGTCTCGGTCCGCAAGGGGGCTCGCTAGGCCACAAATTCCCTCTTAAACGATCTATCCTTTCGGTCAAGGGTCTATTTGGCGGCACGGATTAGCGCCTGCAGATATTGGCCTGCTTTGAGCACCGGGGCAACGGGTAGGGAGGTAAAGCAAACCCTCCGAAGGCAAGGTCACACGTTCGAATTGTGTCGGGCGCGCCAATCAAATCAATGGCTTATTCAGAATCGTCCGAAAGCGCGTGAGGGCCAAACTCACCATAAACTCACCAACGTTACGGCTGTAATGGCGTGTGATCGGCGACGACTTCGTCACAGCTGAGCGAAGCGCCATGCTGCATTGTGACAACGGAGCCTCCGGGCGCAATTGCGCGTGGCGAGAGTACGTCGCGATCGCGATCGGCGGAGCGACCGTTAGGGGTCGCGCCCGCTTCCCCCCAAGTCGGCCACCGATTTGACCGATCCTATTTTCTGGCGCCGTCTGAGCCACGGCGGCAGGAACACGTACATTCGCCTCGGCCCGAGCACCTTTGGATCGATCTTGCTCAGCGCTTTCTTAACGCGCTCCTCGTCGAGCTTTATGGCGGACGTGCGCAACACGGATCGAAACCTCTTCCGAAAGCCGAAGTAGAGGGTCACGATTCGCAACACGAGGCCGGCAAAGACAAGCTTCGCGAGGAAAGCGACCGTGAGAAAGTAGATCGATTTACCCCTAACGTTCGACAGCTCGATGCGAAAAGCATCAAAGAAATCGAAGAGCACCCCCGATCCGATCGACTTTACACCGAATTGAAGATCTCGCATGAGCCAACACATTTCATGGAAGACGGATTCTACGCGCTAAGGAAATAGAGAAGCGCGAAGTAGACCCCCAAGAAGACCACGCCGTAACAAATCGTGTACGCCTTGGTCTCGATGACGGCGATTGCACAGAACCTCTTTGCCCTTCGTGCCGCGGTTTCGCCGTTCCGCGGGTCCTCAACGATCGGATGGGGCAAATGAAAAATAGGATTGGTCTTTCGCTCGCGACACAGGCTCCGCACGAACTCAAGCGAATTGAAGCGCAAGGCGGCGAGTACGCAGAAACCAAGGACCAGGGCGAACGATACCTCGCCGGCATAGACAGAGATAGACAACAGGCCAAGCCACCGGAGGCCGTAGAAGATAGCTGCCAAGAGCACCGTCGGCAAAAGAAGCTCCGACAGCAGGACCGTGGGCAGCTTTACGATCAGAGGTAACGCAAAGTCGAAGAATGGCAATTGCGGTTTCGAAGAGGGTGCAGGCATTTGGCTTCCCCATCAACGAGAGCTTCGCAATGGTGGAAGAGTGTGAGGCAAGTCCCTCTCCATTTCCAGATCCTTCGGGCGCGTCCGGCTGCGCCCGTCCGGCTCTATTCGCTAGAAGTTCACCGAATTTCCGGCTGTCATGCACGCTCGCATCGGTCACCTCGTAGTGATGCCGAATCTGAAGGCGATCGCGGAAGGCGGGGCGTCAGACCTTTTTTGCTTGAGTGCGCTCGCGGAATTCCGTGAAAAGCATCCATACTTGCGCGTGTCGCCGCGCGACCTCCTACTTTTCAATCGCAAACATTTCGATCCTTGCACCCCGAGTCAGATCAATAGTTCACTCGGGATCCCATCCCAGGACATGAGAGCTTCTTATGTTTGGTGGCGGGCTTTGAGAGCCTGTAATCGCATCAATCGTTCTATCCGATGCAGGCCGCAGCAGACCCCGTCGGCCAGCAGATCGCGCCATACTCGCCTGGCACCATAGGTCCGATCGCTGCCGATGAAGCTCACCCGAACCTTGGCGCCGAGCTCTTCGTCGCTGCGGTTGCGGCGGCTGCGCGGCCGCTGCAGCCAGGCACAGAACCCACCCGGCGAGACACCGAGCGCCCCGCACATCCAGTCTACGGCCCAGATCCCCCGGTGCTTCGCAATGAAGGAGAACTTCACGTCGATTCCTTCGCGAAGTAGGCCGCGGCTTTTTTTAGAATATCTCGTTCGGCCTTCAGCTTGAGCACCTCGCGCTTGAGCCGCGCGATCTCAAGCTGCTCGGGCTTCATCTGACCCTGGCCGGGGAATGCCTGCGCCGGATCGCTCGCAAAGGCCTTCACCCAATTGCGCAGCTGTGTCGGATGAACCTTCAGGTCTTGTGACGCCTGCGCAACCGAGACCCCGCGATCTCTGATCAGGCGTACGGCCTCAAGCTTGAACTCCCGCGTAAACCGTCGTCTCTCCATGACCACCCTCTGCGCCACCTACAGCTCCCGACCGGGATGGCAACGCCAATCTTCCCAAGCTGGAGTTCTGCCCAATCACCAAACGGAAATGTTGCTCGCAACTGCCGCAGCGGCTCGATAGCATCTTGCCCTGCCGCGAAGCGGAGCGCAGTAGCCGCCCAGATGGCGAGAACCTTCTGGCGGTCCGCAGCTTCGAGCATCGAGGCCGAAGCGCGTCTCGGCATTCTTCCTGCAGAAGAGGCCCCCAGCGACGCTGCATAATCAAGGACTCGCCAAGCCGCAGAACGCGGTCCACCCCGTGATCGCCTCGCGGTAATCGCCCAGTTCGGCGCGTTCAAGGTCCTGTTTACGGGCGATCTTGAGGTCGCCGGCTGGCGGCGTTTGCTCACGATCCCGGCGTTCCGCCAGGACGTGCAGGACGTCTCGGTGTTCGTCGCCTCGCATCATGGCCGGGAAAGCGGTTGCTGCACCGAATTGTTCGAATTGTTCCGCCCGCAGCTTGTCATTATCTCGGATGAGCAGCGCCAATACGACAGTCAGGATACCGACGACTGGTACCGGACCCGCTGCGCCGGCGCGGTCTTCGTCACAAACGAGCGCCGCTACGTGGCCACGACCCGCAAGGATGGTTCCATGCGCATCGAGGTCACAGCGGATGGGCGCTGGACCATGCAACGCGTGACGGTTCGCGACTGGCCGCGGACAACGACCTCTCCGAAGCCGCAGCTCGGCCTGGGCGCGCTCGCGGCACTCGGATTTGGGGAGAACCCGCTCGCTCCGGGCGTTGGCGGCCTTCTCTCGCATTTCCCGCCGCCGGCGCCACCCAAGCCAACCCTCGGCTTGTTGAATGCGCTTAATACAGATGAGGACTATTCGACGAAGCGCTGAGTTCGAAATCGAAGCCCGGCTGCGCTTCCCAGCCGGCGACGCTAAACGTCGCTCTTCCTCGCGCACTCGATCGCGCTCTCTTCAATCGTCGGCCGCTCGATCTTGTGGTTGACGTAATCGACGAGAAGAACGATCGGCCGTCTCAGCTCCGGGATTGGCTCTCTGAATTCCGCGAGTTGAATCACTTCCGCTGGGCCTCCATAGAGCCGCGCCATGAACGCAAGTCCGTAGCCGCCATTGGGGCGCGGAATGGGCAGAAGCGCCAGGTTGTGGCGGTCGGGAAGTGCCGGACCGAGCATCTCCGTGAACTGGGCCGGCGCTTCCGGCGGGAGCTTGAGCACGGCCCCTCGGCCATCGCGCGCATATAGCACGGCGCCATCGAAGGCGGGTTTCCGGATCAGGTCCAGCCCGAGGAGCTTCGCGACCAAGTTCAACCCGATCTTGGTCAGCACCCGGTCGTGAACGGACATATCGATCAGGTACCGCTGATGGAATCCGGGACGGTCGTGCGCCATCGTTGCCGCAGCCAGCTTGCTCGCATCCAGCAGCTCGGGGGCGTTGCGCAGCGCCGTCAGGAAAAAGGCCGCATGTTCGACGGCAGCGGCCCTGCACACAAGCTGTCCAGCCGGACGCCGGAATATCCGCGGTAGCAGGACCTCTCCAGCTTGTGCCGTCTCGGGCCGGATAAGCGGCTCAATCCATAGACCCGTCTTCGGTGGACGCGCGTGGGTCGCGGTCGCGCCCGGCGCATAGGCTTCGTCGTTCCAGATCAACGGCGTGGTTTCGTACGCGACTTCGAATCCTTCGCGCGATTTCTCGATCAAGGTCACTTCGTCGGACAAAGCGTTTTGGAGCTCGGACAAGAATGCACTCGCGGAACTGGCATCCCGTCCCGTCACTGCGATTTGTCCTGCGTTCACGATCAGGAGCTGAGGGAGGACCTCGCTGCTTCCCCCCGCGCCGAACTCCGCTTCCAGCAGAATCCCGGTCTCGGGATCGCGGATATAACTGGCCTTCGGTTGCACCGACGGGACGCCCGTTTTACTGCCCTTGTCCCGAGTCCGAGGCTGGAGGAACAGCCGCGCCAACGCCACTGGCGAAGAGCGCAAAAACTTGGTCTCCAGCTTCGAAAAATATCGGTATTGCAGACGCGGCAGACGCACTCCTTGAGCAGCCATGTACTGTCGTCGCCGCCGAGTCCGGCCGATACCGCATGCTCGTCGCTGAACTGCCCCGGACTGCCGCAATAGATGCATCCGCCGTCGTGCCGGGCATTCTTTTCCTCTTGATTTATGAGATGATCTCCGCCCGCCCTAGATCGTTACTCCTGATCCAGGCCGGGAGTTTTGCGCGCCATTTTTTTCCCTGAGAATCGGCCGCGGCTATCCCGATCTTGCCGGCGGGACGCAGCTTGCGGATCGGAAATCCCGGCGTGGCATACTCATGGTAGCTGTCGGCGCCATTGACGATCCGCAGCAGTATGCGATGGAACATGATCTTGAGGACTTTGATGTCGCGGATCACGTCAAGCTCTTCGCCGTCCTCCATGGCGAGGCCGTGCGCCGCGTCGTTACGGCGCTTCCAAGGTTGCGACTTATCGAAACCGAGCGCGACCCCAATATCGTTCCGTATGGCGTTGATGGTGTCGCGCTGATTTACGCGATTGGCCCACTGTGCTTCACGCCGGTCATAGCATCGGGTGCAGCGAGCTTCGCCATGTGTCGAGTAGTTCGGATCCATCATCCACATGCAGCATGCAGCGGCGTCTTGGGGTCCCTTAAATTTCGCCAGACTAAACCCCAGACTAAACGCAACTTTTAGTCTGGGGCCGTCGCGGGTCTTTCTTTGAAATGTTTTGGGCGACAGGGAGTAAGCTTGGCGCGCCGGAGAGGATAAAACTACGAACCCCTATGCGATTGAAATTAATATATAAAATTGGCAAGGCGTGCGCCGCCGGCGGATGATGAGCGAGGATTTGGGAGGCCCAAAACTTGAAGGTCGTAGGTTCAAATCCTACTGAACCAAGTACATGGCAAAACATAGGAGGCCTCCAACCCAGGGCTGGAAGACGTTCCTATTCAATCATGCTGATGGCATCGCGTTGATGGACCTGTTCGTGGTTCCGACCATCTCGTTTCGATTGCTCTATGGACTGCTGACATTGCAACATGTTCGGCGCCCAATCCTATGGCTAGGCATCACTGCCCATCCGACGGCAGCATGGATCGCGCGTCAGCTCACAGAGGCCTATGGGTGGACAGCTGCGGCGCAATACATGGTCCGTGACCGCGACGCTGTTTATGGCGATATTTTCAGCCGTCGCCTTCGGGCGATGGGCATTCGTGACCGGCCGACCGCGGCGCGATCGCCGTGGCAAAACGGATATGCGGAACGGCTGATCGGCTCGATCAGGCGGGAGTGCTTAGACAATGTCGTTGTATTTGGCGAGCGGCATCTTCGCCACCTGCTGGGATCGTATCAGAAATACTACAACGATGCGCGCACGCACTTATCACTGGACAAGGATGCGCCAGTTTCGCGGGCAATCGAGACCGTCGGCAGCATCATCGCCAAACCGCTCCTCGGAGGACTGCATCATCAATACGTCCGGAATTGATTTCCGGTAGGGACAATCAACGGCAAGCGCAACATCGATGCTCGGCCACAAATCGTTGCCAACCTGCGTGGTTTGTGCAAGCGATGACGGATGTCGAGCGCACCAAGGCCATGTTCGCTCATGATCACGGCGCTTCCAGCATTTCGGCCAAAGTGCGCAGTTCATCTTCTGCGCCGAATACGCCGCTACCAACGAAAATGGCCGGAAAGCGCGCGCCCGCGAGCAGAGCCGCCGCACGTACAATTGCGTCAGAGTTTGGTTCTGGTGATTGTACCGTCGACGAGGACCGCGCGACCGACGGCGCTGGCTCACGAGCGGCTGCAACGTCAGGCGGAATTTCAATCACCACCTGCGTCGCCGTTCACTATTCAATTGGCGAAATGCCTCGCCGACGACGATGGGGCCTTCCGCCGC
>CAWGKJ010000023.1:0-13556 GCA_963823115.1 uncultured Alphaproteobacteria bacterium | reverse complement strand
TTTGTCAGATCTAAGCAACACTCATGCGGGCCCCGCATTATGGTCCCCGTCGAAGAAGTTGGCTACCTTATGCGACTGTTTTATGTATCGAATGTTTAGAAGAATATTGGGCGCACCGCGCGCCATAGCAACAGTCCGCATAAACCATAGAACGAAACGGAGTAGGCGAGCCCGAGTGCGATCCACAGCACTTCGGTCCAATATTCGCCACGCGTTGTCGGGCGTAGCGCGATCCGGTGACGTTCGCGCGCATTATTCGATCCGAACATGCTGGAATGCTAGCGCCAACTCCGGTCGTGGACAATCGGCTACAGCAGCGCGGATGGATCGCGTGCGAAGCCGGTCCCTCACTCGTGTCGCCGGACCCCGATAGGCTCGTGATCGAGACGCCGACTGCCGCTGATGTCTCAATTATATGGTAGAGATGATCAAGGCTCAACTGGTCCGGATGCTTAAAGGAGACGACAAAATGAAACGGCAAATCGCAATTGTCATGTGCTCGGCGGTCTTTGGGTTTGTGACGCTGTCTTCGCATGCAATAGCGCAACAAAAGACCGTAAAGGCATGCCAGGAGGAATGGAGGGCCAACAAAGCTGCCAATCAAGCCAACGGAATTACCGAAAAAGCTTACGTCGACCAATGTCGCAGTGGCGCTGCACCCGGGCAAACCACAGCGGCTCCATCGGCTCCCGCCTCTGCTCCTAGTGCAGCTGCCAAACGGATAGAATGACAAAAGACCGCCAGGCATGCCGAGAAGAATGGCAGGCCAACAAAGCGGCCAATCAAGCCAACGGAATAACCGAAAGAGCGTACGTCGACCAATGTCGCAGTGGTGCTGCACCTGCTCAACCCACAGCGGCACCAGCAGGCTCCGCCCCGGCTCCTACTTCCGCTCGCCCCGAAGCGGCTACGGGACAAAAGACCGTCAAGGAATGCCAAGAAGAATGGCAGGCCAATAAAGCGGCCAATCAAGCCAACGGAATTACCGAGAAAGCTTACGTCGCTCAATGTCGCAGTGGCGCTGCACCCGCTCAACCCACTGCGGCACCGGCGGCACCGACGCCCCGCTCCTACAGCGGCCCCCTGCTCCGGCACCAACGGCTGCCGCTCCTCCGGCTAGGCCCGTTCCCCAACCGACCTCAACCTCCAGGACCGGCTCCCACCATCCCAGCTATTCCCCTTGGGTCCAATGAATTTTCAACCGAAGCACAGGCTAAGGCTCGTTGTCCGAGTGATATCGTTGTGTGGGTCAATTTGACTTCTAAAATCTACCACTTTAGCGGAACCAGAAATTACGGAAACACAAAGCACGGCGCATACATGTGCGAACGTGATTCCCCTGCGGCAGGAATGCGCGCTGCTAAAAACGAAACGCACCCGTGAACTGTCCAGCATCAGCTCCTGTGAGACAGATTAACGGCTTGAGGAACGGAGGATTTCTGGCTCATCGTAACCATCAAGGAGCGGAGATGAGACAGAAATCCGTACACCCTGAATCTTCGTCTGAGCGGATTGCGTCAAACATGGGCTGAGTTGGTCCCGCCGAGCGCCCCGGTCTGGCCTTGTATTGACAACGTCAGTACAAGGGCTATAGCAAATTAGGTTCGATTGACGAGATAGGTATGTCAGCTCCGGCTCGACGTAAGGATAGTATGATCCAAATTCGCGCCTCCGCGGAGGCGAAAGCACTACTTAATCGGGCGGCGGCTCTGCGCCACCAGACTTGTCGGAATTCATGTTACAAAGCGCCCGCCGTCAAGCTGAGGAGACGATCCTCGATCAGCGCACCTTCTTCCTGGACGACGACGCACATCCGCGTTTTTGGCACAGCTCAACTCGCCACCCGCAGCATCTGCCAAGGCCCGCGCCAGGTTAAATCGGAAAGCGCCGTGGGACGCTTGAGCGCTGCGTCGCCGCAGCTTCGCCCTCCTGAACCGCTTGCTGCTAGCCACGTTGTATCCCTGTTCACAAATGGCGTCGATTCCTCGCTCGACCAGTGGCTTCGTGAGCGAGCCCTTTGAGCGAAGCGCTTTCCGCGCGGACTTACGTGGTCTGCCCCCCCGCAGAACCGGATCGTGTACTCGGCTATTTTTCGATCTCGGCGGCCGTAGAACAGCGCAACGTACTCCCTTCGGCAAAACTCCGGCGCGGCATGCCCCAGCAAGTGCCGCTGCTCTTGATCGGTCGCCTCGCCGTCGATGTGGAATGGCAAGGCCATGGGCTAGGGTCGGCCCTATTGGCAGATGCTCTGAGACGGTGTCTTGCAGCGTCTGAATAGCGGGGGTAGGGCATCGTGCTCACGCCGTCGACGACGTCGCAGTCGCCTTCTACGAGAGCCACGGTTTCTTTCGTTCGTCGCTTGGCGAGCGGGTCATGCTGATGCCGATCGAAACGGTTTCGGGCCCTGGTCAGCAGATTATAGTCTGATTAGTGGCAGCGGTGCGGCCGGTAAGTATCGAGCTTGGTGAGGTTGCCGTTCGCGCCGTCACTGCCCTGCGCCGTCATACGATGTGCAACCGCATTGAGCCAGATCAAAGCGCGACCGGCTGGCCATTGCTACAAATGAACGTGGATCACCGCATCCGCGACTTCAACGTGATCGTTTTGCCGTCGAAGACGAATGTGCCATATCCGCGATGGTGAATTGTCTTCGGACGCTTTGTGCCGGATCTGTCCAGGCCTTGACCACTTCGAGAACGAAGAGGTTGTATTTGCTCACCAACGGTGTCGGCGACCCGCATTCGAGATTGGCGAAGCATTCCGCGACGAGCGGCGCCGCCACGCGCTTGGCCGGCTTGGGCCCAGACCGAACGTCGGCAAATTTGTCGATGTCGCGGCCCGAGCAATTTCCGACCGCCACCGCCTTGGGCGCAAGCTCCCGCGCCGGCATGGCGATGACGCATTCATCGGTCGCGCGCAGGGCTGAGAAGCTGTAATTGGCGCCGCTAACGACGCAGGCGACACTGGCGCTCGAATTCGACCATCATGTGCCACGACATGGTCATGACGTCGGCGCGCCCGTCGCGGGCCGCCGTCGAACAGAACGACCGGGCCCGGCTCGAGCAATTGGTAGACTTTGGATAAAAGGCAGGTCCTTCATCGTAATGTCCCAGTCTTGTTCGCACCGTCGGCGTTCGCGACTTACGAGCCGATCCAGCGGATTTCCGGTTCTCTCTCGGGACCGGCGGCGGCGCCGATTTCGGGTGACCGACGATGATCGGGGCAACGGGCTTGGGACGCCGCGGGAAGCTTGAGGATCGCCTTCCCCTCAAGGGTCCCAAGCCAGGCCTGGGCAAATCCGATCCAGCAGGTCCCGAGCCTTGCGGCGCGGGCTGCGAGCATCAGGTTCTCAGCGGCGAGGGCACAGTCTTCGACGGCCCATGGGATCTCCGCCACGCTGGAAATCACAATGAGGACCGGGGCGTGATAGAAGACGTCGAAATTCGGATCGTTCAATAGATGATCAAAATGATGCGAAACGAGGCTGATTCACTACCGTTGTTAGCATAGGACCCGTTCGCCTCAACGGGATATCTCTGGCAAGCACGCCCTTATCCCGGATGACGCATAACGACCAGGGCTGCTGATTCACTGCACGCGCGCTGAACGGCCGCCTCGATGAGGTCGCGGACGATGCTTTCACTGACCCCCTCAGCCGTGAATTCCCGGACGGCGCGACGTGTGTAGACTCCGTTCCTTAAGGTCGAGCGCCTCGCCTCCGTAACTTCCTGCGGAGTCCGTGCCAATGCTTCGGCAAAGGTTAAAACTCAGCTTGCCTGAAAGCATCGCCATAATGCGAAAATTCGCGGATGCTTCCATTGATCTGCGTCAAGCACCGAAATGGCCGCTACTGGGCCCATTACTTCTACCGTTCGCGGCGCTGCAGTAATTCGACCGGTGTTGGGGGCATAGCGGACGTGCCGCCGACATCGCGGATGTGTCGAGTTTGACCCGGAGCGGAAGTCGAACCGTCAACTTTGCTGTAGTGCAAAACAACTGCTCAGCTCAACGATGTGGTAGGGTGTGATTTTCGGTCCGAAGGCGGCATAGCGTGCATGAATCTTGCGCTTTGGCTCGAACGGGCGGGATCAAGTCATAGGGATCTGCCTGCCCTGGGATTGGGCTCGCGCGTCATTAGGCGGTACGGCGAGGTCGCCGAGCGCACGGCAAGACTTGCGGCGTCACTGCGCAACCGTCTTTTGCTGCAACCCGGCGACCGCGTTGCCATAGTCGCGAAGAATTGTCCCGACTATGTCGAGCTGATGTTCGGCGTCTGGCATGCGGGGCTCGCGGCGGTGCCCGCCAATGCGAAACTTCATGGTCGCGAGCTCGGCTACATCTTGCAGCATTCCGGTGCCCGCGTGTGCTTCGCATCGAGCGAGCTTGTTGGCAGCATCGCCGCCCATGTCCAATCTACCCTTGAACATTTAATCGAAATCGGCAGCGTCGAATACAAAGCATTATTTACCGCCGACCCGATCGCGAGTTGGCCGTGTCAGGGCGATGATCTCGCCTGGCTGTTCTACACCTCGGGCACCACCGGCCGACCGAAGGGCGCCATGCTCACCCATCGGGTGCTGGCCGCGGCGAGCTACGCCTATGCCGACGAAGTCGACCCGATCACGCCCGGCGATCCGTATTGCTGCACGCCGGCGCCGATGAGCCACGGCTCCGGGACTCTACATGATGGCGCACGTCGCTGCGGCTCGGCGTCAACGTCGTGCCGGAATCCAGTTCGTTCGATGCCGACGGAGGTGCTTCGGCCTGTTCGATGACTGGCCGCGCGGCTCGATGTTCGCGGCACCGACGATGGTCAAGCGGATGGTCGAATGCCGTGCGCAATGCAATCCGGATCACATCAGGACCATCATCTGGGGCGGCGCGCCGATGTATGTTGCCGATGCCCGCGCTGCCATCGACCGGTTTGGCGCGCGCTTTGCGCAGATCTACGGCCAGGGCGAGAGCCCGATGACGATTACGACGCTGTCGAAGCAGGACATCGCCGACCGCGATCATCCGCGCTGGGCTGACCGGCTCGGATCCGCTGGCCGCCCCTTTGCTTGCGTCGAGGTCATGGTCGCTCGACGACGACGATCGGGCTTTGCCTGCGGGCGAAGATCGGCGAGGTGCTATGCCGCGGCGACGTCGTCATGCCGGGCTATTGGCGCAATCCCGAGGCTTCGGCTGCAGACGCTTAAGCGGCGGATGGCTGCACACCGGCGACGTCGGCGTGTTTGATCGCGAAGGCTATCTCACGCTGAAAGATCGGTCGAAGGACGTCATCATTTCCGGCGGCTCCAACATCTATCCGCGTGAGGTTGAGGAAGTCCTGCTTGAGCACGCAAGCGTCCATGAAGTGTCGGTGATTGGCCGGCCCGATCGCGGAATGGGGCGAGGTCGTCGTCGCTTATGTCGTAGGCGAAGCCGATCGCAAGGAGCTTGATGCGCTGTGCCTCAAGCAGCATCGCGCGGTTCAAGCGGCCGAAGGATTATGTGTTCGTAGAGCGCCGCTGCCGAAGAACAATTACGGCAAAATCCTTAAGACCGAGCTGCGCGAACCGACGCGGGGCAAAGAACGGGAAGCTGAATGGTCGAGCGGCTCAAAGGGAAAGTCGCGCTTGTAGTCGGCGCCGCCTCGATCGGGCCGGGCTGGGGCAACGGCAAGGCCACGGCTGTCGCCTTTGCCCGCGAGGGCGCGCGGGTCTTCTGCGCAGACATCAATCCGGCCGCCGCGGAGGAGACGGCCGGGATCATCAGGAGCGAGGGCGGGAGGCGGTCGCCCATTGCGCCGATGTGACCAAGGCCGCTGAGGTCGCGGCAATGGTTGCGGCCTGCGCTTCCGCCTACGGCCGCATCGACGTGCTCGACAATAATGTCGGCGTCGCCGAAGTCGGCGGCGTCGTCGAGGTCTCGGAAGCCGATTGGGATCGCGTCCTCGCAGTGAATCTCAAGAGCGCATACCTCACGATGAAACACATCATCCCCTTGATGGTCCGACAGGACAATGGCGGCTCGATCATCAATATCTCTTCGATCGCCTCGATCCGCTATACCGGTGTTCCCTATGCCACCTATTACGCATCGAAGGCCGCTCTCAATCAACTGACCAGAACGACCGCAGTCGAATATGCGGGCAAGCGGGTCAGAGTGAACGCGATTTTGCCGGGACTGATGAAGACTCCGATGGTGGAGAAGAGCGCCGGCCTCGCCAAGAGCTATGCGGAGGGCAATGTCGAAGAAATGTGGCGCGCGCGCGATCGGCAGGTGCCGATGGGATTCGGTGGCGATGCATGGATGTCGCATGGGCGGCGGTCTATCTTGCGAGCGACGAGAGCCGGTACGTCACCGGCATCGAGCTGGTCGTTGATGGCGGTATAACGCTCAAATACGTCTGAACATCAGCCACTGTCATAAGTCCGCTCTCGGGGGGGATTGTGTTGCAAAACTCAACAATGACATGCCCGCAAAATTTCGCTGCGCGCCCGTCGGACCAGATATTTGGCGATCCAATGCCTTGTAAGGCGCCTCCGTTGACAAGACACACAAGGGGGCGAAAACCAGTGACCTGGTTCAATCGCGTCATCGGGAGATAGACCGTGCGCGGCGTGATTTTCCTCGGCGAACGCAAATTGCAGCTTGCGGAATTTCCTGATCCGGCGCCGGGGCCCCGCGATGTCGTCATCGAAATAAAGGCCTCCGGCATGTGCGGCAGCGATCTCAAGTTCTATCGCGCAACCGGCGCCCTCTCGTCCCTTGGGCTCGGAAAGATGAGCGGCCCTGTCATCGCCGGACACGAGCCATGTGGCATCGTCGCAGCGGTCGGGACCGCTGTCGGCGAGCGCACCGCCCGCGTCGGCGCCTGCGTCATGGTGCATCACTATAGCGGCTGCGGGTGCTGCCCGCAGTGCCTGACCGGATGGTCGCAGATGTGCGTCAATGGCAGCATTGTCTATGGCGTGACTGGGCATGGCGCGCATGCACCCTACATGAAGGTCCCGGCAAATACGCTTGGTGCCATTGCCGGAGGAACTCAGCTTTGCCACCGGCGCGGCGATTTCCTGCGACACCGGCACCGCCTTTTGCGCGCTGCGACGGATGAATCTGACGGGCGGCGATACGATCGGTATCGTCGGCCAGGGACCAGTCGGTCTGTCGGCGACGCAACTGGCCGCCGCAATGGGCGCCCGTGTCATCGCACTCGATGTGAGCCCGGAGCGGCTTTCGCGCGCCAAAGATCTCGCCGCGGACGCCCTGATCGACCCGAAGGCTGACGATCCGGTCGTCGCCATCAAGACGCTGACACACGGCTTCGGCGCCGATTTGGCGCTCGACACCTCCGGCGCATCAGAGGGACGGTTGATCGCGGTACGCGGCACCCGGGCATGGGGCACCGTGTGTTTCGTCGACGAAGGCGGCAGCGTCAGTCTCGACGTCAGCCCCGACATGCTGCGCAAGCAGCTCACAATGATGGGCTCGTGGACATTTTCCACGATCGTCCAGGCGGAGTGCGCCCGTTTCGTCGCCGATCGTAAGATCGCCGTCGAGCATCTATTCACGCATCGCTGGCAGCTTGAGCAGGCGGATGAGGCCTATCGGCTGTTCGACCGCCAGACCAGCGGGAAAGGCGTCTTTTTGATGCAGTAGGCCCTCGTTCCCCGCGCCCCTAAGGTGTGCTAAACTTTTGCATCCAATAAGAACCGTGGACTACGGCTTACGCTGATAGGGAGGAAAAGATGGCTCGGATTCATCGTCGAAAGCTGCTTCAGCTCTCCGGCGCCGGCGCGGTGGCGGCGAGAACCGGCGGCATCGCCGCGATACTCGCGACAGCGCGGCGCCCGCCTACGCGCAGAGCACTACCGTTCATTGGCTGCGCTGGAACGATTTCGTTCCCGCCTCCGACGCGCTGCTGCAGAAGGAAATCGCGCCCGCCGCGCCGAGAAGGCTCTCGGCATCAAGCTCAACATCGAGACCATCAACGGCAACGATCTGCAGGCGCGCACCACCTCGGCGATCCAATCGGGCACCGGCCCCGACGTCATCTGCGGGCTGAACAACTGGCCGCAGCTTTATGCCGAAAGCGTCGCCAATGTCGACGACGTCGCCGAGGAGATCGGCAAGGCGCAAGGCGGCCTCTACGAATGAGTCGAAGGTCGTCGCCAACAATGGCCAGAAATGGCTGGGGGTGCCGTGGTGCGTGCTCGGCGCCGTGATCGTCTATCGCAAATCCTGGTTCCGAGGCAGTCGGCGACAACAAGTTTCCGGCGACCTGGGAGGAATACCGCGCCGCCGGCAAGAAGCTGAAAGCGGCCGGCCACCCGATCGGCCAGACGCTGGGCCACACCTTCGGCGACGCGCCGACCTTCACCTACCCCTACTCTGGTCGTGGGGCGGCAAGGAGGTCGACAGCCGACGGCAAGACCGTCGTGCTCAACTGCAAGGCGCCGTCGAATTCGGTCAAGTTCATGATCGACTTCTGGAAGGAGGCGCTCGACGAAGGCGGGCTCGCCTGGGACGACACCAACAACAACCGCGCCTTCCTCTCCGGCACCATCTGCGCCACGCTGAACGGCGCCTCGATCTATCTGTTGGCCAAGCGCAAGCCCGACACATACCAGACCGAAAAAGGCAAGCCGATGTGGAGGACATTCGCACTGCGCCGCTGCCGAAGGGCCGCGCCGGCCAGTTCGCCTATCACCTGCCGATGACCAACATGCTCATGGGATATTCGAAGAACCAGAAAGCGGCGAAGGATTTCCTCGCCTGGATCACCTCGAAGGACGGTCTATCAGACGTGGTTCAATTCGCAGCAGGGCTATTCGGTCGGCGCGACCACGATGTGGGAGGATGACCCGCTGTGGAAGAAGGATCCGGTGATGCTGCCGTTCCGCACCGCGGCGCGCGCCGGACGCTTCCCCGGCTATGCCGGCCCGGCCGACCGCAAGGCGGCCGAGGGCTGAGCAAATACATCATCACCGACATGTACGCCAAGGCCGTGCAAGGCATGGCGGCCGAGGAAGCGGTGAAATGGGCGACGCGGGAATTCAAGAGCATCCACGCCGCGTGATGGCCGTCTGCCCGACTCCGGCTCGTGTCGCGAACGCTAGCCGCGTCGGCGAGTGCCCCCTGCGCATGCGCCGCAGAGGATCGCAATGGCCGTTAGCGGCTCGTCGCTCAGCGAGCCTTCGCGCCGGCGCGCCGCAGCGCGGCGCGGTGACGCGGCTGCTCGAGGACGAGCGCTGGCTCGCGCCGTCCTGCTGCTGCCGACGCTGGTCCTGCTGGGCCTGTTCATCGCCTATCCCTTCGTCGAAGGCGTGTGCTGTCGGTCACCGACGCCAAGGTCGGCGTTCCCGGCAGCTTCGTCGGGCTGGCACAATTTCGTGGCGCTTGGGAACGACAGCATCTTCAGGCACCGCCGTCTGGAATACTTTCGTCTATACGGCGGTCGCCACCGTCTTCAAGCTCGCGCTCGGCCTCTGGCTCGCGCTGCTGCTCAACCGCAATTTCAGGGGCAAGGCGATCACCCGCGCCTTCATCCTTCTGCCCTTCATCATCCCGACGGTGCTTTCGACCTTCGCCTGGAAGTGGATGTTCGATCCGACCTTCAGCGTCATCAACTGGACGCTGTTCCAGCTCGGCCTGATCCACGGCCGCATCAATTGGCTGGGCGATCCCGGACTCTCGCGCTGATTTCGGTCATGATCGTCAATGTCTGGCGCGGCGTGCCGTTCTACGCGATCAGCCTGCTGGCCGGACTGCAGACCATCAATCCCGAATTGCAGGAGGCGGCGGCGATCGACGGCGCGCGGCCGTGGCAGCGCTTCTGGCATGTGACCTGGCCGCTGCTGCTGCCGGTGACCATGGTGGTGGTGCTGTTCTCGGTCATCCAGACCTTCGCCGATTTCCAGCTCGTCTACGTGCTGACCGGCGGCGGTCCGGCGAATGCCACGCAGCTTTTTGCCACCTACGCCTATCAGATCGGTGTCGGCACCGGCCTGCTGAGCCAGGGCGCCGCGATCTCGCTCGCGATGTTCCCGTTCCTGTTCATCGTGGTGGTCGTCCAGCTCCTCTACATCCGCCGGGTAGAGATGCCACTGAGCCATGATCGAAGGGGCGAAGTGGCGGCGCTGGGTCTACTTCTACATCCCGCTCGGCGTCTTCGTCTTCTGGCTGCTGTTCCCGTTCTATTGGATGCTGGTGACCACGTTCCGGCCGGACAACGAGCTTTATCGGCCGTGGATGGCGCCGAATTACACGCCGTTCTGGACCGCGCATCCGACGCTCGAACACGTCCGCTATCTGCTGACGAGACGCTGTTCAGCACGCTGGATGCTGAACACGCTGTTCATCTCGCATCGTCGTCGACCGTGATCTCGCTGTTCTGCGGGCTGCTCGCCGGCTACGCGCTGTCGCGCCTCAACTTTCCCTTCGCCGGCAGCCTCGGCACCGGCATCTTCATCACCTATCTCGTGCCGCAGACGCTGCTGTTCATTCCGCTCGCCGACATCATCCGCAACTTCCGCCTCGGCGACACGCCGTGGGCGCTGATCCTGACCTATCCGACCTTCCTCATTCCGTTCTGCACCTGGCTGCTGATGGGCTACTTCAAGGCGATCCCGCGCGAGCTCGAGGAATGCGCGCGCATCGACGGCGCGACGCGCTGGAAGGCGATGGTCTACATCATCTTCCCGATCGCGGTGCCGGGCATCCTCTCGGCCGGCATTTTCGCCTTCACGCTGTCGTGGAACGAATTCATCTACGCGCTGGTCTTCCTGTCCTCGCCGGAGGAGAAGACGGTTTCGGTGGGCGTCACCTCCGAGCTGGTCCGCGGCGACGTCTTCTTCTGGGGGCCGCTGATGGCCGGCGCGCTGCTCGGCTCGGTCCCGGTCGCGTTCATCTATTCCTTCTTCGTCGAGCACTACGTCGCCGGCCTCACCGGATCGGTCAAGGGTTGAGCCGATGGCACGGGTCGTCATCCGCAATCTCAACAAGATGTATGACGAGGTCCACGCCGTCAAAGGACGTGAACCTCGAAATCCGCGACCAGCGAATTCATGGTTCTGGTCGGCCCTTCGGGCTGCGGCAAGACCACGACGCTGCGGATGGTCGCCGGGCTCGAATCGATCACCTCCGGCGAGATCCTGATCGGCGACACCGTCGTGAACGAACTGCCGCCGATGGACCGCGACATCGCCATGGTGTTCCAGAACTACGCGCTCTATCCGCACATGAGCGTCTACGACAACATGGCCTTCGGCCTGAAGATGCGGCAAATTCGCCCGCGCCGAGATCGACCGGCGGGTGCAGCGAGGCGGCCGACATCCTGGGCATCGAGCGATTATCTCGAGCGCAAGCCGCGCCAGCTCTCCGGCGGCCAGCGCCAGCGCGTGGCGCTGGGCCGCGCCATCGTGCGCCATCCGCAAGGTCTTCCTGTTCGACGAGCCGCTATCCAATCTCGACGCCAAGCTGCGCGTGCAGATGCGGGTCGAGATCAAGAAGCTCCACGACCGGCTCGGCACCACCGCGGTCTATGTGACCCACGACCAGGTCGAGGCGATGACGCTGGGCGATCGCGTCGTGGTGATGAAGGACGGGATGGTGCAGCAGGTCGGCGACCCGCTCGAGCTCTACAACGCGCCGGCCAACCGCTTCGTCGCCGGTTTCATCGGCTCGCCGGCGATGAACTTCGCGAAAGTCGGCGTGGCGGAAGAGGGCGGCACGATCTGTGCGGTCGGCGAAGGCATGCGGCTCAAGCTGCCGCCCCGGATTGCCGAGCGGCTGCGGGCCCATGTCGGGAACGAGGTCACGCTCGGCATCCGGCCGGAGGACCTGTACCTTGCCTCTGGCGACGGCGCGGATGGCTTGAGCTTTGCCGCCGTTGTCGAAGTCGTCGAGCGGCTCGGGTCGCAGATTCTGCTCGACGTCAAAGTCGGATCCGGTGCGATGGTGGCCGCGGTGGAGCCCACCGTCCAAGCTAAAGTCCGCGAGCATTTGCGCCTTAGGCTTAACGCCGAGCGGCTGCACTTCTTCGATGGCCGCTCGGAAATTGCGATCTAAACCGTGCGGCGGTCGTAAAGCATGAGCCCGGTTCGATTTAAAACACCAATCCCGAGCGTAGCTTCTCCTTCGCCAATTTGCGAATTCCGCACCCGGTCGAATAGCGTCGGGTGTATGCGAGGCCAATTCGCACGAAAGGCAGCGTCGTTGTGAAAACCTTTATGAGATTGGTGGTGGCGGCCGCTGTCCTGGCCGGAGCACCGTGTATCGATGTTCCCCCAGCATTGCGTTTGACGATGCTGCTTGGTGCGCAATGATAAACAAAGGAATGGGCGAGGTAATTTTGGATTGCCAGTACCGTACGTTCGAAGATTGCAGGGCGGGCTCAGCGGCCGATCGTGGCTTTTGCAATCTGAACCCGGCACCGGGCCCGTCTGCAGCCGCGGCAGCGACCGCACAAAGGCCCAAAAAACGGCACGCCCAACAAAAGTAATGTTCTAGCGGCTGCCTGCCTCGCCTAAAACGTTAGTCCATCTCTGCGCCGCTTAGCTATCGTCAAGTGAGACGCAGCATTTCGTCCGCACACTCGTCCCCAGGCTTTTTTGCGCTGCTGCTCAATCCCAGCTAGGCGGCCTTAAGAGCTCCAAGCATCAGAATAAAGCTAACGATTTCAGTCTGGGCCCTGAAGGAAACGGGCACTCGGTGCACATCTTCCCGCGTCGCTCAATGTTGGCGCCGCGCCAGCCGCGTGCTGATCATTGCTCGCGGCGATATCGCACGACTAAGCTAGCCGGGCCAAGGCTATGTCCCTCGATCATCTTCAAGAGCTGGTCGCGATCGAGGCCAGGTTGCAGGGAAGCCGGCGCTAGGTCGAGCGCAATCACATCGATGACATAATGGTGCGGCGCGTTGATGGGCGGGCCGCACGGACCGGTATAGCCCAACGTTCCGCGCGAGTTCTTGCCGCTAGTGATATTGGTGGACTGCGTCCCGCCCTCACCTTCTTTCAGCCCCGTTCGCGCTGCGGGGATGCCGTAGGCCACCCAGTGCACCGAGCCGATGCCGCGCCGCCCATCGGGATCGATCATCAATAGGGCGAAGCTCATGGTTCCCGCAGGCGGATTCGACCATGTCAACGGCGGCGAGATATTGCCGCCCTGGTTGTTACTGCCGCATTGGCTGCCAGCGTATTTGAGTGGCAGCATGGCATCGTCCTTGAAGGCGGGAGAGGACAGCGCGAAGTGCTGTGGCGTCGCTTCTACTATGTTGACTGCGCTCGGCGCCAGAGTGAACGCTAGAACAACGGCAAGAGCACCAACAATTTCGAGCATCGTCATCTCGGCCGATTGCTTGAAGTCTGCAATGTTGCTTCGTTTGCCGCAAGCCCGCAAGTTGACCGAAGAATATTTCAAGGCGTCCTTCTCGCAGCGTTGCGGAGCCGCCATTCGATGGACGTGTGTTTCTCTGAAGGAGTGTACGACTAACAGTACGATTCACACGGAAGCGCTGCCGCCTAAGAAATTGAAAAATAAATAAATTCGCCGACAGACCGAGCACTCCAT
>CAWGKJ010000022.1:0-43227 GCA_963823115.1 uncultured Alphaproteobacteria bacterium | reverse complement strand
TCAGATGTGCAATTGCACATCGGGGAATCTCGGGATTCCGGGTCTGCGCTTCGCGCATCCCGGAATGACGGTGTCAGCCCTTCTTGCGCATCATCGCGTCCAGGCTGATCGGGCCGCCACCGGCGCAGGCCAGGAACAGGCATGAAAAGCACAGAATAATGGCGAGGCCGCCGCCATTCACGATCGGATAGAAACCTCTTGGAAAATGGCTTATGAAATAGGCGAACGCCATTTCACCGCACAGGATGAAGGCTGCGAGCCGCGAGAACAGCCCGAGGATCAGGAGGCCGCCAAAAACCAGCTCGAACATGGCGGCGACGCCGAACAGCGAAAGTGGCTGCACCTTGTCGAGCACCGGCACGATCGGGAATTTCAGCAGCTTGGCCACGCCGTACTGAAACAGCATCAGGGCGGTGACGACGCGGAAGATGCTGAGAACCACTGGCTTCCCGGAGGCAAGCAACTTGTTGAACTTGTCCATGGTCGCCCCCTCAGTTCTTTTTCATCGCGGCATCGACACTCCACGGGCCACCGCCCGCGGTCGACAGATAAAGGCAGGCGAAGCAGTACATGATCGCCAGCGAACCGCCGTTGAGCAACGGGTAGAAGCTCCTGGGTTCATGCGCCACGAAATAGGCGACCGCCATCTCGCCCGAGATGATGAACGCGACCGGCTGCGTCAGCAGACCGAGGATCAGCAGTGCGCCGCCGACGAGTTCGATAACCCCGCCGATGCCGGGCAGCGACAGAAACTGTACGTTGGCGAGGGCCGGAACCGGCGGAAAGTGGAGATACTTGGCCATACCGTGCTCGATGATCAGCAAGCCGGTGATGATGCGCAGCACGCTCAGGATGCGCGGCGTCCATGCAGCGAGTGTATCGTTCATGGTGGTGTTCCCTGGCAAGGTTTTGACGTGCTCGATTTGTACAGTGCCGAGGTGCGAAGGGAAAGCGCGCCGCCAAACAAAAAAATGCGAACTCTTCGCAGAGCAGCATGGAATACGGCCGCGCGCCGCACGTTTGCGGTCGCTGCCGTCACGGCATCGACCGGAGTGGTATGACGTCAACAGTTGCGAAGCTGAACCGTTCCTGAAAGCGAATTATTCGCGGCGCGGCAGAATCGATCGATGCCGGTCCGATGCAGCGCAGCAAAAAAAGCCGCGTGCGAGACGCGACTTTTTTGAAATGGTGGCTGAAAGTGTCAGCGCCACTCGACCTTGGTGATCTCGTAGGCCTTGGCGCCGCCGGGCGCCACGACTTCCACCGACGCGCCCTTCTTCTTGCCGATCAGCGCGCGCGCCAGCGGCGAGGTGATGGAGATGCGGCCCTTCTTGGCATCGGCTTCCGGCTCGCCGACGATCTGCCACACCGCCTTCTTGTCGGTGTCCTCGTCGACCAGCGTGACGGTTGCGCCGAACATGATGGTGTCGCCGGAGAGCTTGCTGATGTCGATGATATCGGCGCGCGCAAGCTTGTCCTCCAGCTCGGCGATACGGCCTTCGTTATGGGACTGCTCTTCCTTCGCGGCGTGATATTCCGCGTTCTCCGAAAGGTCGCCATGCGAGCGCGCTTCCGCGATATGCTCGATGATGCGCGGACGCTCCACCGACTGGCGCTGCTTCAATTCGACCTCGAGGGCGGCGTAGCCGCCGGCGGTCATCGGAACCTTTTCCATCATCTTCTGTCGTCCTTCAACATCATGCGGACCAATCCGCGGCACGCACAAACGCCGAAACAGAACACCCTCATGGCTGGCGAGTTCCAGTCATGAGGGGGTCATTGCCGATCGATTGCCGGACGAAATGCCCGGCCCAGGGATCAGGTTTCGGAAAAATAACTCTGCAGCGTGCGGACCTCAAGGTCCCCGCCCAGATAGGCGCGGATGCCCTGTGCGGCCGCCACGGCACCTGAAAGAGTGGTGTAATATGGCACTTTATGCAAGAGGGCAGCTCGCCGCAATGAGCGGCTGTCGGCCAGTGCCTGCGGCCCTTCCGTCGTATTGAAGACCAGCTGGATGTCGCCGTTCATGATGGCGTCGACGATATGCGGCCGTCCCTCCAGCACCTTGTTTACTTTTTCGGTCGGCACCCCGAATTCGGTAAGGAAACGCTGCGTCCCCGAGGTGGCCATCACCTTGAAGCCAACCGCGGACAACAGCCGCACCGCTTCCGCGATCCGGGTCTTGTCGATGTCGCGGACCGAAACGAACACCGTGCCCTTGCGCGGCACGCGGGTGCCGCCGCCGAGCTGGCTCTTGGCGAAGGCGATCTCGAACGAGCGGTCGATGCCCATCACCTCGCCGGTCGAGCGCATCTCCGGACCCAGCACGGTATCGACGCCGGGGAAGCGCGCGAACGGAAACACCGATTCCTTGACCCCGACATGGCCGAGCTTGCGCTTCTTCAAACCGAAGTCCTTGAGCTTCTCGCCGGCCATCAGCCGCGCTGCGATCTTCGCCACCGGCATGCCGATCACCTTGGCGACGAACGGCACCGTGCGCGACGCCCGCGGATTGACCTCGAGCACGTAGATGTCGCCGTCCTTGATGGCGTATTGCACGTTCATCAGTCCGACCACGTCGAGGCCGAGCGCCAGCTCGCGGGTCTGCCGCTCCAATTCGGCTGATCATCTGCGCGTCGAGCGAATGCGGCGGCAGCGAGCAGGCGGAGTCGCCGGAGTGAATGCCGGCTTCCTCGATATGCTCCATGATGCCGACGATGAAGGTGTCCTTGCCGTCGCACAGGCAGTCGACGTCGATCTCGATGGCGTCGGACAGATAGCGGTCGAACAGCAGCGGATTGGTGCCGAGCACGGTATTGATCTGCCCGGTCTTGTCGTTCGGATAGCGCGCCTTGACGTCGCCCGGCACCAGCTCCGGCAGGGTGCCGAGCAGGTAATCGCTGAGCTGGGTTTCCTCGCGGATGATCTGCATCGCGCGGCCGCCGAGCACGTAGGACGGGCGCACCACCAGCGGCAGCCCGAGGTCGGCGGCCACCAGGCGCGCCTGCTCGACCGAATAGGCGATGCCGTTTTTCGGCTGCTTCAGGCGCAGCTTGTCGAGCACGCGCTTGAAGCGGTCGCGGTCTTCGGCGAGATCGATGGCGTCGGGCGAAGTGCCGAGGATCGGCACATTGGCCGCCTCCAGCGCACGCGCGAGCTTGAGCGGGGTCTGGCCGCCGAACTGCACGATCACGCCGTGCAGCGTGCCGTTCTGCCGCTCGGTGGCGATGATTTCGAGCACGTCTTCGGCGGTCAGCGGCTCGAAGTACAATCGGTCGGCGGTGTCGTAGTCGGTCGACACCGTTTCCGGATTGCAGTTGATCATGATGCTTTCATAGCCGGCGTCGTGCAGCGCGAAGCAGGCATGGCAGCAGCAATAGTCGAATTCGATGCCCTGGCCGATCCGGTTCGGGCCGCCGCCGAGAATGATGACCTTGTTCTTGTCGGACGGCGCGCTCTCGTCCGCGACCTTGCCCGCGAACGGTGCCTCGTAGGTCGAATACATGTAGGCGGTGGGCGAAGCGAACTCGGCCGCGCAGGTGTCGATGCGCTTGAATACCGGGCGAACCCCGAGCGCCTGGCGCTTTGCCGTCACTTCGGCCTCCGATGTCTCGGCCAGCACCGCAAGCCGCGCGTCGGAAAAGCCCATGGCCTTCAGCGTCCGCATGCCGAACGCGTTGCCCGGCAGGCCGCTTGCCTTGATCTTGCTCTCCATCTCGACGATGCCGCGCATCTCCGCGAGGAACCACGGATCGATCTTGCAGGAGGTGAAGATCTCCGCATTGGTCCAGCCGAGCCGCATCGCCTGCGCCACCTGCAGGATCCGGTTCGGCGTCGGCGTGCCGAGGGCGGCGCGGATGGCGTTCTTGTCGTCGCTGCGGCCGAGGCCCTCGATCTCGATTTCGTCGAGGCCGGTGAGGCCGGTTTCCAGGCCGCGCAGCGCCTTTTGCAGGCTCTCCTGGAAGGTGCGGCCGATCGCCATCACTTCGCCGACCGACTTCATCGAGGTGGTCAGCGTATGGGCGGCGCCGGGAAATTTCTCGAACGCAAATCGCGGAATCTTGGTGACGACGTAGTCGATGGTCGGCTCGAACGAGGCCGGCGTCGCGCCGCCGGTGATGTCGTTGGCGATTTCATCGAGCGTGTAGCCGACGGCAAGCTTGGCGGCGACCTTGGCGATCGGAAATCCGGTCGCCTTTGAGGCCAGCGCCGAGGAGCGCGACACCCGCGGGTTCATCTCGATCACGACCATGCGCCCGTCGACCGGATTGACGCCGAACTGCACGTTGGAGCCGCCGGTCTCGACCCCGATCTCGCGCAGCACCGCCAGCGAGGCGTCGCGCATGATCTGGTATTCCTTGTCCGTCAGCGTCAGCGCCGGCGCCACCGTGATGGAATCTGCCGGTATGCACGCCCATCGGATCGAGGTTCTCGATCGAGCAGATGATGATGCAATTGTCTTTCTTGTCGCGCACCACCTCCATCTCGAACTCTTTCCACCCGAGCACGGATTCCTCGATCAGGACTTCGTCGGTAGGGGAGGCGTCGATGCCGCGCTCGACGATCTCGATGAACTCGGCCTTGGTGTAGGCGATGCCGCCGCCGGTGCCGCCCATGGTGAAGGAGGGGCGGATGATCGCGGGCAGGCCGATGTCGTCGAGCGCCCGCAGCGCGTCGGGCAAATTCTTGATCTGCATCGAGCGCGGCGTCTCCAGCCCGATCCGGGTCATGGCCTCGCGGAAGCGGCCGCGATCCTCCGCTTTGTCGATGGCGTCAGCGGTGGCGCCGATCATCTCGATGTCGAACTTTGCCAGCGTGCCCTGCCGGCGCAGCGACAGCGCACAGTTCAGTGCGGTCTGCCCGCCCATGGTGGGCAGCAGCGCGAAGCCGCCGGGAATGACATAGCGTTCCTTCTCGATGATCTTGGCGACGATCTCGGGCGTGATCGGCTCGATATAGGTCGCGTCCGCCAGTTCCGGATCGGTCATGATGGTGGCCGGATTGGAATTGACGAGGACGATGCGGTAGCCCTCTTCCTTCAGGGTCTTGACCGCCTGGGTGCCGGAATAATCGAATTCGCAGGCCTGGCCGATCACGATGGGGCCGGCGCCGATGATCAGGATGGTGGAGATGTCGGTTCTTTTGGGCATCAAGTCTCGCGGGAACAGGGAATTGGGCACAAAAAAAGGGCGCGCCTACCGCGCGTCCCTCAAACCCGGCGCTTGGGATCAACCTCGCGCGCGGGTGGTCTTTAGACCAGAATTCCGCAGCCGCGAAAGGGTCTTAAAGACCCCATCAACCGGCATTTTGGGGTCATTTTGACATCTCTGCCGGTAAAGCCCGCCGCTGCACTTCGAGCCCGTCGCAGCTGGCCTGCCAACCGAAGCGGCGCAGCCGCGAAGGTTGGAGGCCCGGCCTGGATTTGAACCAGGATAAAGAGCGATGCACTGCTCTCGCGTCGATGCTTTCCGCCACCGGGCCGACGCGATCATCGCCGATCGCGGCCGAGGTGAGCCATGCTTCCCGCTCGTTAACCCTAACGTTCCGGGGATGTAGCAAGAATGCGAGAACGCGTGCCGCGCGACGAATGTCATCCGCCACGGATTGTGCCCGATATTGAAATGCGCGCGCGAGGCGGTAAATCCGCTTGCCGCCAGCTTCGCGATCATCTCGGTTTCGCTGTAACGCTGCAGGCCGACGCGCGCGCGCAATTGCCGGTAGTCCGACAGTGCGGTGGAGACCAGCCCGATCAGGGCGTCTCTCAGGAAGCCATGCTTCAGCGCGAAGCGCAAAAGCGCGATCACGTCCCTGAACATGCCGACGTCGGGGCGCAGGATATCGCCGACGACCAGCCGGCCGCCGGGCTTCAAGAGCCGCTTGACGACCGCGAAGGCGGAATCGAGTTCGGCCGATGTCATGTATTGGGCGACCGAATTCATCACCGCGAGATCGACGGACTTCTCCTCCATCTTCCTGAAGTCGTCGAGCGAGCGCACCCGGATTTTCGTGTTCGGGGCAAAACGGGCGATCAGCCGGCCGCGCACGCCCGGCGCGGGCTCCGCCAGGATGAGCCTGCCGCAGGCCTCCGCCACCTTGGCTGCCGACAGCGCTTCGCCGCAGGCATAATCCAGTACCACCGCGTCGGCCGAGGAGATGTAGCCGACGATATCCTTCGCGATCAGCTGAAAATGCAGGTCGCGATGCAGCTTGCTTGCATAAATCGTATGCGTGGAATCGTAGTAATCGATCCAGTCGTCCATGGCGGAGGGGGTCCGGTCAAGGCAGTATTCCGGTCAGGGAACCGGCGGGCACGTGATGCGTTAGATGGTCCGGCACGCCATGTCCATTGCCGTCAATGTCCGGTTTCCTAACAGGAAGGTGCATCGTGAGCAAAGCCAGGTTCGACAAAATCTCCCCCGATCTCGATACGCCGACCGACCTGCCGCAGGGCGCGGTAGAAACGATCTCGGCCTCGCTCAACAAGCTGCTGGCGGATGCGTTTGCGCTCTATCTGAAGACCAAGAATTTTCACTGGCATGTCAGTGGCCGGCATTTCCGCGATTATCATCTGATGCTCGACGAGCAATCGGAGGCGATTTTTGCCACCACCGATCAGCTGGCAGAACGCGTGCGCAAGCTCGGCGGCACCACGCTCCGCTCGATCGGCCAGATCTCGAAATTGCAGACTATCCAGGACAACAACGAAAGCTATGTGCCGCCGCGCGAGATGCTGCGCGAACTGATGGAAGACAACAAGCACATGGCGGAGGCGATGCGAAAGGCCCACAAGCTCGCCGACGATAACGAGGATTCCGGCACCGCCGGACTGCTGGAGACCTTCATCGACGAAACCGAGCGCCGCACCTGGTTCCTGTTTGAGGCCAGCCGCCAGGAAGGCAGCAACGCGGCGTAGAAATCCGGGCCGCTATTTGACCTCGAGCGGTTCATGTTCCATTGGCGGTCTGTTTGGGAATCTCGAACACCAGGCAGGTCGTGGTGGCATGCGCGAGCAGGCGGCCGTTGGCGTCGGTGATGCGCGCTTCGGCGGTCGCGGTGCGGCGGCCGACGTTTAGCGTGCGGCCTTCGGTGCGGACCGGCCCGGTATCCCCGGTCATGCCCTTGATGAAACTCACCTTGAATTCGAGCGTGGTGTAGGCGGTTGCCGGCGGCAGCGTGGTGTGGACCGCGAGCCCCATCGCGGAATCCAATAAAGTTGCGGCGTAGCCGCCGTGCACCGAGCCGAGCGGGTTGTAATGCCGCATGCCCGGGATGCTGTGCATCACGACGATGCCCGGCTCGGCCGTGCAATCGAATGGCTCGATGGGCTGCATGATAGGGGCCACGGGCAATTTGCCGTTGAAGATGGCGCGGACGAAATCGATGCCCGCCATCGACGCCATGACTTCGGGCGGGATCAGGCCGTATTCGACCTTGGAGGCGGCTTTGTCGTCCATGGGCTGGTTCCTGCGGCGATTATAATGATGGTCATCATACTAAAAGTTCCGGCATGATGCCAGCGGTTCCGTCATTGCGAGCGCCAGCGAAGCAATCCATCGAGCAACAAGGGAGAGGCCAACAAAGGAGAAAGCGTGGATTGCTTAGTCGCTAACGCTCCCTTGCGCAAACGCTCGGCGTTTGTCGCAGGCAATGACGAGTGGCGGGGCCTTACGCGCTCTTCTTCGTCCGCATCAAATCGGCGAACCGCTTGAACAGATAATGCGAGTCGCGCGGGCCGGGCGAGGCTTCCGGGTGATACTGCACCGAAAACACCGGCTTGCCTTCAAGCTGGATGCCGCAATTGGAGCCGTCGAACAGCGAGACATGGGTCTGCGTCGCACCCTTCGGCAGGGTGGCCTGATCCACCGCGAAGCCGTGGTTCATCGAGGTGATTTCCACCTTGCCGGTGGTCTCGTCCTTGACCGGATGATTGGCGCCGTGATGGCCCTGGTGCATCTTCTTGGTTTTGGCGCCGACGGCCAGGCCCAGCATCTGGTGGCCCAGGCAAATTCCGAAGGTCGGCGTGCCCGAATTGATCACCTTCTGGATCACGGGCACCGCGTATTTGCCGGTCTCGGCGGGATCGCCGGGGCCGTTGGAGAGGAATACGCCGTCGGGCTTCATCGCCAGGATGTCTTCGGCCGAGGTCGTCGCCGGCACCACCGTGACCTTGCAGCCGACGCCGGCGAGCAGCCGCAGAATGTTGCGCTTGATGCCGTAGTCGATGGCGACGACGTTGAATTCAGGCGCGGTTTGCCGGCCGAAACCCTCGTTCCAGACCCACGGCGTTTCGTCCCAGGTGAAGCGCTGGCCTGACGTGACCAATGGCACCAGATCCATGCCTTCGAGGCCGGGCCATTCGCGCGCTTCTTCTTTCAGGCCATGCAGGTCGAACTGGCCGTCCCTGGCGTGCGCGATCACGGCGTTGGGCATGCCCTTGCTGCGGATCAGCGCGGTCAGGGCGCGAGTGTCGATGCCGGAAAGGCCGATGATGCCGCGCGCCTTCAGCCATTGGTCGAGGTGTCGCGTGGCGCGGTAGTTCGAGGGATCGGTGATGGCGGCGCGCAGGATCACGCCGCGCGCGCCCGGCGTCGCCGCCATGTTCACCGTCTCGATGTCTTCCTCGTTGGTGCCGACGTTGCCGATATGCGGGAAGGTGAAGGTGATGAGCTGTCCGGCATAGGAGGGATCGGTGAGGATTTCCTCATAGCCGGTCATCGCGGTGTTGAAGCAGACTTCGCCGACGGCTTGACCTTCCGCGCCGAGGCCGAAGCCCTCCAGCACGGTGCCATCGGCGAGCACGAGGAGCGCGGTCGGCTTGAGGTCCGGCCAGGCTGAAGCGTTTTCCGATTGTGTCATGAGCGCATTACATAGTCCCCGCCAGTTGTGCCGTCAAAGGCGCAACTAGCGGATTCACATGCAAAATACGCATTTTTTCAACCAGCTGGGCGCGTCCCGGAGCACGAGGCTGGCTAGGACGCTGAATTTTGTCCGATCCTTCGAGACGCGGCCTGGCGGCCGCTGCTCAGGATGAGGGCGGCACTCCTGGAGGCACAACCCTGAGATATTTCGGAGGATGCTGTGACCAATTCGATGCCGATTCTGCTCGTACCGGGTCTCGGCGGCTCGCCGCGGATCTATGCGCCGGTGGCGCCCGCGCTGTGGCGCTTCGGCCCGGTGACCGTCGCCAACCACATTCGCGACGACAATATGGGCGCGATCGCGCGGCGGATTCTGGCCGAGGCGCCGCCGCGTTTCGCGCTGGCCGGGCATTCGATGGGCGGCTACATCGCGTTCGAGATCATGCGGCAGGCGCCCGATCGGGTGGCAAAACTGGCGTTGATCAACACCCAGGCGCGCTCCGATGCGCCCGAGGCCACCGCCCGCCGCCGCGGCCAGATTGCCCGCGCGCGATCGGGTGAATATCACGCCGTGCTCGATGATCTCTTTCCCGGCTTCGTGCACCCGTCGCGGCGTGACGACGCTTCCTTGCGCAAGGTGGTGCACGAGATGGGCGACGATATCGGCGCTGAGGCTTTCGCGCGGCAGCAGGCCGCCGTCATCGGCCGGCCGGACTCGCGGCCGACGCTGGCATGGATCAAGTGTCCGACGCTGGTCCTGACCGGCGACGAAGACAACACCATCCCGAATTCGCTGTCGAAGGAGATGGCCGACGGCATTCATGGCGCGAAACTCGCGATTCTTGCCTGTTGCGGCCACCTTCCGCAGGTTGAGCAGCCGCAGGCCACGGCGGACGCTTTGGTCGAATGGCTGCGGAACTAAGTTGTCTGATTGCCGCGAACGGCCTAGATCAGGGGCTTCAATTGAAGCGGCCTTGAAGGCCCGCAAGAGGACATGACGATGCTGCGCGACGACATCAACAACGCGGTCAAGGACGCGATGCGGGCCAGGGAAGAGCGCAAGCTCTCCACGCTGCGCATGGTTAACTCCACCATCAAGAACGCCGACATCGCCGCGCGCGGGGAAGGCAAGCCGCCGCTCAGCGATGCCGATCTGCTCGGTGTGTTCCAAAAAATGATCAAGCAGCGCCAGGAATTGGTCGAGCTCTACGACAAGGGCGGCCGCGCCGATCTGGCGGCCCAGGAGCGCGAGGAGATCGCGATCATCTCCGCCTATCTGCCGAAGCAGATGTCGGAAGCCGATGTCAAGGCCGCGATTGCGGCTGCGATTGCCGAGACCGGCGCCGCCGGCATGAAGGACATGGGCAAGGTGATTGGCGTGCTGAAGACCAAATACGCAGGCCAGATGGATTTCGGCAAGGCCAGCGGCCTGGTGAAGGCGGCGCTGACGGGGTGATTGTGACCACAAGTTTCACGTCGTCCCTGCGAAAGCAGGGACCCATAGTCCGCGGCGTCGCGATTTGGTTCGGAACGTTAAAACGCTCCAGCCTATAACTAGACTCAGTGGTTATAGGTCCCGCGCCCGTGCGCGATTGCGCACTAGGCGGGGATAACGCTTCCGATGTTGCATGGTGTGAAAAAATCGAGAGCCACGCTTGATGCTCACCGAAACCGCCGACTACGCAAAACTCACCCGCGACTTCCGCTGGGACATCCCGGCGCGGTTCAATATCGCAGCCGCGTGCTGCGACCGTCATGCCGACGGCACCGGCCGGCTGGCGCTGATCTATGTCGACGAGGACGGTGGCGCGACGCGCACCTCGTTCGACGAGATGCGCGCGCTGTCGAGCCGCTTCGCCAATGTCCTGAAGGCCGACGGGCTTGCGCGCGGAGATCGCGTCGCGGCGTTTCTGTCGCAATCGCTGGAATTGCCGATTACCCATCTCGCGGCATTCCGCTCCGGCCTGGTGTCGGTGCCGCTGTTCACGCTGTTCGGCGAGGATGCGCTGGAATTCCGTCTCGCCAATTGCGGCGCCAAGGCTGTGGTGACCGACGAAGGCGGTTGGGAGAAGCTTTCGAAAATCCGCGACCGGCTGCCTGAACTCAGGAATATCTACGTCACCGGCGGCGCCATCCCTGCCGGCGCCAAATCGTTCGGGTCGTCGATCGAAACCGCGTCGGAGCAATTTGCAACCGTCGATACATCGGCTGACGACCCCGCCATCATCATCTACACCTCGGGCACAACAGGGAATCCCAAGGGCGCGCTGCACGCCCATCGCGTGCTGCTCGGCCACCTGCCCAATGTCGAGATGGTGCATGATTTCATGCCGAAGCCCGGCGACGTGATGTGGACGCCGGCCGATTGGGCCTGGATCGGCGGGTTGTTCGATGCGCTGTTTCCGGCCTGGTATCACGGCGTGCCGGTGGTCGGTCATCGCGCCAAAAAATTCGAACCCCAGGCGGCGATGCAGCTGATGGCCGATCATGCCGTGCGCAATGTGTTCCTGCCGCCGACCGCGCTGAAGCTGATGCGGCTGGCGGAAGTCAAGCATCCGGGCGTCAGACTGCGCAGCATGCTGACGGGCGGCGAATCGCTCGGCGCCGAACTCCTGGACTGGGTGCGCGCGACGTTCGGCATCGATGCCCACGAGGTCTACGGCCAGACCGAATGCAATCTCGTGGTCGGCAACAATGCAAACCTGTTTCCGATCCGGCCGGGATCGATGGGGCGCGCGACGCCGGGCTTCGACGTCCGCATCGTCAACGCGCGCGGCGAGGAACTGCCGCAGGGCGAACGCGGCATCATCGGCGTGCGCCAGCCGAACCCGTGCACCATGATCGAATACTGGAAAAACAGGGATGCGACCGCGACGAAATACGCCGGCGAATTCCTGCTCACCGGCGATCTCGGCGTGCAAGATAAGGATGGTTACTTCTGGTACGTCAGCCGCGAGGACGACGTGATCACCACCGCGGGCTATCGCGTCGGGCCTTCGGAGATCGAGCATACGCTGTTGAAGCATCCGGCGGTGGCGCTGTCGGCGGTGGTCGGCATTCCCGATCCGATCCGCACCGAATCGATCAAGGCATGGATCGTGCTGCGGCCAGGCTTTGCGCCGAGCGAGGAGCTGGCGCGCGAGATCCAGGATTTCGTCAAGGTGCAGCTCGCCGCCCACGAATATCCGCGCTTCGTGCAATTCACCGACGCCCTGCCGATGACCGCCACCGGCAAGGTGCTGCGGCGGGAACTGAGGACGCTGGGGTGAGGTATCGTCCCTGCCTTGGCTCGGTACTCATAGATCGGCAAAGCTAACCGATGTCCGTTCACAGCCGAGCGCAGACGTTCCCAAAAACGGCCGCTTTGGGCCAAGACTATGAAGCGATCTGGACCTTAGGCAGCGATGCACATCCCCTATGTTGCTTATCGTAACTGGAGCCTACCGCACGCGGTCGACAAGCCTCTCAAACCTTGGACGCGAGACAATGGCAATGCGATGTCTTGTTTTTTGGGCCATCGTGACCGTCTGGTCCGGCTCGGCAAACGCCGAGCCTGGGGCCACCTGGAAGTTCGTTGACCCGAGCGTCGCGGGGCATGCCGCGCCCATTGACGGCGCGGTCAAGGACTACTCTCAGCAACACCAACCCACGGCGATCATGGTCGTGCAGAACGATCTCATTCTTGCAACGTCAGGCGACATCACGCGCAAAGTCAACGTTCGCTCCGTTCGCAAGAGCCTGCTCAGCGCTCTTTTCGGCATTGCTATTGAACGCGGCCAGGTTGACATCGAAAACACGCTGGACCGACTGGGAGTGGATGATATTGCGCCGTCACTGACGCCGCAAGAAAAACAGGCGACAGTTCGCCAACTACTCATGGCGCGCTCTGGAGTTTATCATCAGGCGGCTTACGAGACTCGGGAGCAGAGATCGGCGCGTCCGGCACGCGGAGCCCATCCACCTGGTACATTCTGGTACTACAACAATTGGGACTTTAACACACTTGGAGCGATTTACGAGAAAGCAACGGGTGAGAACGCCTTCAAAGGCTTCGAAAGTCTGATCGCCCGTCCAATAGGCATGGAGGATTTTACTGCTTATGACGGAACCTTCATTGGGGACGGCTCCTCTCTTTATCGCGCCTACGTATTCAATATAAGCGCGCGGGATCTTGCGCGTTTCGGCTTGCTTTTTCTCAACAAGGGTCGATGGAACGGCGCACAGATCATTCCGTCCCAGTGGGTCACGGATTCGACGCGAATTTACTCGGAAACGGATCGAACGGGCCGTGGGTATGGCGATCTATGGTGGGTACTCGATGCCAAGTCATGGGGCGACGGCGCGGCACTCGCATCGGGGTACGGCGGGCAACTGATAGCTATTCTGCCAGAGAAGCGGCTTGTCGTTGTTGAAGTTGTGGAATTGGATCGAAGCCGGAAGGGGATTTCAAGCGATAGATTTCCTCGACCTCGTCCGGAGAATCGCGACGTTCGTGCATTAGCCTACTCGCCGGCCCTCTGACCATGGGCGAGCGCCGCACAATACCGGGCCTCACAAGTTTCCGACGCTCGGTTGATATTGACGCAGACCAAAACACTGCCAACAATGCCCGGTACCATTTGCAAAAATGGATTAGGAGGACAAGCCGATGTCTGTCTCCGGCAAGATCGATCCGGTGGTGCGGCGCATCACCGCTACCGACATCGCCGAGGCGCTGGGGCAGGGCCTGCGCGATTTCCAGGCCATGCCGCTCTATGGGCTGGTGTTCGGCGGGCTTTACGCCGCGGGCGGCATCGTCATCCTGCTCAGCCTGACCGCGTTCGGCATGGTCTATCTGGCCTATCCGCTCGCCGCCGGCTTTGCCATGATCGGCCCATTTGTTGCCATCGGGCTCTATGAAGTGAGCCGCGAGCGCGAGGCCGGGCAAAAGCCCTCGCTGCGCGGCATCTGGTCGACCGTGAAGTCGCGCAGCGAAATCGGCTGGATGGCCTTCGTCACCTTGTTCATCTTCGTGATCTGGATGTACCAGGTGCGCCTGTTGATCGCGCTGCTGCTCGGGCTCAATGCCTCGTTCGGCAGCCTGCACGAATTCATCACCGTGGTGCTCACCACCAACGAGGGGCTGTTGTTCCTCGCCATCGGCAACGCCGTCGGCGCGGCGCTGTCGCTGATCCTGTTTTCGTTGACGGTGGTGTCGTTTCCGCTGCTGCTCGACCGCGACGTCGATTTCGTCACTGCAATGATCACCAGCGTCCGCGCGGTGGTGGCGAGCCCGGTGCCGATGATTGGATGGGCCGCGATCGTTGTCGTGCTGCTGATCGTGTCGGCGCTGCCGTATTTTCTCGGCCTTCTGGTTACGCTGCCGGTGCTCGGTCACGCGACCTGGCACCTCTATCGGCGCATCGTGGCGCCGGTGACGTCTTAACCTCTACTCGCAAGCGCGGGACGAGGGAGCGCGCCACCCGGAGCCTGTGTTTTCGCAAATGCCGTCGAGCGTGGTAATGTCGCAATCAGCCAGCGAAGATTGGTTTTGAACAGTTTGGGGGAGAAAACATGAATAGCCGGGCCATATTCATCGCGTGTGTCTCGATCGCTTCGGTTGCGTGCGGCACCGCCCCTCACGCGCAGCAACAGGCGATCGGCGCGCCGCCCGAAGCCTCCAACATGAAGCTTGTCGGTTACAACGACCTGCAGGCGCGCAGCGCCTATCAACCGACCATCTATCATCAGGGCGACCGCTGGATCGCCTATATCGGACACCACGGCGGCACCGACGATATTCCCGCCCCCGTCAATCCCATGACCGGAAAGGCCGAGCCGAACGGAACGTCGATCGTTGATGTCACCGATCCCGCGCATCCGAAATACTTGCGGCACATTCCCGGTCAGGAAGGGAAATATGAGGGCGGCGGCGCGCAGATGGTGCGCGTCTGCGACGGCAAGGCGCTGCCCAGGGGCGACCGCAACGCGGTCTATATGCTGCGCACCTTCGGCGGCGAAGCGCATGAAGTGTGGAATGTCGCCGATCCCGCCAATCCGGTTCTCGTCACGCGGATCGGCGGCCTCAAAGACACCCACAAGAGCTGGTGGGAATGCGACACCGGCATCGCCTTTCTGGTCTCGGGCGCCCCGGACTGGCGCACGCGGCGCATGACCCAGGTCTATGACCTCAGCGACCCCGCGCAGCCCAGGAAAATCCGGGACTTCGGCCTTCCCGGTCAGGAGCCGGGCGCAACCGGCGCGGTGCCGACCGAGCTGCACGGGCCGATCTCGACCGGGCCCGAAGGCAACCGTGTCTATTTCGGCTACGGTACCAACAAGGGTGGTTTCCTGCAGATCGTCGACCGTGACCGGCTGATCAACGGACCGAGGGAGCCGACGCCGGACAATCTTCGCTTTCCGGAAATCTCCAGGCTGGCGATGTCCGCCTTCAACGGCGCCCACACGGTATTTCCGATGAAGGGAATGCCGATCGCCGAGTTCGCTCACGACAAGGACGGCAAGACGCGCGACATCGTGATGATCGTCGACGAGGCGATCCTGAACGAATGCGGCGAGCCCAGGCAGATGGTGTGGTTTGCCGACGCCACGATCGAGAACCGCCCGATGATGATTTCGAGCTACACCGTGAAGGAGGCGAGCGGGTCGTTCTGCGAGCGCGGCGGGCGGTTCGGCTCGCATTCCTCCAATGAGAGCATGGCGCCGGTCTACTACAAGAAGATGGCGTTCATCGCCTTCTTCAATGCCGGCGTCCGCGCGCTGGATATTCGCGATCCCTATCACCCGGTCGAAGTCGGTTATTTCATCCCGTCGATCACGGCGGCGACCGACAAGCGCTGCGTCACCATCGACGGCAAGAACCGCTGCAAGGTCGCGATCCAGACCAACAATGTCGAAACCGACGCGCGCGGATATGTCTACATCGTCGACCGCGCCAATACCGGTCTGCATATCCTGGAACTGACCGGCGCCGCCCGCGCGGTGGCCGGCCTGCCCTGAGATCGAGGATCCGATGCGCAGGCTGCTGACCGCTTACGCCATCGCGATTTGTGCGCTGCGGCGGTCTTGCCGGCGCCCAGCCCGCGCGGTCCGAAATCGAGGGCTGGCGCGAAATAGCCTGGCCGTTTCCGCGCGACGGATGGCCCGCCGGGCGCGCCTTCCGCTGCGCGGCGGAAGCGTGCGGCGACGAAGTCGAAGTCTATGTGCGGCCGAAGGCCGGATTTTGCAATTGCGACACCGGCGTCGCCGACGACGACGAAGTCGATCGCGTTATCGATCTCGATCTGGTGAGCGAGCGCTTCGTCCCAAGGGAGGCGGGCACCGCGATCCGGATTGCCGACATGCCCGGCCGCATCAGGACCTATGATCTCGGTATGGCCGACGGCTCGCGGCATTCTGCGATCGGGGTCGCGGTGGCACGGCGCTGCGACCTGCTGGTCGCGGTGGCGCAAAGCAGGGGCAGCGCCTCCGGCGTTCAACGCGTTGCGCTGGAGTTTCTGGCGTCAGGCGAGATGACGCGCTGGATGGTGTCAGCGATGAACGGAAGTTGAGGCGGCTTCTCCTGTGTGGTGCGATCGTGCATAGTCGACTGGCTACTTCGATTGCATCGCGAGCCTTCCCATGTCGCTTCAGCTATATCTCGCCTTCGTCGCCGCCTGCATCGCGCTGGCGCTGCTGCCGGGGCCGATCGTCACGCTTTTGATCGCCAACGGCCTGCGGCATGGCACCCGTGCGGCGCTGATCAACGTCGCCGGTGCGCAGGTCGGCCTGGCGATCGTGATCGGCATCGTCGCCGTCGGACTGACCTCGCTGATGGCGACCATGGGCTACTGGTTCGATTGGGTGCGCTTTGCCGGCGCGGCCTATCTGGTCTGGCTCGGCGTCAAGCTGATCCGCTTCCCCGCGGAAGGCGTCAACGTCGATGCGCCGCCGCCGCCGCCACGCGGCGGATTTTTCCTGCAAGGGCTTCTGGTGCTGCTCTCCAACCCAAAAGTGCTGGTGTTCTTCGGCGCGTTCATTCCGCAGTTCATGGACATGAGCAAGGACCACGTCCCGCAGGTGGCGCTGCTCGGCGTCACTTTCATGGTCACCGCCGGAATGACCGATGCCATCTACGCGCTGTTGGCCGGCCGCGCGCGGCGGTTCTTCTCGGCGCGGCGGACGCGGCTGATGTCGCGCATCTCCGGCGGCTTCATGATCGGCGGCGGCATCTGGCTGGCGCTGACCCGGGTGCGGTGAGCGCAGGCGCCATTGAACCGCGACCGAAAGCCCCGCGTCCCACCGTAACCCGCCGCCGGTTTTAGAAGGACCCATTCGTGCCCGATCTGCCCTGGTTCGTCTTTGCGCTGCTGCTGTTGCCGCTCGGGCTCATTGTTTTTGCCGCCGTGTACCAATCGCTCGAGGTGCGCGCCGCCCGGCAATGGCCGTCGACCGCGGGCAAGGTGGTGATCTCGAATTCCGAAGTGCGCGAGGTCAGGGTGATCGAGGCGCATGGCCACCGCTTCGAGCCGCGCAACTTCGCCAACATCGTCTACCAATATTCCGTCAGCGGCCAGACCGTGCGCAACAACCGCGTCAGCATCGGCGAGGACAGCGGCAACTTCGAGGTGGCGGAGACCATCGCGCGTTACCCGGCCGGTGCCGCTGTCACGGTCTATTACAATCCGCGGCACCCGCACGAGGCGGTGCTGGAGCGCGACCCGGCGAAGGGTCTGTGGGGATGTCTCGGGATCGGAACCGGGATGCGCTCGCGGTCGTTTACGGCTCGGCCGTCGGCCTCAATCAATTGAACCAATTCATTTCGGCGCGGCTTACGGACCCCAAATTATCGCCGCTGGTTGTCGCCTTCTGTGCCTTCGGGTTTGTCATGGCGCTGTTCGCGCTGGCGCTGCAGCGGCAGGCCTCGCTGGCGAGGAAATGGCCGGTGGTGCCGGGCACCATCCAGATCGATTTCGCGCGGAGCGAGGTGATGTACCGGAGGCGGGTATCCTACACCTACCGCTTCAACGATGTCGCCTACAGAAACGTCAAGGCCACTCTCGCCACCGGATTGAGTTCGGCGTCGGGCTGGCTGGCGCGCAAATTCGCGACCGCCTATCCGGCCGGTGCCGGCACCAACGTTTACGTCAACCCGGCCAACCCTTCCGAATCGACGCTCAATCCGCGCGCCGGTTGGCTGTGCGGGTTGCTGTGGCTTGTCGCGTGCGCGTTCGCAGCGGTGGCGTATTTCGTCGCGCACATCGGTTAGGCCGGCAGCCACTGCTGCGCGCGCAACGTCGCTTCGATCTCGCCAAAAATCCGCGCCAGCCGATCGGCCCATTGCCTTTGGCCGACGGGTTCGGCGATCAGGTCCTGGCGAATTTCGATGCCGGAATTCATCAGCCCGCGCGCCTCGCCGTGGACCGGAACGGTGTAGTCGGTCTCGTCGCTGACGGCGTAGGGCTCGTTGTCGCCGACCACGAGATCGGCCTCGCTGCGCAACAGTTTCAGCAGCAGCGGCGGCAGCCGGGTGTCGCGCTGATAGAGCGTGCCGATATGCCAGGGCCGCGCCACCCCGGCGTAAACCGGCGTGAAGCTGTGCAGCGACACCAGCAGCGTCGGAACGCCATCGCGCAGGCGCCGGTCGATCGCCTCGCGGATGCGGCGATGGTAGGGATCGAAGATCTGCCGGCGCCGCGCCTCCGCGGCTTCGCGCGCAAGACCTTCATTGCCGGGAATCGTCGTCGCTTCGCTGATGCGCGGGATCGAACTCGGCGCGTCCGGCGGACGATTGCAGTCGATCACCAGCCGCGAGTAGCGCTGCGCGATCAGATGCGCGTCGAGATGTTTCGACAGCGCTTCGGCGACGCCGGCAATGCCGATATCCCAGGCGATATGCCGCGTCAGCTCGCTGGCCGGCAGCCCGAGATCGCCGAGCCGGCGCGGGATGGCCCGGCCGTAATGATCGCAGGTCAGCAGGAACGGCGAGCGGCCCGCGGCATTATCTTCGTGAACCGGCGGAACATCTTCGCTTCCGAGGAGCAATGATGTGTCGCCGGTGCTGTCCAAAACCATGTTTCCTTCCCCTCGTTGCCTAGCGAAGCAGCATCCCGGTTCGGAAATAAGCAGGGATCGGTATAGATTACATTGCACAAAGTCATGATTATTGCATCGACGATGCCGCTCCTGACGATCCATCACAAGACCGAATATCGCTATGCGCACCCGGTGGCGTTCGGCGAACACCGCATCATGCTGCGTCCGCGCGACGGCCATGACCTGCGCGTGCTGTCGAACAGTCTCGAGATCGCGCCGGAGCCGATGTCGCTGCGCTGGATCCACGACGTGTTCGGCAACAGCGTGGCGATCGCGACCTTCGACGAGCGCGCCGAAACCCTGTCGTTCGTCTCCACCGCGACCGTCGAGCACAATCCAGCCGAGGAATTCGCGCTGACCGCCGGACGATCCGGCCTATTTCTATCCGTTTCTCTACGACGACGAGGAATTTCCCGACCTCGTCCAATTCATCACGCCGCAATATGGCGATCCCGACGGCGAGCTGTCGGCATGGGCGCGGAATTTCCTCGACGCGGAAGGGCCGACCCCGACCTTCAATATCCTGAGCAACATGACCCACGGCATCCGCGAAGCCTTCACCTACCGCAAGCGGCATGAGCAGGGCACCCAGCATCCGCTCGACACGCTGCAGACCCGGTCCGGCACCTGCCGCGACTACGCGCTGTTCATGATCGAGGCGCTGCGGCGGCTCGGCATCGCCGCGCGCTTCGTGTCGGGATACATCTCCATCCCCGGCGATCGCGCCCATGGCTATGTCGGCGGCGGCTCGACCCATGCCTGGGTGCAGGTCTATCTGCCGAGCGCCGGCTGGATCGAGTTCGATCCCACCAACGGCATCGTCGGCACCCGCGACCTGGTCCGCGTGGCGGTGGCGCGCGATCCGCGCCAGGCCATCCCGCTGCACGGCACCTATCTCGGTTCGGCCGACGCCTTCGTCGGCATGGAGGTCAGCATCAACGTCGTTTCGGCGGATGACAGGGCGGAGACCTGACATGGAAATCAAGGTCGGTTTCGAGATCACCCACGCGGCCGTCGCAGCCGACGCCGATGGTGATCATGCTCAGCATTCACCCCTCGCGCCGTCACGACATCATCGGCACCGAAACCATCGTCGCCGAGCCTGACGTGCCGATCGGATTTTACCGCGACAGCTTTGGCAATATCTGCGGCCGGCTGGTGGCCCCCGCCGGCGGCGTGACGCTGCGCGGCAGCGCGCTGGTGCGCGATTCCGGATTGCCCGACATGGTGGCGCCGACCGCGCAGCAGCTGCCGATCGACCAACTGCCCGACGACGTGCTGCTGTATCTGATGGCGAGCCGCTATTGCGAAACCGACAAGCTGACCGATATCGCCTGGTCGCTGTTCGGCACTACGCAAGCCGGGCTGGGCGCGGGTGGCCGCGATCTGCAACTTCGTGCACAACCACGTCACCTTCGGCTACCAGCACGCCCATCACATGAAATCGGCCCACGACGTCTACGAGCAGCGCGCCGGCGTGTGCCGCGACTTCGCCCATCTGGCGCTGACCTTCTGCCGCTGCATGGGCATCCCGGCGCGCTATTGCACCGGCTACATGGGCGATATCGGCATTCCCTACGATCCCGAGCCGATGGATTTTTCCGGCTGGTTCGAGGCCTATCTGTCCGGCCAGTGGTACACCTTCGACGCCCGCCACAACTCATCCGCGCATCGGCCGCATCCTGATGGCCACCGGCCGCGACGCCGCCGACGTGGCGCTGACCACGAGCTTCGGCCGGATGGACCTGGTGAAGTTCGTCGTCATCAGCGAGGAAGTGGTGGCGGCGCTAGACTCCCGTCCGCCTGTTTCGTCATTGCGCGTGCGACGAAGCAATCCATTCCTTGCGTCGCGATGGATTGCTTCGCTTCGCTCGCAATGACATACGAGAGAACCATGACCTCCGATCTTCTCTTCGTCTACGGCACGCTGATGCGCGGCTTCGATCATCCGATGGCGCAGCTGTTGTCGCGCAGCGCGGATTTTATGGGCGAGGCGCGCTGCCGGGGCCGGCTCTATCTGGTGAAGCATTATCCCGGGCTGGTGCTGTCGGACGATGCCGACGACGTCGTGTTCGGCGAACTGTTTCGGCTGCGCCAGCCCGCCGAACTGCTGCGCGAGTTCGACATGTACGAGGCCTGCGGCGAGGGGTTTGCCGAGCCGACCGAATATATCAGGCGGATGCTGCCGGTGACGCGCGACGGGGACGCGGCCGAGCGAAGCCTGGACCTACGTCTACAACTGGCCGGTCGACCGCCTTGCCGCGCATCGCCTCGGGACGGTTTTTGGAGGGGTAGGACGACCGGCGTCAGCCCAACACGCCCCCTGTGAATAGCCGGGAGAAGGCCGATTATCTTCGTATTTTGGCGGGGCGCCCTATATCCATGGTCGGTTGGCAAGCCCCGACTCACCGAAAATTCGCCATGCGCTTTACGCCCCAATTCCTCGACGAACTGCGCGCCCGGCTTCCGGTTTCGGAAGTCGTGGGCCGGCGCGTGAAGTTGAAGAGGGCGGGGCGGGAGTGGAAGGGCCTGTCGCCGTTCCAGCAGGAGAAGTCGCCGTCGTTCACGGTCAACGACCAGAAGGGATTTTACCACGACTTCTCCTCCGGCAAGCACGGCGACATCTTCTCTTTCCTGATGGAGACCGAGGGCGTCGGCTTCACCGAGGCCGTCGAGCGGCTGGCCGCGATGGCCGGCGTGCCGCTGCCGGCCGCGACCCCCGATGCCGCGCGTCACGAGCAGCGCCGCAAGACGCTGTACGACGTGATGGAGCTGGCCGCGAAATTCTTCGCCGACACGCTGGCCTCGCGCAACGGCGCCAGGGCGCGCGGCTATCTCGGCGACCGCGCGATCTCGCCGGCGGTGCAGTTGCAGTTCCGCATCGGCTATGCGCCGGGCGAACGTTTTGCCCTGAAGGAGTATCTGGGCGCGCAGGGCATTCCGGTCGAGGACATGGTGGAAGCGGGATTGCTCGTCGCCGGCGACGATATCCCGGTGCCCTACGATCGCTTCCGCGACCGCGTGATGTTTCCGATCACCGATCTGCGCAACCGCGTGATCGCGTTCGGCGGCCGCGCGCTGGAAAAAGACGTCGCCGCGAAATACATGAACTCGCCGGAAACGCCGCTGTTTCACAAGGGCGACAATCTCTACAACCTCGCGCCCGCGCGGCTTGCCACCCATAACGGCAGCCCGCTGGTGGTGGTGGAAGGCTATGTCGACGTCATCGCCATGGTCGGCGCCGGCTTTCCCGCCAGCGTCGCGCCGCTCGGCACGGCGTTGACCGAAAACCAGCTCGCGCTGTTGTGGAAGATGGCGGACGAGCCGATCCTGTGTTTCGACGGCGACAAGGCCGGGCAGAAGGCGGCGTGGCGCGCCGCCGACCTGGCGCTGCCGCATCTCAAGCCGGGAAAAAGCCTTCGCTTCGCGCTGCTGCCGGAAGGGCAGGACCCCGACGATCTCGCGCGCTCGGGCGGGCGGGCTGCGATCGAGGAAGTGATCGTCGGCGGCGCGCGGGCTCGCCGACGTGATCTGGTCGCGCGAAATCGAAGGCGGCACTTTCGCGACCCCCGAGCGGCGCGCGGCGCTGGAGGCGCGGATCGGCGAATTGACCGACGGCATCCGCGACGAGGTGGTGCGGCGCTATTATCGCCAGGATCTGGCGGAGCGCCTGCAGCGGACGTTCGCGCCGGAAGCCGCGCGCGGCGGCTATGCCCGAGGCGGATACCGCGGCGGCGGCAGGAAATTCCGGCGGCGAATCAGGCCGGCGGTTTCAGCCGCGCGCCTCGTTCACCCCGGGGCCGCCGGCCGATTCGCATCCGCGCGGCCGCGCGCAGGCGTCGGCCGGCAGCCAGACCATCGACCGCGGGCCCTATCAGGCGGCGAGCCCCCAGCTCGCGTTGAGCCCGATCATGCGCGGCCAGCGCAGCGCGATCTCGCGCCGCGAGGCGCTGATCCTGCAGTCCCTGATCAACCATCCCTGGCTGCTGCACGACCATCTCGAAGAGGTGGCGGCGCTGGAATTGGCCCACCCCGAGGCCCACAAGCTGCGCGCCGGCATCATCGCGGCCTTCGCCAACGACCATCACCAAAGTCCGGAGCCTTCCGAACAGGCCGAGAAAATGCGGGCCGATCTCGAAGCGGGCGGATTTTCGCAAGTTCTTCAAAGGGTTGAGCTGGCGATCACGACCGGGGCGGTGTGGGGCGCGAAAGTCGACGCGGCGCGGGAGGACGTTCTTTCCACCTGGCACCAGCTGGTCTCCTTGCATCGCCAATGGCACTCATTACTTAGGGAATTGAAGGATGCCGAGCTGGCCTTGGGCGAGGAGGCAAGCGAGGCAAATCTGGCGTGGCTGCGTGACGTCAAGGCCCGGCTGGCGGAAGTCGACGGTACCGAGGCCCTGATCGAGGGTTTCGGGGAGTCCTCCGGCCGGTTCCAGCGGAGCGTCTGATTAAAAAATGCTGCGGACGGCCGCGGCCGGAACCGCGAAAAGACTCGCCAAATCCATGGTTTGGCGGCAAAAACAGGGTTAATCGAAGCTTAACGGCCTTCGGGCCATATGAGGCGAAATCCGGCGAGAGCAGATTCGGGGGTGGCGACGGTTTGCGCCGCCCTTTCCGCGTCATGAGTGACTTCAGATTTTCAAGGCGGGCGCGGCGACGCATCCTGAGTGAAGCGCGTTTTGGGAGCAATGAATGGCCAGCAAGGCAAAGACGCTGCAGGTAAAGGACAAGGAAAAAGACGACAAGGCAGCGGACGCCCCTGAGAAGGATTCTCCGGACGCGCCGTCGCCGTTGCTCGACCTGTCCGACGCCGCCGTCAAGAAGATGATCAAGCAGGCCAAGAAGCGCGGCTTCGTGACCTTCGATCAGCTCAACGAAGTCTTGCCGTCCGACACCACCTCGCCGGAGCAGATCGAGGACATCATGTCGATGCTCTCGGACATGGGCATCAACGTCTCCGAGGCCGAGGACGCCGACAGCGAGGAAGAGACCAAGGAAGAGGCCGAGGACGAGACCGACAACGAACTGGTCGAGGTCACGCAGAAGGCCGTCACCGAAGTCAAGAAATCCGAGCCCGGCGAGCGCACCGACGATCCCGTCCGCATGTATCTGCGCGAGATGGGCACGGTCGAGCTGTTGTCGCGCGAAGGCGAAATCGCCATCGCCAAACGCATCGAGGCCGGCCGCGAGGCGATGATCGCAGGTCTGTGCGAAAGCCCGCTGACCTTCCAGGCCATCATCATCTGGCGCGACGAACTCAACGAAGGAAAGATCTTCCTTCGCGACATCATCGATCTCGAAGCGACCTACGCCGGCCCCGACGCCAAGAACAACATGAACCCGCTGCTCGCGGCCCCGCTCGGCCCCGACGGCCAGCCGCTCGCTGCCGCCGACGGCAATGGCGCGGCGATGCCCGCCGCGGTCGCGCCGCCGGCCGCGCCCCCGGCGCCGACCCCGTTCCGTCGCCGCGCCGGCCGCCGCCGCCCGAGGGCGAGAAGGATCCCTCCGAAGCCGCCGCCGAATCCGACATGGACGACGACGAGTTCGAAAACCAGATGTCGCTCGCCGCCATCGAGGCCGAGCTGAAGCCGAAGGTGGTCGAGACCTTCGACAAGATCGCCGACAACTACAAGAAGCTGCGCCGCCTGCAGGAGCAGGACATCTCCAACCAGCTGCAGAACGAGACGCTGTCGCCGGCGCAGGAGCGCAAATACAAGAAGCTGAAGGACGAAATCATCGTCGAGGTGAAGTCGCTGCGGCTCAACCAGGCCCGCATCGATTCGCTGGTCGAGCAGCTCTACGACATCAACAAGAAGCTGGTGTCGTTCGAGGGCCGCCTGCTTCGTCTCGGCGACAGCCACGGCGTCGCGCGCGAAGACTTCCTGCGCAACTATCAGGGCTCGGAGCTCGATCCGCGCTGGCTCAACCGTGTCTCGAAACTCTCCGCCAAGGGCTGGAAGAATTTCGTCGCATCACGAAAAGGACCGCATCAAGGAACTGCGCCACGAGATCCAGTCGCTGGCGGCCCTGACCGGGCTTGAGATCGGCGAATTCCGCAAGATCGTGCACGGCGTGCAGAAGGGCGAGCGCGAGGCGCGCCAGGCCAAGAAGGAAATGGTCGAGGCCAACCTGCGGCTGGTGATCTCGATCGCCAAGAAATACACCAACCGCGGCCTGCAGTTCCTCGACCTGATCCAGGAAGGCAATATCGGCCTGATGAAGGCGGTCGACAAATTCGAATACCGCCGCGGCTACAAGTTCTCGACCTATGCGACGTGGTGGATCCGGCAGGCGATCACGCGCAGGATCGCCGACCAGGCCCGCACCATCCGCATTCCCGTGCACATGATCGAGACCATCAACAAGATCGTGCGCACCTCGCGCCAGATGCTCAACGAGATCGGCCGCGAGCCGACGCCGGAAGAACTCGCCGAAAAGCTCGGCATGCCGCTTGAGAAGGTGCGCAAGGTTCTCAAGATCGCGAAGGAGCCGCTGTCGCTGGAAACGCCGGTCGGCGACGAGGAAGACTCGCACCTCGGCGATTTCATCGAGGACAAGAACGCGATCCTCCCCATCGACGCCGCGATCCAGTCCAATCTGCGCGAGACCACCACGCGCGTGCTGGCCTCGCTGACCCCGCGCGAGGAACGCGTGCTGCGCATGCGCTTCGGCATCGGCATGAACACCGACCACACGCTGGAAGAAGTCGGCCAGCAGTTCTCGGTGACGAGAGAGCGCATTCGGCAGATCGAGGCGAAGGCGCTGCGGAAGCTGAAGCATCCGTCGAGGAGCAGGAAGCTGCGGAGCTTCCTCGACAATTGATCCCCTCATCCTGAGGGGCCGCGCAACGCGCGGCGTCTCGAAGGATGGGCCGGCAACATGCTGCGAGATCGATCGCCATCGTCTCGCCGTGCATCACGCCTCCGACAATATCGGGATAGCCGCGGCTGAGATAGCCACGCGCGAACCCAGCGCCGCCGCGATCTGGCCGCCACTTCGCCGGTTCATCGCCCGCGAACGGTGTCTCGGCCGCATCATGGCGCGACGATGGTGGACGGCGGGGCTTTACGAATTCTTCCGTTTCGGCATGAAGCAGGGCTGGGCCTGTTTATTCGGCGGCATCGCGATCACGCTGATGGTCGGTACCTACCGCCTCTATCCCGCAGACGCGCCGCTAGCACGCTACGACTTCCTGTTTCTCTCAATGATCGCCGTTCAGATCGCCCTGCTCGCTGGCCGGCTGGAGACGTGGGACGAGGCGAAGGTCATTGTGATCTATCACCTCGTTGGAACGGCGATGGAAATCTTCAAGACGTCGGTCGGCTCCTGGATCTATCCGGAGCCGAATTTCTTCCGGATTGGCGGCGTGCCGCTGTTTACCGGCTTCATGTATTCCTGCATCGGCAGCTATCTGTGCCGCGTTTGGCGGCTGTTCGATTTTCGTTTCGCAAATCATCCGCCGCGCTGGGCACTTGTAGCTCTCAGCGGCGCGATTTATGTCAATTTCTTCGCCCACCATTATGTGCCCGACCTGCGGCTTTTTCTGTTTGCCGCATCCATACTGTTGTTCGGCCGCACGACCATCTACTTCAAGATTTGGCACGATTACCGTTCGATGCCCCTGCTTCTCGGCCTCGTGCTGGTGTCTCTCTTCATCTGGTTGTCAGAGAACATCGGCACTTACACGAAAACCTGGCTCTATCCTTCGCAACAGCACGGTTGGGCCATGGTCTCGCTCGGCAAGCTTGGTTCGTGGTTTCTGTTGCTGATTATCAGTTATACGCTGGTGAGCCTTATCAATACGCCACAGCTCTTGGGCAAATGGAAACGGCCAAAGCCGACGACCAGCGAGCCCAAATTGGAAACGGTGTAGGCGGGGAGTTCTCGGCCGCTCCGGGCGGTCACGCCTGCTGATTTGGGGTCTGTCCCAGTCCTAACTGCAAAAATATTTCCCTTCGCCGCAGACCCAAATCACTTCTATATCCCCCGCCGTCTCGTCCCACTCGAGGGGCGTATCGCGATCGTCACGGACGCGGGGCGGGATGCGGTGGACGCAGGCAGCGCTTTTGACGAACAGTGCTGGATGCGGACGGCCAAGTCGTGTGGTCCTGGGAACTTCAGACTAACGCGCGTGCTTACTACCAATACACGCGCGGCTGCGGGTGCAACGGGCACCCGGCATTCCCCACGCCCTCACTAATTCGGGGCGAACCGATCATGCAAAACTCGGGCGGATCGCGCCGCGGGAATGCGGAGTCGTATCTGGAAATGATCCCCGCGCCGTCGTCCCTGCGGACGCAGGGACCCATAACCACCGATGGCTGTTGTTGCAATGGACGTCTGGCCACATCGCGAAACGGAGGAATCACGCGGTATGGGTCCCCGCGCCCCGTGCGCAATTGCGCACTAGGCGGGGACGACGGTAACCCCGCTGTCTTTGCGTGGAGCAATTTGACCGCCGTAGCTCAACGAGCGAAGATGGAGGCGACGAAGCAATCCATTCTTTACCTTTTTTGCTGCCCGATGGATTGCTTCGCTCGCAATGACGACGCCACAACTGAACTGTCTACGGCTGTTTGAAAATTGAACCGGGAATTTTCAGCAATCGTTTTGACGGTTGCGACTTTGCTCCCCCGTGACGGGCGGCGTGGCTCTTCATCATCCTGCTGCCCCATCGCCATGATGGCACTGCCCATCACGGTCGAGCCGAAGGTCACGACGAACCCGAACAGCAACAGCGCGAGCGCGGTGCCGGGCGAGCGATCGGCGAGGATCAGATCCCTTAAGCCACAGAGATTGAGCGCCAGCAAGCCGCCGACCACGAGCACCGCCAGCGCCGCGCCCGCGGCGAGGTTGATCGCGAGCAGCTGGAATAGCGGTGCGCGCAGAAAATCGAACCTCCGGGGCATCCGCTGCTTATCTTGCACTTCGTCCTGCATCACGGCTCGCCTGCGCTCGCCCCCATCAGCAAGTCTATCAAAGGCCCGTGGCCGATTGAAAGCCTCTCGCGCCGCTCGCCTTTTAGCAATCGCGTGATAAAGACGTGGATGCGGGGGCCAATCTCGCGCATGAGGGGGAGCCGGAGTCCATGCCGACCATCGCTTACTTCTACGGCATCGCCATCCGCATGTTTTTCGTTGATCACCCGCCGCCGCATTTCTTTGCATCCTACAGCGGTCATGAAGCCAACGTTTCGATCGAGACCGGCGAGATCATCGAAGGCCATCTTCCCGCCAACGCCGCACGCCTTGTCAAGCAGTGGGCACTGGCGCATCGCGGCGAACTGGGGGATAATTGGCGGCGAGCGCGAGCTGGCACGGCGCTTCTCAAGATCGCGGGCCTCGACGATGATTAAAGTTGCGAAAGTCAAATGCCTCGGCGGGTATCGCCTGCGTGCGACGTTCAGCGACGGCATGGCCGGAGAGTACGACTTCTCCGCGATCGTTGGCGGCAGCGGCCCCATGGTCGAACCCTTGCGCGATCCGGCCTTTTTCGCGCGCGTATTCCTCGAAGACGGCGCTCCGACCTGGCCGAACGGCTTCGACGCTGCTCCCGGCTGGTTGCGCCGTGAGATCGAGGCGACCGGAGCGCTGGCGCGGGATGCGGCGGCATAGCTTATTGCATTTTTTGCGAAGGAATCGCTTTCCCATGCCTGTCCTCCGTTTTTCCATCCTGCTCATCGCCCTGCTGCTTTCCACCCCTACCCTTGCCGCCCGCTGCGGCGGCGACTTCAACTCTTTCGTGGCCAGCATGTCGGCGGAAGCGCAGCGGCGGCCGGCATTTCGCCAAGCGTGATCGGCGCCGCGCTCGGCGGCGTGAGCCAGGATGCGGCGGTGCTGAATTTCGACCGCCGCCAGCGCTACACCTTCAACAAAACCTTCGAGCAATATGTCTCGACCCGCGTGGGCGCGGGCCGCATCAATGGCGGCCGGGCGATGCTGCAGCGACACGCCGCGCTGCTGTCGCGGATCGAGGCGCAGTTCGGCGTGCCCCGGCAGATCCTGGTCGCGATCTGGGGGCTGGAGACCGATTTCGGCAAGGGCGACATGGGGAAATTGCCGGTCATCCGCATGCTTGCGACGCTGGCGCATGATTGCCGCCGCACCGAATTGTTCCAGGGCGAACTGCTCGCGGCGCTGAAGATCGTGCAGCGCGGCGATCTTCCGCATTCAGCGACTTGATCGGCGCCTATGCCGGCGAGATCGGGCAAACCCAATTCTTGCCGTCGTCCTATATCAAATACGGCGTCGATTTCGACGGCGACGGCCGCGTCGATCTGCAGCCACAGCGTGGCCGACGTGCTCGCCTCCACCGCCAACCTGTTGCACATCAACGGCTTCAAGATGGGCGCGCCGTACGAGGAAGGCACCGCGAATTTCGAGGCGATGCGCGAGTGGAATCACGCCGACGATCTATCGCAAGACCATCGCCTATTTCGCCGATCAGCTGGTGGGGCGGTAACGGACATCGTTGCGCGTCTGTCAGGGCTTCTATTTGCGTCATGGCCGGGCTGTGCCGGCCATCCACGTCTTTTCCGACGGCTAAGACGTGGAGCCCGGCACAGGCGACAGACGGAGAGAGAGCGTGTTGCGCTTCCTCTATTTCCCCGCCTTCGCCGCCGCCTTCTCGATCCGCCGTGCCAGCACCGACCAATAAGTCGCGGGCCGAAGCGCTGCAGAGATCCATGATGCGCGCATCATGCCGATCAGGATGCGCGGCTGGTTCTTCTCGATGCCCTCGATGATGCGCAGCGCCGCCGCCGCCGGCGTGGTCGCTGGCCACCGCGTCGAAACGCTCGATCATTTGCGCGCGGCGGGCATTGTCGGTCATGCCGGTGCCGGTGCGGGAGTTGCGGGCGATGTTGGTGGCGACGCCGCCGGGATGCACCACCGACAGCCGCACCGGGCTTGTCGGCCATCTGCAATTCATGGCGCAGGCTTTCGGAAAAGCCGCGCACCGCGAATTTCGCCGCCGCATAGGCCGTCTGCCCCGGCGGCGCGATGATGCCGAAGATCCAGGAGAGGTTGACGATGTGGGCCTCGCGCTGCTGCGACAGATGCGGCAGGAACGCGCGGGTCGAATGCACCACGCCCCAGAAATTGATGTTGATCAGCCAGTCCATCTGCGCCTGACCGATCTCGTTGAACTGGCCGAGCAGGGCCACGCCGGCATTGTTGATGACGATGTTGAGGCCGGGATGCGCGGAGATCGCGGCCTGCGCGAACGCCGCGATCTGGCTGGGCTCCGCGACATCGACGCGGTGCATCGTGACCTTGCGCGTCGCCGGCTTTGGCGATCTCGGCAGCGACCGCCTGCAGCCCTGCCTCGTCGCGATCGGCCAGCGCGAGATCGCAGCCGCGCGCGGCGAGCTCCAGCGCCAGCGCCCGGCCGATGCCACTGGCCGCGCCGGTCACGGCGGCGGCGGCTCCACGGATCGCAGTCATATGTCAGCTCCATCGGGGAAAGGTGGCGTGGCGAACCCTTATACGGCTGACCAGCTTTGGCAACCGGGCGGGACGCCGGGTTGCAGCGCTTCCCCGCCCGTCGGCGCCGTGATATCGGCAGCAGCCCATGTCGCTCTCCTTCCTGCTGACCTCGCTGATCGTGATCGTCTTCCCCCGGCACCGGCGTGCTCTATACGCTGGCGGCGGCGCTGACGAAGGGATCGCGGGCCAGCATTGCCGCGGCGTTCGGCTGCACGCTCGGGATCCTCCCGCATCTGTCCGCCGCCATGCTCGGGCTTGCCGCGGTGCTGCATGCCAGCGCGCTGGCGTTTGCGGCGCTGAAATGGTGCGGGGTGATCTATCTGCTGTACATGGCCTGGCAGGCGCTGCGCGAGCGAGGCGCGCTCGCGGTCGATACGCGTCTTGATGTTCGCTCGAGCCGGCGGGTGATCGTGACCGGATTTCTGATCAACATCCTCAATCCGAAATTGTCGATCTTCTTTCTGGCGTTCCTGCCGCAATTCATCGCGGTCGAGGAAGCTTATCCCTTGCGCGGATGCTGGAACTGAGCGGCGCTGTTCATGGCGATGACGTTTGCGGTATTCGTGGTCTACGGCCTGTTCGCGGCCTCCGTCCGCGACCACATCGTGATGCGGCCGAAAGTCATGACCTGGCTGCGCCGCGCCTTCGCCGGCGGGTTTGCCGCGCTCGGCGCCAGGCTCGCATTGGCGGAGCGGTAGCGGGCCTGCTCCACCCGAAAATCAAAAAGCGGGCTCAAGGCCCGCCGTTTTGGAAATCATTTTCGCTCTGAACCGGGTGCCCGGGCGGAGCTGAGGCTCCACCCGGGCTTGAAGGTTACTTCTTGGCCTTTTTCGCCTTCTTCGCCTTTTTCGCCTTCTTCGCCTTCTTCGCTTTCTTAGCCATAGCATCCTCTCAGGGTTTAATGGATGGAAACGCGACACGAGGCATGCTCGGCGGAGGGCCAACCTCGCAACATCCTCGAATGCAATCCCAGCAGATTTGCAGGCCGCTGCCCCGCGCTGTCACGCCGATGTCATGGCGTTATCCACAACTGTTATGCGTTTTGGCGCGCTTTTCGAAAAAATTCACGCCTCATGCCCATGCAAGAGGCGTCAGGCTCCGTCTTCAACGCCGTCGCGTCAGGGTTAATGATGCGCCAACGCGCGGGCGCGGTTTGTATCGATTTGCGTCGATCCGAAACAGGCGCGCGCCGTCTTCACCAATTCAAAACCACAGCGCGGATTGCTGCCCCGCAGTCAGGGTCCGTTAAGCCGCGTGGCTGCATCTTGTTACCAACAAGGGCGGTCATGGGTGGGCTGTTCGATAACAGGGGAGTCAGGGCGCGTGCGTGTCCTGCATTCGCGATGCTGAGCGTTCCGACGCTATGGACGGTGTTCGTCGTCAATTTTCTCGCGCTCGGCCTGATCTGGGCCTATGTCGCGCGCAGTTATCCAAAGCTGGAGGCCGCGCGGTTCTGGACCGGCTCGGCGTTCGCCGCCGCCACCGGTGGGGCGCTGGCGATGCTGCGCTTCGAAGTGGATTTGGTGCTGCCGCTGCTCGCCGGCGGCGGCGTGATGATTTTCGCCGCCTGCCTTGCCGCGATGGGCATCAAGCGGTTTTACAACCAGCCGGTCGCGTGGCGCGTTACGGCGCTGATTACCGGACTGAGCATCGCCGGCCTGACGTTCTTCACCGTCGGTTACGACAGCCTACAGATGCGGATCCTTGTCTATTCGCTGGGCCAGGCGGCGCCGATGGTGCTGATGCTGAAGCTGCTGCTGTCGCGGCAGGATGGCCGGATCAGTCCGGGCGCCCGGCTCGCGGGCATCGTCTCCGCTCTCATGATCGCGATGTATGCCGTCCGCGCCGGGGGCAGCCTATCGCATCTCGGCGGCGACTTCTCGGTGACCAGTTCCAATCCGGTGCAGTCGGTGTTGGTGCTGGTACTGATGTTCCTGTCGATGTCGTGCAATTTTGGCTTCCTGCTGATGGCGATCGACCGGCTGCGCAATGAAGTCGCCGATCTGGCGCTGCTCGATGATCTCACCGGCGTCGGCAACCGGCGGCATCTGCTGCAGCGCCTGAGCCAGGAATGCGCGAGGTCGGAACGCGGCGGCGAGCCGTTCGCGCTGCTGGTGATCGATCTCGACGGCTTCAAGGCGATCAACGATACGCACGGCCACGCTGCGGGCGACGCCTGCCTGCAGCATTTCACCCTCATGACGCAGACGCGGTTGCGGCCCGGCGACATGCTGGCGCGCACCGGCGGCGACGAGTTCTGCGTCGTGCTGCCCGCCTCGACGGTGCGCCAGGGCGCGATGATCGCGCGTCGTATCCTGGATGTGTGCCGCGAGGACGCCGCCGCCTGCGTGGGCGCGGATATCCCGATCTCGCTCTCGATCGGCGTGGCACAATGGACCCGGGAGATGGGTGCGTTCCCGGATCGCCTGATGGCGGCCGCCGACCACGCGCTTTATGCCGCCAAGAGAAACGGCAAGAACCGCTACGCGGTCTACGACCCGGCGCCGCCGCTGGTGCCCGCGCATGAGCCGATGCGTGAACCGGCGCTCCGCAAGATCGCCTGAGCGTGCTAGGTCTGGGCGGTTCGCCTGGACATGAGACCCATGAACCTCCGCCTGCTGGCGATGGCGCTTTGCGTCGTCGCGTTCCCTGCGCCGGCTTGCGCTCAAGCCCCCGACCTCGCGAGAATCGCGCAAGGCTCGGGCACGCCCGAGATTTCCGGCCTGAAAATGGTCTGGCTGGCGCCATGGGGCGATGTCTCGAAAGCCCATCCCTGGCGCAACATCATCGTGCACCAGACCGAGGGGCCGGCGGGTTCTGGGCGCGGCGGCGCCGAGGCGCAGTCGAAGAACCCGACCCGGCGCGGCGTCACGGTCTGGGTGGAAACCGACGGCACCGTGTACTGGGCGGTGCCAGAGAACCTGGTTCCGACCCATGGCGATGGCGCCAACCGCAACGACAACAAATACATCGACAACGGCCCGACCTTTCATCAGGTGGTCGGCAACAATTCGATCGGCGTGGAATTCGCCGGCAATTATCCCGACGTGACGCGCGGCGCCACCGAGGCGCAGATCGCGGCGTGGCGGATTCTGGTGAAGGTGCTGCGGGCCCGCTATGGCATTCCGCTCGAGCGGGTCTACGCGCACAACTGGATCGACTTCAAGGACGCGCGCTACTGCGAAGGCTGCGCGCTGGCGGCGCTGGCGAGGCGGTGGGGGGAGTAAGCACTCTCAGCGTCGTCCCGGCGAACGCCGGGACCCATACTCCGCGGCCGATGTTGTTGGAAAGGAAGAACGCCAAGTTGTTCGCGAACAACTGACGCCTGTGGCTATGGGCCCCTGCTTTCGCAGGGACGACGGTTGAGAGATTTCGCCTACGCCACGCTCAAATCGGCTGCCTCATCCAGCGGAAGATGCCTTCGAGCAGGCCGGGGTGCCCGCACTGCTCCTGCCCGGTGGCCGGAACGATCCCCCAAACAAAAAAGCCGGCGTTGCCGCCGGCTTTCGTGTCGTGGTTTGATCCGCCTGAATCAATGCGCGGCTTCCAGCGCGGCCTGTTCCTGCCTGGCAATCGTGCCCTTGACGGCCGACTGCACCTTCTCGAAGGCGCGGACCTCGATCTGCCGCACGCGTTCGCGTGACACGCCGAATTCGGCGGCGAGGTCTTCCAGAGTCATCGGATCTTCTGCCAGACGCCGCGCCTCGAAGATGCGGCGTTCCCGCGGGTTGAGCACGCCGATGGCGCCGTTCAGCGCCTGGCGGCGATGATCGAACTCCTCGTGCTCGGCCATGATGGCTTCCTGGTTGGGCGTGGTATCGACCAGCCAGTCCTGCCATTCGCCAGCCTCGCCGTCGTCGCGGATCGGCGCGTTGAGCGAAGCATCGCCGCCGAGGCGGCGGTTCATGTCGACCACGTCCTGATCCGTCACGCCGAGCCGCTTGGCGATCAACTTCACCTGGTCGGGATGCAGATCGCCCTCGTCCAGCGCGGAGATCTTGCTCTTTGCCTTGCGCAGGTTGAAGAACAGTTTCTTCTGGTTCGCGGTGGTGCCCATCTTCACGAGCGACCAGGAACGCAGGATATACTCTTGTATTGAGGCCTTGATCCACCACATGGCGTAGGTGGCGAGCCGGAAGCCCTTCTCGGGCTCGAACCGCTTCACCGCCTGCATCAGGCCGACATTGCCCTCCGAGACGACCTCGGCGATCGGCAATCCGTAGCCCCGATAGCCCATGGCTATTTTGGCCACGAGCCGGAGATGGCTGGTGACAAGTTGATGTGCCGCGTCGCGATCGTCATGCTCGCGCCAACGCTTGGCGAGCATGTATTCCTGCTGGGGCTCCAGCATCGGAAATTTGCGAATCTCGGCGAGGTATCGGGATAAGCCGGATTCTCCATTGAGAACCGGTAACGTAGCTGTACGGGCCATTCAGCGCCCTCCAGTGGTTCAGGCCCCCGACAGCGGCGGGCCCGGCAGGCGGCCGCTTAGTTAAAGCCAGTCGCGCTGCGAAGTTCCGCGTTGGACATTCAACGCAGGTGCAACATACACTATTTCGGAGCGCATTTGGAAGGATAACTGCCGTCACGTCCCCGTGTGGCTAATATAACATATTGTTATATATACAATTTTTAAGATGGCCTGCGTCATAGCGCCGCTCGCAGGCAGTCCCGCAAGCGGGTCAGGTCCGCAGGCAAATCCGAAATCCACTCCAGAATCGCCCCCGTTTTGGGGTGCTCCAAGGCCAGAAGGTATGCGTGCAGCGCTTGGCGGTCGAGGGCGGCTAGCGCCGCCTGGCTCCGGAGGCCAAGGTGGCTGGCCTTGGTCTTGAAGTGAGGTCCGTAGACGGCATCGCCCATCAGGGGGTGGCCGATATGGGCGAGATGCACCCGGATCTGATGGGTGCGGCCGGTCTCAAGCTGGCAGGCGAGCAGCGCCGCCACCGGTTTGCCGTCGCGCCCGTTAAAGGTTTCCTGGACGTCCCAATGGGTGACCGCCTCGCGGCCACCCTCGCGCACGGCCATTTTTTCGCGGGCATGCGGATGGCGGTCGATCGGTGCGTCCACCGTGCCGCGCTGGTGGTTCGGCACGCCCCAGACGAACGCCATGTAGCCGCGTCGCATTTCCCCGGTGCGGCCGTGGTCGGCGAATTGCTCGGTCAGGGATTTGTGCGCGCGGTCGTTCTTTGCCACCACCATCAGTCCGGTGGTGTCCTTGTCGAGCCGGTGCACGATGCCCGGGCGCCTGACGCCGCCGATCCCGGAAAGGCTTGTCCCGCAATGGGCAATCAGCGCGTTGACCAGCGTGCCGGTCTCATGGCCGGCGGCGGGATGCACCACGAGCCCCCTGGGCTTGTCGATGACGATGATGTCGTCATCCTCGTAGACGATATCGAGCGCGATATTTTCGCCCGCGGGCTCGGCGGGGACGGCTTGCGGCACGTCGATTGTGATCGTATCGCCGCAGGCGACATGATAAGCGGGGTCGCGGAGGGGGGCGCCTCCGACGGTGACCTGGCCTGCGAGGATCAGCGCTTTCAGCCGCGAGCGCGACAACTCCGGACGGCGTACCGCAAGCACGCGGTCGAGCCGGCTGGAGCCCTCGTCGCCGGCGACGGTGACAACCAGTCTTTGACCGCTATTCGAACCCTGATCCAAAGAAGAGCCAATCCCTCAAAGAGTTTTGCATGACCGAGACTGTTGCACCCGAACCGACCCCCGAGCAGGCCGCCTTGTTCACGCGGGTGCGGCGGATGATGCTGATTGCGGGCCTTACCACGGCCCTGGCGGTAGCGGCGGTTCTGATTGCCATCGGCTATCGTCTTTTCCGCAGCGAGGGAAGCGCTGTCGGCACCGACACCGCCTCGATCCTGCCGAAAGGCGCCCGCATCGTCGCCACCGGAGTAGCCGGCGACCGCCTGGTCGTGACGCTGGACGTGGGCGGGGCAACCGAAATCCTCACTTTTGACGCCCATACGCTGAAACCCGCCGGCCGGCTGAAATTTGTCAGCGAGCCCTGATGTGGATCCGCCAAAATGCGAGCGGTTGGGCGACGAAGTCAGACGTACCTAAAAGGCCCAAACCTGCCTTGCAGCCGGCCGATTTCGCGGCTATTCCCTCCAGCCTACGCTCCCTTCGTCTAGCGGTTAGGACACGGCCCTCTCAAGGCTGAAACAGGGGTTCGATTCCCCTAGGGAGCGCCAGCGTCTTCAGAAGCGCCGATAACTCAAGAACATAGCATAAAATCAGCCTTTCTCTGCTCATGAGTGGTAGCACTTGAGGGTAGTAGTGGCGCGGGCGCTGATGGGTTTGATCCGAGACCGACACGGGACGTGGTGTGTTCAGCGCAAGGTGCCTGAGCGCCTGCAGATCGCTGTGGCGCGCTTCCTAAAGAACGGCAAATCGAGGCAACGCCACCTCAAGAAATCGCTAGGCACCAAGGACCTGAAGGCCGCGAACATCCGCGCCACGTCGGTGATTGCTGGTTTCGACCGTATATTTGCCAGCGCCACTCTCGTCGCGGCACAAGACAGCGCTCCCCCGCAACAAAGGCAAAGCCTCAACGGTGCTGAGATTGCCCGCATGGCTGAGGCGCTCTACGGAAAGCTCTTGGCTGACGACGAAGCGTTTCGGTTCGGGGGCAGAGCTTTCGTCGCCGAGGGCGCCGAGTGGATACGCCGCAACGAGAAGCCGGACTTCGAGCTTCCTTATCCAATAGAAAGCGTTCGTGAGTACGGCTGGCATCCCGAGCAACTTGCGCAGCAGAAGGAGCACTTGGTCGAGGACCTCGCGTGGATGCAAGAAGCGTTAGCGCTGGGGGACATCACGGTTGTTGAGGATCACGTTTCGCTCCTCCTGTCTGACTTCCAGATAAGCCTCGATCGCAAAAGCGCCTCCTACCGTGAACTCGCGACGCTGGCATTGCAGGCCTATGTGCGAGCACTGCAGGCAATCGGAAAGAGGAACGCTGGCGAGCCCGTAGAGACGCCCAAGCTGACCCGGGGAGACCTGAGTGCTTCGGCTGCGGGTGGAACGCTACGTGACGCTTTTGAAGGCTGGAATAAAGAACGGAGCCGCACCGCCGGCACAGTTCACGAGTACAAGCGAGCCGTAGAGATGTTCATTCAGATGCACGGTGACCTAGCTCTCACAGCGATCAAGAAGCGCCATGCCCTAGATTTTCGTCAGGCCCTGCAGATGGTGCCGCGCATTCGCAAGGGCGCGTTGGGGAAGGCTCCGCTGACAGAGCTGAGCGCATGGGGACAACAGCACCCTGACGCTCAAAAGGTCTCACCCGCCACCGTCAACAAGCAGCTGGGCGCGGTGCAGGCCATCGCGGATTGGGGAAATCACAACGGCATCGTTCCTGATGATACGCCGTGGGGTCACCCGTTTGAGAAGATGCGCATCGAGGAAGAGCAGTCTGAGCGCGCGCCGTTCGTCTCAAGCGAACTGCAGAAGATATTTGATGACCCGCTGTTCACCTCGCACGAGTGGCCCGAGGGAGCACAGGGCGCTGCGGGCGTGTGGTTGCCCCTGTTGTCGTTGTTCAATGGTGCGCGGCAAGCGGAACTGGCGGGTCTCAGGGTCTCGAACGTGCGGGAAGACGAAACGAAAGGTGCGCCGCTGATCTTCATCGTCGCCGAACGTAAGGCGGGCAAGAGCCTCAAGACGAAGTCTTCCGAGCGTGTGGTGCCAGTTCATCCGCAGCTCGTGAAGCTGGGCTTCCTGAAGTATGTCGCTGAGCGGAAGCGGGACGGTGCGGATGCGTGGCTGTTCCCTCTGATTGCCCCTGAGCATGGCCGCGCGAAACCGCAGCGCCGCTGTGCTGCTTGGTCAAAATGGTGGGGCGGTTATCTGAGGCGCCATGTTGGTGTCCTAGATACTGCGAAGGTCTTCCACTCATTCCGACACGGGTTCAAGGACGCACTCCGAAAGGCCACGCCGGACGAAGAGCTGCGGGACGCGCTCACCGGCCACAGGGGTCCGAAGTCGGTGGGCAGAGACTACGGGGCGAAAGAGATGCTGACGCGTTTCGGGATAAAGCTCTTGAAGAACGCGGTCGGGAAGGTTGCCTATCAGGGCTTGGACCTGTCACGCGTCCGTCCGTTAGAGGTTGTGAAGCGTACTCACAAATGAAATGCCGCGCCGCATTATGCCGCGTTGTTCACTGGGGAAAAGTTGAAATGCTGAGGTCAATCACACAAGCGCTACTCACGAGCACCATGTGTGTCTTAAGATGCTCATGTTGAAACCGGATGAGACGTTATACGGAGGCGAAACAGCCGACAGCGAAATTGGGGCTGTCAAAACATCGCCCGCGCTTGCTGACGAGTTGCGATATGCACCTCTCGCTAATCTGAAAGGGCGGACGATCAGCGCACCAGCGGCCGCACTCGTGTCATATCTGGCTGACGCCTATCCACGAACCACAAAGAACGCCACGAGGTCCAACAAGCCCCGCAAGCTTGAGCCCCAGGTCCACGCCGCGATTGCTGCCTTCTGGCGGACCTCCTGATGGCCCAAGGCAATGAGGATGGCGCGGGATGGCTAAGGCTTTCGCTGGCCAAGAAAGACTTCAAGAAACCTAACCCCGTCAGTTACCGGATGTTTGATGGCCTTCGAGCGTCTTGGAAGGCAGCGGGGCTGATCAAGGAGCACGCAGGGTATCCGGGCAAGCTAGGCTTCGGCAATCCCGGGCCGGTCTTCGGAAGCATGACGCGTTTCCGGGCGACACCGAAGCTTCTCAAGTTGTCCGAGGAGCAGGGCGTACTCATAAAGGACTTGCAAGACCACTTCTTCATCGAATTTGGAATGCCATCGGAGCTTGTCCAGCTCACGAGCCCCTCGGGACTTACACGGAACACCACCGAAGCGAAGGGCCTGAGGAACGAAGTCGCTGAGCTGAACGCCCACTTTGCAACACACAGGCTCGAAGGCGCACGTCACATTGGCTGGGTTAGGAAGTTCCATGGTGCTTCCTCGGACGAGTACATGTTGAACCGAGGAGGCCGACTGTATTCTCAGCCACCTATGCCCGCGACCAACTATCAAAACATGCCGCAAGAGCGTCGATTGAAGTTGCTGATGGACGATGAGCCGGTATCAGAAATCGACATCAGCGCTTCGTATCTCACTATCTTTTATGCGGCTCACGACAAGCACTTAGGAATGAGCGACGCCTACAACGACATCGTCGGGCAGGATGCTCTGGGTCGAGCCATCGTCAAGTTCTGGGTTAATGCTTCTTTCGGCAATCGCTCTCTGATCACCAAATGGTCACCGAACCTCAAGAAGGAGTTCGCGAAGAAACACCGCGAGAAGGGTTGGACGATTGACAGCAAGATATACCCAGTCCGCGAGGTTCGCGAAAAGACGCTCGCTCGGCACCCGCTGCTTGCCCAGTGGGGTACTAAGTCCGCTCCCAACATGCCGTGGAACTGGGGCCATCTGATGTTTAGAGAAAGCGGAGTGATAATATCCACCATGCTGCGCCTTGCGAGGGAGCACAACATTCCTGCTGCGCCGGTCCACGATAGTCTGATCGTGCCAAGGTCGAAGGAGGTGGTTGCACATCGGATACTGGACGAGCAATTTACCAAAATCATTGGCGTGGTGCCAAAGCTCAAACTCAGCCCAGAGAATGCTGCGTTCTTCTAGCTTGATGTTCATCTTCGCGCTTAGGAGACTAAGTCGCATATAGAGAGCCTAGGCAGTTCAAGAGAACACAAGAGAAGCCTAGGGAAGCATAGGAGAGAGGGAGGTAGATAAGGGGGGTATATCTTAGGATACTGAGTACTCCCAGCCCCCCTGTCCATAACGTGGAACGTTTTAATCCCACAGTCTAGATGGGGAGTTTCTGCTCTTGCTAGGCTTGCTGGGCATCGGCCCACAGAGCACCTAAGAGCCCTCAGAATTCGTTGATATTCACTTCGGCAGGCAGGGTAGCGGTCGATCCAGAGGTCACTCAGGTGCTCTACGGCTCCCGCAAACGGCATTGTCGAAATGCCCACAATATCCCTTGAAACTGCCGTGCTCGAACCGGCCTTGCGCCTCCAAGGTTCACTTGGGGTCCGCAGGGCTCATAGGTGCCTCGGTGGTCGGGGTGTCCGTGGCCGCTGTCCTATTTTCGTTGCATTGGGTCATTAACCGGAAATAGTGCATGGAAGCTTGCGCCACCAACAAGGAGAACCGTTATGAAACATCTGATCATTCCAATGCTGCTAGTTGGAGGCTTCGTTGCCTTGATGACGACGGAAGCGAGCGCGGTAACTACTGTGCCGCCGGTGTCTACCGAGCGGGCTGCGTCGCACGACCTGCCGTGGGTGCTGTTGTTGTCGCCCCGCGGGCTGTTGTTGTCGCCCCGCGGGCTGTTGTTGTCGCTCCGCGCCCGGTCGTTGTCGCGCCAGTTCGTCGACGGGTTTACTGACTGGCGATAGTAAGCAGTATCCACAGGAACTCATAGGTGCCCCGGTGGTCGCGGTGTCCCGTGGCCGCTGTCGGCGCATTGGGGTGCCTTTGGGGCTCACAGGTTTCCCCGTTGAACGGCGGATGTCGCCCGGGTAGCCCTCGGCTTGCTGATTGTACCCTTGCCTCCTGCTTCCCGGTCTGCACAAAATGTTCCTGAGAGGGGCACTTGCTTATGGAGCAGCAGCAGCCAGGCCGGGTCGGACGCAGGCTGTCGGCGATAGTCGCGGCTGACGTTGCGGGCTACTCGCGGCTCATGGGGCTCGATGAGGTCGGCACCGCCCGCACACTCCGCGAACACCGCGCGGTCACTGACGCTCTTGTGGCGAAGCACGGGGGGCGCCTCGTGAAGTCCACGGGTGACGGGGTATTGCTTGAGTTTCACTCGGTGGTCGATGCGGTCGAGTGCGCAGTGGCTGTGCAAGCGGTGATGGCCGAACGGAACGAAGGGGTGCCCGTTGGTCGCCGAATGTTGTTGAGGATCGGGATCAACCTCGGGGACATCCTGATCGAAGGCGACGACATCCTCGGTGACGGTGTCAACGTCGCGGCGAGGCTTGAAGGGATCGCTGAGCCGGGTGGCATCTGTGTCTCATCTTCGACCTACGACCAAGTTCGCGGTAAGGTCGAGGTCGAGTTCGCCGATCTGGGCGAGCTGAGGCTCAAGAACATCGAGCGCCCCGTGCGAGCCTACGCAGCGAAATCGTCACCCTCGCACCCTGAGGCCCAAAAGTCGCTCCCGCTTCCCGACAAGCCTTCAATCGCAGTCCTGCCATTCCAGAACATGTCCGGCGATCCCGAGCAGGAGTACTTTGCGGACGGGATGGTTGAGGAAATCATCACGGCGCTCTCGCGGTTTAAATGGTTGTTCGTGATCGCTCGCAATTCGAGCTTTACGTTCAAAGGCAAAGCCGTCGATATAAAGGAGGTTGGACGCAGGCTCGGCGTGCGCTACGTCCTTGAGGGCTCTGTGCGCAAGGCGTCAGGGAAGGTTCGGATCACAGGACAGTTGATTGAAGCCGTGACAGGCACGCACCTTTGGGCAGACAAGTTCGAGCGTGACCTGACAGACATTTTCGCTCTTCAGGACGAAGTAACGGTCGCCGTTGTCTCGGCCGTTCAGCCCAAGCTGCTTCAAACAGAAATCGAAATGGCGACCCGCCGCGGACCGGAAAACCTAACCGCCTATGATTTGTATCTAAGGGCCAGACAGAAATCCTATCTTAGGACCCGTGAAAGTCTTGCCGAAACGATGCGATTGTTTTATCTTGCCTTGGATCTTGACCCTCGCCTTACTTTGGCCGCCGCATCGGCGGCTATGACCCATCTCGACAAACTTTCTTCGGGCTTTGCTATCGATCCTCAATTCGACCGCAACGAAGCAACTCGGCTGGTTCGTTTGGCATTGAGCCTCGACGAGAATGACGAAGATGTGCTGGCGATTGCGGGGTATCATGCCGCTTTCTTGGATGGTGACTACGCGACTGCCGTCGATTTTGCTGACCGTGCGGTCGCGTCCAATCCAAATAATAATGACGCGTGGCGCCGAGAGGATGGACCTACAAATATGCAGGCCAGCACGAAGAAGCAATCCGGAGCTTTGAACGCAGCATTCGCTTGAGCCCGTTGGACCCCGGGCTTCATATTGCTCTTGCTGGCACGGGTTTTGCGTTGATCGAGCTTCGCCGTTTCGACGAGGCAGTCGCGGTTTCCAAGAAGGCTCTTCGTCAGAACTCATCCAATCCGGCAATTTACCGCGGTTTGGTGTCCGCTTTGGCCCATCTTGGACGCGATGCCGAGGCTCGTGAGGCGGTGGCTCGTCTGCTTGAGGTCGATCCGGCTTTTACGATCACCGGGTGGATCGCTCGGGGAGTTCAATCAAACTCGACATCTGCTGATTGAGGGCCTTCGGAAAGCGGGGTTACCCGAATGAGCACGCGCCACCTCGCAGCTATTCTGGCGGCTGATGTCGTCGGCTGAGCGCTCTCGCTGCTCAGTCGGTCAGGCGTGAAATGTGTTCTGATTGCCTTATTGTCCCGGAAATACGGGCCGCAATTTTTTGGATTGAAAAACCGAGCATTTAGGTGAGCATCATCATCAGTGTAAACCCCGGCTTTTGCGAAGTCGCTCTCAGGAACCAGGGGAATTCAGGCCCCAGAAAGGAGGCTCCAAATCAAGCGTGGGCCGCCCGCCTCTGTTGTCTGACCTGCGCGAGCCTGATCATGACATTAACCATGCCGCAGCCGCAAAGCACGCCACTGCAACGCCGAAGCTTTTTGAGCGCCAAGGCAACCATGCCGAACACGGCGATCCACAATCCGGTGGTGACCAGCACTTTA
>CAWGKJ010000021.1:0-148518 GCA_963823115.1 uncultured Alphaproteobacteria bacterium | reverse complement strand
CCGCCTTCGACATGAACGCCGCCAGAGCCTCGCGATCGGCCGCGGGCATGGTCAAGCCGAGCTTCGAGCGCCGCCACAAGATATCGTCCGGAAAGCGCGCCCACTCCTTTGCCATGAGGTAGCGTACCTCTGCGCCCGTAAGTTCCGGCCCGAACGCAGGACCGAGGTCGGCCCGGCTCTTCGCCTCACCAAGGACGGCCGCAAGACGCGAACCGTATGCGGCAACCAGACGCTGCGCCTGCGCTTCGTTGAGGAAAGTCCAGCGCTCACGTGCAAGGTCGACCTCCGCGTCGAACCGCGTCCAGGCAAAAACGCCGCCGGGCAGCGGCGCCGTCGCGGTCCAGCGCGCGGACATCGGATAGAAAGGCGTGAGTTTGGAGACCGCCCGCTCCGCGCGCAGGCGCGAGGTGGTGATGTGGCCGCCGAAGATAGTCAGCAGCGGGGCCTTGCCGCCCCTCGCATCGAACATCATCGTCCCATCGTGCGACGCGCGCTTGCCGGGGTTCACGACCAGGTTGACGCCGGAAATCGCCCTGATCACGTCAGATGGCTCGACCCGTTCGCGAAAATAGCGGTTGGCCGCGTCACAGAGATAGGCGATGTCGGCTGCCGCCATCGCCACCGCGGCGGGGTCGCCCCTGAACGCGTGCCACACGGCGCCGATCAGCGTGAAATCCCGCTCATAGGGGCTGGCGAAAATGAGCCGCCGGTCGGTATTCTGGAACACATAGACATTGTCGGTCTCGAACAGCCGCCTGACGACAATCTGGCCCGTCTGGATCGCGCCGACGCGGGGCGGCGGTACGCGCAACACGGTCTCCGCGACCGAGGCCGTCCAGGCGCCGGACGCGTTGGCCAGCGCCCGCGCCGTGATCACCTGGCGCTGGCCGCGATCGATCACCGCCAGCCGCCAGACGCCGAGCCGGTCGGCGCGAACGCAACGCGCCCCGGTACGGATCACGGCTCCCCGCTCCGCGGCGTCGATGGCATTCGCGATCACCAGCCGCGAATCGTCCACCACGCAATCGGAATATTCGAAGGCGGTGCCGAACGGCCGCTGCAGGGCGTTGCCGATCGGATGGTGCGTGACATCAACCGTCGCTGAGGCCGGGAGAAAGCCACGGGAGCCAAGCCGGTCGTAGAGCAATAGCCACGACCGCAGCAGCCACGGTGGACGCTCGTCGGAATGGGCCGGGATGGCGAACCGCATCGGACGCACCAGATGCGGCGCCATCCGCAGCCATGTGTCGCGCTCGGCCAGCGCCGCGCGCACGCGAAGGAACGCCCAGCGGTCCAGCGCGGCCAGATCGCCGTCGATCAGCCGTGGCGAGGCCGAGGATGCGGCTGAACCGAGGTCGCCCTGCTCCAGCAGGATCACCCGCAGCCCGCGCCCGGCGGCGTCGCGCGCAACGCTGACGCCGTTCAAGCCGCCTCCGATGATTGCAAGATCGTAGTCCGCCATGCGCTACCGTCTAGAACATGATCCGGAAAAGTGGAAACCGGTTTTCCCGCGGGACAAACACGAAGCATTTGCCCGAAGATCATGCTCAAACAAAAGATACCGGCCAGAGGCTGATTCAACTCAGCGGAATCAGTTTCTAGCCGGTCTTGCGCGCAGGCTCCATCGTATTGCCGCCGCTGCCGTCAATCAGCGCAGCGTACTGCCCGATCGGGAAAGGTTTGCCGATCAGATAGCCCTGCACAGCGTCGCAGCCCTCACCCGCAAGAAAACCGAGCTGCTCCTCGGTTTCCACGCCCTCGGCGACGACCGACATCCCCAGGCCGTGGCATAGACCGATCACGGCCCTGACGATCGCGGCCGATTGCGGATTGCGCCCGAGGTTGACGACGAACGCACGGTCGATCTTGATCTTGTCGAACGGAAACGCCTGCAGATAGCTCAGCGAGGAATAGCCGCTACCGAAGTCGTCCATGGAAATGCGCACGCCGAGCGCTTTCAGCCGCCGCAGCAGCGCCAGGCCGCGATCGAAATCCTCGATCAGCACGCCCTCGGTGATCTCGAGCTCGAGCCTGCCGGGTGCAAGGCCGGTTTCGAGAAGTATGGAATGCACGAGGCTGACGACGTCGCCATGCATAAACTGCACCGGCGACAGGTTGACCGCGATCTGCAGCGGCACCGGCCAGGACGCGGCCTCCCGGCAGGCTTCACGCAGGATCCACTCGCCCATCTCGACGATCAGGCCGCTCTCTTCCGCGAGCGGTATGAAGTCGCTTGGCGGAACGAACCCGCGCACCGGATGCAGCCAGCGCGCCAGGGCCTCGAAGCCGACGACTTCGCCGGATGCTCCGGTCTGGCCCGACATCGCCTGCGGCTGATAGTGAAGCGACAGCTCGCCGTTCTTGATCGCGAGCGAGAGATCCTGGTGCAATACGCGGCGATCGCGAATCTGCTGATCCATCTCAGGCTCATAGATGCTGATTGAGCCGCGCGATTTTGCCTTGGCGCGGAACAATGCCGCACCGGCATTGCCGAGCAGCGACGCGGCGTCCGCGCCGTTGTGCGGAAATACCGAAATACCGGCGGTGGCGCCTGTGCGAACCGATTTGCCGTCGATGAGGAACTCGGTCGCCAGCGCTTCAGCGAGACGTTCGGCCAGCAGCATCCCGGTAACTGGCTGCTTGCCATCGATGATCAAGCCGAACTCGTCGCCGTTGAGCCGGGCCACGACACCGCCGCGCGCCGAGGCCTGGAGGCGACGCGCTGCCTCAATCAGCAGCTTGTCGCCAGTCGCGTGGCCGAAAACGTCGTTGACTTCCTTCAGACCGTCGAGGTTGAGGCACAGCACCGCAAATTCCTCATCGGAGCCCTCGCAGGCCTCGATCATCTGCGCCAGCGCCTGCAGGAACGCCGCGCGGTTCGGCAGATCGGTCAGGCCGTCATGATAGGCCATGTGGGCCATGCGCGATTCGGTCTGACGGCGGTCGGTGACGTCCTCGTGGGTCTTGATCAGATATTGCGGCTCGCCGGCTTCATCCAGCACCGTCATGCGGCGAGTCAGGAACAGCCGCAATCCGTCCTTGGTGCTGATGGGGTGTTCTTCCACGAGCAGGCCGCGTTTCTTGATCGCCGCCTCGTCGCGCGCAATGATCAGCTTGGCTTCCCGCGGGTTGAAGATATCCGCGGCCGTAAGGCCGGTGGCGTCCTCGCGCCGGCGGTTGAGGATGGTCTCGGCGCTGCGATTGGCGAGCAGATAGCGCCCGTCGCAGACGCGTTCCACGATCAGCGACACCGGGATGTTATCGACGACCAGTTCGAGAAACTTCTTGGTGTTTTCCAGTTCCTGGGAAAGCGATCTGCGATCGGTAACGTCCTCGAACAGCACAATCAGGAATTCCGGCTCGTTCTTTTCGTTGCGTGCGATCACGCGAGTGCTGGAGAGGATGCGCTTCTGTGAACCGCGCTCGACCTCGTATTCGTTGCGGAACTGGCCCTCGGGCGATTGGAGCGCGGCCTGGTCCGCCGCTTCAATGCTCGCCGTCGTGCCGGGGCGGAAAATCTCATCGGCGCGCTTGCCGACAATGGTTTCCCGGGAAAAGCGCGAGAAGCGCTCGAATGCCCGGTTGGCAAAAATGTAACGGCCGTCCTCGATGCTCTTGGCGGCCACGCATACCGGCACATTGTCGAGCACCGATTCCAGGAACTGCTTGGTCGATGCAAGCTGTTTCGAAAGCTTGCGCTGCTCGGTGCAATCCTCATGCGTCGCCACCGAACCACCGTTCGGCAGCGCAAAGCGTTTAACCAGAACCGACCGTCCGTTAGGCAGTTCGGTGATGAGACCTTCCGGGCGCCCAGCATATTCGAAGAAATCCTCGACGCTGACATCGAGCACGCCGCGCTTGCGCCGCAACTTCGCCAAGTCCGGCCCGATCATACCCTTCGGAATATCCGAACGCTTCAGCCCGTAGATCTCGAGATAACGGTCGTTGCAGAATATAATCCGCGTTTGCAGGTCGGCCATGACCACGCCCTGGTTCAGGTTGTTCAGGGCGGAACTGACAAATGCATTCTTGCGCAGTTGCGAACGCTTGACCCTGCGCAATGCCGAATGGATCCACAGCATGATCGCTGCCAGAAAAGAGCAGACGACGAGGCCACCGATCAGCAATTCCCAAATCGTATTGGGATCCGCCGAGCCGACATAGCTCGCCGGCGCAAAGTTATCGGACACTCCCCAGGCGGCTTGAAACGGCGCAGCGACTGCGATCAGACACACGACGGCCTGCGCAGGAATCAGATCCTTGCCGCCTGCCTGCCAATTCTTGTCAGTCATCGTCCACCCGCGGATTTCCGGGCGGAGTGTCTGGCTTCACGGGTTTGGATGGAGTAAACGCCGTTCCCTGCAACCAAATAATTGTGATTGAGATTACGGCAATTGCCCTGACATGATTAATGCGCGATTAACGCGAGCCCGTTTGGGAAGCATTCCGAAACATCTTCAATGGGTTCTTCGTAGGGTTCGTTCCGAACTGAGCGATAAAGTGCACGTGCGATTGACGCTGGACCAGCGCCGACCTAACGAGGCGCATGCTGGATCGGATGTCCCACAATTGCGAATCTGAAGGCGCGAATGGACAAGGTTGAGTGCGTCGTGATCGGTGCGGGGGTGATCGGCCTTGCCGTCGCGCGGCGGCTGGCGCAGGCAGGCCGCGAGGTGATCATCCTGGAGGCGGCCGAAGGTATCGGCACCGTCACCTCATCGCGCAACTCTGAAGTGATCCACGCCGGCATCTATTATTCCGGAGGCAGCCTGATGGCGCGGATGTGTGTCGGCGGCAGGCATGTCCTCTATCGATACTGCAGGGATCACGGTATCCCGCATCGCAATTGCGGCAAGCTGATCGTCGCGACGAGCCCTAAGGAAACCGAGAAACTGCAGTCGATCAGGGCGCACGCCGAGGCCAATGGTGTGCTCGATCTGCAGCCCCTCTCCGGCGCCGAGGCGCGGGCGCTGGAGCCGGCGCTGAACTGCGACGCTGCCCTGCTCTCGCCTTCCACCGGCATCATCGACAGCCATGCCTATATGCTGGCGCTGCGCGGCGACGCCGAAGATGCAGGCGCGGCCTTTGCTTTTCACACGCCGTTGCTGGGCGGCAGGGCGCTCGCGGGCCGGATCGAGCTCGACGCCGGCGGCGACGCGCCGATCAGGCTCGAATGCCGGCTTCTGGTCAACGCCGCTGGACTCGGCGCGACCGCGGTCGCGCGCAGCATCGGCGGCATGCCGATCGACCTGATACCGCCGGCCTATCTCGCGAAGGGAAACTATTTCAGTTGCAGCGTGCGGGCGCCGTTTTCACGCCTGATCTATCCGGTGCCCGAGCCCGGCGGGCTCGGCGTGCACCTCACCCTCGATATGGCGGGACAGGCCCGGTTCGGTCCCGACGTGGAATGGGTCGATGCGATCGATTACGCCGTCGATCCGGCGCGGGCGGAACGGTTCTATCCGGCGATCCGGCGGTACTGGCCGACGCTGCCGGACGGCGCTCTGATGCCGAGCTATTCGGGGATTCGGCCCAAGATCGTGTCGCCAGCGGTGGCCGCGCAGGATTTCCTCATCCAAGGACCACGGGATCATGGCGTCGACGGGCTGATCAATTTGTTCGGAATCGAATCGCCGGGACTGACGTCATCGCTGGCAATCGCCGATTACGTCGGCGAACTTGCCGGGGTATGAGCGCCCGAGGAACATCGGGTCACCTCCGCGCGAGCGCGAAGGGGATTGGCTGGTATAGCCGTCCTTCCAGGCGCAGAAACCCGCGCACTCCAGGACGACGGCGGTGTTTGTGGGGATTGGTAACGAACGTTAGTGCAGTGTCTCGCCCGCGGTATTTCTCAGCCGCTCGATCGCGTCCTTGACCATCAATTTCCGGCGCTTCAGCTCAACAATTTGCAGGTCGTCCGTTGAAAGGTGCACTAGAGCGTCGTGCAGTTCGTTTTCGAGAATCTTGTGTTTCCGTTCCAGTTCAACGAGATGCGCCTGAATTGCCATGCGAAACTCCTCGGTGGGATAAGACCTCAGATCGGATCCGGGCATAAGAGTGTACACGAGTAAGGGAATCTGTCGATGGGTATCGAAAATTGCACCCTCATATTTCGGCATTCGTCTGTAACGAATCGTGAGTAACGGAACCCGCCGCAGCTTGCACGTGGGCCCGGCAGGGACGATATTCTCCAAAGCCGTTTCCGTAACCTTTCGCAACCTCATCGCGTTTTTCAGTTAACGTACACCATGGCCAACGAAGATGAGCGCGAGCTCGAAAGCGAGCTCGCACGGCTGCAGCAGGAGCACCGCGATCTCGACGCGGCGATCGATGCCTTGCATCAATCTCCCGCGCCGGATTTGTTGCGGCTGCAGCGGTTGAAGAAGCGCAAGCTGCACCTGCGCGACCGCATCGCCTTCATCGAGGACCAGATCACGCCGGATATCATTGCCTGATCCATCATTCCCTGATGTGCAACTGCGCGGCTGAGGACACGCACCTTCGTGGCCCCCGACCGCCCCGGCCAGCTTCAATCCGTCCGCTCCCCTTCGAATACTCAACAAGCGCCGGATTTTGTTTTGGTTCCCGACTCGAATTTTTGAACTGCCTTGGTTTGGGCTACCGGCCGGCGCCGAATCTTTTGTCATTAGCTGTGCGATTTGCCGGCCAAGGCCCGTTCGATCTACTTGACTTCGAGAGAACAAAATAGGAACATTTATCCCAACGCCTCCAGTCATCCGGGGAATTTAGCCATGTCCGAATCTGCTTTTTGGTTTGACGCCACCCGTTACGAGCAAGCTTGCGACCAGGCAATCGCAATGTGCGACGGCAACATGCGCGGCACCATCAAGGTGCTGATCATGGCAAACGAATATCTGGAAAGTGAGTTGCAGGAATTCCGGGCGGCGGTCTCGGCCGACCGCGCGCTAGCAAGATCCCAGCGAGCCAAGGGCGGCGCCGCATGATCAACCCTAAGCCGGAGCAGGATGATGGCCGATGTGACCTACTACGTCGCAATGCCGTTCCTGGAAGACGACACCGGATCGCCGGTCGCGGGGGCCGCGGAGGAATGCCAGAGTTCGTCGGGCGCCTTACGGCGCGCGGAAGCTTTGTCGAGGGCGGCCGGCAGCATTGGCGCGGTGGCCTTCAGCCGCACCGGCGATCCCATGATCGGCGAATTCGGCGATGCCCGCTTGCTCAGGAAATTTGGCAACGTCCCGGATGACCTGAGCGGGTTGTAAAGCTCGTCATTGCCGAAGACTTTGGCCATCCTTCGCCTCGCCTTGCACTTCACGCCGCCGTTGCGCCTTGCGCAGGTACATCGCGCTATCGGCTTCTTCCAGCGCGCGGCTTGCTTGCGCATGCGGGTCGAGAATGGCAACCCCGGCGGAAGCACCCGCTGTAACCGTCCTGCCACCAAACGTGAAGGTGAGCCGCCCGACGGCTTGTTCCAGTGACGCCGCCTTGGCCCGGGCATCGGTCTCGGTGAGATTCCAAAGCAGCAACCCAAACTCGTCGCCGCCCAGCCGCCCGACCACGTCGGCGGCGCGCACCTGGAGCAACAGCGCTGCCGCAATGGCTTTGAGCACCTGATCGCCCGCGGCATGCCCGAAGGCGTCGTTGATCGGCTTCAGGCGATCGACGTCGAGCACGATCAGGGCGCCGCTCGCTTGATAGCGTTTGATGTAGGCGACCGCGCGATTGAGCTCGCGCTCGAAGCAGCGCCGGTTCGGAATATCCAACAGGAAATCGGTATCCGCCGATCCCTGCAGTTGCTCGATTCGCGTCTGCGCCCGCTTCAGTTGGGTCCTGAGCTGGCGAATGGTCGATCTGGCGTCCTTGGCAACGGCCGGCAGCCGGAGTGCCGAAGCCGTCTTTTTCGCCTGCCTGACGCGCGGCGCAGCCTTGCGCGCCACCGCGGCGGCTTTGCGGCGTTTCGCAAGGCTGGGAACGGTCACCCTTGCTTTCTTCTTCATGGGTATCCCCAAGGTCCGATCCAGCTCCGCTCCTCACTTTTCGGGATCATGCACTAAGAAGGCTTGCCGGAATTCACCAAGACAGGATAGTCCATTCGGGACCCCTTGCGACACCTTGCCGAACCTAAGGCCGATCCTATAATCCGGCTATGTTTTTGGATTCCCGAAAGAATTAACCGTATGCCCGCCCCCGTCGCTATTATCATGGGAAGCCAGTCGGACTGGGAGACCATGCGCCATGCCGCCGAAACCCTGGAGGCGCTCGGCGTAGCCGTCGAGAAACGCATCGTCTCGGCGCATCGCACCCCGGAGCGGCTGTTCGCTTTTGCCAAGGGCGCCAGGGCTGCCGGCTTCAAGATCATCATCGCCGGCGCCGGAGGTGCGGCGCATCTGCCGGGCATGGCGGCATCGCTGACGGAACTTCCGGTATTCGGCGTCCCCATCGAATCCAAGGCGCTGTCGGGTATCGATTCGCTCTATTCCATCGTCCAGATGCCCGCCGGCGTTCCGGTCGGAACGCTGGCGATCGGAAAGCCCGGCGCCATCAACGCCGCGCTGCTGGCGGCCAGCGTACTCGCGCTGAGCGATCCGGCGTTGGCCGGCAGACTTGCCAGCTGGCGCAAGGCGCAGACCGAAGCCGTAAGCGAGCGCCCGGAGGGATCTGCGTGACCGCCTCGCATCAGGTGAAGCTGAAGCCCGGCGACACCATCGGAATTCTCGGCGGCGGACAGTTGGGCCGAATGCTGGCCATGGCGGCGGCCCGCCTCGGCCTGCGCTGCCAGGTGTTTTCACCGGACCCGGACTCGCCCGCGTTCGATGTAGTGATGCATGCGACCTGCGCGGAATATGCCGATGTCGAGGCACTGGACCTGTTCGCCAACGACGTCGATGTCATCACGTACGAATTCGAGAACGTGCCGGCGTCAGCGGCGATGATTCTCGCGGCACGACGGCCGGTGCTGCCCGACCGCAAAATCCTGGAAACGACGCAGGACCGCCTCGCCGAAAAAGATTTCGTGAAACGGCTGGGGATCGGCACCGCCGACTACGCCGATATATCTTCGGCGGCCGCACTCCGCGCCGCCATCAAGCGCATCGGCCTTCCGGCCGTGATCAAGACCCGCCGCTTCGGCTACGACGGCAAGGGCCAGGCGATCATCCGCGCCGGCGACGACCCGGACAAGGCGTGGGTGGATCTCGGCACCAAATCCGCGATCCTCGAGGCCTTCATCCCGTTCGAGCGCGAGGTTTCGGTGATCGCCGCACGCTCGGCCGACGGCCATGTCGAATGCTTCGATGTTACCGAAAACGAGCATCGCGACCACATCCTGAAATTCTCGCGCGCGCCGGCCGCTATTTCCGACGCGCTGGCGGCGCAGGCGCGCGGAATTGCGGAGACGATCGCCAACGCGCTCAATTATGTCGGCGTGCTCGCGGTCGAGATGTTCGTGGTGCAAGCGGAAGGCGGACCGACGGTCCTGGTCAACGAGATCGCGCCGCGGGTACACAATTCCGGACACTGGACCCTCGACGGGGCGTCGATTTCGCAATTCGAGCAGCACATCCGCGCCATTGCGGGCTGGCCACTCGGCAAGCCGGTCCGTCATGGCCCGGTCACTATGACAAATCTGATCGGGGACGACATCCACAGCTATGAGCAATGGCTGACGGTCCCCGGTGCCACCGTCCACCTCTACGGCAAGGGTCCGCCGCGACCGGGCCGCAAGATGGGGCATGTGACGCAGGTCGGAACAATCCCGCCAAAGACCGCATGATCGGGGCCCAAAATCCCAATTTGGCTGCGTAGAGACTGCACAATTGCTTTCCAGCCGGTGGACATTGGCGCCTTTGTCTGATACATCCGCGCCCTCAAGGTTAAGGGCTAGGCCTTTCGCCAGCCTTTTGCTTACCAGAATTCCAAACCGACCAAATGAAAGAGGATGCCGCGTGCAGGTTCTCGTTCGCGATAACAACGTCGATCAAGCCCTCAAGGCGCTGAAGAAAAAGATGCAGCGCGAGGGTATTTTCCGCGAGATGAAGCTCCGCGGTCATTATGAGAAACCCTCCGAGAAGAAGGCCCGCGAAAAGGCGGAGGCCGTGCGTCGCGCGCGCAAGCTTGCCCGCAAGAAACTGCAGCGCGAAGGCCTGCTGCCGATGAAGCCTAAGCCGGTGTTTGGCGCAGGTCCCGGCGCCGAGCGCGGTGGTACTGGCGGCCGTGGTGGTCCCGGAGCCGGGCCGCGCGGACCGCGCTGATCAAAAATTTTGCAGATTTGATTCCGATGACGCGGGCCCTGTGCCCGCGTTGTTGTTTTTGATCAATGCATTTTGCGGCGCGGCAGGCTAACAATACCGGGCAAGCCGCGTGAGTAGTCCGTATCTATGGCCATTCGGGTCCAGCCCCCTCTTTCCGCAGCTTTGCATTTCGGCTGCCGTGTGTGCGTGCCAATCGCATTGGTCGCGATCACGCTCTGCGGCTGCTCGATCAATCTTGGATCGCTGTCGCTGGAAGCCGAGCACGAGGCGCCGAAGGCGGCTCCTGCCGAGGCCGGCGTGAACGAGGCGCAGACCCACACGGCGCAGGGTCAGACCTTGCTGCGATCGGGGAAGACCGAAGAAGCGCTTGCCGAGTTCGATCAGGCGATCGCCATCGACCCCCACAACGCGCAGGCCCTATACAGCCGCGCCATGATCTATCAGGCCGAAAAGCAGCATCAATCCGCGATCGACGATTTCACTGCGGCGAATGGCCTGACTCCGCAGCGGGCCGAGCCGCTGTTGGGCCGCGCGATCAGCTACCTCGCGCTGGACAAGGTCAAGGAAGCTGCCGCCGATCTCGACGAGGCGGTGCAAGCCGATCCGCAGAACGGGCAGATCTGGAGCAGCCGCGGGCTGGCCTACGAGCGCCTCGGCGACAAGACCAAGGCAGCCGACTGCTATGCCCGCGCGCTCAGTATCCGCCCCAGGGACGAAGCCGCGCGAAGCGGCCTTGCGCGGGTCGGAGGCAAGCCCGGTTAGAGCGTTTCGGGGAGACCAGGGCCTTGGTTCCAATTAGATCCGAATGGAAGGCCCTATAACGAGGGAACGATCCGGGTTATTTCGGCAATACCGCGTGAAACACCGACTTCGCCGCGGAAAGCATGTCTTCGGCGACTGTCGTATGCCCGCGCACCAGCGGCTCCGTCGCCTCGGCACGCAGATCCAGCGGCCGCGAGGCCAGCGAAGGCGGAGAAGGCTCCGGAATGTCGGCCGGCGGAATTGGACGGTCGATCCCGGCAGCGGGGTAAGAGGGCCTGACCTGCAAGGACCCGGTCGCCACATCTGAGGTTTCAGCCGCAGGCGCGGAGACTATGACCGGCGGCGGAAGCGGCCGAACCGGCGTTGCTGCGACGGGCGGCGAGGTCACGGGCGGCGCTGTCGCGACACGGGGTGCATCCGGGACGCGGGCGGCTTCCTGTGCCCGCGGCGAAGCATTGCCGGCGCCGCGCAGCCGATCGATCGCCGCCCGCGCGAGATCGTTGACATCGCGATGCTCTTCCGCTGGCGTTGCGGCCTCGACGGCCGGGGTGGCATTCGGCGTGGCGACGGCAGGGGCGGCGGTCAAGGCCGGCGTTGATGGCGCTGCCGGCGCCGGTGCGGACCTGGCAACCGTCTTTTCGCGGGGCACCGCCTGCTGCCGGCGGGTGTCCAGCGGGACGCTCGCGGTCTCCGCCGGCTTGTCGACGGATTTTTCGGCTGGCTTTTCGACCACCGCAGGCTTTTCGGCCGCCGCCTTCTCGATCATCGCCCTTTCAGAGATGCCCTTCGCCTTGACGCCCGGCTCCGGAAGGTTGGCGACGTCGACGGATGGCCCGGATGGCTTGGCATCGTTCCGGACGTCGGCCTTCCTTGGGTCGGCCGGGGACGCCGCGGCGGCTACGGGAGCGTCTGCGCCGGGCCTGGTGACGATGTAATGATTGACGATATAGGCCCCGATGATGGTCGCAACGACCGAGGGCAATATGTCCATCGCAAATTTCGAAACGTATTTCAGCATGCCGGCCACTCCCCGCACCGGTTAGATGCGGAAACTTTGAGGCACATTGAGGGATCAACTGCGACCGATCGGTGGCAAACGGGCAAATGCCGCCGTTATGGTTTCAATTCGACTTCCAGGAACACGATTTCGTCTGCGGTCTCGTTGAGCACGTCATGCTCGACCCCCGCTTTCCGGAAGTACGATTTTCCGACGGAAAGCTGCGCCGTGGAACGTTCCCCGCTGGGCGCCACGATGGTCATCTGACCCGAGGTCACGGGAACGATGACGTAGTCCATGCCATGGACGTGATGACCGGTCGCGCTGCCCGGCGCCAGCCGCCACTCGGTGACCCGGACTTCCGGGGTGTCGACCTGAACATCTGATTTGGCGCTGATCATTGTCACTATTTCCTCAGGGAACGAACACCAGGAATACGAATACGGCAAATACCACGAGGTGGACCAGCCCGAACAGGATGTTGGTGCGGCCGGTGCCGAAGGTGAGCATGCTCAGGACGAAGGTCAGGACCAGCAACACCAAGTCTTGCTCATTGACCCCAAGCACCAGTTGCTTGTCCAGCGCATAAGCCGCCACCGCGACCGCCGGGATCGTCAGCCCGATGGTCGCAAGCGACGAGCCGAGTGCGAGATTAATGCTTTTCTGCAGGTCATTCCGGCGCGCGGCGGCGATCGCCGCGACGCCTTCCGGCAGCAGAATCAACAGCGCCACCAGCACGCCCGCAAAGGCCGGCGGCGCGCCGATCCTCGCGGTCGCAAAATCGACCACCAGCGAGAATTTCTTCGCAAGCAGCACGACCGCCAGCAGAGAGACCAGCAGCAGCACGACACTCAACCCCAGCATCCGGTTCGAAGTATGCGTCCCGTCAGCCGCGAAGCCCGCCGATTCCCCGATGAAATAGCCCCGATGCCGGACGGTCTGGGTGTAGAGAAACACGCCATAGAGAACGACGGTCACGACGCTGATGAAGCCTAGCTGGCCGACCGAATAGACCGGCCCCGGCGTCGTCAGCGTATAATTGGGCATAATCAGCGTGATGGTCGCCAGCACCGCCAGGACGCTGAGATAGAGACTCGACCCGGTGACCTGGACATCCTGCTCACGGTAGCGCAGGCCGCCGGCCAGGATGCAGATCCCGACCAGACCGTTGCAGACGATCATCACCACCGCGAACACCGTATCGCGCGCCAGCGTCGGCACGGGCTTTTCGCCCAGCATGATGGTTGCAATCAGCGCCACCTCGATCACGGTGACCGCAAGCGTCAACAGCAGCGTACCATAGGGCTCGCCGATCCGCTCCGCGATCACCTCGGCATGATGCACGGCCGCGAACACGGTGCCAAACAGGATGACGAGCAGCGCCGCCGCGAAAACGAGTCCGGCGGCCGACGGCGTGAACGTGACGCCGAGCGCGGTGGCGCCGGCGAAAAACAAAACCGACAGTGTCGGAAAGATCCATGCCGATCGCGGTATCGGGCCGTGCGCGCTCATATGACAATATCCTTAACGCCGGGACCAACTATGCGCCAAACAACGGCAGCCGTCAGCCCTTTGAAGCATAGACGAACCGTCGCGCCGTTTCGATCGCGCCAAAATTGTCCAGGTCGTCGTGGCCAGCCTCGGGAAACCGCACGAATTGTTTCGGCTCGTGGGCGAGCGCGAACAATCGCTCGCCAAAGGTTATCGGAATCGTGCGATCGCGTGCACCATGCATGATAAGGAGCGGAGTCGTGACACGCACGATGCGCTCGTCGGAGCGGAACTGATCCCACATCAGCCAGCGTACCGGCACGAGGCGAAGCAGCGAGCCGGCGACATCCGTTATCGAGGTGTAGGGGGCTTCCAGGACGAGCTTTCCGACCGGCTGATCGGCGGCCAAAGCGACCGCAACGCCGCTGCCCAGAGAAAAGCCCCAGACAACAATTCGATCCGCGCTGTATTGCGCTGCCGTGAAGCCATGGGCCGCCGCAGCATCCCAAAGCAGCCCGCGCTCGCTGGGCCGTCCGCTCGAGCCGGCATAACCGCGATAAGACAAGGCGACGAGCCCGGTCCCGTCGCGGGTGAGGTCTCGAAAGCGGCCGACGCTGCCAGCGAGATAATCTCCGTTGCCGGGAAAATAGACGACGACCGCGCGACCCGGTTTCGCCGGCACGTGCCAGACAATGACCTTCTCGCCGTCCGCCGTGGTCAGGATATGTTCTTCAGCTTCTGGAAACCCGGCAGCTTCGGGGGCGGTGCGTGCAGTTTGCGGTATCGGAAAAACGAACGCCCGTTGCGCGAAGAACAGCACAGCAAGACCGCCGAGATAGCCACTCGCCGCAACAGCGACGAGCCATTTCAGGGCGGTCACGAGTTCTCGTGAAGCGGCTACATCGCCTTGACGATGTTCTCGGTCATCTTCTTGGCGTCGCCGAGCAGCATCATGGTGTTGTCACGGTAGAACAGGGGATTGTCGATGCCGGCATAGCCCGATGCCAGCGAGCGCTTGATGAACATCACCGTGCCGGCCTTCCAGACCTGCAGCACCGGCATGCCGTAGATCGGCGAGGTCTTGTCGTCCTCGGCGGCCGGGTTGGTGACGTCGTTGGCGCCGATCACGAAGGCGACATCGGCCTGGGCGAATTCGGAATTGATGTCCTCGAGTTCGAACACCTCGTCATAGGGTACGTTGGCTTCGGCGAGCAGCACGTTCATGTGACCGGGCATGCGGCCGGCCACCGGGTGAATGGCGTACTTCACCTCGACGCCTTCCTTCTTGAGAGTGTCCGCCATCTCGCGCAGTGCATGCTGCGCCTGCGCCACCGCCATGCCGTAGCCGGGCACGATGATGACCTTCTGCGCGTTCTTCATGATGAAGGCGGCGTCGTCGGCGGAGCCGAGTTTCACCGGGCGCACTTCGCCGCCCGCACCTGCGCCAACCGCCGCGGTCTCGCCGCCGAAGCCGCCGAGGATGACCGAGATGAAGGAGCGGTTCATCGCGTGGCACATGATGTAGGACAGGATCGCGCCCGATGAGCCCACCAGCGCGCCGGTGATGATCAGCGCCGAATTACCGAGGGTGAAGCCGATGCCGGCGGCGGCCCAGCCGGAATAGGAGTTCAGCATCGAGATCACGACCGGCATGTCCGCGCCGCCGATCGGGATGATCAGGAGCGCACCCAGCGCCAGCGCAATGATCGTGATCAGCCAGAAGTAGAGCACGCCGCCGGTCATCACCAGACCGACGATGCATACCACCAGCGCCACGCCGAGCGCGATGTTGACGAGGTGACGTGCCGGCAGGATGATCGGCGCGCCGCTCATGCGGCCGGACAGCTTTGCGAACGCAATCACCGAGCCGGTAAAGGTCAGCGCGCCGATGGCGACGCCGAGCGACATCTCGATCAGGCTGGCGCCATGAATGTGGCCGGGCGTGCCGATGTCAAAGGCCTCGGGCGCGTAGAACGCGCCGGCCGCGACCAGCACCGCGGCCATACCGACCAGCGAGTGGAACGCCGCGACCAGTTCCGGCATCGACGTCATCGGCACCCGGCGCGCGATGACCGCGCCGACGGAGCCGCCGATGGCGACGCCAAGAACCACCAGCAGCCAGCCGATACCGTCAGCCGGCGGATGCGCCGCGAGCGTCGTCGCCACGGCAATCCCCATGCCGATCATGCCGAGGAAGTTGCCCTGCCGCGATGACGCCGGGCTCGACAGCCCGCGCAGCGACAGAATGAAGAGAACCCCCGCGACGAGGTATAAAACTGCAGCAAGATTGGCGTTCATCTAGAGGCCCCCATTGTCTTCGTCACCACGAGGTGCGCGCCGCTCACTTGGCTTTCTTCTTGTACATCGCAAGCATTCGTTGCGTGACGAGGAAGCCACCGAAGATGTTCACACACGCGAAAACCAGGGCTACGAAGCCGAAGCCCCGCGCCCAGACCCCGCCGCTGCCGACCATTGCGACACCGACCGCGAGCAGCGCGCCGACCACGATCACCGAGGAGATCGCGTTGGTCACCGACATCAGCGGCGTATGCAGCGCGGGCGTGACCGACCACACCACGAAATAGCCGACGAACACGGCGAGCACGAAAATCGACAGCCGGAACACGAAGGGATCGACGGCCTGCGCAATATGATCCATGGCGGCTCTCCTTAGGCTTTCGGCTGGAAGTTCGGATGAATGACGGCGCCGTCTTTGGTCAGCGCGGTAGCCTTGACCAGTTCGTCGTCCCAATTCACCGCGAGCGCCTTGGTCGACTTGTCGACCAGCGTCTCGATGAAGGAAAACAGGTTGCGTGCATAAAGGCTCGACGCCGAGGCCGCGATGCGGCCGGCCACGTTGGTATAGCCGACGATCTTGATGCCGCCGACATCGGCGACTTCACCGGCTTTGGCGCCCTCGATATTGCCGCCGCGCTCGACCGCGAGATCGACCAGCACCGAGCCCGGCTTCATCGACTTCACCATCTCGGCGGTGACGAGGCGCGGCGCGGGCCGGCCCGGAATCAGCGCGGTGGTGATGATGATGTCCTGCTTCTTGATGTGCTCGGCGGTCAGCGCCGCCTGCTTGGCCTGGTACTCTTTCGACATTTCCTTGGCGTAGCCGCCGGCGGTCTGGGCGTTCTTGAACTCGTCGTCCTCGACCGCGAGAAATTTGGCGCCCAGGCTCTCGACCTGCTCCTTGGTCGCGGGACGCACGTCGGTCGCGGTGACGACGGCGCCAAGCCGCCGCGCGGTCGCGATCGCCTGCAGGCCGGCGACGCCGACGCCCATCACGAAAATCTTCGCCGCCGGAATTGTACCGGCCGCGGTCATCATCATCGGAAAGGCGCGGCCGAAAGCTTCCGCAGCCTCGATCACCGCACGGTAGCCGGCGAGATTGGCTTGGCTCGACAACACGTCCATCACCTGCGCGCGGGTGATGCGCGGCATCAATTCCATCGCGAAGGCCGATATGCCGGAGTCCGCCATCGCCTTCAGCGCGGCGTCGTTGCCATAGGGGTCCATGATGGCGATAACCAGCGCGCCGCGCTTGTAGCTTGAAAGCTCAGAAGCCTCGGGCCGCTTCACCTTGATGATGATGTCGGCGTCTTTCAGCGCATCCGCGCTGACGGTGGCACCGACTGCGGTGAATTCGGAATCCGGCAGGCCCGACTTGAGCCCTGCACCCGGCTCGACGGCGACATCGACGCCCAGCGCCTTGAATTTTTTCACCGTGTCGGGCGAAGCGGCAACTCGCGGCTCCGACGGATCGATTTCCTTGGCTACGGCAATCTTCATAAGGCCTCCGGCGGCGCGGGGTTTACGCGCGCAAGCAAACTAGCTCTTATTCTGCAGGGATGGATACCGGTTTTGGGCCGGAACGCGTGCAGGTCTTGGTCCGTGCCGCCGGGCGGCGACACGATCGGGGAATCAGGTCAGGAAAATCGCCATCATCGCGACGATGAAGGCGACCGCAGCGGCGCCATATTTCACCAGCATGAGGAAGCTTTGATAGGTCTGCTCATGGGCCGCATAATCGTTGCCGTCGGCGGTCGTGTAGGCAACTTCGGTATACTCTGCCATCGGTCTCCCCAGTCAGTATTCTCGTCCGGCGTGGAATTACCGCAAACCCAACCGAAGGGCAACGGCAATGCGCGTCTTGTGCACCAACTCCACTTCGCAGCTTCATGTGAAGTTCCAGGGCCGATGTCCTTGATCCAGATCAACTCACTTTGCGCTTTACGCCGCCGGGTCAGTTCATCCCTTCCAGTTCGTCGATCATGCCCGCGATGACCGACAACCCGCCGTCCCAGAATTTGGGATCCCTGGCATCGAGCCCGAACGGCTTGAGCAGTTCGGAATAATGCTTGGTGCCGCCGGCGGCGAGCATCGCCAGATAGCGCTCGGCAAATCCTTCTTGCGCATTTTCGTAGACCGCATAGAGCGAGTTCACCAGGCAATCGCCGAACGCATAGGCGTAGACGTAGAACGGCGAATGGATGAAGTGCGGGATGTACATCCAGAAATTCTCGTAGCCCGGACGGATGTCGATCGCGGGTCCCAGACTCTCGCCCTGCACGCTGAGCCAGATTTCGCCGATCCGTTCGGCGGTCAATTCGCCGTTGCGCCGTTCGGTATGAATGGCGCGCTCGAAGGTATAGAACGCGATCTGCCGCACCACGGTGTTGATCATGTCCTCGACCTTGCCGGCGAGCAGCGCCTGGCGCTGCTTGGCGCTCCTGGTCTCCGCCAATAGCCGCTTGAAGGTCAGCATTTCGCCGAACACGCTGGCGGTTTCCGCAAGCGTCAGCGGCGTCGGCGCCATCAGCGCGCCGTTCTTCGCCGCCAGCACCTGATGCACGCCATGGCCGAGTTCGTGCGCGAGCGTCATCACGTCGCGCGGCTTGCCCTGATAGTTCATCAGCACGTAAGGGTGCGCCGACGGCGTGGTGGGGTGCGAGAACGCGCCCGGCGCCTTGCCGGGCCGCACCGGCGCATCGATCCAGCGATCGGTGAAAAACCGCTCGGCGATGCTGGCCATCTCCGGCGAGAATCCGCGATAGGCCGTCAGCACCATGTTCCTGGCGTCAGGCCAGGCGATGCTGCCGGTGGCGGCGAACGGCAGCGGCGCATTGCGATCCCAATGCGCGAGCTTCTTCTTTTTGAACCAGCCCGCCTTGAGCTGATAATAGCGATGCGACAGCCGCGGATAGGCCGCGCGAACCGAGCCCACCAGCGCATCGACGACTTCGCGCTCGACGCGGTTGTTCAGGTGCCGCGAATCCGCGACGTCCTTGAATCCGCGCCAGCGATCGGAAATCTCCTTGTCCTTGGCGAGCGTATTGGTGATGAGCGCAAAAGTCCGCTCGTTGGCCTTGAAGGTTTTCGCCAGCGCCTGCCCCGCCGCCTTGCGCTTTTCGCCCGCGCGATCCTGCAGCAGGTTGAGCGTCGGCTCGATCGCCAGCTCCTTAGCCCCGACCTTGAAGCGCAGGCCCGAGATGGTCTGGTCGAACAGCCGGTTCCAGGCGGCATAGCCGCTCTGGGATTTCTCGTGAAACAGCTGCTCGACGCGATCCTCGAGCTGATACGGCTTGTCCTTGCGCAGATCCTCGATCCACGGGCGATAATGCGCCAGTTCGGGCGTCTGCATCGCGCGTTCGATCACGGCATCGTCGATCCGGTTGAGCTCGAGCGCGAAGAACAACAGATGCACCGACGCGTTGGTCAGCCGCTCGGAGACGTCGCCGTAGAATTTGGAGATCGCGGGATCGACGCTGTCGCCGGCGTGAATCAGGCCGGCATAGGAGCCGAGACGCCCGGCAAGATCGTCGATCGCCTCGTAGCGCCTGACCGCTTCGGCGAGCCACTCGCCGCCGCCCTCCTCCGCCGTCTGTTCCGCAAGCTTGCCCTTGTAGTCGGTCTCAAACGCGACGCATTCGGCGTCCATCCTTGTCGAGGTCGCGGGCGACTTCCGGGCGCGTCGATGCCGGAATAGAGATCGGCCAGGTTCCATTCCGGCAGCTTCGCAGGCCTTGTTCGGCTGGGATTTGGCCGCGGATTTCCTGGCCGTCGGCTTGCGTTGGGCGGTCGATTTGCGGAGAGCGGATGTGGAGCGCGAGGTCATCTGGTTCGAAACCTGTGTTCAACCGGAACGGCTGGGAGTGCGAAACGAGGGCGGGACGGTCAACGTTTAAGAGGGCGTTAATCGGCATCGGCGAGAGTGCCCCGATTCGAGACAGATAGTTGTAGCGCGCGGGGAAAGCCATGGCTGCCAGCATTTTGATCGCCGACGACGATGCCGTCGCACGCCGCCTGGTCGAAAACATGGTGCAGAAATGCGGCTATGAGACCATCGTCGTCGATAGCGGCGACGCGGCCATCGCCACGCTGACCGCCCCGGACGCCCCCGTGATCGATGCCGTGGTGCTCGATCTGGTGATGCCCGGCCTCGACGGCATGGGCGTGCTGGCCAAAATCCGCGAAGCCGGCCTCAACATCCCCGTCATCGTGCAGACCGCCCATGGCGGCATCGACAATGTGGTGTCGGCGATGCGCGCCGGCGCCCAGGATTTCGTGGTCAAGCCGGTCGGCATCGAGCGGCTGCAGGTGTCGCTGCGCAATGCGCTCAACGCCAGCGCGCTGAAAGGCGAGTTGCAGCGCATCCGCCACAGCCGCGAAGGCCGATTGACCTTTGCCGATATCATCACCCGCAGCGAGACCATGGCGGGCGTGCTGCGCACCGCGCAAAAGGCCGCCGCCTCCACCATCCCGGTGCTGATCGAAGGCGAATCCGGCGTCGGCAAGGAATTGTTCGCGCGCGCCATCCATGGCAGCGGCGAGCGCAAATCGAAACCGTTCGTCGCCGTCAATTGCGGCGCGATCCCCGACAATCTCGTGGAGTCGATCCTGTTCGGCCACGAGAAGGGCGCCTTTACCGGCGCCACCGAACGCCACATGGGCAAATTCGTCGAAGCCTCCGGCGGCACGCTGTTCCTCGACGAAGTCTCGCGAATTGCCGCTGGCGGCGCAAGTGAAACTGCTGCGCGCGCTGCAGGAAGGCGCGGTCGAGGCGGTCGGCGGGCGCAAGCCGGTGAAGGTCGACGTCCGCATCATCTCCGCGACCAACCGCAAGTTGCTCGACCGCGTCAAAGCCGGACAATTCCGCGAAGACCTGTTCTATCGCCTGCACGTGCTGCCGCTGACGATTCCGCCGTTGCGGATGCGCCGCGAGGACATCCCGCATCTGCTGCGGCATTTCCTGGCGCGGTTCTGCGCCGAGGAAAACCGCCACATCACCGGCATCAGCGGCGAGGCGATGGCGCAGCTGTCGCAACTGGAGTGGCCCGGCAATATCCGGCAGCTCGAGAACGCGGTCTATCGCGCCGTGGTCATGAGCGACGCACGACCAGCTCGGGCTGGCGGATTTTCCGCAAGCCGCCGCGCAATCGCCGGCGATGCCGGATGCGCCCAGCTCGACATGGCGAACCGCTGATCGTCGGCCCGGCGTTTCATTCGACCGTGCCGGCCATGGTTTCAGGTAATGAGATACCTATTGCGCCGCTGCCGTCGGCCGGGACGCTGGCGATGCTGACCAATGCCGGCGAGATGCGGCCGCTCGAAGAGCTGGAGAGCGAGATCATCCGCTTCGCGATCTCGCATTATCGCGGGCAGATGTCCGAGGTCGCGCGCCGATTGAAAATCGGCCGCTCGACGCTTTACCGCAAGCTCGATGAGGCCGCCGCCGACGATCCGACGGCCGGCGGATGAGGCACGCTAGCGGCGAATAGCGCGATTGTGGCGCTCCGGTGTCAGGGACCATGAGGCCGAAGACATACGGCCATTCCAGAACCTTTGAACCGTTGCTTGCCGGTGACAGACAAAGGGAAAAGCGCGTGGCAAAAGCGCGCAATCCGTTGCAAAGGGGGTCCTTTGAAGTCAGTTTGTCGTGAGTTGCCCCGCGTGGCGCTGGCTGCATGAGGGGGGCGCGTGTATCGTCTGCGTATGAATCGTTGCGTGCAGGCGTACCGACGTGAGAGATTTGGAGCGCATTCAGACAAGAACCAACGTTGACTGCAGTTGACTGAATGGTGTTTCAAGACCGATGAGGCCGGCGCTTTAGCAAAAGCTGTACGGACGATACCAAGAGCTGTTCCATGCCGGGGCAGTTTCGCCCAAGGGGTGTGACGATGCGTGACTGTTCGAAGAACCGTGCTGGATTTGACCGCGTGCTGATGGCCGTCGCGGCGACCTTCCTCACGGTGTCCGCGACCTCGGCATTTGCCCAGGCCGATCCGGCCCGCAACAGCGCCGCCGAACTCGCGATCGACGCGGCGATCCCGCGTCCCGAACCCGCCAACGTCCCGCCCCCGACCATCAACGATTTCAAGCTGGACACCGCGACGTCCGCATCCGACGCGAAGGCGCGAAAGGCGCCGGAGACCAAGCCATCCGATGTCGTCACCGCTCCGGCCGCCGATACCAAACAAGGCGGACACCGGCAGACAAGGATACGGCGACGACCGCATCCCGCCTCCGGCCGCCGCGACCGCAACGCCGGCCGCCGAGCCCGCCAAGGAACCGACCAAGGCCGCCAGCAACGTCGCGCCGGCGGATCAGCCGGTCGCCGACAAACTGCGCGAGATGCTGGGCGCGAAATCCCTGCGCTATTTCGACCGCAAGGCCGAACGGGCCGCGGTCGAGAAATTCTACACCGCGCGCGACTTTGCGCCGCTGTGGACGCAGGGCGGCACGCTGACCGCGAGCGGCAAGGGCGTCATCGCGCGGCTGAAGGATGCCGCCTCCGACGGCCTGAATGCGTCCGACTATCCGGTGCCGGATTTTGCCGCGGCCACCAATCCCGACGCGCTCGCGGAAGCCGATCTGAAACTGACCGCCAGCATGCTGGATTACGCGCGCCAGGCGCAGAGCGGCCGGATGCACTGGTCGCAGGTCTGCGCGCGACATCCAGTATCCGGAGCATCCGACCGATCCCACTGAAGTGCTGGCGAATGTCACGACCGCCAAGGACGCGTCCGCCGCGCTCGACAGCTACAACCCGCCGCAAAAGCTCTATCGCGAATTGAAGGCGAAGCTCGCCGAACTGCGCGGCCAGGGCGATGGACCGGTGATCCAGATCGCCGACGGGCCGGCGCTCAAATTCACGCCGGCGCGCGGCAAGAAGCAGCCCGCGGTCGCGATGGAAGATGCGCGCGTGCCGCAGCTGCGCGCCAAGCTCGGCATCTCCGAGAACGCCGACGACACCCATTACGATGCCAAGGTCGCCGAGGCCGTGCGCAAATTCCAGGAGGGCGCCGAACTCAAGCCGACCGGCATCCTGGACGACAAGACCGTCAAGGCCATCAACAGCCCGAAGCGCGACAAGCAGATCGACACCGTGATCGTCAACATGGAGCGCTGGCGCTGGCTGCCGCGCGACCTCGGCGCGCCCTCGATCGGCGACGCCTATGTCATTCTCAACATCCCCGATTATACGCTCAAGGTGATGCAGAACGGCGCGCAGGTCTGGACCACCAAGGTGGTCACCGGACAACCCGGCATTCATGCCACGCCGCTTTTGACCGAGACGATGAAGTTCATCACGGTCAATCCGACCTGGAACGTGCCGCCGTCGATCATCTACAACGAATACCTGCCGGCGCTGCAGCAGGATCCGACCGTGCTGCAGCGCATGGGGCTGAAGCTCGACCGCGCCCGCGACGGCAGCATCCACATTTCGCAGCCGCCCGGCGAAGCCAACGCGCTCGGCCGCATCCGCTTCAATTTCCCGAACAAGTTCCTGGTCTATCAGCACGACACCCCGGACAAGAACCTGTTCGCCAAGGAGGAGCGCGCGTTCAGCCACGGCTGCATGCGGGTGCAGAATCCGGATCAATATGCCGCGACGCTGCTCAACATCACCGAGCCGAACGAGCACTACACGCCGGAAAAAATCCGCAGCATGTACGGCCACAGCGAGATCGACCTGAAATTCCCGACGCCGATCCCGGTCAACATCACCTACCAGACGGCGTTCGTGGACGACGCGGGCAAGCTGCAATTCCGCAAGGACGTCTATGGCCGCGACGCCACCATGCTGGCGCTGCTCAAGAACGCCAGAAGCAAGGATCTGGAAAACGTCGTCGCGCATTCGCAGCCGAGCTATTCCCATCCGGTCGGCAATCTGCCGGCCGGCGTCAGCTTCGCCAGCGACAACTCCGGTTCTTCTCGGGCCGTCGTTCTTCGAACGGCTGTTCGGACCGCCGACGCCTGCCCGCCGCCGGTCCCGGGCCGCCGGCGCAGCAGCCGCGGCGGGTGATCACCCGCTGATCGTTTACCGTCTCCAGCGGCCTGCTCGAATTCCTCAGTAAAATCAACGGCCCCGCCATTTCGGCGGGGCCGTTCGCGTTAACCATTCTCCACCTGGATTTAACCACGGGCACTTTTTCGCCACACTCGGCGGGTTAGGTTAAGGCTGACTTGGGGGGTGGGACTTAAATCTTCGATTAACCCACCCGCGTTAAGACTGCGTTAACCCTCTTTCGCCACACGGGGTAGCGAAAGAGTTCCTCGATCGGTCGTCCTCTGGGTGGGCTCATTCGTGCTGGCTGGTTTCGCACGCCAATTCAACTCGCTGTCGTTGCCGAAGGCCGGGTTTCATCTCGGCCTGACCTCCTTGTTGCTGCTGGCGGGAGCCGGATCGGTCCACGACGCGACCGCGCTGAACGAAACCCGCACCCTTTCGTTCCACCACACCCATTCCGACGAAGACCTCACCGTCACCTTCAAGCGCGACGGGCGCTATGACGAAGAGGCGCTGAAGCAGCTCAATCATTATCTCCGCGACTGGCGCAGCCAGGACCAGACCACGATGGATCGTCACCTGTTCGACATCCTCTGGGAAGTCTACCGCGACGTCGACGGCAAGAAGCCGATCCAGATCATCTCCTCCTACCGCTCTCCCGCCACCAACGCCATGCTCCGCCGCCGTTCGTCCGGGGTGGCGCGCTTCAGCCAGCACATGCTCGGCCACGCCATGGATTTCTTCATTCCGGACGTGCCGCTTGAGCAGATCCGCTTCGCCGGGCTTCGCCTGCAACGCGGCGGCGTCGGCTTCTACCCGACATCGGGATCGCCCTTCGTCCATCTCGACACCGGCAGCATCCGTCACTGGCCGCGGATGACCCACGACCAGCTGGCCCGCGTCTTCCCTGACGGCCGCACCGTGCACGTTCCCTCCGACGGCACCCCGCTGAAGGGATATGAGCTCGCCCGCGCCGACATCGAAAAACGCGACAATGGCGACGAGGCCCTGACCAAGAGCAAACCGAGCCTGTTCGCCGCCTTGTTCAGAAGGCAAATCGAACGACGACGAGGACGAGGGCCAAGCGCTCCGGCTGCCAGCGAAAACGACTGCTCCGGCCAGTCGTGACGGCCGCCGCCGCTCCCGCCAAATCCGCCGACGACCGTGCCGATGCCGCGCGCAAAGCCCGCGGTCGCCGCGACCTTCCAGCTGGCCTCGGCCGACGCCCAGATCGTGCAGCCCGCAAAGACCAAGCAGGCCGCGGCCGGCCGCAAAAGGCCGAAGCGAAACCGCAAACGCCGGCCGACATCATCAATGCCCGCGGCTTCTGGGGCGACGCCGCCACGACGCCGAAACAGGCAACGCCGGCGCAGGTCGCCGCCATCAGCGCCCGCCAGGCGCTGGCCGCCGCCGACCCGCAATCGACCGCCAGCGTTTCCGCCGCGTTCAATGCGCTGGCCTATGCGCCGGCCGCCAATTCACCGGTCGACCGCTCCAATATCGTCGCGGCCAGCGCGCCGATCCCCCGCAGCGTCCGCCCGGCATCGGTCTCCGCGCAATCCGGTGGCCGCCACCGAGATCGACACCGTCGTCGCCAAGGGACCGCAGGGTCAGGGCAGCGTGGTCGCGACCTCGACGCGGCTCGCCGCCTCCGCGAGCAACGATGTCTGGATGCGGGTCATGATGCTGGCGCCGAGCGCGAGCACGTCGATGTCCGCCACCGTGCTCGGCGACGCCGACATGACCTTGATGCGCGTGCTATTTCGTCAAGCCGCAGGCCGCGATCGCGATGAGCTTCTCGGACGATCCGCAGATGGGACTGGTCAGCGACCGCTTCACCGGATCGGCAACCGCGATCGCTGGCGACGCAATCCTTCGTGCTGCGGACCGCATCGCTGCGCTGAGCTGCGTCAAGCGCGTCATACGCTCGGGACTTCAGCGTCGTCCTGGCGAATCGCGATCGCCCAGCTTCGTCAATGAGACTTCTATTGAAGCGTTGGATGGATACGCGGGTTCAAGCCGCGACGACGCTATCGCCGACTCGCCTCACAGCATTCCCAGCGCCTGCATGTAGGTTTCCAGGATGGTTTCCTGTTCGGCGCGCTCGTTGGCGTCCTGCTTGCGCAGGCGCACGATGGTGCGCAGCGCCTTGACGTCGAAGCCGTTGCCCTTGGCCTCGGCATAGACGTCGCGGATGTCGTCGGAGATCGTCTTCTTTTCTTCTTCCAGCCGCTCGATGCGCTCGATGATGGCCTTGAGCTGGTCTTTGGCGAATTTCGTCGCGGGCTCTTCCTTGACGGCGGCAGCAGAGGTGGCCATCGGGTACTCCTGAATGGAACTGAGGTTGAGGCTGAAAGAGGAAGCGCCGCACGCTTCGTCACGCACCGCATCCCGAAATGACCCTCAAGAGTGCGGCGCCTTGCGTCAAGGCAACATCGCGCTCATCCACAGCGCGCCCACAGGAGAAAAATGTCCTCATGGTGAGGAGCGCGCAAAGCGCGCGTCTCGAACCATGAGGTCCGTATCCTTCGAGACGCGGCGAAGACGCCGCTGCGAGTGACGCATGCGCTCCTCCGGGATGAGGAGAGCAACAGCAAGGGTAAGGACTCAATGCCCGCTATGGGCCTTTTTCATCGCCGCGAGTTGCTCGGGACTGGCTGCGCCCTGATAGGTCGACTTCCAGGTCTCGTAGGGCATGCCGTAGACGGCCTCGCGGCTCTCGTCCTTGCTCATGGCGGCGCCCTTGGCGTCGGCCTCTTCCTTGAGCCAATTGGACAGGCAGTTGCGGCAGAAGCCCGCGAGATTCATCAGGTCGATGTTCTGGACGTCGGTGCGGGAGCGCAGATGTTCGACCAGGCGCCGGAACAGCGGCGGCTTCAAGTTCCGTTCTGGTTTTGTCGTCGATCGCCATGACCGTTATCTCGCCGTTTTGCGCGAGAGCATATCGATATTAGATGGGAGTTGTCACAGATTTTGCCATATCGCAGCGCAAACAGAGCGCTGACAAGCGGGATTTCGGCTGCCCATTGCCTGAAAATGCCCCTTGGCCGTTGACAGTCCCCGCCGGCTCACGCGAAATCGTCAATGATTTGATATAGCCTCACTGAATGATCCCGAACGAATTCCCATCGCCCCAATCCATTCTCCGCCCGCCTGACCGCCGGTTTGATGCCGGCGCTGGCGCTCGCGTTGCCTGTGCCTGTGGAACAGTTCGGCGGCGGCGGACTTTCGTCTCTGCAACAACACCTCGAGCCGGGTCGGCATTGCGCTCGGCTACAAGGATGCCGAGGGCTGGACCACCGAGGGCTGGTGGAACGTGTCCTCGCGGAGCTGCGAGACCCTGCTGCGCGGCACGCTGGTCGCACGATATTACTATATCTATGCGCTCGATTACGACCGCGGCGGCGAGTGGTCGGGACAGGCCTTCATGTGCTCGCGCGACAAGGAATTCACCATCAAGGGCACCGAGAATTGCCTGGCGCGCGGTTTCGACCGCACCGGCTTCTTCGAGGTCGACACCGGCGAGCAGCGCGCCTGGACCGTGCAACTGACCGAATCCAACGAACAGCCCGCGCAGCGGGTGCCGGGGATCCCGGGAACGGTCGGCCCGGGCGGCTCCCGGCAACCTTCCGGGCATGCCCAATCCGCCGGGCCGGAACGGCTCCGGGCGCGTCTGGTCTGCCGCCAGCCGCAGCGCCCGGAACCAAGCCATGAGACGCCTGCGCCGCATCAAGATCCTCGCCACGCTTGGTCCCGGCATCCTCCGACAGCGCGATGATCCGCCGCCTGTTCGAGGCCGGCGCCGACGTCTTCCGCATCAATATGAGCCACACCTCGCACGACAAGATGCGCGAGCTGGTCAAGACCATCCGCAATGTCGAAGTCGAGCTACGGCCGGCCGATCGGCATCCTGGTCGATCTTCAGGGCCCGAAGCTTCGGCTGGGATCGTTCGCCGAAGGCGCGATCCAGCTCAACAACGGCGAAAGCTTCGTGCTCGATTCCGACAAGACGCCGGGCGACAACACCCGCGTCCAGCTTCCGCATCCGGAAATTCTCGCCGCGCTGCAGCCGGGCCATGCGCTGCTGCTCGACGACGGCAAGGTGCGCCTGATCGCCGAGGAAACCTCGCCCGAGCGCGCCGTCACCCGCGTCGTGATCGGCGGCAGGATGTCGGATCGCAAGGGCGTCAGCCTGCCCGACACCGATCTGCCGGTTTCCGCGATGACGCCGAAGGACCGCGCCGACCTTGAAGCCGCGCTGGTGACCGGCGTCGACTGGATCGCGCTGTCGTTCGTGCAGCGCGCCGAGGACGTCATCGAGGCCAAGAAGATGATCCGCGGCCGCGCCGCCGTGATGGCCAAGATCGAAAAGCCGCAGGCGATCGACCGGCTCCCCGAAATCCTCGAGGCCTCCGACGCCCTGATGGTGGCGCGCGGCGATCTCGGCGTCGAACTGCCGCTGGAACGGGTGCCGAGCCTGCAGAAGCAGATGACGCGGCTGGCGCGGCGCGCCGGCAAGCCGGTGGTGGTCGCGACCCAAATGCTGGAATCGATGATCCAGGCGCCGGTGCCGACGCGCGCCGAGGTCTCCGACGTCGCCACCGCCGTCTATGAAGGCGCCGACGCCATCATGCTGTCGGCGGAATCGGCCGCCGGCAAATTTCCGGTCGAGGCGGTCTCGACCATGAACCGCATCGGCGAGGAAGTGGAGCGCGACCCGACCTATCGCGGCGTGCTCAATGCGCAGCGCGCCGAACCGGAGCCGACCGTCGGCGACGCCATCGCCGATGCCGCGCGGCAGATCGCCGAAACGCTCGATCTGTCCGCGATCATCTGCTGGACCAGTTCGGGATCGACCGCGCTGCGGGTCGCGCGCGAGCGGCCGAAGCCGCCGGTGGTGGCGATCACGCCGAACCTCGTCGACCGGACGCAAGCTGTCCGTGGTCTGGGGCGTGCATTGCGTGGTCGCCGAAGACGCCAAGGATCTGGACGACATGGTCAGCCGCGCCGGCCGCATCGCGTTTCGCGACGGCTTTGCCAGGGCCGGCCAGCGCGTCATCATCGTCGCCGGCGTGCCGCTCGGCACTCCCGGCACCACCAACATGCTGCGCATCGCCTCCGTCGGCCCCGACAGCGACGCGGATATGTGAAGACCGACTACAGCGCGGGCGCAGACGCCTCTGCGATCAGAGCAGCGTCGCGTCCAGCGTGATCTTGGTATTCAGCAGCTTCGACACCGGGCAGCCGGCCTTGGCCATGCCCGCCAGCTCCTCGAATTTCGCCTTGTCGGCGCCGGGGATTTTCGCGTTCAGGGTCAGGTGCACGGAGGTGATGGCAAAGCCGTCGCCCTGCTTTTCCAGCGTGACGTCGGCCTTGGTCTCCATCTGCTCGGCGGTGAGCTTGGCCTCGCCCAGGATCAGCGACAGCGCCATGGTGAAGCAGGCGGCATGCGCCGCGCCGATCAGCTCTTCCGGGTTCGAGCCCGGCTTGCCCTCGAAGCGGCTGGCGAAGCCATAGGGATAATCCTTCAGCGCGCCGCTCTTGGTCGAGATCGCGCCCTTGCCGTCCTTGATGCCGCCCTGCCATTTGGCCGATCCGGATGTCGTCGTCATGGGATGCTCCTTACGTCGTCTGTTTGGCCGCCAATCGGGTGGCAACGCCCAACGTCGGCGAGATTGTTGCGTCGGAGCGATGTCGCGTCGGCGGTTTTTCTACGCGCCCACCAGCGTCTTTGTCGGCAGCACCGCCGGCAGCACCGCCTGCACCACGAGGCCGCGGGCGCGGGCGTCCATCACGCCGACGGCGCGCAGCGCCAGCAGCGTCACGGTCTGCACGGCGTCGCGCAGCTTCGCCGGGTCGTCCATATTGTCCGGCGCCAACGGCCCGACCAGCGATTCATGCAGCGCGCCGAGCAGCGCGGTCGCGGCCAGTGCGGTGTCCTGCGCGGGCAGATGTCCGGCGCGGACCGCGGCGTCGATCCGCGCCGCGATCTCGCCGGCGATCTCGCGGCGGCTCGCCAGCCGCGAGGCGGTGACGTCGACATCGACCGGCTCGGCCAGGATGCCCCAGGCGAGCTTGCGCTGCGACAGCACGTGCACCGCGACCGTGGTGACGGCGGCCGCCAGCGCCGACGACGGCCCGGGCGCGGCGTCGGCCGCGCGGCGGATCGCGGCCAGTTCGTCGCGCGAGACGTCCGCGATCAGTTCGGAAATCAGATCCGCCTTGGAGGGGAAATAGCGGTAGACCGTGCCGGCGGCGACGTTGGCGCGGATCGCGACCGGCGCGATCTGCACCGCGGCCATGCCGCCGTCGGCGGCGGCATCCCGCGCCGCCGCCAGGATGGCGCTGCGCCGCGCCGCGAGGCGTTTTACGACCTGATGGGTCCGCCGATAGACCATGGCGCGTTTCTCGTCCCCTGCACGCGCTTAAGACGGTGTTGGCCCGGCCTGGAAGCGCGCGTTCGTTCATGTTTCTTGGCGATTTGGCACAAATCGCCTTGAAGAACTGAACAACTATTCAGGCCGAGATGACAAGACGCAAATATGGCCGCCAGGAGGCGTCGTACTCAGCTAAGCGCTGGCGGCGGCCATCGCGGCGGCGCCGGCTGCGCCGCCACCAGGGACCGGCGCGGCGCAGGATCAGCGCTGCCACGATCAGGGTGACGCAAGAATCCGATCGGCACGCCGGTAGAACGTAAAGCTCAACAATCAAGGCAAGCGCACAGCCCAGCGCCGGAAGCTCATAGGGACGGAAGCCGCTTTTCAGCCCGATGCGAACCAGGAACGCCACCGGCACCGCCAGCACCATCATGTCGTACATGAACAGATAGGGCGTGGTCAGCAGCGTGCCGACCGCGAGCGCGGCGGCCTTCAACGAATAGCTGACCCGGCTGCGCCACATCAGCGCCAGCACCACCGCGACCGACGCGGTCAGGACCCACTGGAATGCCCATGCAAGTGGTTCGGTGCCGCCGAAATAACGGACCAGCGAGAACAGGCTCTGCATCTTCCACCAGGGGGCCTTGCCCTCGGTCAGGAAGGCCTGCGAGAACATCGGCATCCAGTGGAAGAACGCCTGCCAGCTCTCGGTGCCGAAGGCGAGCCACGAAGCGAATGCCATCGCGACCGCGACGACAGCGGCGGTGAAAAACACCGTCCACTGCGAGGCCGCGATCAACACCATGCGGAAACAACAGGCCATATTGCGGCTTGTAGCTCAGCAGCCCCAGGCAAATACCCGCGAGCATCGGCCGCACCGGTATCAGATAGAGCGTGCCGCCGATCAAGGCCGCGGTGAGAAAGCCGTTCTGCCCGACCAGCGCGTTGTTGAACACCATCGGAAACGCCGCCGCCAGCAGCCAGCCGAACGGCCGGCCGACGATCGCGCGCATCATGGCGAGATACGGCACGAAGCTCACCGAAACCCAGCCGATGAATGCCGACGGCATAAGGAAACCTGCGCCAGCAAGGACGCGACGAACAGGAACGGCGGCGGATAGTGCCAGGCGAAATAGCCGATGAAATCCTGGTGGAGCAGCGCGAGTTCGACCTGCTTCTGGATGTCCCAGTCCCAGGCCTGCGCCGGATGGCCCTCGAGCGCGAGCCGGCCGGCCGCCCAGACGTTGACGAAATCGGTCGGGATCCCCGCGCCGTCCGGATCGTAGATCCACCATGTGCGAGAAATAGGCGGCCGGGAAAAACGATACGTTGATGACGAACAGCACGAAGCAGACGTTCAGCAGCGCCGGGGGTACTGCGGAGGGCTGCGGAAGAATCGTCGGGGCGGGTGTGGACGCGGCCATGCAAAGTCCTTTGCGCGCGCAAGCGTGCCTTGCGGCGCGCGCGTCCTTCACCAATAGAGCCAACAGCCCTTAAGAAATCTTAAGAGTTGGGGCTTTCGAGGCGCGATTTTTGCGGCGGAATCTGTCATTCCGGGATGACCGACGGACCAGGAATGACGGAACAATAATTCAATTCCCCGTCTGCAATTCGCCGAAACGCTCCCAGGTCTTGCCGTTGAAGCGCATGAACTGCATCTGGTCGACCGGAACGTGATCGGTCGGCGAGGTGTTGATCTTGATGCCGGGCAGCAGCATCGGCAGTTCCAGATCCTTGATCGCGTAGGCCTGCTTGAGAATATTCCCGGTCGACAGATCGTCGCCGCAGGCCTTCAGCACGGCTCCAGCGCCATCGCGCTGTTGTAGGCGTTGACGTAATTGGTGTCGTGCAGGTCGGCCTCGGGGGCGTATTTGGTCATGAATTCCCGCCACGCCTTGACGCCGGCATCGTCCTTCCAGGCGGGATCGTCGGGGTCCTTGACATAGGCGGTGGAGAGGATGCCGATGCCGGCCTCGAGGCCCGCCGGCTGCATCACCGTATTAACCCAGACCGCGACGTTGGACAGGAACGTCATCGGCTTCCAGCCGATCTCGTAGACCTTGCGGATCGATTGCGCGGCGAATTTCGGCGTCGCCGCGATCACCAGCACGTCGGCGCCGGAGGCTTTCAGCTTGACGATCTGGGAATCGATGGTCGGATCCTGGACTTCGTAGGTCGCGCCGGTGACGAGTGAATCATATTTGTCGCCGAGCACGTCCTTCAGCCCCGAAGATAATCGCGGCCGAAATCGTCGTTCTGCGAAATCACGGCGAATTTGGCATTCGGATTTTTGGCCAGCGCATAGCGCGCGTAAAGCCGCGCCTCGTAGCGGAACGGCCCCTGCACGCCCAGCGTCGCCTGCGGGTATTGCGCGATGTCGGCGAATTTCGAGGCGCCGGAGCCGACGAACAATTGCGGGATGTTCTTGCCCTGCAGGTATTTGGCGATCGCGGTGTTATGGGCGGTGCCGATCGAGGAGAAGATCAGCGCGACCTCGTCGCTCTCCACCAGCCGCCGGGTCTGCTCCACCGTCTTCGGCGGCGCGTAGCCGTCGTCGAGCGAAATCAGGTTGACCTTGCGGCCGTTGATGCCGCCGCGCTCGTTGAGCATCTTGAAATAGGCGACCTCGCCCTTGCCGAGCGCGCCGAACGCCGAAACCGGCCCGCTGTAAGGCATGGTCTGGCCGATCTTGATTTCGGTCGCGTCACCCCGCGCATTTCGGCGGACATCGAGGCCGCAGGCCACGCCAGCGCGGCAAGCACGCCGGACAACGCCAAATTTCGTGACGAAACGCATCGACACCCCTCCCTTTATTTTCGGGCGCGCTCAGACGGCGGCCGCGGCAGGCGCGGTTTGGCCCGCGCTCTCGTTACGAAACATGCCATGACGGCGGGATGGACGCCAATCATAAGAAAAAAACGCGGCGTCGCCGCCGCGTTTTCAATTCAAAACAGTAAGCAGCGCGTCACGCCTGCGGCTGCGGCTCCAGCCCGGCATCCGGATCGGGGCGCGGGCGCGGCTTGCCGGCCGGCGGCACCGCCGAGGCGCGCGGCGTGGTCGGCTCCAGCACCGACTCGCGGTTCGGCTTCTTGCCCTTGAGCAGATCCTGAATCTCGTCGCCGCTCAGGGTTTCGAATTCGAGCAGGCCCTTGGCCAGGGCTTCGAGGTCGGCGCGCTTCTCGGTCAGGATCTTGGTCGCCTGGTTGTAGCCTTCTTCGACGAAACGCCGGATCTCGGTGTCGATCTTCTGCACCGTCGCTTCGGAGGCATTCTGGGTGCGCGACACCGACATGCCGAGGAAAACCTCGTCCTGGTTCTCGCCATAGGACACGGTGCCGAGTTCCTCGGACAGACCCCAGCGCGTCACCATCATCCGCGCCAGCCGGGTCGCCTGCTCGATGTCGGACGAAGCGCCGGAGGTGACCTTCTCGCGGCCGAACACCAGTTCTTCGGCGACGCGGCCGCCCATCATGATGGCCAGCCGCGAGGTCATCTGCTCCAGCGACATCGACAGCTTGTCGCGCTCGGGCAGCTGCATCACCATGCCGAGCGCACGGCCGCGCGGAATGATGGTCGCCTTGTGGATCGGATCGGTCGCGATCACGTTGAGGCCGACGATGGCGTGGCCGCCTTCGTGATAGGCGGTCAGCATCTTCTCTTCTTCGGTCATCACCAGCGACTTGCGCTCGGCGCCCATCATGACCTTGTCCTTGGCCTCCTCGAACTCGGCCTGCGTCACCATGCGCTTGTTGCGGCGCGCGGCGGTCAGCGCCGCCTCGTTGACGAGGTTCATCAGGTCGGCGCCGGAGAAGCCGGGCGTGCCGCGGGCGATGGTCTTGAGGTTGATATCCGGCGCCAGCGGCACCTTGCGGACGTGAACCTTGAGGATCTGTTCGCGGCCGACGACGTCCGGATTCGGCACCACCACCTGGCGGTCGAAACGGCCCGGGCGCAGCAGCGCCGGATCGAGCACGTCGGGCCGGTTGGTCGCCGCGATCAGGATCACGCCTTCATTGGCCTCGAAGCCGTCCATCTCGACCAGCAACTGGTTCAGCGTCTGCTCGCGCTCGTCATTGCCGCCGCCGAGGCCGGCGCCGCGATGGCGGCCGACCGCGTCGATTTCGTCGATGAAGATGATGCAGGGCGCGTTCTTCTTGGCCTGTTCGAACATGTCGCGGACGCGGCGATGGCGCCGACGCCGACGAACATCTCGACGAAGTCCGAGCCCGAGATCGTGAAGAAGGGAACGTTGGCTTCGCCGGCGACCGCGCGCGCGATCAGCGTCTTGCCGGTGCCGGGAGGGCCGACCAGCAGCACGCCGCGCGGAATCCGGCCGCCGAGCCGCTGATATTTGCCGGGATCGCGCAGGAATTCGACGATCTCCTGCAGGTCCTGCTTGGCCTCGTCGACGCCGGCGACGTCCTCGAAGGTCACGCGGCCATGCGCCTCGGTCAGCATCTTGGCGCGCGACTTGCCGAATCCCATCGCCTTGCCGGCGCCGCCCTGCATCTGCCGCGACAGGAAGATCCAGACCCCGATCAGCGCGATGAACGGCAGCCACGAGACCAGCAGCGACACGAACCACGGCACGTTGTCGCCGGGCGGCTTCGCGGTGATCTGAGACCTTGCCGTTATACAGGCGCGAGACCAGCGTCGGGTCGTTCGGCGCATAGGTCTGGAAGCTCGAGCCGTTGGTGAAGGTGCCGTGGATTTCCGGCCCCTGGATGACGACGTCGCGAACGTGGTTCTGATCGACCTCGGTCAAGAGCTGCGAGAACGAGATGTCCTGCGAGGAGGCGCGCTGACCAGGGTTCTGGAAGAGCGTGAACAGTGCCAACAACAGCAAAACAATAATGACCCAGAGGGCGAAATTGCGCAGATTGGCGTTCATCGATCTTCCTTCGTGGTCGCGCGGATCGCGGCCTTATTCCTTGGGTAGTGTCCTCGGGCAGGCACGAGGGAATCCCTCGGTGGACTGCATACAATCTAGGTGCCGCCCCGGTCGCTGCCAAGGGAACCACATAGGACTATTTAGCCCATCCTAGCGCGATTCCCGTTCAAATAATGGCGGCGAAACCGGTGTTTTTCGGGGGTGGTTAAGACCTCGCGAGGGAATAAGCCCGAGGCCACCGGTAATGCGGCTCCCGCCGTCAAGCTGTCCCGGCGGCGGCGGGGCGGCGCCGGCTCGATCCGGATCCGGCCGTCGATCAGGCTGACCAGCGCACCGGCGAGGGTCTGTTTCAGCTCGGCTCGGTCCTGACCGGCCCACTGCGGCGTCTTCCCGCCACCGTGCCGGTCCAACGCCGCCAGCAAGGCTTCCACCTTGCCAAGTTCCGCCGGCCCCTCATGACCGAACCGGTTGATCGCGCGCAGCAACAGCCGCAGCCGGATTTCCTCCGGCATCGCGGCAAACGCCTTGGCATCGAAGGTCCTGGCATCGAAGGTCTTGGCGTCAAAGCTCTTGGCGTCGAAGGTCCGGCGCCAATCCGGTTGCGGCGCTTGGCGATCCCTCAGCGCGAGGTAGCGCTCGGCGCCATCGGCCAGGACTTCCACCGCGGCGTTGGCCCGGGCCAGCCGCGACGCCAGCCGCGCCAGATTGCGCGCATCGCCGCCCTCGGCGGCGAGCGCCGGCATCAGCGTGCGCAGCCGCGGCCGCGTGAAATTCAGCGTCGCGGTTGGTCGGATCGTCGGCGAAGCCGATCTTGGCCTTCCTGAGCGTTGCGATCAGCTGCGATTTCGGAACATTCAGAAGCGGGCGCGCCAGCAGCACGCCATCGCGCTCGGATCTCCCGCGCCATCGCCGCGAGACCGGCGATGCCGCTGCCGCGCAGCAGCGCATCAGCAGCGTCTCGGCCTGATCGTCGCGGGTATGCGCGGTGAGGATATGCGTCGCGCCGGCTCTGCCGCGCCGCCTGCGCCAGCAGGCGGTATCGCGCGGCCCGCGCCGCGGCCGGCAATCCGGTTTTCGGCTTGGCGCCGGTCCAGCGCAGCGTGCGATGCGGCAGATCGAGGCTGCGCGCCAGGCGCTTGACGTCGCGCGCCTCGGCCGCGGCCTCGGCACGCAAGCCATGATCGACGGTGACGGCGATCAGGCGCGGACCGCGCGCCAGGGCGCGGCGCCAGCGCGCCGCAAGCCACATCAGCGCGATCGAATTCGGGACCGCCGGAGACGGCGAGCACGATCGCGGGCGCGGTCTTCCAGTCCGCGAACAGGCGTTTCGCCTCGCTCGCCGAGATCGGGGCATGGTCGTCGTCGGGCATGACGTTATTGCAAGACCGCGCGCGCCGTCCGGTCAAGCCCGGGCACAGGTTTCGGCGGATGCCAAAGCGTTTTCCAGCGAAGGCCTGCCCCGGACCTCATCGGGGGTGGAAACCGGTTCGCGTGAAGAAAACGCGTCAAACCAACAGGCTGGACTCAGCACTTGATCCGCTTCTGCTCGCGGTCGACGGCCGCTTTGACGCCGCTCGAGGCGCGCGGATATTTCCGCATCACCTCGCCGAGCGCGGCGCAGGCGGCCTCCTTTTCCTTCAGGGCCGCCAGCGATTGTCCGAGCCGCAGCAAGGCGTCCGGGGCCTTCGCCGATTTGTCGAATTTGGTGGTCACCCCGAGAAAGGCTTCCGCGGCGTCGCGATATTGCTGGCGCTGGAAAAAACTCTCGCCGAGCCAGTATTGCGAATCCGCGATCAGGGGATCGCTCGGGATATTTTTGCGCGAAGTTGCGCATGGTCTCTTCGGCCAGCGCATAGTCCTTGCGCTGCATGTAGCCGATGCCGAGATCGAACTCGTCCTTCGGCGTTGCCGACGGCGGCAAAGTGGTCAGCGCGGCGCCCGCGCCTGCGCGGCGGCGCGGGCGGCGATGCGCCCGCCGGATTGCCCGCGCCGCCGGTATTGGCCAGATCGAGCGGCTCCCCGGCGCCGCGTCCGCCCGGCGCGCCGACCGGCGCCTCGGCGGGAACGGGAAGCTGACCGCCGCCGAGCGCGCGCGGCGCGCCCGGGGCATTCGGATTCTGGCTGGGATCGAAGGCATCGCCGCGGCGCCGGCCCTGGGCCCGCCGGCACTCCCGGCGGCTCCTGGACGATCGGCGCCGGTGCGGCGATCTGCGGCTGGCTAGGCCGATGACCGGAGGCTGGATCGGGCAGGCGCGCGCGGCGACGTTGGGCTGGGCCACGATTGGGCTGGGCAACGGCGGGCTGACCGCCGGGGGCGGCTTGCGCGCCGCCCTGAAGCACCCTCAGGCGCTCTTCGAGCTGCCGGTTGCGGTATTGCAGCTCCTCGTTCTGGCCGGTGAGTTGCCGCAGCTGGTTCTCAAGCTGCTGGATGCGCATTTCCGGATCGGCATCGTCGGACTGCGCCAAGCCTGAGGACAGCCCTGCGACGCCAGCAGCAGCATCGCGGCGATTGCCGCGGCGCGGGTAGTTCTATGAAATCTGGATGACATTCTGGCCTGACGACGAAATCGGCGTGACATCGAAAGCGGAACACATTGAGAGAGGGAGTACGCCAAAAATGTGACTGAAACAAACATGCGCATGAGCATGGCCACCAAAACAAAACCGGCGCCCGAAGGCGCCGGCGATGAACTCTGCGAAAGCGCGAACGCGCTTAAGAGCTGGCGTTCAGGACGGTGACGGCGCGGCGGTTCTGCGACCAGCAGGAGATGTCGTTGCAGACCGCGACCGGGCGTTCCTTGCCGTAGGAGATCGTCCGCATCCGGGAGGGATCGATGCCGCGCGAGGCGAGGAAGGTGCGCACCGACTGGGCGCGCCGCGCACCCAGCGCGATGTTGTATTCGCGGGTGCCGCGCTCGTCGGCATGGCCTTCGATGGTGAAGGCAGTAGCGGTTGTAGGTCTGCAGCCAGCGCGCCTGCTTCTCCAGGGTCGCGATCGCCTGCGGCGACAAATCGGTCTGGTCGCTCTCGAAGAACACGCGGTCGCCGACATTGACCACGAAATCCTGCTGGCTGCCCGGGGTCGCCGCACTGGCCATCGCGCCGTCGGCGCCGAGGTTCTTGTTGGCGCAGGCGCCCATCGACAGCGCCACCGCGAGCACCGCGGCCAGCTTCAATCCCTGGAGGATACGCATCTGATGTTTCATTCCGGAGCCTCCACGCTCACGTTTTTCGACTGTCATCCGGTCTACAGGGCGATGGTTAAGCGAACGTTCCGTCAACCTTGATGGGGTGTTGCCAAACCCGATCAAATGCCGACAAACGGCGAAAAGCAACCGCGATGGTTAATGGGTTGTAAATGTGGCGCGAGGGTGAAGGCAAGCGCGGATGCGGCCGGGACGGCCGCCTTTTGGGGCCGATCCGAAGCCGATGTGCAACACCTGTCCGCAAAATGGGCGACCCGGGGACTGTGAACCCGGGACCCGATTCGTCAGGATTGCGGGACGATCGAGGCGCGCTCGAACGGAGACGACCGACCAGTTCCGGCGGCGAAGATGAACGGCGCTCGCCGGCGCGCTCGAACAGCATCCGCCGCTCGAAAGCGCTTGATCGCATGATAGGGAAACGCTGGAACACCTTTTCGCGCATGGCCGGATAATCGGCCGCCATCAGCCCGACCGGCTTGATCAGGCCCGGGAACAATCTCGGCTCGCCGAAGGCTGCTGCAGGAAGACCCGGCGATAGAATGCCTGATGTTCGGGGCGAACGTTGGCAAGCCCGATATCGGCATTGAAATGTCCGCAGGCGATATAGCCAGCCGAACGTCACGTAGGGCAATTCGGGAAACCGCTTGGCCTTCTCGGGATCGGCGACGAAGCGGGTCGGATCGACGATGACCTTGCCCTGATCGAGCCGGGGTGCAGCAGATCGGCGAACACGTCGGACGAGGGAGACCCGCGCCATTCCGAGGTCAGGACGCTGATGCGGATCGAACTGTAAAGTTCACCGTGAAGTAGACGCCGAAGATCCAGGCTATTGGGCAGGTCGTCATAACGATCGGTGACGCGCTGGGATTCCGACGGCAAGATCGCGCCCTCGCGCAGATAGGCCCGGTAACGCAAACGATAGATCGCGTCTTTTTCCTCCGGGGTTTCTGCGAGGCGGTAGTCGACGTGATCGAGGGGATCCGCGCTGCGCTCGGGAACGAGGGCGATTGCTTCAGCCGCGGACCTCATATGATACTCCTTGCAACTTCCGCACAACTTCTACGAGTGTTAAAAAGATTAACAGCTTCTTAACGCGAATGCAAAGAGATCACTCATTAGGGTTAATCCGGAGCAGTCGTCAGAGCGGCCGCGGCCATCGAGGAAAATTTTTCCCCGAGCGGACGGTCAGAGTCTTTCAAGCGATCGATCGCGAGGGAAGCGCGAGTACTTGCTCGTCCGGCCAGCGGCGGCCGTGGGAGGCGTTCAGCAGCTGGCGCACCCGCACCGCCGGCACCGGCCGGCTGAACAGATAGCCCTGCGCCTCGGTCACCGTGCCGTCGGCGCTGATCAGTTCGAGCTGCTCGTTGGTCTCGATGCCCTCGACCACGACCGACATTCCGAGATCGGCACTGAGCCGCGCCACGCCGCGCAGCAGCGTCAGCGGACGATCGCTGTCGATGCCCTCCAGGAAGGAGCGATCGATCTTCACCTTCTGCAGCGGGAAATTATGCAGATAGCTCAGGCTCGAATAGCCGGTGCCGAAATCGTCCAGCGAAATCCGCACGCCGATGGTGCGCAATTGCGACAGCACGTCGTGGGTCAACTGGGTATTGCGCAACAGCGACGATTCGGTGATCTCGATTTCGAGGCGGTGCGCAGGCAGACCCGGAGACCTCGAGCGCGTAACGAACCTCGCTCAGCACGTCGCGCTGATGGAACTGCTGCGGCGAAAAATTGACCGCGACGCTGACGCCTTCGGGCCATTTCATGCATTCCATGCAGGCCTTGCGCAGGATCCAGCGGCCGAGATCGACGATTAGGCCCATGTCCTCGGCGACCGGAATGATATCGATCGGCGAAACCGTGCCGCGCACCGGATGATTCCAGCGCAGCAGCGCCTCGCAGGTCGCGATGCGCCCGGACTTGAGATTGACGAGCGGCTGATAGAACAGCTCGAATTCCTCGTTGGCCAGCGCCTTGCGCAGGTCCAGTTCCAGAATGCGGCGCGCCTCGACGGTTTGCGCCATCTCGTCGCGGAAGAAGCAGAAGGTTCCGCGGCCGTCCGCCTTGGCGCGATAGAGCGCCATGTCCGCGTTCTTCAACAACGTATCGGCGCTGATGTCGGGCGACGTCATCGCGATGCCGACGCTGGCGCCGATTTCGACCAGGTGATTGTCGATCTTGTAACGCTCGCTGAGGTGATCGACAATTCGCCGGGCGAGACCGGCGGCTTCCTCGGTCGATTTGATGTTCTGCTGGAACACCACGAATTCGTCGCCGCCGAACCGCGCCACGAAATCTTCCGGGCGCAGCATCGCGCGCAAGCGGTCGGCGACGGCGCACAGCAGCTGGTCGCCGCAGGGATGACCCAGGGTGTCGTTGACCTGCTTGAATTGGTCGAGGTCGATGAACAGCAATGCCGACAATTGCTCGGCATCGTGCGGAACCGCCAGAAGACGCTCGATCTCGTCGCGGAAATTGACCCGGTTGGGAAGCGCCGTCAGTTCGTCGTAACGCGCCAGATGGGTGATCCTGGCTTCCGCGTTGCGCCGCTCGGTGATGTCTTCCAGCAGCACGACGGCGCCGCCGCCGGCCATCGGCTGGAACGTCCATGACAGCGACCGGCCCCTGGCGTCGTCGGGATCGGTGGTGATGATATCCCTCGCCTGCGAATTCTCGATTTCCGACAGGATCATCTTTCCGCTGGCTGCCGAGATCGATCCGGCGTTGACGCAGGCGGCGACGATATCCGCCGCGCTCGCGCCGCGATCTACGAGATCGTCCGACAGGTTCATCATTTCGCTGAAACGATGATTCATGACCGCCAGACGCCCGTCGGCGGCGAACATGCACAGGCCGTGCGGCATGTTGTTCAGGGCGGTGTCGAATTGGCCGGCAAGCGCCGCCTCGCGCTCGCGCGCTATCAGCGCCCGCACGAAAATCTTCTGCAGGCTTGTCGAGAGGTGCTTGAGCGAGAAGAAGAACAGTACGTTCAGCACCGCCATCCCGAAATAGTATGGATTTCCGTAAAGGGCCAGCGCCAGCGTCAGCGGCCCGCAAGCCAGCAGCATTTGCACATGAAAGATCCACGGACGTCCGTACGTCCGCCCGCTCCCGGCCGCCATATAGCAAAGCGTGACGGATAAGCAGATCAGGTGGGCGACGGCATCGTCGGCTGCCCAATAGTGCCACGAGACACCATAGCCCCAGGGCGGCTGCATAGAGCATCGCACCCACCTGGTAGCGGACTTCCCAGTGCGCGGCTTCATTCGACGTCAGTTCTGACTTGCGCACTTTATATTGGCGCGTGTCGAACGCGCGGAGGGCACCGGTCACAATGAGAAGCGCGACACAGGGCCAGAGCCATGCATCGCCGGTCTTCACGGCTGTCATGATCGCGGCAACAGCGGCGCAAAGCGCGCCTGCAAACATTGGTCCCGGATCCTGAAACAGCGAATCGATCAGCGCCGCGTAGATCGACGGCGACATCTTCTGATCGGGGTCTTCTTTGGCTTGGCTTGCCAGCTGCATCGGCGCACATACGTCCTTTTCGGGTTCGCACTTTTACCCGTCGCAGATGAAGCCTTTCTGAGGGAACATCGTTAGCGAGATGTTGTTTTTCGGCTGGAAAACGAAAATCTGCCCGATAAATCAGCAAGCTAGGCAAGCTTTGCCGGTGACGGCACGGTCGCCGGCGGGCGGCCGTGTTGCGCGCCGGTTAAGGACGCCCGATGATCCAGCGCATCCGCATCAGGCCGACTTACGACAACAGTGGCGACCACGCCGGGTCGGACGCGAAGCCGGGGGTCGGCACCCGCTGTTCGTTGCGTCCGGAAATGTCCACGGTGAACAGCGAAGGTCCGCTGTTGCCGCCGGGGTCGCGGAAGAACATCAACACCCGGCCGTTCGGCGCGAAGGTCGGTCCCTCATTGTGGAAGCCGGAGGTGAGGATCCGCTCGCCCGAGCCATCGGGCTTCATGATGCCGATGGAAAACTGTCCGCCGCCCTGCTTGGTGAAGGCGATGTAGTCGCCGCGCGGCGACCAGACCGGGGTCGAATAGGTACCTCCGCCGTTGGTATCGTCCTTGCTGAAGGAGATGCGTTGCGCGGGTCCGCCGGTCGCCGGCATCACATAGATCTGCGGCTTGCCGCCGCGGTCGGATTCGAAGCAGATGCGGCTGCCGTCGGGCGAATAGGACGGCGAGGTGTCGATCGCCGGGGTATCGGTGAGGCGCGTGGTCGACTTCGAACGCAGGTCCATCACGAACAGGTTCGAATTGCCGCCCTGCTGCAGGCTCATGATCACGCGCTGGCCGTCCGGCGAGAAGCGCGGCGAGAACGACATGCCGGGAAAATTGCCGACGATCTCGCGCTGTCCGGTCTCGATATTGAACAGATAGACGCGCGGATCGCCCTGGCCGAATTCCATATAGGTGATTTCCTGGGTCGACGGCGAAAACCGCGGCGTCAGCACGAGATCGGCGCCGCGTGTCAGATAGCGAACATTGGCGCCATCCTGGTCCATCATCGCCAGCCGCTTGACGCGCCGCTCCGTGGCTCCGGTTTCGTCGACGAACACCACGCGGCTGTCGAAATAGCCCTTCTCGCCAGTCAGGCGCTCGTAGATCTGGTCGGAAATGATATGCGCGATCCGGCGCCAGTATTCCGGCGAGGTGAAGTATTGCTGGCCGGTGAGCTGCTGGCCGGAGGCGACATCCCACAGGCGAAATTCGGCCTTCAGACGGCCGTCGCTTTGGCGGGTCATGCGGCCGGTCACCAGCGCCTGTGCGTTGATGGTCTTCCAGTTCTGGAATTGCGGCGCGGTGTCGATATTGACGATCTTCTCGATGAAGGCGGCCTGATCGATCGGCGCGAACAGTCCGCTGCGCTTGAGGTTATTGGTGATGACCTGCGCGACGCCGACGCCGACTTCGCCGTCCGCCGGCGATCCCGCCACGAAATTCGGTATCGCGATCGGCAGCGGCGCGACGTTGCCTTCGGTCACCTGCAATTTGGTTTGCGCGCCGGCGAGCGAGGGCAGCAGCAACCCCGCGGCCGCACCCGCACTACCGATCAGGACGTCACGGCGGGAGAGAGGCAACGGAGGAAGCGAAAACGACGTCACTGGCATTGCTGGCTCATCTCCAAAATCATCAACTATGAAACATCTGCTTGGGATCAAAATCGATGTCCATATATTTCCACTGCTCGTAAGTTTCGTCTCGCAACATTGTGTAGGGCTGCCCCTGCAGGACGGCGCGAACGGCGGCATCCGCCGCAGCCTGATACCGCGGCGAGCTTCCGGTGGAGACTACCTGGGGCGGCGCCGCAAGCCGGCGATCCGGATTCAGTCTGATCCGAACCGTGACGTAGAGCTCCTCCGGATGTTCGACGCCCGGCTGGACGTTCCACAGGCTCGCCAGGCGCGCCCGCATGGCATCAAGTTCGGACTGCGACAAGGTCGCCGCGGTGCCGTGCGTGGTTCCGAGCGACGCCGACGAGTTCAGCGCCGCGCCGGTGATGGCCTGCCGGGTCGGATCGCGCTTGTCGAGCAGGGCCGCGATTTTCGATTGATCGAACGTGCGCTCCTGCTTCGGCTTCGGCGGCTGCGGCGGTGCGGCCTTGGCTTCGGGCTTCGGCGGCTTCTTGCTCTCTTCCGATTTCAAGGCTTCCGCGATCGGATCGACCTTGGGCGGATCCGGCTTCTTCTCGATCGGCTTCGGCTCGTCCTTGGGCTTGTTCTCGGCGACCGGTTTCGGCGGCTCGGGCTTTTTCTCGACCGGCTTTTCCACCGGCTTCGGCGGCGGCTCCGGCGCCGAGGCGGTCACGATTTCCTTCTTCTCGGTGATCTTGCCGACGGCGTCATCGGCCGGCTTGGCATCGGCGATTTTCTCGACCAGCGGCTTCGGCTTGTCCTTTTCGCCGGTCTTGATGCCGGCGGTGATCCTGGAGAGCTGATCGGCGGAGATGATGTCGACCGGCATCGACTCCGGCGGCGGCGCTTCGAGCGAACGCGCGGAAAAGGAAACCAGCCCCCATCCGATCACGAGGACGTGGAGTGCGACCGACGCAACCAGTGTCTTGTCGACCTTCACCTTCGGCTTACCCCTGATCCACTTCCGTCACCAGCGCCACGCGCCTGAAGCCGGCTTGCGAAAGCCGTCCCATTACCTTCATCACGGTACCGTAATCGACCTTCTTGTCGCCCCGGACAAAAATCCGCTCATCCAGCCCGCCGCGGGCTTCCGTGATCGCCTTCAATTTCGGCACCAGATCGTCGAGCCCGATTTCGGTTTCGTTGAGGAACACCTGGCCTTTCACATTGACCGAAAGCGTCAGCGGATTCTTGTCCTGATCGAGACTCTTGGCCTGGGTCTGCGGCAGATCGAGCGGCACGCCCACCGTCAACAGCGGCGCCGACACCATAAAGATGATCAGCAACACCAGCATTACGTCCACCATCGGCGTGACGTTGATCTCCGCCATCACGGCGCGACGCCGGCCGCGGCGTCCGCCGCCGCCCGACGAACCTGCCATGTTCATCGCCATGATCGGGTGCTCATGATGCGCTCACAATATACCGCTCCTCACGCCCGCTCGTCGATCTGGCGCGACAGGATCGCTGAAAATTCGTCCGCAAACCCTTCCAGCCGCTGGGCCTGCCGGTTCACCTCGGAAGTGAACTTATTGTAGAAAATAGTCGCCGGAATTGCGGCGATAAGGCCGATGGCGGTGGCAAACAGCGCCTCCGCGATGCCCGGGGCCACCACCGCCAGCGAGGTATTTTTCGAGGCGGCGATCGACTGGAAGCTCGACATGATGCCCCAGACCGTGCCGAACAGGCCGACGAAGGGGCCCGCCGAGCCGACCGTGGCCAGCACCAGGAGCCGGCGTTCCAGCCGCTCGATTTCCCGGGCGATCGAGACGTTCATGACCTTCTCGATCCGCATCTGCAGCCCGGCGAACGAGCGCGCCTGGCTCTCGAACGACCGTTTCCATTCGCGCATGGCCGCGACGAAGCAGGCCGCCATCGACTGGGTCGGCTTGGCCGAGAGCGCGCGATAAAGTTCCTCGATCGACTCCCCGGACCAGAACGCCTGTTCGAAGCGGTCCATGGCGCGTTTGGTGCGCGAATACAGGAACATCTTGTCGATCGCGATCGCCCAGACCCAGACGGAACAGGAGAGCAGCCCCAGCATGACCGCTTTCACAATCCAGTGAGCCTGCAGGAACAGCGCGATCAGCGATACGTCGGCGGATGCAATCGGCAAGGCTGACTGAGCCACGTCGGCCGGATTCATAAGCGGTATCCTCTCAACGCAAGTGTCCCAAATCCTCCGGGAGCAAATGGCTGCCGGTTCCGCAGCCGCGCGCCGGGCGCGGCTGTAAACGCCAGCGCGAGAGCCTTGTTTTGTGTCGCATGGGAGGCCCGCCGAAGCCGAGGCCTGCATCCCCTGCCAACATGTCAAAACGAGGGCTATCAGCGCGTCTTTACGCCTCTAACCAGACGCTAATCATGGTTAATACCCGGTTACCAAAGGGAATTTTGGCGACGGGAAATGATGGCCGCCGGATGCCCGAATCGTTCCCTTCCGGCGGCAAAACGAAACCGCCCGTCTGCTTGCGCAAACGGGCGGTCGTTCGCCGTCAGGCTCTATGGGGGCACGTCGCCTGGGGCTTCAGGGCTCTTCAAGACTTACAGGCTGGGGCTGGCCGTCCTGGGGCGGCGTCGGGCGCTGCTTATGCTGCGCCATGAACTGGTCGAACTCTTCCTTGTCCTTGGCGTGGCGCAGACGATCGAGGAAATCCCTGAATTCGGTCTGCTCTTCCTCGAGGCGCCGCAGGGTTTCCATGCGGTATTCGTCGAAGGCGCGGTTGCCGCTGGAGGGCGGACCGAAGGGGAAGCCGCCGCGCTCCATCCGGTTGCGCATCCGCTCCATCTTGTACTGCATCCGCTCCATCTTGTTCGACCAGCGGTCCTGATGACTCCAGCAACCCATTTTTCTGCTCCCGAGTGTGAAAAAGAGAAGGGCAAGGCCGATCGGCCACCAGATGATGAAGCCGAGCACGGTCACGGCGATCCAGCCGGGATGCCAGGGAGAATTCAAGCATATGCGGGCGGTAGGGCTCTTCTGTCGGGGCCGCGCCATCGATTGACATCTGCGGTGTAGGCCATTTCCCTCTCCATGACGGCATCACGCCGTTGTGAATGTAAATAACATTTACATACCTAAACCATCCCGGATTTTTGTCAAGCCGGGCGCCAGCGGCGCCTTCGAATTTATTTTGGGGTGCCCCAGGGTCCGGACGGCCGGCCGGGGCTTTTGATCCGCCTGCTGTCTGGCCGGACGGCCGGCGGTCGGTCGGGAAGCCGAGGCCGCGCAGATAGATCAGCACCTCCGCTTCCAGAAGATCCTCCGCCGACATCGGCAGTTTGCGGCGCGCCGCGTCGCCGCGCGCAAACAGCGAGGCCACGCCGTGCGACATCGACCAGATATGCAGCGCCATCATCATCGCCGGCGGGCGCGGCGTGCCGGGCGGCGAAAGCGCGGCAAGGCGCTCGGCGGCGGCCCGGATGATGCCGAAGGCGCGCTCGCTTGCCGCCAGCAGGGTGGCATTAAGGTCGACGGGAAGCCCCGATTCGAACATCGCCGAATAAAACGCCGGCTCCTCGCGGGCGAAGGCGAGATAGGCCTTGCCGACCCGCTCGAACGCCGTGACGGTGTCCGGACGGCCGTCGTCCCAGGCCTTGTGAGCACCGCCTCGAACTGCTCGAAGCCGCGCTGCGCGATGCTAGGAAAGCAGCTCGTCGCGGTCGCGGAAATGCCGGTACGGCGCCGCCGGGCTGACGCCGGCCATGCGCGCGGCATCGGCAAAGGTGAAACCGGCCGCGCCCTTTTCCGCGATCAGGCCGAGCGCCGCCTGCAGCAGCGCCTCTTTCAGATTGCCGTGATGATAGCCGCGCTCGGCGCGGCGTTGTTCCTTGCGCCAGCTCATGTGAAAGGCTTTTACATGAGCCGGGCGCAAAGGTCACTAGCGCGGTCGATGACCATCAAACCGTTAACCGCCCGGGATCGGCAGAACCGGCATGACCTCCACGGCTTCGCCGGGAAAGATCGCAAAGTGCGGATGGTTCTCGAACATCCTTGCCGCGGCTTCGTGCGATTCGGCACGAACGACGGTAAAGGCGCCCATCTCGTTGCTGACGTCGGCAATGCCGCCCGGGCCGACCCGCTTGGTCTTGCCAAGCGGCCCGCCCATCGCGACGAGCGCAGCCTGATGCTTCTCCACCCACGCCTTCCAGGCGGCAATGCCCTGCTTTCTCCTTCGCCTTTCGCTCCGTCTCGGACAGCGCGTTCCACGCGGCCATCTTCGCGCTGGTTTTGCTGCCGACGAAGACGGCAAGATAGGTATCGCTCATTGTATATCTCCCTTGGTTGCTGTCGAATTCAGTTCTTGCGGCCCTGCAGTTCCGCAAATCCGGCTGCCGCCTCCTGAATGTCGGCGGGGAAATCCGCCATTTCCTGCACCTGGCGGATTTCGATGATCTCGTTGCCGGAGGCGGGGCAACGCCTGGCCCAGGCGATCGCCTCCTCGCGCGACTTCACCTCGATCATCCAGTAGCCGCCGAGCACTTCCTTGGCCTCCGCGAACGGACCGTCGGTCACCACGGGCTTGCCGCCGGCGAAGGAAACCCGCGCGCCCATTGACGGCGGATGAAGCCCGTCCAGCGTGATCAGCACGCCGGCCTCCTTCAGCGCTTCGTTGTATTTCATCATCGCGGCGACCGCCTCCGCTGGCGGCATGGTGCCCGGCGCCGCCGTCTCGTATCCTTTCGGGATCATCAGCATCATGAATCGCATCATCACTCTCCGTTTCGATTGTGGTAGGACATGCCGGTTGCCACCCAGCACTCCAAGACAAGACGAACGGAATTTTGCGGCACAGACATGGCTTGCGAAATTAATTCGGGGGTGGCGCGGAATGCCCGGCAAACCGGAACGCAGGCTTCCCTCATCGCCACCGTGCCAGCTATAGCAGCGCTGAGTTCATCAACCGCAAACGGATCCGCCCATGACCCCTGCCCTACAAAAAGTCGCGCTGGTGACCGGCGCTGCGCGCGGCATCGGACTGGCGGTGGCAAGAAAGTTTCTCGCCGAGGGCTGGCGCGTGGCGCTGCTCGACATCCAGGGCGAATTGCTATGGAAGAGCGTGGAGGCGCTGAACGCCGCTGGCAACACGCTGGGCCTGCATTGCGACGTCTCCGATGCCAGTGCGGTGAAAGGCGCGTTCGCGGAAATCGAACGACGCTTCGGCCGGCTCGATGCGATGGTCAACAACGCCGGGATCGCGGTATTCGCGCCACTCATGGAGACTTCCGACGCGGACTGGAGCCGGGTGCTGGAGGTCAATCTAACCGGGCCGTTCCTTTGCACCAAGGCAGCCGTACCCTTGATGCGCGAACAGGGCGGCGGCGCGATCGTGAACATTACATCGATTTCGGCAGTGCGCGCTTCCACGCTGCGGTCGGCCTACGGCACCAGCAAGGCGGGTCTGGCGCATTTGACAAAACAGCTCGCCGTCGAGCTGGCCTCGCTTGGCATTCGCGTCAACGGCGTCGCTCCTGGCCCGGTCGATACCGCGATGGCTAAAGCCGTCCACACCCCGGAAATCCGCGCCGACTATCACGACGCCATTCCGCTCAACCGTTACGGTCTCGAAGAAGAACTGGCGGAGGCGGTGTTTTTTCTTTGCAGCGACCGCTCAAGTTACATCACCGGACAGATCCTCGCCGTCGACGGCGGCTTTGACGCAGCCGGCATCGGACTACCCACGCTGCGCGGGGAGAGACGGAACGGATAGTCATTCGATCGAAGGAATCTTCGAGAATGCAGAAAGCTTTCGCCAGACCAATGCTGCTCTCGATGGTGCTGTGCGCCCTCGCTTTGCCGGCGCGCGCCGAGGTTCGCATCCTCGCCAGCCCGGGCGGAGAGGTGGGCCCGTTCCTCGATCTGTTCGAGCGCGTGCGCGCCTCCGGTGAACGCGTGGTGATCGACGGGCCGTGCCTGTCGGCTTGCACGCTGGTGCTGGACATGGTTCCGAGCAACCGCATCTGCGTGACACGCCGCGCGATCCTGGGATTTCACGCCGCCCGCTCGGTTGACCGGCGCGGGCGGATGTATTCCGAGCCGGAAGCGTCTGCGGTCGTGCTTGAGGCCTACCCCACTGCGGTGCGGAACTGGATTCGCCACCGCGGCGGATTGGGCTCGCGCCTGCTGCTGTTGCGCGGGCGCGAACTCGCGGCGATCTATCCGAGGTGCCGGTAGACGGGGATCCGCAAAGAGGCGTCAATCCTCCAGCGGACAATTGACCATCCAGGGAATGCCGAACTGATCGACACACATGCCGAACCCCTTGGAGAAAAAGGTCTTCCCGAACGGCATGTTCACGCTGCCGCCCTCGGAGAGCGCCTTGAACTTGCGCTCGGCATCGTCGGGATCCTTGACCGTCAGCGAGACCGAAAAGCCCTGCGGCTGATGAAAATGGCCGGGTGGGGCGTCGGAAGCCATCAGCACTTCGCCGTCGATCGATATCCTGGCGTGCATGATCTTCTTCTTCCATTCCGGCGGAATGGGCATCGATTCCGGCGCTTCCTCATGGGTCAACATCATCTCAAGCTTTGCGCCGAGTACCTTCTGGTAGAACTCGAACGCCGCTTCGCAATTGCCGTTGTAGTAAAGATAGGGATTGACCTGCATCGCTTGCTCCCTGGTGTTTGAGTGCCCCGTCATTTCTCGGTGAGCTTTTTCAGGTTGGCGAGGCCTGCTTCGAAATCCTTCCCGATCATTGTGTCAAAGTTGATGAACACCTGCATCACCCTGGACACAAAGGGCGCGGGACCATGCATGAGCCAGGTAACGTCGGTCACATCGCCCAGCGGCAGCATTGTGAACTCGGCGGTGTTGCGACCCTCGAACGGCGTGAAGAAATCGAGCTTGATGACGATTTTTGATGGCAATGAGGCATTGAGAATTTCCATTCGGCCGGAGCCGACATTCCTGTTGCCGTCCCACGCATAGACCGCGCCCCTGCCGCTAGCCGCGCCGCTAAAGGTGCGCTTCATCGCGGGGTCCTTGTTTTCGTAAGGCGACCAGGTTTCCCATTGATGAAAGTCGGCAATCAGGGGGAATATCTTTTCCGGCGGCGCGTTGACCGTGATCGCGCGCCGGACGCTGAACGTGTCGGGCTTGGTCGCGGCCGTGATCAGTACGACCGCAACCGCGATCGCAAGCACCGCGGCGATAGAGGCAATGATCTTAAACATGGCCTGGCTCCGCATCACATTTCGACAATTTGTCCCAAGGACGAACGAGGCAGGGGCAATCCGACAGCGGCAAGAATCCTCTCAGCACTCCGCCAGCAAGAACCCGTTCAGAATTCAGTCAGCTGTGTGGCGTCCGCCTGCACTGAAACCGGTTGTGTCCTTTGCATTCCAATTTCGGTCGCAAATTTGCCTGCCACTCAATCCACTATCGCGAATCAATGGGGTAGTTTCGGTTACGTGAATTGGGGATTAGTAATGGGACCCGCATATCCGCCGAATGACAAGCAGAAATACCTCAATGAATCACCGCTCTACGGTGATGAATATACAGACGACGGTGGCTCGGACGGCGTTATTTCGCTGCTGGAAGAAAATGCCCGCCTCCGAGGCCTTGTGGTCAAGCTGTCGGACCTCATCCTCAAAACCGTCGTTGATCGAGGGTAACGTCACATCGCTAACGGCCCGCGGCAATCACGATTACTTGAAAATGACCGTCGTTCCGGGCGACTTGGCTGGCCGTAAGCCCGTTTTTGTTGTTGGCCAGTGTCAGGCCTCTTTCCCGTAAAGGCGATGAACGCCTTTATTTGCATTTGCCGGTCGTCGCGTTACGTGGCTGGCTGTCGCGCAGCAGGCGGTCGAGATGCATCCGGATGTGGGCGGCTTCGGCGGAAGTGTTGGCAAGCGCGATGGCGCGGTCGAACGCGACGCGGGCCTCGTCGTTGCGGCCGAGCTGGATCAGGAAAGCGCCGCGAACGCCGAAGAAATGAAAATAGTTCGAGAGCCGCGACGCCAGCGGCTCGATCATTTCGAGCGCCGCCTCGGGGCCGCGCACCTTGGACACAGCGACCGCGCGGTTGAGCGTCACCACCGGCGACGGCTGCATGACTTCGAGCGCCCCGTAAAGCAGATCGATCTGGGTCCAGTCGGTATCTTCGGGCTTCGCTGCGCGGGCGTGCAAGGCTGCGATCGCCGCCTGGATCTGGTAGGGCCCGCTGCGGCGATGGCGTATCGCCTTGTCGATCAGCGCCAGCCCCTCCGCGATCGCCTTCTGGTTCCAAAGCGAGCGATCCTGATCCTCAAGCAGGATCAGCGCGCCGTCGGCGTCGAAGCGCGCCTGCGCACGGGCATGCTGCAACAACAGCAGCGCCGCCAGCCCCATGATCTCGGGCTCGCTCTGGAACAGCCGCAGCAACAGCCGCGCCAGCCGAATAGCCTCCTCGCACAGGGGGCCGCGAATCTCGGCGGTGTCGCCGCTGGCCGAATAGCCCTCGTTGAAGATCAGGTAGATCATCGCGGCCACCGCAGCGAGCCGCTCGGCGCGCTCCGCGGCGCCCGGCGTCTCGAACGGCACGTCGGCAGCGGCGACGCGCGCCTTGGCGCGGGTGATGCGTTGCTCCATCGCCGCTTCGGAGACCAGGAACGCGCGCGCAATCTGTTTCACGGTTAGCCCTGAAACGATGCGTAGCGCCAGCGCGATCTGCTGCGTTGCCGGCAGCTCGGGATGGCAGCAGATGAACAACAGCCGCAAAATATCATCGCGATAATGCGAGCCGTCGAGCCGTTCGGCCAGTTCCTCCTCGGCGTCGCCGAGATCGGAGATCGCTTCGTCCGCGGGCAGCGGCGCCTGCCTGCTGCTCCGCCGGATATCGTCAATCGCCACATTGCGCCCGACCATGATCAGCCACGCCGCGGGATCGCGTGGCGGCCCGTGCTCCGTCCAGGTTTTCAGCGCGCGCAGGCAAGCGTTCTGGAAGGCTTCCTCGGCGGTGTCGAGGTTGCGGAAATAGCGCAAGAGCGCGCCGAGCACCTGGGGACGCGCCGAGGTCAGCGCGGCATCGATCCAGGCGGTGTCCGTCACGTCGGGACGCTCCCCGGATTCAACACCCCGACGGGGCGGATTTCGTATGCGCCGCCCGGGTTGGCTTCGCCAAGATCGCGCGCGACATCGAGGGCCTCGTCGAGATCCTTACAGTCGATGATGTAGAAGCCGAGCAACTGCTCCTTGGTCTCGGCATAGGGGCCATCGAGCACAACCGGCGGATCGTCTTTCCGCAGCGTCGTCGCCGCCGTCGTCGGCAACAGCCGCGCCACCGGGCCGAGCCGGCCCTGCTTGGCCAGTTTATCCTGGACGACGGCGAGCTTCTGCATGACGGCAGCGTCCTGCTCCTTGGTCCAGGAACCGACGAAGTCCTCATCATGGTAGCAAAGGATGGCGTAGAGCATGCTGGTAGGCTCCTGTTGATTGCATGACGAACGGGCGCCGACGGTTCCGACAGAATAGCGGAAGTATTTTGCGTCGAAAACGCAAGCCGGTAATGTTCCCCCAATTCCGGATGCATGAGGCAAAATTCCGATGAATATGAATAAAGGCGCGCTCGCCCTGCTCATTCACGGCGGCACCGAAAACTGGTCCCCGGAACGATGGAAACAGCGGTTTGACGAGGTGTCTGCGGACCGCCGCATTTGGCTGTTGCCCGACGCGGCGTGCGACCCCGCCGAAATCCGCTACGCCGCCGTCTGGAAGCCTCGTCCGGGCGAGATTGCGGCTTTTCCGAACCTGCGCGCGATTTTCAACCTGGGCGCCGGTGTCGATGCGCTGATGGCCGATTCGTCCCTGCCGAAAGTGCCACTGGTTCGTGTGGCGGTCGGCGACCTCACCGCTCGCATGACCGAATACGCCGTACTGCACGTGCTGATGCATCACCGCCAGGAACCTTACCTCAGAGCCAGCCAGCGCGAGAGCCGCTGGCAGCCAAAATTTCAATGGCCGGCGAACGCGATTTCGGTGGGCATCATGGGCCTTGGCACGCTCGGATCGAATGCGGCCCATGCGCTCCGCCATCTCGGTTTTCGTGTGTCAGGCTGGAGCCGGAGTCCGAAGGAGATCGATGGTGTCACGTGCTTTCACGGCACGTCGCAGCTCGATGCGTTTCTCCAGCGGACCGATATTCTGGTTTGCCTGCTGCCGCTCACGCCGGATACGCGGCAGATTCTCAATCGCAGCTTGTTCGTAAAACTCAACCGCGCCAGCCCGATCGGCGCGCCGGTCCTGATCAACGCCGGGCGCGGCGGGCTGCAGAACGAGGCCGACATCCTGGAATGCCTCGACGACGGCACGCTCGGGGCTGCTTCGCTGGATGTCTTCGCAGAGGAACCGCTGCCCGCGCACAGCCCGTTCTGGACGCACCCGAAGGTCGTGCTGACGCCGCACAATGCCGCCGATACCGATCCCGACGAGATCTCGAAATACGTCGCGCGCCAGATCGAACGTTTTGAGACCGGAGGCGCGCTGGAGAACGTCGTCGATCCCACGCGCGGGTATTAGTGGCTCGTCGTCCCGCCGTTCGCGGGGCTGAAGCCGGGATTCAAAACGGACTCTCGCCCAGTCCCGGAACATCCGCCGGCCTCGGGCCGGGTGCTGTCCAGCGAAAGCGGCGGTCTTTTTCGGCGATCGCAACATCGTTGATGCTCGCTTCGCGGCGGCGCATCAGGCCGTGTTCGTCGAATTCCCACTGCTCGTTGCCATAGGAACGATGCCACTGCCCGGCATCGTCATGCCACTCGTATTGAAACCGGACCGCAATGCGGTTGCCGTCGAACGCCCAGAGGTCCTTGATCAGGCGGTATTCATGCTCCCTGCTCCATTTGCGGATGAGAAACGCAACAATGGCGGGACGGCCTTCCAAGAATTCAGAGCGGTTACGCCAGCGGCTACCCTCGGTATAGGCCAGCGCGACCCGCTCGGGGTCGCGCGAATTCCAGGCGTCTTCGGCCATGCGGGCCTTCTGGGCGGCGGTCTCTCTGGTGAACGGCGGCAGCGGGGGACGCGACATGATGGCCTCGATTTCTTGATGCGGCCCGCGAATGTATCGCCTTCAACCCGCGAGTCGATGGCCCGCTGCCAATCGCCCGATAGCTAGATCAGATCGGCCTTCATCAGCACCCGCAACGCCTTCGGGATCGGCCTTGCCTTGCCCTCGCTGATGAAGGCGACACGCACCTGCGCGGTTACCAACACCTCCGCACCGCGCCGCACCTCCTGCGCCATCGTGATCGAGGCACCCTTCACCGCGACCGGCCACGTCACCACGTCGAGCACGTCATCCATGCGCGCGGGCTTGAGGTAATCGATCTGCATCGAACGCACCACGAAAGCGAAGCCCGGGGTTTCCGCCTGCGCTTCCGCATACAGCGCGTGCTGCTCCGCGCCCATCAACCGGAGATGATTGGTACGTCCGCGTTCCATGAAACGCAGGTAATTGGCATGATAGACGATGCCGGAAAAATCCGTGTCCTCGTAATAGACGCGGATCTGCATGTGATGGCGGCCGTCGCGGATCGCGCCGTCGAGATGGGCGGTCATTGGCGGAGCGGGCCTGGTCACTCCTCCTCGCCTCCCCCGCCGAACAATCCGAACTGTGCCGGATCGCGCGCGGGTTCGGCAAGGCCGAGGTGGCGGAAGGCATGCGAGGTCAACAACCGCCCGCGCGGGGTGCGTTGCAGGTAGCCGCACTGGATCAAAAACGGCTCGATGATGTCCTCGATGGCGTCGCGCGGCTCCGACAGCGCTGCCGCCATGGTTTCCACGCCCACCGGGCCGCCGCCGTAATTCATGGCGATGGTGGTGAGATAACGCCGGTCCATGGCATCGAGGCCGGCGGCGTCGACTTCGAGCGCGCTCAGCGCGTTATCGGCGATGGCGCGGTCGATCGAGGCGGCATCCGCGGCGGACGCAAAATCCCGCACCCGCCGCAACAGCCTTCCTGCGATGCGCGGCGTGCCGCGGGCGCGCCGTGCAATCTCGTTGGCGCCGTCGGGCGTTATGCCGATCTTGAGCACGCGGGCACCGCGGGTGACGATCTTTTCCAGTTCTTCCTCGGTGTAGAAGTTCAGCCGCACCGGAATGCCGAAGCGGTCGCGCAGCGGATTGGTCAAAAGCCCCGCGCGCGTCGTTGCGCCAACCAGGGTGAACTTTGCCAGTTCGATCTTGACCGAGCGCGCCGCGGGTCCCTCTCCGATGATGAGGTCGAGCTGAAAATCCTCCATCGCGGGATAGAGCACTTCCTCGACCGCCGGGCTGAGCCGATGGATTTCATCGATGAACAGGACGTCGCGCTCTTCGAGATTGGTCAGGAGCGCCGCAAGATCACCGGCCTTGGCGATCACGGGCCCGGACGTGGCGCGAAAGCCGACGCCGAGTTCGCGCGCCACGATCTGCGCCAGCGTGGTCTTGCCGAGGCCAGGGGGACCGACGAACAGCACGTGATCGAGCGCCTCGCCGCGCTTGCGCGCGGCCTCGATGAAGATCGAGAGATTGGCGCGCACCTGGGCCTGGCCGACGAATTCCGACAGCAGTTGCGGGCGCAGCGCGGTGTCGCCGACATCGTCGGCGCGGCGCTCCGGCGTGACGATGCGGGAGGGCGGGGTCACCTTGCCAGTTCCTTCAGCCCGAGCCGGATCAACTGCGCGGTCTCGGCGTTCTCACCGGCGCTGCGGGAAGCCGAGGCGATCGCTGCCGCCGCCTGCGGCTGGCCGTAACCGAGGTTGACCAGCGCCGAGATCGCGTCGGTAACCGGGCGCGGCGCGCGGTGATCGTCGATCGCGCCGGAGAGATGCAACAGCGCCGGGTCGACATTGGCAAAGGCCGGCGCCTTGTCCTTCAGTTCGGTGACAATGCGCTCGGCCACTTTCGGGCCGACGCCGGGCGTGCGCGTCACCGCGGCCTTGTCGCGTAGCGCAATGGCGTTGGCGAGTTCCAATGGCGGCAAGGTGCCGAGCACCGCCAGCGCCACTTTCGCGCCGACGCCCTGCACGGTCTGCAGCAGGCGAAACCATTCGCGCTCGATATCGCTGCGGAAGCCGAACAGTTTGATTTGATCCTCGCGGACGTAAGTTTCGATCGACAGCACCGCGGCCTCGCCGGGCGACGGCAGCGCCTGAAGCGTGCGGCCCGAGCAATGCACCTGATAGCCGACGCCGCCGACGTCGAGGATGACAAAATCCTCGCCGTAGCTGTCGATCAGACCTCTGAGCTTGCCGATCATGCCTCGATCACCCTCAGCCGCAGCGCAGCGCTCTGGCGATGATGCGCGTGCGTAATCGCAATCGCCAGCGCATCGGCTGCATCGGGGGATTTCGGTTCGGCCTTCGGCAGCAATATCTTCAGCATCATCAGGATCTGGTTCTTGTCGGCGTGGCCGGCGCCGACCACGGTCTTCTTCACCTGATTGGGCGCATATTCCGCGACCGGGATCCCGAACATCGCCGGCGCCAGCATCGCAACCCCGCGCGCCTGGCCGAGCTTCAGTGTCGCAACGCCGTCCTTATTGACGAACGTCTGTTCGACCGCGGCTTCCGCCGGCTTGAAATTGCCGAGCACGGCGGCAAGCCCCTCATGGATCGCCAGCAGCCGGCTCGCCAGCGGCAGGTCTTCGGGCGGTTCCACCGAACCGCAGCCGATGAAACCAAGCCGGTTGCCTTCGATCTCGATCACGCCCCAGCCGGTGCGGCGCAAGCCGGGATCGATGCCAAGGATACGGACGGGGTGGCGAATCGGCTGAGAGGTCATGGGGCATTTTATACCCCATGCGGGAGTCCCTAGCCTAGCGCGGGAGCAGCCCTACCCGCCCATCCTGGCGACCAGCGCGTCCGAGATCTCGAAATTGGCGTAGACGTTCTGCACGTCGTCGTGTTCGTTCAACAGATCGATCAGCTTCAACAGCTTCTCGCCGGTCTCGTCGTCGACCGCCACGGTGTTGTGCGGTTTCCAGGTCAGCGCCGCCTTGCGGGGCTCGCCGAATTTCGCCTCCAGCGCCTTTGCGACCTCGCGGAAGGTCTCCTGCGAGGCATAGATTTCGTGACCGTTCTCGCTCGACGACACGTCGTCGGCGCCGGCCTCGATCGCCGCTTCCAGCATCGCATCGTCGGAGGCGACGCTGGCGTCATATTCGATGACGCCGGTGCGGTCGAACATGAAGGCGACCGAACCGGTTTCGCCGAGATTGCCGCCGGATTTGGTGAAGTAGGAGCGGATATCGGACGCCGCGCGGTTGCGATTGTCGGTCAGCGCCTCGACGATCACCGCGACGCCGCCGGGACCATAACCCTCATAGCGGATTTCGTCGTAATTCTCGCTGTCGCCGCCGCTCGCCTTCTTCACCGCGCGATCAATCGAGTCCTTCGACATGTTTTCCTGGCGGGCGGAGATGATGGCCGCGCGTAGCCGCGCATTCATCGCGGGATCGGGCGTTCCAAGCTTTGCCGCTACCGTGATTTCCCGCGCCAGCTTGCCGAACAGCTTCGATTTCTGGGCATCCTGCCGGCCCTTGCGGTGCATGATGTTCTTGAACTGGGAATGTCCGGCCATGCGGTCTCTCTTGGCGATTCGTAGGGGGATGTGACGGGGTAGAAGGCGCGGCGTTATAGGCCGGCGATCGGCCAAAATCAAAGATTTGCGGATATTTTCGGTACGGCGGTAGTGCCTGCTGCCTTCGGATACGGCATTTGTTAACCGCGACTTCACGCCAAGATGTGAGGATGCCGGCCTCATTTCAACTTTCCCGAGAGGGGCTCATGGCGTTCGGTTTCTTTCAAAGACGTTCGCCGGAGCCGACTGCGCCGGCCGTTGAGCCTGCGGCGGTTACGCCGCCAGTTGCAGCCGAGGCCCCCGGCGCTTCGGACGGCGATTCCTCCACGGAAATCCTCAAACTGCTCGAACTCGAGCTGGGCTCGATGATCCGGCAGCTCGAACGCGCGACCAATTCGGTCGCTGGCGGCGCCGAGGCGACGGCGGCGACCCTCACCGCCATTCGCGAGCGCTCCGACGCCCTGGCCGGGCGCAGCAGCGCCGCGCAGAGCACCGCGACCACGTTCGCGCAGGCCGCGGACAAATTCACCCATTCGGCCGAAGGCATCGGATCCCAGGTGCGCGACGCCAGCCAGCTCGCCGACCAGGCCGGTGCCGCGGCCCGCGAAGCCAGCCTCAACGTGGATCGCTTGCGCGAATCCTCGGCCGCCATCGGCAATGTCGTCAACCTGATCGCGCAGATCGCCCGCCAGACCACGCTGCTGGCGCTCAACTCCACCATCGAGGCGGCCCGCGCTGGCTCCGCCGGGCGCGGCTTTGCGGTCGTCGCCACCGAGGTCAAGGCGCTGGCGGTGCAGACCCAGAACGCCACCGAGGAAATTACGAAAAAGATCGCGGCGCTGCAAAAGGACGCCGCGGGCTCGGTCGATGCGGTGCACCGGATCTCGCAGGCGATCGAGGCGATCCGCCCCGTGTTCGAAAACGTCAACGGCGCGGTGGCGGAGCAAACCGAAACCACCAGCGAGATGTCTCAAAACGCCGCCACCGCCTCGCACTTCATCGTCTCGGTCGGGGAAAGCGCCGTCGAGATCGAGAGCGCCGCCAGGGAGGCGGAGGCCCATGGCGAGCGTGTCGCCAACGCCGGCAAGGCCGTCACCATGTTCGCGCAGAAACTCAAGGCCCGCTGCGCGGTGCTGCTGGGCCAGGACGCGCGCGCAGACCAGCGCAAGCGCGAGCGGCTGCCATGCAACCTCAAGATCGAGATAAAGACCGCGCGCGGCATGATCGAAGCGCCGGTTTACGAGATTTCCATGGAAGGCGTCCTGATCTCCGGACCGGACGCCGAGAAGCTCTCGCTCAACGAAAGTTTCAACGCCACGCTGGAAAACGTCGGCGCCTGCAGGATTCGCATCCTGAAGCACTCGAAAGCCGGCGCGCTGGCGCCGTTCGAGGCGCCGGATGCCGCGCTGCTGGCAAAGGTCGAAGACAAGCTGTGGGCGATCCACGACGAGAATACCGAATTCGTCACCCGCGCCATGGAAGCCGGCACGGCGCTGACCGGGATTTTCGAGGACGCCGTCAAGAACGGGGACATCTCGATCGAAGACATGTTCGACGAGGCCTACGTCGAGATACCGGGCACCAACCCGGTGCAGCATCGCACCAGGATTCTCAATTGGGCGGACCGCGCGCTGCCACCGTTCCAGGAGGCTTTCCTCGCCAGGGACCCGCGCATGGTGTTCTGCGTGGCGGTCGACCGCAACGCCTACCTGCCGGTGCACAACAAGATCTACTCGCATCCGCAGCGCCCGGGAGATGTGGCCTGGAACACCGCCAACAGCCGCAACCGCCGCATCTTCAACGATCCCGCGGGCCTGGCCGCCGGCCGCAATCAACGCTCCTACCTGATCCAGAGCTACCGCCGCGACATGGGCAACGGCAAGACCGTCATGATGCGCGAGATCGACGTGCCGGTCCGCGTCAATGGCCGGCACTGGGGCGGATTCCGGACGGCGTACAAGCTGTGAGCTGAAGCCTGCCTCGCCCAATACTTCGGCAGCGTCGTCGATGATGCCAGCGCCTTTTCGCGCAGATTTCCGATTAGAATTTCAAACAGCGCAATTGTTTACAGACACAATCTCGCGATCTCGCCGCGCATTTCACGCGAGTTTTGCTTTGATGTCCTGTCCTCTGAAATTAGAGGGCGCAGGGAATGCCGGACGCTCGGCGCGTCCGCAGCCGCGTGCGCATTGGTAGAAAGCCCACGCGTTAGTCACCACGGTCACGCCGGAAACGTCCGGCATTCCCCGCGCAATGGTTTTAACGGTTTCCTTCGTGATCTCCCCGGTGACCGGGCTTTCTTGCCACCGTCGCCCCTCAGAAGCTCGCTTCTCAAGAACTTGACGCCAGCGTCGGGGCGTCAGGATCACACGACTTCGCCGTCCGCATCCGGCGCCCTCGTCTTTGGCACCATCCGCGTCCACCGCATCCCGCCCCGCGGCCGTGACGATCGCGTGTCGCCCCTCAGAGGGACGGGACGGCGGCGGATATAGAAGTGATTTGGGGTGATGGCGAAGGATTCTTTTTCGCTCGGGGACTGGACAGGGAGAAAATCGGCGGGCGAGCTGATTTGCCCGGCAGGCAAATTACCACTTCACATTATTTTCTCGGTGCCGCCAATTTCTGCTTTGGGTGAAAACCTGACCTCAAGCGACGAAGGTTCATTGTCGGCTTTTCCTTCAATGATCGGGATAGGGGGGAGCCTCGCAGCTCCGCCCCTCCCACACCACCGTGCATACGGGTCCGTACACGGCGGTTCGAGAAGTTACGCTAACACGATTGGAACAGGGATGGCAGCCGCGATCGCGCGATCCTCCTGCTGCTGGCACGTCTCGGACTTCGAGCCGGCGACGTGGCGCAGCTCCGCCTCGCTGATATCGAGTGGGAAGCCGGTACGCTGCTGGTCTGCGGGAAATCCGGCTATCAGGTTCGTCTCCCGCTCCCGCAAGAGGTTGGAGACGCGATCATCGCCTATATGGAATGCCGGCCGACCGTTGCTCAGAGTGATCGCGTCTTCCTTCGAAACATCGCTCCATTCCGGCCATTCCTCGATGGTGGCAGCGTGTCATTGGTCGCAAAGCGCGCCATGAGGCGGGCCGGCGTGGTTACGCCAGTCAAAGGCGCCCACGCCCTGCGTCATACGGCGGCAACTCAGATGCTGCGCAATGGCGTCCCCCTCGAGCAAATAGGCTTGGTCCTCCGGCATCGGGGCGTCGATACGACGGCGCACTATGCGAAAGCCGACGTCAACCTGCTGCAGCAAATCGCGCAGCCCTGGCCGGAGGCACTCTGATGTTGAACACCGTAGAGGCCTACCTCCGCCTGCGCCGTGCTGCAGGATTTGACATGACAATGGCTGAATACTTGTTGAAGAGCTTTGCTGGCTTTGCGACCGACCGCGGGGACACGCATGTTCACGCGCAAACGGCGATCGACTGGGCGGCTCTCGGCCCGTCTGTGGCGCAGCGCGACGCGCGGTTGAAAGCCGTCTGCCGCTTCGTACGGTTCATCAGGGTTGAAGATGGTCGGCACGAGGTGCCGCCGGCCAATCACTTTGGCGCCCGCAAGAAGCGCCGGCCGCCGCACATCTACTCGGCAGACGAGATCAATCGCCTCATCGAAGCCGCCCTGCGCATTCGCCCTGCGAGCGGGCTGAGACCTCAAACCTACGCCACTCTGATTGCCTTGCTTGCGGTCACTGGGTTGCGGATCTCCGAAGCGCTGAAATTGCAAGTTGCCGACATGACGAATGATGGACTACTGATCCGGGAGACCAAGTTCCGCAAGACCCGTTTGACGCCGCTGCATCACTCCGCAGCGGCAGGCTTGGAGCGCTATCTGAGGCGACGCCACCCTCGTTCAAGCGATGCCTATGTGTTCGTCTGCGACCAAGGTCGGCCGCTTCCTTATCACACGGTAAAGGACACGTTTGATCGACTGGTGCAGAAGGCAAATGTTGGGCCGGCGCCGGGTGGCCGCCGGCCTCGTCTGCACGAACTTCGGCATAATTCCGAGTGCCGGATTATTCCGAGTGCTACGTTTCCCGGCGTAATTCGCATAGGATTGCAAAGGTTTCGATCGACGCTGGGTGTTGATGGCTCGGCATTATTCGGATGTCTTCTCTAGAGCGTGGACTCTCCCACGCTGTGAGGAGTCGGACGATGACTGATCTAAACAACGCTGCTACGACGCCGGCCACACCCTTCCGCGTCGGTCGATTGGCCGCCCACCTTGACGGGTTCGCGGCATTGCTCGGTGACCAGGGTTATGCCCCAGCGACGATGCGTCAGAAGGATGACCTTCTGGCGGATTTCATCCTTTGGGTGGAGGAACACGATGTTCCTCTGGATGTCCTCGGAGGGGACCATGCCGGTCAATTCCTGGCGGAACGTCGTTGCCGCGTCAGGCGTGGCGAAGCCTGGACCATTCGGCAGCTGATCGCATATCTGCGCGACATCGGTTGCATTCCAATGCCGGCGCGGATGGTCGACCCGACCGCCGAGGGCGAGTTGGTCAGCGCGTTCGGAGGATTCCTGCGTTCTGAGCGCGGCCTCTCGCCGGCAACATTGACCAACTATCTGCCGATCGTTCGAGGTTTCCTGGATGAGCAGTTTGGCGGCAAGGGACTGCATTTCGATGATTTGCGGACCGTCGATATTCATCGGTTTATCGTACGGCGAGCCCAGGCTGGATCGCGTGGCCGTGCGAAGTTGGTGGTCACGGCGCTGCGTTCTTTTCTGCGCTTCCTGCAGCAACGCGGATTGCTGGCAACCGATCTCGCCGCGGCGGTGCCTGGTGTAGCCGGCTGGCGCTTGGCGCACCTGCCAAAGGCGCTGCCCGCCAAACAGATCGAACTGTTGCTGGCGTCTTGTGATCGCGGGACGCCGGCGGGTCGGCGCGACTACGCCGTCTTGATGCTGCTCGCGCGGCTCGGCCTGCGCGGCGGCGAGGTCGCGGCCATCACCCTGGACGATCTCGACTGGGAATGCGGCGAGATTGTCGTGCACGGCAAAGGTCAACGGCTGGCACGGCTGCCGCTACCGGCGGATGTCGGGTCAGCCTTGGTCGACTATCTGCGTCAAGATCGGCCGGCTTGCTCGACACGTCGCGTCTTCGTTCGGACACGCGCGCCCAGGCGAGGCTTCATCAGCCCGTCGGCCATTTGCTGCATCGTTCGTCGCGCGCTCAAACGCGCCAGTCTGACTCCGGAGTTCAAGGGCGCGCACCTGCTGCGCCATTCGCTCGCCACCGACCTGCTGCATCGCGGCGCCTCGCTCGTCGAGATCGGCCAGCTCTTGCGTCACAGCCAGCCGAACACGACGCAGATCTATGCCAAAGTCGACATCAAGGCGTTACGCGCCATAGGACTGCCATGGCCAGGAGCCGCGTCATGAGCCCGTTACAAGCCGCGCTCGACGAGTACCTGGCCGCTCGTCGCGCCCTCGGCCACAAGCTACGTCTCGCCGGACGGCTGCTGCGACGGTTTGTTGCTTTTGCCGAATCTTCCGGCGCCACTTGCATCACCACCGAGATCGCCCTGGCCTGGGCAATGCAGCCGGCAAAGGCACAACCCGCCCAGTGGGCCAACCGTTTGGCAATGGTCCGCCGTTTCGCGCGCTATTGCAGCGCCATCGACCCGAGAACCATCGTACCGCCGACCGACCTTCTCCCCCACCGGTATCGTCGGCCGTCGTCCCCATACATCTATCGCGACGAAGAGATCATCCGACTGATCGACGCGGCGAAGCGATTGCCTTCGACGATCGGTCTGCGGTCGCAGACCTATGCCGCGCTCTTCGGCCTATACGCGGCGACCGGCATGCGTTGCAACGAACCGCTGCGCCTCGATCGCGGTGACGCCGATCTGGTGAACGGCGTGTTGACGGTTCGCGACACGAAGTTCGGCAAGTCGCGCTATGTGCCGCTCCACCCGTCAACGCAACACGCCCTGCAAGCCTATGCGGCCTGCCGCAACCATTTGTGCCCGAATCCGGTCAGCCCGAGCTTCTTCCTTTCCGAGCGCGGTACGCGCCTGACCGAATGGGCCGTTCGATGGACGTTCGTCAAGCTGTCTCGCGAGATTGGTTTGCGCGGGGCCGATGATTCCCACGGGCCTCGCCTACATGACCTTCGCCATCGGCTGGCCATCGTCACGCTTCTGCGGTGGTATCACGACGGCGTCGATGTCGAGCGGCACCTGCCCGAGCTCTCGACCTATCTCGGACATGCCCATATCACGGACACCTACTGGTACCTCACCGCGACGCCCGAACTCCTCCACAGCGCGCTACTCCGGGTCGAGCAATCCGCCGAGCAGGAGAGCAAATCATGAGCACCACCCGCGGCTTTCCCGTACTTCTCGAGGCGTTTTTCGTGGACCGCCTCTTGCGACAACGACAGGTCAGTCCCCACACAATCGCCAGCTACCGCGATACTTTTCGTCTGTTGCTGCAATATGCCCAGCAACAGCTGGGCAAAGCGCCGTCGAGGTTGGCTCTATCGGATCTGGATAGCTCATTCCTCGGTGCGTTCCTCGATCATCTTGAGCAGGAACGTGACAATAGTGCCCGCAGTCGCAATGTCCGCCTCGCCGCCATCCATTCTTTCTTCCGCTATGTGGCGCTGCATGCACCAGAGTACAGCGCCTTGGCCCAGCGCGTGCTCGCCATGCCGAGCAAACGCTATGTGCGCAGTCCGATCGCCTTCCTCAACCCTGTCGAAGTTGCCGCTTTGCTCGCCGCTCCCGACCTGAACAGCTGGGGCGGTCGGCGCGATCGCGCCCTCCTGCTGTTGGCTGTACAAACCGGGCTCCGCGCCGCTGAACTTATCGGCCTTTGCTGCGACGACATCGTACTGGGTCCCGCGGCCTACGTCCGATGCCGGGGTAAAGGCCGAAAGCTCCGCAATACGCCGCTTCGCAAAGATACCGTCGCGGTGCTGCGCGCTTGGGTGCGCGAGCGCCAGGGTCAGCCGAACGATCCTCTCTTCCCAACCATCTCCGGTACCGCGTTGAGTCACGACGCACTCCAATACTTGCTCACCAAGCACCTCGCCGTTGCAAGGCTTCATTGCCCTTCTTTGCTTGGCAAACACCTGACGCCACACGGCCTGAGACACACCCTGGCGATGAACCTGCTGCACCACGGCGTCGACCGTTCCGTAATCGCCCTCTGGCTTGGCCACGAATCGATCGAAACCACCGCCATTTATCTGCAAGCAGACATGCAACTCAAAGAACAGGCGCTGGCCATGACCCCCACGTCCGACGCAAGAACACGCCGTTACCGCCCAGATGATCGCGTCTTGGACTTCCTGAGGAGCCTCTGATAATGCCGATCCCTATGGGAGCGACCCCTCGGAAAACTCAAGGATTTTGTCGCTCACCGCCGCCGCGCTCGGAATAATCCGGCACTCGGAATTATGCCGCTAATTCCGAGTTCGGAATTATCGGCATACATTCGCGGTGCGCGCGCTGCAGGCCAGTCCGGTGGGCAGGGCCCGCAGCGGCAAGCACATGGTGGCCCTCGCGACCTACATGGGTCACGTCAACATCTACGCGACCTATTGGTACCTCGAGGCCACTGCCGATCTCATGCGCGACGTCGCCGACGTTGGGGAGGCATTCATGTGTGGGGGTGCGCAACCATGACGCCGATTGCACCTCACATCGAAGCCTACCTCCACGAGACGCTCGCCGGCCACCGAGGTGCCAGCCAGCATACATGCAATTCCTACGCCTACAGCTTCCAGCTCCTCTTCGAGTTCGCGGCCGCAAGGCACAAGGTCACGCCATCGTCGCTGATGCTGGAGCAGATTGACGCGAAGCTGGTCAGTGCCTTCCTCGAATATCTGGAGGACACGCGCAAAAACGCGCCGGAAACCCGTAACGTTCGGTTGGCGGCAATCAAGTCCTTCTTCCACTTCCTCGAATATCGTCAACCGGCGGCGCTTGAGCAAATACGTCGCGTTCTGGCGATCCCTTTCAAGAAAACCAACTCTCGTCTGGTTCCCTACCTCCTGCGAGAGGAGTTCCAAGCCTTGCTCGACGCACCCGATCCGGCGACCCGCGATGGGGTTCGCGATCGGGCCATGCTGCATCTGGCCGTTTGCGCCGGCCTTCGCGTATCCGAACTGACGGGACTGCGAATCGACAACGTCGACCTGCAAGCGATGAGCGTTCGAGTTCTCGGCAAAGGACGACGGCAACGGGTTCTCCCCCTATGGAAAACCACGGCTGCGGCGCTGCGTGCTTGGCTGGCGGTGAGAGGGACAGTCGCGACGCCGGAGGTGTTCGTTAGTGCCAGGGGAGAACCGCTAACCCGCTGGGGCTTTGCATATCTGCTCAAGCAACATTGCGCGACCGCCGCTCACAAATGCCCTGGTCTGCTAAAAAAACGTGTCTCACCCCATGTGTTGCGGCACACATGCGCGATGATCGTCCTGCAAGCGACGCAGGACATCCGAAAAGTGTCCTTGTGGCTGGGACACGCCAACTTGGCGACCACCGAAGTCTATACGCGCGGCGATCCCACTGAGAAACTCGAGGCCATTGAAGCCATCGTTCCGCCCCACATGCGCAAAGGCTTCTTCCGGCCGCCGGACAAACTTATCGCCATGCTCAGGGGTGCCTCGTAATGGTGAGTGGAGTTGGCGAACGCTCAAAGCACAGTGACGGAGTGGGCCGCCAACTCCCCATTACAAATCGTGCCCATAAGGCAGCTGTTATAGGCGACCTGCGTGTACGAGCAGTCCTCGCAGCGCATGACATGGCCGCCGAGAGCCACGGTGCGGCAGCTCTCGATCGCCGACATCACCTTCAACTGGCCGAGGCTGACGTGACCTGCATTGGCTTTACGCCAAGCGGGCCCGTGGTCGCGGAAGATATCCGCGATCTCCAGGGCGGGGCGAGCCATGATCGCCGTGGCTTATGCCGGCGGCTTGTTCTCCGGTGTCAGCGGCGTGAGCCGATCCAACGGGCTCATGACCGCGCGGATCACGTTGGTGGCCACCTGCGCGTAAAGCGCGGTGGTATCGACCCTGGCATGTCCGAGCAAAACCTGGATCAAACGCACATCGGTTTTCTCTTCGAGCAGGTGGGTCGCAAAGCTGTGGCGCAATGTATGAGGCGATACTCGCTTTTTGATCGCCGCCCTATCGGCAGCGGCATGAACGACGCGATTGAATTGCCGCGTCGTCATCGGCAGCAGCGGATCACGGCCTGGGAACAGCCAGACTGCGGGCCGGGCGATGCGATACCAATCGCGCAGCAACTCCAACAGCAGCGGGGAAAGCATTGCAAAGCGATCCTTGCGCCCCTTGCCCTGCTCGATGCGCAGCAGCATGCGCTCGGAATCGATGTCCGACACCTTCAGCGCCACCACTTCGGAGACCCGCAGTCCGGCGCCATAGGCGGCGCTCAGCGCGGCCTTGTACTTCGGCCCGGGGGCCGCCTCCAATAGCCGTGCGATCTCCTCCAGGCTCAAGATCACCGGGATCTTGCGCGGCTCCCGCACGAACGTGAGGTGCCGTGCCATCTCGGGGCGGTCGAGCGTCACGGTGAAGAAGAAACGCAGCGCCGCAACCGAGCCATTGATGCTCGGCGCACGCACCCCGATCTGCGTCTGATGCAGCTGGAAAAGGCGAAGATCCTCAGGCGCGGCCGTATCCGGCGCGCGGCCGAGAAAGGCTGTAAATGTCAGGACGTGCCGGATATAGTTGTTGCGCGTCTCCTCGACGAAATTGCGCACCGTCATGTCTTCGATCATGCGTCGGCGCAGCGGGCTGATGGGTTTATCACTCATCGGGATGCTCCTGTCTTGAGGTGGAGGTTGTTAGAACCCCTCGATTCTCAAGACAGGACGCTCGGCTTGTCACTATCTCCCGCTTACCTCGTCACTCCATCGGTGCCACTGGCTCCACTCCGCGCGCAGCGCGCTCCCGCAAAGCGGGTTCGTTCTTTGACCCGGAACTGACGTCAGCGGCGATGCGCCCGTATGACCGCCCACGCATGGTCGAGCGCAGTGTCCGCGCGTTCGGCCTTAAAGCTTGACGACCGGGCACCTGATGGATTGCGCAGCTGGCTGCGACGGCGCCGTTATGGTTTCACAACCTGGCGTCGGAATCGCTGGTGTGCCAATATATTTGTATATTTGTGCCAAATCCGCAGGAGGTGAGCATGCGAACGGTTATGGTGGGAGCACTATGCGCTATCGCAATGGTTGCGAGCGCAAACGCGGCGATCAGGGAAGAGCCGGTCACTTATACGGACGGCGAGACCACCATGAAGGGCTTCGTCGTATACGACGACGCTATCGAAGCCAAGCGGCCCGGCATCGTCATGGTGCATGAATGGTGGGGCATCACCAATCACACCCATAGCGAGGCGCGGAAGTTCGCGCAGCAGGGCTACACAGCCTTCATTGCTGACATGTACGGCGACGCCAAGACCGCCGACAACCCGAAGGACGCCGGCGCGCTCTCGGGATCGGTGATGAAGAACCCGACGGTGATGGAGTCGCGCTTTAACGCAGCGCGGGACCAACTCGCGAAGCAAGCCTCGGTCAATCCCCAACGGATCGGCGCCGTTGGTTACTGCTTCGGCGGCGCGGTCGTGCTGAACATGGCGCGTGCCGGCGCTGACCTTGCCGCCGTTGCGGGCTTTCACGCATCGCTTGGTCTCAATACCCCAGCGCCAGCGCCGGGAACCGTCAAAGCGAAGATCCTCGTCCTGAACGGCGCAGACGATCCGTTCGTAAAGCGTGAGCAGTACGATGCGCTCAAAAAGGATTTCGACGCAGCGAAGGCCGATTATCGGGTCATCGAGTATCCCGGCGCGGTGCACGCGTTCACGAACCCCGAAGCCACCGAACTCGGCAAGAAGTTCAACCTACCGCTCAGATACGACGCCAAAGTGGATCAAGAAGCGAAGGCCGAGGCGGCCAAGTTTTTTGCCGCTGACCTTCAAGAATAGGCAAGAAAGGCCACGCACGTGGTGGCCTTTTTTATCAGCGGCTGAGTCTGGCCATCATGGTGAGATCCGAACGCGGCTCACCTGCGCCGACAAGGTGATCGAATGACTGCGTTCACTTCCGCCGATGGCACGGTTACGAAATGCCGGCGGGTAGTGAGAATGTCCGTTCATTTGGGGGGGGGGGAAGCGGACGTAGCGCGGGCAGCCCAATTCGGTCGAGATTGACCGTGCAGCGAGGCTAGCTGCCATTTCAGCGGGTGAGAGTCCCGCCAACAGAGGAGTCCAGTCACTGTTGTAGTTATATCCAGCAACGGAGAGGGAGACCGATCCGTTGAAAGCCTGGAAGTAAAAGTCCCCGAAGGCTGGGCGACCCAGTCTGATCCGTACAGGGGGGCGAGCAACCTGGCAGGCCGTAGCGGAAGCGAACCAGTGAAGCCACGAAATCGACCGCCCGCGCGAAACGGATTGCGGGAGTGTCGGGAGTGCCGAGCCGTTGGTCAATCGGCGAAGGCAATATCGGTATCGAAGTTCTGGATATCGATGTCGGACTCCCCGGGGTCGGAGAGGGCGGCATGCCAGGAAGGAATGTGCAGTGAAAGCTCGGAACCACTCGCGGGTCGCCTAGGCGCTCCCGCACAGCGAAGGCATCGTGTATAAGCCGCCGTGCGGTGAAATCGCGATGTGCCCGCGAGTGGGGCGGATGGGGCCGATTAAGTGATGACGGACCGGGACACTACAACCCGGACCCGAGCGAGGGCCCCTGGGGTAGGTGGAGTATTCCACCGCATGGCGGTGCAGTATACCGCGTCGACCGATCCGACTCTGTGCGGATCAACGTTGGAGCACGAAGGGCGAAGACAAACCGATCGTAGGGCAGCGTATGCCGGGAGCAGGCTTAAGCTGATCGACGCGTCGGGAAGGTCCCGCCTGATACGCCAGCCTTTCAGCCGTAACGGGGAAAACTCGCCTTACGGAATGTTAGGGGGGATCGTGGAAACGTCGGCATCATTCGAAGCCCGGTTCGCGCCACGATCCTACCCGACCTACCGCGATCATTCCGGCTCGCTCGGGGCATGCTCACGGTCCCGTGAAGTTGTTTCATCCGTAAAGGACGACGAAACATTTCCCCTGGCTGGGACGAATTCATTTTCCCGGGCCACGAAAAGCGCCAGAAACAGACGTCTGCTATCAACAGTTCCGGTTTCAATCGTTCCGATATTTATTGGGAGGGTTCAATGAAGACGCTTCTTTCCATTTTCGCAGCTACCGTTCTCATCGTCGCCGTCTCAAGTTCGTTTTCGACTGCTTTCGCGGGCTTCAGCCGGGCCGCACAGATGAGGGGTTCTGATGCCACTTATGGTTCAACTCGCGGATGTAATGCCGGTAACTGCGCAGGGAAGGTGAAAACCAAAACGACGGCGTCGCCTGTGCATTGATGGGTGCGTTGATCTAAGATCATGGGCCTGAATTGAGAGGACGCCTTTGTCGTGCCCCTGACCTTGCTCGCGCTGGCGGACGAGGTGGTGGGATATTGCGCCCGACTTCCGTTGTTGATGGCACCAACCGGACCAACCGCGCCAGTCCGGCGATGTCCGTTGATTGGAGTAGACCGGAAGTGAGCGGCAGAAGGTCAAAACGTCGCTACTGACCCAAGCACGAAGTCGCTGCGCTCCAGCCCGCTGCGCGGGAGCAAGAGCCGAGAGGCCGGAAGCCGGTCGAGAGAGGACAGCGATAACCAGGTAGCAAGGTCAACACGATCAACAAGCGTAGTGTTGGCGTGCAATGCATGATCAAGAACAGCAAGGATCATCTGCGGGCCGGCACCCCTAATGCGGCGGGTCAGATCGACCCCGCCATAACGCAATGACAAAGTTATCTTGACGAATAGCGCAAACCTGTTTGCTTGAATGGGTCGTGGATATTTTACTCGCAAAAAATTGATTGACACCATGCCACCGAACACAGATCGACCGATCACTCGCGCGACGGTTGTAGGATGTGCTATTTCTGCCACGCGTAACTATTTGAAATCACAGATGCCAGAAACATTAAATCCCCATTCTTTGGCAACATCCATGCCGAAACGCGAAAGTTGTGGAGGCGTTCTGCGATCCGGGTCGCCGCCTCTCGACCCGATCCGGTCCATCAACTACCAACCGCCATTGATGCACTCGGCCCGTCGGCCTGCTGCCGCAGACGAGTTCGGCGCTGATATCAAATCCCCATAGCGCTCGCTGCCGCGACTTCGTGCCTTGGCGCTTTTCGGACGCCGGCCGTCGGAGCGTGGGGATAGTCTCGGCATGCCGGCATCCGAAAACCTCAACAACAAGCGACATTCCGGTTCGCCCAGGGGCATACTCACGGCCCCGTGAAGAAACAGACGACTGCTATCAATAGCCCCGGTTTCAATCGTTCCGATATTTATTGGGAGGGTTCAATGAAGACGCTTCTTTCCATTTTCGCAGCTACCGTTCTCATCGTCGCCGTCTCAAGTTCGTTTTCGACTGCTTTCGCGGGCTTCAGCCGGGCCGCACAGATGAGGGGTTCTGATGCCACTTATGGTTCAACTCGTGGATGTAATGCCGGTAACTGCGCAGGGAAGGTGAAAACCAATCACACCGCGTCGCCTACGCATCATTGATGGGTGCATTGATCTAAGATCATCGGCCTAAATTGAGTGGGCGCCTTAGCCGTGCCCCCGACCTTGCTCGCGCTCGCGGACGAGGTGACGCAATAGTCCGCCTGACTTCCGTTCGTGGCAGCACGAACCGGACCACCTGCGATGTCCGCAACTCGGATGCTATCTGGGGTAAACCGGACATCGCGCGGACAGCATCGGGGCCGGGATTCGTAGTGAAGCGACGCAAGTTCATCACGAAGCTCGGGGGCACGGCGGCGACTTGGCCGCTCGACACCAAGATTACTTGCACTGCCCCTTATTCTTACGCTCCTAAATCATCAGCTGGCAATTCGTGTTGCAACCTTGTCCGGACCCATAACTTGGATTCTGCTTCTTGCACATGCTTATACAAGCATTAACGTCGCAATTAACCGCCAGCGCGGGCGGCGCGAAGACTACTGAGAGCCCATAAACGAACATCGTGGACAGAAATGCAATTGTGAAACGACGCGACATGGAAGTCTCCTCTTAAACTTTGAAAAGTGGGACTACGCTGCTCAGTCGAGCATCAACCTTATCAAAAGCCAGATCATTCGTGAATAGACTACATGACGGTTGCGTTCGCGAAAGCGGTAGTGATCGTTTTGGTCGCAAATGACTCCTAAAACCAACTCTGAAGAGAGGATGGCTTCGGCCGGATGATGTCCGTTCAGCGGGGTACCCCGGAAGTGGCGTTTCGGGACCGTCAAGACCGTTGAAGGAAAAGTCGACATCGAAGCTTCGTCGCTTGACGTCAGATTTTTAAATCAAAGCAAAAATGGGCGGCACTGAGAAAATAAAGTGAAATGGTGGTTTGCCCGACGGGCCGTCTTGCGCCTCCGCTGTCCAGCCCCCTGCGCAAAAATATTCCGCTTCGCGTTTTACCCAAATCAGCCCTAGAACTCCCGCCGTCCCGCTCCACAGAGGGGCGTTTCGCGATCGTCACGGACGTGGGGCGGGATGCGGTGGACGCTGACGGTGCTTCTGACGAGGGCACTGGGATGCGGACGGCGAAGTCGTGTGGTCCTGACGCCCCGACGCTGGCGTCAAGTTCTTGAGAAGCAAGCTTCTTGGGGGTGGCAGTGGCAAACAAGCCCGGTCGCTGGGGAGAGCGCGAAGGAAACCGTTAAAACCATTGCGCGGGGAATGCCGGGCGTTTCCGGCGTGACCGTGGTGACCAACGCGTGTGCTTTCTACCACTGCGCACGCGGCTGCGGACGCGCCGAGCGTCCGGCATTCCCTGCGCCCTCTGACTGGAGAGGGCGGGAAGTTCACAGCAGACCTCGGGCGAAATACGCCGCGAGATCGCGCAGTCGCAACTCCGAGATCGCGAAGCTGTGTTTGCATTTGCCGTCATTGCAAGCGAAGCGAAGCAATCCATAGCGCAGCAGGAAAGAAAGCTGGATTGCTTCGCTTCGCTCGCAATGACGGCCTTGAAATTCCTGGCTTGGCTGTTTGAAGATTAAATCAGTATCCCGTCATCCCCGCGAACGCGGGGATCCATAACCCCGATAGTTCGAGGCAACGGCGCAACGGTTCAAACAAGCCGATTAGCACCACCCACAATATCGACGGCACGGCGTGATGGTGTGGGTCCCCGCGTTCGCGGGGACGGCGTTGGGATTGGCCGGTCACGATTTCCGGAAGACAGCGCCGCCTCACACCTCTCTGCGGCTGAGGAACGCCAGCCGCTCGAACAGATGCACGTCCTGCTCGTTCTTCAGCAGCGCGCCGTGCAGCGGCGGGATCAGCTTGCGCGGGTCGCGCTCCCTCAGCATTTCCGGCGTGATGTCCTCGTTGAGCAGGAGCTTCAGCCAGTCCAGCAGTTCCGACGTCGACGGCTTCTTCTTCAGGCCCGGCACTTCCCGCACCTCGAAGAAGATCCGCAACGCTTCTTCCACCAGGCGCTTCTTGATGTCGGGGAAATGCACGTCGACGATCCGGTTCATGGTGTCGGCGTCGGGAAACTTGATGTAGTGGAAGAAGCAGCGGCGCAGGAACGCGTCCGGCAATTCCTTCTCGTTGTTCGAGGTGATCATCACGATCGGGCGCAGCTTCGCCTTGATGTTCTCGCCGGTCTCGTAGACGAAGAACTCCATGCGATCGAGTTCGAGCAGGAGATCGTTGGGAAATTCGATGTCGGCCTTGTCGATTTCGTCGATCAGCAGCACCGGGCGCTTGTCGTGGGTGAAGGCTTCCCACAATTTTCCGCGCTTGATGTAGTTCGAGATGTCGGAAACCCTGGCATCGCCGAGCTGGCTGTCGCGCAGGCGCGACACCGCGTCGTATTCGTAGAGGCCCTGCTGCGCCTTGGTGGTGGACTTGATGTGCCAGGTCAGAAGCGGCGCGCCGAGTCGCTTTGGCGACTTCCTCGGCCAGCACGGTTTTGCCGGTGCCGGGCTCGCCCTTGATCAGCAGCGGGCGCTCGAGCACGATCGAGGCGTTGACGGCGATCTTGAGGTCATCGGTGGCGACGTAGTCCTTGGTGCCGGTAAATTTCATCGAGTATTTGCCTTGTTGTTGGTTCTTGAGCGCGAGGGAGCGCTTTTGCCTGAACGGGAAACGACCGCCGGCCCGGTGGTCGTTGCGGAAATGGAGGGCGTTGTCAAACGCGTTTGATCAGGGAGAGGATGACGAGCACCACAACCGCGCCGATCGTGGCGTCGACGATCGAGCCGAGCGTGCCGACGGCAAGCCCGACGTGCAGTTGCGGCAGGAGCCAGCTTGCGACCAGCGCGCCGATGATGCCGACCACGATGTTTCCGACCAGCCCGAAACCGGCGCCGCGCACGATCAGGCCGGCGAGCCAGCCGGCGATCGCGCCGATCACGAGTGCCGCTATGATACCCATTGACAATGCCCCGTTGAAAAGCCCTGATGGCTCAATTCTAGTTGAAAAACCCGGCAGGTCTAGGCCTCTACGGTCAAGCGGCCCGGTTTGCAGCGCTAGCCCCTTGACGTCCACGGTCCGGCGGGCAATCTGTGATCCATGTTCTTGCAATTCTTCACATCGCTGCGCGACGCGCAGGTCCCGGTGACCTTGCGCGAATACCTGACGCTGATGGAGGCGCTCAACGCCGACCTCGCCGAGCAGACGGTGGAGAATTTCTACTATTTGTCGCGCGCCACGCTGGTGAAGGACGAGCGCAATCTCGACAAGTTCGACCGCGTGTTCGGCACCGTGTTCAAGGGGCTGGAGAGCCTGCTTGACGCCATGGAGAAGGCGGACATTCCCGCCGAATGGCTGAAGAAGCTCGCGGAGAAATATCTCACCGAGGAAGAAAAGAAGCAGATCGAGGCGATGGGCTGGGACAAGCTCATGGAGACGCTGCGCGAGCGGCTGAAGGAACAGAAGGGCCGGCACCAGGGCGGCAGCAAGTGGATCGGCACCGCCGGCACCTCGCCGTTCGGCGCATACGGCTACAATCCTGAAGGCGTGCGGATCGGCCAGGAGAAGAACCGCAACAATCGCGCGGTGAAGGTGTGGGACCGCCGCGAGTTCAAGGATCTCGACGGCAACGTCGAGCTCGGCATCCGCAACATCAAGATCGCGCTGCGGCGGTTGCGCAAATTCGCCCGCACCGGCGCGCCCGACGAACTCGACCTCGACACCACGATCAAGGAGACCGCCAACCACGGCTATCTCGACGTGCATATGCGCCCCGAGCGGCGCAACGCGGTCAAGGTGCTGGTGTTCTTCGATATCGGCGGCTCGATGGATTCGCATATCGAGCAGGTCGAGGAATTGTTCTCCGCGGCCAAGACCGAATTCAAGCACATGGAATATTTCTACTTCCACAACTGCCTCTATGAAGGCGTGTGGAAGCAGAACCGCCGCCGCTTTACCGACCGCACGCCGACCTGGGACGTGCTGCACAAATATCCGCACGACTACAAGGTGGTGTTCGTCGGCGACGCCTCGATGTCGCCTTACGAGATCATGGTTCCCGGCGGCTCGGTCGAGCACGTCAACGAGGAGGCGGGATCGGTCTGGCTCGATCGCATCACGCGCACCTATCCGCACGCGGTCTGGCTCAATCCGGTGGCGCAGAAGCACTGGGACTATTCGGAATCCACCACCATCATCCGCCGGCTGTTTTCGGAGCGCATGTTCCCGATCACGATCGAGGGTCTCGAAGGCGCGATGAAGGAACTGGTGCGGTAAACTTAATCAGTCGTCATTCCGGGGCTGATCCGCCGGGCCGTCCCGGAATTTGAGAGGAATGACAAAATGCCCCAGACCATCCATCGCGGCATCAAGGCGCTGATCGACGAAGCCAATGCCGAGATCGAAACCGTCAGCGCCGGCGGAAGCCATCAAGGCCGCGCAAAGCGACGACGTCGTGATCGTCGATATCCGCGATCCCCGCGAGATCGAGCGCGAGGGACGAATTCCCGGCGCGTTCTCCTGCACCCGCGGCATGCTGGAATTCTGGATCGATCCGGCGAGCCCCTATGCCAAGCCGATCTTCCAGGAGGACAAGAAGTTCATCTTTCATTGCGCCGGCGGCATGCGCTCGGCGCTGGCGGCCAAAACCGCGCAGGACATGGGACTGAAGCCGGTCGCGCATATGGGCGGCGGCTTTGCCGCCTGGCGCGATGCCGGCGGCCCGGTCGAGAAGTGTCGAAGCCGAAGATAGCTCGCACCGCGGGCTCGACCCAGTTCCAGTCGAAGATGGATGCCGGGTCAGCCCGGCCATCACGGAATCGGAACGCATGACATCAGTCCACCGACGATCCGCTTGTCTCCACCGACTGGCTCGCCGCCCACATCGACGACCCCAAGGTCAAGATCATCGACGCGTCCTACAAGATGCCCGGCGTGCTGCCGCTGCCATCGGACGATTATCTCGGCGCGCATATTCCGGGCGCGGTGTTTTTCGATGTCGACGCCATCGCCGATCACGACGACCCGCGGCCGCATATGTTTCCGGACGCCGCGCAGTTCGCGCGCGACGTCGCCGCGCTCGGCATTTCCACCGGCGATACCGTGGTGGCCTACGATTCCGGCGGCTGGGTCGCGGCCCCGCGGGCGTGGTGGATGTTCCTGTCGTTCGGCCATCGCAAGGTGAAGGTGCTGGACGGCGGTTTGAAGAAATGGCTGCGCGAAGGACGCCCGACGCATTCCGGCAAGGTCACGCCGAAGCCCGGAAAATTCCAGGCCACGCTCGATCCCGAGCTACGTCCGCAGCCAGCAGCAGTTGCTCGCCAATCTCGAAACGCCGCGCCGAGCAATTGGTCGATGCGCGCCCGCGTCCGCGTTTCGAGGGCACGCGTGGCCGAGCCGCTGGCCGGGGCGCGCGCTCCGGTCATATCCCCGGCAGCCGCAACGTGCCCTATGCCGAACTGTTCGACGCCAGAGACCGGCGCGATGAAGCCGCTCGACGATTTGCGGCAAGGCGTTCACGGCGCCGGCGTCGACATGACAAAGCCGATCGTGACGACCTGCGGCTCCGGCGTCTCCGCGCTGGTGCTTGACGCTCGCGCTTTATCGGCTCGGCGTGCGCGGCACCGCGCTGTATGACGGCTCGTGGGCCGAATGGGGCCTGCCCGACGGGCCGCCGGTCGCGACCGGCCCTGCCTGATCGGCTGCTTTCACGCGGTTCGCGGCTGCGGCGGCGACTGTCGGCTGAGCAAACGGGTCGGCCGTCTGCTGCGGTAGCTGCTGCTGTGCCAGCCGCGCCTGCCGCGCGCGCATTGCCATCCTGCGCGATGGGCCGCCCGCCGCGCCTGCAGGCGTTTCTTGATCGCGCTCCTGTCGGGCTGGCGTACTGTCGGCTTTTGCCGGTGGCGGGGCCGCGATGGCGACGGGCGGGCCGGTCGAGCGTGGCGATTTTCGTCGAGGCGGTGCCGGCCCCCGCCGAAGCCGGTGCGTCCGCTGGTTCGGACGCGGCCGGCGTGGCCTCGCTCGCGGGCGGCGAGCCTTGCTGGCGGCGGTGAGGCCTGCTCGGTTGAGGCGACCCTGGTGGCTTCGCTGGCGACGGCGGGCGCGTCGGTTTGCGCCGGTGCCGCCTCGCTGCTGTGCGGGGCTTTGCGGGAGCGGGATTTCGGGCCTTGCGGCCTCCGGCGGTGAGGTTTCCTCCGGCTTCAGCGCGGCAACCTGTTCGGGCTCAGCCGGCTCTGCAGACCGGCTTCCGGCTTTGCAGGTTCCGCGACGGCAGGAACATTGTCCGATGCCTTCTGCTCCGCTAGCGGCGGTTCGACCCGCAGCATCGCCAGCACGGGCCTTGTGGCGTCGTTTTGCTGCGCAAACACCGTCTCGGGCGCGGCGCGCCACGACGGATTGCTGGCAAATTCCTCGTGAGCCGCGCGCAGCAACGCCGCCGCGCCGAGTCCGAAGACCAGTATCGACATCGACAACACGATCGCGGCGAACAGAAAACGGAAGCCGGGGAGCATGGACGCGGATTCCGCCTTCGCGGGGTTTCGCGAAGGCCCTTGAGCTCAGGGAACGCGGTGACCACTGAATTGGCCGCGTTCGCGACGCAGCGGACACCGCCAGCGCGCAGCGAATCAGGCTGGTTCGAGAATACCGCAACGAATTCGCGGCGCTTGTTAAAAATCGTGGCGTTCACGCCCGGCCGTGTCCAGGAAAACGTTTCCTTGGCCGGTGAGGCTTGGCTGCAACGGTGCTCCCCGGGATCATCACAAATTGCCGGAATTTGGCCGAATTTGGCGGATTTGTCTTGAATGCGCCGCTATCTTCGGCCATCTGCCGTTAACGGTCCGGTGTGCGGCTTGGGGACTATACAAGAGCGATGATGATCAAACGCATTCTGACGATTTGTGCTGCCGTGGCGGCGGGCGCGGCGGGAACTTCGCTCGCGCTGGCCGCAGGGCTATCCGGTTCCCCTCCCGGTGCGGTCTATTCGACGGCGCCGCAGCCCTATCCGCCCGGCGGGTATCCGGCCGATTATCGCCGCGGCCCGGGTACGCCGGATTTCGATGCGCTGGACGATGACGAGGCGCCGAATGCGCAGAGTTCGACCGCGCTGCCGCCGCCCGGCCCGGTGCTTTCGCCCGACGATCCGCGCTATGGCCGCCCGCCGGTGCGCCGCCGGTTTATTCCGACCGCGGCGTGCCGACCGGTCCGATCCTTTCGCCCGACGATCCGCGCTATGGCCGTCCCGCCGGTGCTCCGCCGGTCTATTCCGACCGCGCCGCGCCGACCGGTCCGATCCTTTCGCCCGACGATCCCCGTTATGGCCGTCCCGACGGACCGCCGCCGGTGATCTATTCGGACCGCCCGCGGGTCCGCCGCAGAGATCTATTCGGACCGCGGCAACGACGACAATCGCGCTCTTCGTCCGCCGGAAGCGGTCGGCGCTCCGCCGGCGTCACCGGATCGGTGCAGCCCCCGCAGGGGGCCGACGGCAAGCCGATGGTGTTGTCCGCGCTGCCGCCGGATGAACAGCCGGAGGTCGGTCCCGCGCAGCTCGCGCCGAACCTGCGCCGGCAGGAAGTCGCTTTCGCCACCAAGGAGCCGGCGGGAACGCTGATCGTCGATACGCCGAACACCTATCTCTATTACGTGCTGGGCGGCGGGCGCGCGATCCGCTACGGCGTTCGCGTCGGCCGCGACGGCTTCACCTGGACCGGCGTGCAGAAAATCTCGCGCAAGGCCGAATGGCCGGATTGGCATCCGCCGCCGGAGATGATCGACCGCCAGCCCTATCTGCCGCGCTTCATGGCCGGCGGCCCGGGCAATCCGCTGGGCGCGCGCGCGATGTATCTCGGCAACACCGTCTACCGCATCCACGGCACCAACCAGCCCTCGACGATCGGCAAGTTCGTCTCCTCGGGCTGCATCGGCATGCTGAACGAGGACGTCTCCGACCTGTTCGATCGCGTCAAGGTCGGCACCCGCGTGGTCGTGCTTCCCGGCGGCCCGCCGCCGGGAACCACCACCGCCTCGGCGCAGCCGGTGCCCGGACCCGCAGGCGCGGCGCCAGCGCAGTGTCGGGCGCGTTCCCGGGCACGCAGCCGACCGTGGTGCCGCCGCTGCCCGCGCCGGTGACGGTGCGCTAGCCGAAGCGATCGGCATAAACATCATCGTGAAGGGCGCGCAGTCAACGCGCCCTTTTTATTGCGCGCTCGCGTCATCGCGAGCCGGCGGGTCGCGTTCTGTGTCGGCGTCCCAAGGCCTACGCCAGCCGCCGCAGCGGCTCGCCCTTGAACCAGGCGTCGATGCCCTCGACCATCTGGCTGTAATGGGCGCGAAAGCTTTCCTCGGTGACGTAGCCGAGATGCGGCGTCAGCACGATGTTGTCGAGCTTGCGGAAGGGATGGTCGACCGGCAGCGGCTCGACCGAGAACACGTCGACCGCGGCGCCGGCGATCTTGCGCTGCCGCAGGGTTTCCAACAGCGCCGCTTCGTCGACGATCGGCCCGCGCGCGGTGTTGACGAGGTAGCTGGTCGGCTTCATGCGCGCCAGATCGGCAGCTCCGACCAGTCCGCGCGAGCGCTGGCTCAGCACCACATGGATGGTGACGATGTCGGCGGTTGCGAACAGTTCCTCCTTGCTGGCGTAGCCGACGCCGACCTCCTTGCATCGCTCCGGCGTCAGGTTCGGGCTCCACGCGATCACGTTCATGCCGAACGCCTTCGCCAGCCCCGAAACCTTGGCGCCGAGCTTGCCGAGGCCGACCACGCCCAGCGTCTTGCCCTCGATCTCGATGCCGACGAATTTCTGCAAGGGCTCGCCGGCATGCATGCGGGCGTTCTCGCGGCCGATATTGCGGGTCAGTTCCAGGATCAGGCCCATGGTCAGGGGCGCGGTGGGGTCGCGGCCCCATTGCGTGCCGCACAGCACCACCTGGTGGTCCTTGGCGGCCTCCATGTCGATCGCGGCGTTGCGCATGCCCGAGGTGATCAGGAGTTTCAGCTTGGGCAAGGCCGCAAACAGCGTGCGCGGAAACGGCGTGCGCTCGCGCATCGCGCAGATGATCTCGAAATCCTTCAGCGCGCGGGCGGCGGCTTCGGTGGAAGCGAAGGGCTGGTTGAACACGGTGATGTCGACGCGGTCGCTGACCTTCGACCAGTCCGCCAGTCCCAGCGTCAGATTCAGGTAGTCGTCGAGAATTGCACAGCGCAGCCGCGTCATGGGAAGGTCCGTTCATGGCGATGATGACGGTGCGGAAATGCGCCGTCGGGGGACCGCCATGGTCGCGCGCAACGCCTGCGCGCGCAAGCGCCCGCGGCCGAAAAGCGCCCGCTGCTATGAACGCGCCGGCGACCTGCGCGCCTTCGCGGCCCGGATTTCGACGACCATCGATTGGACCGCAGGTGACAACGCCCTCTGCTTGGCGCGGCAGGCCGGTCCGGGGCCGCGCATATAATGCAGTTCCGGCCGGTAGGGGTCGAACGCCCTGACGAAGAACTGGCGCCAAAAGGCCCGGAATTCGCCGAGCACGCCGGATTCGCGTTTCCCGCGGTCCGCAGCGGATGGAAAGGGATTCTGACGTGATGGTTGCCATGACGCAGCCCGCTGTTTTCGCTCGCGGCTTCTGCCGCGTGGAAGCGCCTTTTTGGGCGCTGAAAGCCAGTTTTGGCCTGATTTATTAAAAGAAGGTTTCAATTGTCGTGATCTGGCGCAAGCATGGTGTCGACCCCGTAATCATCCGTGGTGAACGGATGGAAAACGCCCGGCCGCGGTTGCCCTTTGGGGGCCGCGCCGCTACATCAGCGGCAGCAAATTTCCATAAATCCACTCGATTTCAGGGATCGCGATGGCGCGCCAGTTCGTCTATTTCATGCAGGGTCTGACCAAGAGCTATCCCCCAACCGCAAGGTGCTCGATAACGTCCATCTGTCGTTCTATCCGGACGCCAAGATCGGCGTGCTCGGCGTCAACGGCTCCGGCAAGTCGACGCTGCTGCGGATCATGGCCGGCCTCGACAAGGAATATAACGGCGAGGCCTGGGTCGCCGAGGGCGCGCGGGTCGGCTACCTCGAACAGGAGCCGCAGCTCGACCCCGCCAAGACCGTGCGCGAGAACGTCATGCTGGGCGTCGCCAAGCAGAAGGCGATCCTCGATCGCTACAACGAACTGGCGATGAACTATTCCGACGAGACCGCCGACGAGATGACCAAGCTGCAGGACGAGATCGAGGCCGCCGGGCTCTGGGATCTCGACAGCAAGGTCGACCAGGCGATGGACGCGCTGCGCTGCCCGCCCGACGATGCCGACGTCGCAAAGCTCTCCGGCGGCGAGCGCCGCCGCGTCGCGCTGTGCAAGCTGTTGCTCGACCAGCCCGACCTGCTGCTGCTGGACGAGCCGACCAACCATCTCGACGCCGAATTGGTGTCGTGGCTGGAAGGCCATTTGCGCAACTATCCCGGCGCGATCCTGATCGTCACCCATGACCGCTACTTCCTCGACAACGTCACGGCATGGATTCTCGAACTCGACCGCGGCAAGGGCATTCCCTACGAGGGCAATTACTCGTCCTGGCTGGCGCAGAAGCAGAAGCGCCTCGAGCAGGAAGGCCGCGAGGAGGCCGCGCATCAGCGCACGCTGGCGCGCGAGCAGGAATGGATCGCGGCCTCGCCGAAGGCGCGCCAGGCCAAGTCCAAGGCGCGCTACCAGCGCTATGAAGACCTGTTGAAGCAGGCCAGCGAGAAGCAGACCCAGACCGCGCAGATCACGATTCCCGTGGCCGAGCGGCTCGGCCAGAACGTGATCGATTTCGAGGGCCTGACCAAGGGGTTTGGCGATCGGCTTCTGATCGACAACCTCACCTTCAAATTGCCGCCCGGCGGCATCGTCGGCGTGATCGGCCCCAACGGCGCCGGCAAGACCACGCTGTTCCGGATGATCACCGGCCAGGAGAAGCCGGACAAGGGCACCATCACGGTCGGCGAGAGCGTGCATCTCGGCTATGTCGACCAGTCGCGCGACTCGCTCGACGGCAAGAAGACCGTGTGGGAGGAAATTTCCGGCGGCAACGAACTGATCCTGCTCGGCAAGCGCGAGGTCAATTCGCGCGGCTATTGCTCGTCGTTCAATTTCAAGGGCGCCGACCAGCAGAAGAAGGTCGGCGCGCTGTCAGGCGGCGAGCGCAACCGCGTGCATCTGGCCAAGATGCTGAAATCCGGCGCCAACGTGCTGCTGCTCGACGAGCCCACCAACGATCTCGACGTCGACACGCTGCGCGCGCTGGAAGAGGCGCTGGAGGATTTCGCCGGCTGCGCCGTGATCATCAGCCATGACCGCTGGTTCCTCGACCGCATCGCCACCCACATGCTGGCCTTCGAAGGCGACAGCCATGTCGAATGGTTCGAAGGCAATTTCCAGGACTATGAAAAGGACAAGATGCGCAGGCTGGGCCAGGATTCCGTCATCCCGCACCGCCTGAAGTACAAGAAGCTGACGCGGTGAGGTCGCCTGAGTTCGGCTATCCCACCTTCTCCGCCAGCCACATCTTGATCAGCGACTGATACGGCACGTCGCGCTTGTTGGCGGCGATCTTGATTTGCTCGAGCAGGCTCACCGGCAGACGAATTGAGATCGCCGTGGTCGAGGGCTTCAGGTTTGGAAAGCGCACGCGCTCGGCCTTGCTCCAGTCGATGTAATCGGTGGAGTCCTGCGTTTCCCAGAATTTCCGCTCCTCGGCCTCGGTCTTGAAAGCAGGAATTGGTTTAAGCTTGCTCATAAGCCCTCCTCTCCTTTCGGAGCATGTCTCGCGCCGACGTCACCCTGATTTTTGTTCCCTTTGTTCCGTATTGTCGCAGGGTGAAAGTGATGTGCAGCAGGCGGTTTCGAGCTGTCTTCCCCAAAGCATTGAAACGCCGCTCCGTTTCATTATACTTTGCATCCTCGGCAACGATCAGCGGATCGTTGAAGAAGACGCTTTCTGCTTCGGCCTGACTGACGTCAGCTTATCCGCGCTCTTGCGGCTGTTGCCGTCGTCCCAGTCAAAGCCTGTGATCTGGTCTAGGTCGATCATTGTGTATATGTCCAATATATACAAAACGAGGCGTCGATGCAACGCGGATTCTTGTTTGGGCGTTTGAAAGATGCATTACGTGCCGTTGCGCTCGTCGCGGCCCTCATGCTGCTCCCGCATTCTGCCCTCGCCGCTGACGCCGGCTTCGCGCAATTCATCGCCTCGCTGTGGCCGGAGGCGCAGGCGGCCGGCGTGTCGCGCGCGACGTTCGATGCCGAGACCCGCGGTCTCGAGCCCGACTACAAATTGCCCGATCTGATCTTGCCCGGTCGTCCCGCGACCGGCGCGCCGTCGCAGGCCGAGTTCGTGCAGGTGCCGGCCGATTATCTGAAAGAAGCCAGCATCGCGCGGCTGGCGGCGGAAGGGCAGCGGCTGCTGCAGAAATATCGCCCCTCGCTCACCGCAATCGAGGCGCGCTTCGGCGTGCCCGCAACCATCGTGCTTGCGATCTGGGGCCGCGAAACCGATTACGGCCGCTACACGCTGCCCTATGACGGATTGCGCGTGCTGGCGACGCAGGCCTATGTCGGCCGGCGCAAGGATCAATATCGCACCGAGTTCATCCTGGCGCTGAAGATGATCGGCGACGGCGTGGTGACACGCAAGGACATGCGCGCGTCCTGGGCCGGCGCCACCGGCCTCACGCAATTCCTGCCGTCGGAATTCTACAAGCACGGCGTCGATTTCGACGGCGACGGCCGCATCGACATCTGGCATTCGGTGCCGGACGCGCTCGCCTCCGCCGCGCAGCAACTCGTCAACAAGGGCTGGCAGCCCGGCGTGCGCTGGGCCTATGAGGTGCGCGCGCCTGCGAGTGTCGATTGCACCCAGGGCGTGCCCGGAGGTGACAAGACCGATCGGCGAATGGCTGCGCGCAGGATTCGTGCCGGTGCGCGGGCAAAAACTCGGGCCTGCCGAACAGGCGCAGCCGGCGTCGCTGCTGCAGCCCGAAGGCATCTATGGCCCGGCATTTCTGACCACGAAAAATTACTTCGTCATCAAGGAATACAATTTTTCGGATCTGTATGTGCTGTTCGTCGGTCACCTCAGCGACCGCATGCTGAGTCCGCAACCGTTCGCGACGCCGTGGTCGGCCTCGACCCAGTTGCGCACCGCCGACGTCGAAGCCATGCAGCGTCATCTCACGCGCATCGGTCTCTATGCGGACAAGGTGGACGGCAAGGCGGGGATGAAGACCCGCGCGGCGCTGGGCGCTTACCAGAAATCGGCGGGCCTCAAGGTGGATTGCTGGCCGAGCGAAGCGGTGCTGCGTTCGATCAGCGCGGCGCGCTGAAAGGAATTCCAGTTCGTGGACAACGTTCCCCTCATGGTGATGAGCCGCGCGCTTGAGCGGCGTGTCGAACCGTAACGCCCGCCGCTCTGGATGAGGGGTACAAAAAAACCCGGCCGAAGCATTGGCCGGGTTTGAAGATCCAGGCGCATTGGCGCCGGTCCGTTGAGATCAGTTGCAGACCTCGATGCGGCGGAAGCGCCAGGTGCCGGAGTAATCATCCCAGAAGCGCTGGCGAACCCAGCGGCAGGGGGGAGGAGGCCCTTCTTCCACATAGACCGGGCCGCCGTAAGCCGGGCGGCTTGAGGCGATGGCTCCGCCAACGATGGCGCCGCCGATGATTCCGCCCGCCACAGCCGCGCCAAGGCCGCGCTGTGCGCTTGCCGGTGTCGCGGCGAGCGAACCGGCGATCGTTGCGACCGCGACGATGGCGGCAAATGTCTTCTTCATTTCTTAGGCTCTCCTGGGGTTGGCGCCTTTAACCAGCGCCGGGTTTAAGGTCACTCGCACGCTGTATTCGAAACTGGCCGTTTCGCAAAAAAGCGCAAAACGGTCAATCCAAAGTTAACGTTCCGGGGTGAATGGCCCGAAAAAACGGTTTTTTCTGGCCAAATACGAAAAGCGTCCCCAAAAACAGCAGTTTCCGGGGATGCCAGACCCGTTTGTAACGAAGATGAACGGGCGTCAGCCGCAAATCCGCACGTTGCGAATCCGCCAGCCATAGCCGTCCCAGAAGCGCTGCCGCTGCCAGTAGCAGCCGCCATAGTAATCGTAGTAGCCGGGTCCGTAACCGGCTCCGTAGTAGTAGCCGGGGCCATAGTAATAGCCTGGGCCGGCAATCGCGCCGCCGACGATGGCGCCGCCGATAATTCCGGCCGCCAGACCTGCGCCGAAACCGCGTTGTGCGTGGGCGGGCGCCGCGACGGCCGAAACGGCCAGAGTGGCGACGGCAGCGAGTGCCATCAATGTTTTCCTCATGGCTTCACCTTTCTCATGGAGCAGGGGAAAGCGGATAGAGAAATCCGTCGCGGCGAAAGTTCCATATTCTGCTTGAATGATCAATGAACGGGGCCGCCACACTTGGCGACGAAGGATGGCGGTCGGCACTTTTTGCGGTGCACAATCGGGCGTCCAGCGGCGGTCAATGCGAGGGAAACGATGACGAACGCGATGGTGGCTTTCGGAATTGCGGTCGGCGGAACATCGCTGGTTTGTTACGTGCTGATGACGCAATTGCAGAACAGCGAGCGAAGGCGCCGATCGTCGGGCGACAGTTCAGCAAACGACGCCACAAATGACGCTGGCGGCGACAACTGGGGCATCGCCAGCTGGTTCGGCGGCGACAGTTCCGCGCCCGATAGCTCCGGCAATCCGACCGACGGAGGCGGAGGCGATAGCGGAGGCGGCGGCGATGGTGGTGGTAGTGGTGGCGGCGGCGGCGGAGGCGATTGACAGCGCGGCTGCAGATAACGAACGCCATTTTGATCTAGCGCAATCGCGCCTTTTAGATTCGATCTAGCTTAAATCGGGGATCAGTTTGGAATCACTTGAAAAGGCGGTTTTTCCTTTTGCATCCCACCGCGCTCTTAAATATCGATGGCTCCGCATCACCCGAAGGATCCCAGCGTTTCATGATTGTTTGTTCCTGCAACGTCATCAGCGACCACGATGTCCGCCACGCCGTCAGCTCGGCGGAAGACCTTCCGCGCAATGCCAGGCAAGTCTATGGTTGCCTGGGCTGTAGCGTCGAATGTGGCCGGTGCGCGAGCACGGTTAAAGCCATCATTGATGAGGCGCTCGGTGCCTGCGCCAAGGCTTGCCAACCCGGCTGCCCGCACAGCCGGACCGGGATGGACGCAGACGTGGACGGCGAATTGTCCCTCGAATTTGCCGCCTGAAATTTTCGTCTGTTGTTCCGGTTTGCCCTTCCGCGATTTAATCTGGCGTTTTAGGATACCTTACGAGGACCATCCTGACGGACCTGGGCAGCGAGGATGCATCATGCAGGGCGACACGAAAGTCATCGAATACCTCAACAAGGGTCTGCGCAGCGAGCTCACTGCCGTCAACCAGTACTGGCTGCATTATCGGCTTCTGAACAACTGGGGTCTGCTGGAACTGGCCAAGACCTGGCGTAAGGAATCCATCGAGGAGATGGAGCATGCCGACAAGTTCACCGACCGCATCCTCTTCCTCGACGGCTTTCCCAACATGCAGGTGCTCGATCCCTTGCGGATCGGGCAGAATGTCAAGGAAATCATCGAGTGCGATCTGGCCGCCGAGGTCGGCGCCCGCGCGCTCTATCAGGAGGCGGCGACCTACTGCCATGGTGTCAAGGATTACGTCTCGCGCGACCTGTTCGAGAGCCTGATGAAGGACGAGGAGCACCACATCGACTTCCTCGAAACCCAACTCGATCTGATCGGTCGGATCGGGCTCGAACTCTATACTCAGAAGCATGTCGGCGGGCTCGAGAGCGGGCAATAGTCTCTTCAGAGCTGCGTTTTGTTGCGCGCTTCGACCTCGGCCTGGGGTTCCGGCTCGCCCAGTTTCGTCTGGTCGTGGATTACCTGGCTGATGCTGGGAAACGCCGATCGTTCGACCTGCGCATCCCCTGACCACAGACGCGCGCGCATCAGCGCCTTGCCGCAATGGAAATAGGCTTCCTGCACGCTGATGCTGAGCACCGCGCGCGGCGACTTGCCGAACTCCACCATCGAGGCCAGCAGATTCGGCTCGGCCGACAGTCTGCCTTTGCCGCCGACGCGCAGCGTCTCGTCGATCCCGGGCACGAAGAAGATCAGCTGCACGAAGCCGCTGCCCTCGACGATGTTTCTGAAACTGTCGATGCGGTTGTTGCCGGAGCGATCGGGCATCAGCAGTTGGTTCGGTCCGGCGACGTGGACAAAACCGGGATTGCCGCCACGCGGGGAGGCATCGACGCTGCCGTCGGAGCCCGATGTCGCGACCACGCAGAACGGCGACATCGCGATGAATTTTCTCGCATGCGCGTCGATCTCCGGACGCGCCTTCGCGATCACGCGCGGCGATGGTTTCGGGTAGATCGTCTCTAGATCGCTGGCGGCAAGGTCGGCCACGTTCTGTCTCCGGTCAAAGCTTCGGTCCGAGTATAACACCCCGAAGCTCATCTTCACATCGTGCGCTGCGGCGCGGTCGCCAGCAATTCCTGCAGTTGCTGCTTGTAGAACCTGGCATTGCCGGTGGTGAGGTGCCCGCGCGTCTCGGTGCTGGCCGGGATCAGATAGAGCTTCCCGTTCTTGACGCGTTTCAGCGCGGTGTCGGTCAACCCTGTTTCCGGCGGATTGCGTTCGTCGTCGGCGGCATTGATCGCAAGCCGCGTCGCCTCGATCTTCTTCAGCCCGGCGGAAGGATTGTAATCGTGCGGGGCTTCCCACTGGTAGATGAAGTCGTTGGCGTCAGCGGTCATCGGCGCGGCCAGCCGCTCGTCCACCATCTTGTCGGCTTTCGCCGCCGTCGGCGCCAGCGTCTGATAGGCGAGGGTGCCGCCGGCGTAGGCGTTGATGGCGTATTTCATCATGCGCGGCTGCGCGGTGTAGCTGCCGCCGTTGTAATCGGGATCGTTGCGGATGGTCTCCAGCATCAGCCGGCGCAGCATCCAGTTGCGCGCCGCCATCTCGGTCGGCTGCGCCGCCATCGGCACCAGTGCGTCCATATATGACGGGTACTTCACGCCCCAGATCCAGGTGTGCATGCCGCCCATCGAATTGCCGATCACGAGCCGCAAATGCCTGACGCCGAGGCCTTCCTTGACCAGGCGGTACTGCGCATCGACCATGTCTTCGTAATCGTATCTGGGAAACGCTGCCTTCATGCCGTCGGAAGGCTTTGTCGATTTGCCGTGGCCGATGCTGTCGGGAATGATGATGTAATATCTGGACGCGTCGAGCGGCTGGCCGGGGCCGAATAGCTCGCCGGCGAAGGTTGGCGTCAGCATGCTCGCCGCCGAGCCGCCCGATCCGTGCAGCACCAGCACCGGCTGTCCAACGGGTTCGCCGACGGTGGTGTAGTGAAGCCGCAGCTCCGGCATGGTTTCACCGGTGTGGAACCTGAAATCCTTCGCGATCCAGTCTCCTTGCTTCGGCGCCGGATAGTCCGCGGCCAGGGCAGCAAATGAAGTTATTGCAAAGACGGCCGATAGCGCCGCGAGCGAATATTTCATGGTGCGTCTCCCCAAGGCGCGGCCGCCCTTGACTGGGGCCGCTTTGGCCGCGAGCCTATCATGCGTCGCGCCGCGAGGCGACCGCGCGCGAGGTGGCACGACGGGGTGAACGCCGTACCCATTCCATGCCAGAATGAGCCGCGATGCAGGTGCCTGGATCGGGAAGCCAGGCGGACCGGGGAGAAAACGAATGTGCCGCAACATCAAGACGCTGTTCAATTTCGAACCGCCCGCGACCGAGGATGAAATCCATGCCTCCGCGCTGCAGTTCGTGCGAAAACTCTCGGGCTTCAACAAGCCGTCGCAGGCCAACGCCGAGGCGTTCGACCTCGCGGTGGCGGAAGTCTCGGCGTCCGCCCGGCGGCTGCTGACATCGCTTCACACCCACGCACCCGCGCGCGACCGCGAGATCGAGGCGGACAAGGCAAAGGAGCGGTCAAGGCTGCGATTTGGCTGAACGGCAGCTCACGGGGTTGCGTGATGCGTTTCACGGTGCCCCGCGCAAGTGAGCGCGGTAGCGGGCAGGCTATTTCTTGTCTTTGTCCTTGTGCCGCTTCTTTTTCTTGTCCTTGCGATGATCGTCATCGTCGTCATCATCGGCGTGCTCGGTCGCTTCCTGGGCCTCGTGTTCGGCGGCTTCACGTTCGGCGGCTTCGCGCTCGGCCGCCTCGCGCTCGCGCAGCCGCTTGTAGTCTTCCCAGGCGTCGAACAGGAGATGCAGCCACGGCATGACCTGCTCGATCGAAGGTAGTTGGCCGGGCGGGCCGGGTTCGCCGCGCGGACCGGCTTCGCCCCTCACGCCGGGCTTGCCCTGCGGGCCGGCCTCGCCGCGCGGGCCTTGCGGGCCGGGCTTGCCTTGCGGCCCCGGCTTGCCGCGCGGGCCTTCAAGTCCGGCCCGTCCGGGATGGCCCTGCGGACCGGGACGCCCCGGCTCGCCGCGCGGGCCCTGCGGCCCCTGTCGTCCTTGCCGGGTGACTGTGTCGTCGGCCACTTGCGTACCCTCCCGATGTTTCCCGTCAATTCCTGGCAGATGCCGGAAGATGCCATCAATTGCGCGGCAGGCGCCGGGGACATTGATCAATATCAATCTTCAACGCGGCTAGTTCTTGCAGGTCTCGAGCGCGTTGTGCCAGTCGCCGGCATCGATGGCGGGAAGCTGATAGCTGCTTGTGCCCGCCGACACCGTGATCGGTCCGTGCGAGTCCAGCATGTTGAGCAGGCGCGCTTTGGTGGCGTTCCATTTTTTTCCAAACACCCTGGGGTCGGAGTGGAGGTAGCCGAGATAGGTTTGCGCGAAATCGGTGCCGCCAAACACCTCCGGATCCTCGAACTCGCCGTTAAACGTCATTCTGCCTCTCGAGGTCGAGATGGCGATATCGGCCTCGCCCTCCTTGCTGGCCTGCCCGGGATATTTGACGTGCAGCGCAAAGCCGCGGCCGCATCCGAGATAGAAGACGAGCTTGCCGTTCTCCCGATAGGTCAGTTCGTCGCCGTTGTTCGGAACGACCTCGTGCTTCCAGGCGGCCGATGCCGGCGCAAGGCCGAGCCAGACGAGGGCGAGTGAGCTCGCCAGCCATTTCAGGCCACCTCGCATGTCGCCCCCGGTCTCGCCATTGCCATGACGGTGAAACCACCGCGCTCTAAATCGACCGATACCCCCCATCCGCCATCACGATCGAACCGGTGACATAACCCGACAGGTCCGACGCCAGGAAAATCGCCGGTCCCACGATGTCCTCCGGCTTGCCGGCGCGTCCCAGCGGGGTGTGGTCGATGAAGATCTTCACCAGCTCCGGATTGGTGGCGCGCACCTTCTCGTTCAGCGGCGTTTCGATAAAGCCCGGGCCGATCGCGTTGACGCGCACGCCGTGCTTGCCGAGTTCGGCGGCAAGCGCCTTGGTGAAACCGAGCACGCCATGTTTCGAGGCGGTATAGGCCGGCGAACTCGGCGTGCGCAGATGCACGAACGACTGGATCGAGCCGAGATTGACGATCCGCCCCTTGCTCGCCAGCAGCGGCTCGAGAAACGCGTGGGTGACGTTGAACGTGCCGTTCAGGTTGATCGCCATGACGTCCTGCCAATCCTTGAACACGGTGTCGGGATCGGCGGTAAACGCGTTGCGGCGGGTGATGCCGGCATTGTTGACCAGGATCGAGACCTGCCCGATCTTGTCGGCGATCTGTTTGGCGACCGCGATGCAGTCTTCGCGCCGGGTGACGTCGAGCGCAAAGCTCTCCGCCTTGCCGCCGGCGTTACGTATTTCCTGCGCCACCTCGGCCGCCGCCTTCTCGTTGATGTCGAGCAGCATCACCCGCGCGCCCTCGCGGGCATAGCCTGATGCGATCGCGCGCCCGATGCCGGAGCCTGCTCCGGTGACGACCGCGATGTGGTTTTGCAGAAGGGGCATGGGGTTTCCTCAGCGTTGGTGGTTTCAAGGTTTCAATACAAACTAATTCAAAATTTCGGGCGCGGAAACGGAAAGCTTTACCTTCGCGCGGTGTATTCGTTGAGCCCGGAATTGGCCATGGAAATACAGCTCGCGAAATGGAAGCTCGGCGTCGAGCGGATCTGGTTAGCGGCCGCGCCCGACTATGGCGAAGCCGCGCGCCTTGCGACGCATATGGCCAGCGCAAGCGAGGAGGCGATCCTGCGGCAGGCGGCCACGCAGGCGCTGCGGATCCTGCGCAGCGCCTCATCCGAAGAGGCTGACCGGGATACCATGGATGCCGCGCGGCGCCGCCTCGGCGTCATCCGCGACGTCCTGCAGACGCTCACCACCCCGCAGTTCGGCCGGCGCCCGACCGCGGCGAAGGTGTTGACGCCGGCGGAGTGCCATCGGCAGCTGCTGGGCTTGCCGCTCGGCTGCCGCCTCTCGGGTGCCGAAATCCACCGGGCCTACAAGCGCGTTGCCCGGAGCGCGCACCCGGACGGCGGCGGCAGCGCGCGGGAGTTTCTGGAGCTGTGCGCGGCGCGGGACGCCTTGATGAAGGAGCGGTGAGCGGACGCTTCGTGCGTAAAGCCCGCGATAAAAGACGGTGGGCACGGCGCGAAGTCGCGCGCGTGCCCACCCCTTCCGCCGATCGAAGGGATTCAGAACTCGCAGGTGCCCTGGCGCCACAAACTTTCCCGGTTGGCGAGCGCGGCTACGGGGGATGAGTATCGGCAGGGCCCGATCAGGTTCATACCGCGATGCGGCAAATGGCAGGCGCGAGCAGGGCAGTTTAGAGGTGGCCGTATCCCGACGCTGCGCGAGCCATAAACGTTGGGTGGTAGCCGGCGGATCGCGCTACCGCCAATCGACCGGCGGCACGCCCGAACAGCGAAAGCGCGCTTCCTGTCGCGCCTAGCCTCTGGCAAGCGAGGCAACGCACTCGATCTCGATCAGCATCTTCGGATCGGGCAGCGCCTGGACCACGCAGGTGGTGCGCGCGGGATAGGGCGCCGGTCCGAAGGCCGACGCATACATCACGTTCATGGCGGCGACGTCGGCAGCGCGCGTCAGCAGCACGTTGACCTTGACGAGATCGCGAAACGTCGCGCCGGCCTGCTCGAGCACGCGCTTGACGTTGGCGACGACGAAGCCGAACTGGGCCTCGAAACTTTCCGGCAGCGCGCCCTTGTCGTCAAACCCGGGAATGCCCGAGACGAACAGCAGGTCGCCGGCGCGCGTGGCGAAGGACAATGGCGGGGCCTTGAGTCCGGCCGGCGGAGCGAAGTACTGGATCGGGGGCATGGCATACCTTTGATGGGACAACGACGAAGCTCGCGGCAGCTTAGCGGCATCCGTGCCGTGCGGCCATCCCCGGATATCGCGGAGCCTGCCATCGGGCGCGGCTTCGCGCCCCCCGTTGGCGCATCCGGGCTTGTTGCCGAAGAAGTCAATCATTTGACACCGGATGGCCTTCATCGTGTCGCAGGAGACGACAGGGACTGGCGTGGCCGCGTCGGGAGAGGTTGGTTGGAGCTGAGTTAAGATCCGATTATCGCTTCGCCCGTCCCGTCCATCGGCTACACTTGACGCAGCGCGCCTCGATCCGCTTCGCGATGCCTGCTCGCAAATTCGCAAGGGAGACCGTATCCATGAAGATCTCATCCGCCGTTCGTGCGGCGCTGGTCGCGCTGACGGCTTTCGCCGGCGCCACGCTGGCCTCCGCCGCCCGTGCCGACGAAGGCCTCGTGACGCTCACGATCTACAAGGCGGGATGGATCATCGGCGGCTCGGGCGGGGGCGGCTGGCTGACCTTCCGCGGGCGAAGCTACCCGTTGTCCGCCGGCGGGCTCGACTACGGCCTCGTGTTCGGCGGATCGAAGACGATGCTGCGCGGCCGGGTCAGCAACATCTACCGTCCCTCCGACGTCGCCGGCGTCTACGGCGCGGCGGGCGCGGGGATTGCGGTCGGCGGCGGCGCGCGCGCGATCGTGCTGACCAACCAGAAGGGCGCGGTGCTGGAGCTGTCCGGCCAGCAGGTCGGGCTGATGCTCAATGCGGATTTGAGCGGGCTGGCGATCACGCTGAAGTAGCTTGTAGCTTGCACGTCATCTCTCAACGTCGTCCCTGCCTAGTGCGCAATTGCGCACGGGCGCAGGGACCCATAACCACCGATGGCTGTTGTTGCAAAGGACGTCTGCCACATCGCGATACTGAGGAATCACGCGGATGGGTCCCTGCGAACGCATTGCGTTCGCAGGGACCCACGCCGTGTCTTATCGGGAAGAGCGCTGGCATTGAATACCTTCTGCACAATCACCGCCGCGGATTATGGGTCCCTGCGTTCGCAGGGACGACGTGATACCGATTCAATTTTCAAACAACAGGGTTCGCAGACACAGCTTCGCGATCTCGCGGCGCATTTCGCCCGAGGTTTGCTCTGAATTTCCTCACCCTCCAGGCAGAGGGCGCAGGGAAAGCCGGGTGCCGATTGCACCCGTGGGTCTCGTGCAAGATAAAGCACGGGGGTAGGACCACAGGTTCAACCGGAAACATCCGGCTTTCCCTGCGCGATGGTTTACGGCTTACTTCGCGCTCTCCCCGGTGACCGGGCTCTTTTGCCACCGTCATCGGCGGTTGCCCGCCAACTTGACGCCAGCGTCGGGGCGTCAGGACCACGCGACTTCGCCGTCCGCATGGCGCGCGCTCGTCTCTCGCGCGCGTCGCGTCCACCGCATCTCACCGCAACGTTCGTGACGATCGCGAGCCGCCCCTCATCCGGGTGAGACGCGCGGAGCTAGATCACTGATTTGCCCGGCGCGTGAAGCGGAATATTTTTCGCGGCGGGGCTGGACAGCTTTTGGTGATTTGCCCGGCGGGTTGTTTTGCCGCAGCCCGGGTCGCAAGATTGCGCTTGCGGGTGAAGCGAAGCAGGGCCGCAGGCGGGCTAGTCGACTTGTCCGCCGAGTAGGATGGGTTGAGCGGAGCGAAACCCATCGTGATGACGGCGACATGCGATGGGTTTCGCAAGGGCTCAACCCATCCTACGCGCTCGTCGGCGGCGGCCTCAGTCAAAATTTCCGAGGGTTCCATGAACCTTGGGCACGGCTGGCGCAAACAAAGGGTGCTGGGAATTTTAGCGCCCAGTACGTGAACCAACGCCGCCGGGCGATCATACTCCGCCGGGCGGCGTTGGTGGTCACGAAAGAAACGGTGCGACCATGGATCGAATGACCAAAGCAACACTGTGGCTCGCCTTCCTCGTGTTGGCATCCTATTTCGCATGGTTCTTCCTTGATTGCGCGATGGACGACAGGTGCCATCTTGTCTGCAGTTACGGCAGTTTTCGCTCCGGCTGCCATACGCAGAGAACGCCTAAAGCCGGCATCGATGGCCGGCTGATCCACGATCATCAGGTTTGAATTGAGAAGCCGCCCCGGAGCGGCTTTTTGTCTGGGCTTCGTCCTTGACGTCAAACCTCGGAGAGCCATGGTCTCTCGCATGTCAGGTTTATTCTGACGTGCGGATGCGACAATCCTCCTGGCGAATTGCGCTGGATCAATCGATGGCAGGCGTTGCCGATTAGCAACTGGTTACTGCCGAACTGCTCAACGAGGGTGCCGACCGCTCAACGCAGGCAGCTTCGGTGTCGACGGGAGCCTCGGCGATCTTCGTTCGGGGCTCCCGTTTCGACCAAAGGATCGCCCATGCGAACCTGCTATTTCGATATCAAGGGCGGAGTGCCGACCAGATGACTATCCGACCGAGTGATCTTGCCAGGCGAATTTCCGACCGCCGCGAGCCGGATGACGAATTTTTGCGAGAGACGTTCAGGCTGCCGGTCGATGCGGCCCGCATCAAGGCTCGCGAAATTCTCGATCAGTTTCCGCAAGGCGGCTATATGACGATTGTCGAGCAATGGCGGCAGCTGCCCGATGGACACATCGAGTTCACCATGCGGCGTCTGCGGGTCGCAGATTGAAGTCGAGCCTCTCAACGGCAAACCCCGGACAGCGCATTGGCGTGATCTTTTCTCCTGCCTCGATAAGTCAGACAGAAACTCCGTCAGGGCGCGCTGCCCCGCAAATGGCGCGGCCATCTCCGACTGAAAACCATTCCATCATTTTGACAGCTGGCGGCTTGCTTTTGCGGCGTATCTCCCGGCTCCAGCGCTCGGGATAATTCCCTCGCCGAGATGTGAAGACATGGAGTTCGCTGGATGGGTTGAGCAGGCGAGCGAAACCCATCGTGACAATCGCGACATGCGATGGGTGTCGCAACGGCTCAATCCATCCCGCGCTACCCAGGTCAGAACGCGAAGCCGTGGATATCCCGAAGGAAGAACGCCAGGCGCGCAATAAGGTCTTTAACCCCTTGATCCCCGCTCGCAATTGCAGCCGATATCAATTTCATTTGCTCGTCCCCACTCAATTGGACATGCGGTGCTGCCTTCTTCTCCTGGTCAACCAACATGCGGTAATTCCTTCCTCCTGAACCATGTGAAATCGCACTTAATGCTATTGCGACCGAATAGCGGTGAATTGATCTCGATCAATAGTGCGATGCAAAACGTGTTTCGGGAACCAGGCCTCCGGGATCGGCGACGACAGCCAAGAAAAAGCCGCCCGAAGGCGGCTCTCAAATCCAGATCCGATGTAGATCGATCACGCCGTCATCCATGCTGGCTTTGACTTCCAGCGATACGCCATGAAGCCGTTGCCAGCTCGATGGGTTTCGCAACGGCTCGCCCCATCCTACGGGCTGAGGACTGCAACATTTAGTTCCGCAGGCCATCGTCGCGAGATCGCAATACAATCAGGTCCTTGTTGGCCTTCTTTGGAGTTCAGGATCCCAGCGTTTACCAGTGCTGCGCGATCGTTTGGGCAGAACTCAGATGATTTTTGATCGAGTTCATCGAGGCTCCTCGGAAAAACCAGAACGCAGGCGTCGGGGCTCTTGAGGCCCGCGAGCCGAGCAATCGATTTGAGAATCAATTTGTAGGCGCGCATTGCTGTGATGTCGCTGCCCTGATGATGCTGTCGTCTCGGATCGGCAACATCAAGCCGCGCGGTAGAGAATACGGCGGCGTGATAAGGTGTCGTTTCATTCCCAAAGCTTGTCGAGAAGACATAATGCCATGGTTCAGCCTTCAGGTCATAAGGAATCAAAAGGTATTTGAATGCTTGGGAGCCACCATCGGCCGCAGTAGTTTGAATGAACAGGTTTGCGACTTTGGTAACGTCGAGCTGGGTCGGCGTTGCGCGCAAATCAGGTACAAGTCGAAGATTTGATATTCGCGTCGAGACAGGGGCAACGAGCACGCGCTGGAGCGCGCCAACCAATGGTTGAATGAAGTCCGTGCTTTTCAAACCCGAGTGTATATAAAGCACGACTTCCGCTGGAGCGACGAGACCACCACTAACGGTACGAATAGGAGTCTGCGCCAGCGAAAAGGATGCGCTGGCGAGAAGCCATGCTACGGCAAAGAGCAGGCGGTGTATTCCTTCGTTCAAATGCTCCAGCACACAAGTCCCTTCACAGCACCCTGTTACTCTCCTTCACCTTCTCCGCATCGAGATACACCTGCCCGCCCATCTCCTTGAACTTGGCGCTCATCGCCGCCATGCCATCCTCAATGGTGCCGCTCACCGACATCCCCACGCTCGCCGGGTCGTTCAGCGTCGCCGCATAATCGCGCACGTCCTGGGTGATCTTCATCGAGCAGAATTTCGGGCCGCACATCGAGCAGAAATGCGCGACCTTGTGGGCTTCCTTCGGCAGGGTCTCGTCGTGGAAGAGCTTCGCGGTCTCGGGATCGAGGCCGAGGTTGAACTGGTCGATCCAGCGGAAGTCGAAGCGGGCGCGGGAGAGCGCGTCGTCGCGCAGTTGCGCGGCGGGGTGGCCCTTGGCGAGATCGGAGGCGTGCGCCGCGATCTTGTAGGTGATGACGCCGACCTTGACGTCGTTGCGATCAGGGAGGCCGAGATGCTCCTTCGGCGTCACGTAGCACAGCATCGCGCAGCCGAACCAGCCGATCATGGCGGCGCCGATGCCTGACGTGATGTGGTCGTAGCCCGGCGCGATGTCGGTGGTCAGCGGCCCCAGGGTGTAGAACGGCGCTTCGCCGCATTCCTTGAGCTGCTTGTCCATGTTGATCTTGATCTTGTGCATCGGCACATGGCCGGGGCCTTCGATCATGACCTGGCAGCCCTTGTCCCACGCCACCTTGGTCAGCTCGCCCAGCGTCTCCAGTTCGGCGAACTGCGCGCGGTCGTTGGCATCCGCGATCGAGCCCGGCCGCAGGCCGTCGCCGAATGAAAACGACACGTCATATTTGCGCATGAGATCGCAGATCTCGTCGAAGCGCGTGTAGAGGAAGCTCTCCTTGTGGTGCGCCAGGCACCACTTCGCCATGATCGAGCCGCCGCGCGAGACGATGCCGGTGACGCGGTTGGCGGTGAGGTGGATGTAGGGCAGCCGCACGCCGGCGTGGATGGTGAAGTAATCGACGCCCTGCTCGCACTGCTCGATCAGCGTGTCCTTGTAGAGCTCCCAGGTCAGCTTGACCGGGTCGCCGTCGCATTTCTCCAGCGCCTGGTAGATCGGCACGGTGCCGATCGGGATCGGCGCGTTGCGCAGGATCCATTCGCGGGTGGTGTGGATGTTGCGCCCGGTGGAGAGGTCCATCACGGTGTCGGCGCCCCAGCGGATCGCCCACACCATCTTGTCGACTTCCTCCTCGACCGACGACGTCACCGCGGAGTTGCCGATGTTGGCGTTGATCTTGGTCAGGAAGTTGCGGCCGATGATGACCGGCTCCAGTTCGCCATGGTTGATGTTGCAGGGAATGATCGCGCGGCCGCGCGCGATTTCGCTGCGCACGAATTCGGGCGTGATGAAGGGCGGAATCGTCGCCGCCAAAACTTTCGCCGTCGGCGATCGCCGCTTCCGCGCGTTCGAGCTGCACCTTGCGGCCGAGGTTCTCGCGGGTCGCGACGTAGATCATCTCCTTGGTGATGATCCCGGCGCGGGCGAATTCGAGCTGGGTGATCTTGTGGCCATCGAGCCCGCGCAGCGGCTTGTGATAGGCGTCGAACGCCTTCGCCGCCTTGTCGCCGGAGACGTTGCCGTTATCGACCGGCTTGACGGCGCGTCCTTCGTATTCCTCGACGCCGCCGCGCTCTTTCACCCAACTGATGCGGTTGCGCGGCAGGCCGGCATTGACGTCGATCACGACATCAGGGTCGGTGTAGGGGCCCGTGGTGTCGTAGACGGGAAGATTGGGTTCGCCGGCGCCTTCGCTCAGGATGATCTCGCGCAAGGGAACGCGCAGGTCGGGCGCTTCATCGGGCGTGACAAAGATCTTGCGCGACGAGGGCAGCGGACCGGTGGTCACGGCGGGAAGCGTAGTGTCCGGATTGGAGCGTATGTTCATGGCCTGTCCTCCTGTGAATTTCTATTTGTCGATCCCGTCATTGCGAGGAGCGTAGCGACGAAGCAATCCAGCTTTCTGCGGTTCGCTAGAGATGGATTGCTTCGCTGCGCTCGCAATGACGGCAGATGGCCGTCGTAAAATCAATCACGCGGCCTCCGCGTGCATTCCGAGCCAGGCGCGCACGCGGGCGTCGGGCTCGGGGTTCTGGGTGACGTCGCTGACCACGGCGATGGAATCAGCGCCGGCGGCGAAAATCTCGCGTGCCTGTTCGAGCTTGATGCCGCCGATCGCGACCAGCGGAATGTCGCCGACGCGCTTCTTCCACTCGGTGATTTTGGCAATGCCCTGCGGCGCAAAGCGCATCGATTTCAGCGTCGTCGGAAAAATCGGCCCCAGCGCGACGTAATCGGGCCTGGCGCGCAGCGCGGTCTCCAGCTCGGCGTCGTCATGGGTGGAAAGGCCGAGCGTCAGGCCGGCATCGCGGATCGCCTTGAGGTCGGCGTCATCAAGCTCGGCCAGGTCTTCCTGGCCGAGATGCAGATTCTTGGCGCCGGCCGCGATCGCCGCGCGCCAGTAATCGTTGACCACGAGCTTTGCCGAGGTGCCCTTGATGACCTCAAGCGCGTCGCGCACGATCTGCAGCGCCTCGGCATCATCGAGGTTCTTGGCGCGCAGTTGGATCGTGCCGGCGCCGAGCAAGGCGAGCCGCGCGACCCAGGCGACGCTGTCGACGACAGGATAAAATCGATCAGGATACGCGTTGCGATCAGGATACGGCATGCCAGAACGGTGTCCCAACGACAGGGGTTGAAGGGGAGGCGAAGTCGCGGGCTTCCATCAGGCCCGCCTCGAAGGCGGTGCGGCCGGCCTCGACGCCTAAACGAAACGCCTTCGCCATCGCCACCGGCTCTGCGGCTTTTGCAATGGCGGTATTCAAAAGCACGGCATCGTAGCCAAGTTCCATGGCTTCGGCCGCGTGGCTGGGCGCGCCGAGGCCGGCATCGACCACCAGCGTGATATCGGGCAGGCGGTCGCGCAACAGCTTCAGCGCGTCGCGGTTGACGATGCCCCTGGCGCTGCCGATCGGCGCCGCCCACGGCATCACCACCCTGCAGCCGGCATCGACCAGCCGGGTCGCGACGCTGAGATCCTCGGTGCAATAGGGAAACACCTGGAAACCGTCCTTGATCAGGATATCCGCGGCTTCGACCAGGCCGATCACGTCGGGCTGCAGCGTGTCGTTGTCGGCGATCACCTCGAGCTTGATCCAGGAAGTGGCGAACAGCTCGCGCGCCATTTTCGCCGTGGTCACGGCCTCGCGCACGCTGCGGCAGCCGGCGGTGTTCGGCAGCACCGCGACGTCGAGCTCGCGGATCAGCGACCAGAACGCCTCGCCGTTCTTGCCGCCGGCGGATTCCCGCCGCAGCGACACCGTGACGATTTTGGCGCCCGAGGCGCGGATCGCCTCCTGCATGATCGCCGGCGACGGATACAGCCCGCTGCCGACCATCAGGCGGGATTTGAATTCGCGGTCGTAGAGTTTCAGCATGGTGTCAGTGTTCCGTCCTCGTCGTCCCTGCGAAAGCAGGGACCCATACGCCGTGTCTTCTCATTGAGGCAAAGTGGCAGATACCTTTCGTACCCCCGAAAGCCGGTGGTTATGGGTCCCTGCGTGCGCAGGGACGACGAGAGATCAGATGTCATCATCCATCACCCTCCCTGACGCGGCGTGATGATCTCGATCTGGTCGCCGCTTTTGAGCGGTGTCTCCGCCCAGCGGCTCTTCGGCAGCACGTCGTAATTCACCGCGATCGCGAAATGCGTGCCCTCGTATTCGAGCTCGGCGAGCAGCGCGTCGACGCGGCTTGCGGCAATCTCGCGCTGCTCGCCGTTGACGATCACACGCATCGCATCACCTCGTTGTCGAGCCGGCCGTGCTCGACATAGGCGAGCGTCAGTTTCGCCAGCGCCGGCGCGATCAGGAAGCCGTGGCGATAAAGTCCGTTCACGATGATGTGGTTCTTGTCGACGGTGATGCGCGGCAGGTTGTCGGGGTAGGCCGGGCGCAGCCCGGAGCCGAATTCGACGATGCGGGCTTCGGCGAACGCCGGATGCACCGCATAGGCGGCGCCCAACAGCTCCAGGGCCGAGCGGAGGCTGACGCCCCAGTCCTCGGCTTCGATCGAGGTGGCGCCCAGCATGAACAGGTTGTCTTCGCGCGGAATCACGTAAAGCGGCCAGCGCGGATGGATCAGCCGCACCGGACGCTCCAGCTTGACCTCGGCGGTTTCGATCACGATCATTTCGCCCTTGACGCCGCGCAGCTCGGGCTGGACGTCGCGCGCGGCCATCCCGCGGCAGTCGATCACGATGCCGTCGAAATCCGAAGGCGCCGGCTCGCTGTTGAACTTGATGGTGCCGCCGGCGGCGAGGATGCGTTCGTGCAGTTTCGGCAGCACGCGGCGTGGCTCGACGTGGCCTTCGTCGGCGAAGAACAGTCCTTCGCGGAAACGGCCTTCCAGCGAGGGTTCGAGCTCGGCGAGCCCCCGGGTATCCACCCGCGCGTGGCCGGTGGTCATCCGCGCGAAGCGTTCGTAATCGTTGCGTTCGCGCGCGTGCGCCACCACCAGCGAGCCGTTGAACGGCGTGTCCGGCAGTTCCTCGCGCCACAGCTCGATCGCATTCAGGCCGAGCCGGCAGATGATCGGTTCGGCGACCTCGGTCTCGCAATAGGGCGCGAGCATGCCGCCGGCCCAGTGGCTGGTGGCGAGATTCATCGCCTCGTCGCTGCGCTCGTGCAGCGTGACCGAGTGACCGGCCCGCGCAAACAACAGCGCCTGCCACGCGCCGGCAATGCCTGCGCCGATGACGGATACGTGTGATTCCCCCCGCGGGGTCTTTGAAGTCTGGTACATCCCTGTCCCTTCGCCGGCATAACCCGGATCAGGTTCAAAGGGTCACCGCGGTCTCATTCCCCTGCCGCAAAGCAGGGCCTTGAGCTTGCGGTCTCTCAGCTCCTCTCAGAGCTCCCCTCGGAACGGGGCCAATGTAAGCCGATGGGCCGGGGTGTCAACGGACACAAATCCGTCATGCCGGCCAAAGGGTCCCGCCATGACAATAACTGGTCGGCGAACCCGCCGCGCAGGGGCTTTCCGAGGCATTTGCACCTGTTCGCGGGCTCCGGCTTTACCAAGAATTATGCCCTGGCGTGCTTCGATCGGGCCGGAAACCAGCGAAAAATCCGGCCGTCCCGATGTCCATTTCCGTCGCCCAACCCTCCGAACAGGCCAGCCCGATACGCGGCCTGCTGCCGCTGTGGGTCGGCGCCGGCGTCTATGCGCTGTTTCTGCTCGCTGGAAACCGGCTGCTGATCGATCCCGACACGTTGTGGCAGATCACGGTCGGGCAGTGGATCCTTGACCATCACGCCGTGCCGGAAACCGACGTCTACTCCTTCACCATGCGCGGCCAGCCCTGGATTTCGACGCAGTGGCTGGCGCAGGTGCTTCTCGCCAGAACCTATGCGGTGTTCGGCTGGAGCGGACCGGTGGTGCTTTCCGCAGGTGCGATCGCGGCAACGTTCGCCCTGCTCGCCAATTTCCTGAGCCGGCGCGTCAGCGACAGCACGACCCTGGTCTTTGTTGCGGGCGCGCTGGCGCTGACCGTGCCGCATCTGCTGGCGCGGCCGCACGTGCTGGCCATGCCGTTCATGGTGGCGTGGGTTGGCGGGCTGGTCGCGGCCGCGGACCGGCGCGGCGCGCCGTCTTTTTGGCTGCTGCCATGGATGGCGCTGTGGGCCAATCTGCACGGCGGGTTTGTCTTCGGCCTGGTGTTGATCGCGCCGATCGGGCTCGACGCCGTGCTGGGCGCCGAAGCGAGCTTGCGCCAATCGCTGGTGCTGCGCTGGGCCGCGTTCGGCGCCGCCGCGCTTATCGCCAGTTGCTGCACGCCCTATGGCTGGAATGCGCTGCTGGCATCGCAGAAGATCCTGGCGCTCGGTGGCGCGCTGCCACTGATCATGGAATGGCGGCCGGCGGATTTCGGCAGCGTCGGGGCGCTCGAGGTTGGCCTGCTCTTAGGAGTTGGGCTCGCGCTGTGGCGCGGCATCAAGCTGCCGCCGCTGCGCATCGTGCTGCTGCTGGGCTTCGTCCACATGGCGCTGGCGCAGGCCCGGGCCGGCGAAATTCTGGCGTTGCTGGCGCCGCTCGTTCTTGCCGCCCCAATCGCCCTGCAGCTCGGCGGGCCCGAGGCTTCGGGCGCGGCGCGTCCCCCGCGCGGCGGGCTGTTTGCCGGCGTCGCCATGGTGCTGGTGGCGGGAACCGTTGCCTTTGCCTCGGTGCATCGCTTCGAGCCGCATACGAGGGGCTCGCCGGTGGCGGCCGTCGCCGCGCTGAAGAAATTGAATCTCGCGCGCGTCTTCAACGACTATGATTTCGGCGGCTATCTGATCGCCAACGGCGTCGCCCCCTTCATCGACGGCCGCACCGAACTCTACGGTGAAAAATTCTTCGTCGACCACAACGCCGCCAGCGGATTGATGGAGCCGGAGAACCTGTTCCGGCTGCTGGAGCAGTACAGGATCGAGGCGACGTTGATGCGCACCCAGAGTGCCGCCACCAAGCTGCTCGATCACATCGACGGCTGGCAGAAGGTCTATGCCGACGATATCGCGACCATCCATGTCCGCAAAGCCGGCGCGGTGCATACGGCCGAGCCGGCGGTCGATCCGAAGGCGAAGTAAATTTGCGTCGCCATTGACGGTTCGCCGTTCTGCTGACAAAATTCTGTAGAAGATTTAAAACCAAGAAAAGTTTTCCGACAGCAATCCTGTCCAATTCACTCAGCAAAAAAGTAAACGGGAGACGCACGATGGCCCGAATGAATTTCGGTTATTTGCCTCAGAGGAATCCTTGCGCCCAATGCGGCAAGCCGATCGCCACCCCGGAATGGATCGAAGATAGCCCGCGCCGCACCGCCTATCTTTGGCATTGCTGGGCATGCGATTACCAGTTCGAGGCGGTAGCCTTCTTCGAAGACCCGGAATCCGATTCCGAAGCTCTCGCGGCCTGAAGGAACTTCTTTGGGGGCATAACGTTGGTTGTGGTTTCATCAACCCGAAAGGGGGTGATGATGATGCCCGACGTCATGACCAAACCGCATCAGCTGATCGCGAGCGATCGGGTCGAAGGTACCGTGGTGCGACGGCCGAACGGCGGCAGGATCGGCCATATCGAACGGCTGATGATCGACAAGATCACCGGCAAGGTATCCTACGCGATCCTCAGTTTCGGCGGGTTCCTCGGCATGGGAGCCGACCTGCTTCCGCTGCCGTGGGCGCGTCTTGCCTACAACCCGAAGTGCGAGGCCTATGAACTCGACATCGACGATGACGAGCTGAGGCGCGCGCCGTCGTTTCGCGCCGACAAGGATTTCGATTGGGGCGATCGCTCGCAGGAATTGGAGCTGCATCGCTATTATGGAATTCCGCCATATTGGGGCGGGTTCTGAGCGCGGCGAGACTTGACCCCAAATGATCGGACGGCATCGCTGCCGGCCGATCATTCCTGATCGAGCGCGACACAGGTCGGCAAACAGCGCAGGGTGCGCAGCATCCTTTCAGCGCTGATGTTCCGATGTTAGGCTTGTCGGTGGCAGGAGCACCTGCGTCCTGCCGGACATCGAACGGGAGGACGACATGGCCGAGAGCGTCTACAAGATCATTGAGCTGATCGGTACCAGCAAGGATTCGTGGGAAAAGGCTGCCGCGGCGGCTGTCGACAAAGCCGGAGAATCCCTCCGGGATCTTCGCGTTGCGGAAGTCGTCCAGCTCGATTTGCAACTGGACGCCAAGGGCAAGGTCGAGGCCTATCGCGCCAAGGTAAAGGTCTCGTTCAAATTCGAGAGTTGAAGCCTATTGAACGATCGAGACGCGCGTCTCCCCGCACGCGGGGAGACAGAGAGGAAGCCTACAGCCCCGGCAGCGCGGTCACGAAAACGTTGATCGCGCCTTCGGCTTCCGCGATCACGCGCAGCGTTTTGGAATCGAAGGCGATGTCGGCAAGCCGCAGGCTGGTGATATCGGCCGTTACCCGCACGCCGTCCTCGTTCTTCTGAAAGTCGGCTATCGCATCGGCGATCTTTTTCCGCGCGCTGGTGACGAACGGCTTGAGGTCGATGGTGGCCTTGTCGCCAAGCGCCTTTTGCAGATGCGGCATGGCCGCGCGCGCCGCGGCCCCCAGCAGCCCGAACGCGGCTTCCGATTCGACGGCGAGTTCGATGTTGGCCAACCTCAGCGTCTGTTGCGCCTGGTCGAGTACCGGCTTGCCCCAGATGTGCACCATGGCCTGGCCACCCAGGTCGAAGAAGCTCTTCTTCTCCCTGGCATTGAGCAGGAGCGATATCAGCAGTCGGTCGCCCGACGCCGCGACGCTGGCGCGCGTCACGGTGACATCGACCGAGCCGGAACCGTCTTCCGGAAAGGTGCGGCCGGCGAACTGCGCCTCCACGATCTTGTTGATGTCGGTAAACGGTACGTCGATCGGCACGCCGATAGTGACGCCTCCCGGCGTCGGCGGAACGATGGCGATCTTTGCGGGAAACGGACAGTCGGGTTTGGTCTGCGTGGAAGTGATGCGCGTCTCCGCCTCGAGGCCAAGCATCAGCGTGACCGCCGAGGCGTCGACACTGGGTTGCGTTGCGATGGCGCGGGTCGGCCGCAGTTCAAGCCAAAGCGCCGGCAACGTCGCGGCGGCGGCGGTGCCTTGCAGCTGGATCGAGCGGCAGGCCTTAGCCCATTGTGCCCGCGCGCTCTGCTCCAGGCTGCGATCGTTGCGGATCCGCGTTTCCAGAGCTGCGACCTGATCGGCGACCGTTTTGTCGATCAGAGGCTTGACCTGCGCGGGGACGTTGACCTTGGCGCCGGCCACCGAAAGGCTGCTGTCGTTGAGCGTCACCTGGGCAGCCAGATTGGGCTCGAGGTGCCAGGCCGCGGCCAGCTTCGGCCGGGAGGTGAAGGTGACGTTGCCCTTGATCTCCGCGTTCGCGTTAAGCGACTTGATGTTCACGCTGCCGATCTGCTTGGCGACGTTGCCGCCCAGGAGCCCGCCGATCGCGTCGCCGATCGCGCCGGTCGCCTTCGACGACAGCGAGCCCGTTACATTCAGTTTTCCGGTCAGCTGCGTTGCCAGCGACAGCACGTCCTGGCCGCCGGTCGCGGTGATCGGCCCGCGCGAAGCGGTCCAGCCGATATCGGCATTCTGCAAAATCTGCGACGCCGGATTGTCGGCTTTGCCCGCGAAGTTGCGTGGCGCGTTGTGATCGGCGGCGTCGCGGATGGCGGTCAGCGCAATCGCGACCGGCGCAAGGATGACCGAGCTGCGCGGCGCGGGCGGCAGCGGCGGCAGTTCGACCAGCACCGGCCCGCCGACCGTGCCACGCGGCGACAGCCAATCCATCGTCTTCAGGCTGACGAAAAACGAGGCCACGACCACCGCGATCGCGAGCAGGATCGTTTTGAGGCTTACCGCCGGCCGCATCGTCTCCCCGGACTGATTAAGGGACGGAGTCTACAGGGCGGGTTGTTGCGGCGCCAGAGCGGGGAAGGGGCGCCCTCTCATCGCAGGATCAATGTCAGACCTGCTTGCCGTTCGTATTGTCGGCGCGGCGGTCCATCGGCAGCACGATCACCCTGGTGCCGACATTGACCCGCGAATAGAGATCAGTGACGTCTTCGTTGGTGAGGCGAATGCAGCCCGACGAAACGTGGGTGCCGATGGTTCCCGGCGCGTTGGTGCCGTGAATGCGATACACCGTACCGCCGAGATACATCGCACGCGCGCCGAGCGGATTGCCGGGGCCGCCGGCCATCTGGCGCGGCAGATAGGGCTGGCGCGCGATCATTTCCGGAGGCGGGGTCCAATCCGGCCACTCGGCCTTCCTGGTAACCGACTGGACGCCCGACCACGTGAAGCCGTCGCGGCCGACGCCGATGCCGTAGCGGATCGCCTGACCGCCGCCGAGCACGTAATAGAGATAGGTGTTGGGCGTATCGATAATGACGGTGCCGGGCGCCTCGCGGGTGGCGTAGCTGACGATCTGGCGCTTTAGCCGCGCCGGCATCTCCACCGCGGCAACTTCCTCTTCGGAGGGCGCGGCCTGTACCGGCGGCGGCGCCGATTGCGCTGGCGGTGTCATCATGAAGGGAAACAGCGGCAGCGGCGAGGCCGCCGCGGAGCCGGAAAAGGCAATGAGGCCAGCCAGCACGCCGAAAGCGGCTGCGCGTCGGGAATTCCGCTTGAAGGTAGCCGGATTGAACATTGGTCGTCCCCTGTCTCTGCGCTTTGCGGCCGTTTCGGCGCATCGTTGAAGCGTTCATTACAGGGCGGCGGTTTCAGAACACTTGCATCGAAGTCGCAAAATGGCTCCATCATGGTGAACAATTGTTTCGTCGCGGTTTGATCCAAATCGGTTCGCGCCAGAGCTATTCCCTTGACTTCGGTCTTTTGTCCGCAGGCAAACTATTGCGGCTAATAAGAAAAATGCATCGGGTCTCGGACCACATGCAACAGGGAGGTTTCATATGCGGCCAATTCTGAGGTTGCTCGCAGCCGCGAGCGTCGTGAGCATCGGCGCCTCGATCTCTATCGCGCCTTCTTCCGCCCAACAGGGTCCCATTCGCATCGGCATCCCCACGGCGATCCAGCTGCAGGTGGGGCGAGATACCCAGAACGCGGCCAAGATGGCGGCTGAGGAAATCAACGCCAAGGGCGGATTGCTCGGGCGAAAGCTGGAAATCGTTGTTGCCGACGAGACCGAAAACCCGGAGCAGGGAATCGCGGCAATCAAGAAGCTGACCGCCGACGACAAGGTCGATGTGCTGATCGGCGGCTATACCAGCGGCGTGACGCTCGCCCAGTTGCCGCATATCTCCCGGGCCAAGACCATCTACATCGGGGTCGGGGCGGCCTCACCAGCCATCACCCAGAAAGTGAAAGCGGATTACGATAACTACAAATATATCTTCCGCGCGTTTCCAATCAACGCCGCGCATCAGGCCCGTGCGCTGGTCGATTTCATCGGCGGCAAGCTCAAGGACGATATGAAGTTGACCAAGATCGCGATCGTCGGCGAGAATGCGAAATGGGTGCAGGACCTGGTTCCCATCCTCAAGAAGGGCGCGGCCGACGGCGGATCCGACGTGCGGCTGACGGAATTTTTCGACACCTCGACGTCCGACTTCTCGCCTTTGTTCGCCAAGGTCAAGGACAGTGGTGCGCAGTATCTCATCGTAATCCTGTCGCACGCCTCGTCAGACGTTTTCGTCAAGCAGTGGTATGACGCGCAGGTGCCGATCCCGATCGGCGGCATCGACGTCAAGAGCCAGGATGCCGATTTCTTCACGCGCGTGAGCGGCAAGGCCAACAGCGAAACCGTCGCCACGTTCGCGATCCGTGCCCCGCTGACGCCGAAGACCGTTCCGTTCTGGGACGAATTCGTCAAACGGTTCGGGACCGCGCCGGTCTATACCGGCATCGGCGCCTATGACGCGGTCTACGTCTATGCCGAAGCAGTCGCCCGCGCCAAGTCGGCCGAGCCCGATGCCGTCATCAAGGAGCTCGAGAAGACCGATCACGTCGGCATCGCTGGCAAGATGATGTTCGACGACATGCACGACGTCAGAACCGGACCTGGCATGCAGAACTTTCTGTTCGTGCAGTGGTATCCGAATGGCGATCGAATCGTGGTTTGGCCGAAGGAAAGCGCCACCGGCAAGATGATCGCGCCGCCCTGGATGAGCAACTAAGGCCATCGTCCTCGTTGGGCGACCGGCCGGACTAGCATCTCCGGTCGCCTCAATGGGGAGGTGGCAGCTCCCTGATCTCATGACATCGGGCTGGCATGCTTGAAATCCTGATCTACGGCGCCGTATCGAGCGCGATCTACGCGATGCTGGCGGTCGGCTTCACGCTGATTTTCGGTGTCGCCCGAATCCTCAACCTGGCGCATGGCGCGTTCTACGCGCTGGGCGCCTATGCCGCCTATGTCTTCACAACGCTGCTGCATTTTCCTCTCTTTATCGCAGCGCCGCTGTCGGTCCTGTTCGTCGCCGGCTTCGGCGTGTTGATGGAACGTTTTCTGGTGCGTCCGCTGCGCGCCTCGCAGCTCGCGGTGCTCATGATCACGCTTTCGGTTTCGCTCGCAGTAGAGCAAGGGCTTTTCATCACGTTCGGCTCCGAATACCGCAATGTGCCCTCGTTTGTGGCGGAGAAGATCAGCATCGGCGGCGTCGATATCGGCGGCCAGCGGCTTCTCGCGCTGTTTGCAGGCGTGATCGTGCTGAGCGGCCTATGGCTGTTTATCCAGCGTACCCGCCTCGGCGCCGCTATCCTCGCGGTGTCGCAGGATCCGGAGGCGGCCCAGTACATGGGAATTCCTACCAACCGGATATTTTCGATCGTGATGGCAATCTCGGCCGGCACTGCGGCGCTGGCGGGTGTGCTGGTGTCGCCCTTTCTCACGGTGCAGCCGGGGATGGGACTGCTGCCGATGGTGAAAGCATTTGCCATCGTCATTGTCGGCGGGTTGGGATCGATCCCCGGCAGCATCCTGGCGTCGCTGCTTCTCGGCTATTCGGAAACCATCGTCTCTTATCTCATTTCATCGTCGTGGACCGAACTGGTGTCGCTGGTCGCGGTGGTCACGACGCTGTTGATCAAGCCGTCCGGCTTGCTCGGCCGGCGGGCGGCTTTTTAAAATGCGGCGCGTGTCTCTCATCGATCTTTCCGGCGCAGCCGGCGTTGTCGCGGTGCTGGCGCTGACGCCGATGCTGCTCAACAGCAATTATCTCACCGGTGTCCTGACCGTCTGCGCGATCTATGCCATCTGGGCGGCGAGCTGGGACTTCATGTCCGGCCTGACCGGCCGCGAGAATTTTGGACACTCGCTGTTCATCGGAGCCGGTGCCTATACCGCGGGTTTCCTCGCCACCGTCTGGTTTGCCAATCCCTGGTACAGCCTGCCGGCCGCCGTCGCGGTCGCCGTCGCATTCAGTGTTGTCGTCGGGTTTCCGACACTTCGCCTGAAAGGTCCTTACTTCGCGCTGGCGATGCTGACGGCGTCCGCCATCATGCAGCGGCTGTGTCTGATCTTCTGGGAATATAGCGGCGGCGAGGAGGGACTGTACGGCCTCGAGCCGCTGATACTGTCGCCGTTGCACTATTACTGGTTCGTCCTGGCTGCCCTTGTCATCACGGTTGCGATTCTCACGGCGCTCGCCCACTCGCACTGGGGGCTTCTGCTCCGCGCGATCCGTGGCGACGAGGCGACCTGTCAGGCGGCGGGCATCAACGTTACCTTCTACAAAATCGCATCGTTGATGATCAGCGCCGCATTTGCGGGGCTCGGCGGTGCGCTCTATGCGCACTATCAGTTGCAGGTCAGCCCGCCGCTGTTCTCGGTCGTGCTTTCGATTACCCTGATCATCATGGTCTATGTTGGCGGCATCGGCTCGATCTACGGCCCCGCCCTGGGGGCGATCGTGCTGACGCTATTGACCGAGATGCTGCGCGGGTTCGGCGAGTACCGGCTCTGGATCTATACCCTGACGCTGATGCTGATCCTGTTCTTCCTGCCCAACGGATTGATCGCGCCGCTGTGGCGGCGGTTGACGGAGCGGTTTCGATGAGCGCGATCCTGGAAGTGCAGGACGTTTCGAAGCGCTTCGGTGGCCTGGCCGCCGTGAAGAACATCAGCTTTTCGCTGCAGCCGGGTGAACTCACCGGTATCCTGGGCCCCAATGGCGCCGGCAAGACCACGCTGTTCAATCTTCTTACCGGTTTCATTCCTCCTGACAGCGGCAGCATCCGCTTCGAGGGGCAGGAACTTCGCGGTCTTGCTCCTTACAGAATCGTCAACCGCGGCGTGGCCAGAACCTTTCAGCTGACGCGGCCGTTTCTGGGAATGACAGTGCTCGAGAATGTGATCGTGGCCTGCCTTTCGCCGCGGGCACGCGATGCGCATGACAAGGAGACGCGGGCACAGCAGTTGCTCGACCAGGTTGGCCTCGGCGCGAAAGCAAAGGACGCCGTCGAAACGCTGCCCTATGGCGATTTGCGCCGGCTGGAAATCGCCCGCGCGCTCGCGACCAAGCCAGATCTGCTGTTGCTGGATGAACCTTTCGCCGGGCTCGGCAGCAGCGAAATCGAGCCATTGGCGCAATTGATCAAACGTTTGCATCGCGAGGAAAACCTCACGATCCTTCTGATCGAGCACAAGCTGCGCGAGTTCATGGCGCTGGTTTCGCGCGTCATCGCGATCGACTTCGGCGAGATCATCGCGGTCGCCGCACCCGCCGATATCGTGCGCGATCCGCGCGTGATCGAAGCCTATATCGGACGAACGGAGGCCGATCATGGCGCTGCTTGAGATTGCCGACTTGAGTGTGCGGTATGGCAAGGCCCTCGCGGTCGAGTCGGTGTCCATTACTGTCGACAAGGGTGAACTCGTCGGCGTTCTCGGCCCCAACGGTGCCGGCAAGACGACGCTCCTGAAAGCGATTTCGCGCACGATCCCGGCGACCGGCCTCCTGAAGTTCAAGGGCGAAACCCTCGACCGCCTTCCGGCTTACGACGTCGTTGCCCGTGGCATCTGTCACTGCCCGGAAGGCCGGCGCCTGTTCCCGGAACTCTCGGTTCTGAAAAATCTTCAGCTGGGCGCGTATCTGCGCTCGAACAAGGCCGAGATTCAGCACGATCTGGACCGCGTGTTCACGTTGTTTCCGGTTCTTGGGGAGCGCCAGCAACAGCAGTCGAGTACGCTGTCGGGCGGCGAGCAGCAGATGCTGGCGATCGGGCGGGCGATGATGGGGCGACCTGAGCTGTTGTTGCTCGACGAGCCTTCGGTCGGAATCGCGCCGCGGCTCAAGGGGTTGATTTTCGATGCCGTCGAGAAGATCAGGCAGGATGGCACGGCGATCCTGATCGTCGAGCAGGACGCAACTTCGACCTTGCGGATAGCCGACCGCGTTTACGTGCTTGAGCACGGCCGCACGGTGCGGGAAGGCCGCGCCAGCGCGCTGGCCGGCGACGAATATATCCGGCAGGTCTATCTCGGCGTTTGACCGGACACCGTTCGGATCGCTGCCCCCTCAAGCCCACAAAAAAGTTCGATCGAGGATCGATGACGTCATACGCCTGAAATATCCATGGTTGAACGTCGGCTATTGAGAATTGATAGCTCCTGGGTTCCCGTTCATGCGGATATTGATTGCGACCGACGCTTGGCATCCGCAGGTGAACGGCGTGGTGCGCACGTTGACCTCGTTGGCAGGCAGCGCTTCCGCGCTAGGCGAGGAGATCGAATTTCTCACTCCGGACGGGTTTCCGTCGCTGGCGGTTCCGACCTATCCGGGATTGCGAATGGCCTGGCCGAACCGCCGCGAGATTGCCCGCAGGATCGAGGCGGCGTCTCCTGACGCCATCCATATCGCGACCGAGGGCCCGATCGGATGGGCGGTACGCGCCTATTGCCGCCGCCGCAAGCTCGCCTTCACCACCTCCTATACGACCCGTTTTCCGGAATACATCGCGGTCCGCTCGATCATTCCCGCTGCCTTGAGCTATGCGGTGCTGCGGCACTTTCATTCCGCCGCCGCCATGACGATGGTCGCAACTGCCTCGCTCAGGCAGGAACTCACCGCAAGAGGGTTCAGGAAGCTCGGCACTTGGACGCGCGGGGTCGACACCGACCTGTTCAGGCCGGACGACGCGGCCGAACTCGATTTGCCGAGGCCGATCTTCATGACGGTCGGCCGTGTCGCGGTCGAAAAAAATCTCGAGGCGTTCCTCAAGCTGGATCTGCCGGGATCCATGGTGGTGGTCGGCGATGGCCCGCAGCGGGCGGTGCTGGAGCGCCGCTATCCCAAGGTGCGGTTTCTCGGCGAAAAAACCGGCAAGGACTTGAGCGCCCATTTCGCGGCGGCGGACGTCTTTGTTTTCCCGAGCCTCACCGACACCTTCGGCGTCGTCCAGCTCGAAGCGCTGGCGTGTGGCACGCCGGTCGCGGCATTCCCGGTGATGGGCCCGCTGGACGTGATTGCGGATCACCCGGTCGGGGCTTTGGACACCGATCTGCGAAGCGCCTGTATCCGCGCACTCAGTGCGTCCCGCAAGGCTTGCCGGAGCTTTGCGCTCGCACGCTCCTGGGAAAACAGCGCCAGGCAGTTCATCGGCAATCTGACGGCGTTGCAGCCGAGTCGTTCGCTGCGACCCGCCCGCCGCGTGGTGGCGAGAAGCGCTGTGCGCAGCTGACCGGGCGGAGCACGGCCCGCAGCGGGGGCCTTGCGCAACACGGGTTTGTGTTCAAACAGAAAGCGGAAGCACATCATGGAAATCGTAAAACTGGCCGATGCAAGGGAGTTGGACTTCGATCGCGCGTCGGTCGAACAGGCCTATGACCGTTGGGCCCCGGTTTACGACCTCGTGTTTGGCGGCGTGTTCAGCAAGGGCCGCAAGGCGGCCATTCAGGCGACCAACAAGATTGGGGGCCGCGTGCTCGAGGTTGGCGTCGGCACGGGAATCTCGTTGCCGCAATACGCTTCGCATCTTCGCATCTTCGGCACGGATATTTCGGAAGCGATGCTCCGCAAGGCGAAACGAAGGGTCGCCGATCTGCACCTGAAGAATGTCGAGGGGCTCGCCGTGATGGATGCGGAGAAACTGGAATTTTGCGATAATTCGTTCGACGTGGTGATGGCGCAATATGTTGTGACCGCGGTTCCAAATCCGGAAGCGGCCCTCGACGAGTTCGCCCGCGTGCTGCGGCCCGGCGGTCAACTGATAATCCTGACCCGGGTCAGCGCGGACGCAGGGATGCGCCGCTTTATCGAGCAGCGGTTGCAGCCGGTGGTACGTCCGCTCGGCTTCCGGACGGCCGAATTTGCCTGGTCGCGCTACGCGCAGTGGCTGGCGGGCGCGCGTGGAATGGAATTGGTTGAGCGTCGCCTGGTGCCGCCGCTCGGCCACTTCTCGATGGTCCGCATCCGGAAAACCGAGATGGCGGTTGCCGCCTGATCCAGGCGACTGAAGCTCGCGTGGCCGATGCCATCCTGCTGGCCATGTCGCGTGACATTTTGATGATGTCATGTCCCGTACATCGAATCGCTGTAAATGCGAATGAGACCTATTTGGGGGAGAGAATGATCAAGAACTTCCTGGAGCAATTGCGCACCCAGCGCTGGGATGACCATCGCTTTTACCATCACAGCCGCATCAACCAGAGTCTGCATTTCATCAGCGCGTTCAGCTTTCTCGTCGCTTATGCGCTGATCTTTATTGATCCCGTTGCTGCGGCGCTGGTCGGCTGGCTTGTTTCCATGAGCACCCGGCAAGCTGGCCATTTCTTCTTCGAGCCGAAGGGCTATGACCACGTCAACCAGGCAACGCACGAATACAAGGAGGAGATCAAGGTCGGCTACAACCTGCACCGCAAGGTCGTGCTGATGGCGATCTGGGCGCTTTCCCCGCTGGTGCTGTTCCTCGATCCGACCCTGTTCGGCACGTTTGCCCCCTGGACGTCGCCGGCGGATTTCCTGCGCCAGGTCGCCAAGGTCTGGCTTGCGATCGGGATCGGCGGCCTGCTGTTCCGCACCGTTCAACTCTTCTTTATCCGCGACGTGGAGACCGGCCTGGTCTGGATGACGAAAATCCTGACCGACCCGTTCAGCGATCTCCAGCTTTATTACAAGGCCCCGTTGTGCCTGCTGCGCGGCGAGTTGATCGATCCAGGCCTCGACCTGATCGATCAGGGAATCGAGAAACACGCCTGAGAAGGCGCGAAAGGGAAGAAAAGGGAAGACGGCTGCGGGTTCACCGCGATCGTCTTCGCGTCACCATCTCCTTCAGGATTTGCCGGCGTATGCTCTTGTTGGTGAGGGTGGCGTCACGCCACCACCAGCCGTCCTGCTTCATTCTCTCCGCCGCGGCCAAAAAGCGCGTCGCTACCTCGGCAAAATCCTCATCCCGGTAGTTCAGGCTGAAAATCAGGCGACCGGTTCCGACCCAGCTCAGCGCGAGCTGCTCCGATCGCAGATAGTACTGAAACATCCAATTATAGCGCGACGGCTCGGTGTAATGGACCATCCAGATCGACGAGAGATTGCTGACCCGGACCGGCAGATTGCGTTCTGCCAGATCCTTGTTCAGCTGCCGCGCCCGCCCGTTCCAGCGCTCATCGAGTCCGTCGTAGACCGAACGAACAGCGGGATCTTCAAGCCGGGTGAGAAATTCGGCCATGGCCGCCATCACGTAAGGGTGCGAATTGAAGGTCCCGCGGGCGAAGCAGACATCGACGGGGCGGTCTTCACGGAAGCGGCGCATCAGGTCCTTGCGTCCGCAGACCACGCCTACCGGAAGTCCGCCCGCGAGGCTTTTCCCGTACGTCACCATGTCGGCGCGGACACCGAAATATTCCTGCGCGCCGCCCGCGGCGAGCCTGAAACCGACGAAGACCTCGTCGAAGATCAGTACGATGTTGTGCTCGGTGCAGACTTGCCGCAGCGCCTTGAGCCACGCGCCATAGGCGGCGCGATCGAAATGGCCTTTTCGCGAACTGTCGACCAGCGCGGAATCGGAGGGTGCACCGGCGTTGGGGTGAAGCGCCTGCAGCGGATTGACCAGCACGCAGGCGATGTCGCGCCGCGTTTTCAGGAGGCGCAGCGTTCGTTCCGACATGTCCGCCAGCGTATAGGTTTCGTGCGGCGAAATCGGATTTCCCACGCCGGGCTGCACGTCGCCCCACCAGCCATGATAGGCGCCGGCAAAGCGAACGAGATGCGAGCGGCCGGTGTGATAGCGGGCGAGCCGCACCGCCTGCATGACCGCTTCGGTGCCGGACATGTGGAACGACACCTCGTCGAGGCCGGAAATGGTGCACAGCCGGGTGACGTTGTCGGCAATGACGGGATGATAGGGTCCGAGCACCGGGCCGAGCGCATGGGCGCGGGACTCGGCCCTGGCGATGCATTCCTTGTAGAAGTCGTTGCCGAAAATATTGACGCCATACGAGCCGGTCAGGTCGTAGGACGTGTTGCCGTCGAGATCGGTGATCGTGACGCCTGCCGACGATTGCACGAATGCACCAGTGGAGAGATGTTCCCGCACCAGCCGGCTGTACTGGAACGGCACGCGGTAGCTTTCAGTGAATTGCAGGTCGGAGATGCGTGCCGCGGCCTGCAACGTCATCTCCCGGCCTTTGGCGTACCGCTCGCGGTAGAGGCGGGCGAGGCGGAAAAACCCGTTCTGGCGCTGGGTGGCTACGTTGGCCGGCGCGCCGTCGGATCGGAAGAAATCGTCGATGTCGAATTCATAGAACGGGATCAGGCGCGCCGCCAGGCGCGACATCTTGGAATGCCCGGTCAGCGAACCGTGCTTGGCGCGCGACAACGCCAGCCGCGCCCGCAATTTGGAGAAGGCGACGGCGGTGACGACGATCGCGGCGCCGGCGAGAGACAGAATCGGAAGAGGCGAATCCATGCCACCAAGCGCTAACCAGTCCCGCTGACAGATTCATGACAATCCGGGATCTCGTCGCACGCCTGTCGCAACAGGAGGATCTGAACTTCCTCTTGACCAACCGTATTCCGCGGGCGGCGCTGACCCGGTTCATCGGGTGGTTCAGCAAGATCGAGCAGCCCCTGATCCGCGATGCGTCGATCGCGGGCTGGCGGCTGTTTTCCGATCTCGATTTGAGCGAAGCGAAAAAGACAAGCTTCAAGAGCCTGCATGACTGTTTCACCCGCGAACTGCGGCCCGGCTCGCGCCCGGTCGATCCTGATCCGTCGATCGTGGTCAGTCCGTGCGATGCCATCGTCGGCGCATTCGGCGCCATCGCTGACACCGAACTGTTTCAGATCAAGGGCGCCCCCTATGCGCTGTTCGACCTGCTCGGCGACCCCGCGCTGGTGGAGGCGCATCGCAACGGACGGTTCGTCACCCTGCGGCTGACCTCGAGCATGTATCACCGCTTTCACGCGCCATGCGACTGCCGGATCGAGCAGGTCACGTTCATCAGCGGCGATACCTGGAACGTCAATCCGATCGCGCTGAAACGAATTGAAAAACTGTTTTGCAAGAACGAGCGCGCGGTCATCAGCACCCGATTGGAAAGCGGCGAACCGCTAACCCTGGTGCCGGTCGCAGCCATTCTGGTGGCCAGCATCCGGCTGCATTTTCTCGATCTCGTGCTCAATGCCAGCACGCGGGGGCCGGCCGTGTTCCCTTGCGACGTCAGTGTGCGCAAGGGCGACGAACTCGGCTGGTTCGAGCACGGATCGACCATCATCGTGCTGGCGCCGGATCGTTTCGAATTCTGCGAAAATGTCGTGGAGTTGGCACGGATTCGCGCCGGCCAACCTTTGCTGCGGAAATCCGCCTAACCCTTCTTCTTGTCCTTCGGCTTTCCCTTCGGCGCGGGCGCGGCGGGCCGCAGTTTCTGCAGGGCTGGCCGGTTTTGCAACCCGGTGTGCGGCGCGCCGGGCGCATTAGGCAGCCGCTGCAAGGCGGGCGGTTGCGTCGATGGCTGCGCTCCAGGCCGGTTCGGCAGTTTGGGCTGTTGCGGCGAACCGGGCTGCGGCGAACCAGGGCGCTGCGGCAAGGCGTTCTGCTTCTGCTGCGGCAAGCCGTTCTGCTTCTGAAGGCCGGGCTGACGCGACGGATTGGCGGCCGGATTGTTTCCGCGCGGATTTTGCAGGCGCTGAGTGCGCTTCTCGGTGACGATCTGACGGCCGACGCTCTGCGCGGCGTGGACCTGGCGCACGATCCCCTGGTCGCGCAGCGCCTGCTGCGGCGAGATCGCCAGCGGCAACGCGGCAAAGCGTCCGCCGGCGCCGGGCCGGATCGTAAAGCCGCTCGAGCCCTGCGTGAGAAAACCGAGCCGCGCGCCGGCGCGGTCGTTGACCTCGATCCGGCCGACCCTGCCGTCGGCGTCGGGATAGAGCTTGATCGCGACATTGTTCGCGATTCCGGCAGTGGCGCCTTCCGGCACCTCGACAAGGCCGGTGGTGCCGCGGATGCCGAGCGTCGCGGTCGGCGTCGATATCTTCATGTCGCCGGTCTTGGCGACGGCGGCGGCGACGAAGGCCACCGTGCCCTTGGCGACGTCGAACAGCGCGGCGTTTTGCTTGCCGCCGTCCTCATAGACATAATTGTCGACCGTGATCCGCGCGTTGGCGGTGAGATTGAACGTGGTGGCGTCGTTGAAGGTAACGCCGAGCGTCGGAATTCGCCGATGTCTGCAGCACGTCGTTCAGGAAGATGTCGTCCTGCAGCTTGAGCGGCATCGAGTTCTTGTTGCGGATGACGGTCGCGGTGCCGGTCAGCGTCGCGACGTTGCCGATCGGCTCGTCGCTGGCCGCCTGCGCCGGCGAGGGCGCCGCCGCCGGGGCGGGCGCTTGCGCCGGCTGGGCCTGGGCGAGTCTCGTCAGGCCGGATGTCGCGCCGCGTCCGACCGGCGTCTGTCCGGCGTCCACAGGAGACGGCATGCAGGGCATTCGGCGCGCCGCCCAGCACAAGCCAGCCCAGAAGCGTGAGCGCGAAGCGAAAACCGATGCCTTGTCACGATGGGGATCCTGGGCACGATGGGATTTGGGGCGGGGGTAAAACTGGCGATGGCGAGTGCGCGATTGGGACTCCGCCGGCTGAACCTGCAGATGAATGCGGACGATTTTCGTCATTGCACAAGGCCAAAACGATCGGGCACCGCCTCCGGTTTGCCAGGAGACGGCGCCCGATCATCGGTCGAGTTCACAAGGGCACTTTTCGCCTGGTCATGCCTATTAGCTGACGCGCTTCCAGGTCTGGCCGCCGCAGAACATGCCGCCGAAGGCGCAGCCCTGAACCCGCAGGGCATTCGGCCCCTTCATCGCGATCGTCGAGTCGTAATTCCTGCCGCTGTCCGGATCATGGATCTGGCCGATCCATTTCGTACCCGACGGCTTCATGTTGATGAGGATTTTCTCGCCGGTGTTCACGGCATAGCCGCAGAGATTTTGCCCGCACGGCTCGATGCGAACGTTGCCCTTGTTTTCTTCGGTGGCCCAGACGCCAAGCGGCGTGTTCGGGGCCGCAGCGGGCGCTGCGGCGACAGGGGCCGGCTGCGGCGCGACAGGCGCGGCCGCAGGCGGGAGCCGGACGGCGTATCGGAGCCGACGGCTGGCGCTGGCTGGGTGGAGGCAACCGTCGTGGAGGCGGGGGCTGTGGCGGTCGGCGCGGGAGCGGTCGCTTGCGGCGCCGCCGCCTGAACCGGCGCTGGTGCCGGGGTCTGGGCTGGCGGAGTCGAGCTATCGGCGACATCGTCGTCGTCGTCGAAGCGTTTGGACTTGAAACCCTTGAAGTCGAAACCGGAAAGGCCGGGGGCCGATATCTGGATGCACGACAGCTGGTCGCAATTCCGCGGCACCGCGATGCGGACCTTGTGTCCATCGATGTCGAAGGAAACCGAATTGCCGGCATGGGCGGCGGTGCTGGCCATCAGCAGCGCGGCGAGAATGTAGAGCTTCTTCATGTGAGCCTCCTTGAAGCGGGCTTGTGAACTCGACCCGGACCCTATGCCCGGCCAGCGCCTGCTTCCGTGACCCGCGTCACAAGACAGCCGCGGCGCGTCGCCGGCGTCCGATCCGTGCAGGGTGACTCAGCTCACATTCAAGACGACCGCCGGGGTGTGTAATTTCAGGCAAATCCGGGAGATTCTCCGATGAAGCGATTTTGTTGTCTCGTCGCGCTGATGGTGCTCAGTTCGTCCGCACACGCGGGGAGTTCGCTTTCGTTCGTCGTCGGCGGACACCGGATCACATCGAGGCGCCGCGGAATTGCAATTCCGCCTCCTGTGTCTCTGTTTCGATTCCCGGGCATTTACGAAAAGCGCCGCGGCCGCGATCGCGATGATGACATCGACGATGCCCCGACCGCGGCCGTCCCGGCCAAGCTCCGATTGCTCCATGCCGGCGCGGTTTCACTGCCGGCCGTTCCGCCCGCGGGCAAGCCGTCCGCGCGCCCGCAGCTCCGGCGCCGCCGGTCGCAGCGCACGGTCGCGCTGGCGGCCGCGACAACCCAGGAAGTCGCTGCGCCCGCGCAGCCGACAAGTCCAGCGCCATTCAATACGCCGCCGGCGATACCATCCGTCGCCGCCGCCGGTAGCGCCGCCGACCGTAAGCCAGCCGATGCCGCGCGGCCCACCGCCGCGCCGCCCCGCAGGTCTCCAAACTTGCGCATGAGGTGGAAGATGAGCCGGCCGATAGTGCCGCTCGGCGACTGGCAGACCGAAGGACACAAGGGATCGGTGCGGATCGAGCGCTGCGGCCGGGCGCTGTGCGGCTATGTGCTCGATCCCTCGTCGAACGCCAAGGGCGAGACGCTGCTGATCGACATGAAGCCGAAGGCGGCGTCCGAATGGTCCGGCAATATCTACAGCCGCGACAGCGGCAATACCTATTATGCGACCATGGCGATGAAGGGACCGGATTCGCTTCGGGTCGAAGCCTGCGCGCTGGGCGGTTCTTCTGCTCCGGCAACGCCTGGAGCCGGATCGGCGCGCAACCCGAGAAGCTGATGACCTAGCGGCAGATATCGGCGGAGCCGCGGTCGTAGCAGCGGCGGTATCGCTTGAGTGCAGGCTTCCTTATGCCGGCAAGGCATGGCGCACTGCATGAGCTGGATGAGGCTTCATGAAAACGCCCGGCGGCTGGAGACATCCAGACCGCCGGGCGCTTTAGAGATCCGGATTACCGCGCGCCGTTAGAACACGCCGAGCACGATGGCGCCGACAAACGCGAATGCGACATAGGCGGTAACAACGCTCAGTCTCCTGACGAAAGGACTGGCGAAAGTCACTGGGAAACCTCCCTGGCTCACGTCACTGCCCGCACTAATGCGCAGGCTAGCAAACCGTTCCGGGCACGAAAAAGTCAGCGCTGCTGTCGCTCGCGACATCCGCGCAGTGCGGACGCCGGGGAACGTGGTTAAAAACTCGTGAAATCAACGCGTTGAAGAGTCCTTAAATAAATTGGCCGAAACTGCGCGGATGATGCGCGGAGTTCGTTTGTATCTCGTCGGCTCCTTCGTCCTTGTTTCGCTAGCGGGCTGCAGCCGTGGATTTTTCTCCGCGGAGCGCGAACCGTGGCGGGCCGAGGCAGAAATCGCGTGCCTGAAGTCCGGCGCGGTCAAGGAGAGCGCCGAACTGGTCCGGATCAGCCCGATTTCGGGCCCCGGTGTTTGCGGCGCGGAGTTTCCGCTCAAGGTCGCAGCGCTCGGCGAAAGCAACAGTACCCTCGGCTTTTCGGATGGCGAATTGCGGCCGCCGGCCAGCATCGGCAATCAGCCGCGCTGGCCAGTTTCGCAGCCGCCGCCCGCCTCGCCCTATTCTGATTCCGCATTGCGTCAGCCCGGTTACGGCACCGCGCCGGGCGGCCCGATTTCATTGACCGCCCCGGGGGTCGAGCCCGAGGAGGATGAAATCGAGTTGCCGCCCGAAGGCACGCCAGGATTGCAGGGACCGTACCAGGGTGCGCAGGCCTATCCCTCGCGCGAACGCGCGGCGCCCTATCCGGCACGCCCCGGCACCGCGCCCGGTCTGCCGCAGGCGGCGCCTCTGCCGCGGCTCGGGCCTTCCCAGGGTAATTCCGTGGCCGCGTTCGGACCGGTGGCGGTGAAGCCCGCGGCGACGCTGGCCTGTCCGATCGTCTCGGCGCTCGATCGCTGGCTTGCCGATTCCGTGCAACCCGCCGCGATGCGCTGGTTCGGCGCGCGCGTCGTCGAGATCAGGCAGATCTCCGCCTATTCCTGCCGCGGCATGAACGGCAACTCGCGCGCGCATATTTCCGAGCACGCCTTCGGCAACGCGCTCGATATCGCAGGCTTCACGCTCGCCGACGGCCGGCAGATTTCGGTCAAGGACGGCTGGAAGGGATTGCCGGAAGAGCAGGGCTTTTTGCGCGACGTGCAGGCCGCGGCCTGCCAGCAGTTCACCACCGTGCTGGCGCCGGGCTCCAACGTCTATCATTACGATCACATCCACGTCGATCTGATGCGCCGGGCCTCCAGGCGCCTGATCTGCCAGCCGGCCGCGGTGTCGGGCGAGGAGGTCGCGGCGCGGGCGGGGCAGCGTAACCCCTATGCGTCGCGCGAACCTTACGTCACGGGGTCACTCGGCGGCCGGAAAGTCCTGGTCCATCGGCACAAGCCGAACGACAAGGTCGACGAGGAAGACGAATTCGAAGACGAGTGATGCGTGGCGGAACCGGTCAGGCCGGCTTCGTCTGATACGCCGCGAGGAACACCCGCGTCGCGCTGGCGACGACCTCAGTCATGCGCTCCGTCGAAGGCGCTGGCGCTGCCTGAAACAGAAACGGCATGAACAGCGACGCCTGGCACATTTGTATGAACTGGGTTGCGGCCAGATCGCAGTCGTCGATCGCAAGATCGCCCGCCGCCGCGCGCGCCTCGAGATAGCCGGCAAGCCGGGCGATGGTATGCAACACCACATTGTTATAGAAGCGCCGGCCGACCTCCGGCATCCGCTCGGCGATCGCCATCACCGTCCGCGTCGCCGATCCGCCACCCGGCCGGCACAGGATCTGAACATAGGCCAGACCGAATGCCGTCAAATTCGCGGTGACGTCACTTTCGCGGTCGAAATCGAATGCGATCTGGCCTTTCGCCAGCGATTCCTCCTCGACAATCGCCTCGAACAGCCGGTTCTTGTCGGCGAAATAGACGTAGAGCGTTCCCTTGGAAACACCGGCGGCGCGGGCGATCTCGCCCATGCTGGCGCCGTCAAAGCCGAGGTCCATGAAGACCCTGCGTGCACCATCGAGAATCTGGCGCCGCTTCGAGCTGTCCTCTTCGCCGATGACATGAAGCGTGGCGGGATTGGGTGCAACCATCAGTTTAGCTTCTCTGGGAAAATTCCGCTTCCGGAAACGCCGCGAAAGGAACTCGCCGTCTATGGTCTGGCGAATTAAATATACCTTGACCGAACCGTTCGGTCAATGCTAATTTGAAACTTGGGCGAGGCGACGAGGCTTGTTTTTGGCTGAGTTTGCATCGCGTTTTTGTTTGGGGAGGCCGTAATGGCCGCAGCGAGAGACCAGGCCGCACGCATCCCTCGTCTGGAGCCGGACAGGCTGGAAGACGAGCCAGCGCGCGACGCTGCCGTCACTCTCGCTGACCAGCATCGTGCTCAGCATTCCGGCGAGACGGTTGCGCGACGCCCTGCGGAAACGCCGGGCCATCCGGCGACCGAGGAACCGGCGATCGATAAACCGGCAGCCACGCCCACCGCGCCTGCCGCCGCCGCGGCGCCGAAATCGGGAAAGCGCAGGCTGGTTATGATGGGCATCGGCGCGCTGCTCGCGCTCGCCGCCGCAGCCTATGGCGTGAACTATGTTCTGGTCGGACGCTTTTACATCTCTACCGACGACGCCTATGTGCGTGCCAACAGTACCACGCTCGGCGCGCGGGTGTCCGGGCACATCGCGGCGATCCTTCCCGGCGACAATGCCCTGGTCCGCAGCGGCGAGGTGATTCTCAGGATCGACGATGGCGACTATCGTATTGCGGTGGAGGCCTCGCGCACCAGGATCGCCACCCAGGAGGCCACCATCGACCGTATCGGCCGTCAGGTCACCGCATCGGAAAGCGCGGTCGCGCAGGCCAAAGCGCAGCTTGCCTCGGTGGAAGCTGCCTTGAAGCGGGCCGGCCTCGACTTCGACCGTCAGCAGGCATTGAGCGCCAAGGGATTTGCCTCGCACGCGACTTTCGAGGTGTCCGAAGCCGGGCGCGATCAGGGCGTCGCGGCGGTGAAGGCGGCGCAGGCGGCCTATGACGCAGCGCGCGACAATGTCGAAGTCACCAGGGCGCAGCAGGCCGAGGCCCGCGCGCAGCTCGCGGAATTGCAGACGGCTCTCGCCAAGGCCGAGCGCGACCTCGACTTCACGTCGGTGCGCGCGCCGGTCGATGGCACGTTCTCCAACCGTCTGGTCAACACCGGCGACTTCGTCGCGGTGGGGCAGCGGCTCGCCAACGTGGTGCCGCTCAATGACGTCTTCATCGACGCCAACTTCAAGGAGACGCAGCTCAAGCGCATCCGTCCCGGCCAGCCGGTGACGATCTCGGTGGACGCCTATGGCCATCGCAAGTTCTCGGGCGTTGTCGACAGCATCTCTCCCGCGGCAGGCTCGGTGTTCACGCTGCTGCCGCCTGACAACGCCACCGGCAACTTCACCAAGATCGTGCAGCGGCTTCCGGTTCGCATCCGGGTGCCGAAGGATGTCGCGAAGCAGAACCTGCTGCGTGCGGGCATGTCGGTGTATGCAACGGTCGATACCCGCAACGGCGCCGCGGATGCCGACAGCGAGGCCGATCTCGATGCGCCGGCGACGGTCCGCCCGCAATAATTCCTGAATTTTTTAGGCATTGGGCGCGCGCCCGACCGCGAGAACCCGGGATCATGGCCAACGCCACCACCGCACCGCCTGACATGATGGCCGCTACAGCCGTGCCGTCCGAGCACGTCCCGCTGCGCCGTCTGTTTGCGTTTCTCATCATGGTGTTCGGCATGTTCATGTCGATCCTGGACATCCAGGTGGTCTCGGCCTCGCTCAGCGAGATCCAGGCCGGACTGTCGGCAAGTGCGACCGAGGTGTCGTGGGTCCAGACCGCGTACCTGATCGCGGAAGTGATCGCTATTCCGCTGTCCGGATTCCTGTCACGCGCGTTCGGCACACGGCTGCTGTTTGCGATCTCCGCATGCGGCTTCACCATCGCGAGTTTCCTGTGCGGGCTGGCCACGACGATCGAGCAGATGATCCTCTGGCGCGCGATCCAGGGATTTCTGGGCGCCGGCATGATCCCGACCGTGTTCGCTTCCGCCTACACGGTGTTTCCGCGTTCGAAATTCCATATCGTCGGCCCGATCATCGGTCTGGTGGCGACGCTGGCGCCGACGGTCGGCCCGACGGTCGGCGGATACATCACCGACGCGATGTCATGGCACTGGCTGTTCTTCATCAACATCATCCCCGGCATCGGCATCACCATCGGTGTGCTTGCGCTGGTCGATTTCGACCGGCCGAATTTCGCACTGCTCGACCGCTTCGACTGGTGGGGCCTGATCTTCATGGCGGGCTTCCTGGGTTCGCTCGAATACGTGCTCGAGGAAGGACCGCAATACGAGTGGCTGCAGGATACTTCGGTCGCAGTCTGCGCCTGGATCTGCGGGCTCTCCGCGATCGCCTTCTTCTACCGCGTGCTGACGGCGGAAGAACCGATCGTCGACATCAGGGCCTTCACCGACCGCAATTTCGGCATCGGCTGCCTGCTCCAGTTCTGCATCGGCATCGGCCTTTACGGCCTGACCTACATTTATCCGCGCTATCTCGCGGAGGTACGCGGCTACAGCGCGCTGATGATCGGCGAGACCATGTTCGTCTCCGGCGCCACCATGTTCCTCATTGCGCCGGTGGTCGGGCAGCTGATGCTGCGCATCGACATGCGCCTGATCATCGCCGCGGGCCTCATCATCTTCGCGCTCGGCTCCTGGCAGATGACGTGGATCACCCGCGATTACGATTTCTACGAGCTGCTGCTGCCGCAGGTTCTGCGCGGGATCGGCATGATGTTCGCGATGGTGCCGACCAACAACATCGCGCTTGGCACGCTGCGGCCGGATCGGGTGAAGAACGCCTCGGGGCTGTTCAACCTGATGCGCAATCTAGGCGGCGCCGTCGGGCTCGCCGTCATCAACCAGGTGCTGAATGAACGCACCGACCTGCATATTGTCCGCCTGCAGGAGAGGGTGACCTGGGGCAACGCCACCGCGATCGAAACGCTCAATATGTTCGCCCAGCGCGCACAAGGCGTGGGTGACGCCGCGTTGATGGCGATGAAGCAGTTGTCCCAGATCGTGCACCGCCAGGCGGTGGTGATGGGATATGGCGATGCTTTCTTCATGCTGACGCTGTTCTATCTCGGCCTCAGCCTGCTGGTCGCACTCCTGAACAAGCCGGTACTGGCGACCACGGAACCGGCGCATTAGAACGGGATGAGTTTAGGTTGAAGCGGCAGTGGCGACCGATCGCTTCTCCCTCTCCCCGCTTTTTGCGGGGAGAGGGTTGGGGTGAGGGGCTGCCAACCGCGCACTCGACGTGCGCGGTAAGAGCGGTACCCCCTCACCCGTCATTCGAGCTACGCTCGAATGACGACCTCTCACCGCAAGCGGGGCGAGGTGAGTTGGGTTCGTGATCCTGTTCAACTCAAAACCATCATGCTCAAGACGTCGCTTACGGCGCCTGCAAAGGCTGATCGACCCCTGCGCCGCTTGGGGCCTGCTTGCCTCTTGTGCGCGTGCTGATCGCCACGGTCGCGACCACGGCCGCGGCGAACAGCAGGATCTGCAGCGTGATGGTCTCGTCGTTGAAGAAGGCCGCCAGCGCGAACGTGACAAACGGTTGCAGCAGTTGCACCTGCGATACCCGCGCGATGCCGCCCATCGCCATGCCGGCGTTCCAGGCGAAAAACCCGATCCATTGTGAAAACAATGCGACGTAAAGCAAGGCGAGCCATGGTTTCAGGGCGATGTGGCCGAGATCGGCGGGCATGGTCAGCGCGGCCGCGGGCAGCGAGATCGGCAGCGCCATCACCAATATCCAACTAATGACCTCCCATCCCGGCATCTCGACGGTGAGTCGTCCGGAGAAGGCATAACCGATCGCAGATGTGGCGACGGCGGCGAACAGCAGCAGGTCGCCGGCGGAGAGCGCGCCGCCGCCCTGGCGCAGCGCGAACGCGATCACCAGCGCCGCGCCCGCTAGCGAAGCGATCCAGAACAGCGGCCTCGGCCGTTCGTGGGTAATGACGACCGCGACCAGCGCGGTTGCGATCGGCAGAATCCCCAGGACCACGCCGCCATGCGAGGCGTCGACGGTCTGTACCGCGAGCGCCATCAGGAACGGAAACAGGATGCTGACGCACAGCATCGCAATCGCGAGCTGCGGCCACAGAGCGCGCGGCGGCAGCGGCCGGCGCAACACGACCAACAGCGCGAGCGAACACAGCCCGGCGATCGCGGCGCGCAGCGTGGTCACGGCAAGCGGATCCATCGCCGCTACCGCGATGCGCGTCGCCGGCAGCGTGCCGCCGAAGATCGCCATGCCGATGAAACCCAGCAACAGACCGAGATGTTCGCGAGACAATGAAGGGGAGGGCATGATGCGAGAGGTAGCGAGTTTGGCCGCGCGCGTACAGCGTTCGCGTGCTGCGCATGGCGGCCATGCGCGCGATGCCAGAATGGCAGCTAGTGCAGGCCGAGACTGCTCCAGACCAGACCGGCGCCGGACAGAAACAGCAGGCCCAGCACGACGTCGCGGAAGTTTCGATCGCTTAACGCGTGATAGGAACGCGCGCCGATCCAGGCACCGAAAAGCGTGCCGGGTAAAACGAACAATGCGAGCCGAAGCACTTCCGTCGTGACGAAGCCGCTACCCACTTGCATGCACAGCGAGGCCGACAGCACCGTCCAATTGAAAGTCTGGAAAACGCCGCGCCGCTCATCCTTGCCCCAGCCGCGTACGCTAGCCCACAGCGTCGGCAGCGGGCCCGACAAACCGGCGAGTTCGCCGAGCAAGCCACCGGCGAATCCGACCAGACCGTCCGCCACCCGGCCTCCGAACCTGACCGCCATCGGCTTGCGGTTGAGATAGAGCGCGGTCGGGAATACCAGCAGGAGCACGCCGACACTCAATTTGAATATGCGTGGGTCGGCGTGCTCGATCATGAGCGTACCCAGCGGCACGCCCGCGAGGCCGCCGATCAGGAACGGCCACACCAGGCTGAAGTCGAAGGACCGCCAGAACGACGGCAGCGTCGACGTCTGCGCGACGATCGAACAGATCAGCACCAGCGGCACCGCGATCGATGGCGGCAACACGTAGAGCCAGATCCCCAGCGCCATCAGCGCGGTCCCGAAGCCTGCGAGGCCGGACACAAAGCCGCCGGCGAGCGCGCCGAGAAACAGAACAACAAACGCGGGTGTCGTCATCAGTGCTTCCGGATTTTCCATCGTCATTCCGGGTTCGTTCTTTGCACGCCCCGGAGTGAAGCGTCAAAATGGCGAGGGGTCCGGCGCGTTAAGCCGAACCCCTCATTCTCAGCAAGACGCGTCTTGTTCGAAAACGCTTTCGCTCAAAGATATCAGCCAGCCTGTAAGCCGGGTTTTGTAGGGCACCGCCTGCTTGTGGCAGACGATACGTGACGGCCATTCCTCTGGGACAACGTTTGCACGTTGCCTCGAGCAACCTACCCGGACGGCGAGCCTGACATCGCCCTGCGGTGTTATCGCTTTTCAGCGAACGACCCGCGTTGCCGTCCCTATTCGGTCTTGCTCCCGGTGTGGTTTGCCATGCCGGTTCCGTTGCCGGCCCCGCGGTGCGCTCTTACCGCACCTTTTCACCCTTGCCTCTTCGGAAGAGGAGGCGGTTCGTTCTCTGTGGCACTGTCCCTGGGGTCGCCCCCGCCGGACGTTATCCGGCACCGTATGTCGATGGAGCCCGGACTTTCCTCTCCAGCCACCTTTCGGCGATTGCCGGAGCGGCCGTCCGGCCGACTGACGCCCTTGTGATGGGGGTTCAGGGCCGTCGCGTCAAGTCGATAACGCCAACCGCGGATGCCCAAAATAATTTATCCTGAAGATGTCGTTTTGCGTTTGCCCCATTCGACCGGATGCCGGCGATCAAGCCGATCAAAGGAGCTGACGAGATGCAGTATCTACTGATGATTTATCGGAACGAAGCCGAGTTCAGCAATATCGACGCCGCCGAGGCCAGGAAGATGATGGAGGAATATGGTGCGTTCACCCAGTCCATCATCCAGAGCGGCAATTTCAAGGCCGGCGACCGGCTGCAGCCGGCGACGACCGCGACCACCGTGCGGGTGCGCGACGGCAAGACCCTGACGACCGATGGTCCGTTCGCGGAGACCCGCGAGCAACTCGGGGGTTACTATCTGATCGAGGCCAAGGATCTCGACGCAGCGCTGGCCATCGCCGCGCGCATTCCAGGCGCCCGGCATGGTTCGATCGAGGTCAGGCCGATCTGGGTTTATAATTGAGATGCTTTGTCATTCCGGGGCACGCGTCTTGGCGTGAACTATGATGTGCAAATGCACATCTGAGGTTAGATGCTTTCGCGTCGCCCCGGAACGACGGCAATATGACTCACAGCATGACGCCCACCGAAATCGAAAAAATATTCCGCGACGAATCGGGCCGGGCACTGGCCACGCTGATTCGGCTCGTCGGCGATTTTGATCTCGCCGAGGACGCGTTGCAGGATGCCTTTGCAGTCGCGCTGGAACGTTGGCCCACGGCTGATCCGCCGGTCAATCCGCGGGCGTGGCTGGTCAACGTTGGACGCAACAAGGCGATCGACCGGGTGCGCCGTCAAATCGTGTTTCGCGGCAAGCAGAGTGAACTCGAACACGAATTGCTAAATAACGCCGCAAGCTCGTGCGAGGTCATCGACGCCGCACTCGATGATGACATGCTGCGGCTGATCTTCACCTGTTGCCATCCTGCCTTCGCAGCCGAGGTTCAGGTGGCGCTGACGCTGCGCACGGTGTGTGGGCTGACCACATCCCAAGTCGCGCGCGCCTTTCTGGTCGGCGAAGACGCCATGGCGCAGCGGCTTGTTCGCGCCAAACAGAAGATCCGGCTGGCCGGAATTCCCTACCAGGTGCCGGACCGCGAAGCGCTGGAGCCGCGGCTGGGCGGGGTGTTGGCGGTGATCTATCTCGTCTTCACCGAAGGCTACGTGGCAACCTCGGGCGATGACCTGATGCGGCCGTCTCTGGCGCGCGAAGCGATCCGGCTCGGCCGCTTGCTCGACGCGCTGATGCCGCAACGGGGCGAGATCAAGGGATTGCTGGCCCTGATGCTGCTGCACGATGCGCGCCGCAGTTCGCGCCAGACCGCGGACGGCGACGTCGTGCTCCTGGAAGAACAGGATCGCACGCGGTGGGACCGTGCCCAGATCGCCGAAGGTCTAAGATTGGTCGAAGACGCGCTGCGGCTGCCGGGTCGGCCGCAAGCCTACGCGGTGCAGGCCGCAATCGCGGCACTGCACGCGCGGGCGCCGAGCTATCGTGATACCGACTGGCCGCAGATCGCCGGACTTTATGAAGTGCTGCTACGGATCAGCCCGTCGCCGGTGGTCGAACTCAATCACGCCGCGGCGATTTCGATGGTGGACGGGCCGGCCCGTGCGCTGGACCTGATCGACGCGCTGGAGGCGCGTGGCCGACTAAAGGGCTACGAGTTGATGCCGGCTGTCCGCGCCGATTTGTTGCGTCGGCTGGGTCGACATGATGAGGCGCGCGAGGCTTATCTCGCAGCGATTGCTGCCACGCAGCTTGAGCCGCTGCGGCGGCTCTACGGCCGGCGATTGCAGGAACTTGAAGGCGGGGCCGAAGCCTGAATGCCTCACTTTGACGCCACCACCCTGGCGTCCGTCGAAAGGCTTGCCAGCAGCGCCTGCAAGGTGGCCAGCGTCGAATGATCGGCAACGCCGTCGACGCGGGCGGGGCGGAAATGGCGCTGGAAGGCGGCGACGACTTCCATGGTCGCGCTGTCGTATTTTCCTGATGTCGGGACGCCGTAGCCGTACCTGGCCAGCGCTTGCTGCAAGCCGAGGACGTCATCGCCGATGCGGCCCAATTTCATCGCGTCCCCGCGTACGATCGGCGCCGGCTGCACCCAATGGCCGACGCCCGAATTGGCCAGTGAATGCCACGGGAATTTCTCGCCCGGATCCTTCTTGCGCGACGGGGCGACGTCCGAATGCCCGAGCACGCGATGGGACGGCACGTTGCGGCGGAGCATGATGCCGCGGCACAGCGCGATCACGGCGGCGATCTGGCGCAGCGGAAATTCCGGATAGCCCCAATCATGGCCGCGATTGACGATCTCGATGCCGATCGAACACGAATTGATGTCTTCTTCGCCTGCCCAGGATGCCGCGCCGGCGTGCCAGGCGCGCTTGGACTCCGGCACGCACTGCACGATGCGGCCGTCTTCCAGAACGATATAATGGGCGGAAACGTCGGTGCCGGGCGTGCACAGCCGCGCGATCGCGCCTTCGACGTCAGGCATGCCGGTGTAGTGCAGCACGATCATGTCGGGCAAACGGCCCTTGGCGCGGTCGCCATAATTCGCCGACGGGATGACGTCGGAAGCGATCGATGAATCCGGGGTGAATGTCTTCATGTTCGCGTTGGTCCTGGGAAGCGGGACGGCGCGTTGACGCTTCGAATCAAGACCATCGGATGCGAACGGACCAAGCGACATCGGGCAACTCAAACCGGGCAGGAGAACGGCAAGGGTGTATCTTGCGAGCGGATCGCGTCACTATTCCTTCACAATACCGTCAGCGCAATGCGAGAGCCGCTCGCCGCGTCGCATTTTGGCCGAGTGTGTGCGGGAAGCATCACCGCCCGAATGGCCCGGTTCCATCCCCGGCGGCGGGCAATTGTAATAGTCCCATCAACGGTTTCTTAACGCTAACTGCCGTTACTAAGTGGTGAAGAGCCGAACCGGATTTGGGGGACGGCAGAGGCCCTCTTTCACGCTCGAAGTCCCATGGCAGGCCTGGAAATTCCATCGGGAAGTGAGGGTTTGCAATTTGGGCCGCACGGGGTCAGCAACCGTGCGTCGCCAGGCCTTTTTGAAAAGAATTGGCCTTTTTGCTGGAAGGCGCTCTTCGAGGCGAAAAGCCCGGCGATGCGCAGATATTTGAGGCGCAATGGGCCCGTTCGCGTCCAAATCACTCCTTTTAGCCGGGACTACGCCCGGAGCCGGCGCATGAATCCGGCCGGCCAGCGACATATTCCCGTCCTCGGCCGCCAGGCGATTGAGATGCTGGCTCCCCGCGAGGGCGGCGTTTACGTCGACGCCACCTTCGGGGCCGGCGGATACAGCCGCGCCATCCTCGACATCCCGGGAAGCCGCGTCATCGGTATCGACCGCGACCGGTCGGCCATATCAGGCGGATTCGATCTGGTCGATCGGTCGGCAGGCCGGCTGACGCTGGTCGAGGACCGGTTTTCCAATCTTGCCCAAATTTGCGCCGCGCACGGCATCCAGGGGGCCGACGGCGTCGTGATGGATGTCGGCGTTTCCTCGATGCAGCTCGACGAGGCCGGGCGCGGTTTCTCGTTTCGCCTCGGCGGCCCGCTCGACATGCGGATGGGCCATGACGGCCCGACCGCCGCGGATGTGATCGCGAAGGCGTCCGAGGCCGATCTCGCCAATATCATCTACATCTTCGGTGAAGAGCGTCATTCCCGCGCCGTCGCGCGTGCCATTGTTGCCGTGCGCAAGGAAGCGCCGATCCTCACCACCCGCGCACTGGCCGATATCGTCTCCAGGGTCGTGCGGTCGAAGCCCGGCGAAATTCACCCGGCGACGCGGACGTTTCAGGCCTTGCGGATTTTCGTCAACGAAGAGCTCGACGAACTGCACCTGGCGCTGTCGGCGGCGGAGCGGGTGCTGAAGCCCGGCGGCCGGCTGGCGGTGGTGTCGTTTCATTCGCTGGAAGACCGCATCGTCAAGAATTTCCTGGTCGAACGCGCCCGGGTCGGCGGCGGATCGCGGCATCTTCCCGAAGTCGCGCAGGCCGCGCCGAGTTTTGCCATCCTGACCAAGCGCCCGGTCACCCCGGATGACGCCGAAATATCCGCCAACCCACGCGCGCGCTCCGCCAAGCTGCGCGCGGCCGAACGCACCGATGCCCCCGCGCAAGCTGCCGCGGCCCTGCCGGCATGGCCTGTTCTCACAGACGTGATGAGGGGAGGCTGATCATGCGGATCATCCATCTCCTTGTGATCGCAGCCCTGGTGTTCGCGGCCGCTTACGTCTATCGGATCAAGATGGATTCCACCGCCCGCACCGAGCGCGTGCTGCGGTTGCATGCGGAAATTCGCGAACAGCGCGACGCCATCGCCGTGTTGCACGCGGAATGGGCCAGGCTCGACGCGCCGTTGCGGCTGCAGGGTCTCGCCGAACGTCATCTGCCGCTCAAGCCGCTTAACGCCACGCAATACGATTCACTGAAGAACCTGCCCGAGCGGCCGCCGAGCTTTGTCAAGCCGGGCGATCCGGATCCGATTGGCGCGATGATCGACACCATCGATGCAACTGCCGACACCACTGCGGTGACGGGGTCGGTGCCGGCACCGGGAGGGCAGCAATGACCGGTCGGGCGTCTGCCAAAGCCAAACCCGCCGAGCCGTGGCGGCAGCGGCTGATCCGTAGCCTGCTGTACGGGCGTAACGTCGATCGCGCCGCAAAGGCGCGCGCCCGCGTCGGATTTGCGATTGTCGCATTCGCGGCGATCTATGCGATCATCGGTGGACGGCTGATTATGTTTGCGACCGTGGGCGACGGTCATGGCGCGCGCCGCACCGCGGCGCAGGACGCCATTGCCACCGCGCGGCCTGACATCGTCGACCGCAACGGCGAGGTGCTCGCTACCGACGTCAAGGCGCCGAGCCTGTTCGGCGAACCGCGGCGGATCATCGACAAGGACGAAGCCATCGAACTTCTGACCGCGACGCTGCCGGATCTCGACACCGGCGAAGTGCGCGACCGGCTGTCCGGCAAGAAAGGCTTCGTCTGGCTGAAGCGCGAAATCACGCCGCAGCAGCAACAGGAAATTCACCGCCTCGGCATTCCCGGCATCGGCTTCCTGCGCGAGAACAAGCGGGTCTATCCCACCGGCAACGAGGTCGCGCATCTGATTGGTCTCGTCAACATCGACAACCAGGGCATCGCCGGGATGGAGAAGTGGCTGGACAGCAATGGCCTCGCCGATCTGCACCGGGCCGGCTTTGCGACCGATCGCCTGCAGCGGCCGGTGGAATTGTCGGTCGACCTGCGCGTCGAGCACGCGCTGCGCGACGAACTTCTGAAGGCCAAGGAAAAATTCCACGCCAAGGCGGCCTCCGGCCTCGTCTCCAACGTCAGGACCGGCGAGATCGTGGCGATGGTGTCGGTGCCGGATTTCGATCCCAACAGTCCGAAAGAGGCGCACGATCCCGAGCGCATCAATCGATTGACGACCGGCGTCTACGAAATGGGATCGACCTTCAAGGCCTTCACGCTGGCGATGGCGCTGGATTCCGGCAAAGTCGATCTCAACTCGATGTGGGATGCGCGCGGTCCGTTGCACTACGGCAAGTTCACGATTCATGACGACGAGCCGAAGGGCCGCCTTCTCAACATGAGGGAGGTTTTTACCTTCTCGTCCAATGTCGGAGCGGCGCGGATCGCGCTGTCGCAGGGCGTCGAGGCGCATAAAGCGTTCCTGCGCAAACTGGGGCAGCTCGATCGCCTGCGCACCGAATTGCCGGAGAGCGCCTCGCCGATCGTGCCGAAGCGCTGGGCCGAACTGAACACGGTGACCATCGCCTTCGGCCATGGCCTGTCGGTCGCACCGCTGCAGGCGGTGATGGGCATCGACGCGCTGGTGAACGGCGGCTATCTGATCCCACCGACCTTCCTGAAGCGAACCGAGCAGGAAGCCATGGCGCTCGCAAAGCGGGTGATCAAGCCCGAAACCAGCGAGAAGATGCGATTCCTGATGCGGCTCAATGCCGAGATCGGCACCGCCAGAAAAGCCGACGTCAAGGGCTATTACATCGGCGGCAAGACCGGTACGGCCGAAAAGGTCATCAACGGCCACTACGCCAAGAAGCGCGTGCTCACGGCTTTCACAGCGATCCTGCCGGCCGACCGTCCCCAATACCAGCTTCTGGTCATGCTGGACGAACCGCAGTCGCTGAAGGAAACCTACGGTTTCATCACTTCGGGCTGGAACGCGGTGCCGACCGGCGGCAATGTGATCGCCCGCATCGCGCCGCTGCTGGGCATCGAACCGCGTTTCGATCTGCCGCCGTCCGACCGCCTTATTCTTGCGGCATCGAGGACAACCCAGTAAGGCGTATCACGTGCCGGCCGGACTGGAAGATTATGAGACTTCGCGACTTGATCAGCGATGACGCTACCATCGACCCGCAGGCGGAAGCGCTCGAGGTGTCAGGCCTGGCCGTGGACAGCCGCGCGGTCAGGCCGGGCGATCTGTTCTTCGCGCTCGCAGGCAGCAAGACCGACGGTGCGCGCTTCATCGATGCGGCGATTGCCTCCGGCGCGGTTGCGGTCGCGGGCGATCATCCGCCTCAAGGTGCCTCGCGCGCGCCGTTCGTCACCACGCCTAATCCGCGCCGCGCGCTGGCGCTCGCCGCGGCGAAATTTTTTCCGCGGCAGCCCGCAACCATCGCGGCGGTCACCGGAACCAGCGGCAAGACCTCGGTCGCTGCCTTCACGCGGCAGATTTGGCAGCGGACCGGTCACGAATTGGCCAGCATCGGCACGATCGGGCTGGTATCGCCGAAGCGCACCATCTATGGCTCGCTGACGACGCCGGATCCGATCGCGTTGCATCGGCAGCTCGATGAAATCGCGCGCGAAGGCGTCAGCCATCTTGCGCTCGAGGCGTCATCGCATGGACTCGATCAGTATCGGCTGGACGGCGTGCGCATCGCCGCCGGCGGCTTCACCAACCTGTCGCGCGACCACATGGATTACCACCCTGATGTCGCACACTATCTTGCCGCCAAGCTGCGGCTGTTCCGCGATCTCGTCGTCCCCGATGGCGCGGCGGTGATCTCGGCTGATCACGATTGCTCGCAGACCGTGATCGATGCGGCGGGCGCGAAAAGGTTGCGGATCGTCGCGGTTGGCCGCAAAGGCAACGGAGCAGGCGAGGGCATTCGCTTGGTTGAGGCCGACATTGACGGCTTTGCGCAGAAGCTCACGCTCGAACATCGCGGCAAGAGGCATGCGGTGCGGCTGCCGCTGGTCGGCGAATTCCAGATCGAGAATGCGCTGGTTGCCGCAGGTCTTGCGATCGGCACCGGCAGCGAGCTAAAGGCTGTTCTCGCCGAGCTTGAACTTCTCGAAGGCGCCAAGGGTCGGCTGGAGCGCGTCGCCGAGCGCAACGGCGCGCCGATCTTCGTCGATTACGCGCACAAGCCCGACGCTCTGGCCAAGGCGCTGCAGGCGCTGCGGCCTTACGCCAGGCGCAAGCTCGTCGTGGTGTTCGGCGCCGGCGGCGACCGCGATGCCGGCAAGCGTCCGTTGATGGGCGCGATTGCGTCGGAGAATGCCGACAGCGTCATCGTCACCGACGACAATCCGCGGAGCGAAAATCCGGATCTGATCCGCGCCGCGATCCTGGGCGCCGCGAAGGGAGCCAAGGAGATCGGCGACCGCGCCGACGCCATCCGGACCGCGATATCAGCTCTGCAGCCCGGCGACGTGCTCCTGATTGCCGGCAAGGGCCATGAGACCGGACAGATCGTCGGCGACCGCACCTTGCCGTTCAGCGACCACGATGCGGTCGCATCAGCGCTTGCGCCGAGGGTTGCATGAGCGCGGCCCCGCTATGGACCTCTGCCGCGATGGCGGAAGCAATGCACGCCTCGATCAACGGTGCAGTGCCGGAAGCGGTCACCGGCCTTTCCATAGACAGCCGCACCATCAAAGCCGGCGAGGCCTATTTCGCCATCAAGGGCGACGTCCATGACGGGCATGATTTCGCTGCGGCCGCCTTGAAGGCGGGCGCGGCACTCGCCGTGGTCGCGGCCGCGCAGCGCGACAAATTCCCGAGCGATGCACCGCTATTGGTCGTCGACGACGTGCTCGCCGGCCTTGTCGACCTCGCGCGTGCCGCGCGCGCGCGTCTCCACGCGCAGGTGATCGCGGTCACCGGCTCCGTCGGCAAGACCTCGACCAAGGAAGCGCTGCGGCGCGTGCTGGGCGCGCAGGGCGAGACCCACGCGTCGGCCGCGTCGTTCAACAATCACTGGGGCGTGCCGCTGTCGCTGGCGCGTTGCCCGGCGACAGTGCGGTTTGCGATCTTCGAGATCGGCATGAATCACCCTGGCGAGATCGAGCCGCTGGTGAAAATGGTGCGACCGCACGTGGCCATTGTCACCACGGTCGAACCCGTACATCTCGAATTCTTTGCCGGCATCGAGGCGATTGCCGACGCCAAGGCGGAAATTCTGGAAGGCGTCGAGCCTGGCGGCGCGGTGGTGCTCAATCGCGACAATTCGCAGTTCGCAAGGCTGCAGCGGCGTGCAAATCAGATCGGCATCGCCCGGATCGTCTCGTTCGGCGCCGATGAGAAATCCGACGCGCGGCTGATCGACGTGGCGCTGCAGGCAGCCAGTTCGGCAGTGCATGCCAATATTCTCGGCGATGAGGTGACGTACAAGCTCGGCATGCCCGGCCGCCACATGGCGATGAATTCGCTTGCGGTGCTGGCCGCGGCCTCGCTTGCCGGCGCGGACTTAGCGCTCGCGGCACTGTCGCTGTCGCAGATCGAGCCGGCGGCGGGCCGCGGCGTGCGGCGCGCCCTCGGGCTTGCCAAAGGCGAGGCGACGCTGATCGACGAAAGCTATAACGCCAATCCGGCATCGATGGCGGCGGCGCTGAACGTGCTGGGCCAGGCCGTGATCGGGCCGCAGGGCCGGCGCATCGCGGTGCTCGGCGATATGCTCGAACTCGGCCCCACCAGCCCGGCGCTGCATCGTGGCCTGAATGAGGCCATCAAGGCCAACCGTATCGATCTGGTTTATTGTTGTGGGCCGCTGATGCGCAACTTGTGGGACGCCCTTTCCACGGGTAAACGGGGCGGCTATGCCGGCAGCGCAGCGGAACTCGAAGCGCAGGCGGTCGTTGCGATTCGCGCCGGCGACGCGATCATGGTCAAGGGATCGCTTGGCTCGAAGATGAAAACGATTGTGAATGCGCTCGAAAAGCGCTTTCCCGGCAAGACCGCGCTCGACGAAGCCGCGGTATAGGGCGGTTGAATGTTTTACTGGCTGATTGACCTATCCAACACGGTTCCCGGCATGGGCGTGTTTCGCACGTTTCTGAACGTGTTTCGCTACATCACCTTCCGCACCGGCGGCGCGATCGTGACTGGTGCTTTGTTCGTGTTCCTGTTCGGGCCTTGGATCATCGATCACTTGCGGCTTCGCCAGGGCAAGGGCCAGCCGATTCGCACCGACGGTCCGCAGTCGCATCTCCTCACCAAGAAGGGCACGCCGACCATGGGCGGGCTGATGATCCTGTCCGGATTGGTGGTCTCGACCCTGCTGTGGGCCAATCCGGCCAATCCCTATGTCTGGATCGTGCTCGCGGTGACCTTGGGCTTTGGCCTTGTCGGTTTCTACGACGATTATCTGAAAGTGACGAAACAGACCCATAGCGGCTTCGCCGGCCGCATCAGGCTTGCGATCGAAGCGGTGATCGCGATTGCCGCCTGCTATGCGCTGGTCCGGCTTGGACGCGAGCCGTTCTCGTCCGCGCTGGTGATTTCGTTTTTCAAGGATGTGGTGCTGAATCTCGGCTGGTTCTTCCTGCTGTTCGGTGCGTTCATCATGGTCGGTGCCGGCAACGCCGTCAACCTGACCGACGGTCTCGACGGCCTCGCCATCGTGCCGGTCATGATCGCTGCGGCGAGCTTCGGCCTGATCGCCTATCTCGTCGGCAACGCGATATTCTCGGACTATCTGCAGATCAACTATGTCGCCGGCACGGGCGAACTCCTGGTGCTGTGCGGCGCGGTGATTGGCGCCGGGCTTGGATTCCTGTGGTTCAACGCGCCGCCGGCCTCGATCTTCATGGGCGACACCGGCTCGCTGGCGCTCGGCGGCATGCTCGGCTCGATCGCGGTCGCGGTCAAACACGAGATCGTGCTTGGCGTGATTGGCGGGCTGTTCGTGCTGGAGGCGGTCTCGGTGATCGTGCAGGTGGTGTCATTCAAGCTCACCGGCAAGCGGGTGTTCCGGATGGCGCCGCTCCATCATCATTTCGAGCAGAAGGGCTGGACCGAACCGCAGATCGTGATCCGGTTCTGGATCATCTCGGTGATGCTGGCGCTGGCCGGTCTCTCCACGCTGAAGCTGCGGTGATCAATTGATCCCTGTCACCTCCTTCGCGGGCAAGACGGTTGCGGTGTTCGGCCTCGGCGGCTCGGGCCTTGCGAGTTGCATCGCCTTGAAGGCGGGCGGGGCGGAAGTGGTCGCGGGCGACGACAATGCCGACAACGTCGGCAAAGCCGCGCAGGCCGGATTTGTCACCGCCGATTTGCGCAAGGCATCGTGGGCGAATTTCGCGGCGCTGGTGCTGACGCCGGGCGCGCCGCTCACCCATCCGGCGCCGCACTGGACCGTGCTGGCAGCGCAACAAGCCGGCGTCGAGGTGATCGGCGATATCGAGTTGTTCTGCCGCGAACGACGCCGCCATGCGCCGGACGCGCCGTTCGTCGCCATCACCGGCACCAATGGCAAATCGACCACGACGGCGCTGATCGCGCATCTGATGCACTTCGCCGGCTACGACACCCAGATGGGCGGCAATATCGGGACCGCGATCCTGTCACTTGAGCCGCCGCGCATGGGACGGGTCCATGTCATCGAGATGTCCTCCTACCAAATCGATTTGTCTCCATCGCTCGATCCTTCCGTCGGCATCCTGCTCAATGTCAGCGAAGACCACATCGATCGCCACGGCACGCTCGAACACTATGCCGCGGTGAAGGAGCGGCTGGTCACCGGCGTGCAGAACCAGGGCACCGCGATCGTCGGTGTCGACGACGGATGGAGCCGCAACACCGCCGACCGGATCGAGCAGGCCGGCCGTCGCGTGGTCCGCATCTCGGTGAAAAACCCGCTTCCCGACGGCATCTATGTCGAGCACGAGACCATCTGGCGTGCATCCGGCGGCGCGCGCAGCGAGATCGCGCGGATCGGCGGCATCGGTTCACTGCGCGGCCTGCACAATGCGCAGAATGCCGCGTGCGCCGCGGCCTGCGCGCTGGCGCTCGGCCTCTCGCCTGAAACCCTGCAAAACGGCTTGCGCAGCTTTCCGGGGCTGGCGCACCGCATGGAGCAAGTCGGCCGCCGCGGCAACGTGCTGTTCGTCAACGACTCCAAGGGCACCAATGCGGACGCGGCGGCGCATGCGCTGTCGTCCTTCGCCGATATCTTCTGGATCGCCGGGGGAAAACCGAAGCTCGGCGGCATCGCGGGCCTGACCGAATATTTCCCGCGCATCCGCAAGGCCTATCTGATCGGCGAAGCCGCGCAGGAATTTGCCGGCACCTTGGGGAAAAGCGTGCCGCACGAGATCTCGGAAACGCTCGAGGTCGCGGTCGCCAATGCCGCGCGCGATGCGGAAGCCTCCGGACTGCCTGATCCGGTGGTGCTGCTGTCGCCGGCCTGCGCCTCGTTCGACCAGTACCGCAATTTCGAAATCCGCGGCGCGCGGTTCTGCGACCTCGTCACCGCGCTGCCCGGCGTCAAGCCGGTGGTGTGAGGGCACTTGCCGGCGTCACCGGGCATAGCCGTCCGAAGGACGGCGTCGCTTCCGCGCGCCCATGTCCCGGTGATCCACGTCTTCCTTCCTCATTCTGGCGAGGACAAAGACATGGACGGCCGGAACAAGTCCGGCCATGACGAATGGGGAAGGCACCTGCAGGAAGAGTTATCGATTCCTTTAACCCTCTGGAAACCATCCTGGGCGACCAATGGGCAGACCATTGTCCTTTTGGAATGCCCATGATCTCCCGTGAAGAACGCAACCCTCTGAGCGAATGGTGGTGGACGGTGGACCGCCTGCAGCTCGCGGCGATTCTCGCGCTGATCTTGGGGGGCGTTATTCTTTCGCTGGCGGCGAGCCCCCCGGTGGCGACGCGGATCGGGCTCGATCCCTTCCACTTCTTCAACCGCCACATCCTGTTTCTGTTGCCGTCCTTCATCGTGATGATCGGCGTGTCGTTCCTGTCGCCGCGGCAGATCAGGCGCACCGCGCTGATCGTGTTCGCCATCTCGATCGTGCTGATCGTGGCGACGCTGCTGGTCGGTCCTGAGGTCAAGGGCTCGCGGCGCTGGATTACCCTGATCGGCGTCAACATCCAGGCGTCCGAATCCGCCAAGCCCGCCTTCGTGGTGCTGGCGGCGTGGCTGTTTGCGGAATCGGCACGGCGGCCGGAAATGCCGGCGACCTCGATGGCGCTGGTGCTGCTCCTGATGCTGGTGTCGCTATTGGTGATGGAGCCCGATTTCGGCCAGACCATGCTGATCCTGATGGTGTGGGGCGCGCTGTTCTTCATCGCGGGCATGCGGATGATCTGGGTGCTGGGGCTCGCGGGCGCCGCGGGCGCCGGCCTGTTCGGCGCCTACCTGCTGGTGCCGCACGTCGCGGGCCGCATCAAGCGCTTCATGAATCCGGCGTCGGGCGACACCTTTCAGGTCGATACCGCGATGGAGGCCTTCTACAACGGCGGCTGGTTCGGACTTGGCCCCGGCGAGGGCATCGCCAAACGCAGCCTGCCGGATAGCCACACCGATTTCGTGTTCGCGGTGGCGGCGGAAGAATTCGGCATCATCCTTTGCCTGGTGCTGCTCGCGCTGTTCACTTTCATCGTGATCCGCGCGCTGTCGCGCGCTTACGCCACCGAGGATATGTTCGCGCGCTTCGCCGCTTCAGGTCTGGCAATCCTGTTCGGCGTGCAGGCCGCGATCAACATGTCGGTCAATCTGCAGCTGATACCGGCCAAGGGCATGACGCTGCCGTTCATCTCCTATGGCGGTTCGTCGATGGTCTCATTGGCTTACGGCGTGGGCATGATGCTGGCGCTGACAAGGCTGCGGCCGCGCACCGAGATGCAATCGATCGGCGAGGCCAACGCGGCAAGCAGTTACGCTTGACCTGACGGGAAAGACGCGCTTTTCGTCTTTGCGAGGAACGAAGTGACGAGCAATCCAGAACCGTCTGTTCTGCGGCTGCCATGGATTGCTTCGCTCCGCTCGCAATGACGGTTCCTTTGCTGCAGACTGGAATTCATGGACACTGCGCCCCTCATTCTGCTGGCCGCGGGCGGCACCGGCGGCCATCTGTTTCCCGCCGAGGCGCTGGGCGTTGAGCTGATCAAGCGCGGCCTTCGCGTGCGCCTGGCGACCGACTCCCGCGCGCTGCGCTACAGCGGATTGTTCACCAAGGACACGATCGACGTGGTGCCGAGCGAGACCGTGCGCGGCCGCACCCCGTGGTCGCTGGCCTATACCGGCCTGACGCTCGCCGCCGGCATCGCCGTTTCGCTCAACCTGATGCGGAGACTGAAGCCTGCCGCCGTCGTCGGCTTCGGCGGTTATCCGACGCTGCCGCCGCTCTTGGCGGCGCGGCTGTTTGGCGTGCCCGGCATCATTCACGATGCCAATGCGGTGCTCGGCCGCGCCAACCGTTTCCTCTCCAGCCGCGTCGATGCGATCGCGACCTCGCTGCCGGGCGTGCTCGATCGCGATCCGGCGCTGGCTCCGAAAACAACCACCGTCGGCACGCCAATGCGCCCCGCCATCCTCGCGGCTGCCGCGGAGAAATACGTCTCGCCCGAATTGACGGGGCCGTTTCGGCTGCTCGTGGTCGGCGGCAGCCAGGGCGCGCGCGTGATGGCCGATATTGTCCCCGGCGCGATCGAGCGGCTGGAGCCGGCGCTGTGGAACAGGCTGGTCCTGACCCAGCAGGTGCGCGAAGAAGACATGGCGCGCGTGCGCGCGGTCTATGACCGGCTCAAGATCAATGCCGAGCTGGCGCCGTTCTTCAGCGATCTGCCGGCGCGGCTGGCGTCAAACCATCTGGTGGTCTCGCGCTCCGGCGCCGGCACGGTGGCCGAGCTCGCCGCCATCGGCCGGCCCTCGATCCTGGTGCCGCTGCCCGGCTCGATCGACCAGGATCAGTTCGCCAACGCCGGCGTGCTCGCGCAGGCGAATGGCGCGCTGCGGATTCCGCAAGGAGAATTCACCTCCGACCGGCTGGCGGTTGAAATCTCCGCGCTCGCGGCCGAGCCCGCGCGGCTGGCCGCGATGGCCGCCAACGCCCGCACGGTCGGCCGCCTGGATGCGGCCGAGCGGCTGGCCGATCTGGTGATGAAAGTGGCCGGAATCTAGGCCTGAGAGACCGGATTTTTGGTATTTTAGCGTCATGGCCGGGCTTGTCCCGGCCATCCACGTCTTGCATGAAGTACTGGTGATTCGTGGATGCCCGGGACAAGCCCGAGTTTTGACCGAGACTGACAATCGGGATGATGCGATGTCGGTCGCGGGTTTGTAGCCGGGTTTTCCGGTGCGTTCGATCCATTCGAGGATGGTGGCGAGGTCGCCTTGCAAAGTCACGTGGTTTTCGCCGCGCTGCTGGCCGGGGGTGATGACGATACGGTCGATGACCTCGCGGATGGCGTCGGCGGCCTCCGAGGCGTCGTCGGGATGGGATCAGCGCCTCGGTCAGCCGCTCGATCCTGCGCCGATAGGCCTCGGAAATGTTCGGATGGATGTCGGGAACGTCCTGCGGACCCATTCGACAGGCGGGCGGTGAGACTGTCCTGTTGGGCCTCAAGCTCGGTCAGCCGGTCGGACAGGGCGCGATGCCAACCGCCTTGCTCGATGACGCGCACGATCTCCGCGATGGCCTTATTCGTCTCGGCAAGTTCTCGGCGGATGGATTCGCACTGACTTCGGCGCTGGCGGTTGAGCCGATTGGTTTCCTGCGTATAGGCGCGCATGGCTTCGGCGGCGATCTCCGGCGTCATCATGCGCTCGCGCAGCCCGGTCAGCACGCGGCTTTCCAGAGCCTTGCGGTCCACGGTGCGGGCGTTGTCGCAGCCATTGCCAAGCACATGGTTGGTGCAGGCATAGCGGTCCTGGCCGCGCCGGGCGTAGGAGCCGCCGCAGCAACCGCAGAACAGCAAGCCGGACAGCAGGGTACGCGGACGGTGGGTGGCGTTGAGTCCGCCGTTCTTCGCCTTCATGGATGCCCCACGGCAGCGCGCGAACCATCGATCTGTTTCTTGTAGAGGGCTGTCAATTCGTCCTGCCGCGCCTTGGCGGCGTCCCATAGCTCCTGCGGCACGATGCGAAGCTCGGGAGCCTCGGAGCGTATCCATTCGCTTTCCTGGTTGAGGCGGTAGGCGCGAGCGGCCTGTATCGGGGTTCTTCATCTTGCGCTGCCGGTTCCAGCGGATGACGCCGATATAAAGCTCGCAATTGAGGATGCCGGAACTGATGGTCCGGTTGCCGCGGATGGTGGTGTCCGACCAGCGCTTGCCGGTGGGGCTCAAGATGCCCTCGCGGTTCAGGTCGGCGGCGATGCGCTGCGGCCCCTTGCCGGCGACATATTCGCGGAAGATGCGGCGCACGATCTCGGCCTGCTCCTCGATCGATGTCGCGCTCGCCCCGGATCGGCTCGCCGCGGCGTCCAGCTGTTGGACGACGCGATAGCCGTAGGCGTTGCCGCCGCCGATCTTGCCGGCCTCGACGCGGCCCCGGATGCCGCGATGGGTCTTCATGGCGAGGTCTTTCAGGAACAGGGCGTTCATCGTGCCCTTGAGGCCGACGTGAAGCTCGTTGATCTCGCCTTCCGACAAGGTGAAGATGGTGACGCCGGCGAAGCGCAGGCGCTTGAACATGCCGGCGACATCCTCCTGGTCGCGGCTGATGCGGTCCAGCGCCTCGGACAGACACCATGTCGAACCGCCCGGCCTGAACATCGGCGAGCAGCAATTCCTGGATGCCGGAACGAATGAGCGATGCGCCGGAGATGGCGCGGTCGGAATAGGTTTCCACGATGGTCCAGCCCTCGCGGGCGGCGCGCTCCCGGCACTGGCGCAACTGGTCCTCGATGGAAGCGTCGCGCTGGTTGTCGGAGGAATAGCGGGCATAGAGCGCAACGCGGGGCGATGGGACAATCATGCGCGGCGTCCTTTCATTCCTTGTCGGCCTCGTCCTCCGATTCCTTCGGAAGCGATGGGCCGGTTGTCGTTGGCGGCGCTGCGCCGCAAAATCTTCCCTCGCCATGCGGCGGCCGATGATGCGGGCCAGCGTCAGCGCCACATGATCGACTGCGCTTCCACGCCTCGCGCTCCGGCCCGCTCTCCGGGCCTTGATTGTCGTTGGCCGGTATGATGTCGTCCGGCCCGGACTTCGCTCTCATCCGCCATGCCGTCGCTCGCTCTCATGCAAGTCAAACGGCATCAAGCGGCGACAAATTCAGGATGAGAAGACCAAAAATCCCCTCGTCGTGGCCGTGGCGAAATAATACTTGCGGAAAACGGCGGTTTTGGCGTAGGTCGCGCAACACGCGTCACGCGGCCTGCAAGGCCTTCTGAACGGCCTTGGGCGCGCGTTCGATCACAAGAAGATAGGCGCGAGTCGGTCCTTCCGGCTGCCGCGAACCTTGTTCCCAATGGCGCAGCGTGTTGACGCTGAAATCCGAAGCTGCCCGGCAAACTCTTCCTGCGTCATGTCCAGGCGTGTCCGGATCGCCTTCACGTCGATCTTCTTCGGGCACATGGATGCGATAGGCGCGCTTGTCCGCCTTGCCCTCGGCATAGGCGACCGCTTCCTTGAGGCCGCGCCGGATGCTGTCGGCAACCTTGCTCATCGTGTTCTCCTCTTGAAGGTCTCGACCAGCAGCGTCGTCAACTGCCGGAAGTCGTTGCGATCCTTTTGGCTCAAGTCCGCCCGCTCGTTCTTGGCGAAGGCGGTCAGCGCAAAGAGCGGCATGCCGGCGTCATGGTGGAAGTAGATCACCCGCGCGCCGCCGCGCTTGCCCCGGCCTTCCAATCCCCACCGCAGCTTTCGCACGCCACCCGTTCCGGGGATAAGATCGCCAGCCGTTGGGTTGTAGGCGAGATAATCCACCAGAAGCATCCGCTCCTCATCACTCATGAGCTTGCGGGTGGCTGACAAAAATTCCGGCGTTTCCACGACGCTAATCGGAACCGTTCGAGCCATAAAAGATACTACTCCAATGGGTCAGTCGATGCAATCGAAAATATAATCCGTGGATCACATTCGAACCCGCGCTGCCGCCAATCCCATTTCCGAGATGAGAGCGCGATCGCGCCTCCAATCCTCCCTGGTCTGCTTGATAAGCCACCACCGGGGCGGCGACATCCGGTCAATGCTGGCGCGAAGCGCCACCGCGAAAGCGGCTTGGCATTGACGGGATGGTGGCGCTCCGGTCCCATCCCCGCAAGCAGGCCATGCCGCCGCTCCCCGCCAGAAGGGGACAGCAATAGAACCTCAAGCTGCTCCGACGCTGTGAGGCACCGGCGCCGGGGATGGGACGCATTGCCATCCCTGTCTCACCGGCATGCGTGCCGGCCTTCTCGAAGTCCGCAACGGCCTCAACAGACCTCATCGAACTGGCCTTTCGGACGCCATGAGAACGGATCTGCGATCCAGCGGTTGATGTCGGATTCATGCCAGCCGGTCCCGTTGGTGCTGATTTTGAGCTGAGCCGGGAACGTGCCCTCGGCGATCTTGCGGTAGATGGTGGACCGGGACAGCCCGGTCCGGGAAAGAACGGTTTTCAGGCGGATGATACGGTCTGGTTCGCGCATGGCTGCGCTGCCTCCTGCTGGCCGTTTCTGACGGCTGCTGAGACCAGACAGGACAAGGAGTTCGAAGGCGCGCAAGAGGGTTTTTTCGACGTTGCCGTAGCGTGGCGTAGAGACGGCGAAAAATAGGATGGGTCAAATTCCGATGCCCCGGCCTCTACCGAGGTCGATGCCGTGGCTGAAGGCGAGTTCGATGCCGAGCCGGCGACCTGATTCGATCCCGATGCCGAGATCCTTCTTGCGGTTGGCGAGGATGGATTCCAGTTGCGGATCGCGTTCGAGGCTTTTGGCCATGTCGCCCATCGCCGAGCGCGTGGCCTTGTAGCCGGACATGTCGCCCGCCTGATACTGGCGCAGGCTGGTCTGGTCGAGCTTCTGCCAGCGTTCCACGAAACGGTCGGCCCGGCGGCTCGGATCGGTGCGCAGTTCGGTTTCGAGCTGGAGAGCGCGGATGGCGCGGTTGACCTGGCCGCCAGCCGCCTCGCAGACAAGTTCCGGATTTTTCTTGTAGGCGGCTTCGGCGTCGTGCGAGCCATAGGGCCGCACCTCCTCGAAGACCTTGCGGGCCTCCTGCAATTCCTTCACCTGCTCAGGGCTCGCCTTGCCGCCCGCATCCTCGGCGCTGAATATGGCGTCCACGGCGCGAGCATGGCGCTTGAGGGCGTCGGTTCGGGCTTTCCGCAATGCCGCCTCGCGATCCTCGGCGGTCTCTCTCGTGGCCGCGACGGACTCTCGGTGTGCTTCCTCCCTTTCTGGCCCGAGCGCGCGATCTGCGGACGGGCGCAGGCCGTCGAACATGTTGCGGACCTTTTCCGGCACGACCTTGCGCACGATCTCGGCCACGCGCTCGCGGAAGGTGATCCCGCGCCGCTCGGCATAGCCTTGGGCCGGATCGCGCTGCTCGTAGTCCGAGGCCATGTCCTTGGCCCGGTCGCGCGACAGGGTTCGGGCGAGCCGGTCCGGATTGGCAAAATCGTCGCGGCCATAGTGCAGCTCCATGCCGTCGCGGTGCCGTGACAGGGCGACATAGCTGCTATGGGCATCCATCCCCGGCGTCGCCAGCACATGGGCGTGGTCCACTGTCATGCCCTGCGCCTTGTGGATGGTCGCGGCATAACCATGGTCGATACGGTTATAATCCTTGAGGTCGAAGCGCACGGATCGACCATCGTCGGTCTGCACGGTCATGGACTGCGCGCTGACCTGTTCGATGGTCCCGAGTGTGCCGTTCTTTACGCCAAGACCACGTTCGTTTTGCAGGAACATGACGCGGTCCCCGCTGGCGAAGCCGCGCTCGCCGCGCTCGATCGTCAGACGCACCTTATCGCCGAGATCACCAGCCATCCGCATCCGCTCGCGCGCCGCCTCGTTGAGGGCGCGCACCTCGTCGTTCGTATGGGTGAGGATGATGCGGCTGCGATCCGGTGATGACTGCCGGTCGCGGTCCCAGCGGTCGATCAGTTCGCCGCGCGCCTGCTCGCTTGTCGCGGCCTCATGCACCATGCCGTGGGCGTCATAGGCATGGATCGCCTCGCCGGTCCTGCCGGTCGCCAGATCGCGCGTGGCGTCGCGCTGCCAGTCCTCCCGCTGGCGGCGCACCTCGCCGATTTCCGCGCCGCCATGACGCTCATGGATCGACCGGAATGCCGCGCCGGCTTCGATGGCTTGCAACTGCTTGGGATCGCCAACCAGCACGACCTTTGCGCCGGCCTCAGTAGCATGGGACAGCACGCGCTCCAACTGGCGTGTGCCGACCATGCCCGCCTCGTCGATCACCAGAACATCGCGGGTCGTGAGCAGGTCGCGGCCCTGTCCCCAGCCATGCTCCATGCTGGCGATGGTGCGCGACGCGATGCCCGATCCGCTTTCCAGGTTTTCCGCCGCGATGCCGGACAGTGCGACGCCCCGGACCTCGTAGCCCGCCGCTTCCCATGCCTCCCGTGCCACGCCCAGCATCGCGCTCTTGCCCGTTCCGGCATAGCCGACCACGATGCCCGAGATCGCGCCCATCCGTGACGTGCGCCAGCGCGTCGGCCTGCTCGCCCGAAAGGACAAGACCGCGCTGTTCAGCTCGCGCC
>CAWGKJ010000020.1:0-150622 GCA_963823115.1 uncultured Alphaproteobacteria bacterium | reverse complement strand
CCTCTTGCAGGGTAAGGTCCATGGCTTTGAGCGCCTTGGGGTTATTCTCGGCCACTTTGGCGCGGGTGATCTCCCGCAAGAAACGTAGCAAAGCCTCATGTCGCGTCCCGGGCGGATCGAAGCTTCCGCATCGGATCGCGGCGGCGAGGTTTCGACTGAGGGAGGCTATCGCCGCATGCGATCCGCCGCAGGCCAGACGCACGGTGCTCGGCGCTTCGCCGAGAAGGTCGGCAAGCGCCGCAAGTTCGCTGTTTTCCTTGCCGCTCTCAATTTCTGCCAGTGCACGCGCGTCGGTCGCCAGCCGCGCGGTCAATACCGAAAACACGCGCACCAGCATCAAAGCCGTGCTGTGGGCCTCGCCCTGGAGAGCAGGAACCACTTGCTCGAGCAACGCGCGGCGGGCGCTGCCCAGCAGATGCCCGGTATCGGGATGGTCTCTCATGACAACTGCTCCAATCCGCTGAGCGCATCGGCTTGCATGATCAATGACAGGGCCTCCAGCTCCATCTCGCCGGTCGCCAAACCAACGAGCGCGAGTTCGAGCGAATTCTCCCCGCCGAACACCTGGCGCCCGACCTGCTGCAAGGAAATCGCCGCCCAGCGCGTATTGGCCATGATGTCCCAGTAACGTATCGCCGCGGGATCAGGCACGCGACCGCTGACGGCTTGCCAGCCGCGCAACAGGGGGGCGCGCGAGCCCAATCCGCCGGCGACGAAGTCCGGCCGGGCGAAGCGGAAAAACCGCATGCAGAACCACGCCAGACTCTCATAGGGATCGCCCCATCGCGTCAGTTCCCAGTCCAGAATGGATGTCAGTTTGCCATCGGCGATCATGACATTGCCGAACCGGAAATCGCCGTGACAAAGCACGATCGGTCCCGGAGGTGGCGCGTGCCTCTCCAGCCATCGCAGCGCATACTCGATCGCCGGATGGGGATGGTCATGCCGATCGAGATAGGCACGGATTTCGGCGATCGCCTCGCGGGCCACATCGCGCGGCGGCGGTTTGAGAAAGCCCAATTGATCGGTCCCGTCGGGGGTGATGGTTTGCAAGAGCGCCAATTGTGCACCGATTTCCTCGAGGATCGCATCGCCCGCAGCCATGACCTCTGGAGTCTGCTGAGTTTCCAGGGCCGGCTTTCGCCCTCGACGAAGGACATCACGAAAAACGGCTGGCCGATGACTTCGGGATCGCCGCAAACCGCGACCGGTTGAGGAACGCGGACGCCCCTCTCCCGGCTGCCGCGCACAGCACCGCATATTCGTGCTCCGCGGGCAGACTATCCTTGACACCGACCACGCGACCGGTGCGCAGCACAAGACGACGCGGCGGCGCACCGGAGGCACCCGCATGAAGCACCACCAACCAGTTGTCCTGAACTGTGCCGCCGGCAAGCCGCGTCATCTCCCCGATGCTGCATGCACCAGCCCCAAGCGCCTTCGCGAGGAAGCGCTCCAGCGGGGCGCGCGCGCGTTCGAGCTCTAGCTCCATGACCAGAACTCATGGCGCTCCGCCAGCACATGGCGTGCGAGCACCATCTTGTGCACCTCCGAGGCGCCATCGCCGAGGCGCGCCAGGCGGGCGTAACGGTACATCCATTCCAGCGGCAGATCCGTCGAGTAACCTTTGGCGCCGCACAACTGGATAGCGGTGTCCACCGCATGGTGCAGCGCTTCCGAAACGACTACCTTGGCCATCGACACTTCCTTGCGTGCGCGCTGGCCCTGATCAAGCAGCCAGGCGGCACGCATCGTCAACAAGCGCCCGATCTCGACCTGCATCGCGGCGTCACCCAGCAGCCACTGCACGCCCTCGTGCTGGTGCAGCCCGACGCCGAAGCTGCGCCGCACCGAGACGTAGTCCGCGGCGATCTCAAGCGCGCGCTTGGCCATGCCGGTCCAGCGCATGCAGTGGGTCAGCCGCGCCGGTCCAAGCCGGATTTGGGTGAACTTCAGGCCGTCGCCTACGTTCAACAACATGTTCTCTTGCGGAATCTCCAGTCCGTCAAATTCGAGCTCGCAATGCCCGCCATGGTCTTCCGGCCCCATGATGCCGATGCGCCGCACGATCCGCCAACCCGGGTCGTCGGCGTGGAATAGGAATGCGGTCAGACCACGACGGTTGTCGTCCGAAGTGCGGGCGATCAAAATGAAATGCTTCGCATTGGACGCGCCGGTGATAAACCATTTGCGTCCGTGCACGACCCATTTTTCTCCGCGGGGCTCGGCCCGGGTCAGCATCATCGTCGGATCCGAGCCTGCGCCCGGCATTGGCTCGGTCATGGCGAACGCTGACTGCACGCGACCATCGATGATGGGTTGCAGCCAGCGGGACTTTTGCGCCTCCGGCAGCACTTTATTCAGCGCCAACATGGTACCGTCGTCAGGCGCAGCGCAGTTGAAGCATACCGGCCCGAAAATCGAGCGATTCATCTCCTCGTAACACACCGCCATGCCCACCATGTTCAGGCCCAGACCACCGTAGCGTTGCGGCATTTGCGGCGCCCACATTCCGGCCCGCTTGACTTGCTCGCGCACCCTCTCGAGCGCATGAGGCGCAATGTTCCGGTATTCGTCGATGCAATCCTCGCGCCTCTCGAGCGGAATGATCTCTTTTTCGACGAAATCGCGCACTCGCACGCGCAGCGCCTTCAGTTCGTCGCTAATCGAAAACTCCATGTCGGTGGCTCCGTTCTGTCAGTGCTGCTCTGCTGCGGGCGTGAGCAACCGCGTATATTCGGCCGGCGCATACTCGCGATTCTTATAAACGTGTACTGATAGGGAATGAGTAGAAATGGAGTCAGTTCGCTGACTGATAAGTGCACGGCAGAAAGCTCATCAGTTAGCGCCTTCAAATCTGGGCAAGCGAGGGGACTGTCTCGACAAGACCTTGTTGCGCCGACAAGATCGGTGGGCTCGCGTTTAACTAGAAGCCGATGGATAGGCCGCCACAGGCGAACAAAGTCTGACCTGTGACAAAGCTCGCATTCGGAGATGCGAAAAATGCGATGCAATGCGCTATCTCTTCGGCCGTTCCTGCTCGCTTCATCGGCGTTCGCTCGATGTTTAATTCCTGAAAGTGTTGTGGCGTCGTGAGGAACATGCCCGCCGCTATCATACCCGGCGCGACGCAGTTGACCGTAACGCCGTCGCGCGCCGATTCGACTGCGGCGACCCGGGACATTGCTTCGATCGCTCCTTTCGCAGCGCCGTACGAAGTGCCGGCAATCGCGCCGAGCGATGCGACCGAGCTCATGTTGACAATGCGACCGTATTTCTGGTTGCGCATAATGGGCACCGCCGCGCGCATACAGTTTAGTGTCCCACGAACGTGCGAGGTGAAGGTGAGATCGAAATCCTCGTCCTTCACCTTCGTGAGATAGTCGTTACGTACGATACCGGCGAGATTGACGAGAATATCGAGACGGCCGTGCGAAGCCGGAATTGCGGCGATGAACGCGTCGACGGCGGCGTGGTTGGTTACATCGAGCAAGGCGCCGAGAACATCGAGACCCTGTGAGCGAAGGGTCTCAGCCGCCTTTTCCGCGCGACTTTGGTCCATATCGGCCATCAGAACCTTGATGCCCGTTCTCGCCAGTTCCCTGCTCGCCGCGAAGCCCAGCCCGCCGGCGGCGCCCGTCAACAATGCAACCCTCGTGCCTTCCATAGCCATCTCCTAACTCTGCCGTCCCATTCCCGCATATCGCGGCCGCATTGGGATCTGACGAATAGTTCTTGACAAGAACGGCTTCGTCAAGAAAATAACGACCGTACGTTTCTTCAAGGGCGACCCGGCAGCTTGTGGCAGGAGGTGAGGCGTGTCGTTCCGGTTGATCAGGGTAACGCGCCATGGCGCGACGATGATCGTTACGATCGACAACAAGCCGGTCAACGCATTGCATCCCGATGTTTCCGACGAAATCCTGGCGGCGGTCGATGCCGCGGCGCGCGATGTGTCCGTCCGATCGGTCGTTCTCACCGGAACCGGCAAGCATTTTGTCGCTGGCGGCGATATCACCTATTTCCAGACTTTGACGCCGCGAACGGCGGAACTCTACGCGCTTCGGATTCAGCAGATGCAAACCGCGCTGCAGACGATGGGCGCGCCGGTCATCGCCGCCGTCAACGGTACTGCACTAGGCGGTGGGTGCGAACTCATGATGGCCTGCGACATACGCCTCGCCGAAGAGCAGGCTCTCATAGGACAGCCCGAGGTCGGGCTGGGAATCATTCCCGGTGCAGGCGGCACGCAGATGCTGCCCCGGCTGATACCATTAGGCATCGCCAAGCGCCTGCTGTTTACGGGTGAACGGATTGGCGCGCGAGAGGCGCTGCGTATCGGCCTTGTCGATGAAGTCGTCGAGACTGGCGGCGCGCTGGCAGCGGCACTTCGTCTTGCCGAAAAGATCAATGCAAATGCGCCGCGTGCGGTGATGGCTGCCAAGCGTGCCGCGACGCTCGGTGCGCAGATGTCTCTGGCCGACGGCTTGCGGCTCGAGGCCTCGCTGTTCGGAGCTCTCTTCGAGACCACGGACGTCAAGGAAGGGGTGGCCGCATTTCTCGAAAAGCGTAAAGCGGATTTTAGAGGAAGCTGAGTCCTGCTCGCGGCTCTGACGCAGCGGCGCAAGAAAAACTCGAAAAAAGGAGGACATGCTGTGAAACTGTCCATCATTCATGTGAACTGCGAAGAACTTTCAGGCCCGTACACGAAGCTGATCGAGGCCAATTTCAATCGGGCAAAGCGCGAGGATACGATTCTCGAGCACCGATATGTACGGCGTCTCAAGCGAGCATCAGACACGGTTTTCCCGTTTCCGATCCTTCTGAACAAGGTGGATGTGGTCGAGCAGTTCATCGCAGCCGGCCGCGGCGGTGCCGATGGCGCGATGGTCGCCTGCTCCGGCGATCCGGGCGTGGCGGAAGCGCGCACGCTTCTTTCCGTGCCGGTCGTCGGGCCGATGGAGGCCGCGCTGCATTTGGCCTGTTCTTATGGATACAAGATCGGCATCGTCACCGTCGCTGACCGCTCCTGGTCGGAATATTGCGAGATGATGGCCAATTCTTATGGGCTCGGAACGCGGCTTTCGGGCGTGAAGCGCATCAAGATTCCCTCAATGGAGGCCTTTACGATTGGGTTCCAGAATCCAGAGGTCGTCGCCAAGGCAGTTGCCGAAACATCCAGCGAACTGGTGGATCAAGGCGCCGACGCGATCGTTATCGGCAGCGCGGGACTAAGCGTGATGTCGTCCGCCGCAGGCCTGACACGTACGCCCGATTCCGGTGCACCCATTTTCGATTGCCTAACGGTCGGACTGAAAATGGCGGAATTGCGTGTTGACCTTACCAGGAAGTTTGGCCTGCCCGAAGCGAGCCGCGTCGGCTATGGCGAGCGCCTATCTGACAAGGATGTCGGTCGCCTTACCAATCTCTTCGGCATATCGGTGTCGTGACCGCTGCCGCTTATCTATTTTCGCGCTGGAGACCCGCATGACCGCGCCTATCGCCTCGCTGCTCAACGACGAGGAACTTGAATTTCAAAGTGTCGTTCGGCGCTTTGTGGACACCGAGGTCGCGGCCCTGACGCCGGAGATGGAAGCCGCCGGAGTTTTTCCGAGAAGCCTGTTTCGTAAAATGGGCGATCTCGGCATGCTCGGCTCTTTCTTCCCCGAACGCTATGGGGGGGCCGGTGCCTCGCTCGTGACGCGTGCGATCGTCAGCGAGGAAATGGCGCGCGTGAACGCCGGTCTCGATATTTCAGTCTTCGCCGACATCGTCCTATTTGCGCGCGCGTTGAACACCCACGGGACGGAAGAGCAGAAGCAGAAATATCTCGTGCCTGTTCTTCGCGGCGACAAGATCGGGTCGATGGCGATCACTGAACCGAAAGGCGGTTCGGACGCGCTCAGCGCCCGAACCGCCGCACGAAAGGACGGCGGCGACTATATCATCAATGGTTCGAAGACTTTCATCACTAACGCGCCGATCGCCGATTACATTCTGGTCGTCGCGCGGACCAGCGGCGAATCGCGCAAAATCGACGGGGGAACTTGGTTCATCGTCGAGCGGGAAACGCCGGGGCTGGAAACAGGTAAACCCTTGCACAAGATGGGCATGAAGAGTTCGCCGACCGGTGAGGTATTCCTGACCGACGTGCGCGTGCCCGCGTCGCAAGTTCTCGGCGAAGTGGATCGTGGCTTCCACTATCTCATGGAATCGCTCGACGTCGAGCGCGTGCTTGAGGGCGCCTCAACGACAGGCATTGCACAAGCTTGTCTCAACGCAGCTTCCGCTTATGTGCAGGAGCGGCAGGTGTTTGGCAAAAAAATTGGCGAATACCAGCTCATTCAGGAAAAGATCGCGACAATGGCGGTTGGCATCGAGATGTCGCGGACTATGCTCTACCGGCTTCTGCATGCCGTAGGACGTGGTGAGAAGGTCACGCGCGAAGCTGCAATTCTCAAGCTCTATTCTTCGCAGATGGCCGTGCAGGCGTCAAACGATGCCGTCCAGATATTTGGCGGCTATGGCTACATGGAGGAATATCCGGTCGCCCGCTTCTACAGGGACGCCAAGCATCACGAGATCGGCGCCGGCACGACCGAGATCATGAAGATCATCATTTCTCGCGAAACGCTGAAAGCGCGGTCGCCGCACTAAGGCTTATCTAACCGTAGGACACCGGACAAGCGACATGAAAGACATTCAATCGCTTCGCGATGTTCTGTTCGCCAATCCCCGTATATCAGCGGATCGCAAGGCCATTCTGTTTGCGGGGAGATGGCGGTCTTTCCGCGAATTGCAGGAGCGAACGGCGGCCGTCGCTGCTGCATTGCGTCGCGAAGGTGTCGAACCGGGTGATCGCGTCGCGCTGCTATTGCACAATTGCCCGGAATTCATCGAAAGCTACTTCGCCGTCACGGGAAGCGGTGCGATCCTTGTGCCATTGAATTGGCGCCTCCATGCGGCGGAGCATGCAGCATTGCTTGCCGACGCCGAGCCGAAGGTTCTGATCGCCGCGCTCGCCTATGAACCTACTTTCGCACAGTTGCGCGCTGAAGTACCGTCCCTACGCCGGATTGTAGTGGTCGACGATGCCCGCAACGCCCCGGATTCATACGAGGCGTGGATCGCACCCGGAGGCGCTATGCCTGATGCGCCGGGGTTAACGCGAGAGACCGACGCGGCGATCCTCTACACGAGCGGCACGACCTCGCGGCCAAAGGGCGTCATCCTTACTCACGGCAATTATATAGCTGACTTCTCAAACGTCGCCTCGGTCGTTCAGCCGGAACAGCATGGTGTCAATCTGCAGGTGAGCCCACTTTATCACGCTGCGTGTATCCACACTTTCCTCCATCTTGCGCATGGCGGTAGCACTATCCTGGTCGAAAAATTCGAGGCGGGCGAGGCGCTACGCCTAATCGAGCAGGATAGGGCGACCTATCTGTTCGCCGCGCCGACAGCGCTTTACCAGATGATGGACCATCCGGATTTCAGGCGCAGGGATTTGTCGTCTCTCAAGGCTATTTCTTACGGCGCAGCGGGTATTTCGCGCTCACGGCTCGAAGAGGCAGCCAAGGCTTTCGGGCCGATCCTCCTGCATGCCTACGGGATGACGGAGACGACCTCCCACAGTTCGCTCTTGCAATCGGCCGATCATGCGGTCGCGCTCGGCTCGATCGGAAAAGGAGTTGGAGCGTCGGAAATCCGCGTCGTCAACGAACAGGGCATCGAATGCCGACCGGGCGAGATCGGCGAGATTGTCATTCGCGGCCCGAATGTGATGAAAGGCTATTGGCATCGGCCGGAGGCGACGGCCGAGGCGATTCGCGGAGGATGGCTGCATTCCGGCGACCTTGCGCGCACCGACGAGGGAGGTTTCGTCTATGTCGTTGATCGCAAGAAGGACATGGTGATCAGCGGCGGCGTGAACATTTATCCGCGCGAGATCGAGGATATCATTTCGGCTCACCTGGCTGTTGCCGAATGCGCGGTTTACGGCGTCCCGGACGATTACTGGGGCGAAGCGCTGGCGGCCGTGGTTGTGCCGCGCCCCGGGATGTCAGTTAAGGCTAAGGACATTATCGAGTTTTGTCGCGGCAGGATCGGCGGATATAAGGTTCCGAAACGCGTTCGAATCGTCGCCGAATTGCCCAAGAACGCGTCGGGCAAGATCTTGAAGACGGAACTACGTAAAAACGCCGACTAGCGACTTGGCCTGGTTTGGCGGATTTGTCCGTGACCTAGAGGAAATCGGCCGGGTTTTGCTCAAAACGAGTGGGCGCTGCGGACAGGAAGGATATTCGATGCGCACAGTTGGTTCGAGCAGGGAATTGACATGGCCTGCCATTCGCAAGGCTGGCATTGAATTACTCTATCGCCACGGGTTCGAAGCGATGAAATTGCGCGAACTCGCCAAAGAAGCGGGCCTCAAGGGGGGCGGATCACTATACAATTATTTCGAGAGCAAAGAGGATTTCCTATTCCGCATCATGTGCGAAATTATGGACGAAATCCTCGTCGAACTAGAGGAAACCGTCGGTCTGGTTCAAGGCGACACCGCGCGCGTGAAGGCTTTCGTCGAGTTCCATATCAAATGGCACACGGGCCGGCGTGCAGAGACCCTCATTAGCCATATGGAGATGCGCAGTTTGTCGCCGGAGCGCTACAGATTTATGTCGGCCTACGCAAGCGGTACGAGGCCTTCGTCATGAACCTCATCGCCGCTGGCTGCAAGAGCGGAGAATTTTCCGTACCAGACGTACATGTCCTGACGCAGTCCACCCTGTCAATGCTGACCAGCGTGTGCAACTGGTACCATGTCGGCGGGCGTATCAGCCAGAAACGGCTGATTGAGATACACCAGCAGATGGTTCTGGCGATGCTGCGCTCAAGCGAGCTGAAGGGCTGTTAGGTCAGCCTTTCAAAGATGCATGCCGCCGTCGACGATCAACGTGACGCCGGTGATGTAGCGGGAGCGTTCGGACGCTAGGAAAGCCACGGCCTCGGCGATGTCGCTGGCCTCTCCGAATTGTCGGAGCGGCACGCGTTTGCGCTGCTGCTCCCAAATCTCATTGTTGAATGTGCTCTCCATCAGCTTGGCGCCGATGCCGGCCTCGATGATTCCGGGCGCGACGACGTTGGCGCGGATGCCGAACCGCCCTTCCTCGCGGGCCACGGCGCGGCACAGCACTTCCGTTCCGGCCTTGGGCACTGCCGACAGCGCATCACCCGGCGGATACCTGTGCGTGGCAAAGGTGCCGATGTTCACGAATACTCCGCGTTGCTGCGAGCGGAAAATCGGAAGCGCGGCCGCGACAACATTCGTGAATCCCAGCAATTCGGATTCGATCACTTCGCGCCATTGGTCGGCGGTAATCTCGGATACGAAGGGCTGCTCGATATTGACGCCGGACGCGAAAACCACCGCCTCCAGCGGTCCGAAGGCGTCGGCGACGCGATGAAACGTCGCTTCGACCGCCGTACGGTCGCGCACGTCGAGGGGCGAGCAGTCGGACCGCGCGTTTTGCGCGAGCTCAGCTTTTAGAGCCGCTGCAGCGGCCGTATTCGAACGATAGGTGAAAAAGACATTTCCGAAATCCGCGGCGAGGCGGCGGCAAATTGCGCCGCCGAGCGCACCGCTGCCACCGATCACCAACGCCGTGCCGGTCACCTTGCCATCATGGATTTTGTCAGGATTTCGGTTGTCCGCGGTCAAATCGCCCTCCTGAAGACTGGTCGTGTCCCGTCAGGACCCTCGTTTCGATTCGAGCGCATTTTTACCTGTTGCGCCAGCGGTGCAAGAGTTATAATAACGAGCGCTCGTTTCTTATATGGTAGTGCTGCCAATAACAGCACGCCGAGGGAGGATCGGATGAAAACATTCAAGACCATCGCAATAGGTTGCATGGCGGTTCTATCGCTTCCTGTGATCGCCATTGCCCAGACGTTCCCGAACGCCGTTCGCATCGGCGTGATGAGCGACAGTTCAAGCTTGTATGCGGCGATCGGAGGTCCCGGCTCAGTCGTTGCCGCCAAGATGGCCGTGGAAGATTTCGGCGGCTCGGTTCTGGGCAAACCGATCGACGTCATTGCCGCTGACCACCAGAACAAGGTCGATGTTGCCTCCGCAATCGCACGGCGTTGGGTCGATGAAATGGGAGTGACGGCCTTCGCGGACGTCGCGACCTCATCGACGGCGCTTGCCGTTCAGGCGCTGGAAAAAGAACGTCAGAAAGCGGTTGTTCTCATCTCCGGCGGCGGGGCACGGGCGCTGGGCGATGAGGCCTGTTCGCCAGTGGGCGTGCTCTGGGCGTGGAATACTTATTCCATGGCGGCTGGAACCGCCAATGCGGCGGTCAAGCAGGGCTACAAGAAGTGGTTTATCTTGGCGGCTGATTACGCCTTCGGCAAGGCTCTGGCGGGTGATGCGACCAAAGTGATCGAGGCGAGCGGCGGCGAGGTGATAGCCACGGTTCGCCACCCGCTCAACACCTCAGACTTCTCGTCGTTCCTGGTGCAGGCGCAGCGGTCCGGCGCCGACATCCTTGGCCTTGCGAACGCCGGTGGAGATACCGTTAACGCTATCAAACAGGCTGGCGAGTTCGGGTTGAAAAAGGCCGGAATCAAGTTGGCGGCGCTTCTCATTTTCATTACGGACGTTCACTCGCTTGGCCTCGAGCAAGCGCAAGGCCTACTGCTTACCACGCCTTTTTATTGGAATTGTACGTCGGAAACGCGGGCTTGGTCGATGCGGTTTTTCAAGATACACGGCGCTATGCCAACGATTGTCCAAGCGGGCGTGTATTCGAGTGTCATGCACTATCTAAAGGGCGTTAAGGCCGCAGGCACGACGGAGCCGAAAGCGGTGATTGCAAAGATGCGCGAGATTCCGATCAACGACATTTTTGCGAGCAACGGCCGGATCCGCGAAGACAATGTGATGATCCACGACATGTTCCTGGCACGGGTGAAATCGCCAGCCGAGTTGAAGGAACCGTGGGACTATTACGAGATTTTCAGGACCATCCCCGCCGCCGACGCTTATTGGCCGATTTCGGAAAGCAAGTGTCCGCTCGTTGCCAAGTCGAAGTAACAAGGCTCGGCCGCTGCGCGGATACGGGCGTCGAACTCCGCATCCGCGCGATGCGCTTGAACAGAGGGAGGATGAGAATGTTCGATTTCGGGTTGGATGAGAGCACGGAATTGCTACGCCGAACCGCTCGGGAGTTTGCACGCGCGCACGGGTCGCGCCGATTGCAGACAAGGTCGATGCAACCAATACGTTTCCACGCGAACTCTGGCCGAGGTTCGGAGAACTCGGTCTGCTTGGCATCACCGTTAGCGAGGAAGATGGCGGCAGCGGCATGGGCTATCTTCAACACATCATCGTGCTGGAGGAATTGACACGCTGCTCCGCCTCAATCGGTATGTCTTATGGAGCGCATTCCAATCTCGTCCTCAATCAGTTGAAGCTCAACGCGACGAAGGAACAGAAATCGCGTTATCTTCCTCGCTTGCTCACCGGAGAGCACGTAGCCGCCCTGGCGATGACCGAGGCGAGTGCCGGATCCGACATTGTCGGCATGCGCCTGCGTGCCGACAAGCGGGGCGACCGTTACGTCCTCAACGGCTCGAAGATGTGGATCACCAATAGCGCGGTCGCTGACGTGCTGCTAGTTTATGCCAAGACTGACTTGGCAGCAGGCAAGGACGGCATTTCGGCCTTCATTGTCCAGAGCGACTTTCCGGGCTTTCGCGTTGCGCGCCGCTTGGATACCTTCGGCATGCGCGGCTCCGGCACGGCTGAACTCGTGTTCGAAGACTGCGAGGTCCCGGCGGAGAATCTTGTCGGTGAATTGAACCGCGGAGTACGCGTCCTGATGAGCGGTCTTGACTACGAGCGTCTCGTCGTCGCTGCCAGCCCGCTCGGCATCATGCAGGCGGCGATGGATCTGGCGCTACCCTACGTGCGTGACCGCCGCCAATTCGGCCAGCCAATCGGCGAATTCCAACTCATGCAGGGCAAGCTTGCCGACATGTATGCGTCATTGAGCGCCTGTCGATCCTACCTTTATACCGCCGCGGCTGCCGCGGATCGTGGTTGCGTGACGCGCAAGGATTTGGCATCAGTCATTCTCTTTGTAGCGGAGAGAGCGACCGAGGTCGCGCTTCAGGCCATGCAGTGTCTCGGCGCCAATGGATACAGCAACGAATATGCAGCGGGTCGCCTCGTGCGAGACGCAAAGCTCTACGAGATCGGCGCCGGCACTTCGGAGATCCGGCGGATGCTGATTGGCCGCGAATTGTTCGCGAATGCGTCGTAGGTCATCGCAACTTAGCATATCTAGGCGAGACGATGAATTTTGCAAACATTCTGTTCGACAATCCCGCCGCAGCCGAACAAGCGAGAGCTCTCGTCGAGGGCGATAAGGTCGTCTCGTTCGCAACCCTGCTTGCGCGAACCGGCCGGCTTGCCGCTGCGCTGCAGAGCCTGGGCATCGCGAGCGGCGACCGCGTGGCCATCCTGCTCGGCAACGGTATCGAATATGTCGAGCTCTATATGGCGATCGTAGCCAGCGGTGCCATTGTTGTGCCGCTCAATACGCGCCTCACCCCGCAGGAGCATGTCCTGCTCATGCGGGACGCCGAGGCTAAGGCGATGTTCACGGCAGCGGACGGCTTGGAAACGCTGAAACAAGTGCGCGACGGGGTAGCAGGTTTGAAAGCCGTTGTTGTGGTTGATGGCGCGAAGTCGGACGAGATCAATTATGAGAAACTCATCGCCGGCATGGCGCAGCCGGCCTCATGTCTTTGACGCCGCGTCAGACGACGCGGCCGTTATTCTCTACATGAGCGGGACGACCTCGGGACCCAAGGGCGCGATCCTGACGCACGGCAATCTGCTGGCCAATCTTCGACAATATCAGGCCTTCGTCGGCATCCCCCGCGGCAGCGTCAATCTGCAGATCAGTCCGCTCTATCATGCCGCCAACATCTTCTGCTTCGTCCATCTGTTGGCCGGCGGTACCACCATTTTCTTGCCGAAGGTGACGCCCGAAGCGATTTTCGAAGCCATCGAGAAGCATCGCGTCGCTTACATGTTTACTGTGCCGACTGTGCTGTATGGCATTCTAGATTGTCCGAACCGGAAGCAGCGCGACATTTCCTCGTTGCAGACGTTGCAATACGGCGGGTCGGCCATTGTCGGTGCGAGGCTGACGACCGCGATCGAGGTCTTTGGCGAACGCCTGCTGCATTCCTACGGAATGACCGAGACGACGTCGCACGCTTCGATCCTCGGCAAAGCGGAGCACCGGTATGCGGCCGGATCTGTCGGGGTGCCGCTGCCGGGCGTCGAAATGCGCCTGGTCGATGAGGCAAGCCGGACGCTTGGCACTGACGAAGTCGGTGAGATTCAGGTCAAAGGCGACAATGTGATGAAGGGTTATTGGCGTAACCCTGTCGCGACGACAGAAACGTTGCGCGATGGTTGGCTTGCGACAGGCGATCTCGGTCGGCGAGACAGTCGAGGGAATTACTACATTGTCGGCCGCAAGAAGGATCTCATCATCAGCGGCGGGGTGAATATCTATCCGGCCGATATCGAGAGCGTGCTCGGGCAGCATCCGGGCGTCGCGGAGGTTGCCGTATTCGGCGCGCCGGACGCGAAATGGGGCGAACGCGTGGTCGCCGCGATTGTGCCGCGTCTCGGCGAGGCGATTGATCCAGACGAGGTGCGGAGCTTCGTGAGGGCGAGCCTCGGTGGTTTAAAGACACCAAAGGAGATCCGAATTCATGGATGCTCTGCCAAAAAGCGGTTCCGGCAAGGTGTTGAAGCGGGAGCTTAGAGCCATGAAAGGCGAGGCGAGCTAACTGCCGCGAATGATGCGCTCCGGGCGTATGATGCTCTTCGATGACGTCGAGACATTACTCAGTCAAAGCCCGAATGACCACGTAGCAAATTATTCTCCGTTAAGACGGCGGCTTGGAAGCTCTGGAGCGAGCACGTCGCCAAGCTAGCGGCGTAAGCCAAACATCATCAGCCGCGCCGCAATATGCAATTAGCAGATAGTCACCGCAGCCTGTTGCTCGCGCGTTGCGAGACTAGCGACCTAAGTCTTTTCTGAGATTTAGGGTAGCTGCTTCGAGAAACCGGTTGCACGGATAACCCGATGCGATCATAACGTGTCGAGGCGGAAACGTTTTCCTCCGAACTGTAGATTGCTTGCACATGGCTGAAGCCAATCTTCCCCCGTCATTGATAACGGCCGTCCAAGAGCAGCGAGCGATACTTTTTCTTGGAGCCGGGGCGAGCTTTGACGCCGTCCACCCAAAGAACGCGAAACCCGGTCTCCCGACGCGGCCTGAAATGGGATATTTCAACTTCAGCCGGAGGGCAATTTTGATAAGGTGCAGAAACCGCGCCATCAAGTTCGATCGGGCCGTGCAGCCGTTCACTTCGAGTTTTCGATGCGGCAGACAAATTCGCCAACCTCAACATTCCGGCCCTTCGGCAACAGAATTTCCAAGAGGACGCCGTCGCAAGGTGCTTCAACGTCGGCCGTAACTTTCTCAGTTTCGACCGCATAGATGGGCTCACCCGCGACAAAGTTCTCGCCCGGTTGCCTATACCATTCAACGATTGTAGCCTCCTGCATGTTCGTGCTGAGGCGCGGGAGTTTGAGAATTGCTTTCATCGCGAGCGGGTCTGCTGGAAGGCCATGAGATCGCGCCCAACCGCTGCGATCCGAGCCGCATCGGGGATCTGGGCCTTTTCGAGTGGAGGTGAATAGGCGATCGGCATATCTAGGACAGTAACACGTCGAACCGGTGCACGAAGATAAGAAAATCCCTCATCGGCGGCGATAGCCGCGATGTGACTTGCAGCACTGCATGTGTCTCGAGCTTCGTCGACGATCATAATACGTCCGGTCCGTGCAAGCGATCCCAGTATTGCGCCTTTGTCCAGAGGGAAAAGGGTTTGGGGATCGATGACATTGGCCCGAATGCCCTCCTGTAATAACGCTTCTGCTGCTCTCAGCGCAGGCCGGACCATGGCCCCAATCGCGACAAGCGTGATATCCGTTCCCTCCTTGAGGGTTTTCGCCTTACCGAGAGGCACCAGAAATTCCCCATCCGGCACATCTTCCTGTTCGCCCCCACGGCTTGCAGGTTGCAGGAATACGACCGGATCATCGCAACGAATGGCAGACTTCAAGAGACCTTTCGCACTTGCCGGCGATGACGGCGATACGACATATAGGCCGCCAAGATTCATGAGCGCCGGGTGAGGGCTATCTGAATGTTGTGCCGCGGAGGAATGGCCACCGCCACAGAATGCGATGTAAACGATCGGGAGTTTCGATTTTTCCTCCGGTCATGACTGTCAGCTTCGCTGCCTGATTTGCGATGGCATCGAACCCCGTGTACAGAAAATTCGCGTACATCATGTGGCAGATCACTCGATACCCGGACGCAGCGGCGCCGACGGCGATGCCGCTGATGGCTGCCTCCGAAATCGGCGTGTTGCGCACACGCTTGCTGCCGAAACGCTTCTGGAGGCCACGCGTATCGCCAAAAACGCTGAGGTTGACGTCTTCGCCGATCAGGATTACGCGTTCGTCGCGTTCCATTTCCTCGACAATTGCATCATTGATCGCGTGAATGGTACGCTTACTCGGCATCGGTTGCCCTCAAAATGAATCGGCTCAACGAATCCGGCGTCGGCCAGGGTTCCTCGAAGGCATCTGAAGCCGCCTTTGTCACTTGTTCGTCCACGGCTTGCTCGATAAGCATAAGCTCCGTCTCACTGCTCACCCCTGTATGCAACAAGCGCGTGCGAAACAGCGGCACCGGATCTGCGAGGCGCCGTTCCGTCACCTCATCGTCTGGACGGTATTGCTCCTTAAGAAACGTCTTCTCACCCTCGACGTGACCGTGGAACCGATAGGTTTTGGCCTCGATCAGGGTTGGCCCTCCGCCAGAGCGGGCCTGCGAAATTGCGGCTTCCGCTGCCTGCCAGACCTCGAACAGATCGCTTCCATCGACGACCGAAGAAGGAACCCCAAAAGGGGCTGCCCGGTCTGCAATTTCTCCCGCGTTGACCGTGGAATACGGCGAGAACTCCGAATAACCGTTGTTTTCGCAGCAAAGAATGAGAGGTAGTTGCCAGAGTGCAGCGATGTTGAGTGTCTCGGAGAGGACCCCTTGCGCTGACGCGCCATCGCCGAAGAAGGCAACTGCTACCTCTTCCTGCCCCCGGAGCTGGGCTGCAAGCGCTGCACCCGCTGCCAGTGCGATCCCTCCGCCAACGATGCCGTTTGCACCAAGTATTCCCCGGTCGAAGTCGGCAACGTGCATGGAACCGCCCATGCCACCGCAGATTCCGGTTACGCGGCCATAGACCTCCGCAAACATGGCACCCAATTCGCCGCCTTTGGCTAGAAAGTGGCCGTGACCGCGATGAGTGCTGGTCAAGCGGTCAGCATCGCGGAGGTGGGCACAGACCCCGACGGCAACCGCTTCTTGTCCGATATATAGATGAACTGGACCAGGCAGCCGCCCAGCCTTGAAATCTGCTGCTAACTGCTCCTCTGCCTTTCGGACGAGAAGCATGCGCTGGTAGAGGGCCAATTGGAGGGGAGCAGGCAGATTGATCGGAGTCATCGGGCCTCCCGCCACAAGTATAACGCTCCACACCTCATTTGAGGCGCGGAGCGCATACAGTCAGTTCTTCGCGAGCGCATCAAGTTGTGGCTTTAGCCAAGCCTGCTGCGCGGCTCCGACTTTGGCGAGATGCGAACGGTCGGTGTATAGGCTCATATGATCGACGCCCTTCACCGACACGAAGGTCTTGTTGGGATTCGTAATTGCGTTGAATGCCTCAGCTTCAAGATCGGCAGAAGTTATATTGTCGCCCGCAGCAAGAGTCATCATGATGGGAGTTTCGACAATTCGTCGACAGAACTCGTTAACTTTGTAGTTCATCAGTAGCTCGACGGATTCGATGGTGTTGCGATGCTCGTGCCGCGGGGCCTCGGTTTTCTTGATGGCTTCAAATCCTGTATAGACATGGGGAAACGGCCATGCGCTCAATTCCTCGAACGGCTTGAGCGACGACATGGGCATAAAGCCGCCAGCCTCGCCTTTTTGCCGCTTCCGGCGATCTTCCATAAGAAGCTTGTTCAACAGGGCAAAGCGGACCTCGCCATGGCAGCGGCGCATCGTGTGAAATCCGTCGACAACCGGAATTGTGGAGATGGCAAATGCCGGGCGGGAATTTATCGCCGCAACGACAAGGACATGGCCGCCGCTATAGGAAATCCCCCAAATACCAGTCTTCTTTTTATCGATCCCGGGTAGCGATTCCGCGTAGGTGAGCGCATTGCGGTAGTCTTCGATCTGATTCCACGGATCGATGTGCTGCCGTCGCTCACCTGAGCTTTCACCAAAGTTGCGATAGTCAAAGCGCAATGTCGCGCAGCCAAGATCATGAAACGGTTCGGCGTAGTGCGGCATCACGACTTCTTTCGTGTAACACCACCCGCCCGCCATGATCACCAGCGGGACATCGCCCTTGGCGTTCTTTGGCCTCGTCAACACGCCAACACAAGTTTCGCCGCAACTATTGAATTTCACGATCTCCGTCATCGCAGTCCTCCCGACTAGTTTTTTCTGGCGCCAGAATGGGCCGTCCAGAAACCGAGGTCAATAGAATAGTGAACCAATATTCTACCCAAAGACAGTTTTGGCTGACGCGGCGAGAAATGAGGACTTAGTGGATATTCATCCGCGCTGCAGCCCGTGGCGGACAAGATCGAGATAAGTCTGCTTTACCAATGCAGGAAGTTGGCGCGATCCAGTGCTCGACAGCACATATCGTGTTGAAAGATAGTGACGGGCCGCCATGAAGATAAACGCGAGGATCGGCAATTCGTGATCCTCATAGGCGCTTAGCTGACCGACCGCCTTGCTGCGCCGCATGGCCGCGACATAGCGCTCGGTAAGATCGTTGAAATGTTGCGCATAACTTTCCGTCGCCCATACCGCAGCTTCAGTTTCGATCCGGATGTACCAAGGATTCTTAGCGAGATAATCAAAGAATCCGATGAAACCGCGTTCTTCGATCTCGAGAAACGACTTGCTGCCGCGAACTACCTCGCGCACGTGATCAAGCATTTCCGTGCGGGTATGTAAGAGAATCTCATCGAGCAATCCCTGTCGCGACGGAAAGTGCCCATAGAATGTGCCAACCGCTACGTTTGCGGCTTCAGTAATGTCGGCAATCGTGGTCGCTTCGTATCCTTTCTCGTGAACAAGCTTCGCCGCAGCGCGAAGAAGAAGGGTCCGGGTATCAGTAGGCCGCGGGTTGAGGAGCTTTCGATTTCTCGTCTGCAACTTGGCGGGTGGCTTGAACTTTGTTCTGGGTCTCTCGCCAAGACCGATTCGAATAAATTTCACGTACGTCTCGGCCGCCCATTCCGGAGCAAACTTGGACCCAGTGTTGCGGGACTGCTGGTTCAATCCGGTCGCGATGTGGCCGCGCGAACCGGAAAGAACTTCGGCAATCACGCGAAAGGATCTGTCGGATTGAGGACGTATCTGTCCATGTTCCTGGGCGCGCCGAAGTGCGCCGAGATATCGCTCCTCGACGTTGCTCATGTGTTGTGCGTGGCTCGCCGGAGCTGCAATCTCGGCCTCGGTCAGGGCACGCAAAAAATAAGGATTGCGTCGCAAATACTTGAAAAACGACAAGAACGCACGCTTCTCGTGCTCGAAGTAGTCGCCCGAACAACCGTGTGCGTCCCGGCCAAGCGTATTCAGCAGCTGTACGCCTTCAGACGGCAGTAATTCTTCGAGCAATTGCTTATGGGTATCAAAATACGAATAGAACGTGCCCAGCGCTACGCCGGCCGCCTCCGTAATTCTGGAAACGGAAGCTTTCGCGTAGCCATGCTGCGACACGACACGCAAAGCCCCTTTCATCAACGCTTCGCGGGTCGCGCGAGTCTGCTGATCACGCGTGCGTTTAGTCGTCCGCGCTTTATGCTCGCTCATTTTCTTGCCGAATTATTTCGTTAATTTGATCTCGAAGAATATTTTTTCTAATCTTTCCTGCCGCCGTGTAGGGCAGGTTGTCAACAATCTCAAGGCGCTCCGGAAATTTTTGCTTGGCCAGGCCGCTGGATTTCAGAATATTTTGCATCGCTTCAGCATTGAAGGTAGTCCCGGTCTTGAGCGTAACAAATGCACAGCAAGTTTCGCCCAACCGGCTATGCGGCATGGCCACAACGGCTACCTCCCGGATCGCTGGATGCGTATAGAGAACATCCTCAATCTCTTTGGGACTCAAGTTCTCGCCGCCGCGAATAATGATATCTTTTTTTCTGCCGGTTATGGTCAAACAACCTTCCGGGGTTTGAACAGCCAAATCCCCCGTTCGGAAAAAGCCGTCCTGATCGAAGGCTTCGCTATTTTGTCCGTTGAGCATATAGCCAACTGTAAGTTCCGGCCCGCGCGTCGTAATCTCGCCTTCCTGCCCGCGTTTTACCTCGACGCCGTTCTCGTCAACCAAGCGAACCTCGTGGCCGACGATATAGCCATCGGTTCGCGCCCGCAATTCTCGCTCGGCACGATCAGGAACGCCGAGTGTCACGGTGGGCGCTTCAGTGCTCCCGTAGACACGAAATGCAACGCACCGCTCAAAAGCAGAAATCGGCAGAGAGTACAATCTCGGGCGGCACAGGAGCGCCTCCCGACGGAAAATATCTGAGGCTAGGAAGCTTTCTTTGCGTCTCCTTGCAGAGATTTGAAAGTTCTTGCAGGAACGGAGTGGCGCCAATCGTAAATGTAATCTGATTAGTCTCAATGATGTCGGCGGACTTTACAACGTCCCACGTTTCCATAAGAACGACGGGACATCCCAAGGCTATTGGAAGCTGGATGCCGTAGAGATAGCCCGTGATATGCGTCAGAGGCGATGGCATCAGAATGATGTCGTCCTCGTCAAGCTTCAGCCAGTCAATGAAATTGTTAATCTCGGTAGCGATTGTATTGTGGGTGTGAAGGACACCCTTGGCCCGACTTGTTGTGCCCGACGTGTACATGATCAGCTTGACGTGATTTGGGTCGGGACGCCCGCCAAGTTCCGCCGGCTCTTCCGCCATCAAACTTTCAAACGAAGAGGCGGAAGGAGATGACGCCCGGGCCACGATGACATCGGTAAGCTGAATCCATCGCGGGCGCAGTTCGTCCGCCATTGCCTTGTAGTCGAAATTCCTAAACCGTTCTGCAATGAACAGGATACGGCTGCCTGAGTCCCTCACGATAAAATCGACCTCTGCGCCGCGATAAATGGGCACAATCGGATTGCAAACAAACCCGGCATAGGCGCAGGCAAGATCGACGAGAACCGCTTCGTACCAGTTCGGGAGCTGGAAACTCACGACATCGCCTGGTCTCAAGCCTCTAGCCGTAAGCACTCCGGCGAGTCTGAGAGCGTCGCGCTTTACCTCGCGCGCGGTGTGAAATCCACCTGACTCGATTACGAGCTTTTGTTCAGCCCGTGCCTTGCAAAGTACATCGAGCCGGTCGGCGATTGTCTTGTCGCACCAACTTCCCGAGGCTCGATACTGAGCGATCATCGAGGCTGTCAGCCGAGTCTGCCAGCCGCAGGGGTCCGGAAGGAGAGCATCAGTTTTCGATGTGTTCATTGCGGTGCAACACAATCACTAAGGCGGAGCCGCTGAGTTTAACCCCAGAATCCGCTTGCTATGCAACCGAATATTGAACCATTATTCAACGACGATTAAGGGTCTGGTTTTCCGAAGAGACTCAACAAGGGAGGAATGGATGGTCCGGTATATCAGCAGAGTATTGTGCTGCGCTGCGTTAGCGCTTGTTGCTCAGGCCGCAATCGTCAGCGCGCAGACGGCGGGAGAGCCGATCAAGATCGGTGCCGTTCTTTCGCTGACCGGACCGGGCGCCGGCATCGGTCAGCCGGAGCGCTTGGGTATTCTTCTGGCCGAGCAGGCCGTCAACGCACGCGGCGGGGTCAAGGGGAAACCTATCAAGGTGATCATCGAGGACGATGGCTCCAAACCGGATATCGCGAAGAGCAAAGCCGAACGCCTCGTCTTCGACGAAAAGGTCGTCGCCATGATCGGGCCGACGCTTACGGCAAGCACCGGTGCGGTCAGTGCAATTACCAACAGTGAGGGCATGGCCGAACTGACTTTTACGGGGCTCGGCCCCAAGGTCGAGCTGACGTACAAAACACTTTTTCATCTTCTTCCTCCGCAGGAGCTGAACGCCAAGGCGATGCTGGAATACACGACAAAGTCGCTCAAGGCGAAACGCATCGGCGTTTTGCACGACACGGGATATGGCCAGGCTGTCTTCAACTCGCTCAACGCTCTTCGCGAGAAGTATGGCGTTGAGTTTGTCGCGGTCGAGAAATTCGAAGTAGGTGCGACCGACGTGTCAGCGCAGGCAGCGAAGGTGCGCGCTGCTGATCCGGAGGTCGTTTTCGTCATCGCGACGTCGCCGGTGCCATTCCGAAATGCCAGGCAAGTGAAGATCGAGCAACCGATCGTTTCGGCGGTCGGATCTGCTTCGTACGACTATGTCCGCGGGATGGGTGAATACGCTGACAATATCGTGTTTGCCGAGTTCGTCGTGGGCGAGGCTCCGAAGCCCGAACAGGCGGAGTTCGTGGCCGCGTTCCAGAAAGCCTACAACTCGCTGCCGAAAGACTTTGATGCCGCGGGCTGGGATGCCGTCCAGATCATAGCAAAGGCGATCGAGAAGGTTGGTTCGAACGGAACTCCGAAGGACATCGCCAAGGCGATACGCGGCGTGCATCAGGGTGCGATGGCGAAATACGATTTCTCTCAAGATGATCTTACAGGGATAGACCTTGGAAGCTACGTCTTCTCCAAAGTAGTCAAGGGCAAGTTCGAGCGGCTCCCGTTCGTCATAAAGTAACGAGAGAGGTCAGCAGTCTCGGTGGGCTGCTGACCTGCATCTCAATGAACGTTTTCGTGCTATGGGAGCATCATGACAGTAACCTTGATGATCCAGTCGATCCTTGCCGGCCTGACAAACGGCTTTGTTTATGGCCTGATCGGTTTGGGGATAGCCGTCATCTTTCGCGGCGCACGAATTATCAATGCGATGCAGGGAGATTTCGCGCTGCTGGGAGGCGTTGCGGCATATCTGGTGATCCACAATCTGGGATGGCCGCTGCCGCTTGCATTTCTGATGGGAGTGTTTTCCGGAGGCATCTGCGGACTGCTCGCCGAACGCCTCTTGGTTCGTCCGGTGGGCAAGCGCCAGGGGACAGACGACAGTTACCTTCTCGTGACACTTGGCGGCGCCTTCGCGGCTTCAGCAACCATCCTGCTCTATTTTGGTCGCGATTCCTACATCTTACCGGGACTTGGCGGCGATCGGTCAGTTGACATCCTCGATGCGGCAATCCGCGTTCACGCGATCTGGCTCATCGTGATTGGTACGCTCGTTGTGATTGCGTTACGTTGGTTCTATGGCAATACCAGGAACGGGCAGGCAATGCTCGCCGCTTCGATCGATCCCGAGGGCGCGCTTACGATCGGTATCAACGTTCCGCTTGCCCGGTCGCTGACGTTTGGTCTTGGCGGCCTGGTTGGCGGCCTCGCCGGGGTGCTTGTCGCGCCGCTCATCAACATCCAGTACGAGATGGGGTTGTTGCTGACCTTGAAGGGCTTCGCCGCCGCGGTCCTGGGCGGCCTGACAAGTCCTTTCGGCGCGGTCTTCGGCGGCGTACTGCTCGGCTTGATCGAATCTCTCGCGATCGTCACGGTTTCGTCGGGTTACAAGGACGTCATAGCCATGATGATCCTTATCATGATCATGATCGTGATGCCGCAAGGTCTGTTCGGTCGACGCGGCCGGTTGGGCGGGTAGGTCCATGCGAAGCTCTTCGGTTCCGGCCAGCCTGAAGGTCGTATTTGCTCTTGGGCTGACCGCAATATGGGCGGCGATCCCGTGGTTGGTCGGTCGTGGCAGCGTCGATATCTTCGTTTTTGCCGGCCTCTATACGATTGCGAGTCTTGGCGTCGCCTTTTTGCTTGGCCAGTGCGGGATCGTTTCGCTGTCTCAGAGCGTCTTCTACGGGATTGGCGCTTACAGTACCGCTTATGGAACCACCGTTTTGGGTTGGCCCATTCCAATCTGCATGATTGCGGGAATAGCTATTAGCGGACTAGTTGCCATGATTGTCGGAATTCCCGTGTTGCGGCTGTCTGGATATTTCCTTGCCCTTGCGACGCTCGCCCTCGCTATCATGGGCCACGTCCTATTCTTGGAATGGGATTGGCTCACAGGTGGCACACTTGAAATCGGCGGCATCCCGCACATCTCGTTGTTCGGCTTTGTGTTGAATACGCCCTTCCGCTACTACTATTTTGTTTGGCCATGCGCAGCGATCGCTCTGTTTTTCCACTACAATCTATTGAACTCGCGAACCGGAATTGCACTCCGCGCCATGCGTGACGCTCCGGACGCCGCGAAGGTCATCGGCGTAAGGATTAAATCTCTCAAGGTTCGCATCTTCATTCTCAGTGCAGTTCTCGGCTCTCTGGCCGGAAGCCTGTTCGCTCACTATGTGTCCTTCGTCAGCGTCGACAGTTTCGGAATTGACCGTGCCATCGGGTTTCTGCTTGTTGCCGTTCTCGGCGGCGCTCGCTCGATTGGCGGAACTGTTATCGGAGCATTGTTCGTTACGGCAGCGCCTAATTTTCTCAGTCGCATTGGCGAAATACATCCCATTCTATTCGCAATCCTCCTTATCATAGCCGTCATTTTTCTGCCCTCGGGCTTCGGCGGCGGATTGTCAAACCTTTGGAAGCGTTTCGCGGATGCGTCATCGGCGAGCTGGAAATCGCAATGAGCCCGCTCTTAAATGTACAAAATATATCGCGCCGCTTTGACGGACTCCAGGTTCTGCACGATGTTAGTTTTCAAGTGCCCGAGAAGGCCATCACTGGATTGATTGGGCCGAACGGCGCCGGCAAGAGCACTTTATTCAATATCGTCTCTGGGTTTCTCCCACCCTCCAGTGGTGAGATTGAGTATGCGGGAGAGAGGATTACCCGGCATACGATCCAGCAGCGCAGTGAGAGCGGACTTATGCGCAGTTTTCAGACACCGCAGGTGTTTGGGAGCTTGACGGTGTGGGAGAATCTTCTTGCGGGATGTCACAAACTTGGCAGGACAGGTGTCGTGGAGGGATTGTTAGCGCTGCCGGCGGTGACGCGGGAGCGTCGCGCAGCAAGCCAGGCAGCGCAAGGTATCCTTGAGGAGTTTGGTCTTGCGTCGTTAAGTGAACAATTGGCTGGTCAGCTTCCCGCAGGGAAACAACGGATTGTTGAACTCGCACGGGCGGCGATTGCCAAGCCTAGATTGCTTTGCCTGGACGAGCCGTCCTCCGGACTGAGCGCGGAGGAAGTACAGGCTCTGATGACGACTATCGTCCGAATGAACAGAGCGGGAATTACGATTCTGCTCGTTTCCCATGACATGGAACTTATGTCCGTCAGTGACAGAATCCACGTGCTTTGTTTCGGCGAAATCATTGCGAGCGGAGATCTTTCAGAAGTACGGGCGAATCCACGTGTGCGTGAAGCATATCTCGGCGTCTAGGAGGAAGGGCGTGTTTTTGGTGGAAAAACTTTCAGCAGGGTATGGGGCAGTGAATATATTGTCCAATATCCATCTGCACGTCGAAGAAAATGAAAGCGTTGCTATTATCGGCGCGAACGGAGCGGGCAAAACTACGTTGGTTCGTGCGATTTGTGGGCTTCTGCCGACGAGCAGCGGCGTTATCTTGAAAGACAATGTCCAAATTCAGGGAATGCCTGCGTATCGCCGTGCCGAAATCGGAATCGCGGTTGTTCTTGAGAACCGGCATCTATTCGGGGAGATGACTGTCGCTGCCAATCTGCAGTTGGCTGTTGACCGGGGGGCGACCCGAAAGAACGCCAAGTTTGAATTTAACCTCGACGATGTCTACGATTTGTTTCCTGCCATCAAGGAACGCGCCGAGGCGCGGGTAGAACTGCTGAGCGGCGGGGAGCAGCAGATGGTTGCAATTGGTCGCTCGTTGCTGCTGAGGCCAGAACTCTTAATTCTGGATGAGCCGTCAACGGGGCTGGCGCCCAAGATAGTGCGGGATATCGTGAGCGTTATCTCGGGACTTCGCAAGCGCGGTATGAGTCTTCTTTTGATCGAACAGAATGTGGCTGTTGCGGTTGAGAGTAGCGATCGCGCTTATGTGCTGTCGCTCGGGAGGGTCATTGACGATATCGAGCCTAGTCGATGGCGGGCCGCTTCGACATCGGAATCTTTGGCGAGAGCTTATCTTGGCGGCAATTGAGAAAAGATGCATTCATTAAACGAATAACGGCGGTTGCCCCTCGTTACGATAAGCACAACACGGACCGCCGCCAGTGATAGACCGCTCAAGCGATCAGGATACCGACATGCAACCGGCAACAATTCTCGCGTATGGCGACTCGCTTTCTTGGGGCATCATCCCCAACACACGGCAGCGACTTGCACATGAGCGTCGCTGGCCTGGTATTCTGGAAGCCGCACTTACAGCAAGCGGGGAGGCCGTCCGCGTCATCGAAGACTGCCTGAATGGGCGTCGCACCGTTTGGGACGATCCATATAAGCCCGGGCGAAACGGCCTGAAAAGCTTGCCGCAATCCATCGAGACTCACTCGCCGGTTTCCGTCCTCATCATTTTGCTCGGGACGAATGACTTTCAATCTATGCACACATATACGGCTTTCCACTCAGCTCAAGGTGTTGCGGCGCTGGTCGAGGCCGCCCGACGCGCGCCTATCGAGGTTGGAATGCCGGTGCCCCGTATCATTGTCGTTGCACCGCCGTCTATAACGGAACCCAAGGGGCCGCTCGCTCCTAAGTTCTTGGGGGCTGCTTCAAAATGTGCAGGTCTGGCCGATGCGTACCGGGAGACCGCGACGGCGCTCGACTGCAGTTTTTTTGACTCCAATACCGTGACCTCAGCAAGTCGAATTGACGGAATTCATCTCGATGCGGACCAGCATGGCGCACTTGGCCGCGCGCTCGTCAACATTGTCGCGCCGCTTCTCGCCCGCTCTTGACGCAGCGTGCTGCGCCTTGTTGTGGAGGCCAAGCCTTTGTGCATGGTCCTGTACTCAGTCGGTTTTTCAATCCGACAGACAGGGTCGCCAACTTCAGCGTTTTTGCCTTTCGGTATCAAAATTTCCATCAGAACGCCGGCTCTGTGTACCGAAAACTTTGTCTGAGTTGATAACGCGATGGAATCGTCCAAGCTGACGAAATGTGTGAATAAGCGTCCAAGGGTGACACCTCCACTACCAGCTAGGTGGATCAATTGCCTCACGCCGATCGGCGTCGGAACCCCGCGCCGATTAACATCCTGGTCACTTGGAAGGAGGTTGATTGACTAGGAAAAGTCCAATGAAATGAAGAAAAATATGAGTTTAGAAGCGAGCCTGACGCCGCGGTCGCGTACGATCCTCTCAAATAGTACGACGAGAATCCTTGAAAGATGAATTTTTGAGCGGCCCTCAATCATCATGAAGAGCGGCGAGTGCGATCAACCGGCGAATTTCTTGATGTGCCGCTCAATCTGACTGGCGACCAGGATCGGCGTCTCAAGCATCGGATAATGTCCAGCTTCCTCGCTGATCGTGATCTCCAGACGCGGGTAAAGCGGTTCAAGCGCTGCGCGCTGCGACATTTCCTGGTACACTGGAATATCATGGCGGCCAGCGAGAACGAGGATTGGCGTTTCAAGCCCTTTGATCTCCGCCGCGAAATCGTTCTGAGTGAACATCCGCAGATAGCCACGCATCGCCTCCTTGGTGGACGCGTTGCGCGCAATCTTCAGCTTGTAGCGAAGCCAGGTCTCGCCATAGCGCGCTCCACCACGGGCGATGAATGCCTTCGTCGCCGCCGCATCATCTTCAATGATAGCATTTAGCCCTCTCAGTGTCGCCTCATCCGCCTTGAAACCTGAGGGCGATACCGGACAGATCAGGGTCGCGCTCTTGATCCGCCCCGCCGCTTTTTGGGCGACGCGCTGGGCGATCATCCCCGACATCGAATGACCTACAAGGTGGAACCTGCGCGCGCCGAGTGCGTCCGCTAGACGCAAGGTATCGTCAACGGCCTCGTTGAGGGTGAAGGTGCCCGGCAGTGCTTTTGACCACCCGTACCCTCGTAGATCGCCGAATACGAACGAGAAGCGCTCAGTGTCCAAATAGGGCCAGGTCGGTTGCCAGTTCACGTGATCACCGAGCCATTCGTGCAGCACGATGACCATCTCGGATCCACGGCCGATGATTTGATGTCCCAGAATCCCGGCACGGGCCTCGACCGGTAAGTTATCTCCCCGCGCAAGGCCTGATGCCGTACACGCGATCGCTCCGGTCATAGATATTCCTTTCCTTCAAAGGAGCGTCACCTCATCCGCGGGCTTCGCCCTTTGACGGCGGTCAAACCGAACCACCGTGCCGGTTCAGCGCGCGTATAAGCCACGCCGGACCAATTTAGAGAGTAAGACGCCGCGGATGCAATCCTCCACGGACCACATTAGAAAATCCAAACGGGGGTTGACGGTGGGTGCCTCCGGCGCGGCGGTGTCCTGACGGCGAAAAGGCTCGTGTTGCGAAGTGACGCCAACCGAAGCAATAGCGGAAAACACGAGTGCTTTCAGAGTATTTTGTCTTTTGGTGCGAAGCGGTCCTTCTCGAAAATATTCTAATGGTTTGAGCGGCCCTGGCTTTGACCGGCATCGCGATCTGCCGTGGGGCGAACAAGAATCCCACTTTGTCGAACGAATTTGGTCAGGCTATGTCACAAACCGATGAAAAGCAGCCTTGACACTTTTGGAAGCGCCCTATTGACTAACTAGTTAGTAATATGAGCCGAGGGTCGAATGGCAACGACGGGGTCGGATAAAAGGTTCAGGGTTGCTGTCGATATCGGCGGCACGTTTACCGATATCGCGCTGCTGACCGACGCCGGTCTGATCCACCAGAGCAAGATCTCCTCGACGCCGGCCGATCCCAGCATCGCCGTGATCGAAGGTGTCGGGCAGCTGCTGGCGGAGCTGTCGATCGCGCCGGGCGCCATTGCCGAGGTGCTGCACGGGACCACCGTCGGCTCCAACACCATTCTGCAGCGCAAGGGCGCGCAGAACCGGCCTGATCACCACCCGCGGCTTTCGCGACGTGCTGGAAATCGGCCGCATCCGCATGCCCGACATGTTCGACCTGACCTGGGAAAAGCCGAAGCCGCTGGTGCCGCGGCGGCACCGGATGGAGGTCACCGAGCGCATGGCGGCCGACGGTTCGCTCGGTGGAGCCGTTGTCGGAGGCCAGCGTCAGTCACGCGCCGGCAAGGCGCTGGTCGGCGAGGACATCGAGGCGGTCGCCATCGCCTTCATCAATAGCTACCGCAATCCGGCGCACGAGCTGCAGGCCGAAGCGATCCTGCGCGCCAACTTTCCGCAATCTGCTTGTCACCACTTCCTGCGCGGTGCTGCCGGAAATGAAGGAATACGAGCGCACCAGCACCACGGTGGTGAACGCCTATCTGCTTGCGGCGATGCGCAGCTATCTGCAGAGACTGCGAATCGGGGCTCCGCGCCATCGGCATCGCGGCGCCGATCCTGGTCATGACCTCGAACGGCGGCATGCTCGCTGCCGAATGTGACCTGCGAAAAGCCGGTGCTGGTGGTGGCCTCGGGTCCTGCCGGCGGCGTCATCGGCGCGGCGCGGCTCGGCATCGCCCGCGACGACCGCGATGTCATTGTGTTCGATATGGGCGGCACGACCGCCAAGGCCGTCATCATCGAGGACGGCCGCCCCACGCATGACGTCCGAATACGAATTTCGCGATGGCATCTCGACGTCGAGCCGCTTCATCAAGGCGGGCGGCTACATGCTGAAAGTGCCGGCGATCGATATCGCCGAGGTCGGCGCGGGCGGCGGCTCGATCGCCGGCATCGACAAGGGCGGGCTGCTGGTCGTCGGGCCGCAATCGGCCGGCGCCGTGCCGGGGCCGGCCTGCTACGGCCTCGGCAACGACCGGCCGACCGTGACGGACGCCAATGTGGTGCTGGGCTTCATCAACGCCAGCTTCGCTGGCCGGCGGCAAGCTCCCCATCGACCGGTCGCTGAGCGAGGCCGCGATCCGCATCCATGTCGGCGATCCGCTGGGCCTGCCGCTGCAGGATGCGGCGCACGGCATCCGCGCGGTGGCCAATGCGGCGATGGCGCGCGCGGTCCGCGCCGTCACCGTCGAGCGCGGACGCGATCCCCGCGATCTTACGCTGATGGCGTTCGGCGGCAATGGCGGCGTCCATGCGCCCGATCTGGCGCGGCAACTCGGCATTCCGCGCGTCGTGGTGCCACCGATGTCGGGCATCTTCAGCGCGCTCGGCATGCTCGCTTCCGATATCGAGCATACCGCGCTGAAGACCGTCAGCCAGCGACTCGACCGGATGAATGTCGCCGATCTGCAGCGCCGATCAAGGCGGAACTGCAGCACGCAGGTCGCCGCGCAGCTCGCGGCAGACGGCTATCAGGCCGAGCGCACGGCGTTCCTCTGGGAGGCCGACCTGCGCCACGAGGGCCAGGCCACCGAACTCACCGTGCCGTTCGAAGGCGAGGATTTCACCCAGATCCGCGAGCGCTTCATCGCCGAATATTTCAAGACCTACGGTTATCGCGACTCGACACCCCGATCGAGTTGATGAAGGTGCGCGTCGCCGGCCGGGGCCTGCGCGACAACCGTCTCGACTTCGGCCATATGAAGATCGCGCCGCGGGCCGGATCGTCGCGGAGCGGCACGCGGCAGATTTCCTTTGCCCGAGGCGAACCTGCGGTCGGCGTCGAGATCGTCGACCGCAGCGCGGTCGGATCCGCGGCTCGGCAGGGGCCGCTGATCATCGAGGAATTCGATGCCACCATCGTGGTGCCGCCTGACGCCAAAGTGCACAAGGATGCGATCGGCTGCATCGTGCTGGAGTTCGAGGCATGAAGGTCGATCCGATCACCTTTGCGGTCATCAAGAGCGGACTGGATTCGATCGCCGACGACATGGCCTATACCGTGGTCCGGATCGCGCGCTCCGAGATCGTCAAGGACGTGATGGATTTTTCCGCCGCCCTTTGCGCCGGCGACGGCCAGATGGTGGCGCAGGCCAAGACCATCGCCCAGCATCTCGGCGCCATACCCGAAGCGATGGCGTCGGTGCTGGCGAAATTCGAGGGCGATCTTCACGATGGCGACGTCGTCATCATGAACGATCCCTATCACGGCGGCATGCATCTGCCCGATATCTTCATGTTCGTGCCGATCTTCTTCGACGGCGAGCGGCGCGCCTTCGCGGTGGTGATCTGCCATCACACCGATGTCGGCGGCCGGGTGCCGGGTTCGAACGCATCGGACTCCACCGAGATCTACCAGGAAGGGCTGCGGATCCCGCCGCTCAAGCTCTACGATCGCGGCGTGCTCAACACGACGCTCGAGGCGCTGATCAAGATCAACGTGCGGGTGCCGGACCGCGTCTGGGGCGATCTCTCGGCGCAGTTCGCCGCCGCCCAGGTCGGCAAGCGCGGGCTGGAAAAGCTGCTGCAGCGCTACGGCGCCGACGAGGTCGACGCCTATATGCAGGAGCTGCTCGATTACGCCGAGCGGCTGACGCGTCAGGAAATCAAGACCTGGCCCAAGGGCACTTATCGCTTCGTCGATTATATCGACAATGACGGATTCTCCGACGCGCCGATCCCGATCAAGGTCGCGATCACGGTCAATGGCGACGGCACGCTGCTGGTCGATTACACCGGCTCCTCGCCGCAGGTGAAGGGCGCGCTGAATTCGACGCTCAGTTTCACGCATTCGCTGACTTATCTGAGCGTCCGCTGCGTGCTGGCAAAGGATGTGCCCGAACAATGTCGGCCTGTTTCGCTGCATCACCGTGAAGGCGCCGGAGGCGTCCGTGCTCAATCCGGTGATGCCCGGCGCCCTGCGCGGCGCGCGCGCTGACCGGCTATCGCGTGTTCGACACCATGCTCGGCGCGCTCGCCCAGATCGTGCCCGACAAGGTGCCGGCGGCGGGCGAGGGCGGCAACAGCGTGATCTGCATCAGCGGGCTTGCGGCCCAACCGGCAGCCTTTCATCATCGTCGATATGATCTGCGGCGCCTGGGGCGGCCGCCCGGACAAGGACGGTCTGGAGGCCGTGACCAATGCCTCGCAAAATCTCTCCAACATGCCGGTCGAGGTGATGGAGGCCGAGCACCCGGTGCGGATCGAGGACTATTCTTTCGTGCCGGACAGTTGTGGCGCCGGCCAATACCGCGGCGGCGTCGGCATCCGCCGCAGCTACCGCATTCTCGCGCCTGAGGCGCTGCTGCAGTTGCGCACCGACCGCGTCAGCGTTTCAGCCCTATGGCCTGAACGGCGGCGAGCCCGGCGGGTCGTCACGGAATTTCATCGAGATCGGCAACGAACGTAGCGCGCTGCCGGGCAAGATCACCACCACGGTCGCCCGCGATACGCTGATCATCCACGAACAGGCCGGCGCCGGCGGGTTCGGCAATCCGCTGCTGCGCGAGCCGGAACAGGTGCGGGAGGATTTCCTCGACGGCAAGATCACCGCGGCCTTTGCCGAACGGCATTATGCGGTCAGGTTCGGTCGCGCGTGGCGCGCTGGACGTCGAGGCGACGGCGCGGCTACGATCCGAGCGCGTCGCCACGCCGGAAGCCATCGGGCAGGCGTCATGGAGCTTGAGCGTGGCGTCACGAGCCACCCAAGATCGTCCGCAATCCCGAAGCCAGCCGCGCCAGGATACTGGACGCGGCGCGGATCGAATTCGTCACCCATGGCCTGAGCGGCGGACGCGTCGATCGCATCGCCGAGCAAAGCGGCGTCAACAAGAACCTGATCTATCATTATTTCGGCTCCAAGGACGCGCTCTACCTTGCAGTGCTGGAGCGCATCTATGCCGATTTGCGTGCCCGGCAGCAGGACCAGGATTTGCGCGGTCTGCCGCCGGTCGAGGGGATGAAGCGGCTGGTCAGCAACACCTTCGACCACTTCGTCGCGACCCCCGATCTGATCCGGCTGATGAGCATCGAGAACATTCATTACGCCGAGCATCTGAAGAGCTCGCGCTCAACGAAAACGCTTTACGGCGGCCTGCTCGACACCATCCGCATTCTGCTTGAAGCGCGGCCAGGAGGCGGGCGCGTTTCGGGCCAACGTCGACGCGGTCGATCTCTATCTGTCGATCTCCGGGCTCGCCTATTTCTTCCTGTCCAATCAGCACACGCTGTCCTGGCTGCTCGACCGCGATCTCGCGGCGCGCCGGCGCGTGCTCAAGCGCCGTCAGCACGTCGTTGAGATGGTACTGAGCTATCTGACGCAAGCTTCGCCGGCGGAAACCGCTGGCGCCGACCCAGAATGATCAAACCGGAGATTGGGACATGAGAAGAATTTTTCTATCGACCCTGATGCTTCTGAGTGTTGTTGCCGCCGCCACCGGCGTTTCACCTGCATCGGCACAGGATAAACTATCAGTGCGGCTCGATTTCTCGCCGTGGGGCGTGCAGGCGGCGATGCATCTGGCGCAGAACAAGGGCTGGTTCAAGGAGGCCAATCTCGACGTCGATATTCAGGACGGCCGCGGTTCGGGCAATACCATTCAACTCGTCAATGCGGGCCAGGCCGATGTCGGCCAGGTGCAAGTCGGTTTGGTCGGCTCGGCGCGCGCCAAGGGCGCGACCATCCGCTCGATCGCCACGTTCCAGCGCCGCACCGATCTGTGCATTCTCGTCGACAAGGATTCGCCGATGAGCACACGCCGCCGATCTGCGCGGCAAGACCGTGGTCGTGTTCGCGGCAAGTCCCTGGGCGCCCTTCATCGATACCTATCTGAAGTCCGGCGGTCTCACCCGCGACGATCTCAAGGTCGACGTCGTCGATCCCGCGGCGTTGTGGGGCACCTATATCGCCAAGCGGGCGGACGGACTGATGTCCACCGTCGGATCGGCGCTGCCGATCGCCGAGCAGCCGCGGCCATCGAAATGCCTGCTGGCGTCGGACGCCGAATATCACCTTCCCGAGCTATGGCCTCGTTGCCCGTGAAGACACCATCGCCAACAAAGGCCCGGCACTGCATCGGCTGATCCAGGTCGAGCAGCGCGCCTGGCAGCATTTGCGCGCTAACCCGGAAGACGGCGTCAAGGCGATGATCGCCGAGCGTCCGGATGCGCGAGCTTGATCCGACGATACTGCTCAACCAGATCAAGCTCACGCTGGACTATTTTGATACCCCGGCGACCAAGGGCAAGCCGATCGGCTGGCAGGCGAAGGAAGATTGGGAAGCCGCGCTGAAATCGATGGAAGCCGCCGGCGTCGTCAACGCCGGCTGGAATGTCGGCCGACTACTACACCAACGCGCTTGTCGAGTGAGATGACCACGACGACTCCAGCGACTGACGCGGCACCTTACGTTTCTCTGGACCGCGTGGGGAAGACCTATTCGTCTCCGCGCGGCCCGGTCGCGGCGCTGGAAAATATCAATCTCGATATCCGCCGCGTGAATTCGTCAGCGTGGTCGGGCCCGTCCGGCTGCGGCAAGAGCACATTGCTGAAGCTGGTCGCCGGACTGGAGAATGTTTCATCGGGCAAGGTCGTGGTCGACGGCAAGGTCGCTGGATGGTCCGCCCGACCGGCTGGGCATCGTGTTTCAGCGCGATGTGCTGCTGGATTGGCGTACGATCCTCGACAACGTGCTGTTGTCGATCGAATTCACCCGCAGGCCGCGCGCTGAAGAGCGGGAACGCGCGCATGACGCTGCTCAACCGGTTCGGGCTCGGTGGTTTCGAGCATCGTTTTCCGTGGGAACTCTCCGGCGGCATGCGCCAGCGCGCCTCGATCTGCCGGGCGCTGCTGGCCGATCCTGAACTATTGCTGATGGACGAGCCGTTCGGTGCGCTCGACGCCATGACGCGCGACGACCTCAACGTCGAACTCGCCCAGATCTGGCAGGACACCCGCAAGACGCTGCTGTTCATCACCCATTCCATCGTCGAAGCCGTGTTTCTGTCCGATCGGGTGGTGATGATGAGCAAGGCGCCAGGGATGATCGTCGATACGATCGCCATCGATCTGCCACGTCCGCGCCGGCTTGCGGTGCGCGACAGCGCCGAGTTCGCCGCCTATGTGCACCGGATTCGCCACCATTTCGCCGAACTCGGGATCGTCAAGGAATGATACGCTTCGCGCAGAAGGCTGCTCGGCGGCGACAATGAGACGCGCGACGTCGTCGTGGTGCTGGCGGCTGCGCTTGCTGCTGTGGGAAGCCGGCGTCCGGCTGTTCCAGCCGTCGCCGCTGATCCTGCCGGCGCCTTCTGCGATTTTCGCAGCCTTCCTGGAAACGCCGGGCGTGTTCCTGCGACACCTCGGCTTCACCCTCGGCATGACCTGCATCGGCTTCGTGCTCGCCGTCGTGCTCGGGGTCGCGCTGGCGGTCGGCATCGTCTATTCGCGATTTCTCGAGCGCACCATCTACACGCTGCTGGTTGCGCTCAATTCGATTCCGAAGGTGGCGCTGGCGCCGCTGTTCGTGATCTGGATGGGGACCGGACCGGAGCCGAAGGTCGCGATCGCGCTGATGCTCGCGATCTTCCCGATCGTGATCGATACGGTGCTCGGACTGCGATCGGTCGATCCGGACATGCTGCATCTGGCGCGGGTGTCCAAGGCCTCGCCCTGGGCGGTGCTGACCAAGATCCGTTTTCCCTGCGCCTTGCCGAGCCTGTTTGCCGGCATGAAGGTCGCGATCTCGTTCGCGCTGGTCGGCGCGATCGTCGGCGAATTCGTTGCCGGCAGCCGCGGCATCGGCTTTCAGATCCTGGTCGCGCAGGGACAATTCGACACCGTCCGGGTGTTCGTCTCGCTGCTGCTGCTCGGTCTGGTCGGGACCGTGCTGTTCTTTATGGTCGATTATGCCGAGCGGCTGCTGCTGCCGTGGCACGTCTCGCAGCGCGCTCGCCACGAACGATCCGCCGAGCGCGTATGAAAAGCGGGCCGACTTCGCTTGGAACATTTGCGCTGATCGCCACGGCCGCTCTTTGGGGCAGCAATCACGTGGTGGCGCGGGCCGCGCGGGAAGCGATACCGCTGCCGGCGCTGGTGTTCTGGCGCTGGCTGCCCGCGGCGATCGTCTTGACCATCGTCGCGTTGCCGACCCTGCGGCCGGCGTGGCCGGGGATCCGTCCGCGGTTAGGCGGGCTGATCGTCGGCGGGGCCGTCGGTGTTGGCCTGTTTTCGTATCTGTTGCTGGGCGGCGCCTATCAGAGTCTGGCCATCGAAGTCGGGTTCATCAATGCCACGACGCCAGTCTGGGTGCTGTTGCTCGGGCTGCGGATGGGCGGCGCGCACCTCACGGCAGGAATGAAATGGGGCCTTGCGCTTGCCTTTGCCGGTACGCTTCTCATTATCAGCAAAGGTCAGCTCGCGGGCCTTCACCGAGCTTCATTTCAGCCTCGGCAATTTATGGTCGTTGTTGGCCGCGATTTCCTTTGCCTGGTTTTCGATCCGGGTCCGCGACTGGACCCGCACCATCGCGCCGCTGGCGCTGACGGTGGTGACGGCCTGGTCAGGAGTGATCGTGGTGATGTTACCCGCCTATGCGGTCTGGATCATCAGTGGCGGACCATGGCTGGTCTGGCATGACGCCGATCTCGGCTTCGCGTTCGCGGCGATTGCCTATATTGGGCTCGGGCCAACGATGCTGGGCAATCTCTTCTATCTCTATGGCGTCGCTGTCATGGGCCCCGCGCGCGCCGCGGCCTTCCTTTATCTCAGCCCGCTGTTTTCAGCGGCGTTCTCGATCGGCTGGCTGGGCGAACAATTGGCCTGGTATCATATCGCCGGAATCGCGGCGATATTTTCGGGGTTGATTATTCTGGGCAGATCCAGACCAGCGCGCGAGGGAGATCGCCTGGAATTCAAATCCGTCCCTTGACGATCGGAGCTATGTGATCTTCGGGCTCTAGCGATCTGACGAGCTATTAAGCTTCATTGGGTTATTCGGGCAGCCGCAAATTGACAGCGGACGGTCGCTTCTGTCGCAAAGCAGCGGTCGCTATCGTCACTGAATGAGCGCTGGAGGCGCCCCGACGCCGCCCCTTAAACGAAGGGATGGGCGAAGAGCGCTAAGTCGCAAGCCGGGGAATCGCCTGACACCGGTGCGACGAGCGACCCGACCAACGACCGAACATAAAAAACCGGACCCATGTGCACAGTCGTAGGCTTCTCGAGCCGTGTGCACATGGGGCCGGTCTGATTGTCGCCGCATTTTCGGCCAGAGACATCTTGCGCTGCGTCAAACTCACCAGCGATGGTGGTCGCGATACCGCGGCGGCTTTGGCTTGCGGAAAACCGCCCGCTTACTTCTTCATCTTCTTGGTCTTCTTGGCGACTTTCTTGGTCGCCTTGGCAGTCTTGTTTGCTTTCTTTGCCATGTCTTCCTCGTGGATTGGTTGGCTTGACGAATGTGCGGACGCTGCGAACCAGCGCGTGCCTTCAAGCTAACACGAAACTGGCAAACACTATACCACGTTAGATTAACGCGCGTCCTTGAGCGTTGCAGTCTTGCGATTATGAGCAGCGCAGACGTCCCGCCGACGCGCGGGCTACGCTATATCTGCGATGGTGGCGATGATGCTCCACGATTCGTCGATAGCCACCGGTGGCTGTTAGAGTTCGATCTGCTCGGCGATGTGTAGGGCATCGTCTACCTCAATCCCGAGATATCGGACGGTGCTCTCCAGCTTTGAGGAGTTGCACTGCGCGCAGGTTGCCGGTCTTGCGATAAATCGATGGCGCGAACGCTCGTAGGCCGATGTGTTTGCCAGGGCTCGGGCTATATCGCGCGCATCTTCGTCGAGGTCACGCGGCACCTTACGTTGCGGCGTATTCGGGCAGCATTTCGCCTTGAAGGCGCAGCTCTGGCAACCAGTTGGGTCCGAGATGGGCGGCTTCAGTCCTTCGTGACGACTGCCGGCGGTGGAGCGAACTGGTACTTCGCCTGCAGGAGCGTGCCGTAGCGTTCCATCCTGTAGGTGTCGGTACGGGTGGACGGCGCGCCGTTGAATGCATCCGTTCCGTGGGTGGTCCACATCGACCAATAGCGGCCGCCAGCGCCGACGCTGAATTGCGGCGTGATGTAGTACGACAGGATGAGCTCCGCCTGGACGCCGCGTCCGCTGCTGCCGGATTCGTCGATGGTCAGGTTACGCAGCCAGTGATTGTCGACGCCGCTGAACTTGGCGTAGGGCAGATAGGCGACGTCCGCGGTGACCTTGAGGGAATCGAGCAGCATCACCTCCGCATTGCCGCCGACGCGCAGCGAATTCCACTTGGCGGTTTCGGTGATGCCCGGCATGCCGGCGATCGCCGGCGAGCAGATGCCGGAGGTCGGCGAGGCGATCTGCGTGCAGTCGTTCGCCTGCATCCGCTCGTAATAATAATTGTAGCCGACGAAAGCGCCGATCTTGTAGTCGGCTCCGCGCAGGAAGCTGTGACCGACATCGATGGTCGCATAGCGCATGTTGTTGTTGATCAGGCCGGACAGGGTGTTGGAGTAGGAGGTGAGCACGAATGTGTCGGGCGGGCCAAGAGCCCAGTCTTCGTCGTTCATTTGGCCGCCATTGGTCCGGCCGGCGCCGACGAAGCCTTTCACGAACGGTCCCCAAGGACTGTCGATCCGGCCGAAAATCTCACCCGAATTCCCGGTCACGCCGTCGTAGGTCAGGCGCGAGACCAGGCTGGTCGAGGACGTGGTCGTGGCGGGCAAGTCTTTTTGGAATCCGCCGCTGCTGTACCAGTAGCGACCGCCGACCTCGAAGGACCAGCCATTTGCCGACCATTGGTGCCGCTTTCGCCGGCATGACCCCCGACGCAGGTCCCCATGTGGCGAATGGATCGGCGCCCCATTTGTAGTTGAGGCCGAGCTTCATCATGTGGACGTTCTGGTCGGCGCTCGCTGCGGTCGGCGGGCGATATGCCGACAAGCACCGTGTTCTGGACCGGTCGGAATGACGATCGCGCTCGGCGGATCGACGATGCTGAATTTGCCGAAGTTGAGATAGTCGTATTCGACCTTGACCGACCAGGCCGGCGTCAAGGCCTGTTCGACGCCGACGCCGACAGTCCAGCCGGTCTGCGTCGCGCTGCTCTGGATTGTCGACGGCGGCGCGAATGCCGCCGGACCGATGAATTGGTTGTTGACCGAGACGTCGAGATGATCATGGGCGAAGGCCACGCCGCCTTTGCCATAGACCAGCGTCCGCCCGTCCGGGCCGAGGGCCTGACCGATGCGGCCGGTGACGGTCGAGAACCAGTCGGTCTTCGCAGCGCAGTTCGACGATACGAACGTGCCGGAGAACGCGAAGCACGTGCTGGTTCCGCGCATGTCCGCGAGGCTGAAATCGCCCTCGACCCCCAACACCCAAGCGCCGAACTGCCAATTGTAGCCAGCCTGCGCGCCCGCCGATGAAGCCGGGGGTCGCCACGATGTCGCCGAAGATCGAGGGACCAAAGGGGTCGGTGACATGGCTTATGCCGCGAGCAACGCCGATGTGGCCGCCGAGGTAGAAGCCGCTCCAACTCCACGAGCTGCCTGCCGGCGGAGCCTTGACCGGAAAGCCGGTCAGATCCGCCGCCCCCGCCGGTTCGCCAATGAGCATGGCGAGCAGACCGATACTCAACAACACAACGCTCTTCATCCCACCCCCCGACAACGGGCGGAGTAAGGCAGGCGATTGTGGTCGATTTGTTTCGCCGGGGAGCAGAGAAACGTTCAAGAAAATGTCGCCGATGTGATGCGTGCGGCAAATCGCTGGAGATCCAAGTGTTTTCCTGGAATCGGCAGATCGCCGGGAATCGGAAACTTTCGCGCCGGCGCTGCGTCTGTGGAAGCTCGTCCGTACCGAGCGCGCGAGCAATTGCCTCGGCCGGACAACGCAGCGTCGCGCGCGGCATTTCGGCCAGTTGCCGCATGGCTTCGCCCACCGCCATGGCGCAGGCCATGGCGACGTTGAGCGAGCGCAGGCGCGGGCCGAATCGGGATCGTCAGCCGCACACCGGCCAACTCGCGCCGAACAGCTGGTCGAGGTAGGGCGTCCCGGCGCGGTTGGTGAATGTTAATGCCGATCGAAAAATGACCCTCATCGGCGCCACGTTGACCCCTTTAGCTCGTTGATTTCATGGAGCAGGGTTCTCGTGACCCCATGCCGATCGTAGAAGGGACCCCGCGCCGAAACACACGCAGGAAGCTATCCGGACTGTCCGCAGCCGTCTGCCGACGCCGCAGGCCGCTGAGCGACTGGCGCAGCTGGCCTGATCGTGAATGATCGGGAGACGAACTGGCGTTCACCGAGCGGATTGCCTTTCAAGAGGAACACGCTACCGGAAAGCCCAAGATGCCCTTCCTTACAACCGGGCGACACGAAGGAGGGATATCCGCCGTCCATGATCCATCCGCCCTTGGGTTGTGCAACGTGCGGGTAGGTCGAATTTTCAATCCGTTGCGCGGGCGTCCAATCCTGGGCTGCCAGGCTCGTGGCGGTCGAGAAATAGAGCGCGTCCTCCGTCGCCTCGCACTTGCCTGCGGACGTCGCATCGGTAGGTCGTGCAGACGAATGTCATCATGTAGCGTTGCAGCGCATCGTTGTAGGCGATTTGCGCGTTGCCCTCGCCATAGCTTGCGCCGCAGGGAGGGCTCACCCCGTCCTCGAGCCCGCCGCGTCCTTCCTGCGTCCATCCGCCATTGTGCCACTTGGTGAAGTGCAATTGGGCGGCCTTATGGTCGCCGAGCCTGGCGCGCGCCATGTGAATCCTGGCGTCGGCCTTGGCGCCGGGCGCTCCAGTGAACTGGTACGGCACGTAGATGTAGTATTCGCCCGACGCGTCCCGATCATCGACAAACGCGCTCGGCAAGACATTGCCGAAGAACTCGTTGGCGGCCGTCCGCGGCGGAGTTCCAGGCAGCGTGAGGCCTGCGTAGCGGCCGTTGCCATATTCGAGCCAATCCTGCTCGAATCCTGTTTGCGCGACCGGAGGAGGCCATGTCCTGCCGCCATCGGCGGAGCGCGTGACTCCGATCGAGACCCAGCCCGCACCCATGCCTTTCGACGACGGCGGGCAATGAATCTCTGCTTCGTAGATCATGATGAGGTTTCCGGGCGGCAGGGTCGGATCCTGCACCACCGAGCCGGGGGCAGCGTATTGCTCATCGAAGTGGGTCACGCCTGGGTAGGCGCAGCTTCCGCCGGCCGGATGAGCAGGCCAAAACACGGCACCGCCGTGCTGGGCATTCCCGAAACCCGGCGCGAAGACGAAGTGCCGGAAATCGGAACTCTGCAGCACAAAAGCGTCGCCATAGTGGGCGTTCCCGACCTGGTTGGACATCGCCACAAAGAAATAATGCGGGCCCGACTGCCCGCCCGCCGGACGAGCAGAGGCAGCGCCGGCGGCCGGAATGATCGTCGTATGCTCATCGGGAAGATATTGGATCGAGGCGGGGTAAATGAGCACTTGGTCGCCGGAAACCGAAAAGACAATGTTCGGCTGAGATGACGAAGGTCCGGCCCACAGGAGCAAAAGACCGAAAAGCGTGGAGCAGACCGCGCGTTGGAACCACTTCAATTGGCCCTCCCGACTTGTTGCCTGCCGGATGACCGTCGCATGTGCCCACAAAAGCAACAGAGGCTTGCGGGTTGAGTTAGAGTACCCCAAACGGGGACTGGGCGTCGAGAGGCGGTCTACACGTGGCCTGTCAACCACCTGATTGCGTTGACCGTGCACTCAACTCGCGCGCTGTCATCATCAATCACCGAGATTGTTGGACGCGGAGGGCGGAATCAGCTTAGCGGCTTGCATCGAAAAATCAGCGGCATTTGCTGGCGATAGCGTATTCCCAAGTGGCGCGTCACGGTCGATGAAGATGGGCAATATTACTTCGCCGTAGCGCTACGAAGCCGCAGCCTATCACATGCCAGAACGGGAGAATACGCAACCGCCTGCGATTTTGCGCTGCGTACATCGGCGGCAGTTTTCCGATGTCACGGTCGTCCGGATAGGCGAGCGCCGAACCATCCCAGGAATCTGGCAAATGTCCGTTGTCGGGGGAAACGGCCGGGTCTTCGGAACTCCCGCTGTGGTCGCGCACGGACGTGTGGCAAAAAAACCCTTGGCCGATGTCGGCAGGCATTAAGTGACTTCGTCCTTAGGGCTTATCTTACACCAGCCTGCCAAGCGGAAGGAAAAACCATGACCGACGCAACCAAACAGAAGTTTGTTGTCCTGTATCTCATCCCAGCCTCAGTGATGGCGGAATGGGCGAAAACCGATCCCTCGATACGGCAGGCTGAAGAACAGAAAATGCAAGCAGCATGGGGGAAATGGATGGGCGAGCATGCCAAAATGATTATAAGCACAGAAGCGGGCGGCAAGACCAAGCGCGTCACAGCAAGCGGCGTCTCCGACACCAAAAACGACATCATTTTGTGTTCGTTTGTCGAGGCTAAATCCCACGATGCGGCGGCGAAGGCCTTCGAAAATCACCCGCATCTGCAAATTCCGCAATCATCAATTGAAGTCATGTACGTCAGGCCGATGAGCGGAATGTGACGGGAGCAACTACGTATTTTGAGCGGAGTGGATGGCGATAGGGCTTGGGTCAACGTGAGAGGACATGCAATGGCAAAGAACACTATTTGTCTATGGTACGATGGGGATGCTGAGGCCGCCGCTCGTTTTTATGCCGAGACCTTTCCTGACAGCACTGTGGGTGCCATCCACCGAGCACCGGGTGACTACCCAGCGGCAAGAAGGGAGATGTGCTTATAGTCGAATTCAATGTTGCCGGTGTTTCGTGTATCGGCGTCAACGGCGGTCCCACGTTCAAACATAACGAAGCCTTCTCGTTCCAGATCGCTACTGACGATCAAATTGAGACCGACCGCTATTGGAACGCCATCGTCGGCAATGACGGCCAGGAGAACGCCTGCGGCTGGTGCAAAGATAAATGGGGCGTTTCGTGGCAAATTACGCCGCGTGTGCTGACTGAAGCATTGGCGGCCGGTGGCGATGAAGCAAAGCGCGCGTTTGAAGCGATGATGACGATGAGGAAAATAGACGTCGCTGTGATCGAGGCGGCGCGCCGCGGTTGAGTTGAGGCAGGAAGTCCGTGATGGCTGCCGCGGCCGTTCAAGACATCGGCTGCGTGCCGTGCGGGACGTGCTACGAGATCGCAATGATCTCAAGCTCTTGACCGGATGCACCTACTACATCCCCAACAACTTTACCCATCAGAAGCGTTGCCACTGGGGATACGAAGGAAATGGAACCGGCCTTAGGGTTCGCTTCGTCCTCTCCGACGATACGATATTTCTGCACGCGCCCATCGTCGCGCCTGAGCGTCACGGTGCAGCCAAACGCAACAGTGTCGGTTGGCGATTGACTGGTGACGACCTGAGCCGTCCGAACTCTCGCCGCAAAGTAGCGCGCATCTCGCAAGGGGGTTGCTGCTTGCCGCCGCCGTTCATTCACGTCTTCGAACTTCTGTGCCGTCTCGTACACCTCGCGAGCCTGGTGGAGTTGAAACTCCAGAGCCCTTAATCCTGCTTCCGTAACGAGGTTCGGGTGATCTGAAACCGGGCGGTCGGGCAGCAGAATTTCCGACGCGGTTTCGGCACTGTCTTCCTTGGTGAAGGCAACGCTCAAGTCAGACTCCTTTTAAGTGAGATATGCCAAGCCGCTTCGTTAGTGCCACCCGAGGGCAGGAGCGACGTGGGTCAGAATCGCTTCGATTACATGCGCGTTGTAGGCAACGCCCAATTGGTTGGGAACGGTCAGCAGCAGCGTGTCGGCCTCGGTGATAGCTTCGTCCTTCCTGAGCTCATCGATGAGTATATCCGGCTCGGCGGCATAGCTACGGCCGAAGATCGCCCGAGTTCCTTTCGTCGACGAATCCGATCTGGTCATCGTCTTCGCGCCCGCGTCCAAAATAGGCGCGATCGCGATCATCCATCAGCGCGAAAATGCTGCGGCTGACCGAGACCCGCGGCTCGCGAGCATGGCCTGCCTCCTTCCAAGCGGCGCGGTAGGCCCGGATCTGCGCGACCTGCTGCACGTGGAAAGCCTCCCCTGTCTCGTCGTTCTTGAGTGTCGAGCTCTGCAGGTTCATCCCGAGTTTTGCTGCCCAGATCGCCGTGGCGTTCGAGCCGGCCCCCCACCAAATCCGGTCGCGCAGACCATCAGAATGGGGTTTCAGGCGCAGCAGCCCGGGCGGATTTGGAAACATGGGTTGTGGATTCGGCTGGGCGAGGCCCTCACCCCGCAGCAGGTCGAGGAAGACCTCCGCATGACGCCGCCCCATGTCGGCGTCGCTCTCACCTTCGGTCGGCTGATAACCGAAGTATCGCCACCCATCGATCACCTGCTCGGGCGACCCTCGGCTGATGCCGAGTTGCAGCCGCTGGCCGGCGATGAGATCGGCAGCGCCGGCGTCCTCGGCCATGTAGAAGGGGTTCTCATAGCGCATGTCGATCACCGCCGTGCCGATCTCGATGCGGCTGGTCTTGGCTCCGACGGCCGCCAGGAGTGGAAATGGCGAGGCCAACTGGCGGGCGAAGTGATGGACTCGACCGCGCCCAATTCCTCGGCGGCGACGGCGAGGTCGATGGATTGCAGCAGTGTGTCTGCGGCCGAGCGGGTTTGCGATTGCGCCGAGGGCGTCCAGTGCCCGAACGAGAGAAAGCCAATCTTCTTCATGCGGGCAGTCTATTGCTATCTTGGTGCGCTTGCGACGTCGTCGACGCGCCGGGCAGTTGGGTTGCCTGCCGACGCAACATAATTGCAACACGATCGCGCTAAGGCATTGATATTAAAGCGCTGAAAACGGTTTCCTAAACCGTAGGTCGGAGGCTTCTCGAACGCACCATGATTTCGGGAGGCTTCGGGTGCCAACAATTAGATGGCGACGAACCCGTCGATAACGACCGGTCCTGTTGCGAGCGACGGTACCCGCCCGGACACCGCGGTGGGCGAGTGCGAGCCGCTGCCGCGCGCCTCGCAGCCCGTTGCTCCGCCGGCGCGGTGGATATCAAATAGCCAGGTCGCCTTAACCATACGCCAGGTTGGATATTGCGCGTTTCGACGATCGTCGCCAATTTAGAGTCCCTTTTCGGGGATCCGTAAACCCCTCGCCTTTAGGCGACGGGATGCGGTAGCATCCTCCTATTATGGAGACGGCGAAATCCGGCAGTCATACGATATGGGATTGCAAATATCATCTCGTATGGGTGACCAAATACCGGTACCCGGTTTTGGTTGGGGATATCGGGCTGCGTGCAAGGGAGCTGCTACGGGAAATCAGCCGTAGCCACGAGATGTCGATCCATGCCGGGGCGATAAACCGTGATCATGTTCACCTGCTGCTCTCGATCCCGCCGCACCTTTCGGTGTCGCGCGCGGTGCAGTACCTGAAGGGAAAGAGTTCTCATAAGCTTCTGTCGGAGTATCAGTCGCTGAGGAAGCGCTATTGGGGTCAGCATCTGTGGTCGCGTGGATACTGGGTGGCGACCAGTGGCAATGTTACCGATGAAGTCTGGAAGAAGTACATCGAAGATCAAAAACCGGAAGAGCCGGACGACAATTTCAAGGTAGTCTGACCTATCGACCCGAAGGGTCGATCAATCCGGCTTCCAGCCGTAACCCGAAGCCACCGCCTTTAGGCGGTGGAGTGTTCACTGCCGTGTATTCAGCGCGGCAAAAGTAGTCCGCGATGTAGTCCACCAAGTATCCCGTAACCCGCCGCGGAGCGCTGTTTTTTTCTCGGAATATGGGCGGATCGGATAAAACTGCCGGAGAGCCTACCCTCCCTCTCCATCAACGAAGTTCCGTCAGATTAGCCGTTAGATCGCGCTTCGGCGGGGGCTGCTTTATCGTTCATTGAGATGGTCCCGTCCGTTAAGCCGCAGCAAGACGCCAAGTGGACTTTCTCCCGATTCTAAGCTTCCTACGTTCTTTCTCGCAAGCTGCGAGGACAGCCCGTACCCAAAGCGACATACCTTCGGCCTTTAGGTCGATCTTTTGCGATCGGTTGTAGTGCTGTTCCGTAACTGGCGCGAGCTTCTCGCGCTCGTTCGTTCGGAAGTGGGCGGTCTTGTGCCCGAGAATCGCCGTGGCTGCGCCTCCCAATCTTCTGTCATCGAGGAACGTCGTCATAGTCCTCCTGCAGTCATGGAGGGTCCACGGTTGGATCCTGAACTCGGCGAATAGGTCTCGACGTTGCTTCTTAGGCTGTTCCCTTCGCCCGCTCCAACCTTTGTTCAGGCTTGGCCGGTCCACGGCGCCAGACACGTCCCTATCTTTCCCCGCCGATCGCGCGTACGGTTGCCTCGTCGCAAGACGATGGCGCTGAAACTTAGAGCGGACTGCGGGCAGACCCGGGGGCAGTACCCGGCGCCTCCACCCTAGCAGCTTGAGCTTAAAGGTCTCATCTTGGTGAGATCGATTCCGTCGCAAGGCGGAATCCCTGGGCTGCTAAGGCGGGGGCGAAATAGGATCGATGGTCGCGAAGAAGCTCTGAATTGTGCCCGGCATGATACCGCCGTTATCGGGTCAAAAACCTAAATGCAAACGATAACGTTGCATTGAACGAAGTGCGCCTCGCGGCGTAACCTGTTCGGGGTTGGTCCACCTGGCAACAGAACGGCTATCGCCGCGTCAACCTTCGGGTTGGCGCGGCTTTATTTTGGGCGCGGGCATCGCCGATGCGCGCCGACTTCAATTCCGGCCTTCATCGTGCTAGACGACAGGCATTATGCAAGAAAGGGAGCGACCGTTGACCGAGGCGATCGCTTCTCCGTGAACATCCCGCAACGGCCCGCTGAAGATCGCTGCCGGCGGCGTACTGTCGGGCATTCTGACCCCGCTGTCCGTGCCGCTGATCGACCGGATCAGTGGCACGCCCGGCGATTTCCGGATCGCGCTGGTGGCGATCCCCTTTGCTGTTTTCGTTGCCGTCCTGGTTTGGCGCACCAGCGCGAATCCGCGGTGGGCGGCGTTGGCTGCGGCCCTCGTCACCATGATCGCCTTCGTTTGCGCGGTGAATGCCGCGGTCTGGATCGACGGGCAGGCCGATGATGCGAGCAAGGCCGTGAGAAATATATTGGTCGGATTGGCCGGCGGCTTCACCGGTGCGACCGTCATGGCGCTCGGGATTGGGCAATTGCCATCAGGTCCGCGCGATCGCCGTGGCGTGGCTGCCGATGCTGCTCACGGGCACCTTCGCCGGCGCGCTTTTGGCCATCGACAGCGCGCTCGACCTCGATCTGACGTCGGTGCTCTATCCGGTCTGGCAGGCCGGCGTCGCGATTGGGCTGGGATGGCCTTGCGGCGGACCACGCTTCCTGACAAATGTTTCTCTGCTCCTCCGCTCCACATTCAAGACGGCAAGGTTTCGATGTCGCACTCGCATCTGTTTCAGCCGATCACGCTTCGCGGCGTCACTGCCAAAAATCGCATCCTGATATCGCCGATGTGCCAGTATTCGGCGATCGACGGCGTCGCCAACGACTGGCATCTGGTGCATCTCGGCAAGTTCGCGCAAGGCGGCGCCGGCATCGTGATGACCGAGGCGATCGCGGTCGCGGCCGAGGGCCGCATCACCCATGGCGACATCGGGCTGTGGCACGACGGCCAGATTGCGCCGCTGACGCGGATCGCGGGTTTTCTCAGGGATCATGGCGCGGTGCCCGCGATCCAGCTCGGGACATGCCGGCCGCAAGGCCAGCATGCAGCGGCCGTGGTTCGGCAACGCGGCGCTCGATGCGCGGTGACCGCGCACGCGGCGACCTGCCGTGGCGCGTCGTGGCGCCAAGCGCGATCCCGATGGACGAAGGCTGGCTGATGCCGCACGCGCTCGACCTCGCCGAGCTCGAGAGCTTGCGCGAACAATGGCGGCTCGCCACGTTGCGCGCCGTCGACGCCGGCTTCGAGCTACTCGAAGTCCACTGCGCGCATGGCTATTTGCTGCATGAATTCCTGTCACCGCTGTCCAACCGCCGCACCGACGCCTATGGCGGCGATAGGCAGGGGCGAATGCGCTATCCGCTCGAAATCATCGAGACCGTCCGCGCGGCGTGGCCCGCCGACAAACCGCTGGCGGTGCGCATCTCCACCGTCGATGGCGTCGAAGGCGGGCTCGAGCTTGCCGACCAGGTCGCATTCGCGCGTCGAGGCCAAGGCACGCGGCGCCGATCTGATCGACTGTTCCTCGGGCGGATTGCTCGGCTCGGCGACCGCGGCGCGGATTCCGCGGGGCTTCGGCTTTCAGGTGCCGTATGCGGATGAAGTCCGCAAACAGGCCGGCATCGCCACCATGGCGGTCGGCCTGATCCTGCATCCGCAACAGGCTGAAGATATCGTGGCGCAGGGGCACGCCGATGTCGTCGCGATCGGACGCGAGGCGCTGTTCGATCCGAACTGGCCGCTGCACGCGCAGCTCGCGCTCGGCGCTCATGGCGGCGAAGTGTTCGAATCCTGGCCCAGGCAATATGGCTGGTGGCTGGAGCGGCGCGAGCCGGGCTTGCGCAAGCTCGACGGCCCGGCATTGCCGTTCCGGAAAGCGTGAGCGCGCCCGTCGCACCCGGACAGACGGAATTGCCCGCGCGCGCGGCCTGGTCTGTTGGACAGCGTTACCGCGCCGCGGTCACCATGATCTCAACGCTGTATTGGGGCGCCGCAAGTTTGGCCTCGACGGTGGCGCGGGCCGGCGTATTTCCCGCCGATATCCAGCCATCCCACACCGCGTTCATCTCTGCGAAGTTCTTCATGTCGGAAAGATAGATCGTCGCCGTCAGCAGCTTCGATTTGTCGCTTCCGGCTTTCGCAAGATGGCTATCGATGATCGAGAGCACCTCCTGCGTCTGCTTGCTCACGCTTTCGCCGGCCGCTTTGGTGGCCACGACACCGGCGAGATAGACGGTGTCGCCGTGGACAACGACCTGGCTCATGCGCGGCCCGGTATCGAAACGCTGGATGGTCATACGGTTCTCCGAATTGGTGTGGCCGATTACTTAGCGCGCGGGCGTGGCCTCCGCCACTGCGTTATCGCGGGCGGCTGCGGGGCAGGTTTGCCAGGAAACGCTCGTTTCCTGCGATGGCCTGCCTGGTTTACGGCAGGGGCCGCGACCGCCCTCGGACCGGAGGATCGGCGGTTCCGTTCGCGGCGGTTGCCGTCACGGCGACGAGGCCCGCGAGTTCCCGCCAACCGTAACGTCTGCGTCGACAGCCATCTCCTGCCGCGTTTACCGCGGTTAACGGCGAATGGCCGCTCCGGGGGGCCGCCGCAGCGGAATGTCCAGATGTTCCACTTTGGGACCGCGCGGCGCCAAGGTGCAGCCGCCCTGCAACACTCCATTTGAATTTGTTCGGAGCGGCCCTGCGCATCTGGACAAATTTCCGATCTGGCAACACGCTGGCGACCGTCTTGTATCGCTGAAGATCGTCGAGAATCAGGTTTGGACTGGGGCTGGGTTATGAAGCTCGTGACGGGATTGCTCGCGGCGGTTCTCCTGCTGGCAGGCGTAGGCGCAAGCCATGCGGTGGTTCGCATTGCTGACGATCGCGGAGGCCGTATCGGCACCTACGTCGACAAATACCAGGACCTGCGCAACTCCGGCGAGCAGGTGATTATTGACGGTCTGTGCGCCTCGGCCTGCACCATCGTTCTCGGTGCGGTTCCGTATGACAAGATCTGCGTGACGTCGCACGCCAATCTGGGTTTCCACGCGGCGTGGGACTTCGGTTCCAACGGCCGGGCGATCACCAACCCCGAAGCGACCCATATGCTGTACTCGATGTATCCGTCGTCGGTACGGCGCTGGATCGCCGCGCGCGGCGGGTTGACGCCGCGTATGATCTTCCTGCGCGGCAAGCAATTGATGAGCATGTACCGCCCCTGTTATCTCGACGCCCAGGCGTCCGAGCCGCGGCCGTCGTCCGCCCGCCGGGACCGCGATTCGCGGCCGCATGACGTGACCACGCGCGCCCCGGCCGTGCTTGCCCGGCAGCCTGACTAGCCCTATCTGAGCATCACGGGCAGGTGAGCGGCGGCAACGCCGGTCGAAGCCTGTTCATCCAGCGCGTATTCCGCAAAAGCCGATCCCGATTTTGCGACCAGAATCCGCGCAATTTGCGAGTCCGCGCATGGCTCAGCCAGTTCTCACGCAGCATGACGCGCCGGCCGTGCTGACGCCGGCGCGCAGGATCGCGCCCGCCATTGTGGTGGGCGGCGGCGTTCTTGGCGCAGGACTCCTGCTCGGCGCGCTGGCGCTGTGGTTCCATTACGGGACGGCAGTCTTCTTCGAGATGATTGCCTCCGGCATCGCCGCATGTTTCTGATTCGGGCCTGAGGAAATGTCATGATCGATGGAAAAACCCGCCCGGTGGTTATTGTCGCAGCATTTGCCGGTAGCCTGGTGGTTGGGCTCCTGTTGTTGCTGTGGGCGCTCGGAGGCCTGAAAGATGTGGCCGCTCCGGCCGCAATCGGCGGGCCGTTCCAACTGACCGACGGGAACGGCCAGACCGTGACGGAAAAGAGCCTGCAGGGCCGCCCAACGCTGATCTTCTTCGGCTTCACCCGTTGCCCCGACGTCTGCCCGACCGCGCTGTTCGAGATATCCGAGGTGCTGCGGGCGATGGGCAAGGATGCCGATCGCGTCAACGCCTTTTTCATCTCGGTCGACCCCGAGCGCGATACCCCGGAGGCGATGAAGGATTACGTGTCGAGCTTCGATCCGCATCTGAAGGGTCTGATCGGCAATCCCGACCAGGTGGCAAAAGTGATTTCCGCCTACCGGGTCTATGCCCGGAAAGTCCCGCTTAAGGATGGTGACTACACCATGGATCACACCGCGCTGACCTATCTGATGGATCGTGACGGCAGGTTCGTGAAACCCTTCAACCTGAAGCGGACGCCCGAGGAAGCCGCGGCCGATCTGAAGCGTTATTTCTGAGGCCTGCGGGCTGCGAAATCCCCCGGGCGCAGGCGAAACTCGCGTTATCGGCGGGATGGTCTATAAGGCCGTCGAATTCCTGGAAAACCGCTGGCAATGCCCTCAAAGACAGCCTCAGTTCCTGGCGCAACATTATTTCAACTGTCCTGCGGTGTTCTGGCCGTGGCCGCCGCCTTGCTGGCTGTGCTGCCCGGCGCGGCGTACGCGCAGAATGTTGCAAAACCCGGCCAGGAAGCGGCTCCGCAGGCCGTTCCCGGCTTCTGGGACCCGCGGCGGCGTCCGGACCGGCCGGACCTGTCCCGCATCACGGTGATCCGGTTTCTGACCGAAACCGATTATCCGCCGTTCAACTTCACCGGCCCCGACGGCAACCCCGCGGGCTTCAACGTCGATCTGGCACGGCAACTCTGCGAAGAGATCAAGGTCACCTGCACCATTCAGATGCGGCGGTTCGAGACGTTGCTCGATGCGATTACGAGCAACCGGGGCGATGCCATCATCGCCTCGCTGGCGGTGACGCCGGAGATGCGCGCCCGCGTCGATTTCACCGATCCGTATTACCGGGCACCGGCGCGGTTCGTATCGCGGCGCGACGCGGTGATGCCGGAAATCCGGCCCGAATATCTCGAAGGCAAGAAAGTCGGCGCCATCGCCGGCTCCTCGCACGAGGCCTATCTCAAGGCGATGTTCACCGACGCCGAATTGCATTCCTATCCCAACGACGACGCGCTGCGGCTGGCGCTGCGGCGTGGTGAGGTCGATTTCATTTTCGGCGACGCGATCGCGCTGGCGTTCTGGATCAACGGCACCGATTCCGGCGAATGCTGCGCGTTCTCGGGCGGCCCGTTTGTCGAAAGCCGCTATTTCGGCGAGGGCGTCGGCATCGCCGTGCGCAAGGGCAACGACCTGTTGCGGCAGGCGCTGAACTGGGCGTTGTTCCGGGTCTGGGAAAAGGGCCGCTACACCGATCTGTGGCTGCGCTATTTTTCGGTGAGTCCGTTCTAGGGGGAGTGTCGGTCCCGGCTCAAGGCCGCGACGACGCGGGATTTGTTGCCATTTTGCATTTGCGCGCGGACACGTTTAGTTTCCGCGGCCCGGAGGCCGCCCTTGATGTCCACGCCCGATTTTGCCCGCAGTCCGAGCGATCTGCGCTCGCTCGCCGAACAATCCAACGCCTGGCCGTTCGAACAGGCGAAGGCGATTGTCGCGCGGCTGAAGAAAAAACCCAAGGACGAGGTGCTGTTCGAGACCGGCTATGGGCCGTCGGGCCTGCCGCATATCGGCACCTTCGGCGAGGTCGCGCGTACCACCATGGTTCGCCACGCCTTTCGCGTGCTGACCGAGGACAAGATCAAGACCAGGCTGATCGCCTTCTCAGACGATATGGACGGGCTGCGCAAGGTGCCGGACAACGTGCCCAACAAGGAGATGCTGATGTCGCATCTCGGCAAGCCGCTGAGCCGGATTCCGGATCCGTTCTCGAACGAATATCCGTCGTTCGGCGCGCACAACAATGCGCGGCTGCGGGCCTTTCTCGACACCTTCGGATTCGACTACGAATTCGCCAGTTCGACCGACTACTACGCATCGGGCAAGTTCGACGCCGCGCTGCTGCGCGTGCTGGAGCGCTTCGATGCGGTGATGGCGATCATGCTGCCGAGCCTGCGCGAGGAGCGCGCGGCGAGCTATTCGCCGTTCCTGCCGATCTGCCCGCGCACCGGCGTCGTGCTGCAAGTGCCGATCGTGGATCACGACGTCAAAGCAGGTACCGTTACCTACATCGACCCCGAATCGATTGCCGGCGAGCGCGTAACAGTCCCGGTCACGGGCGGGCACTGCAAGCTGCAATGGAAGCCGGACTGGGCGATGCGCTGGGTCGCGCTCGGTGTCGACTACGAGATGGCCGGCAAGGACCTGATCGACTCCGTCAAGCTGTCGGGCAAGATCTGCTCGGCGCTCGGCGGCCTGCCGCCTGAGGGTTTCAACTACGAGCTGTTCCTCGACGAGAAGGGCCAGAAGATTTCCAAGTCGAAGGGCAACGGGCTCACCATCGACGAGTGGCTGCGTTACGCGTCGCCGGAATCGCTGTCGCTGTTCATGTATCGCGAGCCGAAGGCGGCGAAGCGGCTGTATTTCGACGTGATCCCGCGCAACGTCGACGATTACCAGCAGTTCCTCGAAGGCTTTCCGCGGCAAGACCCCAAGCAACAGCTTGCCAATCCGGTCTGGCACGTCCATGCCGGCCATCCGCCCAAGGCCGACATGCCCGTCACCTTCCAGCTGTTGCTGACGCTGGTGTCGTCATCGAATGCCGAGAACGCCGCGACGCTGTGGGGGTTCATCGGGCGCTATCGTCCCGGCGTCACGCCGCAGACCCATCCCAGGCTCGATGCGATGGTCGGCTATGCCATCAACTACTATCGCGACTTCGTGGCGCCGACCAAGAAGTTCCGCGAGCCGACCGATGTCGAACGTGCCGCGCTGCAGGATCTGCGCGACGCGCTGTCGCAAGTGCCGGCAACCGCTACGGCCGAAGAGATCCAGAACGTGGTCTACGAGATCGGCCGGCGCGATCCGTTCCTCGATGCGGTGAAGAAGGGCAAGGATGGCCGGCCGGGCGTCTCGCTCGACTGGTTCAACATGCTCTATCAGGTACTGCTCGGCCAGGAAAAAGGCCCGCGCTTCGGCTCCTTCGTCGCGGTGTACGGCCTGCCGAACTCGGTGGCGATGATCGACGGCGCGCTGGCGCGGTCGGCGTAGCGGCCGTTGGCGCTTCGTCAGCTCGACTGCAGCACGTAGCGGCGATTGTCTTTCTGCGCCGGGCGCGCGTTCATCGGATAGAGTTTGGCGAAGCTTGCGACATCGGCTGCCGCCACCTGGATCGGGTTTGTCAGCAGCAGCCATTCGACGATCTCGGCGCAGGGCGGCGTCGTCAGCGATCCCGGATAGCGGTAATAGCCGAGCCTGGCCGGCAGCAGGGCGTTGGGATTGATGCGGGAGTTGGCCTTGACGGCAGGTCCTTCCTGCGCCGGCATGGTCGAGACGATGTGGCTGAAGGCGGCATTCGGTTTGCCGGTCGTCATCAAGACGCCGACGACGGCAAGCGCGCCGGAATCGGCGCGATGCACGAAATGGGCTTCCATCGGGAAATTCTTGCCCGCGATCAGATGCTCGCTCGGCCGGTGAAAGTGAAGTTGCACCAATTGATATTTGGCGCCGCCGAACGTCATGGTGCTGCCTTCGGCGAAATCAAGCTGGATGGTGTGGCCGTTGTTGATGATGGTGTCAGCGCTTCTGGCCCAGTTGATCTTGAGTGGGGGCAATTGCGCCTTGACGGTCGTGCCGATATCGATCGGCGATTGCTGGGACCCGATCGCGCAAACCTTGTTGGCGGCATCCAGATCGCTCCACTTCGCCGGGCCATGGTCGCCCTCGTAGCTCCAGTGCTCGCCTTCGGCGGCAGTTCCATTCCGTGCGCAGAGCGGGCAAAGGGCAAGGCCGGCCAAAGCTTTGAGCGCGTGGCGACGGTTCATCGCAAACTCCGATCTTAAAAAAATCAGAACGCTAACCGAGCAGGATTCAGGCGCGAACGTATTGAATGGGGCGCGCCGCTGCAAGGTCGTTGTCTACGAAGCTACTGGCTCGCCCACACGATGCGCGCGATCCATTCGACATCGGCGGCCGCAAGCGTGCGGTCGACGCGGCTCGGATTGAGCGGTTGCAGCTCCAGCGCCTTCGCCGTGCGGCGCTTCAGTTCCTTCACCATGATTTCGCCGTCCCGCGTTTTCACGACGACGCGGTCGCCGCGCCGGATCGGTGTGCCCGGCGACACCACGATGACGTCGCCATCGCGGTAGACGGGCTTCATCTGGTCGCCGGATATTTCCAGCGCATAGGCATGTTCGTCATTGACGGCCGGCAACGCCACCTCATCCCAGCCCTTGCCGGTCGGGAAACCGCTTTCGTCGAAGTGACCGGCGCTTCCGGCCCGCGCGAAGCCGAGCAGCGGCACCGATCGCATGGTTCGCGCGCTGTCGCCAATCAACTGCACAAAGGTGTTGATGGAACTGTTGGTGGCGGCGAGTGCCTTGGCCACCGATTCGGTTGAGGGCCAGCGTTCGCGGCCGTCCGGCGTGATGCGCTTGGATTTGTTGAAGGTGGTGGGATCGAGGCCGGAGCGCCTGGCAAGCCCCGAGGGCGTTAGTCCGCCGCGCTCGGCCAGCCGATCCAGCGCGGTCCAGATCTGGTCGTGGGTCAGGATTCTCTGCGCTCTTGGCGGCTTGGCCATGGTCGGCTCTCACCAAATTGGGGAATTTATTGCCCAATCGGCCGGTTTTCGCAATCAGGCTGCAAGCACGCCTGCTGCGACCCTTGAAGTGCGTCCGTGCCGTCGATACGGTCGGGGCGAGATCCCAAAACTCCGGGAAAAGCCCAAGAAACTCAACGGCAAGCAGGACTCCCGGCAAGTGCGCACCATCTACAAAATCTGTCCCGCTTCGGCCTGGCGCGAGGCCGAGCGGCAAGGCGTGTACCGCGGCAGCCCTGACGATACGCGCGATGGCTTCATTCACTTCTCCACGGCCGCGCAGGTGGCGGAAACCGCCAGAAAGCATTTCTTCGGCCAGACCGGGCTGTTCCTGATCGAGGTCGATGCCGATGCGCTGGGCGATGCGCTACGCTGGGAACGGTCGCGCAACGACGAGTTGTTTCCGCATCTGTTCGGCGAACTCGATCTCGGCGCGGTCATCGCCGTACTCGACCTGCGCGCGCGGTCTGACGGATATCACGACATTCCGGAGTTGAAGCCGTGATCCGAGCCTTCGATGTCTTCTCACTGCCGCTCCTGCGCTGGTTCGATCCGGAGGACGCGCACCGCCTGGCGATCCAGGGTTTGAAGCTGCTGCCGCCGGTACGGCCGCGGCCGGACGATGCAAAACTGGCGGTGCGGGCGTTCGGCCTGAATTTTCCCAATCCGATCGGCATGGCCGCGGGCTTCGACAAGAACGCCGAAGCGCCGGATGCGCTGTTGCGGCTGGGTTTCGGTTTTGTCGAAATCGGGACCGTGACGCCGAAGCCGCAAACGGGCAATCCGCGGCCGCGGCTGTTCCGGCTGCAGCGCGACGAAGCCGTGATCAACCGGATGGGGTTCAACAATGACGGCGCGGAAGCCGTGCTGCGGCGGCTCGCCGCGCGCGCGCACCTTAGCGGCATCGTCGGTGTCAATGTCGGTGCCAACAAGGATACCGCCGACCGCGCTGCCGACTACGTCGCGCTGATCGAAACCTTCGCGCCGGTGGCGAGCTATTTCACCGTCAACGTCTCGTCCCCGAATACGCCGGGCTTGCGCAACCTGCAGCAGGCCGCGGCCCTCGACGATCTCCTGGCCAAGGTGATCGATGCGCGCGAACGGGTGCGGGAGAATGCCGGCGATTCGCCGGTGCTGCTGAAGATCGCCCCCGATCTCAGCCTCTCCGAACTCGACGACGTCGTCCAGATCGCCCGCTCGCGCCGCGTCGACGGCATGATCGTGGCCAATACCACGCTGGCGCGGCCTTCGACCTTGCGCGAGCAGGCCCGTGCCAGGGAGCAGGGCGGATTGTCAGGGCGGCCGCTCTTCCGGTTGTCGACGCGGATGGTAGCCGAAACCTATGTGCGCGCTGAAGGCGCGTTTCCGTTGATCGGGGTTGGTGGCATCGATAGCGGCGGTGCGGCGCTGACCAAGATCCGAGCCGGCGCCAGCCTGATCCAGCTCTATTCGTCGCTGATCTACAAGGGCCTTGGTCTCGTCGACGACATCAAGAACGATCTCGCCTCCACGCTTCTGCGCACAGGCCGCGACTCGCTCGCCGAAATCGTCGGCGCCGATGCGGCGACGATTACGGCCGAGGACTGGCCGGTCTGATCAATTACAGCTCGACGATCATGCCGTCGTTGGCGGTGATGTAAGCGAGCGTATCCAGCCGCTCCAGCATGTCGTCGCTCATATGGGTCAGGATCAGCCGCTTCGGGTTGATCTCGGCGAGATGCGCCTCCAGCGTTTTCAGGCTGAGGTGGTTCTTCACGACCTTGTCGTAGGTGTAGGCTTCGGCGATGAACAGGTCGGCGTCGTGGCCCAAGGGGACCAGCGTTTCCGTCCATTCGGTGTCGGCGCTGTAGGCGATGACGCGGCCTTCGGCCTCGACCCGGTAAGCCAGAAACGGCCCGCCGGATTCGCCGTGGATGACCGGATAGGGCGTGACTGTCACCGCGCCGAAACTGCTGGTCTCCTCAAGCCTCAGCGCGACAATCCTGAGGTCAAACCGCTGCTTTGTCTTCGACGAATTCTCGAACAGGGTTTCCATCAGCTGCGTCAGCCGTATTTCGATGCCTTCCGGTCCGGCGATCGCAAGCGGCCGGGTCCGGCGCGAGAACTGTGCATCCAGCAACAGAAACGGCAGGCCTGCGAAATGATCGCCGTGAAAATGCGTGATCAGGATAAGGTCGATATCGTCGCGCGCGATGCCCTGCCGCTTCAGCGCCGGCAGCGACGAGGCGCCGCAATCGATCAGGAAATTGACGCGCTCGCCGGTGACGTGAAAGCAGGTGTTGAACCGGCCGCCGGAACCGAAAGCGTCGCCGCAGCCGACAAATCGCAATTGCATCGGTCCGATCCCCTGGGCTCAGTCGGCCAGCGGCTGCTGCCGGAATGAAGCGCGCAGCATCGCCGGATAGCGCAGCGCCTGCAACCCGCCGCGTGCGATATAGTGGACCAACAGCGCTCCCCACAGTCCGGCATTGCCGAACGGTCGCAGCAAAAGCCACGCGGCGAGAAAGATCACGAGCGAAAGCACCATCAGGTTGCGCATTTCGCGCGCCCAGGTCGCGCCGATGAAGATGCCGTCATAGGCGAAGGCGAACACGGCGAGCAGCGGAGACATTACCACGAACCACATATAGTCGTGCGCGCTGCGGCGAACGTCTTCGCTCGCGGTCATGACATTGACGAAGTCAGGTCCAAACAGCGCAAAAATAGCGGTCACGGCAAGCGCAAAGCCTGCTCCCCACAGGATCACCAGCCGGACTGCGTCGGAGAATGCGCTTCGGTCGTGCGCGCCAAAGGCGCGACCGCAGAGTTGCTCGGCGGCGTTGGCGAGGCCGTCGAGGAAGAACGCGCTGATCAAGAGGAAATTGTTGAGGACCGCGTTGCCAGCAAGCGTCACGTCGCCCGAACGCGCGCCTTGCGCGGTGAAGAACAGGAAAACGGCGATCAAGGAGGCCGTGCGGATCATGATATCGCGGTTGACGGAGAGCATGCGGACCAGCTTGGCGCGGTCGAGCAGCGCCGCGCGCGGGACGGGCGGTTGTCCGCAGGTGAGGCGTCGCGCGATGAGGATGCCGAGCACGAAGTCCGGCCGTTTCCGCGATGACCGCCGCCATCGCCGCACCGGCGATCCCGGCGTCAAGAACCAGCACCAGCACCGCTGTCGCCGTCATGTTGATGACGTTGATTGCGATCTGCACGGCAAGCGCAAGCTTCGCGCGCGCCTGTCCGATCAGCCAGCCGAGCACGACGTAATTGGCCAGCGCCAGCGGCGCGGACCAGATCCTGATGGTAAAGTAGGTCTTCGCCGCACGCGTAACGCCCTCGCTGCCGCCTATGGCTCCGACCAGGATTGCGGCGAGCGGGACTTGCAGGAGAATGAGACCCGCGCCAGTCAGCGCCGCAACGACAAGACCCCGCACCAGCAGGGCGCGTATTTCCTGCGATTCACCGGCGCCGAGCGCCTGTGCGGTGAAGGCAACCGTGCTCATGCGCAGGAATGCGAACAGCCAGAACAGGCAGTCGAAAATCACCGACGCGATGGCGACGCCGCCGAGCAGCGTTGCTTCCCCGAGACGTCCGATCGCGATCGTCGAAACGATGCCGATCAGCGGCGTCGTCAGGTTCGCGACCATCGCAGGACCTGCGATGGCAAAGACATCGGCGGTCGTAACCCTGGACTTCGGAATCACGTATATTGCCTGCGCGCGACCTCTATCGGCCGCGCGGCGCGCCGAACATCCGCGACAACAGCCAGACCGGGATGACGATCACGGCGCCGAGCAGGAAGTAGCGCCACAGCCAGTTGAGGGTGTCCCAGCCAAGATCCCGGATCCACTGGAACAGCGCCTTGATGCTTTTGAGGATATTCCAGGGATCGAAGCCGATCGCGGCGAGCACCACGCCGACCAGGATCGACAGCAGGATCAGCCGGAACGCCACCGCCAGCGGCGAACCGCCGAGAAAGCGGGTGAGGCCGTCGTTGGCTGCCGGCAATTCTCTGGTGTCGTTTGGCATCGATGGTCTCCCGCGCGGACTTGTCCGCTTACCATAGTACAGTGCAGGGCAGATGGGGAACCCGTCCGCCGGCGTCAATGGCCGCTGGCCGACGCTTGCGGCCTGATTCGCGTCGGATTTTAGGATCCGTTCCAGCGTTTCCAGCTGGATAGCGGCGGCTTTTACCAGTCATGCGCGGGCTTGACCCGCGCCTCCATCTTCCCTGAGAATCTTCGCTTGACGGATTGCTGGGTCGTCCCGATCAAGTCGGGGACTGCCTCACGGCAGAGACAAATGTGGTTTCCGAAATGCCCGCGCGCCTGTTCCTGTCCTCTGGCGATCTGGTTGCCGACCGCCGGTTCGATTTTGCGCGGGATCTGCAGCTCAAGGGCGATCTGGTCGCCGCTGCCGATCTGTTGTTGCAGGCGACCGAGCTTGCGCCCGGCTTTGCTTCGGCCTGGTTCACGTTGGGAGAAATTCGCGAACGGCTCGGCGAGCGCGATGCGGCGATCGAGGCGTTCCGGAAAGCGCAAACAGCCGATCGCGAGGACCGGCACGGTGCCAGCCTGCGGCTGATGCTGCTGGGGGGCGAGAAACTGTCTGACATGCCGCAGGCCTATGTGCGCGCGCTGTTCGATCAATACGCCCCAAAGTTCGAGGCGGCGCTGGTCGACGATCTCGGCTATCGCGGTCCCGCGTTGTTGTTCAAGGCTGTGCTGGCTGCCCGCCACGCGGTGCGAAAGCCCGCCTTCTTCAAGCGCGCCATCGATCTCGGATGCGGTACCGGGCTTGCGGCAAGCGCGTTCGCCAGGGAGGTCGATCATTTCATCGGCATCGATCTGTCGCCGCGCATGATCGAGAAGGCGCGCTTGACCGGGCTTTATGCACAGCTCGAGGTGACCGACATGCTGGAGGGCTTGCGCGGCAGGCCTGACGCCGGCGCCGATCTTGTTCTTGCCGCCGATGCCATGGTCTATCTCGCCGATCTCGCCGCTGTGCTGCATGAGGCGAAGCGCGTGCTGGCGGCAGGAGGTGTGCTGGCGTTTACCGTGGAAACGCACGGCGGCGACGGTGTCATTCTCGGCGAGGGCCTGCGCTATGCGCACGGTGCCAGTTACGTGCGAGCCACGATCAAGGAGGCTGGGCTTGTCTTGTCGCGGTTCGAAGAGCTGTCGGCCCGCAACGAAGACAATGTGCCGGTTCCGGGTCTGGTCGTGGTCGCGGCGAAGATCTGAAATATCGTTCCACCAAGCATGCTTCAAAAGCGGAGCGGCATTGCGCCGCAAAGGCGTAAGTTCGCTATTGCCGAGCCTACGGGAATGTAGGTCAATGCTCGCTCCAGGGAGAAACAACAATGAACAACAAACAGTCGAGGCGCGAATTCGGCGCCACTGCTCTTGCCACTATCGTCGCATCGGCCCTGCCCGCCCCCTACGTCTGGGCCGCGGAGAAGAAATACGACCCGGGTGCGAGCGATATCGAAATCAAACTCGGCCAGACCATACCGCATAGCGGCCCGGGCTCGCTCTATGGCGTGCTTGGCCGGATCGGCGACGCCTATTTCCAAATGCTGAACGAAAAGGACGGCATCAACGGACGCAAGGTCAAGTTTTTCAGCATGGACGACGCCTATAGCGCGCCGAAGTGCGTTGAAGCGACGCGGCGGCTGGTGGAGCAGGAGGAGGTGCTGGCCTTGTACGGCTCACTCGGCACCGCGCCGCAGACCGCCGTGCACAAATATCTCAACTCGAAGGGCGTGCCGCAACTCCTTCTGAACACCGGCGCGTCGAAATGGAACGATCCGAAGAACAACAAATGGACCATGGCGGGCCTGCCGCTCTATCCGACCGAAGCACGGATTCTCGCCAAGCATGTCTTGGGCGTGAATCCGAATGCCAAAGTCGGCATCCTCTACCAGAACGACGACTTCGGCCGTGATTTTCTGGGCCCGTTCAAACAGGTGCTCGCGGATGCTGGCGGCACCGCCAAGGTGATCATGGAGCAGACTTACGATCTGACCGAACCGACAGTCGATTCCCAGCTCATCAATCTCTCGAAGTCGGGCGCGGACGTTTTCTATAACATCACTACCGGCAAGGCGTCGTCGCAGTCGATCCGCAAGGCAGCGGAACTCGGCTGGAAACCTCTGCAATTGCTTTCCGCGGGGTCGACCGGCCGTTCGATCCTCAATGCCGCGGGCTTCGAGAACGCCTCCGGCATCGTCGCCATCCGGTATTCCAAGGAGGCCGGACCGGGACGCTGGGAAAAGGATCCGGACGTGATGGCGTTCGAGGAGTTGCGCAAGAAGTATCTGCCGACCGTCGATCCCGACAACACCATCGCCTATGCCGGCTATGGCCAGGCGGTGTCGATGGGCGAAATCCTGCGCCGCTGTGGCGACGATCTGACGCGCGCCAACGTCCTGAGGCAGGCAACGACGCTGGCCGGCTATCACTCGCCATTTTTCCTTGACGATATTAAATACAGCTACACGCCCGACGACTACTCGCCAATGAAGACGCTCCACATCTCGATCTTCGACGGCAAGGACTGGCAAATTTCCGAAAAGCCGGTGACCGAATAGCCGGCCGGTGTCGATCTCCCTCGCCCCGCTCTTGCGGGGAGAGGGTTGGGGTGAGGGGCTTCTCTCCACGGACGGAGTTCGCGGAAAATCCCCCTCACCCGGCGCTACGCGCCGACCTCTCCCCGCACGCGGGGCGAGGTGAATTGTGTCCGCTGCCGCCCCTCGACGAAATGGTCGAGACGGCTCACACCTTTGACGTGGCGCCCCGACAGTCGTAAGTCGGCGCCTATCCGGCCTGCCGGAACGTCAACTCAAAGAATTTCCTGAGAGAAACAAGAACAATGAAAAACCAACTTTCGAAACGCCTGCTGTGTGCAACCGTGGTTGCCACCATCCTTTCCACCGCAACCGCCGTTTGCGCGGGGGAGAAGAAATACGATCCGGGCGCGAGCGACACCGAAATCAAGCTGGGACAGACAATTCCGCACAGCGGTCCGGGTTCGCTCTACGGCGTGATCGGACGCACCCAGGCCGCCTATTTCCAGATGCTCAATGAAAAAGGTGGCATCAACGGCCGCAAGATCACGTTCCTGTCGCAGGATGACGCCTACAGCGCGCCAAAGACCGTGGAAGCTACCCGCCGCCTGGTCGAACAGGATGAGGTGCTGGCGCTGTTCGGCTCGCTCGGCACCGCGCCGCAGTCGGCGGTGCAGAAATACCTCAACTCAAAGCAGATTCCGCAGCTGTTGCTAAACACCGGCGCATCGCGATGGAATGATCCGAAGCATTTCAAATGGACCACGCCCGGTCTGCCGATCTATTCGACCGAGGGTCGCATCATCGCGCGCTATCTGCTGCAGAAAAACCCGAACGCAAAGGTCGCCATTCTCTTTCAGAATGACGAATTCGGCCGCGACTACATGAATTCGTTCAAGGAAATCCTGGCCGAGGCGGGCGGCAATGCGAAAGTCGTCGCCGAAGCGTCCTACGATCTCACGGACCCCACGATCGATTCGCAGCTGATCAATTTGTCGAAATCCGGCGCCGATACCTTCTACAATATTTCGACCGGCAAGGCGACGTCGCAGGCGATCCGCAAGGTCGCTGAACTCGGATGGAAGCCGCTGCATCTGCTGGTCAGCACGTCGAGCGGCCGCTCGATCATCAACGCCGCCGGGGCCGAGAATGCCAAGGGCATCGTCGCCATGAGCTACACCAAGGAAGTGGGCAGCGAGTCATTGAAGGACGATCCGGACGTAAAGGCGTTTCAGGAATTGCGTGCGAAGTACCTTCCCAACATCGACCCCGATAACACCATTGCGTTCCAGGGCTACTCGCAGGGAGTAACGATGGCCAAAATCCTGGAGCGCTGTGGCGATGAGCTTACCCATGAGAACGTGCTCAAGCAGGCCACCAATCTGGCGGGCTTTCGCGCGCCTTCGTTCCTGCCCGGCATCACCTATGCGATCACGCCGGACGATTATTCGACGATCAAGGCGCTTTATGCCGGCATCTTCAACGGGACCGACTGGGAGCTGTCGGACAAGCCGGTCAGCCAGTAGGCCGAGACGGTCAGGGGCGCTTTCTCCCCTCGACCAAAGCTGCGACACGGCCTAACTCTTGGCCGTGCCGCTTGCCGACCACGACCTGTCCGCCATACGCTTGCCCGACGTCTTTGCGCGCTGGTTCGCAGGCCGCGGATGGTCGCTGCGCGAACACCAGCTGGCGCTCCTCGAAAAGGCCCGCGACGACCGTTCCGCGCTGTTGATCGCGCCCACCGGCGCCGGCAAGACGCTGGCCGGATTCCTGCCGACGCTGGTGGAGCTTTCTGCTCCCGCTCGGCCTGCTTCCGCTCGGCCCGTTCACCTCCCTCCGCCCAGCGGGCGTGGCCTGCAGCGCAGCCGCGGCCTCCACACCCTCTACATCTCGCCGCTGAAGGCGCTCGCCGTCGATATCGCGCGCAATCTGGAAACGCCCATCGCCGAGATGGGCCTGCCGATCAAGGTCGAGACCCGCACCGGCGACACCCCGGTGTCGCGACGGCAGCGGCAGCGGCGCTATCCGCCGGATATCCTGCTCACCACGCCCGAGCAACTGGCGCTGCTGTTGTCGTCCGACGATGCCCCGTTCCTGTTCTCGTCGCTCAAGCGGATCGTGCTCGACGAACTGCATGCGCTGGTCACGTCAAAACGCGGCGACCTGTTGTCGCTCGGGCTGGCGCGGCTGTGGCGGCTGGCGCCCGAAATGCGTTCGATTGGTCTGTCGGCGACGGTGGCGGAGCCGGAATCGCTGGCGCGGTTTCTGGTGCCGCAGCGCGGCGGTGCCATCGAAGCCGCCGATATCGTCGTCGCTGGCGGTGCCGCGGCGCCGGTCGTCGAAATGCTGGACACGCGCGAGAGGTTGCCGTGGGCCGGCCATTCCGCGCGCCATGCGCTCAATGAGGTCTACGACCTGATCAGGCGCCACAAGACCACGCTCGTTTTCGTCAATACCCGCAGCCAGGCCGAGATGCTGTTCCAGGACCTGTGGCGCATGAACGATGACGGCCTTGCGATCGCGCTGCATCACGGCTCGCTCCACGTCGCGCAGCGCCGCAAGGTCGAGGACGCGATGGCGGCGGGCAGGCTGCGCGGCGTGGTCTGCACCTCCTCGCTCGATCTCGGCGTCGACTGGGGCGATGTCGATCTCGTCATCAATATCGGCGCGCCGAAGGGCGCCTCGCGGCTGATGCAAAGAATCGGCCGCGCCAATCACCGCATCGATGAAGCCTCGCGCGCCGTGCTGGTGCCGGCCAACCGTTTCGAGGTGCTGGAATGCGCCGTCGCGATCGAAGCGGTCAGGGAAAACGCCCAGGATACCCCGCCGCTGCGCAACGGAGCGCTGGACGTGCTGGCGCAGCACGTGCTGGGCTGCGCCTGCGGCGAGCCGTTCCTGTCCGAGCAGCTCTTTTGCGAAGTCCTGACGGCAGCACCCTATTCGAACCTCTCGCGGGCCGATTTCGACGATGTGGTCGATTTCGTCGCCACCGGCGGCTACGCGCTGAAAACCTATGAGCGTTTCGCGCGCATCAGGCAGGACAGAGGCGGGCGGTGGCGCGTCGCCAATCCCAAGGTCAGGCAAGGCTATCGCCTCAACGTCGGCACCATCGTCGAGGAGTCGATGCTGAAAGTGCGGCTGGTGCGCTCGCGGGGCGGCGGTTCAGGATCGACCGGCGCGGTGGGGCGCGGCGGCCGGATGCTCGGGGAGATCGAGGAATACTTTATCGAGGGGCTGGTGGTCGGCGACACCTTTGTCTTTGGCGGCGAGGTGGTGCGCTACGAGCAGCTTTCGGAGGACCAGGTCTACGTTTCGCGCGCCAGCGACAAGGACGCCAAAGTGCCGTCCTATATGGGCGGCAAGTTTCCGCTCTCCACCTATCTGGCCGAGCGGGTTCGAAAGCTGCTCGCCGACGTCAGTGCCTGGGGCGGCTTGCCGGATCAGGTGCGGGACTGGCTGTCGCTGCAGGCGCATCTGTCGCGCGTCCCCGGTGTGCGCGAACTGGTAGTGGAGACATTTCCGCGCGCCAACAAGCATTACCTCGTCTGCTACCCCTTCGAAGGCCGGCTCGCGCATCAGACGCTGGGCATGCTGCTGACGCGGCGGCTGGAGCGCGCGCGCGTCCGGCCGCTCGGCTTCGTCGCCAATGAATATGCGCTGGCGGTGTGGGGACTTGGCGACATGTCGTTCATGATCCGCCATGGCCAACTCGATCTTGACGCGCTGTTCGATCCGGACATGCTGGGCGACGATCTCGAGGCGTGGCTTGCGGAATCCGCGCTGATGAAACGCACCTTCCGCAGCTGCGCTGTTATCTCCGGCCTGATCGCGCGGCGCTTCACCGACGAGGAGAAAACCCGGCGCCATGTGCTGTTCTCGACCGATCTCGTCTACGACGTGCTGCGCAAGCATCAGCCGGACCACGTGCTTCTGCGCGCGGCGCGCGCCGATGCCGCGACCGGACTGCTCGATATCCGCCGGCTCGGTGATATGCTGCACCGGATCAAGGGGCGAATCACCCACAAGGAACTCGACCGCGTTTCACCGCTCGCGGTGCCGGTGATGCTGGAAATCGGCCGCGAGGCGGTTTATGGCGAAGCCTCCGACGAGTTGCTGGCGGAAGCCGCCGGGGAACTGATCAAAGAGGCGACTGGATAGATCGTGACGGCGCGCGCGCAATCCCTGGACGAATTTTCCGCTGCGCGCAGCGCCACGCTGGATGTCGCGGGCGTGACGTTGGCCGCCGATCTCTCCGGCGCGCTGTTCTGGGAAGACGAAAGCCTGCTCGTCGTCTCCGACCTGCATCTGGAAAAAGGCTCGAGCTTTGCCGCACGCGGCGTGCTGCTGCCGCCCTACGACACGGCAGCGACGCTCGGTCGCCTTTGCGCCGTCATCGCACGGCACGATCCGCGCAGGGTGATTGCGCTTGGCGACAGTTTCCATGATCGCGACGCCCACGAGCGGTTGTCGGCACCAAACCGCGACGCCATCGCCGGCATGCAGGCGCGCCGCGACTGGATCTGGATTTCGGGCAATCACGATCCCGCGCTGCCGTCCGGTCTCGGCGGCGTGGTCGCCCACGAAGTTGCCGTTGGCGGAATCGTGTTCCGTCACGAGCCGACCGGCGCGGCGGGAGAAATCGCCGGCCATCTGCATCCCAAGGCGCGGGTGTCGACCCGCGGCCGTTCGATGGAGCGGCGCTGTTTTGCCTGCGACGGCGAGCGCGCCGTGATGCCGGCGTTCGGCGCCTATACCGGGGGCCTGAGCATTCGTGACGTCGCGTTTGCCAAAATCTTCCAGACGCCAGACTTCATGGCGCACGTGCTCGGCGATGCCAGGCTGCACACCATCGCCGCCTCGCGGTGCTGCTGATTGTACCCGGCGAGATCAATCCTTGCGAAACCCGATCGATGTCATCCAGCCGGTCGTCAGTGCCATGAATGTGGTGGCCAATCCGTAGGGCGGGTTGGAGCCGAACGCGTAACCCGCCATCTTGTCGATTCATAACGGCGGATCATGATCTTCCTGCGAACTCGGCAAGCTTCGCGAAAGCGGCCTTAATCCAGATCAAACTGTCGGCGGACCTGACCGAGTATCCTGTAACCGGCTGTTCGCTTCGGTTCTGATCCTATTCAAGTGTTCCCAGACTGGACTCAACAAGTGGACTTCACTGGTTTCCTCCTCCGCATTGTTTGCCTTTGGCCAATTGTCGCGTTGGGCGTTGCTCAGGCGCAATCGCCGCAGGACCAGCCACCCCTCCAGACTTGCCTTTACGAGAGCCAATCCTACAGCGCTGGCGCCTATCTGTGTGTCCAGAACTCGCTGATGCTCAGCTGCTCCCCCAACAACGGACACCCCACTTGGCAAGTAGTTGCTGACAAGGATCTCAATAAGCTTTGTCCCGAGCCTTTCGAGCGCGCCTACGTTACCCTGCGGCCGGATTCCGACCGGGTGCTGATCAAGGATGCCGAGCTGCTGCGAGAATTGGGCGACCGACTTTACGAACACAACTTTGATCCGGAGTTGCCGGATGCCAAAAACGGCATGAGGCTCGCCATCGGCAAATTTCAGGAAAAAAGTGGCCTGATGCCGACCGGGGAAGCGACCGAAGGGGTGCTTACGCGACTGCGAAAAATGGACGATCTGAAACCGTGGGGATCGATCGTCTATGGCCCCGACAATGACAAATGGGGGATTTCCTGGAATCACCTGTCGCGCAAAGCGGCCGTCGCCGACGCGCGCTCCAATTGCGGAGCGGGCAAGTGCCCGGTTGAACTGAGCTTCTACGGAAAGAGGTGCGGAGCTTTCGCGATTTCGGAAAATTCGTGGTCGCTGGTTCAAGGTGAAACCGTGCAAAGGACCAAAGATGTTGCGCTTGCCGAGTGCGGCAAGACGGGCAAAACTTGCCGTATTGTCGCGGCCGTGTGTGCCGACGGGTCCGGCCGGCAAAACAGCAATCCCCGGTAATTGGCTAGAAGGTCTATCGTTATGAAAAGAGCCACCCGACAATGGATAATTGCAGCCCTGTTCTGTGCAGGGCTCGTCGTCGTTACCAACCCTCGCGTGGCCGGGGCGCAGTCCGGCAGCGCTGGTGGCAGTATAGGCAACGACGAAAAGTCTCTGTCAGGTTCACGGTCGGAGCCTTCGTCCGATCGAGAAGCGCCGAGACCGCATAGCCGGAAAGCGGAAGAGCCGCGTCGATCGCCACGCGGAAGCGGCGGCGGGGGTGGGAGCAATTTCGATGGCACCTGGGCGTACACCGGCATCGGCACCAATTGTCAGGGTAGCGGTTCGGGCTCCTTTGTCGTTTCTGGCGGTCGGATCAGCAGCAAGAATGGCGGCATCGGTCGAGTCAGCCCGGATGGGGCCTACAATTCGGCCACCGTCGGCGATGATGGCGTGGCGCTGACAGCAACTGGAAGAATGTCAGGGAGCACCGGAAGCGGCTCGTACAGGCGCGCCGACGGCTGTATCGGTCGCTGGACCGCTAGAAGGCTGTAGACCGGGTCGCGCGGGCTCAGGACTCCATTCGTGCGCCTTTGAGACATGCCGAAGGCCTCTGAGCATGTCTGTTTGTCGGGGTGGACCGGAGTGCCGACCGGCTGTCAAAACTTTGCGAATGACCCGGAACGCGCCTTCCAAGCCCGCAAAGATCGAAAAACAAAGAGCGCCCGAGGGGCTCTCCAAATTCACGGGGGTTGTCAGAATGGCTTCCGCGCGCTGACGAAATAGAGCGTGCAATATGTCGCAGTATCAGGCCGGTCCTGATAAGCCATGAATTTTTCGATATATGCGTCTGCCAGGGCTTGCGAGCCGAGAAGCTCGGCTGTGCGGTTGCGGGCCCCTGACCATTGAATTTCCCAATTGCGCCGACGCTCTGGATCTATTTTGCCAATCACCGTGAAAACGCGATCGGTCTCCATCTTCGCATCGATGTCAATGAGACCGCAATCGCGGCACATCCTCGCCATTTTCCGGCCAATGAACGGATCGACCAAGGCGTTGAATACAAATTCGGTCATCGGCTGGATCGCGGGATCGGGCGGCTCGTTCGTGACAGCGAAGCCGTCGAAATTGGCCGAAACCAAAAGGCCGCCCGGCTTCAGCACACGCGCAAATTCGCGCATAGCACGCGTCGGATCGGCGACCCATTGCAGGAGGTACTTCGTCCAAACGATATCGAACGCGCCATCCGCAAAGGGCAATTCTCGAACGTCACCCGTTTCAAATGTCAGGTTTCGTAGGCCGCCGGCTTCTGCCCGCCGGCGTGCGTAATCGATGTACTTATCTCGAAGGTCGATGCCGACAACGACCGATCCCGAAGCCGCTTTTGCGATTTCGCGCGCCATGCTTCCCGAGCCGCACCCCGCATCCAATATCTGCATGCCGGGCTGCGCCGGAACATGCCTTACATGATCGGAAACGCCCGCAAGCAACGCCTGCGCGTCCAACCGTTCGCATTCTTCGTCTGTGTGAATGGCATAAACGCGGTCGCTCATCTGAGCTCCCTCAAATGGATTGTCATCCTACCATGCGTATGACGACATTGTCGTAAACCGAATGTCAAACAACGCCCGATCCGGTACCGCCGCACAGGTCCGGACGTGATTTGCCGTGTCCCCGTGCCCATTTGGGTGCGTACTCTCGCAATGCCTCGCTCTGGGCCATGGCACAGTATGGACCTGAGCGCGTGGTCCGACGATGTCTGCTTCCGGGGGTAGAACGGATATGCCGCTCATGCCGCGCCACTACCGGTTTTGACCCTTGGCGAAAATGAGCCGGTCAACGGCGGCGAACTATAACGGGCAATCCGGGGGTCGGCTTGGTTGACCATCGTCTAACGAATGGATTTTCGCGCTTTCGTTGATGATTAGTCCGTTGGGGTTAGTTCATTTGGCTAATGGTCTAATTCTCTTGAGCTATTGACCGGGCCGTGGAGGCTCTTGAGAATCGCTATATTCGGCTCGACAACTAAATCCGGGCCGCCTTGCCTGACCAATCATTCCTGGTGTGATCATGAAACTCACCAATTTCGAATTGATGTCTATCGACGAGCTTTGGGCTCTTCACCAGGAAATAGACGTTATTCTGACGCGCAGGATATCTGCGGAAAAATATCAACTTGACCAGCGGCTGCGACTACTGAAGTCAGGTGCATCTGAAGCAAAAAATAGACGAGAACGGCGGCCCTATCCGCGAGTCCTCCCTAAGTACCAAAACCCCGACAAACCGTCGGAGACTTGGGCGGGCCGTGGTAAACAGCCGCGGTGGGTAACTGCTCAACTCAGATCCGGGAAAACGCTCGAGGACTTCCAGATCCGACCTTCGTTTCATCGGAAAGCGGCGCGCCGCGAAGTCGCCGGAAGTCCAAGCCGGCATTGATGGCCGCTTGATCCAGGCTTAATCACAACATAATTTGGATTTTGGAGCCGCCCTGGGAGGCTCTTTGCATGCCGATATCCACCATGCTTGGGTTCGGCACGAACCGGGCCACCAACGGTGTCCGTAGCTCGGCGCTATCGGGGGCAGACCGGACATGGAGGGGGCAGCCCATTTGGTCGCAACCCGCAACAGACCTCTGCGCGAGTTAAAAGTTTGAGTGGGAACATGGTATCCCACCGAATGTCCGTCCTTGGGCTCTCCGAAAACTGGAGGAGGTTCGCATGTCTCGTCTCACCGTTTTTCTTGCAAGGGCAATCGGTCCTTTCACGATTGTGTTGGTGGCGGCGCTTCTGGTGCGCGGAAGTGCGATCATCGAGGCGTCGGTTGCTGATGGACCGGTCATGCTGGTCTACGCCACCATCAGTCTCGCAATGGGCATCGCGATGGTTCTCGGGCACAATGTCTGGTCGGGCGGTGCACTGCCCGTGGTCGTTACGCTGGTCGGATGGCTGATCCTCGCAAAAGGCGTGCTGCTTCTGTTTCTCGCTCCCGGCGCGGTGCCCCGGATGTTCGAGCAGATGCGATATTCTCAGCACTATGATCTGTATTTGGCGCCCGCGCTGTTAATCGGGCTCTATCTGACCTGGGCCGGTTTCACTGCAGCGCGGCCAAGGGTCGAGTTGTAAGTTGAGACATCTAGCGGGTATGCTGCCCACACTGGAGCCAACTCGACGCCGCAGCATCACCAAAATAACCGTGTCCATCGCAGTTCGGCTATTGCAAATGCGAAGAGGCGCGACGTCCTTCATTTTTCGCGTTTAAACGAAAAGCAGAAATGAAACCGACGCCCCCAAAATCCGCAAATAGTCCGCAGGATGGGTTGGAGCCGAAGGCGTAACCCGCCATCTTGTCGATTTATAACGGCGGATCTTGATCTGCCCTTGCCCGGCTGGGCGCCGGGCTCACATTCATTTGATCCCGCATGGCCATACTCCCTGGCTCGGTCACAGGGGCAAGTAGCATGGGCCACCGGGGTAGGCATTGGATCCCGTAGCTGCTTCGCAACGATTGTTGTACAAAATGATGCCGTCAGGAGCGATCCGGGGCCAGCATGAACCGACGCGGATTTATTCTGGGATTGGGCGTTATTGCGGCGCTTGCCGGCTTCGCGGTCTCGCCCGCCCTGGCTGACAGCAAGCGCGTGGCGTTGGTGATTGGTAACAGCACCTACCAGAACGTGCCGACGCTGCCCAATCCGGCTGGTGACGCTGCTGATATCGCCGCGGCGCTAAATCGTCTCGGCTTCGCCGTGACCCTTGTGACCAACGCCTCCTTCGACCAGATGCGGCGAAGCCTTATCGCACTCGGGCGCGACGCGGCGGGCGCCGAGATGGCGGCGGTATATTTTGCCGGCCACGGCATGGAAATCAGCGGTGAAAACTGGTTGATCCCGGTCGACGCGGAATTGAAGAAGGACACCGACGCGGCGAACGAAGCCATCAGCCTCCGCAGCGTTATTTTACAGGTATCGAATACCACGAGCCTCGGCCTCGTTATCCTCGACGCCTGCCGCAACAATCCATTCGCTGCCAAGATGTCCCGGTCCCTGGCGGTGCGCGCGGCAATCGGCGGCGGCCTCGGCCGTATCGAACCGGTCGGCAACGTGCTGGTCGCTTATGCTGCTCGCGACGGCACCACCGCTCTCGACGGGGACGGGCGAAACAGCCCGTTTGCCGCGGCGCTCCTGCACAATATTGAAACGCCCGGGGTTGAGGTCACCTTCATGTTTCGCAACGTCCGCGACGACGTTATGGAGGTGACCAGGAACGAACAGCAGCCCTTCGTCTACGGCTCGCTCTCGCGCAAGGCGATCTATCTTGCGGGCCAGCCGTCGTCAGCCGGCCAGGTGAGCACCAACCAGGCGAATGCTGCGCCAGCGGACGCGGGTGCACCACCGCGGGTGGCGCCCGCGCCTTCTTCTCTGGGAATCGATCCCGCGCTGGTTGGAACCTGGGAGATCATGGTGCCGAGTGATCGCGGGCTGTCGCGCTGGATCTGGCGCATCATGGGCGACGGCACTTACAAATTCCACGCCGAAGGACCGCGCGCAGCGCAGGCGCATGAAGGCACGATCGAAGCCATTAACGGCCACTGGTCGATCCACGCAAATAAGGGGATCGCCGGTTACGACGACGGCGGCTCCTACGAAATCCGCGACGCCGCAGCGGTGATCACCGGCAAGCTCGGCACCGGCTACTGGAAGCGGAGCCTGCAGTGACGCTCTGCTGCGCCAAAAACGAGATTTTCGGCTCACGTCCGCTTAGATAAGCGGACGGATTGATCAGGTCGCCTTTGGGGGTAGAACGGACATGCCGCACCGGCGGTCCGGGGGCGGCGCGGCGACTCCGTACAACTGGCGGAGCCGGTACGCCGGGATGCAGGTATCGGACGCCAAGCGGTTGGAATCTCTGGAGTGGGAGAACGGGACGTGCCCTCACTCCCCGATCGTCTCGCCGAACAATTCCCACACCTCGCCATTGAAGCGCTGCAGGCGCATGGCCTGCACCGGGAAATAATCCGTGGGCGAGGTCTTCACCTTGATGCCCGGCAGCATCATCGGCAGCGCGATATCCATGTTCGCCACCTGCTTCATGATGTTCTCGTGGGTCAGGTCGTCACCGCACTGCTTGAACACCTGCACGGTCGCCTGCGCCACCGTGTAGCCGTAGACGATGAGCTGGTCCTGCAGATTGCCGTCCGGGAAATAGGCCTTCATGAAGGCCTGCCAGTCCTGCACCGCCTTGTCGTTCTGCCATTGCGGGTCGTTCGGGTCTTTCAGGAAGTAGGAAGAGATGATGCCCTTGGCGTTTTCGAAGCCGGCGGGCTTGAGCACCGAGGAGACGGACGTGGAGGTGGCGGCGAGGAAGAAGATGTCCGGCTTCCAGCCGATCTCGCCGATCTTGCGGATCGCCTGTGCCGCCTGTTTCGGGATCGCGTGCATGAACAGCACGTTGGCGCCTGATGTCTTCAGCTTCACGATCTGGCTGTCGATGGTCGGGTCGGTCGCCTCATAGGTCGCCTCCGAGACAACCATTCTGGCGACGTTGTCGGGCCCTAGCCCCTTCTTGAAGCCATTGCCGTAATCCTTGCCGGCGTCGTCGTTCTGGTAGAACAGCGCGACCTTCGCGTCCGGCATCTTGTCCAGGAGATATTTGGCATAGACCGCCGTCTCGGCCTGGTACGACGGCTGGAACCCGATGCTCCAGGGGAAGTGCTCGTGGTCACCCCACAACGTGGCGCCCGCGCCGACGAACAGCTGCGGTACCTTCTTGTCGTTGAGGTATTTTCGCACGCTGAGCCCTGTCGGCGTTCCCAGCGGATTGAGGATGACGGCAACCTCTTCCTGTTCCACGAGCTTGCGCGTCTGTTCAACCGTCTTCGGCGGGCTGTAGGCGTCGTCGAGCGAGATCATGTTGATTTTGCGCCCGTTCACGCCGCCCTGGTCGTTGATCATCTTGAAGTAGGCGAGCTGGGCTTTCGCGATTACCGAATAGGCCGAGGCCGGCCCGCTATAGGGTGAAGTCTGCCCGAGCCTGATCTCGGTGTCGGAGACGCCGGGTCCATATTTCTTCTCGGCGGCGCTGGCCGCGCTGGTGATCGACAAAATCGTGGCAATGATGAGCGTTTGCCATTTCATGGGTATCTCCCCCGAAATTTCTTCTTATGGAGAGCAGCTGAGCACACTCTCTCCAGTCAGGCAAATCTGCAGCCGGCGCGGAAAACGCAATAGGCCGAGGTGGAACTCGGCCGCGACGAATTGTCGGATGGGTCTACCATCGACGGTGTACCTGCGCCCGTCGCCAAGTGTGAGCGTCTGCCGGATATGCTGGGCGATGCCGCGCTCTACATCACCAAACTGCCCAAGGCCGAACACGATGCACCGGAATGGCAAACCTGCGATGCAGGCGCTGCTGCTGGTTGCAGAACGTGACGGGCCAACGATGTTCGCCCGTATCGGGATGATGCGAGCACCGCGGCGGCATGAGCCGGACGCGGCACCAGCACCGCGCCTGAAGCGTGCCAAAGCCTGTCGCGATATTCGGTAGAAAAGCCGCCGCCGAGCTGAGAACGTCGACGACGGCTTTCAGACACGGGATGATGCGCAGCCCGCAACTATTGTTGCCTGGCGTGCTTTGAACAAACTGTTAGCCGTCCGACGAAAGTTTTAGTGATATGAGCGTGTACGCAGCGCGCTTCACGCGGCAGCTCTTGAGGTGCCAGCTCCAGGCACGTCATCCGTTAGCCGATATTCAGGCCTGATTCGCCCGGTTCGGCACCACCGGCGCGCCCCCTTCCCGGCGCGCCGCGAACTCGAACACGACCCAGGCGCCGCAGCGGTCGCAATCCACGTCGTTGCCGTAGCAGCAGAAGGGCGTCGTGAAATGATCGTCCTCGAGCCACAGAGGCAGGAGCCATTCCTGCGTCGGGCAGCGCGCGGTCACCTCTTCGCAATCGGGCGGCAGCATCAGTTCGAGGCTGCGCCTGCCGTTGCGCACGAAGCCGCTGTGCGCTTGCTTCAACCGCAGCACTTCGCGCACGGCGCCGGCGCGCTCCACATTCGTCTCCCAGGCGTTGCCTGTCTCGTCGTCCTTCATCGGTACGTAGAACGAAAAGGTCATCCAGCCGACGGGTGAGGCGCGCAGCGTGTCGACGAGTTCCTCCAGCCGCTCCTGATTTCGGCGCGTCACCACGCATTGCACCTGGACGGTCGAGCCAAAATCCGGCGCGACGTTCGAAAGATTGCGCAGCACGCGCCGAAAGGTCCCTTCGCCGCGCAAATCGTCGTTGAGGTCCTCGGGGCCATCCATGCTCACGACGTAATGCACGGACGCACCGAAGTCCGGCAGCGGCGCCGTGCCGTTCGTCGTGATCGTGTTGCGTTCGAAGAGGCGAACGCCCCTGGCGAGAAGTTTCTTTTTCAGGAGCGGCTCGCCGCCCATCCACAGCATCGACTTGATGCCGTGCCGGTCGCGCAGCCCTTCGAGCGTCTCCAGCATGTCGGCGTCGCTCATCTCGGCGCGAATCGACTCGGGGGCTTCGTTGGGGTTGCCGTCGCGATAGATGAAGCAATGTTTGCAGCTCAGATTGCAGTGATTGGTGATGTTCACCATCGCCGCCGGATAGCGGCGGTCTTCGCGATAGTGGCCCGAGAGCTTGGCGCGGATCATGGTGTGAACGCTCCTCCCGACGCTGGATACCGAGGAGCTTGGATCGAACCAATCAAAACTCATCGGGATCGATTTCAATCAGCATTAGCCGCCGGCTCCAGCCAAAATCTGCTCTCGCTTGCGGGTTTTGGCAACTTCTCGACGAAGCTAGCGGCTTTTGGCCGTTATCTGGACGCCCGCCTGGGTTGGTGGACACCGGAAGAGGAAAAATGGCTTCGCGACTTGATCGCCGCAGGCAAATCCTGGACGCTAATCTGCGGCCCGCTCAAGCGCAGCATGAAGTCGGTCAAACTTCACGCGAAAACGCTTCGACGGGCTGGCGGAGGAAGGAGCAAGGCTACCGGCCGTTCTTTCACGCGGGGCGATGATAATCAGCGAGACGAAGGAATTGAGCGTCAATAAAATCACCCGGCGACAACTCGGGCGGCTGACTGAGCCGGGCCGATACGCGCTCAGCTTTGGTTGGCTTACCATAACAGCGGAGGATCTCGCGGTATGGGAGAAGTTCCCAAATGCGGCGTTTACGCTCGTCAAAACAGCCCCCGCTGCGGATAACGCGGAGGAGTTTCGACTCGGCTCATTTGAGATGGGGGACCTTCCATAGGGGCCAGACTTTCAGCGATAAGCACGAACCGGACCACCTGCGATGTCCGCAGTTCGGTCGCCATCGGGGCGAAAGCGGACGTAGCGCGGGCAGCCCAATTCGGTCGAGATTGACCGTGCAGCGAGGCTAGCTGCCATTTCAGCGGGTGAGAGTCCCGCCAACAGAGGAGTCCAGTCACTGTTGTAGTTATATCCAGCAACGGAGAGGGAGACCGATCCGTTGAAAGCCTGGAAGTAAAAGTCCCCGAAGGCTGGGCGACCCAGTCTGATCCGTACAGGGGGGCGAGCAACCTGGCAGGCCGTAGCGGAAGCGAACCAGTGAAGCCACGAAATCGACCGCCCGCGCGAAACGGATTGCGGGAGTGTCGGGAGTGCCGAGCCGTTGGTCAATCGGCGAAGGCAATATCGGTATCGAAGTTCTGGATATCGATGTCGGACTCCCCGGGGTCGGAGAGGGCGGCATGCCAGGAAGGAATGTGCAGTGAAAGCTCGGAACCACTCGCGGGTCGCCTAGGCGCTCCCGCACAGCGAAGGCATCGTGTATAAGCCGCCGTGCGGTGAAATCGCGATGTGCCCGCGAGTGGGGCGGATGGGGCCGATTAAGTGATGACGGACCGGGACACTACAACCCGGACCCGAGCGAGGGCCCCTGGGGTAGGTGGAGTATTCCACCGCATGGCGGTGCAGTATACCGCGTCGACCGATCCGACTCTGTGCGGATCAACGTTGGAGCACGAAGGGCGAAGACAAACCGATCGTAGGGCAGCGTATGCCGGGAGCAGGCTTAAGCTGATCGACGCGTCGGGAAGGTCCCGCCTGATACGCCAGCCTTTCAGCCGTAACGGGGAAAACTCGCCTTCCGGAATGTTAGGGGGGATCGTGGAAACGTCGGCATCATTCGAAGCCCGGTTCGCGCCACGATCCTACCCGACCCGAGCGGACATCCCCATTTTTCGGTGCTAGTATAAAACTAATTCTGACCCCTACCTTTATTGGTCAACGACAGGCGACCAGCGCGCGAGACCGACCGTTCGGCCGCACCAAAATGAGGGATCTTCCATGTCAAAATTGTTGCCGACCGTGGCGCTCGCGTTGTTTACGACACTTTCGCCAGCGTTCGCGGCTTTCGACCCTGATCGTATCGTCACTGCTGTCGACTACGTGGCCAAAACATTCAGCTGCCACGCGAAACCTGGCGAACCGATCTACACCTACAATACGACCAGCAAGACCAAAATTCGTATTTCTGGGAAGCGACCTCGATTTTCTTATCTTTGGAACAAAGGAAACTTTTCTGAAATCAAGGTGGGTGAGATCATAACAGTCCAATTTTACATGAATGGCGACGATCGTATAGCCGACCGCGTCGTCATCTATCCCAAGAAGTGAGCACGTTCGCTGTGATACTCAAGGTGATAACGGAAATACAGAAATTGGTAGCAATTGGCACCAACCGGGCCGACCTGATGATGTCCGTTGTTCGGGGTGGACGGAAGTGGATGGCAGAGGGCGAAACCGGCGCGATTGACCCTGAACAGATGTACCGCGGCCACCAAACAAAAAGCCCCGGAAGATGCGGGGCTTTCTGGGGAAGTCTTACCTTGACCAAACCTGCGCGATCCGCTCCGACCGGATTTATTTGGTAGCGACAAAGTAGAAATCTTCGCTGCCGGGCAGCGAGCCATAGACGAAGGGCTCCTGTCGACCCGCGGTCGCTTCCATCACGTCGTCGCGGACCAACCGGAAAACCTTGCCGATCTCGACCCCCGGCGTCGCAATTCGCTGCAGCATAGCAACCGCAAACGGCGAGTCGTCGCCGTCGCCGTCCAGCGCGGCCTGGCCTTCCTTGGCCGCGAAGAATACCAGCGTGCCGCTGCTGGCCTTGACCTGAGCCAATCCCTTTTCCGGTCCAAGGCTTTGATTCAGAGAACGTGTGCCGGCTTCAACGCCCGCCACGGAGGTGGATGCCACAACGGCTGGCGTCGTTGGCTTCCGGGATTGCCCAAGAAATGGATTGTCGCGGCAGGCGTCAAGCAAGACCAGCTTTAGTTTTCGTGCGCCTTCGATCGAAGCTGTCACTTCGGCGAGAGGGATTCCTTGCGATAAAGCGTCGCGCTCGGATATTATTTTCGCATCTACCGGAACCAGATAGTCGACGCCGTTCAATTCGATCCCGTGTCCAGCGTAATACACCATGGCCCAGTCCGCAGTTCGAGCGTTGCTGGAGAAGGTGCGCAACGCATCCAATAGGTTTTCACGCGTGAGATTGACCATGACGGTAACGCCGTCGAACCCGATGTTGCGGAGCGAGGTCCCGATCGCCTGAGCGTCATTCTGCGGATTGCCCAGTTGGACCGTGTTCCGATACGCCGAATTGCCGATCACGAGCGCGATGCGGCGCCCCTGGCTGGCCGACGTTGCGCGGGCGGCGGCCTGTGCCACGACCGGCGCCGCGACGCTCGGCGTCGGTATCGATGTCGTCGATTCCGCCCGCCGTGGCGCAGGCGGAATGACCGGCAGCGGTGCGCCGGAGTTGAGCGCCGCAAGCCGTGCACGGGCTGTCTCGAGCGAGGATTTGGAATAGTCAAGGTTTGCCAGATAACTTTGTGATACGAGCGCCTTCTGGAATTCTGTGCGCGCCGCCGTCACGTCGCCAAGGCGCTCGTACGCAAGGCCACGTCCGGTGAAAGCGGGAATGTAGTCCGGCATGATCGCCAACGCGCGATCGTATTCGCTGAGGGAAAGCTGGTAGTCGCCGCGATAGCGCAGGGTGTCGGCGCGGCGCGCGTAATTCAGGGGATCGCTCGGGTCGATGTTGATCGCCTGATCGACGTCCGCGAGCGAACGATCAAGATCGCCTTTGAGGCGCCAGGCCTCAGCGCGGTTGGCGTAAGGTTTTGAATATTTTGGATCGAGCCGGATGGCTTCGCTGAAATCGCCGATCGCTCGATCCAGCTCCTTGCGTTGAAGAAGAAACAGGCCGCGGTTGCTGAAGACCGCCGCGACGTTGGGTTCCATCTGAACGTCGCGATTGAAGTCGGCAAGTGCTCGCGCTGGGTCGCCCTTCTCAGCCCAGCTGACGGCGCGATTCCCGTAATACATTCCGAACCCGGGCTGGAGCCGGATCGCCGCAGTCTCGTCCGCCACCGAACCGTCGAGGTCGCCGGAATATCTCCGCGACGACCCGCGAATATCGTAGGCCGCGGCGTCTCGCGGCGAGAGTCGTATCACATTGCTAAAAGCCGCCGCGGCTTCTTTGAAATCCTTCTTGCAGGAGTAAAACACTAGACCACGGCCTCCGTGGTAGCTCGGGTCGGTGGGGCGCAATCGGATTGCTGCGTCGAAATCGGCCAGCGCGCCGTCGCAGTTTTTCTTGTCCAAAAACGCCGCGCCGCGGCTGTAGTGATATTCTGCGACGTTTCCCTTGCCGGCATCGATCAGCTTCGAGCAGGCCTCGATCAAGCCAGGAGCGGTGGGGGTCAAACACTGGCTCTCAAGCGACTGCTGTGCAGGGGCGCCCAAGGGCCAACTTGATAGAAGGGCGCCAACCCAAATTGATGCCGGGAATGTCCGGCCAAATTGCTGTTCGAGGCGCATTGCGGCACCATTTGACGTGCATGGCGACCTTAAAGGTGGCTCACAATCCCGTCTAGCATCAAGCGAAGCACGTAGCAGATGCATATCTGCATCATGTCCTTCGTTGGCACGTTTGGGACAAATGCCGACGGGCCTTCGAAATGTCTGCTCATCGGCGGCGTAAACCGGAAATGATCGACTATGGCCAAAACGGCGTTTTTGACAAGGCTGTGTGAAAACGCGCGCGAGCGGAGGACGCTCAGTATGATCTTCTCAATTGCCGTTTCTCGGTGGAGGCGCGAGCAATCTTTACTCTCGGACCGACCGGATTGCGATTGTGCTTCTACACGAAAATTGAACCGCGGGGTTTTCGCATAGTCTGGACCCTTAGCAGACACTCACTTATGGACGGTCGATGTCCACTTTTGACGGGAAGCGCGAAGTGCTCTCGTTTCCTTTAAGTGGTCTTTACGAGCTTTCTTATCCTTAATGTTCGCATCGAGAAGGATACCAACGATGGTTTCTCGTTCGTCGTCAGTCATTACTGACTGAGTATATGCTGCTATCTTTCGGACAACGTCCGTCGCGTAATCGACCGTATTTGTGCCGGAGATTTTGAGTTTTTTGGCCCTTGGAAAGGCAACGAATCCTCGAACCGGTACACGAGCAAAGGCGCTGCCTAACAGAGCCTCCACTGCTTTAACGTGTGCGTAGTTTTGACGTAATAGGTTATGGAACTTCTTTCGGTACCGATAGATTACTTGTGTCCAATATTCTTGTTGAGCATTGCCGAATATCCAACCCCTGTACGACTTTGTTTCGATGCAAAAGATTCCAAAGTTAGAAACGACAACATGGTCAATCTGAGTAGTTGCCGTGTTGCCGTTAGAAGGCAGCATTAAATCATTAAGAGTCTTGTACCTTCGTGGATCGAGGCGAGAGAGCTTGCGTGAGACAAAGTTTTCGCCACTTTTGCCGATTAGGTATGGCCGTTTCCATGCAAGCAGCAAAACTGCCGCGTAAAAAATGACGATGGCCAGTATTATTATCTGTTCGCTCATGCAGAGAGCTTACAAATGTATGCGTCTCGCTCAAGGGCTTCGTAGTGCCGGGTTTTCATGTCGGATGTCCGGACATGGCACGAATCCGAAGTGGTGCGACGTCCTTCATTCTTCCGCTATTGAACGAAAAGCAGAAGTGAAACCCACGTCGCCAAGTCCGCCAATAGTGTGGTAGGTGGCGCAAACAACGTCGCCCGGTTGTCATGCGCATCGCTGGTCGGGCGCGTCCTCTTGCAATGAGCGCACGACGGTCCAGCGGCGTACAAAGCGGCTTGACTGCCTTGAAAGCGACGACGGAAAAAGAGCCCGACGGGCAAATCAGCAAAAGCCTGTCCAGCCCTGTTCTCAAAAATATTTCGCTTAACCCGTCGGGCAAATCATCTCTACAAGCTCGCCCCGTCCCACCCGGATGAGGGGCGGATCGCGAGTCGTCACGAACGCGCGGTGGGATGCGATGGACGCGACAGCGTCGGGCGCGCAACGGGATCGCAGGGCGGGTATTCCCGTGAGCGATCGGCCGGCGCGCGGACGAACGACGCTGCCAACCGTCTTCGCCAGAACTCGCCGGACGGCACGACGCCCGGCAAGACCTCTGGCATGAGATGGTCGCGGACGGCGAAGTCGTGTGGTCCTGGCGCCCCGATGCTGGCGTCAAGTCGTGCGGAGATGCATCCGGCCCAACCGGGTTTGAGATGGATCGTCAATCCGCAAGGCGACGGTGGCAAGAAAGCCCGGTCACCGAGGAGAGCGCGAAGTAAGCCGTAACCCATTCGCGCAGGGAAAGCCGGAGCGATCCGGTTGAACCTGTGGTCCACTCGTGCGCTTTTGTGCGCACGACCGCGGGTGCGATCGGCATCCGGCTTTCCCTGCGCCCTCCGTTTCCACGGAGGGCGAAGTTGATGGAAAACCTCGGGCGCATCGCGCCGCGAGAATGCGGAGGCATAACCTCTTGCTGTTTGAAATTTGAATCCGACGTCTCGGTACGTCATTGCGAACGAAGCAAAGCAATCCATGCATCAACAAGCGGAGAGATGGATTGCTTCGCTCGAAATGACGACGCCAGGAGAGTTCTGTGCTACGCCGCCTTCGCCTGCACCGTGTCGCCGGGTGTTTCAACGGTCATCGAGCTGCAACACACACCGGCCTCATCCTGAGGAGCTTGCGAAGCAAGCGTCTCGAAGGATGGCAACAAGGGTGCAAGCTTCCATCCTTCGAGACGCGGCCAAGTGGCCGCTCCTCAGGATGAGGAGTCCATTCAATCCTTGCCGAATACGATCGACGCCATCCAGCCGGTCATCAGCGCCATCAACGCGGTGACGAGCCCATAGACAAGAGCCGCTCTGGCGGGCGGAGTTGGCGACGAACTGCTCGAAACCGACCTTGACGATTTCGAAGGCGGTTTCGGTGTGCGTCACCAATGCGCCGCCGGAGAACAGCTTGATCTCGACGTCATAGGTGCCGATCGGCACTTCGGCCGGAAGCGGAATGCCGGTGCGAAACAGCGTCGGCGTCAGGAACGTCACCGCGGACGTGTCCTCGCGATAGAGGCCATGCTCCGAACGCAGCCGCACGAAGGCGCTGCGGAACGCATCGTTCGGCACCACGTCGGCATAATCGGGGCCGACGCGCTGGGTCAGCAGCACGTTGTTGAGGCCGAGCTGCTGCCGCCGCTCGACCTCCGGCGAGGCGATGGCGTCGAACGGCCGGTTGGCAAACAGCGCAAGATAGGTAGGCACCTGCAGGAACTGCCGGTAGTCGGTGTTGATCCAGATCCCGAATTTGCGTTCCTTGCGGCGCGTCACCATGTCCGCGCGCGGCCCGCTAGACGGTCACGACGAGATCGTAAACGGTGCGGGTGGCTGGCGTGGTCGCATCCTTTTCGACCGAACCGAACAGCACGAGTTCTTCGCCGGAATAGTTCGGCGTCACGGTGACCCGGTGGTTCGAGACCGACACGATCAGCCGCTCCGCGCGCGCGGCGCGGCAAGGCGAAAGCCGTTCCCAGCAGCAGCGCCGCGCTCAGGCCGCGGCGTGAGCGATCGCGCCGTCATCCGGCGCCTCCGGATTTCCCGGATGGTGAAGAGATCGTCGGGGCGGATCCCCAGCTCGACCGCGAAGCGGATTCCGACCGCCAGAATAAGCAAGCCCAGCAGCAGCCGCAGATGCTCGCCGCGGATCTTCTGGCCGGCGCGGGCGCCGAACTGCGCTCCGGTCACGCCGCCGACCATCAGGATCAGCGCCAGCACCGCATCGACCAGATGGTTGGTGATCGCGTGCAGCATGGTGGCGAACAGCATAGTGACCAGCGTCAGCACCATCGAGGTGCCGATCACGGTCGAGGTCGGCACCCGCAACAGGTAGATCATGATCGGGACCAGGATAAAGCCGCCGCCGATGCCCATGATCGCGCCGATAAACCCGATGATCACGCCGACCGACGACGACCGGAATGACCGATAGATAGATCTTGGAGCGCTTGAAGCGCATTTTCAGCGGCAGGCCGTGGATCCAGCCATGGCTGCCCGAGCGGCGCATCGGGACCGCGACCGCCGCGGCGTGCGCGCAGGATCGCGCGCAAGCCCTCCCAGAACATCAGTCCGCCGACGGTGGTCAGCAGCACGACGTAGGACAGCGCGATCATCAGATCGAGTTGGCCGAGCGAGCGCAATAGCGTGAAGGTCCAGACGCCGAGCGCGGTGCCGACAGTCCCGCCGCACAACAAGCACCAGCGCCAGCGCCGGATCGATGGCGCGGCGGCGCCAGTAGGACAATGCGCCGGAAAACGATGAGGCCGCGATATGGCTGGCGACCGAAGCCACCGCCACCGCGGGCGCGATGCCGATGAAGATCAACAGCGGCGTCATCAGAAATCCACCGCCGATGCCGAACATGCCGGACACGAAACCGACCGCGGCGCCCATCGCAAGGATGAGGAAAATATTGACCGGAATGTCGGCGATCGGAAGATAAAGCTGCACGCGCGTTGACTTCGGAATTAGCCCTGAGGCTGGCCGAAACCGCTCACGGCATGGTTTCTCTGGAAGCGCGGATCAACTGCCGCACCCCTGCATAACCGAAATCATCCATCGGAGGGACTAAAGAATCCGCGCAAGGCGGTTTTTTTGAAGCCGGCCGGCGCGCAATTTCCGATGTGGTGAATGATTCAGATTAACGGGCGCCGCTCAGGGCTTTTGGATCGGGTCGGTAACGAGGTTCATCGCCATGGCTTCCCGGGCGCCGAGCCAGCGTACGTCCCTGGTCGCGACATGGCTTCGACGACAGTCGAAGAGACACGCCCATCTTTGTCATATAGCCCAACAACATCCCGGCGACGCGCTGGGTGTCGGCGACGGGGTCGCGCACCGGAGCCGTCGTCGCAAATTGATGGACCCCCAGCATCGAGCCCTCGACGCCGTAGCGTATCTTGCCGCCGGCAAAGACGAGCACGCAGGCGCTGGCACAATAAGCGGGACGGACATGGCCCGGGCGTCGATGACGCCGACGGCGGTCACCAGCCCACGGGATCGAATGATTTCGCCCATGATCACGGCCTGATTCAATACGCCACCCGGAGAAGACAGCAACACGGCGTCGTCGGCGGAGAGATGGGTCTCGTCGAGCCTGTCCCGGAACCAGTTGGCACTGGCGGCACCGATTGTCCCGCTGATTGCGAGCGCACGCTGGCCATGGCCCGCAGCCGTCAAAATCGGCATTAGGGATCAGCGCCGAAGTCATGCTCGGGGACAGATACGATTCCTTCCAGTAGGCCCAGGCCTCCGGCCGCGACAGGTCCCGATATGCGCGGATGCCGATGCCTGACACCAACAGAATGAAGATGACGACCGACCAATATCGCCTCTTCTGGCCGCCTCGATGAGGCGGCTGCATTGCAGGCCGGTCAATGGGCTGGCGTGGCGGCGCTATCCGGGGGCCTGTCGGCGACCTCCGGAAATGACTTGCTTCGTCCTGTCGATCATCGGCCGACAATTCGAACCTCTTGGCGATGAGGCCCTCCACGCGAGGGCGCGATTGTCTACACGGATTTTTCGCTGAGGTACATGGCGGCGATGCCAGGCGGCGTCGTCAATGCCATCAATGCGCGGCGGCGGTGCGCTTGGTCAAAACCGGCTTGGCTGCGGGCTTTGCCGCGCCGGCCTGCGCCGGTGCAGAGTCCCATCCCCCGGCCGGGGTCGCCACGTTGATGGCGTCGTTGGGCTGGGGCTCGGGCGTGAACGTCTGGATCGCCAGCTTTGCCGCGGCCAGCGACTGGGGGTCGAGCCGCTTGGCGATATCGTCGCGCTTGCGCGCGGCGTCCGCGTCGCCCTGCGCCGCCGCCAGGCTGAACCACTTGAAGGACTCGGCCAGGTTCTGTTCGACGCCGATGCCGCGGGCATAGAGGATGCCGAGGTTGAACTGGCTGTCGGCGACGCCGCGATCGGCCGCCTTGCGGAACCATTGCGAGGCGTCCTTATAGTTGGCGCCCTTGCCGCCGCCATCGGCGTCGAGCACGGCCAGATTGTGCATCGCCTTGGCATTTCCGCGCTCGGCCGCCTGGAGGTAATAGCGCCGGGCGATATCGGCGTCCTTGTTCACGCTCAGGCCCTTCTCGTAGAGGGTGCCGAGCCTGAAGATCGCGGGCACCACGCCGGCCTGGGCGGCGCGGTCGTACCACTTCGCGGCCTCATCGAAATTCGGGGCTACCCCTTTGCCTTCGGCGAAGCGCACGGCGATCTCATAGGCCGCCGTCGGGTCGCCCCTGAGCGCCGCGGTCCGCAGGACTGGCCCGCCGACCGCGTCCGGCAGTCTTTCGGTCGGCGGGACCTGCACTTGGCCGAGCTTGCGGCCAGCCGGCGCCGTCTGCGCGGCTGGAATCGTCCCGGTAATATCGCTTGATGACACCGGCGAAGCGGTGGGCGCTGGAATGATCTGCGGAATTGCGACCGAGGCGGTGCCGTCGGCGACGATCGGTGCGGAGTTATTGAGCGATTGCCGGCCGATCGGCGTCGGCGAGGTCATCGAAGGCATTGCCGCGTCCGGCGTCGCCGGCCTGGCGCTGTCTTCGGCGGGCGCTCGAGGCAAAGGCGACGGCTCGCTCGAATTTTCCGTGACCGGCATTTGGGGCGGGCCGCCGCTGTCGAGCAGGGTCATCGCCATCTTGAAGGTGCCAAGCACGATCACGACCACGCTCGCGCCGACCAGCAGCGAGCGGATCTTGGAGGTGATCGTCGATGGCTCCTTGGCCTTGTCGCCGGCGGAACCCTTCAGCGGATTGCGACTGGTCTTGGCATCGGCAGGTGCTGCGGCGGCGGCGGCCTGGGCGGCACGACGAGCGGCGGCAATGAAACTCGACGTGCTGGCCTTTTCGCGCGCGCCCGCCGGAATTTCGCTGATCGCGCTTTCCGAAGCCGCGATGCGCTCCGATGGCGAAGCCACGCGGCCGGTTGGCCGTGTTCCCGGTTCGAGCGGGTGATCGGGCGGCAGATTAGGCTCGAGCGCAGGCCGCGGTTGCGCCGCATGCGGCACCAGAATTTCGCTGATGGCTCGCGGCGTCACCGGCGCGGCCGCTGGCGGTGCGGCAATTCAACGGGGAACGCTCGCGGGGCCGAGGCAAAATGCTCTTCTGCCGCGGCCGGATTAGGCAATTCAGGTTTTGGTTGCGGCACCATGGCGACGTGGGGCGCGGCGGCGGCCTGCGGCGGCGGGGCTTGCGGTACCGGCGGTGTCTCGGGCGGCGCTGCTGCCGCCGCGGGACGAGCCGTGCGCAGATCGCCTTCGATCATCGCCAGCCGATCGACCACGTGGCCGAGCGTGTTGTGAACGGCTTCGAGGGAATCCTGGGTGTGGCGATCGGTTTCGGACTGGCTGAAACGGATGTCGGACAATTCACGCTTGACGATATCGATCAACCCGGAGTCCGGCGGGCTCGGCCGCACTACGGTTAGTCTCGGCCAGACGGGAAACAGCCGTGTGCTGGGCTTCGAGGTGGCGCAGAATGTCCTGCAACCCGTCCTCGACCCGTCCGAGATCGGCGGAGGCTCGATGATCGTTCGACGCTTCGAGGCGCTCCAGCAGATAGGACACGCGCTGTTCGAGATGGGCGAATGCGGATGCGCTGTCGTTTCCGACCGGCATGCGGTCGAGACGGTCGGACAGCGCCCGCAGCGCGCCTTCGAGATGTTCGGAACTTTCGCTCGCCGCCGGCCGCTCGCGGTTTTCCAGCGTCGAGGTCAGCGCGGCGATACGCTGCTCGAGGACCGCGAACGTATCGCTGTTGCTTTCGGAACGGGCAAGCTGATCGACTTTGGATGATAGCGTGTGGACGTCGTCGCTGAGCCGCGCCAGCGCGTCGTTGGAGGCGACATTGGAGACGATGGTGCGGAGCGCGGCGATGGCGCCTTCCAGCTGCTGGACCGTCGAGGGATCGTCATTGGCGCGCAAAATCAGATCGAGCTTGGCGCCGAGATTGCGGATCGCCTCGTCATAGCCCGCAAGCTGCTCTGCCGGCGTCAGCGAGCGCAGCACTTCGCGGATTTCAGCGAGCGCTCGTTCGATGCCGGCCAGCGCGTTGGCATCGGTTCCGCTCTGGCGGGTATCGTCGATGCGCCGGGACAGCGACCGGATCTCGTTTTCGATCGATTCGATCGCCCGGCGCGGCATCGCCTCGGTAATGGCGTGGCGAATTTCCGTCAGTTCACCGCGGAACGCCGCGATCGATTGCTCGATCCCGTCGGGACGCTGCAGTGCTTCGATCTGGCTGGTGATCTTGAAGAGATGACGCTCGAGCGCGGAGAAATCAGGCCCTGCCGGCCCGGCGGACGCCATCGCAGGCGCTGCCGGCTGCGCGTTCCGCGGCGGCATCGGCTGTGGTGCGGGCGCCGCACTATCAAGTTCGTTCTGGCGCGCAGCGATTTCTGCGACCTCGAAGTCGAGCGACGCCGGGTTGAGCGGTGGCGAGCGGCGATAGACTTGGCTAGCTGCGCGCTCGACCATGTCGTTCTGGCGCTGTCCGTCCTGAAGCTGGGTCTGTCTCGCCGCCTGCGGGTTCGTGATCTGCGACAGGCGCGCGTCGAGGCGCGAGATGGCGTCGTTCAATTGCCGGGCGACGCCGGATTCGCCGCGCACAGTTTCGCCGCGGGGCGCGTCGTTGCGCGGCGCCGGTCGCGAAATCTGCTCGATCTGACGGGTAATGGAATCCAGCCGTTGATGAATATCGGCGACGTCCCGGGTTTCCCGGTCCGGCGCCATCGACCACTGCTGGGGGGAGCTGCGAACACTGGGCGGGGCGAAATCGCCGATGGTGGAATTGAGCCAGTCGTTCAGCGACATGCCGGCGCGCCGCGCGGCGGCCTCGGCCCTCTCGCGGACGAATGGATCGATGCCTTCAACACTCCACGATGCGCGCGAATTCATGCTTTCGTCCGGTTTCGACTTCGGCGCCACCTGCGCCTTCAGCCTCCCCGCGCGTCCCTGGAAGAGAGACAATCGAATTGCGCGCAGGTCGTCTGCCCCTGTCGTTGACTTTTCCGCGTTACGGTAAAGAACGGGTTAAGGAATGGGTCAGACGGACCGGAAAGTTGCCTCGGCCTTCGAAATTGATCGGGTTTGGTCAGCGTCGGCCGTCATCCGCGCCGGTCATTTTGCCGCAACGGCCTGCCTTGATGGCGGCCATCGGCGTCCGAGCCGCGGCCAGAACACGATAGACTATCCGTTGATTTTGCGCTGGCCGCCATGGATAGGCGCGACGCTCGCAGCGTCGGCGCCGGCCGAGAGGGTTTGGAGGGCCTCTTCGCACCACTCCGTCACGGTACGTTCGTAACGAAGACCCATGCGAAGCAGGAGCAGCTTGCCGGTATCTGATGACGATAAGGGGCCTTGAGGAAAGCGTTTCTTGAGAATGCGTTCGTAGCGCGAGAGACGGTCGCGGTGGTACTCAAGCCGCGCCATGAGGTCGGCGCGCAAAGGGGCAATGTCGATGCTGTCAAGCGCGTAAAGCCGCACCAGCAGATCGTCCTTGATCGAAGCAGGGCTGCTCGGCCGGGCCGCCCACTGCCGCAGCGCGGCTTTGCCTTCGCATGTGAGGGTGTACACCAATTTGTTGGGCTTGCCGGACTGCACAACCTCGCGGCCCTGAATGTGGCCACGGTCCCGAAGACGCGAGAGTTCGCGGTAAATCTGCTGGTGGTCAGCTTTCCAGAAGAACCCGATCGATGAATCGAACGTCTTGGCGAGCTCATAGCCCGTCATCGGGCGTTCAGTCAGGCATGCAAGAATAGCATCACCAAGCGCCACGGCGCGGCCTCCTCTGTCCAAGCCTCGTCATTGACTTTATGCATCAAAGCGCATATGCGTCAATATGTATATTGATCGCCGCGGGACGAATGCCCGCTACATCCGGTCGATCGCGTTTTGACCTAAAGAGACGTCCGATGAGCATGACCGCCCTCGACAAATGGTACGACTACTTGAAGTCGCACGACCGTGCGGCACTCTGGGATCTGCTTCATCCTGACGCGGTGTTCGAAAGCCCTGTCGTTCACACGCCCCAACGTGGCCGCGACATCGCGTTCAAGTATCTGTCGAGCGCGGAAAAGGTACTGGGTAGCCCAGGCTTCGCCTATGTCGGAGAATGGCGCAGCGACGGCGGCGCGGTCCTCGAGTTCGAAAAAGAGATCGACGGGATCCTGATCAACGGTGTCGATATTATCCGTTTCAGCGACGACGGCCGGATCACGCATTTCAAGGTGATGGTGCGTCCGCTCAAGGCGATCAACCTGCTGCATCGGTTGATGGGCGAGCAACTGGCGAAGCAGGCTGGAGAGGCCGGCTCCGCTACGTCGCAACCTCTGCGCTGACTGAAGCTGCTTCGATAGTAGCTGCTCTCGACCACGGAACCGGATAAGGTCCATTTCCGGAACGGGGCCGATTGGTACACTGAAAAGATACTTCACTTTAACGGCTCCGATGCCAAGCCAGCCAGTCGGAGAGACCAGCCGGAGAACACCATGCCGATCTACAAAGCCCCCCTGGAAGACGTCAATTTCCTGCTCAACGACGTGTTTCAGATCGATCGCTACGACAATCTTCCCGGCTTCAGCGATGCCTCCGCCGACGTGCGGGAGGCGATCTTGTCGGAAGCCGCCAAACTGGCGGAAGAAGTGCTGCAGCCGCTCAACCGTGTCGGCGATCTTGAGGGTTGTATCCGTCACGACGACGGCAGTGTGACGACCCCGGAGGGCTTCAAGGAAGCGTTCAAGCAGGTCGCCGAAGGCGGCTGGCTCGGTCTCTCGGCGCCGGCGGAATATGGCGGCCAGGGGCTGCCGGTGACGCTGAGCCAGGCCGTCAGCGAATTCCAGATGTCGGCGAACCTGGCGTTTTCGATGTATGGCGGCTTGACCATGGGCGCCACGGCGTCGCTGATCGTGCACGGCAGGCCGGAACAGAAGAAGATGTTCCTGCCGAAGATGGTGGCTGGAGAGTGGACCGGCACCATGAACCTGACCGAGCCGCAATGCGGCACCGATCTCGGCCTGTTGCGTACCAAGGCCGCCAAGCAGGCCGACGGCAGCTACAAGATTACCGGTACCAAGATTTTCATCTCCGCCGGCGAACACGATCTTGCGGAGAACATCATTCATCTGGTGCTGGCCAGAATCGAGGGCGCACCCAGCGGCATCAAGGGCGTGTCCCTGTTCGTGGTGCCGAAGATCCTGGTCAATGCCGACGGATCGTTGGGCGCGCGCAACGGCGTCAGCTGCGGTTCGATCGAACACAAGATGGGGATTCACGGCAATTCCACCTGTGTGATGAATTACGACGGCGCCACTGGCTGGCTGATCGGCGAGGAAAACAAGGGCATGCAGGGCATGTTCGTGATGATGAACGAGGCGCGGCTCGGCGTTGCGGTACAGGGGCTGGCGCAGTCGGAGGTCGCCTACCAGAACGCAGTCGCTTATGCGCGGGATCGTCTTCAGGGCCGCTCGCTTTCGGGGGTGAAGGCGCCGGACAAGCCGGCCGATCCGATCATCGTGCATCCCGACGTGCGCCGCACGCTGCTCACCATCCGCGCCTTCAACGAGGCGGCGCGCGCCATGGTGGTGTGGACCGCGCTGAAGAGCGACGTCGCGCACCGTTCCAGCGATCCCAAGGACCGCCAGGAGGCCGACGATCACATGGGGCTGATGACCCCGGTCCTGAAAGGCGTTCTGACCGACGTCGGGTTTTCCAACGCGGTGCTGGCGCAGCAGATATATGGCGGCCACGGCTATATCGCCGAACAGGGCATGGAGCAGTTCGTGCGCGATGCGCGCATCGCCATGATCTATGAGGGCGCCAACGGTATTCAGGCGCTCGACCTCGTGGGCCGAAAATTGCCGCGCGACGGCGGCCGCGCGGTGATGTCATTCTTCAACGAGGTAGCTACTTTCGCCAGGGAGCACGGAGCTGACGAGGCCATGAAACCCTATGTCGCCCCCTTGAGCACCGCGCTCGGCCAACTGCAGCAGGCCACCACCTGGCTGATGCAGAATGCGATGGCGAGGCCCGACAATGCCGGCGCCGCAGCCACCGACTACATGCAACTGTTCGGCCTGGTGACCTTTGCCTATATGTGGGCGCGGATGGCGAAAGTCGTGCAAGACAAGATTGCGGGCGGTAGCGCAACGCCCTATTTGACGACCAAACTGGTGACCGGCCGCTTCTTCATGGAACGGATGTTGCCGGAGACCTCCCTGCATCTCGCGCGCATCCAGACCGGCTGTGCGACCACCATGGAATTGGCGGCGGAAGCGTTCTGATCGGTGGCGCGATGCCGGCAGCCGAGGCGATCCTTGCGGAGTTTCGTGCCTTCGGCGGGGGCCGTCGACGCGACAGGTTTTGTGCTCGATCAGCGTTCGACATCGTCGACCGCTGCGCGCGCGATGGAGTTGGCATTCTCGGCATTGAGGGATTTTATCTGACAGACAAGATGACAATGCCGCAGCCCGATCATATTCTCGACCTCAGCGTAAATCCGCGCGCCTACGATGCTGCCCGCCATGTTCTCCGCTTGGGCGAAGGACTGCCTCTATTCTACGAGTTCACGTTGGACGATGATGCGGTGAAAGGATCCGTTTAGCCCGCATTACGACGTTCTCGACATTTAGCGTCCCACACCTACGCGATGGCCATCAGGAGACCTAAGATGCCCGAAGCCTACATCTACGATCACGTTCGCACGCCGCGCGGCCGCGGCAAGCCCGATGGCGCGCTGCATGAAGTGACCGCGCTGGCGCTGGCCGCCGCGCCGCTGAAAGCTCTGAAAGAACGCAACAATCTGGCGAAGGACGTCGTCGACGACGTCATCCTCGGCGTGGTCGATCCGGTCGGCGAGGCCGGCTCGGATATCGCGCGCTTCGCGGCGCTGAAAGCGGGTCTTGGCGATTCCGTCCCCGGCATTCAGATCAGCCGCTTCTGTGCCTCGGGCCTCGATGCCGTGAATTTCGCCGCAGCCCAGATCATGAGCGGCCAGCACGAACTCACCATCGGCGGCGGCGCCGAATTGATGAGCCGCATCGGTCTCGGGGCGTCCGGCGGCGCCTGGCCGGTCGACCCCTCGATCGCGGTACCTGCGTACTTCATGCCGCAGGGCGTGTCGGCCGATCTGATCGCGACCAAGTATGGTTTCTCGCGCGATGACGTCGATGGCTATGCGGTGCAGAGCCAGCAGCGCGCCGCCAAGGCCTGGGACGAGGGCCGCTTCAAGAATTCGGTAATCCCGGTGAAGGACGTCAACGGGCTCACCATTCTCGCCAGGGACGAACATATGCGGCCCTCGACGACGATGCAGTCGCTCGGCCAGTTGCAGCCGTCATTCGTGACCATGGGGCAGATGGCCGGCTTCGACGCGGTAGCGATCCAGTCGCATCCCGAGATCGAGCGCATCAACTATGTGCATCATGCCGGCAATTCGTCCGGCATCGTCGACGGCGCCGGTGCGGTTCTGCTCGGCAGCAAGGAGGCCGGCAAGAAGCACGGCTTGAAGCCGCGTGCAAAAATCCGCGCCTTCGCCAATATTGGCTCGGAGCCGGCGATGATGCTGACCGGTCCGGTCGACGTGACCGAGAAACTGTTCGAACGCTCGGGCATGAAGAAGTCGGACATCGATCTGTTCGAATTGAACGAGGCCTTCGCCTCGGTGGTGCTGCGCTACATGCAGGCCTTCGACATCGACAGCGCCAACATCAACGTCAACGGCGGCGCGATCGCGCTCGGCCATCCGCTCGGCGCAACGGGTGCGATGATCCTGGGCACGGTACTGGATGAACTCGAGCGCACCAACAAATCGACCGCGCTGATCACGCTGTGCATCGGCGGCGGCATGGGAACCGCGACCATCATCGAGCGGGTTTAGAGCCGTAGGGTGGGTTAGCCGAAGGCGTAACCCACCGATATCGCGGCGTTGGCAATGGTGGGTTACGCTTCGCTAACCCACCCTACGAGCTACGATTAGATACAACCGCCGCGCCAAGTGGCTGCCGGCATTGAATTGAGGAGCGACAATATGGCCTTCAAGAATTTCAAGGTGGAGATCGACGCCGACGGCATCGCGCTGGTGACATGGGACACGCCGGGACGTTCGATGAACGTGCTGGACGAGACCTCGGCGAACGAGCTCGAAGCGATCGTGAAGCAGACATCGGCCGATGCTACGGTCAAGGGCGTCGTCATCACCTCCGGCAAGGAAGCGTTGTGCGCCGGCGCCGACCTGTCGATGCTGGAGGGCATGAACCGCCAGTACACCGAGCTGCTCAAGGAGAAGGGCGAGGTTGCGGCCAACCAGATGCTGTTCGACCAGAGCCGCCGGTTCTCGCTGGTGTACCGTGCCATCGAAACGAGCGGCAAGCCATGGGTCGCCGCAATCAACGGGCTGGCGCTCGGCGGCGGCTTCGAACTGACGCTGTGCTGCCATTACCGCGTCGCCGCCGACAATCCGAAGACCCGTCTCGGGCTGCCGGAAGTCAAGGTCGGGCTGTTCCCCGGCGCCGGAGGCACCCAGCGCGTGCCGCGCATCGTGCCGCCGCAGGATGCGATGCAGTTGCTGCTGAAGGGTGAGGCGGTCAATCTCGCCAAGGCCAAGGCGCTGAAGCTGATCGACGCCATCGTTCCCGCCGGCGACCTCATCAAGGCGGCCAAGGACTGGATCAAGGGTGGCGGCAAGGCAGTCGCGCCCTGGGATGAGAAGGGCTTCAAGCTGCCGGGCGGCGCGGTCTATTCCAAGGCCGGGATGATGATGTTCCCCGCCGGCAACGCGATCTACCGCCGCGAGACCTACGACAATTATCCGGCGGCGCGGGCCATCATGCAGTGCGTGTACGAAGGCTTGCAGCTGCCGATCGACGCGGCGCTACGCGTCGAATCGCGCTACTTCACGCAGATCCTGCGCAGCAACGAGGCGGCGGCGATGATCCGCAGCCTGTTCCTGTCGATGCAGGAATTGAACAAGGGCGCGCGGCGTCCGCAGAACGTACCGCCGACCAAGGTCAAGAAGCTTGCCGTGATCGGCGCCGGCTTCATGGGCGCCAGCGTCGGCTACGTCTCGGCGCGCGCCGGCATCGACGTCGTGCTGATCGACCGCGATCAGGAAAGCGCCGACAAGGGCAAAGGGCACGCCAAAGACGTGATCGATGGCTTGATCGCCAAGGGCCGTGCCAAGGAGGCCGATCGCGACGCCATCCTGTCGCGCATCACAGCGACCGCCGACTACAATGTATTGAAGGATTGCGATCTCATTATCGAAGCGGTGTTTGAGGATCGCAAGGTCAAGGCGGAAACCTATGCCAAGGCGCAGCCGCTGCTAAAGCCGGATGCGATCTTTGCCTCCAACACCTCGACGCTGCCGATCAATTCGCTGGCAGAGGAGTTCAAGGACCAGGGCAGGTTCATCGGCATTCACTTCTTCTCGCCAGTCGAGAAGATGATGCTGGTGGAGATCATCGTCGGCAAGAATACCGGCGATCTCGCGCTCGCCACTGCGCTCGATTACGTGCGAGTGATCGGCAAGACGCCGATCGTGGTCAACGATTTCCGCGGCTTCTTCGCCAACCGCTGCGTGATGCGCTACATCGCCGAAGGCAGCGAGATGTTCCTCGAAGGCGTGCCGCCGCCGATGATCGAAAACGTCGCCAAGATGGCGGGCATGCCGGTCGGGCCGTTGTCGCTGTCGGATGAGGTCGCGCTCGATCTCGGCCTCAAGATCATGAAGGCGACGGAGGCTGATCTTGGTCCGAACGCCATTGACCAGGCGCAGAAGAAGCTGATGATCGAGTTGGTGGAGAAGCAGGGCCGCTTCGGCCGCAAGAACAGCAAGGGCTTTTACGACTATCCCGAAAAGGGCAAGGGCCAGAAGAGCCTGTGGGCAGGACTTGGCGGGCCTGCAGCCCAGGCATCTCGACCCTGACACGCTCGATGTCGAGGAACTGAAGCAGCGCTTTCTGGTGGTGCAGGCGGTGGAAGCCGCGCGCACGGTCGAGGATCATGTGATTACCGACATGCGCGAGGCCGACGTCGGCTCGATCCTCGGCTTCGGCTTTGCGCCGTTCACCGGGGGCACGCTGTCCTACATCGACTTCATGGGCACCGGGAAATTCGTCGAGCTGTGCCACAGACTGGAAGCCAAATACGGCTCGCGCTTTACGCCGCCGAAGCTTCTGGAGGAGATGGCGGCCAAGGGCGAGACGTTCTACGGCCGCTTCCCGCCGAAGAAGCTGGCCGCGGCGTAAGCGCTTTCCGCTAACAGAAAGGGCCGGATCACCGATCCGGCCCTTCGCTTTATCGCTATCGCTGGAAGGCTCATGCCGCCTTCATCAGGCCTTCCTTGACCAGGGCTTCCTGCACCTTCGGGCGGGCGGCGACGCGGGCCTTGTACGCCAGGAGGGTCGGCATCGCGGAGAGATCGAACTTCATCCGGTCGGCCCAGGACAGCATCGTGAACAGATAGCCGTCGGCGACGGTAAACTGCTTGCCCATCAGGTAGTCGTGGCCGGCCAGCGCTCCATCGATGTATTTGAACTTGGCCATGATCCGGTCCTTGAAGAACGTCTTTACATCATCGGGGATCACCGGCTGAAACATCGGGCCGAAGTTCTTGTGTAGTTCCGTGCCGATGAAATTGAGCCATTCCAATAGCTTGTAGCGCTCGGCGCTGTCGCGGGCGGGCGCCAGGTTCTTGGCCGAGGCCTTGTCGGCGATCATCTGCACGATGACCGGGCCCTCGGTCACGAGTTCGCCGCTGTCCAGCGCGAGCGCCGGCACCTGGCCCTTTGGATTGATCTTCAGGTAGTCGTCACCGTTCTCGAGCTTCTTGGCCCGCAGGTCGACCTTGACCAGATCGTAGGGTAGACCGGCTTCCAGGAGCGCGATGTGGGGGGAGAGCGAGCAGGCGCCGGGCGAATAATACAGTTTCATTGGAATTTCCTTCCCTCGGATTATTGGCTATGGGCGTCAGAGTCCGGTCGGTTCTGACCGGGCCAGAACCGATCAGGCTCCGAATCTCTGTTTTGACGCGTTTTTTTCATGCGAAACGGTCTCCACTTCGCTTTAAAACGCTGTTAGATAACTAAATGCATCTGCATGAAATAGTCAAGATTGATGCAGCTGCATTTAGTAGGCTACACTCACTCGTCACATCTATGGTCCGGGCCATGAAACGCAAACCATCGACCGAGGCGACCGCCGCCTGGATTCGCCTGATGCGAGTCCAGAGCCGGGTGCTCGACGCCGTCGAGCAGGATTTGAAGAAGACCGGTTTCCCGCCACTGGCCTGGTACGACGCGCTGCTCGAACTGTCGCGCGCGCCGTCGGGCGAAATGCGCCCCGTCGAACTGGAAAAGCAGATGCTGATCCCGCAATACTCGACCTCGCGGCTGATCGACCGGCTGGTGGACGAGGGACTGGCGGCGCGCCGCGAATGCAAGATCGACAAGCGCGGTCAATTCGTCGAGATCACCGAGACCGGCCGCGAGCTGCAGAAGAAGATGTGGGGAGCTTATTCGGCCGCAATCGAAAAGCATGTCGGCTCGAAACTGTCCGATGCGGATGCCGCAAAACTCTGCGGCCTGCTCGACCGGCTGGGCTGCTCGTGCGGCGAGGCGCATTCAGTCGCAAGAGACGGCGCGCCCGCCCGATGATATTGTTTTCACCTCCTCCATCCCCGGACCGGTTGGTTCGCGGATGGCCCCGACACCGCGCGCGTTCGGTCGAAGCGCCTTTCATCCGGAATTCGTATGGCGCGTGACCAGATCGATATGACGCCGCTGCAATCGCGCGACGAGTTGGTGGCGTGGCTGGAAGCGGGCGTGAAGCCGCCTTCCGAATTCCGGATCGGCACCGAACACGAAAAAACGCCGTTCACGCTGCAGGGCCATCACCCCGTTCCCTACGAAGGCGCGCGGGGCATCGGCGCGCTGCTCGAAGGCATGCAGCTCCTGCTCGGCTGGGAGCCGATCATGGAGCGCGGCAACATCATCGGGCTGTATGACGTCACCGGCGGCGGCGCGATCTCGCTGGAGCCCGGCGGACAATTCGAACTTTCCGGCGCGCCGGTCGAAACCGTGCATCAGACCCAGTCCGAGCTGATGGCGCACCTGGCGCAGGTGCGCGAGGTCGCCGCCCCGCTCGGCATCGGCTTTCTCGGGCTCGGCATGACGCCGTCTTGGTCGCGGGCGCAAATGCCGATCATGCCCAAGGGCCGCTACAAGATCATGACCAACTACATGCCGAAGGTCGGCAAATACGGCCTCGACATGATGTACCGGACCTGCACGGTGCAGACCAATCTCGACTTCTCGTCCGAAGCCGACATGGTCAAGAAGCTCCGGGTATCGGTGGCGCTGCAGCCGGTGGCGACCGCGCTGTTCGCCAACTCGCCGTTCACCGAAGGCAAGCCCAACGGCTTCCTGTCGTTTCGCTCCGAGATCTGGCGCGACACCGACAATGCGCGCGCCGGGATGCTTCCATGGGCGTTCGAGGACGGCATGGGGTTCGAGCGCTGGGTCGATTACGCGCTCGACGTGCCGATGTATTTCGTCAAGCGCGGCGACGCCTATATCGACGTCGCCGGATCGTCGTTCCGCGACTTCTTCGACGGCAGGAATTCCGCATTTCCCGGCGAGCGGCCGACGCTGTCGGATTGGGCCAACCATCTTTCGACGATTTTCCCCGAGGTGCGGCTGAAGCGCTATCTGGAAATGCGCGGCGCCGATGGCGTGCCGTGGGACCGGCTGCCGGCGCTGCCGGCGTTCTGGGTCGGATTGCTCTACGACGACACCAGCCTCGACGCCGCATGGGACATCGTGAAGCACTGGAATGCGGCGGAGCGTCAGGCGCTGCGCGACGACGTGCCGCGCCTGGGCTTCAAGGCCAGGATCAAGGATCGCTATCTGTTCGAAATCGCCAAGGAATGCCTGACGCTGTCATATTCGGGCCTGCGGCGGCGCGATCGCCTCGATCACTTCGGCCATGACGAGACCCGTCATCTCGAGCCGCTGCAGCGGATCGATCGACCAAGGGCGCACCCCGGCCGAGGAGATGCTGGAGAAATTCCACGGTCCCTGGCACGGCTCGGTCGAACCGGCCTATGAGGAATACGCGTTCTAGACCAGGCTGCGCGCGGGCTGTTACGCCGTTCATCCGCCGTACAGGTTCGTGGCGATCAAATGGCACGCCGCGAAACGCGCGGTGTCCAGCAGGGCATTCATTCAGTCGAAAGCAATTCGGTATGTGGGAGAGGCCGCCTGCTCAGGGCGTGTTTGGTGACGTTCGCTCTCTTGGCGGCCGCCACGGCCACGCGACCGGCGCTAGCGCAGGCCAATTTCGACCGTCCGGGCGGCGATTACCAGAATTCGCCGGTCCCTTCCGGCGATCCGGCGGATTGTGCGCTGGTGTGCGAGCGCGACCGGCGCTGCCGGGCGTGGAGCTTCAACTACCCGACCGATGCCGACGGCGGCGCGGTCTGCTGGCTGAAGAGCAGCGTGCCGGCGCGCATCTCGGACAATTGCTGCGTCTCGGGCGTGCGCGGCGCCGGCGTGGTGGAGCCGCGCAGCGGCGCGGTCGAAACCTCGATCGACCGGTTCGGCGGCGACTACCGCAATTTCGGGCTCAAAAGCGGCGAGGGCGACGAGGCCTGCAAGGCGGCCTGCACCGAGGACAACAAATGCCGCGCCTGGACCTATGCGCGGCCGGGATATGTCGGAAAGGAAGCGCACTGCTTTCTGAAAAAGGAAATCAAGCCGCCGCGGCGCAAGGCCGGGTTCATCTCGGGCGTGGTGCGGTAGCGATTTTCCGCAGGGTCAGCCAAACGAGCCCGCCATCTACTTGTATCGAACTCCGGATAGCGTGAGCGCGGCGCGAAGCGCGCGGGTCCACGCTATCATTCAGACTCAATGCACCGATGTGAAAAACCGCGCGAGGCGAAAACCGGACAGCCAGGTCCACACCGGCTGGCGGCGGATGCCGAGATCCCACGATCCGACCACGGCATCGGCGCGGCCGACCAGATCGTCCATCGGCAACAGCCCGACGCCGCCGTCGCGGACGGCGACGCGGCTGTCGGCGGAATTGTCGCGGTTGTCGCCCATCACGAACAGCCGGCCCGGCGGCACCGTCACTTCAGGCGTGTTGTCGAGCCGGCCGTTGTCGCGCAGCTTGAAGATCGCGTGGCTCACGCCGCCCGGCAAAGTCTCGATGATAGCGATACGCCGGCTCGACTCCGCCATTGTCGTCTTCCGCCTCGCCGATGCCGTCGGGCTTCAGCGACGCGGCATGGTCGTTGATGAAGAGCTGGCCCTGCCGCATCTGGATGCGATCGCCGGGCAGGCCGACAACGCGCTTGACCCAGGCCTGCGACCGGTCGCCCGGCCAGCGGAACACCACGACGTCGCCGCGCTTCGGCGTCTCGCCGAACATCCGCCCGGTCTCGGGCAAGGTGATCTGGATCGGCAGCGAGGCGGCGCTGTAACCGTAGGCGTATTTCGACGCCAGCAGCGCATCGCCGATCAGCAGCGTCGGCTCCATCGAGCCCGACGGCACGTAGAACGGCTCGGCGAGCGCGCCCTTGGCGAGGAAAACCGACCAGCACGATCGCCGCGAGCTGGACGAACTGGGCGCGCCAGCCGGACGCTCTTCGGCGCGACCGTTTCGTTGTTGATGCTCATGCGCCGGTTCCTCCGACCGTAATGCGTTCCATCCGCAGCGTCGGCTGGCCGACGCCGACCGGCACGCCCTGGCCGTTCTTGCCGCAGGTGCCGATGCCGGTATCGAGCGCGAGATCGTTGCCGACCATGGTGATCCGATGCAGGTCGGTCGGTCCGTTGCCGATCAGCATCGCGCCCTTGAGCGGCGCGCCGATCTTGCCGTTCTCGATCTTGTAGGCCTCGGTGCACTGGAACACGTATTTGCCCGAGGTGATGTCGACCTGGCCGCCGCCGAAATTCGCGGCATAGATGCCGTTCTTGACCGAGGCGAGAATTTCGGCGGGATCGCGCTGGCCCGCCAGCATGTAGGTGTTGGTCATGCGCGGCATCGGCACATGGGCATAGCCCTGGCGGCGGCCGTTGCCGGTCGGCTTCATGTTCATCAGCCGGGCGTTCTGGCGGTCCTGCATGTAGCCGACCAGGATGCCGTCCTCGATCAGCACGGTGCGGTTGGTCGGCGTGCCCTCGTCGTCGATCGACAGCGAGCCGCGCCGCGACGCCATGGTGCCGTCATCGACCACGGTGACGCCCTTGGCCGCGACCTGCTGGCCCATCAGGCCGGCGAAGGCGGAGGTCTGCTTGCGGTTGAAATCGCCCTCGAGCCCGTGGCCGACGGCCTCGTGCAGCATCACGCCGGGCCAGCCGGCGCCGAGCACGACGTCCATTTCGCCGGCGGGCGCCGGCACCGATTCGAGATTGACCAGCGCTTCGCGGATCGCGCCGTCGGCGGCCTCGCGCCACGCCTTGGTCTCGATGAAGCGCGCATAGCCTTCGCGGCCGCCATAGCCCTTGCTGCCGCTTTCCTGGCGGTCGCCTTGCCCTGCGACGACGGAAATATTGACGCGCACCAGCGGGCGGATGTCGCGATAGCTCTCGCCGTCGGGGCGCAGGATCTCCACCACCTGCCAGGTCGCGCCCAGGCTGACCGTGACCTGCCGCACCCGCGGATCCTTGTCGCGGACATAGGCGTCGATTTCGGCGAGCAGTTTTACCTTGCTCTCGAAGCCCGGCGCATCGAGCGGATTGTCGTCGCCATAGAGCCGCACATTGGTGTGCGCGGGCGCTGCCGCGAACGTCCCGATATAGCCGCCGCGCACCGCTGCGACCGCATCGGCGGCGCGGATCAGCGCCGGCAGCGAGACGTCGGAGGAATGCGCGTAGCCGACCGCGTCGTCCTTCACCGCGCGCAGGCCAAAACCCTGCGAGGTGTCGTAGGTGGCCTGCTTCAGCCGGCCATTGTCGAACATCAGCGCTTCGGTCTGGCTGTATTCCAGGAACAGCTCGCCGTCGTCGGCGCCCGACAGTCCCCGCGCGACTTGATGGCGCACGGAATCGCGGTCGAGATTGGCGCGGTCGAGCAGGGAGGTTGTGGGGGGATTGGTCATGCAGACTCCAAGCTTTCCTTGTCGTCCCCGTGAACGCAGGAACCCATAACCGCGGCTGTGATGAGTTAAGCAAAAACCTGTGGGATGGTCGCCTTACAACACGGTAACCTGCGGGACCCCGCTCGCGCTTCGCTTGGCCGGGACGACATCGACTTCAAGATAGTCACGATCGCGGGAAAAGGGAGGGGCCGCCAGCGCGGCACGCCGTGAGGCACAATGCCTCACGGCAGCTTGTCATATCCCTCGCCGAGCCCGTTCAGGCTGAGCGGGAAGCCGATGCCCTCTTCGGGGGTCTCGAAGATGATGAAGGTCGCGGTCTTGGCGGTGCGCAGCTGGCCCAGCAGCTTGTCGTCCATCACCACTTCGGCGACGCAGCCATTGGGCAGGCATCGGACAAAACCGGCGCGGCCGACATCGACATTGTCGAGCTTCAGGCCGAGCCCCGAGGGCAGCAGCACGCCGAGCGGCGCCACCACCCGCATCAGCTTGCTCTTCTGGTCGGCGGTTTTCAGCACGATGACGGTGAGGCCGGCATTGGAGCGGTCTTCCGCCACCACGCTCTGGATCAGGGCGCATTGCTCGCCTTGCGCGCCCGGCGGGGTGTCGCAGCGGATCTGCCAGTCGCCATGGACCGAGCGCACCGCGCCTTGCGCGCTGGCGGCTGCCGTCAGGCCGAGAAAGCATGCGGAGGCAAGACTTGCGATGGCCAGGCTTGCGCCCAGCCGGCGGCCGAGACCCGCGAGGGGATTGCCGGCTGGCGGCGCTTCTCGCCCGGTGTTTCGAAGGCCCCATCCGGGTCGATCCCTTGATATTGCCCTTGAGTGTCGGTCCGAACGGGGACTGATACCGCAATGACGGCGCCTTGAAGGCGGCATTCAAGGACCGCGCCTGAATGGCCCGCTCCGTCAGCTCGCGAATCAGGTTCCTGTGGAGCGCCCTGTCTGTGCCTACATCGGGCAATCCGCCTGTCAAGCGCCCCAAGGCTGCGAAAGCGGCGCGTTTGCCTGATTTCACGGGAAAATGTGAGAGCGCAAGATTCGGCGGACAACAGCATCGCTGCTGCGCGATCAAAATACGTCCGCATTGCGAGAGATCAAAAATTATGGTTTGAGAGGCTGGATTTCGACGCGTTCTAGCGATCTGGCCCGGGTCCTTATCAAGGTACCTCTCAAGGCCGTTTGTCAGGGGGCGGATCGTGCAGCATTTCCGCCGTCCGGCGGAATGCTTTGGGGGGTCTATCAAGGGAGCGCGAGCGGCATGAAGATGTCGAAGGGCCAAATGGGCCGGCGGTTGCTGGGATTAGCGGTGGCCGGCGTTGCGCTGGCGGCTAGCGGGGCGGCGTTCGCCGAATTGGGGCAGCCGGCGCCGTGGGAATACAAGCTGCAGGAAGCGGCGACGCCGGTGATGGAGAACATCATCTCGTTCCACAACTTGCTGCTCTGGATCATCACCATCATCACGCTGTTCGTGCTGGCGCTGCTGGTCACCGTCGTGGTGAAGTTCAACGCCAGGGCCAACCCGGTCCCTTCCAGGACCACCCACAACACCCTGATCGAAGTGGCCTGGACCCTGATTCCGGTGCTGATCCTGGTCGGCATCGCGGTGCCGTCGTTCCGGCTGCTGTTCCAGGAACTCGACGTTCCGAAGGCCGATCTGACCATCAAGGCGACCGGCAAGCAGTGGTACTGGAGCTACGCCTATCCCGATAACGGCAAGTTCGAATTCGATTCGCTGATGGCCGAGGACAAGCAGCCGCGGCTGCTCGGCGTCGACAACGAGATGGTCGTGCCGGTGAACAAGGTGATCCGGGTTCAGACCACCGGCGCCGACGTGATCCATTCCTTCGCGGTGCCGGCGTTCGGCATCAAGATCGACGCCATCCCCGGCCGCCTCAACGAAACCTGGTTCAAGGCCACCAAGATCGGCATGTTCTACGGCCAGTGCTCGGAACTGTGCGGCAAGGACCACGCCTTCATGCCGATCGCGGTGCGGGTGGTGAACGATCAGGATTTTGCGGCCTGGGTCGAGACCGCGAAGAAGAAATTTGCGTCCAACCCGGCGAACTCGTTCGCCTCGGCGGGCGCAGCGGCGCAGTAGGCCTCACAGCTCCGGCGCAATCGACGGGACAAAGGGCGACGGGACCGCAAGGTCCAAATGACTGCAAGGCAGGATTTGAAAATGGCAACGACCGCAGCGACACCGGCTCATACCGATCACGGCCACGACGATCACGCGCACGACCATCCGACCGGATGGCGGCGTTTCGTCTATTCGACCAACCACAAGGACATCGGCACGATGTACCTGGTGTTCGCGATCATCGCCGGGATCATCGGCGCGGCGATGTCGATCGCGATCCGCGCCGAATTGATGTATCCCGGCGTCCAGATCTTCCACGATACCCATACCTACAACGTGTTCGTGACCTCGCACGGGCTGATCATGATCTTCTTCATGGTGATGCCGGCGATGATCGGCGGCTTCGGCAACTGGTTCGTGCCGCTGATGATCGGCGCGCCCGACATGGCGTTCCCGCGCATGAACAACATCTCGTTCTGGCTGCTGCCGGCGTCCTTCGCGCTGCTGATCATCTCCACCTTCGTCGAGGGCGAACCGGGCGCCAACGGCGTCGGCACGGGCTGGACGATGTACGCGCCGCTGTCGACCTCGGGCCATCCGGGGCCGGCGGTCGATTTCGCCATTCTGTCGATCCATCTGGCCGGCGCCTCGTCGATCCTCGGCGCCATCAATTTCATCACCACGATCTTCAACATGCGCGCGCCGGGCATGACCCTGCACAAGATGCCGCTGTTCGTGTGGTCGATCCTGGTGACGGTGTTCCTGCTGCTGCTGTCGCTGCCGGTGCTCGCCGGCGCCATCACCATGCTGCTGACCGACCGCAATTTCGGCACCACCTTCTTCTCCGCCGAAGGCGGCGGCGATCCGGTGCTGTTCCAGCATCTGTTCTGGTTCTTCGGCCACCCCGAAGTCTACATCCTGATCCTGCCGGGCTTCGGCATGATCAGCCAGATCGTCTCGACCTTCTCGAAGAAGCCGGTGTTCGGCTATCTCGGCATGGCCTATGCGATGGTCGCGATCGGCGGCATCGGCTTCGTGGTGTGGGCGCACCACATGTACACGGTCGGCATGTCGTCGGCGACGCAGGCCTATTTCGTCGCCGCCACCATGGTGATCGCGGTGCCGACCGGCGTGAAGATCTTCTCCTGGATCGCCACGATGTGGGGCGGCTCGATCGAGTTCAGGACGCCGATGCTGTGGGCGATCGGCTTCATCTTCCTGTTCACGGTCGGCGGCGTCACCGGCGTCGTGCTCGCGAACGCCGGCGTCGACCGCGTGCTGCAGGATACCTATTACGTGGTCGCGCACTTCCACTACGTGCTGTCGCTCGGCGCGGTGTTCGCGATCTTCGCCGGCTGGTACTACTGGTTCCCGAAAATGTCGGGCTACATGTACAACGAGACCATCGGCAAGCTGCACTTCTGGGTCACCTTCGTCGGCGTCAACCTGGTGTTCTTCCCGCAGCACTTCCTCGGCCTTTCCGGCATGCCGCGCCGTTACGTCGATTATCCCGATGCGTTCGCCGGCTGGAATTTGGTGTCCTCGATCGGCTCCTACATCTCCGGCTTCGGCGTGCTGATCTTCATCTACGGCGTGATCGACGCGTTCGTGCGCAAGGAACAGGCCGCCGACAATCCGTGGGGCGCGGGCGCCACCACGCTGGAATGGACGCTGTCGTCGCCGCCGCCGTTCCACCAGTTCGAAGTGCTGCCGCGCGTGCAGTAATGCCAATGCGCGGCGCGTCGACTGCGCTGCGCCTCTAAAGGAAGCGAGACCAGCCTTGTCGGTTGTCGATCACAACGCCATCGAGCTGTCGCCCCGGATTTCCGAGGCCGATGTCGCCGATTACATCGCGCTGCTGAAGCCGCGGGTGATGTCGCTGGTGATCTTCACCGCGCTGGTCGGCCTCGTGATCGCGCCGGGCCATGTCCATCCGGTGCTGGCATTCACCTCGATCCTCTGCATCGCGGTCGGCGCCGGCGCCTCGGGCGCGCTCAACATGTGGTACGAAAGCGATATCGACGCAATGATGTCGCGCACCGCCAACCGGCCGATCCCACGCGGGCGCATCACCCGGCCGGAAGCGCTGGCGTTCGGCATGACGCTGGCGTTCTTCTCGGTGATGACGCTCGGCATCCTCGTCAACTGGTTCGCCGGCGCGCTGCTCGCCTTCACGATCTTCTTCTACGTCGTGATCTATACGATGGCGCTGAAGCGCTGGACCGCGCAGAACATCGTGATCGGCGGCGCCGCCGGCGCTTTGCCGCCGGTGGTGGCGTGGGCGGCGGCGACCGGCTCGCTGTCGGTCGAGCCGCTGCTGTTGTTCCTGATCATCTTCTTCTGGACGCCGCCGCATTTCTGGGCGCTGGCGCTGTTTCGCAGCGACGACTATGCGCGCGCCGGCGTGCCGATGCTGCCGGTCGTCGCCGGCCCCGACGCGACGCGGCTGCAGATCCTGCTCTATACGGTCGTGCTGGTCGCGGTCGCCTTCGCGCCATGGCCGCTCGGCTATTTCGACGCGGTCTATGGCGTGACCTCGCTCATTCTCGGCGGCGGCATGCTGGCGCTCGCGATCAATGTCTACCGCCGCCGCGAGCGAAACGAAGCGCTGCGCGCGACGCGCACGCTGTTCGCATTCTCCATCTTTTATCTGTTTGCGCTGTTCGCGACCTTGCTGATCGAGGTTGTTGTCCGTGCCATCGCACCGTCGTTCTGGTAGGGGGCGCATGGTGAACGCAATGGCCGACAAGCAGCAGCCGAACGGAATCGTCCTCACCGAGGCGCAGAAGAAGAGCCGCCGCCAACGCTCGATCGCCATCGCGCTCGCGCTCGGCGTCCTGGTCGTACTGTTTTTCGCGGTCACCATCGTCAAGGGGCCGGCCGTGCTAGTGCGGCCGCTATGATCGAAATAGTGTGATCGATATGGAAAGAGAGCCCACGATGCCGCAACAGCCGACCGAAAGCCGCAAGGCAGCCGCGCGCCGCGGCCTCGCGTCGCGATCGCGCGTGGTGGCGGTTCGATCTGCGGCTTTATCGTGGTGCTGATGGTCGGCGCGTCCTATGCGGCGGTGCCGTTTTACAACTGGTTCTGCCGCGCCACCGGCTTCAATGGCACGACCCAGGTCGCGACCTCGGCGCCTTCCTCCGCGCCGCTGGAGCGAAAGATCGCGGTGCGCTTCGATTCCAATGTCGCGCCCGCGCTGCCCTGGAAATTCGAGCCCGAGCAGACCGAAATCGAGATCAAGATCGGCCAGGTCGTCACCGTGTACTACACCGTGACCAATCAATCGGCGCGGACCACGGCCGGGCAGGCGGCCTATAATGTGGCGCCGCTGACGGTCGGGGCGTATTTCCAGAAGATCAACTGCTTCTGCTTCACCGAACAGACCATGGCGCCCGGCGAAAAACGCGAGATGCCGGTGGTGTTCTATGTCGATCCCGCGCTCGTCAAGGACAGCGACAATGACGGGCTGAACACCATCACCCTGTCCTACACCTTCTACCCCGTGCGCGAGCCGGCGCCGAAGCCGCTGGCGGCGAGCGAACCGGACAAACGCAAAGGAAGCCTCTGATCGATCGCGATCTGGGTATTTTGATTTTTGAGAGGAATACGTGCCGCACAGGCACCGCTAACGGAGAGACCGCAAATGGCTACGGCGCAAGTCAAGCACCACGACTACCACCTCGTCGATCCGAGCCCGTGGCCGATCGTCGGCTCCGTCTCGGCCTTCATCATGGCGGTCGGCGCGATCGCCTGGATGCATCATATGTTCGCGGCGGCGCCGATCATTTTCGGCATCGGCACGTATCGGCGTGCTCTACACCATGGCGAGCTGGTGGACGGACGTGATCCGCGAGGCGCAGTACAAGGGCGATCACACCCGCGTGGTGCAGATCAGCCATCGTTACGGCATGATCCTGTTCATCGCCTCCGAGGTGATGTTCTTCGTCGCCTGGTTCTGGGCCTTCTTCAACTCCGCACTGTTTCCCGGCGATCCCGTTCACGCCACCCGCGAGGCGCTGTTCGGCGGCGTCTGGCCGCCCAAGGGCATCGAGACCTTCGATCCCTGGCATCTGCCGCTGTTGAACACGCTGTTGCTGCTGACCTCGGGCACCACGGTGACCTGGGCGCATCACGCGCTGCTGGAGAACGATCGCCAGGGCCTGAAATACGGCCTGATCCTGACGATCCTGCTAGGCGCGACCTTCACCTGCGTGCAGGCCTATGAATACAGCCATGCCGCGTTCTCCTTCGCCGGCAATATCTACGGCGCGACCTTCTTCATGGCGACCGGCTTCCACGGCTTCCACGTGCTGATCGGCACCATCTTCCTGACCGTATGCCTGATCCGCGCCTATGCCGGGCACTTCACCCCGACCCAGCATCTCGGCTTCGAATTCGCCGCCTGGTACTGGCATTTCGTCGACGTGGTGTGGCTGTTCCTGTTCATCTGCATCTATGTCTGGGGCCACGGCGCGGAAACCATGGCGCACGGCGCGCATTGATCCGAACCCCTGGCGTTTCCGAGCGAAGTGGGTGCCGGTTTGCGTGAAGGAAACGCGTCAAGAGAACCATTGTGCTACAAGGGGGCGGCCGCAGGGCCGCCCTTTTTGTCTCGCATAACGCGGAAGAGTTCGACGCATGCCGGACCAGACACTCGCCCACGGTGACCGAGAGCGCGCTGCGCGGCCTCGCCTGCAAATGTCCGCGCTGTGGCAGGGGCAAGCTGTATGCGGGATTCCTTGACCTGCGGCCGAACTGCGAGGCCTGCGGGCTCGACTATGCCTTCATCGACGCCGGCGACGGGCCGGCGATTTTCATCATCATGCTTGCCGGCGCCATCGTCGTCGCCTGCGCGCTGATCGTGGAGGTCAAATACCAGCCGCCGTTCTGGCTGCATGCGGTGCTCTGGCTGCCGCTGATTCTGGCGACCACGCTGTTGCCGCTGCGTTCGATGAAATCGCTTCTGATCGCGCTGCAGTTCCATCACAAGGCCGCGCCAGGCCGGCTGATCGATCGCGAGCCGAAATGACCGGGATGTCCGGACCCCGCGCAGGGTCGCCGGCTTTCGGCGTCTTCACGCTTGTGATGGTGGCGCTGTTCGTCGGCCTCGGGGTCTGGCAGTTGCAGCGCCGGGTCGAAAAGCACGCGCTGATCGCGGCGCTGACCGAACGGCTTGCGGCAGCGCCGGGCGCGCTGCCGCCGCCCGTCGCAATGGAGCGCGCTGACGCCGGCCAGGGACGAATTCCGCCGCGTCAGTTTTACGGCGACCTATACGTCTCTCCCGGATGCGATGGTCTACAGTTCCGGCTCGGCCGTGCGCGAGGATATTTCCGGCCCCGGCACCTGGGCCTTCCTGCCGGCGCGGCTGCCGACCGGCGAGACCGTCGTGGTCAATGCCGGCTTCGTGCAGAACACGATGCAGGATCGCGGCCAGCAGGATCGCGCGGTGGCGCGGCTCATCACCGGCGAGCCGGTGACGTTGACCGGCTATATCCGCTTTCCGGAAACCGCGGGCATGCTGACGCCGGCGGAAAATCCGGCCAAGCGGCTGTGGTTCACCCGGGATCATCTCGCCATGGCGCGCGCGCTCGGCTGGGGCAGAGGTCGCGCCGTTCTATATCGATCTGGAGGCGCCGGTGCCCGCGAGCGGCGTCCCGAAACCCGGCCCGCTCGAGGTCCATCTCAAGGACGACCACATGCAATACGCCATCACCTGGTTCGGCCTGGCCGGCGCGGTGGTGATCGCGTTCGGGGTGTGGCTGTACGGGCAGCGTTGACCCGCGTAAAAATACCCGCCAGAGATTCGATAACGATGAGTGAGATGTCGAAAGCTTCCCTTGCGCGCTTGCCGGTCACCCTTCGTGACATCGAGGCGGCGGCGGGCGTGCTTGCCGGCTTCGTGAAGCATACGAGTTTCGAGCGCAGCCGCACCCTGTCCGACATCACCGGCGCAAGCGTATGGCTCAAATTCGAAAACCTGCAGTTCACCGCGACGTTCAAGGAGCGCGGGGCGCTCAATCGGCTGTCAGCCCTGTCCGCCGATGAACGGCGGCGAGGCGTGATCGCTGCCTCGGCAGGCAACCACGCGCAGGGTGTGGCCTATCACGCGGCCTGCCTCTCGATCCCTGCAACCATCGTTGTTCCGTTGGGAACGCCGACCGTGAAAATCGAGAACACGCGCCGGCATGGCGCGATGTGATCGAAGGCGGAGCGACCCTCGAGGAAGCCGCCAGCCTGGCCATGGAGCTGGGCCGCAAGGAGCATTTGATGTTCATCCATCCCTACGATGATCCCCTGATCATCGCCGGCCAGGGCACCGTCGCGCTCGAGATGCTCGCTGCGGTGCCTGACCTCGACGTCCTGATCGTGCCAATCGGCGGAGGCGGCCTGATATCCGGCATGGCTGTCGCCGCCAAGACGCTCAAGCCCGCGATCGAGATCATCGGCGTGCAGGCCGCCCTCTATCCTTCAATGTACAATCTCATCAAGCGGAAAAGCCTTCCGATGCGCGGCGACACGCTCGCGGAGGGCATTGCGGTCAAGGCGCCCGGCCGCATCACCTCCGGGATCGTGCGCGCGCTCGTCGATGACATCGTGCTGGTGACCGAAGAGCAAATCGAGCAGGCGCTGAGCCTGCTTCATCACGATCGAGAAGACCGTGACCGAAGGCGCGGGCGCTGCGGGCCTCGCGGCTGTCCTCGCCAATGCGGCAGCGCTTCAAGGGCCGCGCGCTCGGCCTTGTGCTGAGCGGCGGCAATATCGACACGCGGCTGCTGTCGAGCGTGCTCACCCGCCAACTCGCGAGAGAGGGCCGCTTGACCCAACTGAGGTTCGACATCGCGGATCGGCCCGGCCAGCTCGCCACAGTCGTCGACGTCCTGAGCAAGACCGGCGCCAACATCGTCGAGGTATCGCATCAGCGCATCTTTACCGACCTGCCGGCCAAGGCGGTACATCTCGAGGTGGTCATCGAGACCAGGGACCGGGCGCATCTTGCGTCAACCATTGCCGCACTGAGGATGGCCAACCTCGATCTGGATGTTGGCGGCGATTAACTGGTCAGACGGCGCCCTCGCGCGGGGCCCGAAGGACGGTGAGGCCAGAGGTTGTTCTCTCACCTCTTTAATTTCATCTTGCCCATGAAATCGCGTTTTCCAAGCGGCGCGCCCTTGTGGCGGAGAATGTCGTAAGCCGTGGTCGCATGGAAAAAGAAGTTCGGCAGCGAGAACGACATCAGGAAGCCCTCCGTCGTGAACGGGAGCGCGCGGTCGCCGAGCTTGAAGGTGACATCGCGGCCGACCGAGCGCGTTGACAGCCTCTGGCGTCAGGGCCGAGAGTTCATTGTCGCGCCTCCGTCACCAGTGCCTGAAGTGCGGCATAGTCGAGGTCTGGCTTACCCGACGGCGGGGCGAATACTCCATTCTTCGCCGCCTCCATCGCACCGCGCGAATGATGGGCGACCGAGACGATCTGGAAACGGAACGGCAGCATGTCAGGTGCAAGTCGCGTCTCGACGATCTCGGCCGGATCGATGCCCTTCTCGCGGAAATGTGTGAGGCTCTTTTCCAGGAAGCCGCCGACGGCGCCGAGAATCTGGAGGTAGTTGGCGACCGTTGCGTCGTAGAGCGAAAAGGCCATGTCGTAAGTCTCCCATCACTTTCTGTGTTTCTTGTGGAGCGATACTGTTCCCGGAATTTCCACCGATTGCAACCGGCCGAGAAGCAAACTGACGCCCTGGCGGGCGTTGGGCGGCTGGTGCCACCTGCATCCCGAGGGTCGGTTGAGAAGCGACGGTCGCCTTGTCATCTCGATTTTCGTACGGCAGTTATTGTCCCATCCATCGACACGTCGACACCGGACATGGCCATTCCGTTAGATGAAAGCGTCAGCCGCGTCGTGATGCCCAGCGCCGCATATGTAAATCGGCCATCATCGTCCGCCACCGGGTCTCGCCTTCGGCGCGCCTTGTGACGGGCTCCAGCGGGTGATCCCGCATTCCGGAGACATCAGCGATGGAATCGATAAACCGAAGCGTATGGGATACCCTGCATGCGCGGGGTGTGACGGCTCTTTAGGCGCCAAACGCCGGGATCTTTTCGCCATTGTGGCATTTCCCATTGTCCCGAAAACGCTTTATGGTGCCGCGCGACTTCGCCGTCGGGCGGCTGTAAATCCATATTCAATATCAAAGGCTTGGCGGGAAGTCCGCGCCTTTGGAGGGCGGTTTGACGCGGTATATTTCGACCCGGGGGGAGGCCCCGGCCCTGGGTTTCTGCGACGTGATGCTGACCGGGCTTGCCCGCGACGGCGGCCTCTACGTGCCCGAAACCTGGCCGCAGCTTTCGCCCGAGACCATCGCCGGCTTTTTCGGCCGGCCGTATTGGGAAGTCGCGGTCGATGTGATCCGCCCGTTTGTCGGCGGCGAGATCTCCGACGCCGATCTCGGCCGCATGGCCAACGAGGCCTATGCCACCTTCCGCCATCCCGCCGTGGTCCCGCTCGACCAGATCGGTCCCAATCAATTCCTGCTGGAGCTGTTTCACGGCCCGACCCTGGCGTTCAAGGACGTGGCGATGCAGCTGATCTCGCGGCTGATGGATCACGTGCTGGCCAAGCGCGCGCAGCGCACCACCATCGTGGTCGCAACCTCGGGCGATACCGGCGGCGCCGCGGTCGATGCGTTCGCGGGCCTCGACAATGTCGATCTGATCGTGCTGTTTCCGCACGGCCGCATCTCCGACGTGCAGCGGCGGATGATGACGACGTCGGGCGCAGCCAACGTTCATGCGCTCGCCATCGAAGGCACATTTCGACGATTGCCAGGCGATCGTGAAGGGGCTGTTCAACCATCACCAGCTTTCGCGATGCGGTCGCGCTGTCGGGCGTCAATTCGATCAACTGGGCGCGGATCGTGGCGCAGGTGGTGTATTATTTCACCTCGGCGGTCGCGCTCGGCGCGCCGGCGCGCAGCGGTCGATTTCACCGTGCCGACCGGAAATTTCGGCGACATCTTTGCGGGCTACGTCGCCAAGCGGATGGGGCTGCCGGTCCGCTGGCTGCGGATCGCCGCCAACATCAACGATATCCTGCCGCGCACGCTGAAGACCGGCATCTACGAAGTGCGCGAGGTTCACGCCTCGGCCTCGCCGTCGATGGATATCCAGGTGTCCTCGAATTTCGAGCGGCTGCTGTTCGAGGCGAGCGGCCGCGATGCGGCCGAGGTTCGCCGGCTGATGGCGTCGCTGAAACAGTCCGGGCGCTTCGTGCTGCCCGACGCGACGCTGGCCGCGATCCGCGAAGAATTCGACGCCGGCCGCGCCGACGAGACCGAAACCACCGCCGCGATCCGCGCCGCCTGGCGCGAGGCCGGCGATCTCGTCGATCCCCATACCGCGGTGGCGCTGGCGGTGGCCGATCGCGACACGCGCGGATTCGAAGATTCCCAACATCGTGCTGTCGACCGCGCATGCCGCGAAATTTCCCGATGCGGTGGAGGCCGCCTGCGGCGTGCGGCCGGAACTGCCGGCCTGGCTCGAGGGGCTGATGACCAGGCCCGAGCACATCAAGGTCATGAACAACGATCAGGTTGAAGTCGAACGGTTCGTGCTGTCGGTCAGCCGCGCCGCGAAGCAAGGAGTTGCCGGATGAGCGTCGATGTCACCAAGCTTCCCTCGGGCCTGACGGTGATCACCGACACCATGCCGCATCTGGAAACCGCGGCGCTCGGGGTGTGGGCCGGCGTCGGCGGCCGCGACGAAAAGCCGAACGAGCACGGCATCTCGCATCTGCTCGAACACATGGCGTTCAAGGGCACCACGCGGCGCTCGTCGCGCGAGATCGTCGAGGAAATCGAGGCGGTCGGCGGCGATCTCAACGCCGGCACCTCGACCGAGACCACCGCCTATTATGCGCGGGTGATGAAGGCCGACGTGCCGCTGGCGCTCGACGTGCTCTCCGACATTCTCGCCAATCCGTCCTTCGTGCCGGACGAACTGGAGCGCGAAAAGAGCGTCATCGTGCAGGAGATCGGCGCGGCGCAGGATACGCCCGACGACGTGGTGTTCGAGCATCTCAACGAGCTGTGTTATCCGGATCAGCCGATGGGGCGCTCGCTGCTGGGCACCGCCAAGACCCTGAAGGGCTTCAACCGCGATACGCTGCGCGGCTATCTGTCGACGCATTATCGCGGTCCCGACATGGTGGTGGCGGCCGCCGGCGCGGTCGATCACAAGCGGGTGGTCGAGGAAGTGGCGCAGCGGTTCGCGAGCTTCGACGGCACGCCGGCGCCGAAGCCGCAAGCGGCGATGTTCGGCAAGGGCGGCTCCCGCGTGGTGCATCGCGAACTCGAGCAGGCGCATCTGACGCTGGCGCTGGAAGGCGTGCCGCAGACCGATCTGTCGCTGTTCTCCCTGCAGGTCTTCACCAACACGCTCGGCGGCGGGATGTCGTCGCGGCTGTTCCAGGAAGTGCGCGAAAAGCGCGGGCTGTGCTACTCGATCTACACCTTCCATGCGCCCTATACCGACACCGGCTTTTTCGGGCTCTATACCGGCACCGATCCCGGCGATGCGCCCGAGATGATGGAGGTGATCGTCGATGTCATCAACGACGCGGTCGAGACCCTGACCGAGGCCGAGGTCGCGCGCGCCAAGGCGCAGATGAAGGCGGGGCTGTTGATGGCGCTGGAAAGCTGCAGTTCGCGCGCCGAGCAGCTGGCGCGCCACATCCTGGCCTATGGCCGGCCGCTGACGGTGGAAGAACTGGTGGCCCGGATCGATGCCGTCAGCGTGGAATCGACCCGGAATGCCGCGCGGGGGCTGTTGTCGCGCAGCCGCCCGGCGGTCGTGGCGCTTGGCAGCGGAAGGGGTCTGGACACGGCGGTGTCTTTTGCGGAAGGATTGACCAGGTCGAAGGCGAAGACGCTGCTTCATTGAAGGCAGCTGGCGCCGCGATCGGGTTCGGGCACGGGGAGTATCACGTATGGCCCTGTTTCGGCTTGCCATCCAGCGGACCGGCGGCGCTCGCCCCGCGCGGCCATGGGCTGTTGCTGCGCGCGCCGCAGATGTCCGATTTCCTGCAATGGGCGCATTTGCGCGAATACAGCCGGGAATATCTGACGCCGTGGGAGCCGATCTGGCCATCCGACGATCTGACCCGTTCCGGCTTCCGGCGGCGGCTGCGCCGCTATGCCGAGGACATCGCCGCCGACCGCTCCTATCCGTTCATCGTGTTTCGCGAAACCGACGGGGCGATGATCGGCGGCATCACGCTGGCGAATGTCCGCCGCGGCATCGTGCAGGCCGGCACCATCGGCTACTGGGTCGGGCAGCCCCACGCGCATCGCGGCTACATGACGGCGGCGCTGCGGGTGCTGCTGCCGTCGCTGTTCGGCGAACTCAATCTGCACCGCATCGAGGCCGCCTGCATTCCCACCAACGCGCCGTCGATCCGGGTGCTGGAGAAATGCGGCTTCACCCGCGAGGGGCTGGCGCGGCGCTATCTCTGCATCAACGGCGTCTGGCAGGACCATCTGCTGTTCGGCCTGCTGCATGAGGATTTTCGCGGTTAACCCTCGGCTTTCGAGATGATGACGCGTGGTTTTTGATGGCCTTGGGTTCGCCGCCATTGCGCTGCTATAACGCGGGTGGGGACGATGGTCAGATGATGCAGGACGCCAGGGACATCAATGGGTGACGAACGTGTGATCAAGGCTGCTCGGTTGAGCACGTGTCGCAGGATCGCGATCTTTGCGGTCTTGTTTGGACTAAGTTGCAGTGCGCCTGTCTCGCCGGCGTCGTCGCAGTCGCTTAGCGATCGCTTCAAGAGCCTGTTCGGTGGGAAGTCGGAAGAGCCCGCCCAGGGAGCGCCGCCGCCGGCGCCTGAGCCCAAAGTGACCTGACCTGTCCGCCGGTCAGCATTCGCGCCGGCGCCTCGACCTACGCGGTGGCGGCGCCGGGCAAGCAGCCGGTCGGCAACGACCTGCGCTTTCAGGCGACGATCACCCGCACCGCGCGCGATTGCACGGTGAACGGCGGCCAGATCACCGCGCGGATCGGCATTCTCGGCCGCGTCATTGCCGGCCCGGCCGGCAATCCGCCGACGGTCGAGATTCCGCTTCGCGTCGCCGTGGTGCAGGGCGGCGTCCAGGAGAAGACGATCGCCACCAAGGTCTACCGGACCACGGTGTCGATGAACGAGGCAGGCAGCGTGCCGTTCAGCATGGTGGCGGAAGACATGGTCTATCCGGTGCCGCCGGGAGCGACCGGCGATTCCTACATCTTCTATATCGGCTTCGATCCGCAGGCGCTGACGCCGGAGGCGAAGCCGAAGGCGGCGAGGAAGAAGAAGTAATCCCGCTGTTGTCGTCCGGGGCGTGACGAAAGAGAGAAAGAGAGTATGGCGAAAGCAAAAAGCCGGCGCGATGGTCTCGCGCCGGCTCTTGTTTAACCAATTGAAGCCGCGTCAGTTCAGCTTTTCGCGAACTTCCACGATGCCCTTGGCCAGGAGATCGTCGGCGACCTGGCCCTTCACCGATTGCGACAGGATGGTGGAAGCGGCGGTCACCGCGGCGTTGGCCGCGGCCGCGCGGACGTCGGCCAGCGCCTGTGCTTCGGCCAGCGCGATCTTGCTCTCGGCGGTCTTGGTGCGCCGGGCGACGAAATCTTCCATCTTGGTCTTGGCCTCGGCCGCGATGCGCTCGGCTTCGGCCTTTGCGCTGGCGATGATGTCCTGGGCGTCGCGTTCCGCGCTGGCGGCTCGCGCCTTGTATTCCGCCAGCAATTTGGCGGCCTCTTCCTTGAGGCGGCGCGCGTCGTCGAGTTCGGTCTTGATGCGGTCGCTGCGATGATCGAGCGCCGTCAGCACCGTGCGGTGGATGCCGAAATAGGCGAATACGCCCATCAGGATGACGAAGGCGACGGCGACCCAGAATTCCGGTTCGGCGAACATCAAGGTTATCCCTTCAAGGAAGCGTCAACGGCGCTGTCCACCGACTTGCCGTCGGGGACTACGCCGGCAGAGCCGCTGCACGATCGCGGCGGCCGCATCCGCGGCGATGCCGCGGACGTTGCTCATCGCGGTCTCGCGCGTCGACGCGATGGTTTTTTCGGCCTCGGCGAGCTTGAGCGAAAGCCGCTCTTCCAGCGTCTTGCGCTCGGCCTCCGATGCCGCGTTTAGCTTTTCGCGGGTCTCGTTGCCGATCGCCTGCGCGCGCGAGCGCGCGGCGGCGAGTTCGCTCTCATAGGCCTTCAGCGCACCGTCGGAGGCGTCCTTCAGCTTCTGCGCCTCGGCCAGATCGCCCTCGATCGCTTTCTGACGCGCGTCGAGCAGGCCGCCGACGCGCGGCAGCGCAATTCGCGAGACGATCAGATAAAGCGCGACGAACGCGATCAGCAGCGACACCAGTTGCGAAGCAAAGGTGTCCTTCTGGAACGGCGGGAAGGGGGCCTTGTGGCCGCCCTCTGCCTCGGTGTGGGCTGTCGCGCCCTTGGCGTCGCCATGACCTTCAGCCACGGGCTTCTCCTGTTCGGCCAATTGCAGATTCGACCCTGTGAATCTCATCGGCCAGATCGGTGATGGATCAGAGTGCGAACAGCAGCAGCAGCGCGATCAGCAGCGAGAAGATGCCGAGCGCTTCGGTCACGGCGAAGCCGAAAATCAGGTTGCCGAACTGGCCCTGGGCTGCCGAAGGATTGCGCACCGCTGCGGCGAGATAGTTGCCGAAGATGATGCCCACGCCTGCGCCGGCGCCACCCATGCCAATGCAGGCAATACCAGCGCCAATGTACTTCGCGGCAATCGGATCCATGAAACGAACTCCTTCTTGAGGTTTGTGTAGATGAGGCCGGATCAGTGGCCCGGATGGAGAGCATCGTTGAGGTAGATGCAGGTGAGGATGGCGAAGACGTAGGCCTGAAGGAACGCGACCAGCAGTTCCAGCGCGGTCAGCGCGATGGTCAGCCCGAGCGGCAACACGGCGCCGGACACGCCGACGAATGCCGAAGGCGCCGAGCATGGCGATGAAGCTCGCGAACACCTTCAGCGCGATATGGCCCGCCAGCATGTTGGCGAAAAGTCGCACCGAATGCGAAACCGGCTTCAGGAAGAACGATATGATCTCGATGAACACCACCAGCGGCAGGATGTAGATCGGAACACCCGACGGCACGAACAGCTTGAAGAATTTCAGGCCGTTCTTGTAGAGGCCGTAAAACAGCACGGTGAAGAACACCAGCAGCGCCAGCGCGGCGGTGACGATGAGGTGGCTGGAAACCGTGAAGGTGTAGGGAATGATCCCGACCAGGTTCGAGACGCATGATGAACATGAACAGCGAGAACACCAGCGGGAAGAACTTCATGCCTTCCGAGCCGGCGGTGCTTCTGATAGTGCTCGCCACGAATTCGTAACTGAGTTCGGCGATCGACTGGATGCGGCCGGGAACCAGCTGCCGTCCGGCGGAGCCGCCGATCATCAGCAGCGAAATCACCGCCACCGCCAGAAACATGTAGGCCGACGAATTGGTGAACGCGATCTCCTGCCCGCCAATGTGACCGATGGTGAAGATCTTGTGGATCTGGAACTGATGGATTGGATCGGCGGCCATTCGTTTCTCAGTCTATCGGTTTCGCGATCTCTCGCGGATCGGGTCGAACCTTCAGTTGCGCCTCGAGTGCCCGCGTCAGAGTCTTTCAGACTGCTTCGCCATCACGCCCGCCGTCCGCATCACATTGATCACGCCGGCGATAAAGCCAAGCAGCAAGAATACGATGAGGCCCCAGGGCGAAGTCGACAGCAAGCGATCGAAACCCCAGCCGAGACCCGCTCCGACAAGAACACCGGCGACCAGTTCGGAGGAGAGGCGAAGCCCGACGGCCATGGCGGATGCCCTGGCCTGAGCCGTGTCCTGCTCGTTTCCGGACGGGTCAGTCCCGATCTTTCGGCTGTCCCGAATTGCGGACAACCGGTGATCCAGACTTCCGAGCCTTGCGGAAAGCGCAGCCTCGTCGGAGGACGATTTATCGCGACTTCCATTTTCGCTGTCATTCGTGCCTTCAGCCATGCTGTGGAGACCCGAAACGATGCTGCGTTGATGGAAATGACGCCCCGTCACCCTCAAAAGCCGCGCGGACCATACTGACCGCATCTAAGCAAGTCAAGATTGCGTCATGAGCAGTTAGCGCATTGATTCACTTGGGTTTATTCAGGAGAGCCTCGGGCGAACGGCAGAGTCGCGGCCGCAGTGCAGCAGCCGGATCGAACCATGATCGATCTTGCACGGTGCAGGCGGGTCTGTTGGGATGACCGCAGCGTCCAGACCCTGGCCTCGGAGCCCCAAATGTCACGTCAGGTCGACTACTATTTTTCGTTTCAGTCCCCGTGGGCCTATATCGGGCACCATGTATTTCGCGAGGTCGCAAAGACCTACGATCTCAAGGTGAATTACAAGCCGGTGGTGCTGGTCGATCTGTTTTCGGAGACCGGCGGCCTGCCGTTGATGAGGCGCCATCCGGTGCGGCAGCGCTATCGGATGGTCGAGCTGCAGCGCTGGCGCGACAAGCGTGGGCTGAAATTCCATCTTCAGCCGGCGAATTGGCCGTTCAACGCGCGGCTGGCCGATGGTGTGGTGATCGCGGCGATTGAAGCCGGCCTCGATCCCGAGCCGTTCGTGCGGCGGGCGTTCGCCGCGGTGTGGGAAGACCAGCTCAACCTCGCCGATCCCGCGACCTTGATTAAACTGGCCGACGAATCCGGGCTTCCCGGCAAGCAGCTGGTCGAGCGTTCGGGCTCCGATGGGATCAGTGCGGCCTACGAGCAAAACCGCCAGGACGCGTTGGCCGCCGACGTGTTCGGTTCGCCGGTCTATGTGCTCGACGGCGAGGTGTTCTGGGGACAGGACCGGATCGAATTGCTCGCGGATGCGTTGAAGTCCGGCCGCGCGCCCTACCGTTCGCAGGTATAGAATAGGAAAGGTGCTATCGGTTTTGAGGCGGAGCAACCCCATGATGACAGCGATGTCGCCCTCGAAATTCTCCCTCTCTGTCGTCTCTGCTGCTTTGATCGGCTGTCTTGTTGCCGGCGGGATCGGCCCCTTGGCCGCACAGCCGATGCCGGACGGCGAGAAAGGCCGGTATACGCTGTCGCCGGTCGCCGACGGTGTGATCAGGCTCGATACCCGTACCGGCGCCGTTTCGACCTGCAGCAACACCGGCACCGGCTGGGCCTGCTATGCCGTGCCCGACGAGCGCGCGGCGCTTGACGCGGAAATCGGCCGGCTGCAGGCCGACAATGAGAAGCTTAAGGCGGAACTGGCGGCGCGCGGACCGATTGTCACCGACAAGACCGACGAAGCGTTGCCGAAGACCGACTCCCTGAAGAAGGCCGAGCCGAAGGTCGCCGAGGGCGAGCGCAAGATCGAGATTCCGCTGCCGAGCGACCGCGACATGGATCGGGTAATTTCGTTTCTGGAACGCGCATGGCAGCGGCTGGTCGAGATGGCCAATCGCATGCAGAAGGATGTCACCGGCAAGATTTGAACGTCTGAAACTTCGTGGACTGGGCTTGGCGCGAAGAGCGCCTTTGTCCAACCTGCATAGGTCGTTTGTTTCATGAGCCAAATATTTCGTGCCAGGTTATCGACGGTGAACGCAGACATGATCACGACGTCGCTGCTGGCAGTTCAAACGTCGGGGCCCGGCTTTGTTGACCTCACCGAAGAGGTCGCAAAATTCGTAAAGGACGCCGGCGCAACGGAGGGCGCGGTGACACTGTTCATCCGCCACACCTCGGCCTCGCTGACTATCCAGGAAAACGCCGATTCCGCGGTGCTCGATGATTTGATGGCGGCGCTCGACCGGCTGGCGCCCGAGACCGCCGGGTGGAAGCACGACACCGAAGGTCCCGACGACATGCCCGCGCATGTCAAGACCATGCTGACGGCAACCTCTCTGCAGATACCGGTCCTCAAGAGCGAGCTCGCGCTCGGGATTTGGCAGGCGATCTACCTGATCGAGCATCGCAAGCGCCCGCATCGGCGCGAGATTTTGTTGCAATTTATGGGGGCCAACTAACGCATGCCTTGGCCGATGGCGTACCAACAAAAACAAAATCCGGCCCGGAGCGATCCGCGGCCGGATTGTCTTGCGAAGACTGAGATCTGGATTTGTCAGGCCTTTTGAATACTCACGCCTGAACCGGTGCTGATATCGGACGCCCCTGGTGTTTCAGGAAGAAAAGCGCGGGGCCGAACGGGCCCCGCACATGTCTTGGATCCTCAAGATTTGTCAGCTTTTCGCTACCGCCTGGTCATCGTCCCAGATGCTCATTTGGCGCGTCTCGGGCATCAGGAACAGCGAGAGCACGAAGCACACCGCCGGAACTGCGATCGGGTAGATCAGCGCATAGGCGAGACTGCCTGTCGCCGTGTAAGCCGCCGTGGTGATGAATGGCACCAAGCCGCCACCCCAGCCGTTGCCGATCATGTACGGCATGGATACCGACGTGTAGCGGATCCTGCTGGGAAAAAATTCAGCCAGGAACGCACCGATCGGCCCGTAGACCATCCCGACCAGGGAGACCAGGAGGGCAACAATGAGTATCGCAATCGGGTAGTTGATATTGCCCGGATGCGTGACCGCCCCGAGCCACGTAAACAGCGGATAGTAGACAATCGCCGCGAGGAGAAATCCGCCCAGGATCACCGGCTTGCGGCCGATGATATCGGACAGCCAGCCGAACAGGATGAGTGTCGGGGTCCCGATGACCAGCCCGACTCCCACGATGACGGAACTGCTGAGGGTGTCCACCTTGGAAACCGTCTGCAGGTAGAACAGCGCCCAGAACTGGCTGGAGTACCAGACCACGCCCTCGCCCAACACCACGATGGTGGCGATCACCACGTATTTGAGATTTTGGGGATTGAGGAAGGCCTCGCGCCATGGATTCTTGCTCGTGTGACCCTTGGCCTTGATCTCCGCATAGACCGGCGATTCCTCGAAGTTGGACCGCATGTACATGGTGACGAATATCAGCAGGAAGGAGAACAAGAACGGAATCCGCCACGCCCAGTCGTTGAACGCGGCTTCGCCGGCGTAGGTGCGGGTCACGATGATCACGATGAGCGACACCACAATTCCGAGGGTCGGCGAGGTCTGCAACCAGCCGGTATAGTAGCCGCGGCGGTCTTCCGGCACGTGCTCGGCGACATAGGTGATGGCGCCGCCGTAGGAGCCGCCCAGGCAAAGACCCTGGAGCATCCGCAAACAGAACAGGATGATCGCAGCACTCAGGCCGATCTGTTCGAAGGTCGGAATCAACCCGATCGCCCCGGTGCCGAGCGCCATGCCGACGAGTGTCATGATGAAGGTATACTTGCGGCCGACCTTGTCTCCCAGCCAGCCGAACACAAATGCCCCCAACGGCCGGACCAGGAACCCGGCGGTGAACAGCGCGATCGTGCTGAGCAGCGCGGCAATGGGGTGGCTCTTTTCGAAGAATTTGACCGACAAGATCGTGGCCAAGCTCCCGAAAATATAGAAATCGTACCATTCAATAACGTTTCCGCCGGCCGCGGCGGTGATGACGCGCCGGAAGTTTGCCGGAATGCGCGCCGATGTTGTTGCAGTCGTTGTGGACATTTTAAATCGTTCCTCCCCGAAATCGTGGATGCAAAGCTCGCCCACGCGCCGAACTAGGTCGGATTAAGACTGTGAGCCTCGCGCTAGGTAACATCGCTGTGAAAGCTCTCCCAATAAGACTTTCGGCCCTCTGGATGGTTGTCGCGGGGAAACACGAACGTTGCGGCACTCGGTCACGCTATGGCGATCAGGCGTATTGCGGCGCACAAATCGGTGGATTAACCGCTTTGCCGCGTGACTTTATTGCGAGCTTGCATGTGGCCGCCCATCAGACGACAATTGATGTGAAAAACTCGCCTGGCACGCCCAAAAAGCGGGCACGGACTTGCCGCAACGCCCTTGCAAGAAATAAATGACTGCTGCCGCCAACACTCACCTCATCATTGCCGACGATCATCCGCTGTTTCGCGACGCGCTGCGGCAAGCGGTCGCAAGCGTCGTGCCATCGGCGAAGATCGACGAGGCGGGGTCGTTCGAGGATCTGACCGCGCTGCTCGAGCGGGAATCTGATGTCGATCTGATCCTGCTCGATCTGACGATGCCGGGGATCTCGGGCTTTTCAGGCCTGATTTATCTGCGCGCGCAGTATCCGGCGATTCCCGTCGTGATCGTGTCGGCCAGCGACGATGTCGGAACGATCCGAAGGTCGCTGGATTTCGGCGCCTCCGGGTTCATTCCCAAGCGGTTCGGGGTCGAAACGCTGCGCGACGCGATCATGAAAGTGATGGATGGCGACGTCTGGGTACCACCGGACACCGATCTCACATCCGCTGTCGATCCGGACATGAGGCGCCTGCGCGACCGGCTGGTGACGCTGACGCCGCAACAGGTGAGGGTGCTGATGATGCTGTCGGAAGGCCTGCTCAACAAGCAGATTGCCTACGAGCTTGGCGTGTCGGAAGCGACGATCAAGGCGCACGTATCGGCGATCCTGCAAAAGCTCGGAGTCGAGAGCCGCACCCAGGCCGTGATCGCGGCTGCGAAAATTTCCGGCGGCCAGTGGCGGCCGGGTACGCCCTCGCCGCAATAGCCAGATCGCGAAACGAAATAGATCGCGCCTATTCCGCGGCCACTATCTGCTGCGCGCGCCACTGACCCAGCAGAGCCCGTATCGACGCCGGTTTGACCGGCTTGTTCAGCACCGCGATGTTCTCTTCCCGCGCCGCTGCCCGCACGCGCGGACTGCGATCCGCCGTGATCAGGATTGCGGGAATGTTCTCGCCGAATCGTCGCCGAATGTCCCGGATGGCGGCGACGCCATTGCCGCGATCGAGATGATAGTCGACCAATAGACCGGTGACCGGCTTGCCGGCAGCCTCGATCGCCTCGATGGCGGCATCGGGATCGGCCACCGCAATGACCTCGGCGTCCCAGGCGGTCAGCAAGGTCTTCATGCCGTCCAGAATCGCCGGGTCGTTCTCGATGCAAACGATCAGCGAGCCGCTCATCGGCGCCGTCGAAAGCGGGGTTGCGCTGGTGACCGCCGCGGTGTGATTGACCGCTTTCGCGATTGGGACCGTGACCGAGAACACCGAGCCGCTGCTGCCATTGGACTCGAGCGCGATGCCGTGGTTGAGGACGCGCGCAAGCCGCTCGACGATCGATAACCCCAGCCCGAGGCCGCGCGCGATCCGCGCGCCCTGCTCCAGCCGGTGAAACTCCTTGAAGATCTCGCCGCGCTTGAGAACGGGAATGCCGACGCCGGTGTCGTAAACGCTGATTTGCAGCGACTGGCCGTGACGCCGGCAGCCGACCAGCACGCGGCCGCGCTGGGTATATTTGATGGCGTTGGAAATCAGGTTCTGCAACAGCCGCCGCAGCATCAGCCGATCGGATTCCACCGGCAGCGAACAGGGCACGAAGGTCAGCTTCAGCCCCTTGGCCCGCGCGATCGGGGCAAATTCGATTTCCAGCGACCGCATCATGTCGCCGATCTTGAAACTCGAGATCGAGGGCGTCATGGCGCCGGCATCGAGTCGCGAAATGTCCAGCAGAGCGCCCAGGATCTCCTCGATCGCCTCCAGGGAATCGTCGATGTTCTCAACCAGCCGAGAATCCTCGCCGCCGTTCTGGCGCTCGACCAGGCTCGTCACATAGAGTCGCGCCGCGTTCAGCGGTTGCAGGATGTCGTGGCTCGCGGCCGCCAGGAAGCGCGTCTTCGAAATGTTGGCGTCCTCGGCGGTGCTCTTGGCCAGCGCCAGTTCCGAGTTCAGGCGCGTGAGCTCCTCGGTGCGATCGCGGACGCGCTTTTCCAGCGTTGCATTGGCACGTTCCAGCGCTTCGGCCGCCTCGAAGGAGGGAGTTACGTCGGAAAAGGTGATGACCAGTCCGCCGCCGGGCATCCGGTTGGTGCGCACCTCGATCACCATGTGACGGTCCGGCAGACGTTCCAGATACGGCTCGCCTTCGGTGGTATAGGCGGCGAGGCGATTTTCCAGCAAACCGTCGCTGTCACCGAAGCCGGGCAGGCTGATCGCTCCCATGTACTGAAGGATTTCCTTCAGCGGAATCCCGATCTGGACGAGGTGCAGCGGCAGGCCGAGTATTTCGCTGAACTGCCGGTTCGAACAGATCAGCTGCAGATCCGCGTCGAACACGGCGATACCCTGCCGCACGTGGTTCAGGGCGGTCTGCAATATTTCACGATTGAAATGAAGCGCGGCGTGGGAGTTGTCGAGCAGTTTGAGGGCGGCCTTGGCCGAGACCGCGCGCTTGCGCAAGAGCAGCGACATCACCAGGCGCGAGGACGCCGACCCGATCGAGGAGGCGATCAGATGTTCCGCATGCTGCAGCAGCTCGAAATCGGCCGGCGCCGACGGTTCGAGACGGGCATTGTGGGTGACCGCGAAGGCTTCGAACGAATGGCGGGCGCGATCGGGGCCGATATACTGCGCCACGGTGCTCTGAATGTCGTGCACCGTCACCGTGGTGCGCCAGCGCCGGAAGGTCGGCGCGATCGGCGCCAGCGCATTCGGCGCAAACAGGTCCGCTTGCAACCGCTCGATAGAGGACGGCTGGCGCGCGAGCGACAGCGCCACAAAGGTCAAGAGGTTGAGCGAAAGCGACCAGAGAACGCCGTGCAGTAGCGGCGGCAAATCGGCGCCGAACAGGGCCTGCGGACGCAAGGCCTCGATGCCGAGCGGGCCGTGCTGCAACATCAGCAGGCCGGCGGTATTGCCGTCCAGGAAGCTCGGAAGAAACAGCGTGTAGATCCACACTGCGCCGCCAACCAGCATGCCCCCGATGGCGCCGCGCGCGGTCCCGCGCCGCCAGAACAGGCCACCGAAAAACGCAGGAGCCAACTGCGCGATCGCCGCGAAAGACAACAGGCCGATTGCCGCCAGCTGGGTGTTGCCCAGCGCGCGATAATAGAGATACGCCATCCCCATGATCGCGAATATCGCAATGCGGCGAACCCTGAGCAGGAAGTTGCCGAAGTCCTTTTGACCGGCGCGGGATTCCGGAGCTCGCTGCAGCACCAGCGGCACCACGATATCATTCGAGACCATGATGGAAAGCGCGACGCACTCGACGATCACCATGGCGGTCGCCGCCGACAGGCCGCCGACAAAGACGCCGACGCTGAGCAAGGGGGCATTGGCCTCCATCGGCAACGCCAGCACATACATATCGCTGTCAATTGCGCCGAACGGAAAGGTTATGAGTCCGGCGAGCGCGATCGGAATCACGAACAGATTGATGGCGATCAGATAGATCGGAAACAGCCAGCGCGCCCGGCCTACCTCGGCATCGCTGGAATTCTCGACCACGCTGACGTGAAATTGGCGCGGCAGCAGCATGATCGCGCAGAACGACAACAGCACCATAGTGAGGAAATTGCCGATCGACGGCGTGTAATTGATGGCGCGCACCGCTTCCGGGGTCTTCAGCGCGCGCTCGACCAGTTCGGTCGGGCCGAACATCCAGAAGGTGACGAAGGCGCCGGCGGCGATAAAGGCGACCAGCTTCACGATGGATTCGGTGGCGACCGCCAGCATCAGGCCGTGCTGGTGTTCGGTCGCGTCGGTCTGGCGGGTTCCGAACAGCACCGCGAACGCCGCCATCGCCAGCGTCACGATCAGCGCGATATCGCCGATGATCGGGATAGAGGAGAAGGCCTGATCTTCGCTCATGATCGTTTCGAGCGACGACGCGACGGCCTTGAGCTGGAGCGCGATGTAGGGAACCGATCCGATGATCGCGATCAGGGCAACGGTTGCTGCGACGGCCTGGCTCTTGCCGTAGCGCGCGCCGATGAAATCGGCGATCGAGGTGATGTTCTGCGATTTCGCGAGCTGGATCACGCGGCGAAGCAGCGGCGTACCGAGAGCAATCATCAGCACCGGGCCGATATAGATCGCGAGAAAATCCACGTTGGTGCGGGTGGCGAAACCGACCGAGCCGAAGAATGTCCAGGAGGTGCAATAGATCGCCAGCGACAGCGGATAAATCAGCGCGCTGGCGCGGCCGCGCTGCGTCGGCGACAGGCGGTCGCCATGGCTCGCAACCAGAAACAGGAACCCGATGTAGCCGAAGGCGGCTGCGATCACGCCCCAGTCGTGCAGCATCGCGTTTGCTCCCTTGAGGTCTCGGCGCGCGTCGATCCGCGCCACCGGACACGACAGCCGTCGAATGGAGGGAGTATAGCCGGATCACACCGGCAAAACACGTATGTTACCGGTCCTAAATGTTACCGATCGCGAATCCGGGATTTCGCCGAGGAGCCACGCCGGGCCGCTATTCTGCGGCCAGCGAATTTTTCCGAAGCGGCAGACCGACGCGTTCCCAGACCTGCAGCAACGCGTCGGCAAGCTGATCGATCAAGCCGTCGTCGTGATAGGGCGACGGCGTGATCCGCAGCCGCTCGGTACCTACGGCGACGGTCGGATAGTTGATCGGCTGGATGTAGATGTTGTGCTCATCCAGCAGGATGTCGCAGGCCCGCTTGCATTTCTCGGAGTCGCCGACGAACAGCGGCACGATATGGGTGTCGCTCGACATCACCGGCAAGCCCGCGGCGGTCAGGATCGCCTTGACGCGGGCGGCGCGGTCCTGATGGCGCTCGCGTTCCCAGCCCGAGGTCTTGAGATGCCGGATCGCGGCGGTCGCGGCCGAGCAGATCGCGGGCGGCAGTGCGGTCGTGAAGATGAAGCCGGGGGCGTAGGAACGGACGGCATCGATGATGTCGGAGGATCCCGCGATATAGCCGCCGAGGCACCCGAAGGCCTTGGCGAGCGTGCCTTCGAGGATATCGATGCGGTGCATGACGCCGTCGCGTTCGGCGATGCCGCCGCCGCGCGGGCCATACATGCCGACCGCATGGACCTCGTCGACATAGGTCATCGCGCCATAGCGTTCGGCGAGATCGCAGATAGCGGCCAGCGGCGCGATATCGCCGTCCATCGAATAGAGGCTCTCGCAGGCGATCAGTTTCGGCCGGTCCGGCCCCGCGGCGCGCAGCAGTTCCTCGAGATGCGCCATGTCGCTGTGGCGGAACACCTGGCGCTCGCAGCCGGACTGGCGAATGCCCTCGATCATCGAATTGTGGTTGAGCGCGTCCGACAGGATCAGGCAATTCGGTATCAGCTTGCCGATGGTCGCAATGCCGGTCTGGTTGGAGACGTAGCCGGAGGTGAACAGCAGCGCGGCTTCCTTGCCGTGCAGATCGGCCAGTTCCTGCTCGAGCTGCACCAGGGGGTGATGGGTGCCCGCGATGTTGCGGGTGCCGCCGGCGCCGGTGCCGACCCGGGTCGCGGTCTCGACCATGGCGCCGATCACCTTGGGGTGCTGTCCCATGCCGAGATAATCGTTGGAGCACCAGATCACGACGTCGCGCGTGCCCTTGGGCGAATGCCACGTCGCGTGCGGGAACCGGCCCGCGATCCGCTCAAGATCGGCGAAAACCCGGTAGCGCCGCTCGTCATGCAGGCGGTTGAGGGCGTGACTGAAGAACTTGCTGTAATCCATCGCAATACCCGGAACGGAAGCTGAAGCCGAGGTGGCTCGAGTCTTTTTAGAGGGTTTCCAGGATTGATGTCGAGCCGGAATCAGGTCGCCGGACGCCTGATGGGCGTGGGGCCGGGTTGCCCGAGGCGCGGACCAAAATTTGATTCTGATCAAAACGCGGCCGGCGGCTTACGGTCGCCTCCGCTTTCGGGAGTTCAGGTCGTCTTGAAGCGGAGCACTCCGCCGGTTTCCGCGGCCGTCAGGCGGCCCTCGACCAGCATGTAATTGACATGGGCGATCAGCTCGCCCGAGGCAAAGCCCATCTGGTGCACGTCGAGCACGTGCTTGTGGAACACCACCGGCACGAGTTCCTTGGACGTTTGCGGCGTTTCCCGGCAGGCTTCAGCAATCAGCCGGCAGCGATCCTCGTGATGATCGGCGAGTTGCTTGATGCGGGTCTTCAATCCGTAAAACGGCACGCCGTGGCCGGGCAGCACGATGACGTCATAGGGTAGCGTAGTGGTGAGGCTCGCCAACGAGGCGAGGTATTCGCCAAGCGAGTTCTGGTCCGGTTCGACCGCCCAGACGCTGACATTGGGTGAAATCTTGCTCAGTACCTGATCGGCGGACAGGAACAGTTTGTCGGCGGCGCAATACAGCATCACCTGATCCAGCGCATGGCCGCCGCCGGTGATCACCTTGAAGCGCCGCGCGCCGATGGAAATTTCGTCGCCATTCGAGATGCGGCGATAGGAAGCTGGCAGGACCGAAACCCGCTTCAGGTATTCCTGGCCGCGGCCGAGCAATTTGTCGGTCAGGTTCTCGTCCATGCCGTGACGCCGGAAGAACAGGCGTTGCGCGTTTCGGCGCTCTTCGGTGCCGCGGTTCTGATGATAGATCGACTGCAGGTATTCCACCTGCGACATGTAGAGCGGGCAGTTGAAGCGTTCGACGATCCAGCCGGCGAGGCCGACGTGATCGGGATGCGAATGGGTCACGATCAGCCGCGTGATTTTCGCCTGCGCCAGCGGGCCCTCGAACAATGCAGTCCAGGCTGCGATCGATTCCTCATTGCCGAATCCGGAATCTACCACCGCCCAGCCGTCGCCGTCGGCGAGCAGGTAGATGTTCACGTGGTTGAGACGGAACGGCAGATTGAGCCGGGCCCATAATATCCCGGGCCTCACCTCAACGATCTGATTCGGGCCGGGATGGTTTTCCCAGGGGTATCGCAGTGCCTCGGCCGAGGACTGCACCGTGTCTGTTTTTGAATGCATCGTTCTGCGTCGGAATTATCTTGTATCGGCTTAGCCGCACTATCGGCGCGGCGCCAGCCGAAAAACAATTGCGGTTTCGACAAAACACCGGGAATGCGGGCTCTTTTGCCCGAAAATCCGGTGCAAACCATGCGCAGGAGGCAGGGGGTGCCGCCCGTGGCGCATGGTGACTCTTCAGGCCGCGCGGATGTTGGACAGGAACGCGTCGATTTCCGAACGCAGGACGTCGGCTTCGCGGCGAAGCGCGCTGGAGGCACTCGAGAACCTCGCTGGCGGCCGATCCGGCCTCCGCAGAGGCGGTAGAGACGCCGACAATGTTGTTGGAAACCTCGCTGGTGCCGCCGGCGGCGTGCTGAATGTTGCGGGCAATCTCACGCGTGGCGGTGCCCTGCTCCTCGACCGCCGCCGCGATCGCGGCGGTCACGTCGTTAATCTCGCTGATGATCGTTCCGATGTTTCGGATGGCGCCAACTGCCGATGTCGTCACCTGCTGCATATTGGTTATCTGCGAGCGGATCTCGTCGGTGGCTTCCGCGGTCTGGTTGGCGAGGCTCTTCACCTCGGAAGCGACCACCGCAAATCCCCTGCCGGCCTCGCCGGCGCGCGCGGCTTCGATGGTGGCGTTGAGCGCGAGCAGGTTGGTCTGCGACGCGATGGACTGAATGAGGTCGACCACGATGCTGATGCGGCCGGCATTTTCGGCAAGGCCCTGCATGGTGGCGTCGGTGGCGCCGGCCTCGTCGACGGCCTTGCGGGCAATCTGCGCCGAAGTCACGACCTGGCGGCCGATTTCTGCGATCGACGAGGACAGCTCTTCGGTGCCCGCGGAAACGGTCTGCACGTTGACCGAGGTTTCCTCGGCAGCAGATGCCACCGCGTTTACCAGGGCGCTGGATTGATCGGCGGTCGCGGACATGCTTTGTGCCGTGGTCTGCATGGAATTGGCGGACGTCTGCAGGCTGTCCAGCGCGGCGCGGACGGCGGTTTTGAATTCGACGATCCGGGCCTCCATGCGGGAGGCGCGTTCGGCCTTGGCGGTGCGGTCCTTGTTCTGTTCGGCGCCCAGCGCGCGGGCCTTGATCATGCTCTCGCGGAAGACTTGCAGCGAATTCGCCATCGCTGCGATTTCGTCGTGCTGGCTCGAGCGATAGATCTCGGATTCCAGGTCGCCGTCGGATAGAAGCTGCATCGAGCGCTGCAGACTGCCGATCCGGCGCAGGATGTTGCGGCCGACATAGAGCCAGACGAACAGCACGGATCCGATCAGGGTCAGGCCGCCAAGCGCCAGCATGACCGTGGTCGCCAGCGAAATCTCGCGGCGCGCCTGCGCGGTCGAGGCGTCGGTCTCGGTCTGCACGCCGTCCACGAGTTGCTGCACGCTGATGCCGAGACCGACATTGAGCTTGCGGGTCTCGTCGAGAACGATCTGGCCGTAATCGTTGGCGTCCAGTTCCTTCTGGCGAAGTCTGAAAACGCCGGTCTTGCCTTCGCCGAGCGCCAGCATCTTCAGCATCGCGTCTTTCAGCGCGGTGTTTCCAGGGAGCAGGTCGAGGTCCGATTTGACGCCTGGCAGCGCAGCCTTGAATTCCTTCTCGATCGCCTCCAGCGTATCGCTGCCGTTTGCCGAGAGCGCCGCGATCATCTCGGACGCCATCAGGTGCGCCGCGAGCATTGCCGAGCTGGTCGACGGTCCGCGCCGCCTGCGCCGCGTCGTCGCGAGCCAGGTCGATGGATTGCAGGATGGCATTGATCCCGGTTTGGGCTTCCATCATGGCGGGGCTGGCGGCGGCGCCGAAGCTGGCCTGCGCATGGCGCAGCGCTTCGTACTGCTTCGCGTGCTGGGCCGCGATTTCGAGCCGTTCGCGAGCCGCAGAGCCGAGGCTCTTGATGGCGTCGTCGATGTTCTTCACCGTTTCAGTGAGGGCGGCGACCACCGTCTTGTCGGCGCCGAGTTCGATGATCTCGCCGAGTTTTGCCAGCGTTGCCTGCTGGGTTTCCTTCATTTTTTGGGAACGTTCGTTCAGCGCTTGCTCGCTTTCGGAGGCCAGCATCGCCGGTCCCTGGCTGGCAAGGCTTGCGCTCTGGGCGGCGAGCTGCAGGCTGGCGGCGAGGCGTGGAATATCCCGTCCGCTCAGATCGGTCATCGAACCGCCGAGATGACGCAGCGCCATGCCGGCGCCGGCGCTGATGACGATCGCCATGCCCGCGATCGCAGCGAAGGCGGCGAACAGGCTGCCCCTGACGCCCCATCGCAGCCGCAAAAAGCCAACGAGCCCAATCAGTTTGCCAATCCCGAAGTGCGCCATGCCGTCCCCGTCCGCTAAACCCTTGGGTTGAATAGTTGGCGGCAGTATCGCGGCGTCCGGTTAATAAAGTCGGGAGAGGTTGAGGGATTTGCGCGGTTTCGTGCGCCGACAGCAAAAAGGCCGGCTTTGAAGCCGGCCTTTCCGAGAATCTGCGATCAGTCGCGGATCAATACCTCGCGACCACCGGGCCGCCGACGTTGAAGCGGTAGTTCACGCCGACCTTCACCGTATGGTCGTCGGTGGTGAAGCTGCCGAGCGGGATCAATTGGGCCGGGGTGACGAACCGGCTGCTGCCGAAGTTATAATACTGATACTCGGCCTTGGCCGACCAGTTCGGGGCGAACATGTATTCCAGGCCGCCGCCGACGGTGTAGCCATTGCTATGGTTGCTGTCGAACGCGAAAATGGCCGGGGCGCCGGCGAGCGTCGTCAGGGTTTCGTTGTTGTCGGAGTAGGCATAACCGCCCTTGACGTAGACCAGGCCCGGACCCCAGGTGTAGCCGACGCGACCGGTTACCGAGCCCAGCGCGCGCTGGTTGTTGGCGTAGACGTATCCGCGGGAAGACCACGCTGCTGTTGTTGCCGAGCCAGCTGTACTGACCTTCGATACCAACGACCCAGTTGGGCGCGAACTGGTAGTCCGCGCCGGCCTGCAGACCGCCGAGGAAACGGCCGTTGCTGTTGTTGCCGGTGACAAGGCCGTTGAAGTTATTGTCGCTGGAGAAAGCGCCGCCGATGTGACCGCCGATATAGAAGCCGGTCCAGTTGTAGAGCGGCGCGGCGTAGACCGGAGCCTTGGTGTAGGGGGTGCGAGCGCCGAGATCGGCGGCCAGTGCTGGCACGGTCGCGCCGAGGGCGACGAGGGCCACAGTACCGAGTAGAAACTTCTTCATTGGTCTTGTTCTCCAACATATCGTTTTCGTGAGGGGCCGCGCGTCGGCTCCATCCATGCGCGCACATAGACAGCTTTTGACTAAAAAGCTGTCACCCATCGGACACAGCGACCGATAACCTAACCCATTGGATAAAAAGAATTTTTGGTGCTTAATAACGCCTTAATCAAATCTAAAAGAAGCCTTAATTTTTCGCGGGCGACAACAGCCGGAAACCGGTTGTGCCGTGAGGCGCCAGACCTCCATCAACCCTCGATGCCGACCGCCCGCGCAGACCGGCAGCGGTTATGTCTTTTGGATTTTGGCCAACGCCCGCAGTTGTCCGCTTGGGAAAGCTGGTGCTGCCAGACAGGATTGAACTGTCGACCTCTCCATTACCAATGGAGTGCTCTACCACTGAGCTACGGCAGCGTGCCCCGGATACGAGAATCGGCCCAAAAGGCCCCTACAAGGCGCGCCGATCCTTGCCACAAGGCCCCCAGCGACGCAAGCGCGCGGGCAGCCTGCGCGGCCGTCAAAAACGGCCAAAATCGGCGCGGCGCGCCCGCCAACTCCTTCAGCCGGGTCAGTTGCGGGCCGATCCGGTTCCCCACTTCCTCGCCCAGGGCCTGTTCTCCCGGTGATATCCTTTGAGGAACGACGCATTCGAACGGGTTCACGATGAAGGACGACCAGCACAAAGGCGAGGGCCAAACCGGAACGACTTCGAAAAGAAGTCCGGGGAATGATCCAGGGAAAGATTCGAGGAAGGATCCGCGCCAGGATCGGCTGAAGCTGGCACTGCGCGAAAACCTCAAGCGTCGAAAATCGCAGGCGAGGGGACGTAGCGACGTCACGATTGCGCCCTCGACGGATGATGAGGTCTTCCTGCCCGAGGAGGGTGGAAGTAAGCCAGGCGAGTAGCAACCGCTGAAGATGCTTTTGCCCCGCCGCAGGTTCTGTTCCTTTGATTCATGTGAGGCGCAGGAGATGGCACCAGAAGCCGCGAAGGGAAATGAGGCCGACGCCGGCGCTGCGGTTGCCGCCGGGTTCCCGCGTCATGAGCAGACATTTCCGACGCTGACGCCGCAAGAGATCGCGCGCATGCGCCGGTTCGGCGAGGTGCGCAATTACAAGGACGGCGAAAGGCTGTTCGAAACCGGCCAGCCCGGACCGGGCATGTTCGTCGTGCTATCCGGCCATGTCGCGATCACTCAGCGCGATGGCCTCGGTCACGTCACGCCGGTCATCGATCAGGGCCCCGGTCAGTTTCTCGCGGAGATCGGTCAGCTCTCCGGCCGCGTCGCGCTGGTCGACGGTCATGCCGAGGGCGACGTTGAAACCCTCTTGATTCCTCCGGATCAATTGCGCGCGCTGCTGGTTGCGGAAGCCGATCTCGGCGAGCGCATCATGCGCGCGCTGATCCTTCGCCGGGTCAGCCTGATCCAGGGCGGCGTCGGCGGGCCGGTGCTGATTGGGCCGTTGAATTCGGTCGGCGTGGTCAGACTGCAGGGATTTCTCACCCGCAACGGTCACCCGCATCACCTGCTCGATCCCGCCGGCGATAACGATGCCTCCGAACTGATCGCGCGTTATTCGCCGTCGCCTGGCGATTGGCCGCTGGTGGTAGCTGTCGACGGCACCGTGCTTCGCAACCCCAGCGAATCCGAACTCGCGCGCGCGATGGGCATGGTGCGCGCGGTCGCCAGGGACAAGGTCTACGACGTCGCCGTCGTCGGCAGCGGTCCGGCCGGATTGTCGACCGCGGTCTATGCGGCGTCCGAAGGGCTCAGCGTCGCGGTGTGCGATGCGCGGGCGTTCGGAGGGCAGGCCGGCGCCAGCGCGCGCATTGAAAATTATCTCGGCTTTCCGACCGGGATTTCCGGATTGGCGCTGACGGCGCGCGCCTACAACCAGGCGCAGAAGTTCGGCGCCGACATGATGATTCCGGTCGAGGTGATGTCGCTCGATTGCTCGCGCGACGACGGCGCATTCGGCCTGAAACTCGACGATGGCGACGTGCTGCGTGCCCGCTCGATCGTGGTGGCGAGCGGCGCGCGCTATCGGCGGCCCGAGATCAGGAACCTCGCTGATTTCGAAGGCCGCGGCGTCTGGTACTGGGCGTCGCCGATCGAGGCGCGGCTCTGTACCGAGCAGGAGATATTCCTGGTCGGCGGCGGCAACTCCGCAGGGCAAGCCGCGGTGTTTCTCTCGGGCCACGCCCGCAAGGTTTACATGGTGATCCGCGGCGGCGGCCTTGGCGCCAGCATGTCGCGCTACCTGATCGAGCGCATCGAGGCGACGCCGAATATCGAACTGGTGTTCAATTCCGAGGTGGTCGCGCTTGAAGGCGGCGAAGAGGGATCGCTCGAGCGCGTGCGCTGGCGCAGCCGCCTCGGCGGTGAAGAGAGCTCCGCCGCCATCCGCAATCTGTTCCTGTTCGTCGGCGCCGATCCCGCCACCGGCTGGCTCGATGGCTGCGGCGTCATGGTCGATCGCGGAGGTTTCGTGGTGACCGGCGCGCCATGCAGGAAGAGCGAAGGGCAACTGGCGTCGGCGCTGGAAACCTCGGTGCCGGGCGTGTTTGCCGTCGGCGACGTGCGCTCGGGATCGGTCAAGCGGGTCGGCGGCGCGATCGGCGAAGGCGCACAGGTGGTGGCGGCGCTGCACGGCTTTCTCGGCGATACGGCGAAACCCGCGCTTTAGCGAAGAGTATGTCGGCCCCGTTGTGGCGACGATGCCAAGGAATTTGGGCACCGCGCTCGATTTTTTGATCGATGCCGCAGGTCGGAATTGCGGCCGATGCAGCCCGTGTGTGGTATTTTTCTACCCGAGCTAGCGGCAACCATCCGGTTCTAGAAGGGGAAGCGCCATGGTCCTTGGTATGAGCTTGTCTGCCTTTACCGCCTTGCACGTGGTCATCAGTTTGATCGCAATCGTTTCGGGCATCATCGTCATGTTTGGGCTGCTCGGCTCCAAACCGATGCCGGGCCTGACCGCGATATTCCTGCTCTTCACGATTCTGACCAGCGCCACCGGATTCCTGTTTCCATTTGACAAGCTGTTGCCGTCGCACATGGTCGGCATTCTCTCGCTGGTGCTGCTGGCGATCGCGTGCATCGCGCTTTACGCCATGAACCTTTCCGGCGTGTGGCGCCGAATCTATGTGGTGACGGCGATGGCCTCGCTTTACCTCAATGTGTTCGTGCTGGTGATCCAGAGCTTCCTGAAGGTGGGCCCGTTGCACGCGCTGGCGCCAAGCGTGCCGCCAAGCGAGCCGCCGTTCGCAATCGTCCAGGGGGTCGTGCTCGTGGTCTTCGTCATCGTGATCATCGGTGCAGCGAGACGATTTCGGCCGGCGTGATCGGTGCGATCGCCCTGCCCTTGGCGCCACCCAGCGCGCCCGAGACGAGATCGTTATTCCGGGGACGGCGCGAAGCGCGCCCGGGATGACGGGTCAATTGGCCGAATCCACCCCAAACCCCATCAAATAGCCGCAAATTTCACGCTTTTGCCATCAGGGGCCGCATCGCTCTATACTTTGTGCATAGCAAAATCGGGGATCGGCATGGATCGCATTCGCATCGTCGGCGGCAACAAGCTCAATGGCACCATTCCGATCTCGGGCGCGAAGAATGCCGCGCTGCCGTTGATGATCGCGGGCCTTTTGACCGAGGAAACGCTGATCCTGGACAACGTGCCGCGGCTTGCCGACGTCGCCCAGCTGCAGCGCATCCTCGGCAATCACGGCGTCGATATCATGTCGGCGGGCAAGCGCCCCGGCGATCATGAATATCAGGGCCAGACCCTGCACATCTCGGCGGCCAACATCATCGATACCACCGCGCCTTACGAGTTGGTGTCGCGGATGCGCGCCAGCTTCTGGGTGATCGCGCCGCTGCTGGCGCGGATGCACGAGGCCAAGGTGTCGCTGCCCGGCGGCTGCGCCATCGGCACCCGGCCGGTCGATCTCCTGATCATGGCGCTGGAGAAGCTCGGCGCCGAACTCGCCATCGACGGCGGCTATGTGATCGCGAAGGCGCCCGGCGGCCTGAAGGGCGCGGCCATCGACTTTCCCAAGGTGACGGTGAGCGGCACCCATGTCGCCATCATGGCGGCGACGCTGGCCAAGGGCACGACCGTCATCACCAACGCCGCCTGCGAGCCGGAAATTCTGGACGTCGCCGACTGCCTCAACAAGATGGGCGCGCGCGTCTCCGGCGCCGGCACCCCCGCATCGTCGTCGAGGGCGTGGCCAAACTTCACGGCGCGCGGCACACCGTGCTGCCGGACCGAATCGAAACCGGCACCTATGCGATGGCGGTGGCGATGACCGGCGGCGAGGTGCAGCTGGCCGGCGCGCGGCCCGAATTGCTGCAATCGGCGCTCGACGTGCTGACCCAGGCCGGCGCGGTCATCACTCCCAACAATGAAGGCATCCGCGTCGCCCGCAACGGCGCCGGGATCCAGTCCGGTGACGGTTTCGACCGCGCCGTTCCCGGGCTTTCCCACCGACCTGCAGGCGCAGCTGATGGCGCTGATGGCCTGCGCCAAGGGCTCCTCGCACATCACCGAGACGATTTTCGAGAATCGCTTCATGCATGTGCAGGAACTGGCGCGGTTCGGCGCGCGGATCCATCTCGACGGCGAGACCGCCACCATCGACGGCATCGCCAAGCTGCGCGGCGCGCCGGTGATGGCGACCGACCTGCGCGCCTCGGTGTCGCTGGTGATCGCGGGGCTGGCCGCCGAAGGCGAGACCATGGTCAACCGCGTCTACCATCTCGACCGCGGTTTCGAGCGGCTCGAGGAAAAACTGTCGGCCTGCGGCGCCTCCATCGAGCGCATCAGCGACTAAGCTCCCTGGGGGTGGCGATGCGTGACGGCCCAGCTCAAATTGATCGCGCTCGATGCCGACGATCTCGCCGTCATTTCCGCGCATGTGCAGGACGCCCGGGTGCAGGCCTCCGACATCATCTGGCGGCAGGGCGAAAAGCGGCTGGTGGTCGGCATGAACCGGCTGGATTGGGAGCAGACGCTGGCGGGGGAAACCTCCCCGCGCCGCCTGATCGCGGCGCTGCGCTTTGACCGGGTGCTGTCGTGCAAGTCGCGCAATATCGATCTGGAGGCGCCGGAAGCCGCGCTGGAGCTGCTCGGGATCGAGTTTCATCCCGGCGAAGCCCCGGCGGCAGCGCGGTGCTGCTGTTCAGCCATGGCGGGGCGCTGCGGCTGGACGTCGAATGCCTGGAATGCGAGCTGACCGACCTCGACGAAGGCGCCGAACCGTCAGGGCTGGATGCCTGAGACCATCGCGCGCTTGATATACTGAAGTGTCATTCCGGGTCCGGTCCTGCGGACCATCCCGGAATGACGGAATAATCCTAGAAAGCAAAGGGTTGACGGCGATTTGCCGCCGCGCCATTGAGCAGTGGGCCTTCGCGGACCCCGCCGGAAAGCCACCATGCCTGTTCGTCTCGACAGAAGCAGCGCCGATTTCACCGAGCGATTCGCCGCCTTCCTCGCGATGAAGCGCGAGGTCTCGGCCGATATCGAGGCCGCGACCCGCGCCATCGTCGACGACGTGGCCGCGCGAGGCGACGCGGCGCTGATCGAGGCGACGCGCAAGTTCGACCGGCTCGATCTCGACGCGAGCGGCTTGCGCGTCACGCCGGCGGAAATCGACGCGGCGGTGAAGGCCTGCGACGCCGCGACGATCGAGGCGCTCAAATTCGCCCGCGACCGGATCGAGGTGTTTCACCAGCGGCAATTGCCGAAGGACGATCGCTTCACCGATGCGCTCGGCGTCGAACTCGGCTGGCGCTGGAGCGCGATCGAAGTCGGTCGGCCTTTATGTTCCCGGCGGCACCGCCGCCTATCCGTCCTCGGTGCTGATGAATGCGGTGCCGGCCAAGGTCGCCGGCGTCGGCGCGCGTGGTGATGGTGGTGCCGTCGCCGGACGGCAAGCTCAATCCGCTGGTGCTGGCGGCAGCGCATCTCGGCGGCGTCTCCGAGATCTATCGCGTCGGCGGCGCGCAGGCGGTGGCGGCGCTGGCCTATGGCACCGCGACCATCGCGCCGGTGGCCAAGATCGTCGGCCCCGGCAATGCCTATGTCGCCGCCGCCAAGCGGCTGGTGTTCGGCAAGGTCGGCATCGACATGATCGCCGGGTCCCTCGGAAGTGCTCGTGATCGCCGATGACACCGGCAATGCCGGCTGGATCGCGGCCGACCTGCTGGCGCAGGCCGAGCACGACGTCAACGCGCAGTCGATCCTGATCACCGACAGCGCGGCGCTTGCCGACGAGGTCGAACGCGCGGTGCAATCGCAGCTCGCAACCTTGCCGCGCGCGGAAATCGCGCGGGCCTCGTGGAACGAGTTCGGCGCGGTCATTCTGGTGAAGCAGCCTCGACGAGGCGGTGGCGCTGGCGAATGCGATCGCCGCCGAGCATCTGGAAATCATGACCGCGGATCCGGAAGCGCTCGCGGCGAAAATCCGCAATGCCGGCGCGATCTTCCTCGGGCCGCACACCCCCGAGGCGATCGGCGATTATGTCGGCGGCTCCAACCACGTGCTGCCGACGGCGCGTTCGGCGCGGTTCTCGTCCGGGCTCGGGCGTGCTCGACTTCATGAAGCGAACCTCGATCCTGAAATGCGGGCCGGACCAGCTGCGCGCGCTGGGACCGGCGGCGATGACGCTGGGCAAGGCCGAAGGCCTCGACGCGCATGCGCGTTCGGTCGGACTGCGCCTCAACCTGTCATGACCAAGCCGCCCCCAGACGAGGATTCGCACAACCGCATCGTCGCGGTGACGCTCGATGAGGAATCGATCGGGCGTTCCGGGCCCGACATCGAGCACGAGCGCGCGATCGCGATCTACGATCTCGTCGAAAAGAACCTGTTCGCGCCGGAAGGCGCCGGCGACGGGCCGTTCACGCTGCATATCGGCATCACCGGCAACCGGCTGATGTTCGACATCCGCCGCGAGGACGGCACGCCGGTGGTGGCGCATCTGTTGTCGCTGACGCCGTTCCGGCGAATCGTGAAGGACTATTTCATGATCTGCGACAGCTATTATCAGGCGATCCGCACCGCGACGCCGGACAAGATCGAGGCCATCGACATGGGCCGCCGCGGCATCCACGACGAAGGCTCGCGCACGCTGCAGGAGCGGTTGAAGGGCAAGGTGCGGATCGATTTCGAGACCGCCCGCCGGCTGTTCACGCTGATCTGCGTGCTGCACTGGAAAGGCTAGCGCATGATCCCGAAAAGTGGGCCGCGTTTGCGCAGAGTGGGCACCGGTTTTCCTCGGGACAAACGCTAAGCGTTTGCCCGGAGATCATGCGCAAACCAGGAAGTCTAGCGCGTGGAGGCGGCGCCGCGCGCGCGCACTCCGCAGGCCGTGCTGTTCGCATGCGGCCTGAACAGCGTGCGTTCGCCGATGGCGGAAAGCCTGCTGCAGCAGATGTTTCCCCAGGCGCTTTATGTGAAATCCGCCGGCGTCCAGGAAGGGCGAGCTCGATCCGTTCGCGGTCGCGGTGATGGCGGAACTCGGCCAGGATATTTCCGGCCACAAGCCGATGACGTTCGAGGAACTGGAGGATTGGGAAGGGCTCAATTTCGACCTCATCATCACGCTGTCGCCGGAGGCGCATCACAAGGCGCTGGAACTGACGCGCACGCATGCGGCCGACGTCGAATACTGGCCGACCCACGATCCGACCGGCGCCGAGGGCAACCGCGAGCAGAAGCTGCAGGCCTATCGCGAGGTCTGCGACGAGCTGTCTGCTGCGCATCCGCAAGCGGTTTTCGAAGGTCGGCGCGGCGAGCGAGTGATGCAGATGCGTTGCTGTGTCCGTCGCCCGCGTGCGAAGGCGACGACCTAGCGGCAGTTGTCTCGACGCAGTCGCCTTCCGATAGGTTCCGCGCGCGTTCGGCATGATCCCGAAAGTGGGTACCGGTTTTCCGAACTAGGTTCCGCGCGATTCCACCCGTTCCTCCCGCCGACAAAAGCCCGCATGCTAGGCCGTCCCAAATTCGTTCTCGCCTCCGGTTCGCCGCGACGTCTCGCCTGCTCAACCAGGCCGGCATCGAGCCCGATGCGCTGCGTCCCGCCGACGTCGACGAGACCCCGAAGCGGGGCGAGTTGCCGCGCGCCTGCGCCAACCGGCTGGCGCGGGCCAAGGCCGACGCCGCGCTCAAATCGGTGCAGCTCGATGACGAATTGCGCGGCGCCTTCATTCTCGCCGCCGACACCGTGGTCGCGGTCGGCCGCCGCATCCTGCCCAAGGCCAATCTGGTCGATGAAGCCTCGCAATGCCTGCGGCTGTTGTCGGGGCGCAACCACCGCGTCTACACCGCGATCTGCCTGGTGACGCCGAAGGAGGCGTTTCGCCAGCGCCTGATCGAGACCCGCGTCCGCTTCAAGCGCCTGAGCGAGGACGACATCCAAGCCTATATCGGCTCCGGCGAATGGCGCGGCAAGGCCGGCGGCTACGCCGTGCAGGGCATCGCCGGATCGTTCGTGGTCAAGATGGTCGGCTCCTACACCAATATCGTGGGCCTGCCGCTGTACGAATCGATCACGCTGCTCGGCGGCGAGGGTTTTCCCGATCCGATTCGGCTGGTTGAATGCCAGCTAAGCCGCCAGAGCGGTGCCGGCCGAGGTCCCGCGCAGGGGAAAGGGGTCCGCAAAGCCGTGCCCGATCTGCGGCAAGCCGGCCACCGAGGCCTCGCGGCCGTTCTGTTCCGAGCGCTGCCGGGACGTCGACCTGAACCGCTGGCTGTCGAATTCCTATGCCATTCCCGGCCGCAAGGAAGAGGACGAAGACGCCGATTGAGCATTTCGTGCGTTTTCGGCGTTAGCGCTCTTTCGAGTGGTAGCCCGTCTTCGCCCTGCGGGCTACGCCGGGCACGTCTTCGCCTCGGCTGCATGGCTGCGCCACGCAGCCGAAGGCGAAGCGTGGTGGACAGGGCAGCCCAGCCTGACTATAAACCGCCGCTCCCAAGCCCCTGCGGCTGGAAGTGCCCAGGTAGCTCAGTTGGTAGAGCATGCGACTGAAAATCGCAGTGTCGGTGGTTCGATCCCGCCCCTGGGCACCATTAAAATCAATAGCTTAGCCAATACCAACGCCGTTTCAAAAATCGCTGTGTCCGCGCTGTGTCCGCATTAACGCTGTGGGTCGCCCAATTCGTTCCGAGCGTCAACGCCGAACCATCGGTACCGCCGCATTCATGGCGTGCCGATACGCTCCGTAACTGGTAGCGAACGGCCCAGTAGGCGAGCCAACTGGCGAACAGCCGCGTCGGCGCGGCCACCAAAACCAACCAGCGCCGCCCCTGCCGAACGTCTCCAGCGTGCGGTCCGCGTAGAACACCTCGATGCTGACGCCGGTCTGTGGGTGGATGTCGAAGAGCGGCTCACGGCTTGGGCGTTGGGATGGGACGTCGGGGCCATTACGCCGCCCTTTCCGCCGGTTCAGCAAGGGCCAACCCGCGCAGATAGTCCGCAGCCTTGGAGGCATGGCTGCAGGCCGTAAAGAATGCCCGTCTGTCAGCCTTCAGAAGCTCAATTAATCGCGAGGTGGCGATAATGTGAAGGAGCGCGACGCGGCTTCGCTATATCGCGGATTTTCCGGTGTCGTCCTTCACATTATTTCAGAGCGCGTCGAGCCAGGCGAGCACGCTCGCATCCCGTTTCCACGGCGGCGGCTTGTTACCGGTTGCGGGTGCGCCGACACGCTCGAGCGCTTTTCGCTTCGTTTCGAGATTGGCCTGGGCGTAGTGGTTCGTCGTGTCGAGGCTGACGTGCCCGAGCCAGCTGCGGATGACGGTGATGTCGACGCCGGCGGAGACGAGATGGACGGCGGTCGCATGCCGGAAGCTGTGCGGCGTCACATGCTTCGACCGGAGCGTTGGCACCGTTTTCGCTGCGGCCTCCACATAGGCGGCAAGCTTGAACCGCACGCCTGAAGCGCCGAGCGGCTCGCCGTACCGGTTGATGAACACTCTCTCAGTCGGCGCCCGTGGCTGCCGCTCCAGCAGTTTCTTCAACAGCATCACGGTTTCCGGCCAGAGCGGACAGATACGTTCCTTGCGTCCCTTGCCGTGGAGTCGCGCGCAACAGGGCGTTTCGAACCGGATCGCCTCGGTGCACAGATCAAGCGCTTCCTGGATTCGCGCGCCGCTGTTGTAGAGGAAGGACAGCAACGCATGATCGCGCATTCCTTCCAGCGTCGATCGGTCGGGTTGCGCGAGGATCGCCTCCACCTCCATCGGCTCAAGATAACAGGGCGCAGGGATCGGTGCCCGCTTGATCGGTACGGCGAGGATCTCGGCACATTGCGCGATATACGTGGGTTCCTTACCCGCTACGAAGTTGAAGAAGCTGCGGATCGCGGCAAGCCGGCAGTTACGCGTGCCGATCGTATCTTGGCGTTCGTGCTCGGCATGACTGAGGAACGCCCTGACCTCGCTGGCGGTGAGGTCAGCCAGGGTGATCCGTGCGACCCCGCCGCCCTTTCGCTCCGCGACGAACCGGAGGAACAATCGCCAGGTGTCGCGATAGGACCGGATGGTATGGATCGATGCATTGCGCTGCTCGGCCAGCCACTCATAGAAGAAGGTGCGCAGCAACGCGGGGAACGGGTCTGTCTTTCTCATGGCCGGGCCTCCTGCATCAGATTAAGGCAGGACGCGCCAACTACGCGGAACCGCTCACTTGCCTCCTGCAGCAGGTCCTGTGTGACGGTGATGTAGACCAACGTCGAGTTGATATCCCGGTGCCCCAGATAGGTTGCGAGGAACGGCAGCCTGTCCTGCGGATTGATGCCGGACCGATACCATTGGAGGATACGGTTCACGACCATCGAGTGACGAAGGTCATGAAGACGTGGCCCGGTTCGCCCATCCTGTGGCTTGAGTTTGGCGCGACGAAGGATGTCGACGAGCAGCCAGGCGATTGCTGCTGACGTGTAGCGTCCATTCCCCTGGTCATGCCAGAACAGCCCGGACTGCGGATCCAGCGGCGCTCCGGCGCGTCGTCTGGCATCCAGATAGGCGCGCAGTTCGGCCATCACGGTGTCAGGCAACGGCAGGATTCTGGTCTTGAAGAATTTTGTCTCCCGGATGGTGATTGTGCCGTGTTGGAGGTCCACGTCGCCAAGATCGAGGCGCGCCACCTCGCTTCGCCGCAGGCCGGCGCAGTATGCCAGCAACAGCATGGTGTACGCGCTCAACGGTCGCAGTGGTGCCCGCGGCGACGGATAGGACCGCGCGATCTCCAGCATTCGCCGCACATCGGCGGGGCTGTAGATATGCGGTTTCCGATATTGCCGCACCACTTCCTTTTGCGGCCGTGTGTCTGGTCGCCTCGCCGGGATGCTCGGGTCCAGATGGCGGAGAGCCTTGGCCAGGGCGCGCTGCAGCTTTTCGCATTCAGCGGCGTGATTGCGGGTGGGCTTGGCTGCCGCCCAATGCTCCAGCATCACCGCGACCGGTTCGCCCGCAAGTTCCGGATGAGCCTGAAGGAACCGGTCGAACCGCAGGAACCACGCGGCCTGCGTCGTATAGCGGTATCCACGGCTGCGCATCAGCGCGACATGACCGCGCATGATCTCGCCCAGCACACTGCCGAACGGTTTGGGGCGGCGCAGTGCCGCGAGGGCTTGATCCGGCATCGATGACGCCAAGGCCTGCCAGATAGGCCTGCTCTGATTGACGCTGTACTCGCTACGCAGCTCGACAATGGAATTGCTGGCGATCATCTTCATCTCGACCAGGTGGTCAAGGAAGCGGTCGACGATGCTGGCACGGTGTAACAGCGTCGATGGAAGCCAGCATGTTCCCCGTTCTCGCAGCCATGCCTCCAGCACCTGCCGGTCGATGCCTGGGTAACGCTCGGCAACGTCCTGGAAGCCGTGAAGGACCTGGCGATAATAGCTGCGGCTGTTGGCGCTGCGCAGTCGCAGTTTTCCCAGATAGCGGGCGATGACGGCGCGATCGGGATCAGGCCATGCGTTCATGAGAGCACCTCCGATCCCGGCACGTCGAGCGCGATCGTCCTTAGATCCTCGGTTGCAAGCTTGAGGTAGGGGATCGTCGACTTGGCCGATCGATGCCCGAGCAGGTCGCCGATCACCTTTTGCGGCACCGACGCGCGCAACAGTTCGACCGCCCGGGCATGGCGGAACACATGAGGCCCGCATTTCCCCGGCGGCTTGACTCCGGCAGACCATAGCCGCCGGCGGATCTCGCTATAGAGATTCCGCAAGGGGCGATACGGCGCACGCGACCGGACAAAGACTTCCCGCCTGTCCGTCGGCGGACGTCCCCGGCGCAGATAGTCGAGCACCGCCTCGCCGACCGGCGCCATCAAGGGCAAGAACGAGAAGGCACCGGTCTTGGAGTGGCGGATCCGCACGGATTCCGCGCGCCAGTCGATGTCCTCAAGCAACAGGTTCCGGATTTCGCCCGACCGCAACCCATACGTCGCGAGAAGCTGCAACATCGCATAATCGCGCAGGCCCATCGGCGAGGTATCGTGTTTTGTGGTCTCCAACACCGCGGCGATCTGGTTGCGATCCAGTATCGAGGGCACACCCTCATAGGCGTAAAGCAGGGGCGCGATGACGTGCGGCGCAAGATCGTTCGAGACGTACCGCGTCCGGTACATGTAGCGCAGCAGCGAGCGAAGCCGTTCAGCAACGTCCGCGAGCGATTTGCGCCGCAAGCCGGGCGTTCGCGTTTCCATGTAAAGATCGATGTCCCGGACACTCAGCCCCTTGAGCCTGGCAACCCCATCACGATCAAACTGCCAGGCAAGAAAGTGCCGCGCCTCCCACATCAGCGCGTCAATGCTTGCGGTTGCCAGACCGCGCTCGTCACGCAGCCACGTCTCGTATTCACAGCAGATCGTGTGCCGGAGCGCCTGAGCCGGCCCTATCACTTCCGGCTCCGGTGGCCATTTGCCCTGGGTAAGGCGCAGCAACGCGTGGATTCCAGCGCGCGGGATCGAGTGCCAATGTGGACCGGGAGGCTGGCCATGACGCTTGCGAAAGGACCGGATTGCGTGGCGCAGATATTGTTCGACCTGCGACGGCGTCACCGAAGCCACAGACATGTCCCGTCGCGCCAGATAGTCGAGAAAGGCCCGCGCGTAACAACAGTAGTTGCCCACGACCACCGGGCTGTATTTCTGGTGCGTGAGCACTTCCGCGAGTTTGGCGATCAGTTCGCCATCCGTATTCGTCATCATTGGCTCCTCAGCTGGTTAAAGGACCGCCGAGGTTCGCAACGAAAATAATGCGCAGCAACACATCGCGTTTACTGCAGGAATTTAAGGAGTTTCAGCGCAGAAAATGCGCTCCTTCACATTATCGCCACCTCGCGATTACTTGAGTAATGGCGAGCTCGCCATTACTCAATCCAATTGGCAATGTAACCCGCACTCCGGACGTCCCCGTCAAACCCAAATTCAGCACACAGGAACGCGGCGCCCAACTCGCGATGAGTTCCTCGGCCGCGTAACCCCCGAGCCAAACCGGTTCTTCAAACCCCGATCGAGGCGCGATCTATGACCCGACAGTGGGATAATTCGTGAAATGCCACGTTGTAAAAGTGATCCGCGCCCTTGAACCCGGCGAATGCAGGCATCGAGATGAAGTCCCGACTGGGGACATAGAAGGCATCGCCGTGGCCCTCGCGGATGTCAGCGCCAGTTGAGTGCAGGAATGCGTCGGCAAGCTTGTCGCGCGTGTCGGGATTGCGAACCCGCATCTGCTGGCCCGTGTTGATGCTATCCGGAAGGTTCGCGCACTGGTCGACATTGAAAACCGTGTACTCGCGCATCATCGGGATCAGGCGTGTTGAAGAGCTATCGTCCGCGCCTTTATCGCGGACCTGCAGTTGCTTCACGAAATAGACTGTCTTGCCCCACACATTTGATTGCCCACACTGGTGCGGACATTGGACACGCTAACGGGAGCCTCGAGCGGTCTTCGCTCGAGGCTCCCATCAACACCTAAGCTACCTGTCTTGAGCGGTCGGCACCCTCGTTGGGCAGTTCGGTAGTGACAACATAAGTGTACATTAACCGCGATGGTCCGCATTGAGCGACATCAACGATTGATCAAAACATGAGCCGACGTGCGGTTGCCGAGAGCCATGCGCGAGGTTACTGGACCTTGCCCAGTTCTTTGCGAAAAAGTTCGCTAGCGACCAGCGCGGCGGTACTGGCCGTCCGTGCACGTGATTAAGCTGACGCAAGAGCGGGAGATCACTCCTTATGTGTGCATACGTCCGGATGATGATTGGCGTTAAACCTCGCGCGCTGGCGGCAGAAAGGGGCCATGGCACGGCAATACGCAAACATGTCCATTTCCGGTATTCCCAGCCGGGTTACTCCAACAATCTTAAGGCGATCAAACCCGAATTGGTCTCAACCCGATCCGGCCGTCTTACTCCGCCGCCTGACGATGTTGCTGCTCGATGGGACGGCAAAATGCTTCGAGCCCGCGTCCATAGTTGATCGCTGCCAACTCGACGTTATCGGCCAAAATCCGAAGCATAGAGGCTTGAAATTCGATTAGCGGCTGGGCGGCGTTGAAGCCAATCATGGCTGCGGCGCCGATGCGGTTCATCTGTTCTCGGGTGATCTGGTTTGGTTCCATAGGGGTTCTCCTCATTTTTTCCGACGTAAAGCAGCAACGATGCGCCCTATGGGAGGCCCATCCGTTTGACCACAAGATGAGAAATACGGTCGGGATCGCGAATGCCGGTTTGGCCGATTTCAATTACCCGCTTGGCGATGATCCGTGTGAGCGGATCGTCGCGCTCTTGGACGCCAATCATACGCAGGCTCCGCTGATACGCCGCGACGAGACATTCAATGTCTTCGGGACCCAGCGCGGTGCTTTTGAACAGTGTATGGATGACCATTGACGCTCCCCAACGCCAACTTGGGAGTATTACCTCTCCATTGCGGAAAAAATAACTGTCGATTGTTGAAAAAAAATGACAGCCGCCCAGTCTCGATTTCAGATCTGAACTTTTCTGTCACGCCTCTGCGGACCCCGTTCCTGCAGCCGATTTGGTCGTATTCGCGGGGGTCTGATCATTAGCGGGGTCTGATCTTTGGCGGCGTTTTGATCCAACAGACAGCGGTTGCGCCAATGGGGTACCCGGCTTGGCCAGCTCAGTCAGGTTGAAGCGTGTGTTTGTCTGTCGATCTTTCAGGCGCTTTTCTAGGGCGTCCAGCCGCAAAGCGAACTTCGCCAGCGCCGATCTGAGATTATCCAATTCTTGCGCCCGTTGACTTTTCATGGCGGACAGGGCGTGCTCTTTAAGCCTTATGGGATCTTTCTCGCCTCCTGCGGCGAGCTTAAGAAGCTGCTCTGCGACGGAAGCTTGAACCTCGCAGCTACGCTGCTGTTCGGGGAGAGCAAGAACAACCTCGCTCAAGACCGCCTTCAGCCGGAGGATTTCTTCAGGATCGAGAATGTTGAGCGCGATTTCTCCCATCACCGCCTCCCCGCCAATTCGCTTAATTCGCGACGTTTCTTTTTTAAGTGGACAACTTGAAATTGATCATTGACGATCCATTTAGATCTGCTCGCCACCCTACTCATGAAAAAGAAAGAATTTCGGCAGGCGCCATTCGATTTTGATCCAAATCAATGACGGAACTTTCGAGGATGTCCCTTGGCCAGAGAGATCATCGGTCCGGCATCCGACACATTGCGCAGATCAACGAGGCGAGCGATTTAAGCGCTAACGTTATATGGCATCTGCCGAGCGGCACAGAGGGGTGCTGTTCAGGTATTTGTAAGAGGCCCAGATGCCCTCATCCGGGCCTCGCTCTTTTTCGAGCAGGAACGATTTCTATTGCTTAAACTTCAGTCGGCTGCGGAGCGGCTGTCTGGTCTAATATGCACCATGACCGCTGGTACGAGCGATTACTATGTCTTCACATTTGCGCGGGGGGATTATCCCGAGCGTTGGAGCTGGGAGATACGCCGCAAAAGCAAGCCGCTAGTATTGAGCCTTGAACCGCCTGGGAGCGAACATGCAACAACGCGGAAGCCGGAGGCCGGGGAAGCGGCAGCGCGCAGGCAAGCCAAAGGCCCTAAAGCCACCACATCGAACTATCGCTGATTTGCAGGACCAGCTTGCCGGGCGAACCCGTGAGCGCAACGAGGCTTTGGAGCAGCAGGCAGCGACCTCCAAATACTAAAGGTCATCAGTCACTCGACCTTTGAGTTGCAAACTGTGCTTGTCGCTCTGGTGCGCTCGGCGGGCCGATTGTGCCAAGGCGAGAATGTTCAAATCTTTCTCCGCGATGGTGATGTCTATCGACTCGCCGCAGACAATGGTTTTTCACCCGAATACCAACAGTATGCGAGAGAGCATCCGATCAGGCCGGGTCGAAACACACTCGTGGCGCGAACGGCACTCTGGGTAAGACGGTTCATATCCACGATTCGCTGGCCGATCCCGAATACACTTATGGGGGCCAAAAACTCGGTGGATACCGCACGATGCTTGGTGTTCCGCTGATCCGAGAGGGCAATTGTATTGGCGTGATAGCGCTGACACGCTCAAAGGTTCACCCATTTACGGACAACCAGATCGAGCTGGTAACCAATTTTGCAGCGCAGGCTGTCATCGCTATCGAGAACACGCGGCTGGTCAACGAGCTGCGCCAATCGCTGCAGCAACAGACCGCCACCGCCGACGTGCTCAAGATCATCAGCCGCTCGGCGTTCGATTTGCAGACTGTACTGCAAACGCTAGTCGAGTCGGCGGCACTGCTTTGCGGAGCAGACAAGGCGCAAGTCTTGCGGCCGATTGATAATCAGCGATTTTATGCTGCAGCGAGCCACGGCCACACTCCGGAGTACAACGAGTACCTCAGGACGCTCACGTTTGCGCCAGGGCGGGAGGGTGTCGTCGGGCGGGTCCTACTGCAGGGCGAGCCGGTTCAAATTGCGGACGTTCTAGCTGACCCGGACTACCGTCTCCTGGAAACGCAAAGACTAGGCGGCTTTCGCACACACCTCGGCATACCGCTTCTCCGCGAAGGCAACCCCATTGGAATACTCATAGTAAGTCGAGTTACCGTTCGACCGTTTGACGAAAAGCAGATTGAGCTTCTGACTACCTTCGCCGATCAGGCTGTAATCGCCATCGAAAACTCGCGTCTTTTCAATGAGACCAAGGAGGCACTGGAACGGCAGACCGCAACCGCCGACATCCTCAAGGTAATCGCCAGCTCGCCGGATAACGTGCAGCCGGTGTTCGATGCCATCGCGATTTAGTCAAATCGCCTGCTGAAGGTCGTTCGACGGCGGTGTACCGCATAGCCGACGACGTGGCTCACTTGATGTCGTTTACGCCGGTAAATCCTGCCGCCGATGCTCATCTCAGGGCCCGCTTCCCGATTCGCTTAGAGGTGACATGGGGACAGCCGATCCGCCGGGGAGAGACTGTTAGGGTCGCCGATACTGAAGCCGAGGCTACGCCGCCGAGGCTCAGGGACATGGGTCGGATCCGAGGCTTTCGCAGCGTGGTTTACGTACCGCTTCTGAGCGACACGAGGCCCATTGGAGCGATCAGCGTAACGCGTGTCGAACCCGGCTCGTTTGCCGACCACGATGTCGAGCTGCTGAAGACCTTTGCCGACCAGGCGGTGATCGCGATCGAGAATGTGCGATTGTTCGATGAGGTGCAGGCTCGTACCCGCGAATTGACAAAGTCACTGGAGGAGCTGCGCACTACGCAAGACCGGCTCGTGCAGACACAGAAACTTGCCTTGCTGGGTCAGCTAACTGCGGGCATCGCACACGAGATCAAGAACCCACTCAATTTCGTCAATAATTTCTCGGGCATCTCTGCCGAACTGATTGATGAATTGCGGGACACCTTGAAGCGTATCGCTCGACGATAAAGCCCGCGCCGAAATTGAAGAACTGGCCGACACGCTAAAGGGAAATTTCGACAAGGTCGTACATCATGGCAGACGCGCGGATGCCATCGTCAAGAATATGCTACAGCACTCGCGCGAGGGCTCAGGTGAGCATCGGATGATTGATGTCAACACGCTGGTCGAGGAGAGCCTCAATCTCGCATGGCACGGAGCGCGCGCGGAGACGCAGGGTTTTGAGATCAAGCTCAAGCACTCCTTTGATCCGTCTGCAGGTGGGGCAGATGTTTTCCCACAGGACATCCGGCGAGCTCTAGTCTAATCTGATTGCGAACGGCTTTTATGCGACCAAACGCAAAGCAGAGGCCAACGATGGCGACTACGAGCCAACTCTGACGGCTTCGACCAAAAACCTTGGCGACCATGTGGAGATCGGGATTTGCGATAACGGCACAGGCATTCCGCCTGACGTGAAAGAAAAGATGTTTGAACCGTTCTTCACAACTAAGCCGACCGGAGAAGGCACGGGCCTAGGGCTCTCGATCAGTCACGACGTCATCGTGAAGCAGCACGCGGGCTCAATCGAGGTTGATACACAGCCGGGTGAGTTCACTGAGATTAGGATTATCCTACCGCGCACTCCTGCATTCGTCTGAAAAATGTTTCGCAGCGCCGTCGATGTCGGCTATTGTTGGCACAAAGCTGACGTGATCGTTGCATTGCAGAAGGTCCGCAGTTGTTGAGGGTTTCGGATGCCGGCGGACCGCAGCGGTGCGGCTTGCACCGAGGCTGGCGTCCGAAAGCCGCCAAGGAAAGAACCCGCGGGAAATTGTGGGTGGTGGCGCGGCGAGCACCGGGCTATGGAGGTTTGCGCACGACGGAAGCGCGTGAAGGCAACCGATCCCGATGAGTGTGCTGGCTGACGACGTAGCGGCGCATGATGGGTCGGTCGCAGGCTGCGGGAATTTGCGGTAAACGAGGAAGATCGATGGCGACGTTGACGTTGCAAAGGCAGATTTGCACGAGCGCCGCCGTTACGGATCGAGGTCCGGCAAGGAAGATCGAGATTTTGCATCTGTGAGGTTGGGAACGTGATCATGACG
>CAWGKJ010000019.1:0-57185 GCA_963823115.1 uncultured Alphaproteobacteria bacterium | reverse complement strand
CAGGAACGGGAGTCACCGAGTTGGCTAATTGAGCAACTCAATATTTGGCAGCAATGGGAGGTGGTTGGAAGGCAACGTTTACGCCCACCTGCCCGCCATAGGTCGTGACGCTGTTCTGGCCGATCTGCGAGCTGAACGCTGCAAAGGCGGTCGCGTTCGGGGCAAACTTCCATCGCGTGCCGAGGATGACCGTGCCCCAATCCTCTCCGAGCAACACCGCGGGCAGCGAATAGCTAGGCGCCGTGATACTCAGGAGGGAGGCGGTCACAAATCGGCCCTTGCCGTCGAAATCGTGGTCCCACACCGCCCTGACGTAAGGCTCCCACATGCCGATGTTCAAGCTCGCCTGATAACCAAGTTCCGACACGACCGAATTGCGAAGCTGGGAGGCGAACGCCAGGTTGGTCGGCACATCGAAATTGGTTTCGGAAAAGGCGCCGATATGGACCTGCTGCGCGATGACCCCGGCGACGGGCCCGTGAGTCAGATAAAGCGGCGCCGCCGCGGCCGCCTTCAACGGCACGGCGACGGCCGAAGGAAGCGTTCCCATCGCGGTTCGGAAATTGTAACCGGTCTCGGCCGCAATCGAGATATTGCTGCCGTTAGTGCTGCCCATATTGGACTGCGTCGTGATCCCGAGCGGAATTTGCCGATTGACGGCATCGCTGATCGATCCCCACGTCGCAATCGCGTCGAACCAGTACGCATCCTTGCGGTAGGCGGAGTAGAGGCTGATCGCAAATTCGGTCTGCCGGAAGTCGCCGCCAAGGCTGAAGCTTTGTTTGGTGAGACCCGCCGAGAATGCCGCACCGACTAACCAGTCGCGCGTGATCGCGTAGTCAAAACCGGCCGTTGTCGCCAGCGGCGTGCCGGGATCGTCAGGAAGGCCAGCGATGCTGTTGGTCATTTTTAGCCAGGAAACGTCGCCGGTGGCCCAGCCATGGAATATCCCCGGGGTGCCGAACGATAGCGGGATCTGGTTTCTGATCGAGTCCACAACAATGGCCCTCGTCTTCAGCGGCGCCTCGGCGAGATATGAGATCTCGCTTGGAGCAGTCAGCAGGCTGTAAATGTAATCAGCCTCGATTTGCTGGCCCGCTTCGGTGAGATGGACGCCATCCATGAAAAGGTACGTATGCGTCGCATCTGCGGACTGCATAAAACCGTGCGTCGCGCTCGGCGTCGTGGACGGTGCGCACAAAATTCCGTAGCCAGAGGTCAATCCGGAACCCGTGGGCGGAAGGCAAGCGTAGCCAGGTGGACCGACCACATGCGGATCATGCGTGAATCCGAACGCTGCGGGATTTTTTTCAACCGCCGCAAACACGGAAAGGGTATCCGCTGGAATAAATCTCACCCCAGCCGCCGCCAGATCCCGCCAAGTTGCGGAGATAATTGTATCTCCATAGAACGTCGCAGAGGGAATGTTCACCGGGCCCGGATAATAATTGCTCATGATGATGTAGCGCGCTCCGGCTGCCTGCAGGTTGGCAAGACTGTTCGCCAGGGCCTGCGCCTCGCCCAGAAGGTAAGCGACACCGGCCGGAGAAAACGCACCAAAGACCTGCGTCGCCGCAGTGATGTCGTTTCCGCCGCTGCTTAACAAATAAAGGGCATTGGGATTCGCGTGGCCATTGACCGAAGCCAGATAATTGTCGATCTGGGTGGCGGTTCCGGGAAGCAACGGATTTGGAAACAGATTTCCGGTGGCTGTGGGCGGAAAAAAGCCAGGCGGCACGAGATAATCCACCCCGTTGCCGATGGCGAAGTTCGTTCCACCGGGCGTACCCACGGCATTTGCCGAAAGGCCGAAGTAACCGGCGAGAATCTGTGCGTTCCCCAACCCCGGACCAGTCCAGTGTGCGTTCCCGCCAGCCGCCAAGGCAGCCGCGATTGACGCATCAAAAGGAGCAAAGCCGGTAGAGTGCGGGCCAGAGGTAGCACCGGTAAACCAGCCCGTGTCGGTAGCGCTATCGCCAAAGCCGATGACCTGATTGAAATTCTGCGCCTCCGCCGGCGCCACGCATAGCAGCGCAGCAATTGCAAAACAGGCTTGCTTCATTCTCATAAATGCCACCACCCGCGGACGAAGCTGCGCTTCGCAGCCCTCAGCGGCTATCATTCATGATTTTTCCCAACCTCGAATGGATTCTAGAGCGGCCCAGACTAGACCAAAAGGTTGAAATGGGCTGTGATAAATTAGCTACATTCTCAGAATACACGCACTAGACTAGAGCCTGTCTTCAGTTGAGCAGGATGATAGCGGAAGCCAGTTGAACTCCGGCGAGGAAAATTTTGGCGAGCTTGTCGTAGCGTGTGGCGATGGCGCGAAAGTGCTTGAGTTTATTGAAGAAGCGCTCGACGAGATTACGTTCGCAATAGAGTGCGAAGTCGCAAGCCCTCGGCGCCTTACGATTGGCTTTTGGAGGAATCACCGGGGTGATCCCTCGTTGAGTGAGAGTGTCGATCAACGGATCGGCATCGTAAGCCTTATCGCCAAGCAAGGCACCTGGGTCGGCGCTGTCGATCAATTGCTCCGCACAAGTCAGATCGTGGGCCTGTCCCGGCGTCAGCATCAGTTCGACCGGATTGCCCAAGGCATCGACGAGCGCGTGGATTTTGGTCGTCAGGCCGCCGCGGGATCGGCCGATCGCTTGCGGGCCGTTTTTTTTCGCGCACCGGCGCTATGCTGGTGTGCGCGGACAATGGTGGCATCGATCATCATGTATTCGTTGTCGTGATCGCTCGCCAACAGCTTGAAAATGCGCTCGAAAACCCCGCTTTTGGCCCACCGGTTGAAGCGCTGGTAGACGACTTTCCAATCACCGAAGCGCTCCGGAAGATCACGCCACGGGATGCCGGCTCTATATCGGAACAGAACGGCCTCGACGAATAGCCGGTTATCCGCCGCCGTGCCGCCGACATGGCCTTCGCGGCCCGGCAGAAAATCCTTGATCCGATCCCATTGATCGTCACGTAATGCATAGCGCCGCATCAGTCAGCCCCTCCGCAGGCCGACCGCCTATGAGGTGCCGTCCGGAATGCGGTTGGAATTCGGTATGGCGTATTCCCGGGTAACATGAAGTTATCGTTTCAGGCGGCAAGGTCAATTGGCTGATCGGTGGGTTTTGTGGCGAGCGTGTTCCAGCCATCGACCTTGCGCATGCTGATCTGTCCCGAGGCGAGCAGCGCCCAGAACATCATCGCGGCGGTGTCGGCCGACGGCAGTACGGTTTGGGTTTTGATCCGGCGCTTGAACTCCTCGTGCAACCGCTCGATCGCATTGGTGGTGCGTAGACTGCGCCATTGGCTCGGCGGCAGGCGCGCGAAGGTGAACAAGCGGTCTCCCGCTTCTTCCAGGCTGTCGGCAACGGCACGATGCTTGAGCCGCCATTTGCGGATGAAGGTCTTGCGGCGAACGGTGATCTCCTCAGGCGTTGCCGCATAGATCATGTCGTTGTAATCTGCGGTGATCTCGTCGTGCAGGCGCTCCGGGGCATGCGCCAGCAGGTTTCTGTGCTTGTGAACCGTGCAGCGTTGCACCGGCACTCCGTCCCAGACGATTGCAATGGCCTTGTCGAGCCCTGGTGCGCCGTCGACGATGAGGAATTCGGGACGCCGCAGCCCGCGCTTGATGAGATCGTCCAGCACCGTGCGCCATGCCTCGGCGCTTTCGCCGCCCATGCTCTTGATCGCGAGCAGAACCTTCTGGCCGTCCGCTCGCACGCCCAGCACAACGAGCAGTGAAATCGAGGTCGCCTTGCGGTCGAGGCGCACCCGAACAACGGTGCCGTCGAGGATCAGGCGCACGATCGGCTCCGCGGCCAGCGAGCGGCTGTTCCAGGCGTCCCAGTCGCCCTTCACCTTGCGCCAGGTCCGGCTCACCGTGTCCTTGCCGACCGTCCCGCCGAACAAGGCCGCCAGCGCGCGACGCACCCGCCTGGTATTGGTGCCGGCCAGATAGCTGCTTGCGATCAGCGCGTCGGCGGCAAGCGTGCGTCGCTGATAGGCCCGCAGCGCCTTGCTCTTCCATTCCGCCGTCCCGCCCTCCGGCGTGGTCAGCCGGGCCCGCGGCACCGCGATCTCGATCGGCCCGAACGTGCCCGTCAGCGAGCGCGTCCGGCTGCCGTGGCGATGGCCCGTGACGCAAGCTCCTGCTTCATTGCCGGCCATCTTGCTTCGTTCGTAACGCGGCCGTGCCAGCGCGGTATCGAGTTCGCCGCGGATCAGCTCTTCGATGAACTGACGCGCCCGAGCCCGTACCTCGGTCTCGATCGGGTCGAACCAGTTGTCGAAAAGATCAACAGCCATCTCAGTCGCAGGCTGCGTGGAATCAGGCTTCGTGGTAAGCTTGGTCATGGCGTAGTCTCCAGTCCGACGCTTCAACGCCGGATAATTCGAGGTTGATCACCCCGGAGACTACGCCAACCCTAATTCCTACCAACCCTGCGACGGCACCAACTTTATTGCTGGCGCTGTCTTCTGAATGAAGGGCGCGACTGGGCCGGTCCGCGGCGTTACCACGACCTTGTCAGCCAGCGCGGCGAGGTTTTCGGGAGGGGCATCAGAGGCACGCACAAACAGAGAGGCGCCCGAGACAACCAATACGTCGCTGAAATCGAATAATTGCAGACGTTCCGGCGTGATCGAGAGAGGGAAGTATGCGTCAGCGCGCCGTCCGCCAAAGTGAGCTGTCTCTGCTCGAAGGATACGGGCACCAATTTCACATCGACGCCCGCCCGCAGCGCGAAAAATATCCACCGCCAGTCCCTCTGATTTGCCGTCACTTACCTCGGAAAACGGCGGAAAGCCACTATCGTGAGCAACCCTGACAGGTTCGTCGGTCATTTTGGCATCCTAACACGGGCGATGTCGGAAATGGGTCATTCTCGACCGAACTGGGCCGCCCGCGCCTTATCTGTTTTACCCCCCATAGCGACCTACCTGCGGACATCCCAGAACGGCAGCTTCGTGCCATGAACAAACATCGCACCGATGACACACATTATATTTGGAGAAAGAGGCACGAGGAGCCTTGGGATTTTGTTCTATCTTGTCGCTGTCCATGAACAGCCCCCAATTGTGGCGGTGAGTGATCCGCTCATCCGGCGTGTTCCGCCCGACGCTTGCGTAATGGTGCCGCTCCAATGCTGCACCGTGCTGTTAACTTCCCGAGCAAAGGAAATTTGATCGCCGCTAATCTGCCCGTTTGTAATTCTTTGGGGAACCGGACCGCCAAGTCTTCCCGATTCGGATAAGTCAGAGGTGAATGAACCCGTAAACGAATGATCGGATATCTCAGAGATCTGAAATTCCCCGTGCCACTGACCACCAATTCCACAAGCTGCCTGCCATCGCCATTGACCCGAAACCGAGGTTACCGACCTAGTACCGCCATCTCTCGCAGCTTTGTTTCGTGAACGTTGCGGTTTGTCTTCTACCTTTGGGCTGCGTGGCTGCTCCGTTGCTCGTCACCATTCGAGATAGACTTGTTTTGCTTACCAATTGTGCCTCCGGTCGAACCAGCCTGCGCGAGCGCCGAGGTCACATTTACAAATGCCAAATGCGATAGAGCGAGCAAAGCAACTCCGATGAAAGTGCGCCGTGCATGTCCGCCCCCTAACTCAGTAGACGGCATCGTATCGGTTTAGATGAGTACATTGATAGAGGCTGAAACCGGCATCAAAACCATTGCCGCAGTGCACAGCCAATGTCGCAGTTGGGTCAAAAGCTGCCCTGACGGCCTCGAAACGTCGCTTCCGGTCTACCCCGAACAACGGACATCATCTGACCGCCCCGGCTAGTCCGTTTCGTGCCACCAACGAAAGTGGTCTTTACCAGCAGACATAAAAACCGTTCCTCATGAAACGCCCGGCGCGCTGGTTAGCCAGCAGGTTTTTTTGAGCGTCACTTACAGTGGGCTTTTTCTCGAAGGTCCTGTGCAGCTTTTTTGTGCTTGTATTTCAGCTTGCAAACGTTGCTTTTCGTCAAACGGACCTTGAGCGGCTCCTCATTAATAGGAGCAACCGGGCTGGTAGCTACAGGAAATGCTGTTGCCGAGCTAACGAGAAAGGTAATCGCGGAAAAGATCACGATTAAGCGGACCATGTATGCGTCTCCCCACATGGCAGGCGACGCACCCAGCCGAACAATTGCCGTCGGGTAGCTGCCCGCCCCCCTTGGCTCGGGAAATAGCCGGGTAGGCTATCACCCGAGGAGATCAAACTTCTCAGCTACCCGGCTATTCCAAGCCTTAAACGAGGCTCGACATTCAAACAAAAGCAGGGAAGCTAAGTTCCAATCGAAAATGGCCCCGGTTAAGGGGCCATCCGACTTACATCTTTTTGTCCATCATCGGCTTCTTCATCATGTGGTGATGATAGTGGTGATGGACGTGCATGTGATGATGCATGTGGTCGTGCATCATGGGCTTGTCCCCTCCCTCCTTCATCATCGGCTTATCTTGGGCTACTGCGGGGGCCGCCACAGCAATGGTGGCCAAAGCCGCTAAAACGTAAGAAATCTTCTTCATATGTGTCTCCTTAGGGGTGATCAACCCAAAGGGAACAATCAGCGGAGGATTCGGTTCCAGCAAGCCGGACTGCCCCGCGTTTAGACACCCTCGCCCCATCCCGCTTCAAGCGTCTGAGGGTGGAAGTAGGCTGGGTCGACAAAAGAGCGCGGTTAACCGGGCGAACTGCGCCGGTTAAGCTTCTCCAAGCCAGCGCGAGGTCGGGTCAGGGTCAAACGCTTCACTTTGACCGGGCGCATATGACTTTCGCGGTAGGGACGCGAGTTACCTCGCGCCCACCGGGTCATCGGGGGCAGTCGCCCCCCCCCGCTTTCACAGAACGTGGCGTGCAGATTTACCGCACCACGCTCTTCGGTAGTTGGTTCACAGCACTGCTAGCACCTGCAGCTTCCCATATGGGAGGCGCAGTTTTGGTTTCAGCAACGGTGTCCGCTCTTTGATTTGGTGGAAGGCGTCCCAAGTGAGGTCACGGCCTGCCCAGCAGCGGCTGCACAGCATCTGTCACGTCTGCGGTCACCTCTCTGCCTCCTGGATCACCAGATCGTTTCGGCTCAAGTGTCAGCGCCAATCATCATCGCCGGGGTGCACCGACGGATAAGGCATTATACTCGGCTCCATGGTCAGCACGATCGTTTTCTCCTCCTTCGATAATTCAGACAGAAACTCTGTTAGGGCGCGCTTCCCCGCAAATTGTTTAGGCCCATTTCAGACTGAAAACCGTCTTCAGTCACCTTGACAACTAACGAGGCTTCGCCTCAGACCGACGAGGCATGTCGAAAGCCACCGAGGTAGCGCGTTTGAAGTTTGGTTCGGCCTGGGTTGAATTGTGTCGGGCTGCGGATATTGTAGCTTTGACCAGCGGATGGTGTCGAGGCCGGGCTTCGTTGGCCGACCCAAATCGGTGGACGGCACGCGAAGCAAGTGGACCCCGGTCGAGCCGGCAGGGACATGCCCTGGTCATGAGAGCTTAAAGCTCGGTGGGTCCGAGGACCCGTGGACGACCGGAGCCCGCGATGAGTGTAGCACGATCGGTGGCGGAAATCTTGCTCGATCATGTCGAGTTGGAGGTCGAGGCGATCGACCGGATGTACCTCAACGTCTACGTGCCGCATCTGCAGACGGTCGGGGCCACAGTCGGATACTTGCGCAAGCACAAGGGCCAGCGGTTCGCCTCGACGACCGCGGTGGTGCCGATGACCGAGGCATTCATTCGCAATATCGAGGAATTCGTTCAGCGCGAAGGCGTCGATCTGGTGAGCTTCGCCAAGCGACAGCGCAAGGACGAGGTCACCCAGCAATATCTGCGGCGTTTCGAGGCCGCCGAAGGCGTGCTCTATGTTGGCAAGGCGCAGGAGAAGGCGCGGGTGATGCGCACGGAGCGGCGCCAGAGCAGGACCACCGGAGCAACCTATCCGTGGATCGTGGAATCCACCGCGATGGTCAACCACTATTATTTCTACTGCGTCGATCAGGACTTCGGGCCGTTCTTCCTGAAGTTCTGCTCCTACTTTCCCTACAACGCCAAGCTCTGCATCAACGGCAACGAGTACCTCAAGCGGCAGCTGGCCAAGCGCGGAGTGGCCTTCGAGCCCCTGGACAACGGCGTCAAGTCTTGTGCCAACCCCAAGCTGATGCAGCGGTTGTGCGACGAACTGTCGGCGGACAAGATCGATCGGTTGCTGCGCAAATGGCTGCGACGCCTACCGCATCCGTTTCCGTCCCGTGATCGCGCCGCCGGTTATCGCTACCAGCTCTCCATCCTGCAGGCCGAGTTCTCGCTCACTCAGGTGCTCGACCAGCCGGTGACGGGACGCATCTTCTTCGAGGAGGTGATCCGCGAGAACCTCGATATCGGCCGTCCCAGCCAAGTGAGCCTGGTGTTCGACCGCAAGGTGAGCCGCCGCACACCGGGACGATTTCGTACCCGTGTCATCACCGACGGCGTGGTGCCGTCGCTGCACATCGATTACAAGAAGACCCGCATCAAGCAATACCACAAGGAGGGACAAGCACTTCGAACCGAAACCACCATCAACGACACCCGCGACTTCGCCATCGGCCGACGCATCAAAAATCTCGATGAACTGCGCAAGATCGGCTTTGCGGCCAACCGACGTCTGCTCGACGTCCAACGCATCGGTCACGATTGCTTCATCGGCGAAGCCACCTTCCAGGATATGCAAAGACCTATCACGGTGAACGAACAACGCGCGGCGGCGCTGCGTTTCGCCGATCCGCGCGTGCAGGCTCTTTTACACGTTCTGCTGCTATTCCTTCTCGTCCAGGGCACATTCACCAACAAGGATGTACGAGAGCATCTTGCTCCACTGCTGGGAAAAAAGCCCAGCCAACTGAGCCCGGGACAGATCACCTACGACCTCCGCCGGCTGCGCCTCCATGGCCTCACCGAGCGTATTCCGAAAACTCACCGCTATCGCATCACGGCAAAGGGATTGCGCACCGCCATCTTCTATACCGGCCTGTATAACCGCTCGCTGCGCACCGGTTTGGCCATCATCTCGCCGAGCGCAGCCAATCCGGAATTACCAATCGCCAAATCCATCAGGGCCGCCGAAACCGCCGTCAACAAATGGTACCAGCATGAAACAATGGCAGCATAAAAACTTGACTCAACACCACCACAAAGCGGTCAATCAAGGACACTAGTGAAATCCTCGCAGTCGTGCCATGAAGGATATCCGCTAATGGTCGGGTAGGATCGTGGCGCGAACCGGGCTTCGAATGATGCCGACGTTTCCACGATCCCCCCTAACATTCCGGAAGGCGAGTTTTCCCCGTTACGGCTGAAAGGCTGGCGTATCAGGCGGGACCTTCCCGACGCGTCGATCAGCTTAAGCCTGCTCCCGGCATACGCTGCCCTACGATCGGTTTGTCTTCGCCCTTCGTGCTCCAACGTTGATCCGCACAGAGTCGGATCGGTCGACGCGGTATACTGCACCGCCATGCGGTGGAATACTCCACCTACCCCAGGGGCCCTCGCTCGGGTCCGGGTTGTAGTGTCCCGGTCCGTCATCACTTAATCGGCCCCATCCGCCCCACTCGCGGGCACATCGCGATTTCACCGCACGGCGGCTTATACACGATGCCTTCGCTGTGCGGGAGCGCCTAGGCGACCCGCGAGTGGTTCCGAGCTTTCACTGCACATTCCTTCCTGGCATGCCGCCCTCTCCGACCCCGGGGAGTCCGACATCGATATCCAGAACTTCGATACCGATATTGCCTTCGCCGATTGACCAACGGCTCGGCACTCCCGACACTCCCGCAATCCGTTTCGCGCGGGCGGTCGATTTCGTGGCTTCACTGGTTCGCTTCCGCTACGGCCTGCCAGGTTGCTCGCCCCCCTGTACGGATCAGACTGGGTCGCCCAGCCTTCGGGGACTTTTACTTCCAGGCTTTCAACGGATCGGTCTCCCTCTCCGTTGCTGGATATAACTACAACAGTGACTGGACTCCTCTGTTGGCGGGACTTTCACCCGCTGGAATGGCAGCTAGCCTCGCTGCACGGTCAATCTCGACCGAATTGGGCCATCCGCGCCATGTCCGCAATTCCCCCTCAAGCGACCAAGCTCCGGACATGCCGGATCGGCAGCTTCGTGCCGATATTGTTGCAAAAGTCTTTTTGCGAGGTGGGACTCAAATTCTCCGCCCCGCAGGCGCAGCGATTGAATAATGATGTGGGGGACCACGTCGCCAAGCGCCAAACTCACAGGCAATTCTGGTAGCGCGTTCGAAGCCCTGTTGATCGGCGATTGTCGCTTGTTGGCGGAAAATTAGCCGCTGCGTCTTTTGGAACTTTTGCAACAATATCTGCCAACAGGAGAAAAATGCACCGCAGCAAACTCCTCATCACTCCTCGATCGCCCAGTAGGTCGGCGACGCGATCGCCGGGTTCGCATCCCGGATTGCGGTCGCGACCTTGTGAAGAGGTTTCGTCGGCCAGGCGGCCACGAAACAATTTGGCCCACCGCACGAAGTCATTTGCCGTGCCCGCGAAGACAGGCTGAAACCAACGCCTGATAACAATCCTCTTCGATCAAACGACCGGTCCGGAAAAAAGCCGCTAATCTGGACGCGACGGAAATGGGAGGATGGCAATGAAACGGCCCTTACTCTTGATTGCATTTCTAATGCTCGCGTGCGCAGCGACCTTAGCTCCGATACGGTCGACGCCTCCAACGCTGCTTTCCGATGCAGGTGGGGCAGACTGGAATTGCAGTAGATCGGCGTTCATTCTAACCACCTGTGCGCCCAGTCGGGATGGCCGCCTTAGCTCTGTGAACTAACATCGTCAGGAGTGCTGATCATGACGCATATTCATTCGTCGCCCGCAGAATGGCTGCCCGTCTCAATTGCTCCGCCTGACGGCGAGCTCGAAGTCTGCGTCGTGGACTATGATGGGATCATCCGCGCGCTAGCTTACCCGTGCCACAAGAATGGAGCTCATTGGGTCGATGCTTCAAATAAACAGCGCATCGACATTCAGCTGACGCATTGGCGAAAATGGACCGAGCGCAACTAGATCAAAACACTGTCAACGCGGCGAGTTCCTTTCGTGCCGAGGCTGCGTGAAAACGTGCAAGAGCAGAGACCGCGCAGGACTGACCGGATTGAGATTTGCTTCTGCACGAAAATTGAACGGCGGAGTTTTGACACAGTCAGGGTCAAACGCGCCGGTTTGACGCTCTGCCAGCCGCTTCCGGTCTGGCCCTGCGAGCAACGGACATCATCAGACCGGCCCGGTTGGTCCGGTGGTCCCGAACCCGGACATCGGACCGAAGCAGCGGTTTGGGACGATCGCAGTATCTGGTGAACCGAAACCGACAGCTTGGCCCTAATATTTCCGGACCACGGGTTTGGCTGTCGCACTCGGACCGGGTGCGGCGGGCGAGATGGCGAAGGTCACCCATGCATTCCAGCCCTTGGGACGATCCGATGCGCCAAACTCTCCATAAACCTTGAAATCAAGATAACCTTGCATCATTCCGACGATGACTATAAGTCGTTGGCCAAAACATCTCTTGCGCAGGGAGCAGGGTATCGTGATCAAGATTGGAGCTTTCCTTGCCGTAGCACTTGCACTCACAAGCTCGGTGGTGCGCGCGCAAACATATCCGTCCAGGCACATCACGCTGATCATTCCGTTCGCGGCCGGTGGCTCTAACGACATCGTTGCCCGTGCCATCGGCAAGGAGCTTACCGAGGTTTGGGGTCAGCCTGTGATCGTTGAAAACCGCCCCGGCGCAGGCGGCGTGATCGGTGCCTCCGCCGTCGCCGCTGCGCCGCCGGACGGTTACACGCTGCTGCTGGTGTCGTCGACCTTCACGATCAATGCGGCGATCAGGAAGAGCATGCCGTTCGACACGATCAAGGACTTCACGCCGGTCGCCTTTATTGCTCGCTCGCCGCTGCTGGTCACCGCGTCGAACAAGCTCCCGGTGAAATCCGCGAAAGAATTGCTCGCTCTGGCCAGGAGCAAACCGGGTCAGATCACCTACGCCTCGTCCGGTCTCGGCAGCATCAATCAGATATCGGCGGAGCTCATCGCGCTTTCGGCGGGGGTCAAGCTCACGCACGTTCCCTACAAGGGTGGTGCGCCTGCGCTCAACGATCTCCTCGGCGGTCATGTCGACGTCTACGTATCGAGTCTGCCGCAGGTGCTGCAGCTCGCCCAAAGCGGCGAGGCCAACGCTCTTGCGGTGACAAGCGCCAAGCGAGCGCCACTCCTGCCGAACGTGCCTACTCTCGACGAATCCGGCATCCCCGGCTTTGACATGTCTTCCTGGTGGGGAATTGTCGGTCCGGCCGGAATGCCTCCGAATGTCGTCAATGCGCTCAACACCGAGATCGGCAAGATGCTGACATCACCCGAACTCAGCAAATTCCTGGCGAGTGAGGGCGCCGAAACCGAAACCATGACACCACAACAGTTCGGGGACTTGATGCGTACGGAAACACAGCGCTGGATCAAGGTCGCGCGCGAGGCGAATATTTCAATCGATTAGCGCAACAGGGAGACCCACGACGAGGTCCGCTGCTGGTCAATCGCTACCGAATTGGGCCGTCCACGCCATGTCCGGTTTACCCAACTCCGGACATGTCGCTGCGTCGCAACAAAGACGGATATGCATCGCAGGAACGTGCATGTCACGAAGAGGGTCATGCTTGCGCTCAGATTCGTAAAGGAAAAGCCGCCATCGCGTCCAAGAACTGCCGACTTCCAGGGCTGAGGTTGGCCGGGTCGATGTAGGGGTGCATTCGACTGGAGAGACTAATCATGGCGTTGGTCGATTTCGCCGTTCTCTTGGTCAAGCTGGTGTTCTTTATATGGGCTGCATATGGGCTGCGCAATTGATCTGGATTGGATCGCGGTTACTGGAACGCTTGGCGAAGAGGGGCTTTCGATCCGTTCCAACATTGGAAGACGCTGCAGCTCATCCGCCCCGATCAGCATTCGGAACGCGGTGGCGGAGCGGGCTTTCCATGGTTGGCGCACCGCGTTCTCCGCGCGCCAGGATATTCAGGCTATCTCGAAACAAACAAAGGGCCGCCGGGAGTATGACCAGCGGCCCACCGGGCTCAAAAATTGTTTGGCCATGAAACGCAACACCCAGCCCCCGGTGCAATCAGACTATGCAGGGCGGCGGCGGTGTGGAGTTAAAAGATTTGTTTCCTATAGGAAACGGTGGGAGTTGTTCCGGAAAAAACACAGAAGAAGCGCCGGCTGCTGGACGTGGATGCGGTCCTACGCACCCTTGCCGGGATAAGACGGTCAATATCTACAGGAAGCGCCAGTCGCCCTGCGGGAAGGGGTTTCATGTGCCATTGAACGACCCCATGCCGGCGGATGCGACAGGAAGGCCGGTCGACAACGAGTGCGACTTCCTGCCATGGCGGGATACCTCAGGCACGCAATTGTAGCTACGAGGCTTCTCGCGGGGGCCTGCTGGACCAGCGCCTCAAAATAGAGAATTATTCAATACAGCGCGTCCACCCTGCATCCAACTCACCAGGCACTCCATGTCAGACCTCGCCACCAACAGCGTCCCCGTTGCACGACCGTTGTTGTTCCAGCCGTTCAAGGTCCGCGGTCTTACGCTGAAGAACCGCCTGGTCGTGCCGCCGATGGTCCACTACCGCGCCGGGCCGGGCAGCACCTGCGGCATATTTCACAACGTGCATCTCGGCCGCTATGCCCTGGGAGGCTTTGGACTTGTCTTTGTCGAGGCAACCGCCGTCGAAGAGCTTGGCCTGATCAACCAGCATGATCTTGGCATCTGGAACGACGCACAGGTGCAGAGCTTCAAGCCCCTCATCGCCTTCATGAAGGGCGAGAACACCGCGATCGGTATTCAGCTCGCGCATGGCGGGCGCAAGTCATCCTCGCAGCGCGCGATGGACGGCATGGGCCCGCTCACCCCGCAGGAGATCAAGGCGGGCGCTAAACTGTGGCAGCCCGTCGGCCCAACGAGCGAGCCCGTCGCACTGGGATGGCTTACCCCGCACCAGCTCACCACCGATGAGTGCAGGGCGATGGTCCGCACCTGGGCAGCAGCGGCCAGAAATGCGGTCGATGCCGGTTTCGACGTGATCGAGATTCACGCAGCCCATGGCTATCTGCTCGCGTCTTTTCTTTCCCCCGTTTCCAACACACGCAATGATGAATATGGCGGCGACCGCGCGGGGCGAATGCGCCTGCCGCTTGAGATTGTCGAGGCGGTACGGCGCGAAATGCCGGAAACGATGCCGTTGTTCGTGCGCATCTCCGCCGTTGATGGCGCACAGAACGGCTGGAATTTGGATGACACCGTTGCATTCGCCCGGGAATTGAAGGCCCGCGGTGTCGACGTGATCGACTGCTCCTCCGGCGGCATTTCAGGCTCGGCGACGGCCGCCCAAGTCCCGCGTGGCCTCGGTTTCCAGGTGCCTTATGCCGAACGGGTCCGCAAGGACGCAGGCATTGCGTCGATGGCGGTCGGCATCATTCTCGAAGCCCAGCAGGCTGAAGCCATCCTGGAAAATGGGCAGGCCGACCTCATCGCAATCGGTCGGCAATCGCAGTTCAATCCCAATATCGCACAGCACTGGGCCCACGACCTCGGTATCAACCGGCAGTTCGAAGATTGGACGCCTGAATATGGATGGTGGCTCGAGAAGCGAATTCGAACCATTGAAGGGTTCGCCACACCGACCGGGATCATCAAGCGACCTACATAACTGAAGCCTTCGCGGTGTCCGGGTTATTCGCGTCGATTCCGCGATGCACCCAAAGGCTCCGATTCACCCCCGATAACGGACATGCGTCGGTAACGTTTGATGCACGAGGCATCACCGTAATCGACGGCGACCGCTACCGCCGATCATCCTCATCCGGATGCACCCAGACGTAAGGCGTGATCTCGCGCTCCTGTGTCAGCTTGATCATGTGAACCGGCGGCGCGTATCGCCCTTTCTTGCATGAGCGGCATTTCAGCGCCGCTTCCAGTTTCCAGATCGGTGTATCGCGCGGACGCCGGACTGCGTCGAGCGGGATACTGGCGCGCGTCTTACAGCGATGGCATTCGACCTCAAGCCAACCGTAACCGCCGTTGAGACATTGGCCGATGGTCGGCGATGGCTGCGCCGGTCCGCCATATCCCTCCATCTGTTCCGACCACAGCAAGCACTCGGCGGCATCGGCATCGCGGGCGGCTTTCCTGGCGCGATGGCGCGCGCTCTCCGCCCGTATCTTCGCGCCGATGATCCGGCCACCGTAGATCGCATGTCGCGACTTTGTGCTCATGGGCGGCAGTACAACCGCCCTTGCGGCGGCGGGCAATCCCACTAGGATTTGAGGCTCGGGCCAGATCGGAGGCCCCACAGGTACGGGCTGTGTGTAACCTTCATGCCGAATCGTGGCATAATCGATCTTGCGGCGCGTTTGTGATCTCGCGCCGCTCTCCCGAACTCAACCCCGCCCGGGGCCGGCGGGGTTTTTTCGATATGGTGCATAGGCCAGGGTCTAACGGACGCCGACATCACGAAGGCACGTGAGATGCCGCGCGGCGGTGAACTTCGGAAGCAGCGCATGCTCACCTTGGTCGGCATTTTCATGGTAGTCGTAGTAGCCCTCCTCTCGAATAAAGAGCAGAGGAAGGGAGCATGGCTGCTCGCCGCAGTGGTGATCATTCTTGTCATCATTGCCGACCCCATCCACTAGATTGCGTTCCACTGCTCGGCGGCGTGTCGATCCTCGGCGGCGTCTGGGCGAGCTTGCCCAAGTAGACGCCCATAAGCGATTTGGGCGCTCAGCTCGTTCTCATTTTTGAGGCTGCTGCAGCTCTGGGGCGCTTCGCGAGACTCGGGCATCCCGTACGGCCACGCGCTTCACCTTCTTCACGTCCGATCCCGCGTGCTGGGAGCCGTGGTTGTGCGCGGCATATTCCTGGCCGTCGACCGGCGCGACATGCGGCGGGTCCCTGTCGAGATACGGGCGCCCGATTCCGAACTCCTTCCCATGCGCATCGACCCAACTCCAGAGCTTTTCGGAGGAAGCCCATCGCTGGTCGCGAGTTCCGCCCTGGACACTCACGATGTCGGCCGCAAGCCCATGCCCATAGCCACCGCGGGAGCTCCCGCCATGATACGACCTGTTACTCGCCGCCTTGAGGCCGCTTGCGATCGACTGGCGGTAGTCATCACGGAACGCGCTGGTGATGCCGGGCGAAAGGCCCGCCGCCTCCGCCGCGTGAAGCGTATGAAACAGTTTTAGCTTGAAGCTCCGATCCATGCCTCCGATCACGTAGTCCATCATCGACATGCCGGCTCGTTCCGCCGCCTTCGGATCCTTCCACCCAAAATCTTCATCGACAAGCCTGGTGAAGGTTTTGGCGACAGTCACCATCTTGCCCTTCCGCTTGACGGTGACGTTCCTCCGTTCAAGCTCCTTGATGGAGTCCTCCTTCGGCGTCCGTTGATAGAGCGTCCACAAATATCGATCGACGCAGATGTCCATGACCAGGCACTCGTCGACGATTTCGATGGAGCTCAGGGCTTCGATGGAGCTCTCGGCCTTGCCGGCGTCGCCAAGTTCAAGATCCGACGGATTCGCCATTGCGACTTGCACAGGCGCCGGTTCGGTCGGCAGCACGTCCGGCGAATTGGTCGAGGCCGTTTCGACAACCGGCTCCGGCTTGTTCAAAGCGATTGATGCGTCGGCAACTGCTCCTGCAAGCGATAGCCCGGAAACCGCCACATCGGTTTGGCCCAAATCGTCATGGAGCATCGAGCTTGGTTGCGGCGCCCCGGCGAGCTCCAGTTCGGTGGAGAGAGCGGGAGCGCTGATGTCCTTGCTTGGCGCCGCGCCGGTGTTCTGGATTCCTGCAGGCCCCAACGCAGCAAGCAAGCCGACAACCCCGGTCGCGATCATGACCGATCGCAACAATGGCGCCGGCGCTGTCGAAAGTCGCCGCGGGTTCATCATCCCAGCCTCCAAAGGCTCCATCGGAACCGGATTGCACAGCCAAGCATGCGGACGCCGCTGATTGTTCGGACAAGGAAATGGCCGCGCAATGGCGCAGACGGGCAGGTCGTGAGCTTTTCCCTGAAGTGTTGCCTGTGTGCAACAGCAGGCGGCAGGCCTGCAAACATCGGCTCGATGAGCTACGATCACCATAAAGGGTGAGCACACAGGCCTGAAACATGGGAACGAGACGCCATATCGCCGCGATCAGGGCGGTCCTTACCCTTGGCATCCTTTTCGCGGCGCCGGCCGACGTGAGCCTCACGTCCTCCGCCCATGCGCAGCCACTCACGCCGACGCAATCCAGGGCACTCGAGACCTACAATCGCGCGTTGAGCGATTTCAGGTCGATCCTCGGCGAGCGCCGCCGCCAGATTGAATTAAATCAGCCGCTTCCGAACCTGCCGGGCCAGGCCGTCTACCTTGCACGCGTCAATGTCATCAGCACCTACAAGGATCTCACGGATGCCCTTCCGTCCCGAATTGGAAGGCCGAACAAGTTCGAAATCCCTCCAGCCTATTTCGATGCCGATATCGAGCCGCTGATTGATGAGTACGGAAAGCTGTTCGACATCATGGAGAAGCCGCCCGCCGATGCGCAAGCGTCACCGACCCCTTTCAAGGACGTCGTCGATCTGGGCATCGCCATCGCGCGAGCCAGGGGCCTCGATGCCGCGAGCGCCGAAGCGGCAGGTCGCATCAGCCTCGGGCTGTTTTTTGCCGAGACCAACGGCAAACAGAATGTCGGCAATGCGCGCTCGAACACGTACAAGGGCAGTTTTCAGACAGGACCGTCCGAAGACCGCAATGGCCAAAGGCAGTGGGCCGCGATCAAGAAAGCGCTTGCCGCCGCCGATCCCCCATTGAGCGCGCGCGATGACAGCGAGGAGGCGCGGGTTGCCGGTCACGACCACCGGTACAACCACTGGACCGCGGTGAGAGACGGCCTCATGAACGCTCACGCGGATCTCTTCCCGCAGATACCTGCGATCGCAAAGATGCTGCCGGACCCGATTGATCAGATGAAAGTCTTCGAGCTCATCCAGATCATTCCGACGGCCACGAGGTCCGCGCTCAAGTCGGGCAATTTTCTTGCGAGCCGAGTGTCCGACCCCACCGTCATGAAATATCTGCGCAACAACAGCATCTTCGCCTTCGGGCAAGCCGACAGGGCGAGAGCGTCTGCAACATTTCGCGAGATCGTGGACGGGATGTGGCTGTTCCATCTGAAGTTCGAGCGCGCGCTGGCGGAGTTTGAGGCGATCAAGGCGCGGTGAATCGGCGTGCAGACCGGACGTGTACTCTGTCTCGCTGGCAGCCGCAGTGGAATGAGTACGGGATCAGACCAAACTACGTGCCACAGCGAGGGCGCCCTTGACCGGGAGCGCCGCAGTCGGCAAGCCTACGATAGCATATCCAAATATGCTTGGCTTCGGCCTGCTTGGTCGGGGTTTGGATCAGTAAGCAACGCCCACATAGAGACAGCACCACCATTTTTCCGCTGAAACATGGGCTGGCGGCTGGGCGGAAATGAGGTAGACGTGCCGCATTCGGTGTCGCCGCGCGGAGACAATGGTTACAGGGCGATACCAATAATAATGCGATGGTGTAACGCCGGACGGTTCTGACGACTGGATGGCGTCTCCGCCCTCACCCCCGTCGGTCGAGTTGTACGAGCTGCGCCCTCGATGCCCGCACCGCCTGCGGAACATCCGGCTCGAAATTGTTGAGCGTGCGGATGGTCTTGTCCTTGAAGGACGCGGCAGGCCTCGGCAGCGCATCTTGTGCGGAGACAGAAACAGTCATGATGAAGAATGCCACTGCACCAAGAAGTGTCCCGAGGAAATGACTTGGTTTGTGTTGCGCTTTCACTTGAATTTGTCCCTTGTCCAATCAAGCGGACTTTCCAAAACCCGAAATCCGGCTTTGGCGACAGGATCGAGCTTTCATTGGCGCAAGTATTGACCTCAATCAAGACAATGACCGGGTTGGTCGGGTAGGATCGTGGCGCGAACCGGGCTTCGAATGATGCCGACGTTTCCACGATCCCCCCTAACATTCCGGAAGGCGAGTTTTCCCCGTTACGGCTGAAAGGCTGGCGTATCAGGCGGGACCTTCCCGACGCGTCGATCAGCTTAAGCCTGCTCCCGGCATACGCTGCCCTACGATCGGTTTGTCTTCGCCCTTCGTGCTCCAACGTTGATCCGCACAGAGTTCGGATCGGTCGACGCGGTATACTGCACCGCCATGCGGTGGAATACTCCACCTACCCCAGGGGCCCTCGCTCGGGTCCGGGTTGTAGTGTCCCGGTCCGTCATCACTTAATCGGCCCCATCCGCCCCACTCGCGGGCACATCGCGATTTCACCGCACGGCGGCTTATACACGATGCCTTCGCTGTGCGGGAGCGCCTAGGCGACCCGCGAGTGGTTCCGAGCTTTCACTGCACATTCCTTCCTGGCATGCCGCCCTCTCCGACCCCGGCAGGGCTGTCCCGGGAAAAATCACGCATAGGTGAACCTGAGCTGATCGAGAGAGAATTGTGGTTTTCGTTTGCTCGGATTGACTGGTGGCGGGGTGTCAATTTCCGCGATCGGTTTTCGCATGAACAAGCGTTGGCAAACGAGTTCGGCGAAGCGCAGGTCCAGCATCCTCAAGGAATTCAGACGCCGCGCGAGGCGCAGCAGCAGATATGCGATCATCGCGGCGATGATTTGCAGACGAATGGCGTTGTCGTTCTTGCCCATGAACTTGCGTAGGTTGAGATGCTGCTTGATCCAGCGGAACAGGAGCTCGATCTGCCAGCGGCTCTTGTAGAGGGCCGCAATCTCGACCGCCGTGCGTTCGAGATCGTTGGTGATGAGAGTGATCGTCCCGCCTTTGTCGCGCTTGACCTTGATACGTCGCAACGGGATCGGCAGCTTGGAATCGCCCTTGCTGGCAAGCATGACATCGGCATCAGCGATGATTCTGAAGCCATCGCCGCTGCTCTTGCGCACGTACCGGGACTTCGTCATGCGCAAGCGCGTGTTCACCTTAACGCGCGTGACGAAGAAAGCATTGGCGGCGCTGATTTTCTTCCACCAGCCAAAGTGATAATAGCCCTTGTCGAAAACATAGGTCGCGCCGGCTTCGAGCTCGGTTTGACGGCCGATCTCGACGTCGTTGACCGTCGCGGGCGTAATCTCGACGCAACGGGGGACATCGTCGCCCGGATGATAGACGACGTGCATCTTCATGCCGCGGATACGACCGTTCCATTCGGCCCATTTGCACATCTTACCCAACGGCACCGGGCTCGAGTTCGATCAACCGAACCATCTCGGCCCCTTCCACTCGCGTGTGTCGATCGGCCTTCTTTGCCAGCATGGCGAAGGTTTCCGCGAAAACGCCCACCGGACGACGTGCATTCGCACGCGACAGCGTCGAGCGAGGAGCCTTGCCCACCCCCAAATGATAATGCTGATGGGAGTTCGCCTTAGAGGTGGCCTCGATAGCCCGGAGACTCGCGACCTGGCCCAATTGGGCGCCCACCATCGTCACAAGATGATCCCAGCTTTTGAACGTTTTGTCGTAAGCGTTGCCATCATGCCGCTCAACGATTTCCCGAAATTCCCGTCGATCGATTGGTTTGAGGAGCTCCCCAAAGATGCTATTCACGTATTGCATGCCCGGCCCCTTTCTGAGTCTCGACAACCAGAAAGTATCCGGTTCACGCCGGATTTGCCGGGCATGCGCTGCGGCATAGTGAATCATTCCCGGGACAGCCCTGCGCAGAGCGGGGAGTCCGACATCGATATCCAGAACTTCGATGCCGATATTGCCTTCGCCGATTGACCAACGGCTCGGCACTCCCGCACTCCCGCAATCCGTTTCGCGCGGGCGGTCGATTTCGTGGCTTCACTGGTTCGCTTCCGCTACGGCCTGCCAGGTTGCTCGCCCCCCTGTACGGATCAGACTGGGTCGCCCAGCCTTCGGGGACTTTTACTTCCAGGCTTTCAACGGATCGGTCTCCCTCTCCGTTGCTGGATATAACTACAACAGTGACTGGACTCCTCTGTTGGCGGGACTCTCACCCGCTGGAATGGCAGCTAGCCTCGCTGCACGGTCAATCTCGACCGAATTGGGCTGCCCGCGCGATGACCAATCTGCCCCCGATAGCGACCGGGCTACGGACACCGCTGGTGGTCCGTTTCGTGCCCAATTTCAGCCGCGAGCCACCCTTCCTGCAACGCGGGCTGTCGTATATTAGAGGACTGCCCCACTGGGACGTGCCGATAGTCCCTAGGAGCGAATTGGCAGCGTTGATTGCTGGCGGCGGTCAGTTAATCCAAAAATCGTGATCCGATACTTGATCGACGCAAGCGCGGACTGGCATTTCAACCGGGGCATGGCATGGCAAATCGATTTACGATGGCGCAATCCACCGTGGCGATGCGGCGTTGGGGGCCTGCTGCCATTGTCACGCTCGCGGCCATTGCCGCGCTGACGGCGCTGACCGCCGACGCCGCGGCGAGACAGGCGCGCCCCGCGCCCCCCACCGAGGCGACGGCGCCACGCGACGCAGGCGAGCCGATCATGGCGATCGTGTCGATCAAGACCCAGCAGGTCACTTTCTACGACGCCGACGGCTGGATCCTGCGTGCGCCGGTATCGACCGGCACCACGGGACGCGAGACGCCGGCCGGCGTCTTCGCCGTCATCGAGAAGGACGAGGACCACCACTCGAGCCTCTATGACGATGCCTGGATGCCGAACATGCAGCGCATCACCTGGAACGGCATCGCACTGCACGGCGGCCCGCTGCCCGGGTATGCGGCCTCGCACGGCTGCATCCGGATGCCCTACGGCTTTGCGGAGAAGCTGTTCGACAAGACGCGGATCGGGATGCGGGTGATCATCTCGCCGAACGACGCGGCGCCGGTCGAATTCTCCCATCCGGCGCTGTTCGTGCCGAACGCGGAGGCCGTCGCAGCCGCGCCGGCGCGTGCCGAGACGCTCGCGAGCGAGGCCGCGGAAGCCGCCGAGAAGGCCGACGAGGCGAAGAAAGCCGCGGCGACGGCGGCGCGCGAGACGGCATCGCTCACGGCGTCGCTGCGCAAGCTGGAAGGGCTCAAGACCCGCGCCGACGCCGAGCTCGCTTACGCCGACAAGGCGCTCGCCGCCGCAAAGACGGACCAGGCCAGGGCGCGAGCCGAGGATCTGAAGCAGAAGGCCGCTCCCAAGGCCGCGGAAGCGGCGACGCAGCTCGACACCGCCGGGGCCGACGCGAAGTCGAAGCTCGCCGCCGCCGCCGCCGCAAAGGACGCCGCCAAAGCGGCCGCGACCAGGAAGGTCGACGCCGCCAGGGCGGCGAAAGAGGCGAAGCTCGCGCTCGAGCCGGTCTCGGTCTATATCAGCCGCGCGACGCAGAAGCTTTACGTGCGGCGCAACACGCATAAGCCGTGGCCGGACGGGGGCGAGGTGTTCGATGCGACCATTGAGGTTCCGGTCACGATCCGCAATCCCGACAAGCCGATCGGCACGCATGTGTTCACGGCGGTGGCGCGCAACGATGCGGGCCTGCGCTGGACCGCGGTCACGATCGACAACGGCGACGACGCCAGGGATGCGCTCGACCGCATCACCATTCCGCAGGATGTGCTCGACCGCATCGCGCCGACCGCAGTGCCGCGATCCTCGATCATCGTCTCGGACGAGCCGCTGAGCCGCGAGACCAACTATCGCACCGAGTTCGTCGCGGTGCTGAATAACCAGCCCCAGGGCGGCTTCGTGACGCGCCGGCCTACAATCGATGTCCCCGTTGCGAGCGGCAACTCCTGGGGCGACGGCGGCTTTGGCTTCTTTTTCCAGCGCAATCCGGATCCGCAAACTGGCAATACGCGGCGGCGCGGCGGCCAGTACTATCGTCCCGTGCAACAGAGCTGGTGGTAAGACGCGGCACGCCGCGCGCAGGCCGCATGGTCGCTCAGGGTCAAAAGCGCCGTCTTGGCGCCCCACCGTCAACTTCGGGTACACTACCAAAAGCGCCGTTTTGAGCGTCGACCGACGATTACGTCCGGTCTACGCCTGCCAATAAGCGGACGTTCCCAAAGTCGTCGTCCTGTCTCAAAGGTGCCAACCTGAAACATCACGGTCAAACGCAGGGCCGCCAATGGCCCGTGTCGTCATGACCGACTTTTGGGGAACAGCTTGTCACGGATGTAACGCGAGGTCGGCGTCAAGCGAATTCCGCGCGGCTTACGCCATGTCGCCTTGTCTATCTCTTTCTTATCACCGATGGCGAGACGACCGGACGCTTTTTTCGCGACAAATATAGCGTCGCTCATCTTGCGGCCGGATCTGCTGTTCGTGGTCTTGACCTCTTTCCAGAGCTTCAACCGTCCCAGCTTGAGCTTGGGAAGCTCCTCTCGGATTTCCCTTCGCAAGCAATCTTTTTCCGTTTCGCGCCCACGCCTGCGACCTCCCGGAAACATCCATAGCCGGTCACGTCTTCTTCTCACCAACAAAACGCGCCCGCGCTTCGCTGCAACGAGTTTGGATGACTTAGCCATTACAGTTCCGCACAATCGCACGACGAATCGTCAATGCAATTCTATTCCATCCCTTCCACAAAGAAAGGCCATGTCGTGTCGTGAGGCGGCTTCAGAGCGGCGCTGTTTTGATATTGTTGCATCCATCACAACGGAAAACCCTGATCGCCGTCTTAGTGGGCGTCGCGGGTAGTTTGCTTAGATACGCCATCGGCACACCGCAAACTTCGCATTTGGGCGTCGGCGGAATAGGCGGTGGATGAGGAGCACTGGTCATCGTTGCCGGCGACGATTACGCCCCAAAAGGTTCAAATTTATGAATTCGCCGCCCGTAAGACTACGGCGTTATGCCTTTGGTAGGGTCACTCAACCAGTGCCAGCGTCAGTCGGCGGTGGTTCGGTCGCGTCATTGTGAGCTTCTGCCGTTAACTCCCGGTCTATCCCGGATAGGCGGAAATTTGAGGGCTCCTTCGGCAGATCTTCGAACCGGGGGGCTGGCAGAGACGACCTATGGGAGGATATCCAATTTGTGTCCGTCGGTGGGTTCAAGGTACATGCAATTCCGTCATCTGTTGTTGTCGCTCGTTCTCGCGCTGATCGTTGCCGGCCCGCGTCCGGCGCGGGCGGACGCTCCAGCGGCAAAGGATGTCGCCACGATCGGCGACTGCCTGCGCAAGCAGGACAAGGTGAGGGGATCGCAGGAAGCTGACGAGGCGGCCTGCCTCATGACCGTGGCGAAGCCATGCATGGGCGGCGATGAAACACGCGTGCGCTCGGGGCGCCAGATCGAATGCCTGGATCGCGAGCGGCTGGTCTGGGACAAGATCATCAACGATTCCTACAAGACCATGATGAACGCGCTCGAGGCCGACCAGCAGGCCAAGGTGCGCGAGATGCAGCGATCATGGATCCATACCCGCGATCTGACCTGCGAGTTCTGGTACGATTATTTCCAGGGCACGATGGCCAATCCGATGATCGCCTATTGCAACAACCGCGAGACCGCCCGGCGGGCGATCTTCCTGCGGGTTTTCGCCGTGGATATCGCGGACCGGAAATAGCGTGTTCCGGCCAGGCTCCTACCCCGCCCAAAATCCCGGCAGCGTTGGCTCCAGCCTTCCCCCGATCCGCACCGGCGCGATCCGCAGCGCAAGACCGGTCGTATCGTCGGTCTCGACCGCGACCCCGCTGAACGTCGCCGCGCCCGTCGCCGGCTCGAACCTTCCCGAGGGAATGCCCGTCGTAAAACGCCGCAGCGGTTCTTCCTTCTGCATGCCGATGATTGAATCGTAATCGCCGGTCATGCCGGCGTCGGTCATGAAACCGGTGCCGCCGGGCAGGATCCGATGGTCGGCGGTCGGCACATGGGTGTGGGTGCCGACGACGAGGCTGGCGCGGCCGTCGCAGAAGAAGCCGATGCCCTGCTTTTCGCTCGACGCCTCGCAGTGGAAATCGACCACGATCGCATCGGCCGCCGTGCGCAGCGGACAGGCTTCGAGTTCGCGGTTGATGACGGCGAAGGGGTCGTCAAACGGCGTCATGAAGACGCGGCCGATGGCGTTGATGACGAGTGCGCGCTGGCCGTTCCTGGCGTCGATCAGCGCGCTGCCGCGGCCGGGCGTCCCTCCCGGAAAATTTGCCGGACGAACCAGCCGCGGGGCGCGCTCGATGAACACCAGCGCCTCGCGCTGATCCCATGCGTGATTGCCGAGGGTTATGGCGTCGGCGCCGGCGTCGATGAGTTCCTGGTAAATCGCTTCGGTGATGCCGAAGCCGCCGGCGGCGTTCTCGCCATTGACGATGACGAGATCGAGCGCCCAGTCCCGGACCATGCCGGGCAGACGTTCCGAGACAACGGTGCGTCCGGCCCTGCCGACCACGTCACCGACGAAAAGAATGCGCAAATCACGAACTCCGGAAATCGAACACTTTCGTTTCCGTTAGCACATAATCCAGCGGCACGTCGTGCTGCAGCGCCGGCACGACGGCAACTTCCTGCGCCGCAAAGGCAAGGCCGATGGCCGAAAAACCCTTCGATTTATGCAGATGCGCAAGCGTGCGGTCATAATGCCCGGCGCCGTAGCCGATGCGGTGGCCGGTCCGGTCGAATGCCGCCAGCGGCACCAGCACGATGTCGGGGACGATCTCGGCCGCGGCGGGCGACGGCTCGAGAATGCCGAGCGATCCCGGCAGCAATCTGTCGCCGGGATGCCAGACCCGGAACCGGAGCGACTGGCCGCGCGCCGTGATGACCGGCAGCGCCAGCCGCGCGCCTTGTGTCGCGAGCTTTTGCATCAGGGGTGCCGGATCGATCTCGTTGCGGATCGGCGAATAGCCGGCGACAATGGTGCCTGGCAATATTTCGATCGGCAGCCCGCGCTGCGCGACCGCCTGCGCCGCAGCGGCGCGCTGCTTGCTGCCCAGCGCATCGCGCGCAGCGAGCGCGGCAGCGCGGAGAGTTGCCTTTTCGTGCGGATTGGTGTGATCCGTCATCGTTCAAATTTTGTAAAGCGTCATCACCCGCCACCGGGTCGGCGCTGCGCGCCGCCCGATGACAGGCTCCAGCGGGTGTGAATATATCTCCGACCTCATCCCTGCGTAACGGCTTCGCCGTGACGCAGGGATGAGGTCTGTGTTTCTTCACAGGCCTCTTCGCGGGGTATGACGGGTGTGTCTACAGCAAACAAACAAGTAAAGTGCGAAGCCGTGATGGCCGTTGGAGCGCTCGATCCCGGAGTTCCCTACGAAAGTAGGTGGGCACCATATGACCGGATCCACGGACCCGGCCAGGGACAGTTCCCTGAAGGATCGATAAGGCCCCGGGGATATATGGCTCCTGACGCGCGACACAGCTTCGCGCTATCAGTGTAGCCATGACAGCGTCAAACCGCCAGCGTTAACGCCGGCGGTGGTCAACCAATCGCCACGCCGCCGCCGATGGTGCGGTTCAGGACCTGCGTGGTCTTCTCGATGCGATCGGCAGCGGCGTTCAGCGCGTTGGCCACCGCGGTCTGCGTCGCTCTGGCGCGATTGGCCGCCGCCACGCGGACGTCGCCCAACTCGGCGAGTTCCTGCTCGAGGCCGCGGACGTGCTGGCCGGCGTCGAGCAATTCGTCACACACCGTCAGCGCCGCCATCACGATCAGGCGCGCGTCACCGATTTCGCCGAACTTGCCGCGCAGGCTCTGGATCCGCGATTCGAGAGCTCTCGGCGAGCGTCAACAGCCGCGGCTCCTGGCCTTCCTCGCAGGCCATCCGGTATTGCCGGCCGTTGATGGTGACATTGATATGGTTCATGAATCCTCTCCGGCATGGAGTACCGCGCGAATGGCGCCGATCGCCGCGTCCAGCCTTTCAGCGATCTCTCGATTGACGCGCTCCAGCCGGCGCGACTTCACCAGCGACCCGTCGAGTTGGTCGGCCAGCCGCGACCGATCCACGCCCAGCGCCTGAATCCGGCTCGCCAGCTCATTCTCGTCACGGTCGGCATCGCGACGCCGCTCGACCGCGCTTTCCAGCGCATCGAGCGCCGCCATCAGCCGCCGCGTCGCGGCGTCGAGATCGGCCGATGAGGGCTCGACATTGCCCGGACTGTTGGCGTGGCGATCGCTCATGCAGTCAACGCCGACTTTCCCTATGCTGGCCGGGCCGGAAAAATTCGCGGTTCGGCAAGCGGTTAAGGGAAGAAATTTACGTGGCAAGCCGGGCCAGCGCAACGACGCTTGCAAGCTATGCACTGCAAAGCAACTTTTCCGCCCTGCCGTGCGTTCCATTGCCTTGGACTCCGGGAACCGAGATGCTATCCAGCCCCCAGTTCCCGTTGCCAACAGGGCTTGTGCCGAGGCCGTTCGCTTCACTTGCGGATCGCCACCAAGCATCTCATTTCAGGCGGATTTTCATCATGACGCGCGTCGATCATTCCCATATGGCCAATGCGATCCGCGCGCTGGCGATGGATGCCGTGGAGAAGGCGAAATCAGGCCATCCCGGACTGCCGATGGGAGCGGCCGACATCGCCACCGTGCTGTTTACGCAATTCCTGAAATTCGACGCCGCCGACCCGCGCTGGCCGGACCGCGACCGCTTCATCCTGTCTGCCGGACACGGCTCGACGCTGCTGTATGCGTTGCTGTATCTCACCGGCAATGCCGAGATGACGCTCGACCAGATCAAGAACTTCCGCCAGCTCGGCTCCAAAACCCCCGGTCATCCGGAAAATTTCCTGACCTCCGGTGTCGAGACCACGAGCGGCCCGCTCGGCCAGGGCGTCGCCTTCTCGGTCGGTTCGGCGCTGGCCGAGCGGCTGCTGGCGGCGGAATTCGGCGAGGATATCGTCGATCACTATACCTACGTGCTGTGTTCCGACGGCGACCTGATGGAAGGCGTCAGCCATGAAGCGATCTCGCTCGCCGGGCACCTCAAGCTGTCGAAGCTGATCTTCCTGTACGACGACAACGGCATCACCATCGACGGCCCGCTGACCTTGACCGACAGTGTCGACCAGGTGGCGCGCTTCAAGGCCCATGGCTGGAACGCGGTTGCGATCGACGGCCACGACCAGAAGGCGATCGCCGCGGCGATCACGCAGGCCCAAGTCATCCGACCGGCCTTCGCTGATCGCCTGCAAGACCACCATCGGTTTCGGCGCACCGAACAAGGCGGGCACCTCCAAGGCCCATGGCGAGCCGCTCGGCGCCGAAGAACTGGCGGGCGCCAAGAAGGCGCTGGGATGGAATTACGGACCGTTCGAAATTCCCGACGACGTGCTGCAGGCCTGGCGCAATGTCGGCAAGCAGGGCGCCAGCGCAAATGCCGACTGGCGCAGCCGCTTCGACGCCAAGCCCGAGGGGCAACGCGCCGAATTTACCCGGCGCGTGGTCGATCGGGCGCGGCCGCGAGGCCTTGGCGAAGCCATCCGCAAGCTCAAGGACAGGCTCGTTGCCGATCTGCCGACAGTCGCCACCCGCAAGGCGAGCGAGATGGCGCTCGAGGTGCTGGTCCCCGAAATGCCGGAACTTGCTGCTCGGGTCGGCCGACCTCACCCCTTCCAACAACACCCGCACCAAGGGGTTGAAGGAAGTGAAGCCCGGCGATTTCAGCGGCCGCTACATCCACTACGGCATCCGCGAGATGGGCATGGCAGCGGCCATGAACGGGCTCTCGGCCCATGGCGGCTTTGCGCCGGCGGGCGGCACCTTCCTGTGCTTCACCGATTATGCACGGCCCTCGATGCGGATCGCAGCGCTTTCGCACCTCCCGGTGGTCTACGTCATGACCCACGATTCGATCGGGCTTGGCGAGGACGGGCCGACGCATCAGCCGGTCGAGCATCTCGCTGCGCTCCGCGCCATGCCGAACATGCGGGTGTTCCGCCCGGCGGACGCGGTGGAGACCGCGGAATGCTGGCAACTGGCGCTCGAAAACTTAACCGGTCCCACGGTGTTGGCGCTGTCCCGTCAGAACCTGGCCCCGGTGCGCACATCGGCCAGTTCGGACAATTTGTGCAGCCACGGCGGATACGAGCTGGTGGCCGCGAACGGCGCGGCCCGGGTTTCGCTGTATGCGTCGGGCTCGGAGGTCGAAATCGCCGTCGCAGCGCAGAAGGAGCTTGCCGGACGCGGCATCGCGACGCGGGTGGTATCGGTTCCCTCGCTCGAATTGCTGCTGGCGCAACCGGCGGACCGACGCCAGGCGATCATCGGCTCAGCCCCGGTCAAAATCGCGATCGAAGCCGCGGTCCGGTTTGGCTGGGACGCGGTCATCGGACCGGACGGTATTTTCGTCGGCATGAGCAGCTTCGGCGCCAGCGCGCCTGCAAAAGCGCTTTACAAGCATTTCGGGATCACGCCCGAGGCGGCGGTCGAGGCGGCGTCAAAGCGCCTGAATGCGAAGTAACCCTATTGGAACGTTCGGGAATATGATGCATTGCAACGATCGTTCATTCAGGGCATGAAACGGCCCATAATTCGGCCAAACCCGCCGCAAAACAGGGAATTTTCGAACCTTTAAGGAGAAGTTGAATGGCAGTCCGGGTCGCAATCAACGGATTTGGTCGCATCGGCCGCAACGTGCTGCGGGCTATCGCCGAGTCCGGCCGCAAGGATATCGTGGTGGTCGCCATCAACGACCTCGGCCCGGTCGAAACCAACGCCCATTTGTTGCGCTTCGATTCCGTCCACGGCCGCTTCCCCGGCACCGTGACCGTCGAAGGCGATTCGATCAACGTCGGCAGTGGCAAGATCAAGGTCACCGCCGTCCGCGATCCCGCCACCCTGCCGTGGAAAGATCTCGGCATCGACATCGCGCTGGAATGCACCGGCATCTTCAGCGCCAAGGCGAAAGCCTCGGCGCATCTCACCGCCGGCGCCAAGCGCGTGCTGGTTTCGGCGCCCTCGGATGGCGCGGACGCGACTATCGTGTACGGTGTCAACCACGACAAGCTGACCAAGGATCATCTGGTCGTCTCGAACGGCTCCTGCACCACGAACTGTCTCGCGCCGGTGGTAAAAGTGCTGAACGACACCGTCGGTATTGAAACCGGCTTCATGACCACCATCCACGCCTATACCGGCGACCAGCCGACGCTGGACACCCTGCACAGCGATCTCTATCGCGGCCGGGCTGCGGCGATGTCGATGATCCCGACCTCCACCGGGGCCGCCAAGGCGATCGGCCTGGTGCTGCCGGAACTGCAGGGCAAGCTCGACGGCGTCGCGATCCGCGTGCCGACCCCGAACGTCTCGGTGATCGATCTCAAGATCGTGGCTTCGCGCAAGACCACCAAGGAAGAGATCAACGAGGCGATCAAGCGCGCCGCCGATCAGGAGCTCAAGGGCATCCTCGGCTACACCAACGCACCCAACGTCTCGATCGACTTCAACCACGATCCGCATTCGTCCACGTTCCACATGGACCAGACCAAGGTGCAGAACGGCACGCTGGTGCGGGTGATGTCGTGGTACGACAATGAATGGGGTTTCTCCAACCGGATGGCGGACACCGCCGTCGCGATGGGGAAATTGCTGTAGATTTGTAGTGCCTCATGGTTCGAGACGCGCGCCGAGAGGCGCGCTCCTCACCATGAGGGAACCTCATCCTGAGGAGCCGAGCACAGCGAGGCGCCTCGAAGGATGGGCCAGGCGAGGCTCCCGATGACAAAACCATTCCGCACCCTCGATGACGTCGACGTGAAGGGCAAGCGCGTCTTGCTGCGCGTCGACCTTAACGTTCCCATGGAGAATGGCCGCGTCACCGATGCCACAAGGCTCGAACGCGTCGCGCCGACCATCATCGAAATTTCCGGCAAGGGCGGCAAAGCAATATTGCTGGCGCATTTCGGCCGGCCCAAGGGACGCGATGCCAAAGAACTCGCTGAAACCGGTCGCCGCCGCACTTTCGCTTGTGATCAAGAAGCCGGTTGCCTTCGCCGACGATTGCGTCGGCGAAATCGCGCAAAAAGCCATCGCCGCGATGAAGGACGGCGACATCCTTTGCCTGGAGAACACGCGTTTCCACAAAGAAGAGGAAAAGAACGATTCCGTCTTCGTGGCTGAACTCGCAAAGCTCGGCGACATCTGGGTCAACGACGCCTTCTCGGCGGCGCACCGCGCGCACGCTTCGACCGAGGGCCTCGGCCACAAGCTGCCGGCCTACGCCGGACGCACCATGCAGGCCGAACTCGACGCGCTCGGCAAGGCGCTGGAATCCCCGACCAAGCCGGTGATTGCAATCATCGGCGGCGCTAAGGTCTCGACCAAGATCGAGCTTCTGGAAAACCTCGTCAGCAAGGTCGATGCGCTGGTGATCGGCGGCGGCATGGCCAACACCTTCCTGCACGCGCAGGGCGTCGGCATCGGCAAGTCGCTGGCGGAGAAGGATCTGGCGGCGACCGCGCTGCGGATCTTCGAGAAGGCGGAAGCCGCCAATTGCGCGATCATCCTGCCCGTCGACGCCGTCGTCGCCTATCATTTCGCGGCCCATGCGCCGTCCCAGGCCTACGGCCTCGATGCGATCCCGGCCGACGGCATGATCCTCGACGTCGGCCCGCAGTCGGTCGCGCGAATTCATGCCGCCATCGACGACGCCGCGACGCTAGTGTGGAACGGCCCGCTCGGCGCCTTCGAGATGACGCCGTTCGACCACGGCACCGTGGCGGCGGCAAAGCACGCTGCGGCAAGGACCAAAGCCAGGAAGCTGATCTCGGTCGCCGGCGGCGGCGACACGGTGGCGGCGCTGAACCAGGCCGGAGTGGCCGGCGATTTTACCTATGTTTCGACCGCGGGCGGCGCTTTTCTCGAGTGGATGGAAGGCAAACCGTTGCCGGGCGTCGAGGTTTTAAGAATACGCTAGATTTGGACCATATCGGGCGCCCAAGCCCCAACGCGGAGAACAGAAACATGGCTCGCATCACGTTGCGTCAATTGCTCGATCACGCGGCGGAACACGACTACGGCGTGCCGGCCTTCAACATCAACAACATGGAACAGGCGCTCGCCATCATGGAAGCCGCCTCCAGCCTGGACGCGCCGGTCATCATCCAGGCCTCGCGCGGGGCGCGGTCCTACGCCAACGACGTCATGCTCAAGCACATGATGGACGCGGTCACCGAAATCTATCCGCAGATCCCGGTCTGTGTGCACCTCGATCACGGCAACGAGCCCGCCACCTGCATGACCGCGATCCAGGCCGGCTTCACTTCGGTGATGATGGACGGCTCGCTGAAGGCCGACGGCAAGTCGCCCGGCGACTGGGACTACAATGTCGGCGTCACCAAGACCGTCACCGACATGGCTCATCTCGGCGGCATTTCGGTGGAAGGCGAGCTGGGCGTGCTCGGCTCGCTCGAGACCGGCATGGGCGACAAGGAAGACGGCCACGGCGCCGAGGGCAAGCTCTCCCACGACCAGTTGCTCACCAACCCCGACCAGGCGGTCAAGTTCGTCAAGCAGACCAAGGTCGACGCGCTGGCGATCGCGATGGGCACCTCGCACGGCGCCTACAAGTTCACCCGCAAGCCGGACGGCGATATTCTCGCCATGAATGTGATCGAGGAAATTCACCGCAAGCTGCCCAACATGCATCTGGTGATGCATGGCTCATCCTCGGTGCCGCAGGAACTGCAGGACATCATCAACGCCAATGGCGGCAAGATGAAACCGACTTGGGGCGTGCCGGTTCCCGAGATCCAGCGCGGCATCAAGAACGGCGTCCGCAAGATCAACATCGACACCGACAACCGCATGGCGATGACCGGACAGATCCGCAAGGTGCTGAAGGAGCATCCGGAAGAATTCGATCCGCGCAAATACCTCAAGCCGGCGATGGAAGCGATGGCCAAGCTTTGCAAACAGCGGCTGCAGGAATTCAACACCGCGGGTCAGGCGAGCAAGATCAAGAAGATCCTGACCACGGCCGAGATGGCGAAGCGCTACGCCAAGGGCGAACTCGATCCGAAGGTCGCGTGACGTTGAAATGGCGGGCCCGGTCCCGCCCCTTTTTTGGCCGCAGTCCGGGGGCACCAAGCCGACATCATGGCCACTAAACCCGCTCCCCCGCGCCCGGCGCCGCGTCTCTATCTCGCGACGCCAGTCGTGGACGATCCTTCGGCCTTGATCGCAAGCCTGCCCGGCCTGCTCGCCGAAGCCGACGTCGCGGCGGTACTGGTGCGGCTCAAGCCGACCGACCAGCGCACCATGATCTCGCGGGTCAAGGCCCTGGCGCCGGCGATCCAGAACAGCGGAGCCGCGCTCCTGCTCGACGGACATGTCGAACTGGTCGCGCGTGCCGGCGCCGATGGTGCGCATCTGACCGGCATCGCGGCCATGGAAGAAGCGCTGCCGTCGCTGAAACCCGACCGCATCGCCGGCGTCGGCGGACTGGCGACGCGGCACGATTCGATGGCCGCGGGCGAGCTAGGCGCGGATTACGTGCTTTTCGGCGAGCCCGATACCAAAGGCCAGCGGCCTTCGGTCGAGGCGATCGCCGAGCGCCTGCAATGGTGGGCCGAACTGTTCGAGCCGCCATGCGTCGGCTTTGCGGCCTCGCGCGAGGAAGCTCATGAATTCGCGGCGGCCGGCGCGGATTTCGTTCTGGTCGGCGATTTCATTTGGGCCGATCCGCGCGGCGCGGCCGCGGCGCTGAAGGACATGGAGCAGGCGATCCGGCAAGCCTACAAAGCTGAGCCCGGAAAAGCCGAAGCCGGACAGGGATAGCGCCGGAAATGAAGATCCTGCCTGCCATATCGATTCTCGCGATCTGCGTGGCGTGCACGGCAAGCGCCGTGGCGCAAATTTCGCTGACGCCTCCCGGCGCCGGAAAGCCCGCCGCGGCAAGCAAACCGCGCCGCGAAGGCGAAACCACCGGCCGCCAGGAAGCCCGCGGAGGCCGCAACGCCGAAACCGGCGGCGACGGTGACGCCTGCCCCTGCGCCCGACGACCCCAATGTCGATCTGGTCTACGGCGCCTATCAACGCGGCACGTACAAGACCGCGTTCGATCTGGCGACCAGGCGCGTACAGGACACCGGCGATCCCAAGGCGATGACGATGCTCGGCGAACTCTACGCCAACGCACTGGGCATCAAGCGCGACTATGCGAAGGCCGCCGACTGGTACAAGCGCGCCGCTGACGGCGGCGACCGCGAGGGCATGTTCGCATTGGCGATGCTCCGCCTCGCCGGGCGTGGCGGGCCGGCCAACCCCGAAGAAGCCGCGAAATTGCTGGCGTCCTCCGCCAAGCTCGGCAACCCGAAAGCGGCCTACAACCTGGCGCTGCTCTATCTCGCCGGACAGACGCTGCCGCAGGACGTCAGACGCGCGGCGGAACTGTTTCGCGTTGCCGCCGACGCCGGCAATCCGGAAGCGCAATACGCGCTGGCCACCTTCTACAAGGAAGGCACCGGCGTCCCGAAAGACATCGAAAAGGCGGTCCGGCTGTTGCAGGCGGCTTCCCTGGCCGACAATGTCGATGCCGAGGTCGAATACGCCATCGCGCTTTTTAACGGCACCGGCACGCCGAAGAACGAACCCGCCGCGGTGGCGCTGTTGGGCAAGGCCGCCAGGCAAAACAGCCCGATCGCGCAAAACCGCCTCGCCCGCGTGCTGGTGAGCGGACTGGGCGCGCCGATGGACAAGATCGAGGGCCTGAAATGGCACCTGATCGCCAAAACCGCTGGCAAGGGCGACCCCATGCTCGACGAGGCGCTGGCGGAGTTAAGCCCGGAGGATCGCGCCAAGGCCGAGGCGGCTGCGCGCCTATGGCTCGGCACCAAATGATCCGCCTTGACGGCAAGAGAACCGAAGGGCACCCACTGGCTGTGCGGCTGGCGACGTCCGGTCGCGTTTGAGAAGAATCCCGCCCATCCCAGTCCTGACCTGACACCCAGGTCGTCTTGAGCCGAAGCCATGCTGCATTCAGCCCTCATCAACGTCATGGTCAAAGCCGCGCGCCGCGCCGGCCGCAGTCTCAAGCGCGACCTCGGCGAGGTCGAGAACCTTCAGGTGTCGCTGAAAGGCCCCGCCAATTTCGTCACCATGGCCGACAGGCGCGCCGAGGAGATGCTGCTCAGCGACCTCACCAAGGCGCGGCCGGGTTACGGCTTCATCGGGGAGGAGAGCGGGAGGCATGTGGGCGAGGACAAAACCCACACCTGGATCGTCGATCCGCTCGACGGCACCACCAATTTCCTGCACGGCATCCCGCAATTTGCGATTTCGATCGGCTTGCAGCGCGAAGGCACGGTCATCGCCGGCGTGATCTACAATCCCGCCAACGACGAGCTCTATATCGCCGAGCGCGGCAAGGGTGCCTTCCTTAATGACCAGCGGCTGCGGGTCGCCGGCCGGCGCAACCTCGGCGATTGCGTGATCGCCTGCGGCCTGCCGCATATGGGCCGCGGCGACCTCGAATTGTCGCGGGCCGAGATGAGCGAAATCCAGGCCAGGGTGGCGGGTCTGCGCCGGTTCGGCGCGGCCTCGCTCGATATGGCTTTCGTCGCGGCCGGCCGGCTCGACGGCTATTGGGAGCGCAACCTGCAGCCATGGGACATGGCGGCGGGGCAGATCATGGTGCGCGAGGCCGGCGGCACGGTCAGCGGCATCGCGGGCGACGACGACCCGCTGAAAACCGGCAACCTGATCTGCGGCAATGAATTCGTCCACGGCGCACTGGTGAAGATCTTGAAGCCGCTGGCGAAGTAGCTCTTTGACCAACCAAGCCGTCATGCCCGGACTTGATCCGGGCATCCATCGATCTTCCAAAGAAGATTTCTCGGATCGATTGCCGGGTCAAGCCGGCAATGACGGAGCGCGGTGCCGGCCAGCGCCATGCGATACAAAACGGTCATAAGAAATCCGTGATCTCGGCGGTAAACAGACGGTATTGGTCAAATACGTTCCAATCCAAGCGCGGCTTCCGTCCCGAAGCTCCCGCTCGACACCCCGAAACGGAGCGTATCTGATCTTTTCTCTCGGCCCCGCTGTGCCATATTGAGGCCCGAAACAGGCTCCCCCAACGGATGACACCGGCAATGCCTTCAGGCCCCCCTTCCCGCTCCGCGATGGAGATCGAATTGACCAAGCTCTCCTCGCCACGGATTTTCTGGGTGCGGATGCTGGTGTTCCTGGTGCTGTGCGCGCTGGTCACGGTGGTGCTCTACAAGCAGATCATCGTGGCGTTCTTCGCCAATCCCGGTCTCAATGCGCTGATCGGCGTGGTGCTCCTGATCGGCACCATCCTTTCGTTTCGTCAGGTGATCCGGCTCTATCCCGAAGTCGCCTGGGTCAACAATTTCCGCATCGCCGATCCCGGGCTCGCGGTCGAACGGCAACACCCGACCCTGCTGGCGCCGATGGCGGCGATCCTCGGCGGCGAACGCACCGGGCGGATGACGATCTCGCAGCAGACCATGCGGCATCTGCTGGATTCCATCGCCACCCGGCTCGACGAGGCGCGCGACATTTCCCGCTACATGACCGGCCTTCTGGTGTTCCTCGGGCTGCTCGGCACCTTCTGGGGCCTGATCGAAACCGTGGGCTCGGTCGGCAAGGTCATCGACGGCCTCAAGGTCGGCGGCGACGCCGGCGCATTGTTCGACACGCTCAAGGAAGGTCTGGCCGCGCCGCTCGGCGGCATGGGCATTTCGTTTTCGTCCTCGTTGTTCGGCCTGGCCGGCTCGCTGATCCTCGGCTTTCTCGATCTGCAATCGAGCCAGGCGCAGAACCGCTTCTATACAGACCTCGAAGACTGGCTCGCTTCCACGGTGCGCGAATATTCCCGCGAGGGCACCGGCGGCGCGAGCGGCGAGTTTCAGGCCGCGGTCGAGCGGCTGCGGCTCACCCTAGAAGAAGGCGGCGCGAACCGCGGCACTTCGGTGGCGATGGCCAACCTCGCCGAAGCCATTCAGGGCCTGGTCGCGCATATGCGGACCGAGCAGCAGATGATCCGCGAATGGGCCGACGGCCAGGGCGAGCAGAACCGTGAGATCAAGAAACTGCTCGAGCGCATCGCGCGGCAGCCCGAGAAGAGCTAGCAGAGCGTCCTCAAGCGAAGTGGGACCGGTTCGCGTGAAGAAAACGCGTCAATAAGGAAGAGAGACGCCGATGGCCCTCGCCCGTGCACGCCGCAACGAGACCGGATTCAACTACTGGCCGGGCTTCGTCGATGCGCTGTCGACGCTGGTGCTCTCGATCGTGTTTCTGCTGTCGGTGTTCCTGGTGGTGCAGTTCTTCCTGTCGCAGGAAGTCACCGGCAAGGACAAGGCGCTGGAGCAGCTCAACGCCAGGATCGCGCAGCTGAGCGAGCTGCTGTCGCTGGAAAAAATCGGCAAGATCAGTCTCGACGATCAGGTCTCGCAGCTGCGGGCCGGGCTGGCGTCGGCGGAATCCGAGCGCGATCGCGTCAAGGGCCTCTATGAAGGCCTCGCCGGCGCCGGCAATGACGCCGCCGGCCGCACCACCGAGCTCAACAAGGCGCTGGACTCCGAAAAACAGGTAGCGTCGCGCGCGCTGGCGCAGATCGAGGTGCTGAACCAGCAGATCAGCGCCTTGCGCCGTCAGCTTGCGGCGCTCGAAGAGGCGCTCGACGTATCCGAGAAGCGCGACAAGGAATCGCAAACCAAGATCGCCGATCTCGGACAGCGCCTCAATGTCGCGCTGGCGCAGCGGGTGCAGGAGCTGTCGCGCTACCGTTCGGAATTCTTCGGCCGCCTGCGCGCCATTCTCGGCAACCGCCCGGACATCCGGATCGTCGGCGACCGCTTCGTATTCCAGTCGGAGGTGTTCTTCGACACCGGTCAGGCGCAATTGCTGCCCGAAGGCCGCGCCGAACTCGACAAGCTGGCGACCGCGCTGACCGAACTAGACAAGCAGATCCCGGCCGAAATCGCCTGGGTGCTGCGGGTCGACGGCCACACCGACATGCGGCCGATCAACAGCCCGCTGTTCAAGTCGAACTGGGAACTGTCGTCGGCGCGCGCGATCTCGGTGGTGCAGTATCTGGTCTCGCTGGGCGTGCCGCCGCAGCGGCTGGTCGCCGCCGGCTTCGCGGAATTTCAGCCGCTCGACACGGCGGCGAACGAAGAGGCCTACAGGCGCAACCGCCGCATCGAACTGAAGCTGACGGAACGCTAGTGGAGGAAAAGTTTCAGCTTCGCCCCTATTGCAGCGAGGACGAAGATGCCGCCATCGCGCTGTGGCAACGAACCTGGCAGCAGGCCTATCCCTCAATCGATTTCGCCGCGCGCGCGCCATGGTGGCGCGAGCGCTGGCGTAGCGAGCTGGTGCCAAAGGCAGCGATCGTTGTCGCGGAAGCAGCCGGCGCACTGATCGGGTTCGTCACGATCGACGCAAAAGGTTATCTCGATCAGCTCGTCGTTGCCCCGGATCGCTGGGGTTCGGAACTCGCCGATGAACTCGTCGAGGAAGCGAAGCGATTGTCGCCCGAGCGCGTCACGCTCCTGGTCAACAAGGACAACGCCCGCGCCATCCGCTTCTACGAACGCAACGGGTTTGCGCATGCGGGCGAGGATGTGAACCCGACTTCGGGACGGCCGGTGCTGAAGATGGAGTGGAAGAGATGATAGAGGCCTTCATCGCCGGGCTTGACCCGGCGATCCATCAACTGAAAAATCCAAGCGAAGAAGATGGATGTCCGGATCAAGTCGGGGCATGACGAGGAGAGTTCAAACTCCCTCGAACTGCAGCCGCGCCAGCCTTGCATAGAGGCCGTTGGCGGCGACCAGGGAGGCGTGGGTGCCCTGCTCGACGATGCGGCCCTGTTCCATCACCATGATGCGGTCGCAGGACAACACGGTAGCCAGGCGATGCGCGATCACGAGCGTGGTGCGGTGACGCATCAATTCCTCCAGCGCGGTCTGCACCAGCGTCTCGGACTCGGCGTCCAGCGATGATGTGGCCTCGTCGAGCAGCAGCAATGGTGCATCGCGCAGGATCGCACGCGCTATCGCAATGCGCTGGCGCTGGCCGCCCGATAATGTCACGCCGCGCTCGCCGAGCTGCGTTTCGAAGCCGTCGGGCAGGTTGCGAATGAATTCGGTGGCGTGGGCGAGGTCGGCGGAGCGCTCGACCTCGGCGTCAGCTGCGCCTGGCCGGCCGAAGCGGATGTTGTCGCGCGCGCTTGCCGCGAACACGACCGACTCCTGCGGCACCAACGCGATCCGAGAGCGCACCTCGCGCGGATCGGCCGCGTTGATCGGTACGCCGTCGAACGAGATCGCGCCGGAAGCCGGGTCGTAGAACCGCAGCAGCAGGTGAAAGAGCGTGCTCTTGCCCGCGCCCGAGGGGCCAACGATCGCGACCTTCTCGCCAGCGCGCACCGACAGCGAAACACCGTCGACCGCCAGCGCTTTTGGCCGCATCGGATAGGCGAAGCTGACGCTATCGAAGCTGACGTCGCCGCGCGCCGGCACCGGCATTGCCAGCGGCGATGCCGGCGCGGCGATCGCCGACTTGACGTGCAGGATTTCGAACAAGCGTTCCGCTGCACCTGACGCGGCCGAGACCTCGCCCCAGACTTCGCTGAGCTGGCCTAGCGCGGCCGCCGCAAACGCCGCATAGAGGACGAACTGGCCGAGCCGGCCCGGGCTGATGGAACCGGTCAGCACATCGTGCGAGCCAACCCAAAGGATCGCCACCACGCTGGCAAAGACGATGAAGATGATGACCGCGGTGAGAATCGCCCGCGCGCGCGTCGAGGTGCGCGCCGCCTCATAGGCCTGCTCGACTTCCCCGCCGAAGCGCGCGTTCGCCAGCCGCTCGCTGGTATAGGCCTGCACGGTTCGGATCGCGCCGACCAGTTCGGAAGCATACGCCGTTGCTTCCGCCAGGGTATCCTGGGCGTTGCGCGACAGCCGCCGCACCCAGCGCCCGAACGCCACCAGCGGAATCACGATCACCGGAATGGCCAGCAGCACGAAACCCGAAAGCTTGGGGCTGGTGATCACCATCATCGCGGTGGCGCCGATGAACAGCAAGATGTTGCGCAGCGCGATCGAGACCGACGCGCCGACCGCGGATTTGAGCTGGGTAGTGTCGGCGGTAAGCCGCGAAATCAGTTCGCCGCTACGCGCGGAATCGAAGAATGCGGGCGACAGCGACATCAGATGCGCGAACACGTCGCGCCGCAGATCCGCGACGATGCGCTCGCCGATGGTCATCACCAGATAGAACCGCGCGGCGCTGGCGCCGGCCAGCACAGCTACCACCGCGATCATCACGCTGAAATAGCGGTTGATCATGGCGATGCCTTCGGGAGAGAACCCGAAGTCGATCATGCGCCGCACCGCGATCGGCACCACCAGGGTCGTGATTGCAGCGACCGTCAGCGCGATCAAGGCGAGGAACGCGCGGCCGCGGTAACGCGCCACATAGGGCACCAGCGCGATCAGCGGACGCAGCCGCGCTTTGCCCTTGGCCGGCGGCGGGGTCTGTTGCACTTCGATGGAAGGTATTTCTGACTGGCGCCGCATCATGCGATGGCGACGTTTCGCCATACCGCTCTTCAAGCCGTTCCACTGCGCTCATGAGATCCCGACCAATCGATTATGCCACCCCCAGATAGGCCCCGCCGCGACCGCTGGCAAATCCGGCAGACCACGAATTCTGGAAGATACTCGGCTTGTTTTGAGGGGCTTGCTGCGTTATAGAGCGGCCCAAATCCGTCCCCACAGCCATCTAGCGACAGGCGCCGGCGCGCCGAAGGATATGCCATGAAAGCCGAAATTCACCCGAATTATCATACGATTACGGTCGTGATGACCGATGGCACCGAGTACCAGACGCGCTCGACCTGGGGCAAGGAAGGCGACAAGCTGAACCTCGATATCGATCCCAAGTCGCACCCGGCCTGGATTGGCGGCTCCCAGCAGCTCTTGGATCGCGGCGGCCGCGTGTCGCGGTTCCAGAAGAAGTTTTCGGGCTTCCTCAAGAAGGATTGAGGGCTCTGAAGCCCTCTCCCTGGAGGAGAGACATGAAAACGCCCCGGCTCGCCGGGGCGTTTTTGTTTGCTCCCGTCTTTGCGAGGAACAGCGCGACGAGCAATCCAGTGCCCCGTAGAAAGTCTGGATCGGATCGCTTCGTCGCGGAGCCTGACGTCAGGCGCGCATTCGCGCGACCCGTCGGTTCCTCGCGATGACGAAGTTGATAAAGCGCCGACTGTTGATAAAGCGCCGACTAATGCTCGAACGCCGCCTTCAGGCGATTGAGCTGCGGCACCAGCGGATTGCCGATCGCGGCGCGTTCGGCCGCCGGCGCGTGGATGGTGGTATCGAGGCGGCGGACCTTCGACTGCAGGGTCATCGAGCGGGCGATCAGATCCTGCAACTGCTGCGGCAGCTTTTCGATCATGTCGTCCGGGCCGGGATCGGCGGCAGAGAGCTTGACCTTGGTCTTTTCGCGATTGGCCTGGGTCAGCGTCATCTCGCCTTCCTTGACCGCGCGGTGCAGCAACAGCCACGACGCCAGTTGCATCAGGCGCGTGGTCAGCCGCATGCTTTCGGTTGCGTAGGTGAGGCTGACGGCGCGATCGAGCGCCTTGGCTTCGGTGCGGCCGGCCCCGTCGAGATAGGCGGCGGTCTCCTCGACCAGATCCATGCCTTCCCGGAACAGGGTGCCGAACGCCGCGGAATTGGTGAGCCGCTCGCTGAACTGTAACGAGTGCTGCTTCGCCTTGCGAACGGTCCGACATGGTTAACGCCTCACGCCACTGTTTACGCTGCCGGCTTCCAAGCGCGCCGGCTTATGATGAACAAATCATTGCGCGCCCGCGGACGAGAGTCCAGCCGCAAGACTCTTTATGGTTTCCAGCGAGGTGACGGAGACGCCCAAAAAAAGAGCCGCCGTTTCCGGCGGCTTTGAAGTTGATAACAGGGAGGCGTCAAACAGAGTGGACAGGAGCCACTCGGTGTCCAAACGAGGACGACACAAGTCATAAATGAGAAAGCTTAATCGATCGTAAACGAGCGATTTCTTTCAGCTTTCGTTTGCCATGTCGGCCATTGGCCGAGCGGGTTTCCACCTGCCGGCGAAGACAACGTGCACGGCTCACGATTTGAAAAAACTGTCGGCCGCGTCCTTGGAGGCGCGCTTTTTGGTCATGGCGGCCTGCAGCCGCTCGATTTCCGAAGTCATCAGCGCGATGCGCTCGGCAAGTTCCTCGACCGACAGCAGCGACAGGTCCTGCCCGATCTCGTGGGTGACTTTCTTCCTCGGTCTGTCGTCGTCCTCGATGGCCATGCTTTCTTCTCCGTGCTCAGGGATCGGTGAAACGGTTGCCAGCCGCAGCCCGGCTGGCTAATCAGATGCCTCTTCGAAATTCTTAGCGTTTGGCCAAGGACAAATCATGGAAAAGCTGCCCGCGCAAATGACCGTCATCGGCATCAGCAAGCCCGGCGGCCCCGAGGTGCTGTTGCCCGAGACCCGCGCGGTGCCCGCGCCCGGGCCGGGCGAAATCCTGATCAAGGTCGCCGCCGCCGGCGTCAACCGTCCCGACGTCGCGCAGCGCTCCGGCTCCTATCCGCCGCCGCCCGGCGCCAGCGATTTGCCCGGCCTTGAAATTGCGGGCGAAGTCGTCGCGCTCGGCGCCGGCGCGACCAGGCACAAGCTCGGCGACAAGGTGATGTCGCTGGTGGCCGGCGGCGGCTACGCGCAATATTGCATCGCGCAGGATGCCCAGGCGATGGCGGTGCCGCCTGCGCTGTCGATGCTGGAAGCCGGCGCCATCCCGGAAACGCTGATGACGGTCTGGCACAATGTGTTCGAGCGCGGCGCGCTGAAGGCCGGCGAGACGCTGTTGATCCATGGCGGCTCGTCCGGCATCGGCACCATGGCGATCCAGCTCGCCAAGGCCTTCGGTCGCAAGAGTGATCGTCACCGTCGGATCGAAGGAAAAGGCCGACGCCTGCCTCAAGCTCGGCGCCGACCGCGCCATCAACTACAAGACCGAAGATTTTGTCGCGGAGGTCAAGACCGCGACCGGTAGCGCAGGCGCCGAATGTCATTCTCGACATGGTCGGCGGCGACTATGTCGAGCGCAATTACGACGCGGCCGCGATCGATGGCCGCATCGTCCAGATCGCGTTTCTCGGCGGGCCCAAGGCAAACGTTAATTTTGCCAAGCTGATGGTGAAACGGCTGCACCACACCGGCTCGACGCTGCGCCCCCGCAGCAATGCGGACAAGGCGGCGATGGTCGCCGCCATCGAGGCCAAGGTGATGCCGCTGTTGCGCGAAGGGCGCGTCAAACCCCTGATGGACAGCACATTCCCGCTGGAAAAGGCCGCCGACGCGCATCGGCGCATGGAGACCAGCGAACATATTGGCAAAATTGTGTTGGCCGTTTAACGCTCGCGAGCGATGCGCGGCCGGAAACCCTTTGATTTCCCTCGCTTTCATGTCATTTATCGCGGCCGTGCCGGGCGGTTCGCTTCGCCCGGAAACGTTTGTTGATCGCGGAGAACTGACATTGCGTCTGATCAGGTGCCTTGCGCCACTGGCGCTGGGCCTCATGATTTTTGCCGCCGCGCCGCCGGCGCGCGCCATCGACGCGGTCAGCGTCCGCAGCGACGCGCCTGCGATCGACCTCACCGCGGTGCTCGATCATCAGCGCAGCGACACTGACCGCATCCAGGTTTCCACCGCGCCGGGCACCGACGGCATCGTCCGCCGCATCGAAGTCCGCGCCCGCGAAGGCGGGCAGAACTGGGTGGTGTTCGCGCTCGCCAACAACACCGACGACCAGCTCGATCGCCTGATCGTCGCGCCTCATTACCGCATCGTGTCCTCCGGGCTGCTGTGGCCCGATCTCGGACTGTCGCGCATCGCCACCATCACGCCGTCGACCGGCGACCGTCCCGAACGCCAGGAGAGCGCGACCGCGGACATCTTCCGCATCACGCTCGATCCCGGCGCCGTCGTCACCTTTGTCGCGGAATTGCGCACCGACAAACTGCCGCAGCTCTATCTGTGGGAGCCCGACGCCTACAAGGACAAGGTCAACTCGTTCACGCTGTACCAGGGCATCGTGATCGGCATTTCCGGCTTGCTGGCGCTGGTGCTGACCATCCTGTTCGTGGTCAAGGGCAGCATCATGTTTCCCGCCGCCGCCGCGCTGGCGTGGGCGGTGCTGGTCTATATCGGCGTCGATTTCGGCTTCTGGGGCAAGGTGCTCGACATGTCGAACAACGCCGAGCGGGTCTGGCGCGCGGCGGGCGAAGCGATCCTGGCCGCGACGCTGCTGGTGTTTCTGTTCGCCTATCTCAATCTCAGCCGCTGGCATGTGCGTTACTCCCACATCACCGTCGGCTGGCTGACCTTTCTCGGCTCGCTGGTGGCGCTGGCGTTGTTCGATCCCGCGGTCGCCTCGGGCATCGCGCGGATGTCGCTGGTATTGATCGCGTTCGCCGGCTTTGCCCTCATCGTCTATCTGTCCACCCACGGCTTCGACCGCGCGGTACTCCTGATCCCGACCTGGTTCCTGCTGGTGGTCTGGGTGATCGCGGCCGGCATGACGATAGCCGGCAGCGTCACCAACGACATCGTCGGCCCGGCGCTGCTCGGCGGCCTGGTGCTGATCGTGATGCTGATCGGATTTACGGTCATGCAGCACGCCTTCGCCGGCGGCGGCGCGACCACCGGCGTCGTCTCCGACGTCGAGCGCCGCGCGCTGGCGCTGACCGGCTCGGGCGACCTGATCTGGGACTGGGACGTCTCCGCCGACAAGGTCTTCACCAGCCCGGAGACCGAAACCCTGCTGGGCTTGAAACGCGGCACGCTGGAAGGCCCCGCCGCGAAATGGCTCGAGGTGCTGCATCCGCTCGACCAGGACCGTTTCCGCGCCGCGCTCGATAGCGTGCTCGACCAGCGCCGCGGCCGACTGGTGCAGGATTTCCGGCTGCGCACCCCCGACGGCCATTTCATGTGGTTCGCGCTGAAGGCGCGCCCAGTGGTCGGCTCCGACGGCGAAGTGTCGCGTGTGGTCGGCACGCTGACCGACGTCACCGAGGCCAAGAACGCCGAGGAGCGCATGCTGCACGATTCCGTGCACGACAATCTCACCGGCCTGCCGAACCGCAAATTGTTCATCGACCGCCTCGGCGCGGTCGCCAATTTCGCCAAGACCATGCCGAACCTGCGGCCGACGCTGATGGTGATCGATCTCGACCGCTTCAAGCAGGTCAACGATTCCGTCGGCATCGCGGTCGGCGACTTCATCCTGCTGACGCTGGCGCGGCGGCTGACCCGCATCCTCAAGCCGCAGGACACGCTGGCGCGGCTTGCCGGCGACCAGTTCGGCCTGATCCTGATGTCGGAACAGGACCCGGCGCGCATCACCGCTTTCGCCGAAACCATCCGCAAGACCATCCGCGCGCCGATCGCCTTCAACGACCGCGAGATTTTCCTCACCGCCTCGATCGGGCTGGCGCTCTGCGATCCGCAGACGCAACTGTCCGACGAGATCATCAAGGACGCCGAGCTTGCGATGTATCATTCCAAGCGGATCGGCGGCGACCGCATCGACGTCTACAAGCCGGCGATGCGCGCGCGCAAGACCGACCGGCTGACGCTGGAATCCGAATTGCGCCGCGCCATCGAGCGCGAGGAAATCACCATCCTGTATCAGCCGATCGTGCGGCTGGAAGATCGCTCGATCGCCGGCTTCGAGGCCCTGGCGCGCTGGGATCATCCGAAATTGGGGCGGATGTCGCCGGTGGAATTCATCTCCATCGCCGAGGAGATCGGCCTGATCGTCGATCTCGGCATGTTCGTGATGGACCAGACCGCCAGGCAGCTCTCGATCTGGCAGCGCGCGATGCGCTCGCGCGAACCGATCTTCGCCAGCGTCAACGTCTCCTCGCGGCAATTGCTGCGGCACGACCTGATCCACGATATCCGCACCGTGCTGTCGCGCTCCTCGGTGGCGCGCGGCACGCTGAAGCTCGAGCTGACGGAATCGCTGGTCATGGAGAACCCGGAGCACGCGGCGCAGATGCTGACGCGCATCCGCGAACTCGGCACCGGGCTGTCGCTGGACGATTTCGGCACCGGCCATTCGTCGCTGGCCTATCTGCAGCGCTTTCCGTTCGACACCATCAAGATCGACCAGTCCTTCGTGCGCACCACCAGCCGCGGCACCCGGCCGGTGATCCTGAAATCGATCATCGCGCTCGCCCACGACCTCGGCATGGACGTGGTCGCCGAAGGCGCCGAGACCGATTCCGACGCGGTCGAGCTCTATCAGTTGGGCTGCGAATACGCCCAGGGCTTTGCCTTCGGCGAGCCGATGGACGCCGACGCCGCGATGCGGCTACTCACCGAAGAGCGGCTCGAGGCGGCGAGCTAACGGCACCGCGGTCCCTACTTCATCTTCTTGAACCGCACGCTCTTGCCGTCCGCCAGCCGGGTCGCGATGTAGCCGCCGGCGAGGCAGGCCTCGCGCTGCGGCATCTTTTCCTGCGGGCTGCGCAGCGTCTCCCACCACGACGCGCGGTGCGCCGCGCGCGGCAGCGCCGCGTCGATGATCTCCTCGATCTGCTCGAAGCTCAGCACGAATTCGGGGAGCGTCTGCTTCTTCAGATAATCGCGCAGCGCGTCGTAATCGTTCACTTGTGTCCTCGGTGGCGGAATCTGCTACGAAGCCGTCATGCGTTTGCGAAGCATTGGCCCGCACCCCTGCAACCAACCGTTAACTCATTAACGCATCGTTGTCGTCATTTAAGCCGGCAGCAACGATTCCGGGCGCATCCAGGGATGCCGGGAGCGAACGAATGCCATTCGGACGGCGCAACAGCGTGGCCAGGCGGCCCTGGCGGCTATCGGCGAAATTGCTGATCGCCTCGTCGGTGGCGACCGTGATCGGCTTCTCCGCGATCTGCGCCAGCGTCATGCTCGACATGCGCCGCGGCGAGGAAGAACTGGCGCGCCAGACGCTCGAGAACCTCGCATCCGGTATCGACGCCGACATCAGCCGCAACGTCGAGCTCTACGACCTGTCGCTGCGCGCGGTGGCGAGCAACATGGTGGTGCCCGAGATCAACGACGTCAGCAAGCCGATCCGGCATCTGATCCTGTTCGATCGTGCCGCGACCGCAAAACATTTCGGCGCGATCCAGGTGTTCGACGCCGAGGGACGACTGACCGTCGACGCCTCGACGCTCGATCCGGCGCCCGAAAATCGCAGCGACGAGGAGTACTTCAGGGTTCATCGCGACCAGCCCGACGCCGGCCTGTTCATCAGCCGCCCGATGCTGCATCACGGCGCCTATGCCATCGTGCTCAGCCGGCGCATCACCGGCGCCGACGGACGCTTTCTCGGCGTGGTCGCCGGCTCGATCCGCTTCAGCTATTTTCACGACCTGTTCGACCGCCTGAGCCTCGGCCCGGACGATACCATCACCGTGCTGCGCCGCGACCGCACGATCATCATGCGCAGGCCGTTCGACCTCGACATCATCGGCAAGAATTTGGCAGATCGGCCGGGCTGGAACCCGGCGAACCTGCAAGCCGGCGGGTCGTATTCCGGACTCGGACCGGTGGATTCCATACCGCGGCTGTACGTCTGGCGCAGCGGCACAAGTCCGCTCTTCGTCGTGGTCGGAAAGCCATTGGACAGCATTCTCAGCCTCTGGCGCACGGAGGCGACCCGGATCGGCGCGATCATGCTGGCGCTGATCTCGTTCGTGCTCGCCGTGACGCTGTTCCTGGCGCGCGAAATCGGCCGCCGCGCGCGGGCCGAGGACAAGCTCGAGGAGCTTGCGACCACCGACGCGCTCACCGGACTGAAAAACCGGCGCAAGTTCGATGCCGACATCGAAGCCGAATGGCGGCGCGCGACGCGTCAGAAGATGCCGCATCGCGCTCCTGATGATCGATGCCGACCATTTCAAATCCTACAACGACACCTTCGGACATCAGGCCGGCGATCAGATGCTGGTCGGTATCGCCATCTGCATTTCGGATTCGGTGCGGCGGGCCGGCGATTGCGCCGCGCGTTACGGCGGCGAGGAATTCGCCGTGCTGTTGCCGGGGCTCTCGGCCGCGGAAGCGGTGGCGGTGGCCGAAACGATCCGGCTGAAAGTCCAGCAATGGTCCGACGACCCGACGCCGACAACCGTCAGCATCGGGGTCGCGAGCCTGACGCCATCAGCCACGCATGCGATTGGTCCGTCCTGGTGAATGCTGCCGACAAGGCGCTCTACGCGGCCAAGGCCGGCGGCCGCAACCAGTCCGTGCTGGCCAGCATCCCGAAGCTTTCGCTGGCGGCCTGAGGCGCAGGCCGCGATCCAGCGTGAAGGCGATCGCTCACTCTCTCTCACTTCGCCAGATATTTCTTCATCTCTTCGCGCAGGCCGTCGCGCAGATCCGCGCGCGCCATGCCGAACGCGATATTGGCGCGCAGGAAGCCCGCCTTCGAGCCGCAATCGTGCCGCTCGCCTTCGAACTCGACGCCGTAGAAGCTTTGGGTTTTCGCCAGGCCGATCATGGCGTCGGTGAGCTGGATCTCGCCGCCGGCGCCGCGCTCCTGCGTTTCCAGGATCTTGAAGATCTCCGGCTGCAGGATGTAGCGCCCGGTGATCGAGAGATTCGACGGCGCGGTGCCCTTGGGCGGCTTTTCCACCATGCCGTCGACCTCGAACATGTTGCCGCCGGGTGGCGCTTGCCGACGCCGCAGATGCCGTATTGATGCGTGAGGTGCGCGGGCACTTCCTCCACCGCGATCAGGTTCGATTTCTCAGCCGAGCTTGCCCGCGGCCTCGATCATCTGCTTGAGGCAGCCCGGCGTGTTCAGCACCAGCTCGTCCGGCAGCACCACCGCGAACGGCTCGTTGCCGACGATGTCGCGCGCGCACCACACCGCATGGCCAAGGCCGAGCGGCGCCTGCTGGCGGGTGAAACTCATGGCGCCGGCTTCGGGCTGGTCGCGCGCCAGGATCTCCATCTCGGCCTTCTTGCCGCGGGCGCTCAGCGTGGCGTCGAGTTCGTACATCCGGTCGAAATGGTCCTCGATCACGCCCTTGTTGCGGCCGGTGACGAAGATGAAATGTTCGATGCCGGCCTCCTTGGCCTCGTCGACCACATACTGGATCAGCGGCTTGTCGACGATGGTCAGCATTTCCTTCGGCATCGCCTTGGTGGCGGGCAGGACGCGGGTGCCGAGGCCGGCGACCGGGAAGACGGCTTTGCGGATTTTCATGGGGCTGTCGGGGTGCCTTCGAGAGAGCGTGCGGGAGTGCGTTTGATCGCCATGTTGGTAGCCGGTTTGCAGCCGGGAACAAAGGCGGATGTGTGAGAGTGCTTTACCCTCCCCCGGCAGGGAAGGGTAGGATTTCCAGCGACAAAATCCCGCCTTTGTTAATCTATTGGAAACCGTGACAAGGCCTCCTGAAAGCGGGATATTCTCGGGCAGTGCGGGTGGGACATGACGCGACGGACGGGATTATTGGCGAACCGGCGAACCAGCGCGGTCGATCATCGCTGCGGCGCTGCTGTCTGCGGCGCAGGCGCGCGCGCAGTCCTCCGGCGGCGGCGGCCCCTGGGCTTCCTCGACAACATCTTCACCGGCTCGCTTTCGAAAGGCGGCCAGACCGCGCCGTCAGGCAACGGCCCGGCACCGCGGCGCAGGCGCAAGCGGCACCCGCAGCCGGCAGCGCGCCGCTGCCCTGGAGCGGCGAGGACGGCGCCTCCGGCCACCCGCTGATGACCGCATCCGCGATCCGGGAAGCGGCGGCGAATTTCGACAATTGCGTCGCCTCGATGTGGCCCGACGCCGCCCGCCGCAACATCTCGCAGGCCAGTTTCGAGCGCTTCACCGCGGGCCTTACGCCCGATCTGCGCATCATGGATCTGATGGATTCGCAGCCGGAATTCACCAAGTCGATCTGGGATTATCTCGACATTCTCGTGAACGACAATCGCCTCGCCAAGGGCCGCGAGATCCTGGCCAAATACAAGCCGCAGTTCGATGCGGTCGAAAAAGCCTACGGCGTCGACCGCTATGCGATCGCGGCGATCTGGGGCATCGAGTTCGAACTACTCCACCCAGATGGGCGACCGCAGCGTCGTGCAATCCACCGCGACCCTGGCCTGCATCGGCCGCCGCCAGAAATACTTCAGGGACGAGTTCCTCTCGGCGCTGGAAATCCTGCACCACGGCGATCTGCGCCCCGAGCAGATGCGCGGCTCCTGGGCCGGCGCGTTCGGTCCCACCCAATTCATGCCGACCGCGTTCAAGCGCTATGCGGTGGACGCCGACGGCGACGGCCGCCGCGACGTGGTCGACGATCCCGCCGATCTGATCGCCTCGACCGCCAACAACCTGAAGAAGGACGGCTGGCAGACCGGCCAGACCTGGGGCTACGAGGTCGTGGTGCCCCAGGGCTTCAATTACATGCTGGCGGACCGCGCCAAAGCGATGACGATCGCGCAGTGGGAGCATCTCGGCATCACACGCGCCGGAAACCAGCCGTTCCCGCATCCGGCCGAGAAAGCCTATCTGCTGGCGCCCGCCGGCGCCGAGGGGCCGGGCTTCCTGATGCTGCAGAATTTCCGGGTGATCATGAAATACAATCCGGCGGAAGCCTATGCGCTGGCGATCGGCCATTTCGCCGACCGGCTGCGCGGCGGCGCGCCGTTCGTGCAGCCCTGGCCGCGGCAGGAACGGGAATTGTCGCGGGCCGAACGGCTGGAACTGCAGCAGCTGCTGGCGCAGCGCGGCTTCTATCGCGGCGTCCCGGACGGCCAGCTCGGCGGCCAGACACGGGAGGCGCTGCGCGGCTTCCAGGCCTCGATCGGGGCGCCTGCGGACGGATTTGCCTCCTCCGACGTGCTGGAGCGGCTGCGGGGGCGGTGAAACGCCGGTTTCAGCCCCGAAAGTAACCTTGTAGGGCACATTTCCGCCGCGCCCTTGACGGCGGCGGCCGATGCCCGGTTTATGGCGCTTAAATCTGCCCGCTTGCGGCCTGATTCCGCTAGTATAGCGATTGCCTGATCCCCACTTACGACCGATGCGCATGCAAAAGCCGAAGTCCTTTTTCCGGGTGTTCACCGAGACCGGCCCGCTGATCGCGCTGGCGGTTGCGGTGGCGCTGCTGGTCGGGATCGCCGGACCGGCATCGGCGCAGTTCTTCAATTTTCGGATGGTCACGGCCGCAGCCGCCGCAGCAGCGGCGGATCGGGCGGCTGGTTCGGCGGCGATCTGTTCGCCCCCTTCCAGCAGCAGGCGCCGAAGCCGGTCGAGAATTATTCCAAGGCGCCGCCGCCGGCGAAGCGCGAGACGATACCGGAGCGCAACGTGCTGGTGCTCGGCGATGCCATGGCGGACTGGCTCGCTTACGGCCTCGAGGACGCCTATGCCGATCAGCCGGATATGGGCGTGATCCGCAGGCACAAGACCGTCTCCGGCCTCATCAAGTATCAGCCCAAGGGCGAGCCGGCCGACTGGGCCGCCGCGGCCAAGGGCATCCTCGCCACCGAGAAGCCGGACGCCATCGTCGTCATGCTCGGACTCGATGACCGCGTGGCGATGCGCGAGCCGGCGGCCGATAAATCCGACAAGCAAGCGACAATAAGGCCGACAAGAAAGACGCCCGCGCCAAACCGGATGCCAAGCCTGCCGACAAATCGGGAGCCAAGCCGGAGGGCGCAGCCGATGCTGCCGCGAAGCCCGAGGACAAACCGGTCGATACCGAATTGTCCCCTGACGATGCCGCCGACAATGACGTGCCGCCGATCATCGCGCCGGAGAAGAGCACGCGCTCGCCGAACGGCCTCTATCAGTTTCGCGAGGAACGCTGGGTCGAGCTCTACACCAAGAAGATCGAAGAGATGATCGGCGTCCTGAAATCCAAGGGCGTGCCGGTGCTCTGGGTCGGACTGCCCGCGGTGCGCGGCCCCAAGGCGACGGCGGACATGCTGTTCCTGGATTCGCTGTATCGCGACGCCGCCGGCAAGGCCGGCATCACCTATGTCGATGTCTGGGACGGATTTCGTCGACGAGGCCGGCCGCTTCCTGCAGCAGGGCCCGGACTTCGAAGGCCAGATCCGCCGCTTGCGTTCCTATGACGGCGTGTATTTCACCAAGCCCGGCGCGCGCAAGCTCGCGCATTATGTCGAGCGCGAGATCAGCCGGCTGCTGGCGTCGCGTTCCGCGCCGATCGAGCTGCCGACCGAACCGGCGACGCCCGACGCCAATGCGCTGCCCGGTCAGCCGGCGCCGCGTCCGCTCGCGGGACCGATCCTGCCGCTGGTGGCATCTTCCGTCGGCACCGATCAATTGCTCGGCGGCCCGGGCTCCCGCCCGGCCGCCGGTCGATGCGCTCGCCGCGCGAACGCTGGTCAAGGGCGAACCGCTGGCGCCGCCTGCCGGCCGCGCCGACGATTTTGTCTGGCCGCGCCGCGAGGTCGGACGCGAACAGGCCAAGGGCGAAACGCCGGTGGCCTCGGTTGGGCCGGATGGAACGGTGGCGGCGCCGGGCACGCAGCCGAAGCCGAAGAAGCCTCTGCCAGTCCTGCTCAATCGGGCGCGCCTCCTGCTCAATCGGGCACGCCGTCGTTGCGGAACTTCTTCGGCTTTGGCAATGCGCCGCGCCGGCCGCCGCCGCCGCGTGCACCGGCCGCCGGTCCCCCGCGCCCGCCGGCTAGTGTCGGGCGATCGGCGTCGGTACCGGGCGCATTTACGCGGTAAGCCCTAAAGAATTAGCCCGCCATCGACCACCAGCGTTTGGCCGACGATATAGGACGCCAGCGGTGACGCCAGAAACAGCGCGGCACCTGCCATGTCGGCCGGCGTTCCCAGCCGTTTCAGCGGTATCCGCTCGATCGCGCCTTCGAGCCGCTTCGGATTTGCCGTCGTCACCTTGGTCATCTTGGTATCGACCAGGCCCGGCGCGATGCCGTTGACGCGGATGCCATCCTCGGCCCACGCCTGCCCCAGCGTCCGGGTCAGCCCGACGGCGCCGGTCTTCGAGGCGTTGTAGGCGGGATTGCCCTTGGTCGAATGATAGGCCGCGGTCGAACTGACGATGATCAGCGAGCCCCTCGCTGCAGCCCAGCATCGCATGAAATTTGCACGGCGCAGGCCATCAGGCTCATGAGATTGACCTCGAGCACTTTGCGAAAGCCGGCCATTTCGAATTCGCCGCGCCGGTAGATCACCGCGCCCTGCGCCAGCACCAGCACGTCGAGCCGGTCGAATGCCGGCCTGAAATTCTCGATCGCCCTGGCATCGCTGACGTCGAGCTGCGCGTAGTCGAGGCCCTCGAGATGCGAGCCCTCGGCGGGCGAATAATCGGCGGCGGAAGCGCGGGTGCCGCAGACGCTGCACCCGCGCGCCCCTGGCCCGGAACGCCTGTGCGATGCCGTTGCCGATGCCGCTGGAGCCGCCGACCACGAGAACCTGCTTGCCGCTGAAATCCAGTTCGTTCATCGTCAGCCTCGACATTTGATTTGCGCCGAAAGCATAGCAGCTGATGTCTCAGAGAAGAAACGCATGTCCGATTTCAAACAGCTCAACCGCTCGGTCGCAGGACTGGCCGTTCTCGTCACCGGCGCAGCCAGCGGCATGGGCCGCGCCACCGCGCGCGTCTTCGCGGCCGAGGGCGCCAAAGTCGCCGTCACCGACTACACAGCAGCGGGCGCGCGAGGCCGTCGCCGCCGAGATCACCGCCAAAGGCGAAATCGCAAAAGCCTGGGCGCTCGATGTCGCCAACCGCGATGACATCACCGCCGTCGTCAACGACATCGCCAGGCATTTCGGCGGGCTCGATATCGTCATCAACAACGCCGGTATTTCGGTGCGGCGTGGCGATCGACGACGATGGCTATGACGAAGCATGGGCGAAGGGACTGGCGGTCATGCTGACGGCACATCAGCGCGTGATCCGCGCGGCGCTGCCCTATCTGCGCAAATCCAGATCTCCGCGGATCGTCAATATCGCCTCCACCGAGGCGCTCGGCGCCACCGCGCTGCACAGCGCTTATTCGGCTGCGAAAGCAGGCGTGGTCGGATTAACGCGTTCGCTTGCCGTGGAACTCGGCCGCGACGGCATCACCGTGAACTGCATCTGCCCGGGCCCGATCACGACCGGCATGACGGCGCGGATCAGCGACGAGCACAAGGCGATCTACGCCAAACGCCGAACCGCACTCGGCCGCTACGGCGATCCCGAAGAAGTCGCGCATATGACGCTTAGCCTGTGCCTGCCCGCGGCGTCGTTCCTGACCGGCGCGTTCTTCCCGGTGGACGGCGGCCTGATGGCACGCAACGCCTGACACGCTTGCAAGTTTATCATTGCCGCAGATCAACCCCGGCACCGGCGGTCAACACTCACGCGTGCCCGGCTTCGTTTGACAGCATGCCGGGATCGATCCCGATCTTGCGCAGCGCACGGCTGTATTTTTCCTCGACGTCGCTGCCGAAGATCAGATCCGGATCGGCATCGCAATGCAGCCAGCCATTATCCTGGATTTCGGTTTCCAGCTGTTCCGGCGCCCAGCCGGCATAGCCGAGCGCAAGGATGGCGTGCTTCGGCCCGGCGCCCTGCGCGATGGCTTTGAGAATATCGACGGTCGCGGTCAGGCAAATTCCGTCGTCGATCCGCAAGGTCGCATCCTTGATAAAGAAGTCGCTCGAATGCAGCACGAAGCCGCGGCCGGTCTCGACCGGACCGCCCTTCAGCACCTTCATGGTCTCGGCATTTTCCGGAAGCTTGATCTGGTCGACCTTCTTGATGATGTCGAGCTGCACCAGCAATTCGGGAAAGTCGATACTGCCCGCCGGCCGATTGACGATGATGCCCATGGCGCCTTCGGACGAATGCGCGCAGAGATAAATCACCGAGCGCTCGAAGCGCGGGTCTCCCATCACAGGCATAGCGATCAGCAACTGACCGTCGAGATAGCCGCCGATCGGACGAATTGTCGCCAATCCCGGCGGCTTCGCGGCGAACATTCCTCGATCTTTTGCCTTCAGGGTCCATCCGCAAAGGACTTTCGTGTTGCGGACCATCCTGATATCGGGTGGCGGTTCTGTCAATCAAGCCTGCGCGCGTCTAGAAATACATCACAAGCAATTCAATGGTTTGCGACCCCGCTTGCCTGTAAAGACGTCTCATGATCGTCATAATTCCCATGCGGGCCGCGCTCGGCTTTGCCGCAACTGTCTTTGCATCATCCCTGGCGATCGAGGCACGCGCCGAGGATGCCTCACCGTGGCAACGGGATGGACACTCGGCGGTCCGGCTGCTGGCGGGATCGCGCAGCGGCGCGGTGCTTCTTGGCGGTATCGCCTTTCAGCTTGAGCCGGGATGGAAAACCTACTGGCGGACGCCTGGCGATTCCGGCGTGCCGCCGCATTTCGACTTCTCCAAATCGGAAAATATCGAGGCCGTGACCGTTCTGTGGCCGGCGCCGATGAAATTCGATGACGGCGCCGGGGGTCATTCGTTGGGCTATCACGACCAGATCGTGCTGCCGTTGCGAATTGTGGCGAAAAATGCCGACAAGCCGGTGACGCTTCGCGCCGAAATCAACTACGCGGTCTGCGAGAAACTCTGCATTCCCGTTGAAGCCAATGCCGAGTTGCCTTTCACCAGCGTGGCGAGTACCGAGGACAGCGCGCTGTTCGCGGCGCTCGACACGGTACCGAAGCCGGCCAATGTCGGCGACCCCAACCCGCTGACCATCCGCGACGTCAAGCGCGAGGGCAAATCCACGCGTGCTGGTCGACGTGGTCAGCCCCGACGCCAGAGAGGTCAACCTGTTCGTCGAAGGGCCGACGCCGGACTGGGGTCTGCCGGTCCCGAAACTGCTCCAACACAGTCCGCCCGGGGTCAAGCGCTTTGCCTTCGAACTCGACGGCGTGCCGCCGGGCGTGAACCCCGAAGGCGCCGCGCTCAAATTGACGCTGGTCGGCGGCGACCGCTCCTACGAATTCAATGCCAATCTGGATTGACCCGAAGGGTCATTCCGGGATGGTACGGCGGCGTGACACCAGACGTGCATTGTACGTCGTGGAACCTTGAGGTTCCCCGATGTGCAATTGCACATCGAGGTTCGCTCGTTTCGCTCCCGCCCCGGAACGACGGTCGCCCATCCAACCAAATCTTAACGAATAGTTGATAGGCCCGAATCATCGCCGCATGGATGCGGCGCTCTGGGAATTTCCCCTTGGCTGTGATGGATGCTCAACCCGCAACATGCCGCCTGCCGGGCTGATCGCGCGGCTGCGGTCCTGCTGCTTGGCGGTTCCAGCGAAGCCTCGGTGACCAAGCTGCTTGCCGGCACCATCTTCGTCATCCGCGTCGTCAGCGCCGCGCTCGCCTATCTCTCGCAGATCCTGCTCGCGCGCTGGATGGGCGGCTCAGACTACGGTGTCTACGTCTACGTCTGGACTTGGGTGCTGCTGCTCGGCAGCATGATGGATTTCGGCATCTCGGCCTCCGCGCAAAAAATTATTCCGGAATACCGTACCCGCGGCGAACACGCGCTGCTGCGCGGCTTTCTCTCCGGCAGCCGCTGGATGACCTTCTTCGTCTCCGCCATCGTCTCGCTGCTGCTGGCGGGCGTGGTCAAGCTGCTGTCGCCGTGGATCGACGCAGGCGAGATGGCTCCGCTCTATGTCGGCTGCCTTACCCTGCCGGCCTTCGTGGTCGCCAACACCCAGGATGGCATTGCGCGATCGCACGACTGGATGCGGCTCGGACTGATGCCGCAATTCATCGTCCGGCAGGCGTTGATCATCGGGTTTACTGCGGGCGCCTTCGCGCTCGGCTTCCATCTCGGCGCGACCGTTGCGATGCTCGCCAGCGCCGCGGCGGTGTGGATTGCCATGATCGGGCAGATGATGGTGTTGAACCGCCGCCTCGGCGGCCATATCGGGTCCGGACCCAAGGCTTACGATTTCCGCGGCTGGCTTGCGATCTCGCTGCCGATCCTCCTGGTCGAAGGGTTCTATCTGCTTTTGTCCTACACCGACGTGCTGGTGCTGCAGCAATTCCGTTCATCGGAAGAAGTCGGCGTCTATTTCGCCGTTGTGAAGACGCTGGCGCTGGTGTCCTTTATCCACTACGCGATGTCGGCGACGACGGCGCACCG
>CAWGKJ010000018.1:0-77690 GCA_963823115.1 uncultured Alphaproteobacteria bacterium | reverse complement strand
TCCCGCAATTCATCAATCAGTTCGGCAGAGATGCCCGAGAAATTATTGACGAAATTGAGTGGGTTCTTGATCTCGTGTGCGATGCCCGCAGTTAGCTGACCCAGCAAGGCAAGTTTCTGTGTCTGCACCAGCCGGTCTTGCGTAGTGCGCAGCTCCTCCAGTGACTTTGTCAATTCGCGGGTACGAGCCTGCACCTCATCGAACAATCGCACATTCTCGATCGCGATCACCGCCTGGTCGGCAAAGGTCTTCAGCAGCTCGACATCGTGGTCGGCAAACGAGCCGGGTTCGACACGCGTTACGCTGATCGCTCCAATGGGCCTCGTGTCGCTCAGAAGCGGTACGTAAACCACGCTGCGAAAGCCTCGGATCCGACCCATGTCCCTGAGCCTCGGCGGCGTAGCCTCGGCTTCAGTATCGGCGACCCTAACAGTCTCTCCCCGGCGGATCGGCTGTCCCCATGTCACCTCTGACAGCGGAATCGGGAAGCGGGCCCTGAGATGAGCATCGGCGGCAGGATTTACCGGGCGTAAACGACATCAAGTGAGCCACGTCGTCGGCTATGCGGTACACCGCCGTCGAACGACCATTCAGCAGGCGATTTGACTGAATCGCGATGGCATCGAACACCGGCTGCACGTTATCCGGCGAGCTGGCGATTACCTTGAGGATGTCGGCGGTTGCGGTCTGCCGTTCCAGTGCCTCCTTGGTCTCATTGAAAAGACGCGAGTTTTCGATGGCGATTACAGCCTGATCGGCGAAGGTAGTCAGAAGCTCAATCTGCTTTTCGTCAAACGGTCGAACGGTAACTCGACTTACTATGAGTATTCCAATGGGGTTGCCTTCGCGGAGAAGCGGTATGCCGAGGTGTGTGCGAAAGCCGCCTAGTCTTTGCGTTTCCAGGAGACGGTAGTCCGGGTCAGCTAGAACGTCCGCAATTTGAACCGGCTCGCCCTGCAGTAGGACCCGCCCGACGACACCCTCCCGCCCTGGCGCAAACGTGAGCGTCCTGAGGTACTCGTTGTACTCCGGAGTGTGGCCGTGGCTCGCTGCAGCATAAAATCGCTGATTATCAATCGGCCAGACTTGCGCCTTGTCTGCTCCGCAAAGCAGTGCCGCCGACTCGACTAGCGTTTGCAGTACAGTCTGCAAATCGAACGCCGAGCGGCTGATGATCTTGAGCACGTCGGCGGTGGCGGTCTGTTGCTGCAGCGATTGGCGCAGCTCGTTGACCAGCCGCGTGTTCTCGATAGCGATGACAGCCTGCGCTGCAAAATTGGTTACCAGCTCGATCTGGTTGTCCGTAAATGGGTGAACCTTTGAGCGTGTCAGCGCTATCACGCCAATACAATTGCCCTCTCGGATCAGCGGAACACCAAGCATCGTGCGGTATCCACCGAGTTTTTGGCCCCCATAAGTGTATTCGGGATCGGCCAGCGAATCGTGGATATGAACCGTCTTACCCCAGAGTGCCGTTCGCGCCACGAGTGTGTTTCGACCCGGCCTGATCGGATGCTCTCTCGCATACTGTTGGTATTCGGGTGAAAAACCATTGTCTGCGGCGAGTCGATAGACATCACCATCGCGGAGAAAGATTTGAACATTCTCGCCTTGGCACAATCGGCCCGCCGAGCGCACCAGAGCGACGAGCACAGTTTGCAACTCAAAGGTCGAGTGACTGATGACCTTTAGTATTTCGGAGGTCGCTGCCTGCTGCTCCAAAGCCTCGTTGCGCTCACGGGTTCGCCCGGCAAGCTGGTCCTGCAAATCAGCGATAGTTCGATGTGGTGGCTTTAGGGCCTTTGGCTTGCCTGCGCGCTGCCGCTTCCCCGGCCTCCGGCTTCCGCGTTGTTGCATGTTCGCTCCCAGGCGGTTCAAGGCTCAATACTAGTGAAATCCTCGCAGTCGTGCCATGAAGGATATCCGCGAACAGCGGTTCTCAATTCGTATGAGTTCGATTTGCATCTTGGCTGAGTTTGGTGCGACGGAGTGACTCGGCGGGTGGGATAAGGCTGGCGTGGCGCTGACTTCTCTGATTTGACTGGGGCATGGGCGCTCTGGAGACCATGATCGGGTCCTTGCGGCGGTGTTTGGGCGGCTTTCCGGACAAGCGCCGCGGCCTGAACACGCGCTATTCCATGGGTGACATCGGAATGGCGGCATTCAGCGTCTTCTTTATGCAGAGCCCCTCATTCCTGGCACATCAGCGGCGCTTTGAAGAGGGCCACGGCCGGTCCAACTGCGAGAGCCTGTTCGGGGTCTCCAGGATCCCCAGCGACAACCATATCCGGGACATGCTGGACGCCGCCTCGCCGAGCTTGTTGCATCCGGTGTTCGCAGAGGCGGTCGAACGCCTCGCGCAGGCGCCGGGCGGCCTTGATGACTTCCGCCGGCTAGGCGGGCATGTGCTGATCGCCCTGGACGGCACGGAGCATCATTGCTCCAGGACCATTCGCTGCGCCCACTGCTCGACCCGGCTGCGCGGCAAGGGCGAGACGGAGTATTTCCATTCCATGCTGGGCGCGACCCTAGTCGCGCCGGGCCACGACAAGGTCATTCCCCTTCAGCCCGAGTTCATTCTTCCCCAGGACGGGAAGGAGAAGCAGGACTGTGAAAATGCGGCGGCCAAGCGTTGGCTCGCCGCCCACGGCGAACATTACGCCAGGCTTCGTCCGATCTACCTGGGCGACGACCTGTTCTCGCGTCAGCCCCTCTGCGAGGCGGTGACGCGTGCCGGCGGCAGCTTCATCTTTGTCTGCAAGCCCTCATCCCACGTCCTGATCGAAGAATACAAGAAAGGGATCGACCTGCGGGTCCTCGACAAGGCCGTCAAACGCGGCAAGCAGCGCTTCACCTATCGCCACACCTGGCTCTGCGCCGTGCCGCTGCGCGACGGCAAGGACGCCCTGAATGTCAACTGGCTGCAGATCGAGATCATCAACGCCAAGGGCGAGACCACCTATCGCAACAGCTTCATCACCGATCTCGAGGTCAACGAAGACACCGTCGCCGATATCGCCGCCTGCGGCCGCTCGCGATGGAAAATCGAGAACGAGACCTTCAATGTCCTGAAAAACAACGGCTACAACCTCGAGCACAACTTCGGACACGGCAAAGCAAACCTCGCCACCGTCCTCGTCGCGCTGAACCTCATCGCCTTCGCATTCCATACCATCTGCGATATCGCCGATGACCTCTGGCGCACAGCCCGCAAAAAACAGGGGCCACGCTACAACTTCTTCAGCAAGCTCGCCGCGATCACCGTCTTCCTGATCTTTCCATCCTGGGAAGATCTGCTCCTCACCCTCGCCTTCGCCAAACACGCCCCGCTTCCCCCCTGAACAAACCCAAACACAAAATCCGCAACCCTCACAAACCAGGACAATAATCAGTCAAACCGCCATAATGAGAATTCCTGATCCGCTTATGGTTGGGTAGGATCGTGGCGCGAACCGGGCTTCGAATGATGCCGACGTTTCCACGATCCCCCCTAACATTCCGTACGGCGAGTTTTCCCCGGTACGGCTGGAAGGCTGGCATTTCAGGCGAGACCTTCCCGGCGCGTCAATCAGCTTAAGCCTGCTCCCGGCATACGCTGACCGACTAACGGTTTGTCTTCGCCCTTCGTGCACCTCGTGGCCACTACGGTAGTCCCGCTCTGTGTCGGGCCGCGGACTGATAATGCACCGCCTTGGAGGTCAATACTCCTCCGCCCCAGGGGCCCTCGCTCGGGTTCGGGTTGTAGTGTCCCGGACCGTCATCACTTAATCGGCCCCATCCGCCCCACTCGCAGGCACATCGCGATTTCACCGCATGGCGGCTTATACGCGATGCCTTCGCTGTGCGGGAGCGCCTAGGCGACCCGCGAGTGGTTCCGAACTTTCACTGCACATTCCTTCCTGGCATGCCGTCCTCTCCGACCCCGGGGAGTCCAACATCGATATGTTCCAGAACTTCGATGCCGACATGGCCTTCGCCGTTTGACCACCGGCTCGGCACTCCCAAAACTCCCGCAATCCGTTCCACGCGGGCTTCTCATTTCGTGGCTTCACTGGTTCGCTTCCGCTACGGCCTGCCAGGTTGCTCGCCCCCCTGTACGGATCAGACTGGGATCGCCCAGCCTTCGGGGACTTTTACTTCCAGGCTTTCAACGGATCGGTCTCCCTCTCCGTTGCTGGATATAACTACAACAATGGCTGGATCTCCTTATGTTGGCGGGACTTGCACCCGCTGGAATGGCAGCTAGCTTCGCTGCACGGTCAATCTCGACCGAATTGGGCCATCCGCGCCATGTCCGCAATTCCCCCTCAAGCGACCAAGCTCCGGACATGCCGGATCGGCAGCTTCGTGCCGATATTGTTGCAAAAGTCTTTTTGCGAGGTGGGACTCAAATTCTCCGCCCCGCAGGCGCAGCGATTGAATAATGATGTGGGGGACCACGTCGCCAAGCGCCAAACTCACAGGCGATTTTGGTAGCGCGTTTGAAGCCCTGTTGATCGGCGATTGTCGCTTGTTGGCGGAAAATTAGCCGCTGCGTCTTTTGGAACTTTTGCAACAATATCTGCCAACAGGAGAAAAATGCACCGCAGCAAACTCCTCATCACTCCTCGATCGCCCAGTAGGTCGGCGACGCGATCGCCGGGTTCGCATCCCGGATTGCGGTCGCGACCTTGTGAAGAGGTTTCGTCGGCCAGGCGGCCACGAAACAATTTGGCCCACCGCACGAAGTCATTTGCCGTGCCCGCGAAGACAGGCTGAAACCAACGCCTGATAACAATCCTCTTCGATCAAACGACCGGTCCGGAAAAAAGCCGCTAATCTGGACGCGACGGAAATGGGAGGATGGCAATGAAACGGCCCTTACTCTTGATTGCATTTCTAATGCTCGCGTGCGCAGCGACCTTAGCTCCGATACGGTCGACGCCTCCAACGCTGCTTTCCGATGCAGGTGGGGCAGACTGGAATTGCAGTAGATCGGCGTTCATTCTAACCACCTGTGCGCCCAGTCGGGATGGCCGCCTTAGCTCTGTGAACTAACATCGTCAGGAGTGCTGATCATGACGCATATTCATTCGTCGCCCGCAGAATGGCTGCCCGTCTCAATTGCTCCGCCTGACGGCGAGCTCGAAGTCTGCGTCGTGGACTATGATGGGATCATCCGCGCGCTAGCTTACCCGTGCCACAAGAATGGAGCTCATTGGGTCGATGCTTCAAATAAACAGCGCATCGACATTCAGCTGACGCATTGGCGAAAATGGACCGAGCGCAACTAGATCAAAACACTGTCAACGCGGCGAGTCCCTTTCGTGCCGAGGCTGCGTGAAAACGTGCAAGAGCAGAGACCGCGCAGGACTGACCGGATTGAGATTTGCTTCTGCACGAAAATTGAACGGCGGAGTTTTGACACAGTCAGGGTCAAACGCGCCGGTTTGACGCTCTGCCAGCCGCTTCCGGTCTGGCCCTGCGAACAACGGACATCATCAGACCGGCCCGGTTGGTCCGGTGGTCCCGAACCCGGACATCGGACCGAAGCAGCGGTTTGGGACGATCGCAGTATCTTATCGTGATCAAGATTGGAGCTTTCCTTGCCGTAGCACTTGCACTCACAAGCTCGGTGGTGCGCGCGCAAACATATCCGTCCAGGCACATCACGCTGATCATTCCGTTCGCGGCCGGTGGCTCTAACGACATCGTTGCCCGTGCCATCGGCAAGGAGCTTACCGAGGTTTGGGGTCAGCCTGTGATCGTTGAAAACCGCCCCGGCGCAGGCGGCGTGATCGGTGCCTCCGCCGTCGCCGCTGCGCCGCCGGACGGTTACACGCTGCTGCTGGTGTCGTCGACCTTCACGATCAATGCGGCGATCAGGAAGAGCATGCCGTTCGACACGATCAAGGACTTCACGCCGGTCGCCTTTATTGCTCGCTCGCCGCTGCTGGTCACCGCGTCGAACAAGCTCCCGGTGAAATCCGCGAAAGAATTGCTCGCTCTGGCCAGGAGCAAACCGGGTCAGATCACCTACGCCTCGTCCGGTCTCGGCAGCATCAATCAGATATCGGCGGAGCTCATCGCGCTTTCGGCGGGGGTCAAGCTCACGCACGTTCCCTACAAGGGTGGTGCGCCTGCGCTCAACGATCTCCTCGGCGGTCATGTCGACATCTACGTATCGAGTCTGCCGCAGGTGCTGCAGCTCGCCCAAAGCGGCGAGGCCAACGCTCTTGCGGTGACAAGCGCCAAGCGAGCGCCACTCCTGCCGAACGTGCCTACTCTCGACGAATCCGGCATCCCCGGCTTCGACATGTCTTCCTGGTGGGGAATTGTCGGTCCGGCCGGAATGCCTCCGAATGTCGTCAATGCGCTCAACACCGAGATCGGCAAGATGCTGACATCACCCGAACTCAGCAAATTCCTGGCGAGCGAGGGCGCCGAAGCCGAAACCATGACACCACAACAGTTCGGGGACTTGATGCATACGGAAACACAGCGCTGGATCAAGGTCGCGCGCGAGGCGAATATTTCAATCGATTAGCGCAACAGGGAGACCCACGACGAGGTCCGCTGCTGGTCAATCGCTACCGAATTGGGCCGTCCACGCCATGTCCGGTTTACCCAACTCCGGACATGTCGCTGCGTCGCAACAAAGACGGATATGCATCGCAGGAACGTGCATGTCACGAAGAGGGTCATGCTTGCGCTCAGATTCGTAAAGGAAAAGCCGCCATCGCGTCCAAGAACTGCCGACTTCCAGGGCTGAGGTTGGCCGGGTCGATGTAGGGGTGCATTCGACTGGAGAGACTAATCATGGCGTTGGTCGATTTCGCCGTTCTCTTGGTCAAGCTGGTGTTCTTTATATGGGCTGCATATGGGCTGCGCAATTGATCTGGATTGGATCGCGGTTACTGGAACGCTTGGCGAAGAGGGGCTTTCGATCCGTTCCAACATTGGAAGACGCTGCAGCTCATCCGCCCCGATCAGCATTCGGAACGCGGTGGCGGAGCGGGCTTTCCATGGTTGGCGCACCGCGTTCTCCGCGCGCCAGGATATTCAGGCTATCTCGAAACAAACAAAGGGCCGCCGGGAGTATGACCAGCGGCCCACCGGGCTCAAAAATTGTTTGGCCATGAAACGCAACACCCAGCCCCCGGTGCAATCAGACTATGCAGGGCGGCGGCGGTGTGGAGTTAAAAGATTTGTTTCCTATAGGAAACGGTGGGAGTTGTTCCGGAAAAAACACAGAAGAAGCGCCGGCTGCTGGACGTGGATGCGGTCCTACGCACCCTTGCCGGGATAAGACGGTCAATATCTACAGGAAGCGCCAGTCGCCCTGCGGGAAGGGGTTTCATGTGCCATTGAACGACCCCATGCCGGCGGATGCGACAGGAAGGCCGGTCGACAACGAGTGCGACTTCCTGCCATGGCGGGATACCTCAGGCACGCAATTGTAGCTACGAGGCTTCTCGCGGGGGCCTGCTGGACCAGCGCCTCAAAATAGAGAATTATTCAATACAGCGCGTCCACCCTGCATCCAACTCACCAGGCACTCCATGTCAGACCTCGCCACCAACAGCGTCCCCGTTGCACGACCGTTGTTGTTCCAGCCGTTCAAGGTCCGCGGTCTTACGCTGAAGAACCGCCTGGTCGTGCCGCCTATGGTCCACTACCGCGCCGGGCCGGGCAGCACCTGCGGCATATTTCACAACGTGCATCTCGGCCGCTATGCCCTGGGAGGCTTTGGACTTGTCTTTGTCGAGGCAACCGCCGTCGAAGAGCTTGGCCTGATCAACCAGCATGATCTTGGCATCTGGAACGACGCACAGGTGCAGAGCTTCAAGCCCCTCATCGCCTTCATGAAGGGCGAGAACACCGCGATCGGTATTCAGCTCGCGCACGGCGGGCGCAAGTCATCCTCGCAGCGCGCGATGGACGGCATGGGCCCGCTCACCCCGCAGGAGATCAAGGCGGGCGCTAAACTGTGGCAGCCCGTCGGCCCAACGAGCGAGCCCGTCGCACAGGGATGGCTTACCCCGCACCAGCTCACCACCGATGAGTGCAGGGCGATGGTCCGCACCTGGGCAGCAGCGGCCAGAAATGCAGTCGATGCCGGTTTCGACGTGATCGAGATTTACGCAGCCCATGGCTATCTGCTCGCGTCTTTTCTTTCCCCCGTTTCCAACACACGCAATGATGAATACGGCGGCGACCGCGCGGGGCGAATGCGCCTGCCGCTTGAGATTGTCGAGGCGGTACGGCGCGAAATGCCGGAATCGATGCCGTTGTTCGTGCGCATCTCCGCCGTTGATGGCGCACAGAACGGTTGGAATTTGGATGACACCGTTGCATTCGCCCGGGAATTGAAGGCCCGCGGTGTCGACGTGATCGACTGCTCCTCCGGCGGCATTTCAGGCTCGGCGACGGCCGCCCAAGTCCCGCGTGGTCTCGGTTTCCAGGTGCCCTATGCCGAACGGGTCCGCAAGGACGCAGGCATTGCGTCGATGGCGGTCGGCATCATTCTCGAAGCCCAGCAGGCTGAAGCTATCCTGGAAAAGGGGCAGGCCGACCTCATCGCAATCGGTCGGCAATCGCAGTTCAATCCCAATATCGCACAGCACTGGGCCCACGACCTCGGTATCAACCGGCAGTTCGAAGATTGGACGCCTGAATATGGATGGTGGCTCGAGAAGCGAATTCGAACCATTGAAGGGTTCGCCACACCGACCGGGATCATCAAGCGACCTACATAACTGAAGCCTTCGCGGTGTCCGGGTTATTCGCGTCGATTTCGCGATGCACCCAAAGGCTCCGATTCACCCCCGATAACGGACATGCGTCGGTAACGTTTGATGCACGAGGCATCACCGTAATCGACGGCGACCGCTACCGCCGATCATCCTCATCCGGATGCACCCAGACGTAAGGCGTGATCTCGCGCTCCTGTGTCAGCTTGATCATGTGAACCGGCGGCGCGTATCGCCCTTTCTTGCATGACCGGCATTTCAGCGCCGCTTCCAGTTTCCAGATCGGTGTATCGCGCGGACGCCGGACCGCGTCGAGCGGGATACTGGCGCGCGTCTTACAGCGATGGCATTCGACCTCAAGCCAACCGTACCCGCCGTTGAGACATTGGCCGATGGTCGGCGATGGCTGCGCCGGTCCGCCATATCCTTCCATCTGTTCCGACCACAGCAGGCACTCGGCGGCATCGGCTTCGCGGGCGGCTTTCTTGGCGCGCTGGCGCGCGCTCTCCGCGCGTATCTTCGCGCCGATGATCCGGCCACCGTAGATCGCATGTCGCGACTTTGTGCTCATGGGCGGCAGTACAACCGCCCTTGCGGCGGCGGGCAATCCCACTAGTGTCCTTGATTGACCGCTTTGTGGTGGTGTTGAGTTAAGTTTTTATGCTGCCATTGTTTCATGCTGGTACCATTTGTTGACGGCGGTTTCGGCGGCCCTGATGGATTTGGCGATTGGTAATTCCGGATTGGCTGCGCTCGGCGAGATGATGGCCAAACCGGTGCGCAGCGAGCGGTTATACAGGCCGGTATAGAAGATGGCGGTGCGCAATCCCTTTGCCGTGATGCGATAGCGGTGAGTTTTCGGAATACGCTCGGTGAGGCCATGGAGGCGCAGCCGGCGGAGGTCGTAGGTGATCTGTCCCGGGCTCAGTTGGCTGGGCTTTTTTCCCAGCAGTGGAGCAAGATGCTCTCGTACATCCTTGTTGGTGAATGTGCCCTGGACGAGAAGGAATAGCAGCAGGACGTGTAAAAGAGCCTGCACGCGCGGATCGGCGAAACGCAGCGCCGCCGCGCGTTGTTCGTTCACCGTGATAGGTCTTTGCATATCCTGGAAGGTGGCTTCGCCGATGAAGCAATCGTGACCGATGCGTTGGACGTCGAGCAGACGTCGGTTGGCCGCAAAGCCGATCTTGCGCAGTTCATCGAGATTTTTGATGCGTCGGCCGATGGCGAAGTCGCGGGTGTCGTTGATGGTGGTTTCGGTTCGAAGTGCTTGTCCCTCCTTGTGGTATTGCTTGATGCGGGTCTTCTTGTAATCGATGTGCAGCGACGGCACCACGCCGTCGGTGATGACACGGGTACGGAATTGTCCCGGTGTGCGGCGGCTCACCTTGCGGTCGAACACCAGGCTCACTTGGCTGGGACGGCCGATATCGAGGTTCTCGCGGATCACCTCCTCGAAGAAGATGCGTCCCGTCACCGGCTGGTCGAGCACCTGAGTGAGCGAGAACTCGGCCTGCAGGATGGAGAGCTGGTAGCGATAACCGGCGGCGCGATCACGGGACGGAAACGGATGCGGTAGGCGTCGCAGCCATTTGCGCAGCAACCGATCGATCTTGTCCGCCGACAGTTCGTCGCACAACCGCTGCATCAGCTTGGGGTTGGCACAAGACTTGACGCCGTTGTCCAGGGGCTCGAAGGCCACTCCGCGCTTGGCCAGCTGCCGCTTGAGGTACTCGTTGCCGTTGATGCAGAGCTTGGCGTTGTAGGGGAAGTAGGAGCAGAACTTCAGGAAGAACGGCCCGAAGTCCTGATCGACGCAGTAGAAATAATAGTGGTTGACCATCGCGGTGGATTCCACGATCCACGGATAGGTTGCTCCGGTGGTCCTGCTCTCGGCGCCGCTCCGTGCGCATCACCCGCGCCTTCTCCTGCGCCTTGCCAACATAGAGCACGCCTTCGGCGGCCTCGAAACGCCGCAGATATTGCTGGGTGACCTCGTCCTTGCGCTGTCGCTTGGCGAAGCTCACCAGATCGACGCCTTCGCGCTGAACGAATTCCTCGATATTGCGAATGAATGCCTCGGTCATCGGCACCACCGCGGTCGTCGAGGCGAACCGCTGGCCCTTGTGCTTGCGCAAGTATCCGACTGTGGCCCCGACCGTCTGCAGATGCGGCACGTAGACGTTGAGGTACATCCGGTCGATCGCCTCGACCTCCAACTCGACATGATCGAGCAAGATTTCCGCCACCGATCGTGCTACACTCATCGCGGGCTCCGGTCGTCCACGGGTCCTCGGACCCACCGAGCTTTAAGCTCTCATGACCAGGGCATGTCCCTGCCGGCTCGACCGGGGTCCACTTGCTTCGCGTGCCGTCCACCGATTTGGGTCGGCCAACGAAGCCCGGCCTCGACACCATCCGCTGGTCAAAGCTACAATATCCGCAGCCCGACACGATTCAACCCAGGCCGAACCAAACTTCAAACGCGCTACCTCGGTGGCTTTCGACATGCCTCGTCGGTCTGAGGCGAAGCCTCGTTAGGATTTGAGGCTCGGGCCAGATCGGAGGCCCCACAGGTACGGGCTGTGTGTAACCTTCATGCCGAATCGTGGCATAATCGATCTTGCGGCGCGTTTGTGATCTCGCGCCGCTCTCCCGAACTCAACCCCGCCCGGGGCCGGCGGGGTTTTTTCGATATGGTGCATAGGCCAGGGTCTAACGGACGCCGACATCACGAAGGCACGTGAGATGCCGCGCGGCGGTGAACTTCGGAAGCAGCGCATGCTCACCTTGGTCGGCATTTTCATGGTAGTCGTAGTAGCCCTCCTCTCGAATAAAGAGCAGAGGAAGGGAGCATGGCTGCTCGCCGCAGTGGTGATCATTCTTGTCATCATTGCCGACCCCATCCACTAGATTGCGTTCCACTGCTCGGCGGCGTGTCGATCCTCGGCGGCGTCTGGGCGAGCTTGCCCAAGTAGACGCCCATAAGCGATTCGGGCGCTCAGCTCGTTCTCATTTTTGAGGCGGCTGCAGCTCTGGGGCGCTTCGCGAGACTCGGGGCATCCCGTACGGCCACGCGCTTCACCTTCTTCACGTCCGATCCCGCGTGCTGGGAGCCGTGGTTGTGCGCGGCATATTCCTGGCCGTCGACCGGCGCGACATGCGGCGGGTCCCTGCCGAGATACGGGCGCCCGATTCCGAACTCCTTCCCATGCGCATCGACCCAACTCCAGAGCTTTTCGGAGGAAGCCCATCGCTGGTCGCGAGTTCCGCCCTGGACACTCACGATGTCGGCCGCAAGCCCATGCCCATAGCCACCGCGGGAGCTCCCGCCATGATACGACCTGTTACTCGCCGCCTTGAGGCCGCTTGCGATCGACTGGCGGTAGTCATCACGGAACGCGCTGGTGATGCCGGGCGAAAGGCCCGCTGCCTCCGCCGCGTGGAGCGTATGAAACAGTTTTAGCTTGAAGCTCCGATCCATGCCTCCGATCACGTAGTCCATCATCGACATGCCGGCTCGTTCCGCCGCCTTCGGATCCTTCCACCCAAAATCTTCATCGACAAGCCTGGTGAAGGTTTTGGCGACAGTCACCATCTTGCCCTTCCGCTTGACGGTGACGTTCCTCCGTTCAAGCTCCTTGATGGAGTCCTCCTTCGGCGTCCGTTGATAGAGCGTCCACAAATATCGATCGACGCAGATGTCCACGACCAGGCACTCGTCGACGATTTCGATGGAGCTCAGGGCTTCGATGGAGCTCTCGGCCTTGCCGGCGTCGCCAAGTTCAAGATCCGACGGATTCGCCATTGCGACTTGCACAGGCGCCGGTTCGGTCGGCAGCACGTCCGGCAAATTGGTCGAGGCCGTTTCGACAACCGGCTCCGGCTTGTTCAAAGCGATTGATGCGTCGGCAACTGCTCCTGCAAGCGATAGCCCGGAAACCGCCACATCGGTTTGGCCCAAATCGTCATGGAGCATCGAGCTTGGTTGCGGCGCCCCGGCGAGCTCCAGTTCGGTGGAGAGAGCGGGAGCGCTGATGTCCTTGCTTGGCGCCGCGCCGGTGTTCTGGATTCCTGCAGGCCCCAACGCAGCAAGCAAGCCGACAACCCCGGTCGCGATCATGACCGATCGCAACAATGGCGCCGGCGCTGTCGAAAGTCGCCGCGGGTTCATCATCCCAGCCTCCAAAGGCTCCATCGGAACCGGATTGCACAGCCAAGCATGCGGACGCCGCTGATTGTTCGGACAAGGAAATGGCCGCGCAATGGCGCAGACGGGCAGGTCGTGAGCTTTTCCCTGAAGTGTTGCCTGTGTGCAACAGCAGGCGGCAGGCCTGCAAACATCGGCTCGATGAGCTACGATCACCATAAAGGGTGAGCACACAGGCCTGAAACATGGGAACGAGACGCCATATCGCCGCGATCAGGGCGGTCCTTACCCTTGGCATCCTTTTCGCGGCGCCGGCCGACGTGAGCCTCACGTCCTCCGCCCATGCGCAGCCACTCACGCCGACGCAATCCAGGGCACTCGAGACCTACAATCGCGCGTTGAGCGATTTCAGGTCGATCCTCGGCGAGCGGCGCCGCCAGATTGAATCAAATCAGCCGCTTCCGAACCTGCCTGGGCAGGCGGTGTACCTTGCTCGCATCGATGTGATGAGCACCTACAAGGATCTCACGGATGGGCTTCCGTCCGAATCGGGAGGCCGAACAAGTTCGAAATCCCTCCAGCCTATTTTGATGCCGATATTGAGCCGTTGATTGATGAGTACGGAAAGCTGTTCGACATCATGGAGGATCCGCCCGCCGATGCGCAGGAGTCAGCGTCGCCTTTCAAGGACGTGGTCGGTCTCGGCATTGCGATTGCGCGAGCGAGGGGCCTCGATGTCGCGAGCGCCGAAGCGGCAGGTCGCATCAGCCTCGGACTGTTTTTTGCCGAGACGAGCGGCACTCAGAATGTCGGCAATGCGCGCTCCAATAGGTACAAGGGCAGTTTTCAGACATGACCGTCCGAGGATCGCAATGGCCAGAGGAAATGGGCGGCGATCAAAGAGCGCTTGTCGCCTTCGATCCCCAATTGATCGCGCGCGATGACACGAGGAGGCGCGGCGTGCCGGGCATCGATCAACGGTACAATCACTGGACCGCCGTGAGAGACGGCCTGATGAACGCCCACGCGGAGCTTTTTCGACAGATACCTGCGATCGCAAAGATGCTGCCGGACCCGATTGATCAGATGAAAGTTCTTCGAGCTCATCCAGATCATTCCGACGGCCACGAGGTCCGCCTCAATCGGGCAATCTTCTTGCGAGCTATCGCGTGGCCGACCCCACCGTCATGAAATATCTGCGCAACAACAGCATCTTCGCCTTAGGGCAAGCCGACAGGGCAGAACATCCGCAACATTTCGCGAGATCGTGGATGGGATGTGGCTGTTCCATCTGAAGTTCGAGCGCGCGCTGGCGGAGTTTGAGGCGATCAAGGCGCAGTGAATCGGCGTGCAGACCGGACGTGTACTCTGTCTCGCTGGCAGCCGCAGTGGAATGAGTACGGATCAGGCCAAACTACGTGCCACAGCGAGGGCGCCCTTGACCGGGAGCGCCGCAGTCGGCAAGCCTACGATAGCATATCCAAATATGCTTGGCTTCGGCCTGCTTGGTCGGGGTTTCGATCAGTAAGCAACGCCCACATAGAGACAGCACCACCATTTTTCCGCTGAAACATGGGCTGGCGGCTGGGCGGAAATGAGGTAGACGTGCCGCATTCGGTGTCGCCGCGCGGAGACAATGGTTACAGGGCGATACGAATAATAATGCGATGGTGTAACGCCGGACGGTTCTGACCTGGATGGCGTCTCCGCCCTCACCCCCGTCGGTCGAGTTGTACGAGCTGCGCCCTCGATGCCCGCACCGCCTGCGGAACATCCGGCTCGAAATTGTTGAGCGTGCGGATGGTCTTGTCCTTGAAGGACGCGGCAGGCCTCGGCAGCGCATCTCATAGTTCCAGACCGACCAACTACGCCGCCAATCGCGCCGGCGGCCGGCAGGGCTGTCCCGGGAAAAATCACGCGTAGGTGAACCTGAGCTGATCGAGAGAGAATTGTGGTTTTCGTTTGCTCGGATTGACTGGTGGCGGGGTGTCAATTTCCGCGATCGGTTTTCGCATGAACAAGCGTTGGCAAACGAGTTCGGCGAAGCGCAGGTCCAGCATCCTCAAGGAATTCAGACGCCGCGCGAGGCGCAGCAGCAGATATGCGATCATCGCGGCGATGATTTGCAGACGAATGGCGTTGTCGTTCTTGCCCATGAACTTGCGTAGGTTGAGATGCTGCTTGATCCAGCGGAACAGGAGCTCGATCTGCCAGCGGCTCTTGTAGAGGGCCGCAATCTCGACCGCCGTGCGTTCGAGATCGTTGGTGATGAGAGTGATCGTCCCGCCTTTGTCGCGCTTGACCTTGATACGTCGCAACGGGATCGGCAGCTTGGAATCGCCCTTGCTGGCAAGCATGACATCGGCATCAGCGATGATTCTGAAGCCATCGCCGCTGCTCTTGCGCACGTACCGGGACTTCGTCATGCGCAAGCGCGTGTTCACCTTAACGCGCGTGACGAAGAAAGCATTGGCGGCGCTGATTTTCTTCCACCAGCCAAAGTGATAATAGCCCTTGTCGAAAACATAGGTCGCGCCGGCTTCGAGCTCGGTTTGACGGCCGATCTCGACGTCGTTGACCGTCGCGGGCGTAATCTCGACGCAACGGGGGACATCGTCGCCCGGATGATAGACGACGTGCATCTTCATGCCGCGGATACGACCGTTCCATTCGGCCCATTTGCACATCTTACCCAACGGCACCGGGCTCGAGTCGATCAACCGAACCATCTCGGCCCCTTCCACTCGCGTGTGTCGATCGGCCTTCTTTGCCAGCATGGCGAAGGTTTCCGCAAAAACGCCCACCGGACGACGTGCATTCGCACGCGAGAGCGTCGAGCGAGGAGCCTTGCCCACCCCCAAATGATAATGCTGATGGGAGTTCGCCTTAGAGGTGGCCTCGATAGCCCGGAGACTCGCGACCTGGCCCAATTGGGCGCCCACCATCGTCACAAGATGATCCCAGCTTTTGAACGTTTTGTCGTAAGCGTTGCCATCATGCCGCTCAACGATTTCCCGAAATTCCCGTCGATCGATTGGTTTGAGGAGCTCCCCAAAGATGCTATTCACGTATTGCATGCCCGGCCCCTTTCTGAGTCTCGACAACCAGAAAGTATCCGGTTCACGCCGGATTTGCCGGGCATGCGCTGCGGCATAGTAAATCATTCCCGGGACAGCCCTGCTCTCGTCGAGGGGGATCATTTTGCAAAACCCGGACGCCATCCGCGCTGCGGGAAGGCGGACCCGCATCTGGCCGCAACGCAGATCTCGGGAGGTCGCGCGCCTCTTCACGCATGATGAAGATCAGGGCGCACGCCGCCTGGATCTAGATTATGACGATGTGAAACTCGTGACGGCGCAGCGCCGGTTGACAATGACTGACCGGTCAGTCATATTCAACGCATGACAGGCTCACGACCAACACCGGCGGAACGCCCCCCGACGAAACCGGCTCATCGCCGGCGCGGGGAGAAGGCCGCCTCGACCAAAGCGTCGGAACCGGCAGCGCCGCTGCAACCGCCATCCATCCGCGCGGCACGCGCGGCAGAGCGGCGTCAGGCCATCATCGATGCGGCACTGGAGGAATTCGTCGCGCGCGGGTTTGCCGCGACACGGCTGGACGATGTCGCTAAACGCGCCGGCGTCGCCAAAGGCACGATCTATCTGCACTTCGAGGACAAGGAAGCGCTGTTCCAGGAACTGATACGCACGGCGCTGGTGCCGCTGATCGGCCGGCTCGCCGTGCTGCCGCCTGCCGGCGCATCGGTCCGCGCGGCGCTCGAGGGATTTGCCCAGACCTTCGCGCGGGAAGTGGTGTCGACACGACGCGGCGACATCATCCGGCTGATCGTCGCGGAGGGTACGAGGTTCCCGAATGTCGCCGACTTCTATTACCGCGAGGTGGTCTCGCGCGGCTTGGCCGGCATGCGCGCGCTGATCGAACTCGGCATCAAGAAGGGCGAAATCAAGAGCGAGGCGCTGGCACGTTTTCCGCAGATTGTCGTTGCGCCCGTGCTTGTCGCCGTGATCTGGCAAGGCCTGTTTGGCCGGCATGCACCGCTGGATGCGATCGAGATGTTTCGCGTCCATCTCGATCTGATCTTCGGCGAACGGAGGACGACATGACTTCGTCGCGAACTGGGTTACGAATTCTGGTGGCGCTGGCTCTGACGGCAGGGCTTGTCGGCTGCAGCGACACCAAAGATCCCGGCTACCAGGGCTGGGTCGAGGCCGACATGATTTTTGTCAGCCCCGACGAATCCGGGCGCGTGATCAAACTCAATGCCCGCGAGGGCGACGAGGTCAAGGCCGGCATGCCGCTCTACTCGGTGGACGACGATTTGCAGCGGGCCGATCTCAACCAGAACAACGCCACGCTCGCCAACGCCCAGCAGAGCTATGACCGCGCCGCGTCCTTAAGCAAGACCGGCTCCGGAACGCAGGCCACTCTTGACGCCGCCGTCTCGGCGCTGCGGGTCGCGGAAGCCCGGGTCAACACCTCCCAGACGCGGCTGGCGCGCCGCACCGGCTACGCGCCAGTGGACGGCACCGTTCAGCAGATCTATTTCCGCGAGGGTGAAACGGTGCCGGCGCAGCGGCCGGTGTTATCGATCATGCCGCCCGGAAATATGAAGGTGCGGTTCTACGTGCCGGAAACGGATCTGCCGAAGCTTGCGATCGGCGACGAGGTCCGCGTGACCTGCGACAACTGCGCGGCCGATCTGACCGCGAAGATCTACTTCATCTCGACGTCGGCGGAATACACCCCGCCCGTCATCTACAGCCTCGATGAGCGCAACAAGCTCGTGTACCTGATTCAGGCACGGCCATCGAAGCCCGATGCCTTGCGCGTCGGACAGCCGATCAGCGTGTATTTCGGCGCCAAGACGCCGGTGGCGGATCGACGATGACCGGGATGCCGGTTTCCGACCACGACATCGCCATCGACGTCCGGGGGCTGTCGAAGTCGTTCGATGGCCGTGAGGTGGTGCATGACCTGTCGATGCAGGTGAAACGCGGCACCATCTACGGCTTCCTCGGCCCCAACGGCAGCGGCAAGACCACCACCATCCGCATGCTCTGCGGCCTGCTGACGCCCGACAGCGGCGAAGGCCGTTGCCTCGGCTACGACATCCGCCGCGACGCCGACAAGATCAAGCGTCAGGTCGGCTACATGACGCAGCGGTTTTCCCTGTACCAGGACCTGTCGGTGCGCGAAAACCTGGAATTCGTCGCGCGGCTCTATGGCATGCGCGACGTCCGAGGCGCCGCACGCGACATGATCAAGCGGCTGGGCCTGAGCGGCCGCGAGGAACAGCTCGCGGGCGAGCTATCGGGCGGCTGGAAACAGCGCCTCGCGCTCGGCGCCTGTACCTTGCCCAGTCCGCAATTGCTGCTCCTGGACGAGCCGACCGCCGGCGTCGACCCCAAGGCGCGGCGGGATTTCTGGAACGAGATTCATGCGCTGGCGGCGGAAGGGCTGACGGTATTGGTTTCGACCCATTACATGGACGAAGCCGAGCGCTGCCACGAGATCGCCTATATCGCCTACGGCCATCTGCTGGCACACGGTACGGTGGAGGAAGTGATCGCCAAATCGGCGCTGTCGACCTACACGGTCACCGGCGACGACCTCCATACGCTCCAGGAGCAGATCACCGGCAAGCCCGGTATCGACATGGTGGCGTCGTTCGGCGCCAGCCTGCACGTGTCCGGTCGTGACAGGGCGGCACTCGATGCCACCATTGCGCCCTGGCGCGACAACAAGGGATTGCACTGGCAGCACGGCGAGCCGTCGCTGGAGGATGTCTTCATCGAGCTGATGACCCGCTCGAAGGATAATTTCCAATGAGCGTTACGCACGCACCCGGCCATGGAAGCGAAACTCCGGATCCGCCATTCGGCTTCTGGCGGCGCAGTTTCGCGATGGTGATCAAGGAATTCATCCAGTTGCGGCGCGACCGTGTGTCCTTCGCCATGATCGTGATGATCCCGGTGATGCAGCTGATGCTGTTCGGCTACGCCATCAACACCACGCCGCGCAACCTGCCGACCGCGGTGCTGCTGCAGGAGGACAGCGATCTCGCGCGCTCGATCCTGAAGGCGCTGGAAAACACCTCCTATTTCCACTTCACCCGTGAAGTGCACGATGTCGCAGAGTTCGATAATCTCCTGACGTCGGGCAAGGTACTGTTCGGCGTGGAAATTCCGCGCGGCTTCGAGCGCGGGGTGCGGCGCGGCGATCGTCCGGCGCTGTTGGTCGCGGCCGACGCCACCGATCCGGTGGCAGCGGGATCTGCGACATCGGCGCTCGGCGTCGTGGTGCAGACCGCGCTGCAGCACGATCTGTTCACGGGCGATCCGCCGTCGCCGCCGTTCGAGATCCGCACCCACGCGCGCTACAACCCCGCGGCGTCGTCGCGGCTCAATATCGTGCCGGGCCTGGTCGGCACCATCCTGACCATGACCATGCTGATCTTCACCGCGTTGTCGGTGACGCGCGAGATCGAGCGCGGCACCATGGAGAGTTTGCTGTCGATGCCGATCAACCCGGTGGAGGTGATGTTCGGCAAGATCGTGCCTTACGTGCTGGTCGGCTTCATCCAGGCTTCGCTGATCATCAGCATCGGCGTCTTGCTGTTCGGCGTCCCGGTGCAGGGCAGCCTGATCATGCTGGCACTGCTCTCGACGCTGTTCATCACCACCAATCTTTCGATCGGTTATACGTTTTCGACCATCGTGCAGAACCAGCTGCAGGCGATGCAACTGTCGATGATGTTTTTCTTGCCGAGCATCCTGCTGTCCGGATTTATGTTCCCGTTCATGGGCATGCCGGTATGGGCGCAATATGTCGGCGAATGCCTGCCGCTGACGCACTACCTGCGCATCGTCCGCGCCATCATGCTGAAGGGCGCGACGCTGCACAATCTGGAATACGATACGCTCGCCCTATTTGCATTGATGCTGCTGGCCATGACCATCGCGGTGACGCGCTTCCGCCGCACGCTCGATTGAGGGCGGCGGGTCACTGCGCTTGACGTGCCGTTCCGCATCGTGTTCTGGCTGATGTTCGAACCGGAGATCCCAGATGCAACGACGCTATATCACCGTGGATGTCTTCACCGACCACGCCTTCGGCGGCAACCCGCTGGCGGTGGTGCTGGACGCCGGCGGGCTTTCGACCGCGCAGATGCAGGCCATTGCCCGCGAGTTCAATTATTCCGAAACCACCTTCGTGTTGCCACCGCGCGAAGCGGGCAATGACGCGCAGGTACGGATTTTTACCGTGAACAGCGAGATTCCGTTCGCAGGCCATCCCAATGTCGGCACCGCCTTCGTGCTGGCGATGCGCGCAGCCACGCCGCCGGCGCGGCTGAAGTTCGAGGAAGGCGCAGGGCTGGTGCCCGTTTCAATCCTGCAGGAACAGGGCCGCGTCGTCGGCGCCGAACTCACCGCGCCGCAACCCCTGAGCAAGCTGACGCAATTCAGCGTCGAAGAGGCCGCGGACTGCCTTTCGCTGCAGGCGGCGGATATCGTAACCGACTGGCATCCGCCGCGGATTTTCTCGGTGGGGCTGCCGTTTCTGATGGTGGAGGTGGCCTCGCGCGACGCGTTGCGCCGGGCCAGGCCTGATGCCGCGGCGTTCGCACGCACGTTTCCCTGCGATGATAGTGACGCGGTCTACCTTTATACGCGCGACGTGCCGCCGGCCGAGAAAACGTGCGACCTGCAAGCGCGCATGTTTCACCCGGGATCGAGCGGCCTTTCCGAAGATCCCGCCACCGGCAGCGCCACCGTGGCCGCGGCGGCGCTGCTCGCCGACTTGTCGAGTGAGCGGGATGGTGAGTTGAAGCTGCGCATCGGCCAGGGCGTCGACGTGGGGCGGCCAAGCCTGCTGCTGACGCGCGTCCGGAAAGAGAATGGCGCGGTCGCGTCCGCGCATGTCGGAGGGGCTTGCATGCAAATGATGGAAGGCACGTTCCGTTACGGGTGAGGAGTGAGGAGGGATGGCCTCCATCGTCATTGCGGAGCAAAGCGACGAGGCAATCCAGTCTTGTTTAGCGGCACTGGAATCTTCGCGGAGCCTGTCATCGGGCGCGCATTCGCAGGATCCGCTGGCTCACCATGACGGAGAGCGATCACGCCGCCTCCTACTCCAGTTCCGGCGGCGGCGAGTTGTCGAGCACCTCGCCCCTGGGGCCTTCAAGCAGATCGAGCGCATAGGTTTCGATCGTGAGCGGCCCGCGCATCCGCCTGAGTTCCGCGACCTGCTCGACGCGCATAAAGGCTTCCTGCAAGTACGGCTGCCCGCCAGGCCGAGCTTCGTCGACATACAACAGTTTTCCCGCAAGCAGCGCCGGATCCGGCTCGGGCATGTTGACCCACCGGATGCGCTGCGTCGGCTGTACCACGCAGGTGCCCTTCGGCAGGTAGAAGGCGAGCCAACCGGTGGTGCCGTAGTCAGGCGCCAGCACGCACGTCGCGCCCACCCGCAACCGCACCGCCTCGATCCCGGCGGCAAGCTCGCGCCAGCCGACCCCGACGCTGCGCACGGTGGCATCGCGGCGATAGCCCGTCAGCACGCCCGTGTTGGCCTGCACGACCAGCAGCGCAAACATCAAAAATCCGCCCGGCAAAGCCCAGCGCCGGCAAAAATCGACGAGGCGCTGCTGGCGTGCCTCCCATCGCGTCAGATTGGCGGCAACCGCGGCCGCGATCGCGAACCCCGGATATACCGGTGCGAACCAGTTGGCCTCGACGCGGGCGTGCAGCGAATGCCAGATGAAATACGCCACGATGGTCCAGAATGTCGCGTTGATCAGGGCGCGGGCGGCCGATGCCCCTGCCTTGCGCCGGAGCAGCGCGTAAAGGCCCATCGCGCCCAAGACGAACACCGGGGGCGTTGCGAATGCAATCTGGGTCGGGATCAATTCGGCGATGAAGGCCGGGCGAAAATCCTCGATCCTGGCGCGGCCGATCTGCTTGATGAAAGAGACCCAGTGGTGATCGGCATTCCAGAGGATGACCGGCGAGAATACCAGGAAAGCAACCAGGCCGCCGAGATAGGGCCATGGCGAGAGCAGCCAGCGCCGCTTCTTGGGAGCCCCGATCAGCCAGATCAAAATTGCCGGGCCGAAAAGCAACGCCGTGTACTTTGACAATAGCGCCGCACCGACCGCGGCGCCGACAGCTAACCACCATGCGCCGCGCCCGGTCTCCAGCACCTTTGCCAGAAAAAGCAGGACGAAAGCGGAGGCCACCAGTAGCGGCGCGTCGGGCGTGACGATCAGGGTGCCGATTGCCGCCATCAAGGTGACGTTGAGCAGGATGGCCGCGGTCACCGCCACCCGCACGCCGCCGAACAGGATGGAGGCCGAGCGAAACACCGCCCAGCTCATCGGCAGCGCCAACAATATCGATACCAGCCGCACGCCCAGTTCGGTGTCGCCGGCGATCATGGTGCCAAGCCGGATCACGACTGCGACCATCGGCGGGTGATCGTAATAGCCGAAGGCCAAATGCTTCGACCACATCCAGTAATAGGCTTCGTCGAAGGTCAGCGGCGTCCAGGCGGCGGCGAGCAGCCGCAACACCACCAGTGTCGATATTGTGAGGAGCGTGTTGCGGACGAGCCGCGCCTCGTTCGCAATCATCGGATCAACGCTTGCGCCAGACGAACAGTCCCGACATCGCGTAATTCCAGACCACGCCCATCAGCGCGCCCGCCGCTCCCGCGAGCCACCAGATCGGCTCCTGGTCGTAGACCGAGAACGCCACCCCGACATTGGCGAGAAGGCCGACGCTGCATACGAGATAAAACAGCAACAGCCCGCGCAGGATCGCAAAACCCTTCAGGCGCTGGTCGCGATAAGTGAGAAAATTGTTGAGGATGAAATTGCTGGTCATGGCGCAGAGCGCGGCGCTGGCCTGCGCTTCCGGAAACGGCAAATCGAGGGCCTCGAGCGCCGCGTACAGGACGACGAAATGCACCAGCAGGCCGATCGAACCGACCATCGCAAACAACAGGAAGCGCAGCGACACCGCGTCGTGGGTCAGCTTCGCCAGCACGAGGCCAAGGAAATCCAGCGCCACCATGGAATTGAGCTTGCTCTCGCCGTGCAGCCGCGAGCCGAAGGTATAGGGAATTTCCTTGGCGCGCAGGCTGCCGCGCGCGGTGGCGACGATATCGAGCAGGATCTTGAAGCCTTGCGTCGAGAGCTGCGGCGCCAGTTGCTCGAAGCGATCCCGGCGGATCATGAAGAAGCCGCTCATGGGATCGGCGATCTTGACTCGCAGCACGCGTCTTGCAACCTCGGTGGCAAGTGCGCTGGCGCCGGCGCGCTGCTTGTTGAAGCTGTCGGCGCTGCCGCCTTCGATGTAGCGGCTGCCGACCACGAGGTCCGCTTCCCCTGCCTGTAGCAGCGCCAGCATTTTCGGCAATTGCGTCTCGTCATGCTGCAGGTCGGCATCGATCACGGCGGCACACGGCGCGCTCGAAGCCAGAATGCCCTCGATGCAGGCGCCGGACAGGCCGCGCCGCCCGATCCGCCTGATGCAGCGGACGCGGGAATCCTGGCGTGCCAGGCCGCGCACCACGTCCCAGGTGCCGTCGGGGGAATTGTCATCGACGAAGATGACTTCCCAGGCGACGCCGGCCAGCGTCGTTTCCAACCGCCTGAACAGCGTAGTGACGTTGTCGCGCTCGTTGAAAGTGGGGACGACGACCGAAAGCTGAGGCGTCACAGCAGCCTGCGGCGGGTCTTCGGGGCGCGGTCGGATGGCTTCATTCATGCCGCCAGCGTATATCCGCAGGCTTTGGGGAAGCCAAGGCGCAGTTCCGAAAACACGGGGGCTGGATATCGAAAACGGGCCGAAACAGGCCTAAAAATGCCAACGACCACGAACAGAGGGCGCGCGTACATCCGGCGCAGCCGAGCTATTCAGTGGTCGTCCCAGCGCCGGAGCTATGAAGCATCAACGTCGCCGTTGATTACAAGATAGGGACGATCCGGGCCGCCCACAAGTGGCCCGGCACGAATTCGGCTGGGGCAGGAGGTGCCCTATCGTTTCCCCCTATGATAGCCTCAAAAACACAGATCTCTGGAGGGACCGATGGACAAGGAAAAGTCACTGTTTGAAACGCTCACCGATACGGTCAAAGCGGCGGCCAATTCCATCGCCCATCCGACCGGGGGAACGCCGATGGAGATGCCGTTGAATGAATCGGGCTACGCCATCACCCACCTTCAATCGGTACCGAAACCGGCAGCAAAGCGCTCGGCCAAGAAGAAAGCCGCCGGGAAACCTGCGAAACGCGCCGCCGCGAAGAAATCGAAATCAGCCGCCGGCAAGAAAAGCAAGAAAACCGCCGGCAAGCCGAAGAAGAAGGCCGTGAAGAAGACCGCGACGAAAAAGAAGGCGAAGAAGTCGAAGCGCTAAATCGGATATCGGCCCGGCCTCGCCACGCGCCTCCAGCCTCGCAGGGCGATCTTACTGCGGCACCTCTCTAACCACCGGCCCCCTGACGGCCGGCGGCGCAGCAACCGGTTGCGCCGGCTGCGCGACGTTCTGAGCCGGTTTTTGCGGCTTTCCGACTTGCCCGATCGGTCCATACGCGATCGCGATCACCAGGACGGCTGACGCGACGATCGCACCTAGAATGCCTGCTACTTTTTCCGATTCCATCTCGACGTTCCCCGTCGCCATCGATATCAGATATCAATCTGATATCACAAAAAGGCGCGCGCTGCGCTTTTCTGCCTGCCCGATGGCTATTTGCGCCGCCGCTTTGTGCTTGATAAAGGCCGTAACGATATCCTTTTGGGCCAATGCGATGGCGTTGTTGGCCGTGGTCATATGCTCTCCTGCCTCGACGTCGGGAAATTGCACCGACAGGTAATCGACCAGCGTAACCCGAAAATTCTGCCGCTCGGAAGGGCAAGCGCCGGCGATGAGGGAGGTGAAGTCCGGTCCCGACAAGCTCCCGTTGCCGTCCCGCTGATATTCCCCGGCGAGGCAATTCCAGTAGAAATCGCGTCCCGACACCGCCCGCCGGTGCGACTTCATCGATGTCATCTGCCAACGCGACGGAAGCCGTCATCGCCACCACAGCCACAACAAGCGTCCGCATCCTGCTCTCCTCTCCGCATCCCAGCTTGAACGCCGGAGCAATGTAAGCCCGCGAATTTCCGCCGCGGCGGCGGGTTCCAAAATCTCAACACATCAGCGCCGTGCGAGGGACAATCTGGAACCGCGATTCCAGCGCAAACATGGCGGATGCTCGGTTCTTGCATTAGTGTTAGAACACGAGTGCTGGAACACGGGAGATTTAAACATGTCGGGCACAGACCAGAACACACCGACCGGGAAGCCGGCCCGCCGCAACCGGAAGGCGGAGCATCAGAGCCAGAAATCCGGTCGAGGGCAGAGCCCGAAGCCGGACCAACCGCAGCACGCCAAAGAGCAGATCGACGCAACAGGGGCACCCGCTGATGCCGCGCCGATCGAAGCGGCCGCCCCGGCGGACACCGTTCCGGTCAGCTTTCAGACCATCGCGAATGCCTACGGCGACTACACCAGGAAATCGCTCGAAGAGACCAAGTCCTTCGTCGAGAAGCTCACAGGCATACGGTCGCTTGACAAGGTGATGGAGGTTCAAACCGAGTTTGCAAAGCAAGCTTACCAGACCTTCGTTGCCGAGTTGCAGAAGATTCGCGAACTCCACAGCGAGCTTGCCAGGCAAACCCTCAAGCCGTTGCAGGGCACCGCGTCCAAGACGGCCCGAGACCCGCATTAAAACTCGCAGGCGTTACGCGAAGCAAATCGCTGCCTCGGTGCAGGTCATGCGTGGCCAACGGAGGTTGCGGTTCTCCGGAGCCGTAATTTTTCCGGCGCGCCTTTTTTCAGCGAACTGGCCAATCACGATTGGTTTGATTAGGCTTGCCCGAAGCCCCTGTTGTCCTTCGCAACGAGACACGCCGGTGAGCAAGCTCCCGAAGACCATCGTCAAAAAACTCCGGCAATATCTACATCGGCGTCGGCGGCTGGACCTTTGCGCCGTGGCGCGGGGTGTTTTACCCGGAAAAACTGACGCAGGCGAAGGAGCTGGAATACGCGGCTTCGAAACTGACTTCGATCGAGATCAACGGCACCTATTACGGCTCGCAAAAGCCCGAGAGCTTTCGCAAATGGGCGCGCGAGGTGCCGGACGGCTTTGTGTTCTCGGTGAAGGGACCGCGCTTCGCCACCAACCGCCGGGTGCTGGCGGAGGCCGGCGATTCCATCAAGCGGTTCTACGATTCCGGCGTGCTGGAGCTCGGCGATCGCCTCGGTCCGGTGCTCTGGCAATTCGCGCCGACCAAGAAATTCGACGAAGGGGATTTCGGCAAGTTTCTCGAGCTCTTGCCGCGCAAGCTCGAGGGGCGCGCGTTGCGCCATGTGGTCGAGGTGCGGCACGATAGTTTCTGCGCGCCCGATTTCATCGCGCTGTTGCGCAAATTCACAACGCCCGTGGTGTTCGCCGAGCACGGAAAATATCCTGCGATCGCGGACGTGACCGGCGATTTCGTCTACGCGCGGCTGCAGAAGGGCAACGATGAGATCAAGACCTGCTATCCGCCGAAGCAACTCGACGCCTGGGCGAAGCGGCTGCAACTGTGGGCCGGCGGCGACGAGCCGGACGATCTGCCGCGCGTCGATCCGGCCCAAGCGACGAAAGTCCCGCGCGACGTCTTCGCCTATGTCATCCACGAAGGCAAGGTGCGCGCTCCATCAGGCGCGATGGAATTGATCGATCGCGTGAAATAGCCGGACTCGAAATGGCCAAGGCCAAAAAGCTCTTCACCATCGGTTACGAACAGACGCCCGCCAAGGCCGTGCTCGACGAACTCGATCACGCCGGGGTCAAGCTGTTGGTCGACGTCCGCGCGGTTGCGGCGTCGCGCCGGCCCGGCTTTTCCAAGAACCAGCTTGCCGCCGGGCTCGATGAGCGCGGCATTTCCTACCTGCATCTGCGCGGGCTCGGCACGCCCAAGGACGGCCGCGATGCCGCGCGCGGCGGCAAGTTCGACCTTCTGCACAAGATCTATGCGAAGCATCTGAAGACGCCGCAGGCGAGGGAAGAACTCGACGAGCTATCGGCGCTTGTCAGGAAATCCGGCCCGGTCTGCATTCTCTGCTACGAGCGCGATCACCGGGAGTGCCACCGGCAGTGGATTGCCGAGATCATCGAAGACCGCGACGGGGTGAAGATCGAAAACCTGGTCGCGCCGCAGGCGTGATCGCAATGACGCGGAGGTGGCGCGCTCGCCGATCGAGCGGCTCGAGGCTTCAAGCGCGAGCGCGGCTGGCATTGTCTCCCGCTGTTCTGCGATCTCTCGGGTGAGTTCGGCCGCGACTTCATGCGTTAACCAAGAATGACGCCGATGATGCCCCGCTCATGTGTTCACGCGGGGCGGCGGCACAATTAGGCATTTTTGGGGCGGCGAAATGAACGGCGCCTCAGCCGATCCCGGACAGGATCCGCGCGGGGCGCCCGATCTGATGCCAATCTGGACCATTCTGGACGTCACGCCGGAAGGGCGGGGAACCGGCTGGTATCCGAAGCTGAATTATTGAGAAAACGCAGCGGTTGGCCCGTAATTTTGCGGGGCGGACCGCGCGCAGTTGTATGATTTTGGGACTGCCACAGATCTGCCCGCACTTAATCCGCATTTAACGAAAAGTCGCCTTAATGACGCTCTTCGCCTCTGCGAGATGCTCTGCCGGAACTTCCGTCACGCATCGCGCGCCGGTCGGCGTTCGCCGCTGGGCCGCCAGCGACCGAATGCTGCCAAAGAGGGGAAAGGTGGAATTGTTCTGGATGCAAGGCGTATGAGTATATACGAGTGCGTGTTCGGATTTCGCGGCTTACAACCCGCGACGTTCAGCCCGGAAAGTCAGCTCTCCCAATTTCCTCGGCGCCGCTGCCGTGGCTTGCCTGGTGCTGGGCTGCGCCTGGACCGTGTATGCCAACATCTTCAGGGCCGATGTCTATCCGCAGCTCGGCAGCGCCAACTATGACGCACCCGTCATCAAGCGGCCTGCTGCACTTGCCCGAAGCGCACCGCCGGCAGCCAATGATGTTATTGCGGCTTTCCCCGAACCGGCGCCGCTGATTTCCGCACCGGAGACGGTTCCACCAGGCCCGTCGCTTTCGTTCGATGACCGCTTCGCGGCCGCAGCCCCGCAGGGCGTAGCGTCGCGTCAAACCGAGGCGGCGAAGCCGCAGCCAGAAGCGCCGAAGCTGGCGGAAGCACCGAAGCCGAAAGAAACCGCACCTGCGCCGGTTCAGGTTGCCGCCATTCCGGCGCAGCCGCCGCGCCCCGCCGAAACCAGGCCGGCGGCGAAAAGTCCGGCGGCTTCCGTCCGCGACATGGCGCAACGCGCCAAGGCGGCCGTGATGTCGCTCGCGGCGAACGAGAAGCAGACGATTTTCGAAAAGCTCTGGGGCAAGCAGACCTCGCATGGGTCGTTGTTGGCCTACGCCTCCGCCGACGCCAACATCACCGCAAGCATCGGGCAAAACCAGAATCCGGCGCTCGGCGGATCGGCGCCTTACGATCGCTCGACCGCGGTCTACGATATTTCCGCGCACACGGTTTACCTGCCCGACGGCACCAAGCTCGAGGCGCATTCGGGCCTTGGCAGCAAACTCGACGACCCAGGCTCCGCACGCATCAGGATGCTGGGCGTGACGCCGCCGCACATCTACGAACTGACGCCGCGCGAGGCGCTGTTCCACGGCGTGCCGGCATTGCGGCTGAACCCGATCGGCGGCGAGGACGCGATCTTCGGCCGCACCGGGCTGCTCGCTCACACCTTCATGCTCGGCCCCAACGGCGATTCCAACGGCTGCGTCTCGTTCAGGGATTACAACGCCTTCCTGAACGCCTACCGCAACCAAGGGATCAAGCGCCTCGCCGTCGTCGCAAGGGTGGAATAACCCCCGATTGCGCTCCGGGCTACACCAGGGCGTCGCCGTCGCGCGCGATGACGGCGAAGCGGTCGGACAGCTCGACCAGCGCCACGTCATGAACCGTCGCGGCGCCGATCGTCCCGCCGCGGCCGTCGGGAAGGTCGCGCGTGGCGCAGCTGCTGGCGTCGATGGTAATGCGAAAGCCGAGGTCGAGCGCTGCCCGCGCCGTGGAGCTGACGCACATATGCGTCATGAAGCCCGCGAGGATGATGTTGTTGCGGCCGGTCGCCGCGAGGCGGGCCTGCAGATCGGTGCCGGCGAACGCATTGGGCAATTCCTTCTCGACCACAGGCTCGCCACCTAGCGGAGCCAATGCGGATACGATCGCGCCCCGCTCGGCGGCACGATCGAACAGGCTGCCCGGACGCCCCCTGTGCGCGACGTGAAAGATCGAGGCCCCGCTGTTGCGCGCCCGCGCCAGCAGTTTTGCGGCGTTTGCAATCGCCGCGCTGGCATCGGGCAGGGCGAGCGGGCCCGAGAGATACTCGTTCTGCAGATCGATCAGGACGAGAGAGGCGTCGCTGAGCCGGGGAAGGCTGAGGTCGGCGCCGGCGAGCTGAAGCAGGGTTTTGGCTACGGTCATGGCTGCGGGAGGTTTCCAATTGCAAGTTGCCGATGGCAGCAACATAGCGGACGGCGGCCTGCTTTCACGCAGGAAGTTCGCAGCCTTTGGCTGCAATATTGCAGGAAACGGCGGTCTCGTGATAACGGGGAGCATGAACTGGGACGATCTTCGCATCGTGGCCGCGGTCAGGGACGAAGGCACCTATGCCGGCGCCAGCGCGCGACTGCGTATCGACGAGACCACCGTGGGCCGGCGCCTGGCGCGCATCGAGCGCGCGCTGGGCTTGCGGCTGTTCGAGGCCGTCGACGGGGTGCGCAAGCCGACCCGGCAGTGCGAGACGGTGCTGGCGCATGTCGAGGCGATGGCGGCGCACGTCGCCGACATCGGCAAGGTCGGCGAGAGCCTGCCGGGCCTGACCGGGCGTTTTCGGATTGCGTCCACCAGCGCCATTGCGGAGGAACTGTTGGCGCCGCGCGCGGGCGCGTTGCTGGTGCGGAATCCGGGCCTGACCCTGCAATTCCTCACCTCCAGCGAGAACGTGAAATTCTCGCGCTGGGGTGCCGATCTCGCCATTCGCCTGCGAAAACCCGACAAGGGCGATTTCACGATCTCGAAGCTCGCGGAAATCGGGTTGTATTTTTTCGAGCCGGCCGCCGCGCCCGATTTCGAGCCTGCGATCTGCAGCTTATCCCGATGACCTCGACCTCACCCCGGAATCGCAATTCCTGAAGGCGAGGGGGCTGCAACAGCGCGCGCGCTGCATCACCGATAATGTGCGGGTAATCAGAACGCTGATCCAGACCCATCAGGCCATCGGCATCCTGCCCGAACATTCCTGCGACGGATTGCTGGCTGACCGCCGCCTGCGCGCCACGCTGCTGCCGCGTCGCCGCGACGTCTGGCTGTTGGTGCAGAACCACCTCAAGCGCGATCCCGCAGCACGCGCCGTGATCGACTGGGTGCGCGATTGTTTTCAGGAGTTGGCGAGGGGGTAGGCAGGAAGGACGCGCTAGTCAAAACTTGCTTCCGATCAACCCAAACAAAAACCCCGGCATCGATGCCGGGGTTTTGCATTCTTGAAACCGCTTGAACGGATGGATCAGAAGTCCATGCCGCCCATGCCGCCGCCCGGAGGCATGCCGCCGCCCGGAGCGTTCTTCTTCGGCAGTTCGGCCACCATGGCTTCGGTGGTGATCAGGAGAGCCGCGACGGAGGCCGCATTCTGGATCGCCACGCGAACCACCTTGGTCGGGTCGATGATGCCCTTGGTGATCAGGTTGCCGTATTCGCCAGTCTGCGAGTTGAAGCCGTAGGCGTACTGATCCTTTTCGAGGATCTTGCCGACGATGACGGAGCCGTCCTCGCCCGCGTTGATCGCGATCTGGCGCGCCGGCCAGGACAGTGCCTTGCGCACGATCTCGACGCCGGTCTTCTGGTCGTCGTTCTTGGTGCGAATGCCCTTGAGATGCTCGGAAGCACGCAGCAGGGCGACGCCGCCGCCCGGTACGATGCCTTCCTCGACCGCCGCACGGGTCGCATGCATCGCGTCATCAACGCGATCCTTGCGCTCCTTGACTTCGACTTCGGTCGCGCCGCCGACGCGGATCACCGCGACGCCGCCTGCGAGCTTGGCCAGACGTTCCTGCAGCTTCTCACGGTCGTAGTCCGAGGTGGTTTCCTCGATCTGCGCCTTGATCTGCGCCACGCGTGCCTCGATGTCGGCCTTCTTGCCGGCGCCGTTGACGATGGTGGTGTTCTCCTTGTCGATCATCACCTTCTTGGCGCGGCCGAGCATGGCGAGCGTCACGTTCTCGAGCTTGATGCCGAGATCTTCCGAGATCGCCTGGCCGCCGGTCAGGACCGCGATGTCCTGCAGCATGGCCTTGCGGCGATCGCCGAAGCCCGGAGCCTTGACGGCTGCGACCTTGAGGCCGCCGCGCAGACGGTTGACGACGAGGGTAGCGAGTGCCTCGCCTTCGACGTCCTCCGCGATGATGACCAGCGGCTTGCCGGTCTGCACCACGGCTTCGAGCAGCGGGAGCATTTCGTTCAGCGAGGAGAGCTTCTTCTCGTTGATCAGGATGTAGGCGTCGTCCATTTCAACGCGCATCTTGTCGGCGTTGGTGACGAAGTAGGGCGAGATATAGCCGCGGTCGAACTGCATGCCTTCGACGACGTCGAGTTCGGTCTCGAGCGACTTGGCTTCTTCAACCGTGATGACGCCCTCGTTGCCGACCTTCTTCATGGCGTCGGAGAGGAACTTGCCGATCTCGGCGTCGCCGTTGGCGGAGATGGTGCCGACCTGGGCGATTTCCTCGTTCGAGGTGACCTTCTTGGAGTTCTTGACGAGGTCGGCGACGACGGCTTCCACCGCCAAATCGATACCGCGCTTCAGATCCATCGGGTTCATGCCGGCGGCGACCGACTTGGCGCCTTCCCGGACGATCGCAGCCGCCAGCACGGTCGCGGTGGTGGTGCCGTCGCCGGCAGCATCGGCCGACTTGGAGGCGACTTCGCGCACCATCTGGGCGCCCATGTTCTCGAACTTGTCCTCAAGCTCGATTTCCTTGGCGACGGTGACGCCGTCCTTGGTGATGCGGGGGGCGCCGAACGACTTGTCGAGCACGACGTTGCGGCCCTTGGGGCCGAGCGTCACCTTGACGGCGTTGGCGAGGATGTCGACGCCGCGCAGCATGCGATCGCGGGCATCGACGCCGAATTTGACTTCTTTAGCTGACATAGATTTCTCCGTTTGAAACTGGATCCTCATCCTGAGGAGCCCGGCCTTGGCCGGGCGTCTCGAAGGATGAGAGGGATTGAGCTTGCGGCCTCGTCCTTCGAGACGCCGGCTGCGCCGGCTCCTCAGGACGCGGGAGCGGGCTAAGCGGCTTAAGCGGCCTTCTTCTTGGTGGCGGGCAAATCGGTGAGAACGCCCATGATGTCGCTCTCCTTCATGATCAGGAGCTCCTCGCCATCGAGCTTGACCTCGGTGCCGGACCATTTGCCGAACAGCACGCGGTCGCCGACCTTGAGGTCGATCGGGATCAGCTTGCCGGATTCGTCACGGCCGCCGGGACCGACCGCCGTGATTTCGCCCTGCGAGGGCTTTTCCTTGGCACTGTCGGGAATGATGATGCCGCCAGCTGTCTTCTCTTCGGCGTCGATGCGCTTGACCACAACGCGGTCGTGAAGCGGACGGAATTTCATGCAGTCCTCCTAAGCTTTTGAAGATGTTGTCGAGTTTCTGAGAATTTGGCAGTCATCGCCAGCGAGTGCCAGCGCGAGTGCAGTGGACATAAGTCAGAGTTGTCGCGGGGACAAGGGCTTCTAGCAGAAAAATTGGCACTCAAATATGACGCCTGCCAAAATCGTTCATCATCATTAATTCGGCCGGCCAGATCCCCGAAGCTCCGTATTAGCACGTGCGGTAAGCTGCTGCTAACGCAACAAATTTCAACAGTTCGTTAAACATTTAGGCTTGTGATGATGAGGTCACGTGCGTCACATTTCTCTCATGTGAGCGCATCTCCACCGGGTGGCTCCCGGTTGGCGGCCACCAGCGGAAAATGCGCTCCAGCAATGGAGGTTGGCATGGTCTCACGGGTTGGGGTTTCCGAGGATTTCCGGAAGCAGGTGCTGGGTTACGGGCTGACGACGGCGCAAATTCTGTATCGGATGCCGGACCATCCCTCGCTGCTGCAAACCTACGTCTGGCAGAATTACGATCTGTTTCCGAATTTCCCGGCGCTGAAGGATTTCCTCTGTTTCTGGCAGGAAAAGCTCGAAGGCCCGCTGTATCGCCGTCACCGTCGCCCATTCCAAGCTGATCAAACCGGCCGAACTGCGCGCCGTCGACGGCGTATTCCGGCTGCATTGATCCGCGGGAAGGGTGGGCACGCAGGCGAAAGCGAGCCCTCCTGCGAAGAGGCGATCTGCCTGCTACCAGCGCGTTTTCCCGCGATATGCAAAGGGAGAACGTCGATGGCCAGGAAGAAGCCGACATCGCGGGCCGCGGGCAGCACCGCCGCGCAGAAAAAATCGCCGGCGCGCAAAAAGACCGCCGCCAAATCCACGGCGCGAAAAACGATCAAGGCCAAAGCCCGCAAGGCCGGGGCGTACGGGGCCTGCGCGCCAAGCGCGCTCGTCCGAAGCAGCGCATCGCGGTCAGCCATCACCGCGACGAGGATTTTAAGGCCGACGGGTTGCGCGCCTATGCCAGATATCGCGACCTCGGGATTGCCGATGCCAGTCATGGCCTCGCGCGCGCGCATGTGATCCGCCTGATCGGGCCGTGCGACCCGGCGGAAGTTTCAAAGCTGCATTTCCACAACGTCGAATTCCAGATGGTCTATGTCCTCAAAGGCTGGGTCAAAACCTACATGGAAGGGCAGGGCGAGACCCTGATGCAACAGGGCAGCAGCTGGACCCAGCCGCCCCGGGTCAAGCACTTGATCCTGGACTATTCGGACGATGTCGAATTGCTTGAAGTGATCCTGCCCGCGGACTTCAAGACGGTCGAACTCTCGACATGATGCGAGCGCGCCTCAACGCCGGCTTATCGTGCAGCCCGACCTCTTTCAATCAGGCTTGGGTGGCATAGCGATTGTGAGGCGCGCCTATCGCGAAGATATCGATTGGCTGCGCGCCATCGCGGTACTCGCGGTGGTCGCGTTCCACTATATCGAGCCGCCGGCAAATTTCGGCGGCTTCGTCGGCGTCGATATCTTTTTCGTCATCTCCGGCTATCTGATTACCGGGATCATCGAATCCGAAGTCCATGCCGGCTCTTTTTCCTTTGCACACTTCTACGAGCGGCGAGTGCGGAGGCTGCTGCCCGCGCTTTATGCCATGGTGGCGCTGACGGCGATTCCGACATTCCATTTTCTCCTGGTCTCGGAACGGCTTGAATTTTTCAACTCGGTCGCGGCGGTGGTCACCTTCACTTCGAATTTCTTCTTCTGGTTCCAGACCGGCTATTTCGACCACGCCGCGGTGGAGAAGCCGCTGCTGCATACCTGGTCGCTCGCGGTCGAGGAGCAGTTCTATCTGGCATTGCCGCTGCTATTGTGGACGCTGCTGCGCTTTGCGCGCGGCGGCCGTGTCGCGTTGCCGGCCGCACTTGCAGCAATGGCGCTGGCATCGTTTGCGCTCAGCATCTGGCTGATGCGCACCGGGCGTTCCGCCAATGCCTTTTTCATGAGCCCGCCGCGCGCCTGGGAATTCCTGATCGGCGGGCTGGTCGCGAGCCCGGGTCTTCCGGTTCTGCGTAACGCGCTGGCGCAACAAACTGCGCGTGCAATCGCGCTGGTGCTGATCGCGATCCCGATATTTTCGCTGCGGCAGGGGCCGGGCTTCCCCGGATTCAACGCGCTGACGCCGTGCATCGGCGCTGCCATGTTCATCTGGAGCGGCATCGGCGTGCCGACGCTGACGCGGGGCCGATATTCCCACCATCACGTTGTCAGATTTTTTGGGCAGATTTCCTACTCGCTATATCTGTGGCACTGGCCGCTGTTCACCTTCGCGCGGTTCTCCAAGCCTGGTCTGCTGCTTGACGCTACCGACAAGATCGCGCTGTTCGCGCTGACTGTTGTGGTTTCGTATCTGTCGTGGCGGTTTGTCGAACAGCCGTTCCGGCTGAAATCGGCGGCGCCGACTCGCCATGCCGCGTTCCGGATCGCTGGTCTCGCAACCGTGGTTCTGCTGGCCGGCAGCGCTGGCGGAATCGTCTTGAGCCAAAGGCCGTCGGATGCCGACCGCGCCGCGATGCAGCTGGAATCCTTCAACACCTACGACTATCAGGCGCTGTATCGCAACGGCGTTTGCTTTTCGCCCGCCGGCGGCGTCTTCGAGGATGCCTGCCTCGGGCTCGCAAAAGGCAAGACCAACGTACTGCTGTGGGGTGACAGCCTGGCCGCGCACTATTTCCACGGCCTCGGCAGGGCGACCGATCCGCAGGCCGTGAACATCCTGCAGGCAACGCAGGCGGCGTGCATGCCGACTTTCAACGCGGCCACCCAGGGCGATGCGTCCTGCCGAGGTTTCGCGAGTCAAATGGATGCGTTCTTCCGGGATCGCAAACCCGATCTCGTCATCCTGTCCGCGGACTGGCTCGAATATGCGCGCTCGCCGCGGTTCGACGGCATGATCGCCGACCTCAGGCAGACGATCTCGAAGCTCAATGCGTCAGGCATTGCCGTGGCGCTGCTTGGGCCGGCCGTGCAGTTCAGGTCCAGGCTGCCGTCAATGCTGATGCGCGCACATCTGCGGCACGTCGACGCGCGCCCCGACGAGTTCGTGCTGCCGGATATTTTCGCGCTCGACCAAGAGATGAAGGCGGCGCTGCCGGCGCATGAAGGGTTTTCGTACGTCTCCGTGGTCGACGCGGTCTGCCCTGCGCGGCAATGCCCGCTGATGACCGACGGCGGCATTCCCCTGGCGTGGGATCACGCGCATCTGACGGCAGAGGGATCGGTCTATGTGATGGAGAGGCTGGCGCCGATGCTGCGAACTCGGGAAATAGCGCGTCAGCTCAACACCCCGACGATCGCACCCATCAGGCAGGTCGTCAGCGTGCCCGAGACGATCGACTTCAAGCCGAGCGAATTGATCTCGTCGCGGCGCTGCGGCGCCATGGTGCCAAGGCCGCCGATCATGATGCCGAGGCTGCCGAAATTGGCAAAGCCGCACATCGCATAGAGCATGATCAGCCGTGAACGGGAATCGAGTGCCTCGGGGCCGAGCTTCGACAGGTCGACATAGGCGATCAACTCGTTGAGCACGGTCTTGGTCCCCATCAGGCTGCCCGCCGTGATCGCCTGCGGCCACGGCAGGCCCATCAGCCAGCATACCGGTGCCATGATGTAACCGAGCATCCGCTGCAATGAAATTCCGGTGCCGCCGGCATCGGGCAACAATCCGAGGATGGCGTTGGCGAGATACACCAGCGCCACCAGCACGATCAGCATCGCGACGATGTTGAGCAGGAGTTCGAGGCCCGCGACAGTGCCCTTGACGATCGCATCCATGGTCGAGGACGCCTGCATCTCGGGATCGCCAGCGACCCGGGGATCTGACAGCGCACCGCCGGTGCTGCTGTCACTGGTCTCGGGGACCATGATCAGGCTGACCAGGATCGCCGCTGGCGCGCCGAGCACGGACGCAATCAGAAAATGCGCCGCGGCATCGGCAATCAGCGGCGCCAGCAGCGTGGCGTAGAGCACCAGCACGGTGCCGGCGATACCGGCCATGCCGCCGGTCATCACCAGGAACAGTTCGCTGCGGGTCAGTTTCGCCAGATAAGGCCGGATGAACAACGGGGCTTCCACCATGCCGAGAAAGATATTGGCGGCGGTAGACAGCCCGACCGCGCCGCCGACGCCGAGCGTGCGTTCCAGAAGCCAGGCCATGCCGCGCACCACAGGCGGCAGGACGCGCCAGTAGAACAACAGGGTCGTGAGCACGCTCATGACAAGCACGATGGGTAGCGCCTGAAACGCCAGGATGAAATCCGCACCTGGCGCCTTGAGGTCAAACGGCAGCGCGGCGCCGCCGACATAGCCGAACACGAAGGAAGTGCCTGCACGCGAGGCCGCGGAAATCGCCCCGACGGCGTCGTTGATGACGCCAAAGACGTGCGCGACGAACGGCAATTTCATCAGTACCACGGCGGTCAGGAGGGTAACGGCAAGTCCGATAGCGGCCTGCTTCAGCGAAACCGCGCCGCGATTCTCGCCAAGCGCCCACGCGATCGCCAGCAACGCGAACACGCCGAACAAAGATTGCAGTTGAAGCATGATTCCCCCGGGGTGGGGGCGATTATGGCAGTGACAATTGAGCCAGCGCAACCGAGACCGTCATTCCGGACAGCCCGCGCAAAGCGGCCGATCCGGAATCCCGATGCGATTGAGGGGTTCCGGGTTCGCGCTTACGAGTGTCCCGGGACGAAGAGCTATCCCCGACCCACAAACGGCATCTTCGAAGCCATCACCGTCATGAACAGCACGTTGGCGTCGAGCGGCAGGCTTGCCATATAGGCGACCGCGTCGCCCACCGCCTTGGCGTCCATGCGCGGTTCCGGCATCTTGCGGCCGTCGGGCTGCAATACACCGTCGACCATGCGATCGGTCATTGGCGTCGCGGCGTTGCCGATATCGATCTGACCGACCGCGATGTCGTAGGCGCGGCCGTCGAGGTTGGTCGCCTTGGTCAGGCCGGTGATGGCATGCTTGGTGGAGGTGTAGGCCGAAGAGAACGGCCGCGGCGCGTGGGCGGAGATCGAGCCATTGTTGATGATACGGCCGCCGCGCGGGGTCTGGTCCTTCATGATCCGGAATGCGTGCTGGGTGCACAGAAACGGCGCGGTGAGGTTGGTGGCGACCACCGCCTGCCATTGCGCGAGGCCCAGATCCTCGAACGGCACCGGCGGTGCGCCCATTCCGGCGTTGTTGAAGAGAACGTCGAGCCGGCCGTAGGCGTCCGTCACCTTGGCGAACAGGGCAGCGATCGATCCGGGATCGGCCATGTCGGCGGAAACGGGCAGGCTCTTGCCGACACTTTCGCCGAGTTTTTGGGTTTCCTGCAGCTTGTCCAACCGCCGCCCGGCGAGCACGACCGTGAAGCCGGCCTTCATCAGCGCCAGCGACGCTGCGCGTCCGACACCGGTGCCGGCGCCGGTCACGACGGCGATCTTGTTTGCTGCCTCGGTCATTGTTTTCTGCCCTTTTGTGTTCTTGGTTATGTTTCAGTCTTGTACGGTGGTCTCGGAATATTCTGGTGCGCCGCGCGCAGCGCCGCCGACCAGCGCGAACGCAGATCGTGGAAATATGGCTCGCCCGCCTCGATGCGATGATTGAGATCGGCGTCGCAGACGTCCGTTCGCACCACCAGCACGTCGATCGGCAGCCCGACGCCGATGTTGGAGCGCATCGTCGAATCCATCGAGATCAGGCTGGTCTTTAGCGCCTCATACAGTTCGACGTCGTAATGCATGGCGCGGTCGAGCACCGGCTTGCCGTATTTGTGCTCGCCGATCTGCAGGTAAGGCGTATCGGTGGAGCATTCGATGAAATTGCCGGCCGGGTAGACCATGAACAGCCGCATACGGGAGCCCTTGATCTGGCCGCCGAACAAAAACGATACGTCGAAATTGATGTCCTCGGACTGCAGCGCGATGCCCTCGGTGGCGTGCACCGCGCGGATCGCCCGGCCGATGCGCTGCGCCGCCTGGAACATGGTCGGTGCATTCATCAGCGTTTCGATCTCGCCGGTGTGCGGGTCTTCAAGCCCCTCGGTCAGGGTCGACAGCACCGACTGACTGATCGCCAGATTGCCGGCGCTCGCGATCGCCATGATGCGCTCGCCCGGCTTGGTGAAGATATGGAGTTTGCGAAAGGTCGAGACGTTGTCGAGACCGGCGTTGGTCCGCGTGTCCGCGATCATGACCAGTCCGTCCCGCACCAAAATCCCGCAGCAATAGGTCATTCCCGATCCCCGGACGCATCACACGGCGAGGATTACTAGCCAATTTTATCGGTGGCTCCAACCCCATTCGGGCATCCCGCCATGCACCGCGGCGATTCTGCAGCGGCGTTGCAAATATTGTCCGGCTGGATAACGATCCGTCGAATTTAGCGTGGGGCCACGTATGCAACGGCGGATGATAGTCGGCGGCCTGATCGTGGCCGCGCAAATTCTGGGCGGCGCAGGCGCCTTCGCGGGCCCGTGGGAAGATGGCATGGCGGCCTATAATCGCGGCGATTACGTGCCGGCGATCCACCTGTTCCGCCCCCTAGCGGAAAAGGGCAATGCGAAGGCGCAGCGCTTGCTCGGGGTAATGTACCGCAGAGGGGAAGGGGTCGCGCGCAGTTCGGTTCGCGCCTTCCTGTGGTTCAGCCGTGCCGCGGCGCACGGCGACGAGGGCGCGAGAGCACAATTGCGCGATGTGTCGCAAAGCATGACGCCGGAGGAACTTTCGCAGGCTCGCGAAATGGCGCAGGTCTGCGAGGCATCGAACTACAGGAGTTGCGAGTACTGAAATTTGCAGGCTCGGTGCCGCGCGCGAACTGGAATTCAGGAAACGCAATCACAGACTGGCCAGGCCAGACGCCGTTTATTTTTACTTTATTTAATGTTCCAGGTGTTGCTTGGCTGCAACACGGCCGATCCGCAGGCATATACCGTCTCCGCCGCCGTCGGGGAGCGACGTGGTTTTCAAAACTGCGACTGGCTCTGCCGCCCGCCGGCCTGCTCGACCTTGACCGACACCGATAGCGTCTCCATGCCGCCGCCGTAACGGGTGCCGCGCACCGGCGCTGCGCCCAGATAGTCGAGCCCAATGGCGACGCGGGCATGGGCATCGGTGGTGCAGATGCTGTTGGCCGGGTCGAATCCGACCCAGCCGAGAGCTGGTACGAACGCCTCCGCCCACGCATGGCCGGCCTGCTGATTGACCATCCCGTCGGAACGCAGGAAATGGCCTGACACGAAGCGCGCCGGCACACCGCCGGAGCGCGCGCAGGCGATAAACACATGTGCATAGTCCTGGCACACGCCGCGCTTCAACCCGAAGGCTTCCACCGCCGAAGTGCCGCTGTTGGTGGGGTCTTCGTCGAACGTCATGTGCTCGTTGATCTGCACCATCAGCGCATGCAGGAATCCGAGCACATCGCCTTCGGATTCCGAGCGCAGCTCACGTGCGAAGGTCGCCATCGCGGTATTGACTTCGGTCAGCGGTGTCGAGCGCAGAAATACGCTCGGCGGGAAGCGTTCGTCGGTGCCTTTTAGCACGCCACCGGTGTCGTGGGTTTCGATCAGGCCTTCGACGTTGATGGTGAGATCGGCGATCGGCCCCTCGGTCAGCACATGCGTGACATTGCCGAACGCGTCCTGATGCACATGGAGCCGTGAATCGGTGGAGACGCCGATCTGCCATTCGGCGACATATTGCCCGTCATGGCTTCCGGGCGTCATCCGCAGGATCTGGATGACGCCGGTGGCCGGCGGCTCGTAGCGATAGCTGGTCGTATGGGCAATTCGCAGGCGCATGAGGTGAAATTTCCGAATCTCGTGGGAACAGCCAGGCCGTTTCCCTGAAAAGCTGGTTTCTAAACCAGATATTGCTTGGTGATGATTTCGCCGAGCCTTGAGTTGTCCGCGATGAATTCCTGGATGAATTCGTGCACGCCGTGCTGGAAGATGTCATCCATGTGGCTGTGTTCCAGGCGATTGCGGACGCCGCGGGCATGGCGCTGGGCGGCGCCCTGGCGGCCATAGGCAACGCCGATCTGGTCGAGGTTGCGCACCAGATTGCCGTAACAGCTCGCCAGCGAACGCGGCAGCGATTCGTTGAGGATCAGCAGATCGGCGATCAGCCACGGCTTCAGGGTCTCCCGATAGACCCAATGGTAGGCGGTCAGCGCCGAGACCGAGCGCAGGATCGAGGTCCACTGATAATAGTCGAGCGGACCCCCGACATGTTCCTCCTCGGGCAACAGTACGTGATATTTGACGTCGAGGATGCGCGCGGTGTTGTCGGCGCGCTCCAGATGTACCCCAAGCCGCGAGAACCAGTAGGCGTCGTTGCGCAGCATGGTCCGGTAGGCCGAGCCGTCGAACCGCAGCGAGGTTTCCTGCACGAAGCGCAGGAACCGGGTCAGTTCCTCGCGGGTCTTGGTGCCTTTGCCCCAGATTTCCTGCAGGTCGATCCAGGCTGAGTTGATGGTGTCCCACATCTCGCTGGTCAATGCGGTGCGGACCGAACGCGAATTGAGCCGGGCGCTTTCGATACAGTTCTTGATCGAGGACGGATTTTCCGGAGCGAACGACAGATACTCGACGACGTTCTGCTCGTCGGCCTGCGCGTAGACCTCGTAGAAGCTGGCGCTGACGCCGGCGGTCAGGAGCGCCGAATCCCACTCGTTGGTCTTGCCAACATAGGCATTCGGCAGCGCGGTGACGCGCAGCGTCGCCTCGATGGTGCGCGCGAGATATTCAGCGCGTTCGACATAGCGGGCCAGCCAGTACAGGTTTTCGGCGGTGCGCGACAGCATGCGGGGGTGTTACTCTCTTGTGGCCAGATCTACTCGTCCAAAATCCAAACCAACTCGTCCAGAATCCAAGCCTACTCGTCCAAAATCCACGTGTCCTTGGTGCCGCCGCCCTGGCTGGAGTTCACCACCAGCGAGCCTTCCTTCAGCGCCACGCGCGTCAAGCCGCCAGGCACGATGGTAACGTGATTGCTTCCGGTGAGGACGAACGGCCTGAGGTCGACATGGCGCGGCGCGAGGCCGGATTCGATGCAGGTCGGGCAGGTCGACAGTGCCAGCGTCGGCTGGGCGATAAAGCCCTCGGGCTCGCGTTTTAGTTTATCGCGGAAGGCCTCGATCGTCGCCTTGGTCGCGGCCGGGCCGATCAGCATGCCGTAGCCGCCGGAGCCATGTACTTCCTTCACCACCAATTCGCTGAGATTATCCAGAACGTAGGCCAGATCCTTCGGCTCGCGGCAGCGCCAGGTCGGCACGTTCTTGAGGATCGGTTCTTCGCCGAGATAGAATTTCACGATCTCGGGCATGTAGGAATAGATCGCCTTGTCGTCGGCGATGCCGGTCCCGACCGCGTTGGCCAGGGTGACGTTGCCGGCCGCATAGGCCGACATCAGCCCGGGTACGCCGAGCGCGGAATCCGGGCGGAAGGTGAGGGGGTCGAGGAAGTCGTCATCGACCCGGCGGTAAATGACATCGACGCGTTTCAAACCCTCGGTGGTGCGCATGAACACCTCATCGTTCTTGACGATGAGGTCGCGGCCCTCGACCAGTTCGATGCCGAGCTTGTCGGCGAGAAACGAATGTTCGTAATAGGCGGAATTATAGACGCCGGGCGTCATCAGCGCCACGGTCGGCTCGGCGGTGGCGCTGAGCGGCGCCACCGATCGCAACGCCGACAACAGCTCGTCGGGATACTTTTCCACAGGCGCGATGCGGTGGCGGGCGAACAGGTCCGGAAACAGCCGCATCATGATTTCGCGGTTTTCCAGCATGTAGGACACGCCGGATGGCGTGCGCGCATTATCCTCCAGCACGAAGAAGTTTTCCGGGTTGACGCGGACGATGTCGATGCCGGCGATGTGGACATAGACGTCGTGCGGCACGACCTGGCCGTTCATCTCGGGCCGGAACACCGGGTTCTGGAAGATCAGGTCGTCGGGAATGATGTTGGCGCGCAGGACATCGCGGCTGTGATAGATGTCGCTCAGGAACATGTTGAGGGCGCGCACCCGCTGTTTCAGGCCTTTTTCGAGGATTGCCCACTCTTTCGCCGATATGATCCGCGGGATGACGTCGAAGGGAATCAGCCGTTCCTGGGCCTCGGCGTCGCCATAGACGGCAAAGGTGATGCCGATCCGCCGGAACAGCAGCTCCGCCTCCTGGCGCCGATATTCCAAGGCGTCCGGTGGCGTCTCCTTCAGCCAGCGGGACAGCTCCTGGTAGGCCGGGCGGACGTCGCCGTCGGGCCCATTCATTTCATCGAACGCAACTGCCATAAATCCTGACTATTTCCTTGGCCATGCGGGACAGTGCATGACTTAAAGGGATGGTAGCAAGGCCCGGGCCAGCGCGATATGCATTGGGCGGGAGCATTTCGGTCGGAAGGCTTCCCAGACTGCCTGAAAAAAGGGCTGCCGGGTGCTTATTTCGGCGGCAAAACTCCGTGACTGCCATGCACGGCATGAGCGGGGATCACGATCCAGGGCGAGGAGAAGTCATGAACGAGATCGTTACCGCAGGCATTCTGGTGATCGGGGATGAGATCTTGTCCGGGCGGACCAAGGACAAGAACATCGGCTTTATCGCGGAATACCTGACCAATATCGGGATCGACCTCAAGGAAGTCCGCGTTGTCGCCGACGATGAGGCCGACATCATCGCGGCGCTGGACGCGCTGCGTGGCCGTTACAATTACCTCTTTACCACCGGCGGCATCGGGCCGACCCATGACGACATCACCGCCGATGCCGTCGCCAAGGCGTTCGGTGTCGGCATCGACCATCATCCGGAGGTAGTTGCTCGATTCCGCGAGCGCTGGGGCGCACAGGATCTGAACGAGGCGCGGCTGCGCATGGCCCGGATTCCCGACGGCGCCGAACTGATCCAGAGCGCGACGATCCTCGCGCCCGGCTTCAAGATCGGCAATGTCATCGTCATGGCGGGGGTGCCCTCGATCATGCAGGCGATGATGGACATCGTCGCGCCGAAGCTGAAATCCGGCGTGCGGATGCTATCGGACACGGTTCGCGCCAATGCGAGGGAAGGCGACATCGGTGGGCCCTTGCGCGAAATCGCTAACGCCCATCCCGATACCATCATCGGCAGCTACCCGTTCCTCGATGAGGACCAGAAACCGAACACCAATCTCGTCGTCCGCTCACGCAATCCCGAAAAACTCAATGCCGCGATGGCCGCGGTGAAGGAAATGTTGGCGGGATTGCACGCTGTCCGCTAGCGGATCGGCGGTTCGAGGAGAGAGCGGGAGCAGCGGCGTCGCGACCGCGACGGCCACGGCCGTGATCCGGAAGATGTAGGAGAACGATGATGGCGGAGCACCCGGAACTGAGCGCATTATCGCGGGCGGGCAAGGCCTTTCCGGTCTCGTGGGACCAGTTTCACAGGGATTGCCGGGCGCTGACCTGGCGGCTCAATGAAGTGGGGCCGTTTCACGCTGTCATCGCGATCACCCGCGGGGGTCTGGTGCCGGCGGCGATCGTCGCGCGCGAACTCGGGCTCCGCGTGATCGATACCGTCTGCGTTGCCAGCTACGATCACACTAGGCAGGGCGACCTGAAGGTTCTGAAGGGCGTATCCGCCGATACGGCGAAACTCGGCGGCGGGACCGGCAAGGGATTGTTGATCGTCGATGATCTCGTCGACACCGGCAAGACCGGGCGGCTAGTGCGCGACATGCTGCCGGACGCGCATTTCGCGGCGGTCTATGCCAAGCCCAAGGGACGGCCGCTGGTCGACACGTTCATTACCGAGGTTTCGCAGGACACCTGGATTTTCTTTCCGTGGGATACCGCGCTGTCGTTCCAGCCGCCGATCCGCGACGGCGCAGCGTGATGTCTCAAGGCTTCGGGTGAGGGGGGCTCTCCGCGAGGCCATCTCTCACCGCTCTTGCGGAGGCTCCCCCTCAACCCGACCTTCTCCCCGCAAGCGGGGACGAAGGAGAAGAAGACCCATGCCGCTGCAGAACCGCGTCACGCCAACAGGCGACATCATCGCCACTCCGCATCGCGGGATGTTCACCGGCAACCGCGGCATCATCCACGATCCCGCGACAAAGACCTTGCTGAGGCGCCGCTGGGCCTGCAAGGCATGGCTCACCTGCGTCTGCGAATTCAGGGGACGGCGGCGCGAGGTGATGGGCGGCCGCAGCTGGACCGAGCTGTTCTTTCTCGACGAGGCGACGGCCTTGGCCGCGGGTCACCGCCCATGCTTCTTCTGCCGCAGCATCGATGCCAACCGGCTTCGCGCCGCGTGGGAAGAGGGCAACGGGGTTGCGGAGGTTCACGCCGATGGCATCGACGCCGTGCTTCATCGCGAGCGGCTGGAGGGGCGGGCGAAGCGGCTGCACGCGCTGCCGGCTCCGATCGAGCGGCTTCCGGATGGTGCGATGCTGCAGCAAGGCGGCGAGAGTTACCTGATCGTGCAGGGCAGGGCGTTATCGTGGTCGCCGGCCGGCTATCGCGCGGCGTACAACGCGCTTCGAGACGCCATGCTGCTGACGCCGCCCTCGACGTTGCGCGCGCTGTCTGCGGGATATCGGCCGGTGCTGCATCCGAGCGCGGCGGAACTGATGATGTAAACGCCGTCATTCCGGGGCGCGCGTCAGCGCGAACCCGGAATCTCGAGATTCTCCGATGTGCATTGCACATCGTAGTTCGCTCGCTCGCGCGAGCGCCCCGAAATGACGTCACCCCAACCTTTGCCGCGCCAGCTTCGCGCCCGCTCCCAGCGCCATGAGCTTGGCTTCGGCGATATCGCGGTGCATCGGCGCCATGCCGCAATTGGTGGTCGCGACAATGTGGCTCTTCGGTACGAACTTCGAAACAGCGTCGATCACCTTGACCACGTCCTCCGCGGTCTCCACGGTGTCGCTAGCGACGTCGATCACGCCGGCCTGAACCACCTTGCCCTTGAGCAGGCCGAGCAGTTCCAGCGGCACCCTGGAATTGCGGCATTCGACGGCGACCTGCTGGATCGGACTTTTGGCGATCGCGGGAAAAATATCCTCATATTGCCGCCACTCGCTGCCGAGGGTTTGCTTCCAGTCGGTATTGGCCTTGATGCCGTAACCGTAGCAGATGTGCACGGCGGTAGCGCAGGTCAACCCCTCGGCGGCGCGCTCCAGCGCCTTGATGCCCCAATCGCTGACCTCGTCCATGTAGACGTTGAAGGCAGGCTCATCGAACTGGATCATGTCGACGCCGTCGGCCTGCAAGGCTCTCGCTTCCTCGTTGAGCAGTTCGGCAAAGGCGAAGGCCATCTTGACGCGGTCGCCGTAATACTTGTCGGCAATGGTGTCGATGATGGTCATCGGGCCGGGCAGGGTGAATTTCAGCTTGCGCGTGGTGTGCGTGCGGGCGACGCGGGCCTCGTCCGCATGGACGCGGCCCTTCAGCGTGAGCGGCGCCACCACCTGCGGCACCATCGCCTTGTAGCGATCTTTCCGGATTCCCATTTCCACCTTGTGAGCGAAATCGATGCCTTCGATCTTTTCCAGGAAGCCGTGGACGAAATGCTGGCGCGCCTGCTCGCCCTCGGTGACGATGTCGACGCCGGCGTCTTCCTGCAGTTTTATCGCCAGCAGCGTCGCGTCGCGCTTGGCGCGCGCCAGCTCGTCGCCCTTGGATTTCCAGGGAGCCCATAGCGTATTGGGTTCGGCCAGCCATTCCGGCTTCGGCAGCGAGCCTGCGATCGTGGTTGGAAACAGCATCTGGGCCTCCCGGGACGATTGTGCTTGAGCGCCTGTGTGCCATGTTCGCCATGCGTCCCACAAGACCGCAGGCCGACTGGAACAGGGTGACGCCGCGGGCTAGGATGCCGGCGGCCTTCCTCAGGATTACCCCATGATCGACCTCTATTACGCGCCTACGCCGAATGGCTGGAAAATCTCGATCATGCTGGAGGAACTCGGCCTTCCCTACAACGTCATCCCCGTCAACATCCGGGCCGGCGAACAATTCAAGCCGGAATTTCTCGCGATCAGCCCCAACAACCGAATCCCGGCGATCGTGGATCGTGCGCCTGCCGACGGCGACGAGCCGTTCTCCGTGTTTGAGACCGGCGCGATCCTGATTTATCTCGCCGACAAGACCGGGCGTTTGCTGCCGAAGGAAATGCGGGCGCGGTCCAACGTCATGCAATGGCTGATGTGGCAGATGGGAGGGCTCGGGCCCATGCTCGGCCAGCACGGCCATTTCGCGCTCTACGCGCCGGAGAAAATCCCCTATGCCATCGAGCGCTATCGCGACGAGGCGGCGCGGCTCTATCGCGTGCTCGATACGCAGCTGGGCAAGACGAGTCGCTTTGTGGCCGGCGACTATTCGATCGCCGACATCGCCTGCTTTCCCTGGACCATAACGCACAAGGCGCAGGGCTTTACGCTCGACGATTATCCAAACATCAAGCGCTGGTACGCGGAAGTGCGTGCGCGGCCTCAGGTGCAGGCGGGGCTGGCGATCGGTAAATTCGTCAAGGAGCCGTTCGACGAGGAGGCGCGCAGGAACATGTTCGGTCAGGCCGCGAAGGAGCTTGATGCTTGGGAATATTTAACGTCGCCCCGCTCCGGCGTAGGGAGAAGCGCATCGAGCACGGAAATTCGGATCGGGTTGAGCGCTGATGGCAACGCTTCGCGTAGCTGGGATCTCGAACTGTGGCTTGGGAGAGCGCCAGCGACGTGCGGGACTCCGCAGTCAACTGTCCCTCATCCCTCTCCCGCAGGCGGCGCAGGCGGGGAGAGGGAGTAACGACTGAGCTTGCGTCGAGAAATCAAAACAAGGGAAACGCCATGATTGAATTCTTCTTCGACTGCTCCAGCCCCTGGACCTATCTCGCCTTCCACAACATGCAGTCGCTGGCGAAGGAATTCGGCGTCGAGATTTCGTGGCGGCCGATCCTGGTCGGCGGCATTTTCAACACCGTCAACCCCAGCGTCTATGCCTCGCGGGAAGCGCCGGTGCCGCTGAAAGCGCGCTACATGAAGAAAGACCTCGCCGACTGGGCGCGCTCCGCGGGGCTCGCGATCAAGATGCCGCCAACGGTGTTTCCGGTCAACAGCGTCAAGGCGATGCGCGGCTGCATCTGGCTGGGCAAGGACATGGTGCCGTTTGCGCGCGCGGTATTCGAGGCCTATTGGGGCGACGACAAGGACATCTCGAAGGACGAAGTGCTGAGCGATGTCTGCAAACGCGTCGGCGTCGACCCCGCGAAATTCTTCGCCGGCATCGGCGAGCAGGCGATCAAGGATCAGCTCAAGGCCAATACGGATGAAGTCATGGCGCGCGGCGGGTTCGGCTCGCCGACCATCTTCGTCGACAAGACCGATATGTATTTCGGCAATGACCGGCTGCCGCTGGTCCGCGAAGCCCTGCTGCGGCGGAAAGCGAGCACGGCCTGATGCCGAAGGCTATCGTCTGCCGCGAACTCGGCCCGCCCGCGCGCCTGCGTCTGGAGACTTTTGCCTCCGTGCCGCTGGCGCAGGGGCAGGTGCGTGTCGCCATTCGTGCCGCGGGCATCAACTTTCCTGATATATTGATGGTGGCCGGCGAGTATCAGCTCAAGCCGGAGCTGCCGTTCACGCCCGGGGTGGAAGCCGCCGGTGAGGTGACGGAGGTCAATGGCGTTGCCGGCGTCGCGGTTGGCGATCGCGTGATCGCCAAGATGCGGCACGGGGCCTACAGCGATGAGGCCGTCGTCGCGCGGTCGCAGCTGACGCCGATGCCGTCGACTTTCGATTTCGCCGAGGGCGCCACCTTTCTGGCCGGCCACGGCACGGCGTATCATGCGCTGATCGATCGCGGGCAGCTCAAGCCGGGTGAAACATTGCTGGTGCATGGCGCCGGCGGCGGCGTTGGGCTGGCCGCGGTCGAGATGGGCAAGATGTTGGGGGCGACCGTGATCGCGGCGGCATCGAGTGAAGAGAAGCTGGCAGTCGCGCAGGGGAAGGGCGCCGATCATCTGGTGCTCTACGCGCGCGAACCGTTCCGCGAGGCGGTCAAGCGCATCACCGATGGCCGCGGCGTCGATGTGGTGTTCGATCCTGTCGGCGGTGAAGTATTTGAAGATAGCCTGCGCTGTATCGCCTGGGGCGCGCGGCTCCTCGTCATCGGCTTCACCGGCGGCATCGGGCTCGCCCGCACCAATTTGTTGCTGATCAAGGGGGCGAGCATACTCGGCGTCCGCGCCGGCGAGGCGGTGCGCAGAAATCCGGCAGCGGGCGCCGCGCGGATCAAGGCGCTGCTGGAGTGGGCGGAGGCCGGAAAAATCCGTCCTCACGTCTCGCACCGGCTGCCGCTGGAAGATTACGCGCAGGCGATGCGGCTTCTGATCGACCGCAAGGCGATCGGCCGGGTGGCGCTGATGATGAGGTGAGCACGGCGAAGTGGCGCGACCAACTCTCTCAACGTCGTCCCGGCCAAGCGAAGCGCGAGCCGGGACCCATACCGCGTGATCTATCGAGAAGAAAGGTGGTGGAAGCTCTTCACATAACCAGCGCCAGTGGTTGTGGGTCCCGGCTTTCGCCGGGACGACGAGCCGTGGTGTCCTTCGCCCTCACTCATACTCCCGCTCGTCCCACCACGGATAATAATCCGGCATGTCGGTCGAGACCTTGTCCTTGAACACGGCCGGCCGCTTTTCCAGGAACGACACCACGCCTTCCTTTACATCCGCCGAGCGGCCACGCGCGTAGATGCCGCGGCTGTCGACCTTGTGCGCTTCCATCGGATCGTCGGCACCCAGCATGCGCCACATCATCTGCCGGATCAGCGCCACCGACACCGGCGCGGTTTTGGCGGCAAATTCGAGGGCGAGCGCGCGTGCGGTCGGCAGCAATTGGTCCGGCGGCACCACCTTGCTGACGAGGCGGCCGGCCAGCGCTTCCTGCGCCGGAAACACCCGGCCGCTGTAACACCACTCCAGTGCTTGCGCGATGCCGACGATGCGCGGCAGGAACCAGCTCGAGGCCGCCTCGGGCACGATGCCGCGCTGGGAGAATACGAAACCGAAGCGCGCGTTCTCGGATGCGATACGGATGTCCATGGCGAGCTGCATCGTGACGCCGATGCCGACCGCGGGGCCGTTGACGGCGGCGATCACTGGCTTCAGGGATTTGAAGATGCGCAGCGTCACCTGGCCGCCGCCGTCGCGAACCTGGGGATCGCTGTAATCGACCTTGCCGTCGGCCAGACGCCTCACCGGCCCGCGCCGCGCGTCGCGATCGAAGGTGTCGGCGCCGGCGGAAAGATCGGCGCCGGCGCAAAACCCGCGCCCCGCGCCGGTGACGATGATGGCTCGGATGTTGTCATCATTGTCGGCGGAGTCGAAAGCGTCGATCAGTTCCTGCTGCATGACGCTGTTGAAGGCGTTGAGCTTGTCGGGCCGGTTCAATGTGATGGTGAGAATCTGTTCAGCGACTTCGTATTTGATCGTCTCGTACGCCATGGGGTGTTTCCTCTCCTTATTCTTGCTTCGTAACTTCGTAGGATGGGTTGAGCGAAGCGATACCCATCAATCACGAGCGTCGTGGCGTGATGGGTTTCGCGTGCGCTCAACCCATCCTTGCTACATTTCTTGTTTCCTATTTCGGCGGCTTCGGCCACGGCCGCTGTGGCCCGCGCAGGCCCTCGAACGCCTTCGCCATTCCGAGCACGCCGATGTCGTCGAAGCGGCGGCCGACGATCTGGATGCCGACCGGAAAGCCGCTTTTGTCGAAGCCGCTATTAATCGAAACCGCCGGATTTTCCGACATGTTCCACGGCGCCGTGTAGGCGATGTGCTCGAACGGCTTGTCGGGATCGTTGATGGGGGCGGCGAGTTCGGCCGCGAATTTCACCACCGGCGACACCGGCGAGATTACGTAGTCGACGTCGCAAAACAGCTTCGCCGCCGCCGCGCGGATCGCCATGGTGGCGTTGAAACCCCTGACGACATCGATGCCCGTGAGCCTGGCACCCGCTTCCGCCCATTTGTAGATGTAGGGCAGCGCTTTGGCGCGTTCGTCCGGCGTCAGCCTGGAAAGATCATCCCAGGAGCGTGCGCGCCAGAAATTGTCGAGCCCGTCGAGCATCTCGCGCGTCAATACGCTTGGGACTTCAGTGACGATGGCTCCCGCCGCCTCGAACGCTTTCGCGGCCTTCACGGCTACGTCGCGCACGGCCTGCTCGAGCGCCTGGCCGACGCCGAGATCGAGCATCAGGCCGATGCGCAACTTGCGCACGGGCTTGTCGAGTGCCTTCCAGTTGATGTTATCAGGCGGCAGGCTCATGCCGTCGCGGCGATCGGGCCGCGACAGCACGCTCATCATCAGCGCGTTATCATCGACGGTGCGGGTCATCGGTCCGGCGACGCGGCCGACATAGGGCGGGTCGATCGGAATCCGCCCCAGGCTCGGTTTCAGCCCGACGAGGCCACACCAGCACGACGGCAGCCGCACCGAACCGCCGATGTCGGTGCCGACATGCAGCGGTCCATATCCGGCCGCGCCCGCCGCGCCTGCGCCTGCGCTGGAGCCGCCGGGATTCTTGCTGAGGTCCCAGGGATTGCGGGTGAGGGGATGGAAGCTCGAGAGGCCCGAAGACAGCATCCCGTAATCCGGCATGGTGGTTTTGGAAAAAATCACCGCTCCCGCCTCGCGCAAGCGCGCCGCCGGCGGGGCATCCGCCGCTGCCGGCACGAGCTTGGTGGTGGCAGCACCAAGCGGTATCGGCACGCCCTTGGTGGCGATGTTCTCCTTGATCGTCGCCGGCACGCCGTCGAGCGTGCCCATCGGCTCGCCCTTTTGCCAGCGTTCGGTGGATGCTTTCGCGGTCGCGCGCGCGCCGTCGGGATCGAATGCGTACAGCGCCTTGATGTGGGGCTCCCACGCAGCGATATGCGTCAGCACGTCCTCCAGCACTTCGGACGGCGAAAATTGTTTGGCCCGAAAGCCTGCGATCAGGTCGACGGCGCTGAGGTCGTGCAGCGGCGTGACCGTTTCCTTCGATACGGATTTATGCATGGGGGGCTATCGGAAGACGGGTTTCGATGATGCGGGCGAACATGCTGGCTCCGACAGGCAGGATCCTGTCGTCCAGCACGTAGCCGGGATTGTGCACGGGGATTGAGCCTTCGTGGCCGATCCAGAAATAGGCGCCGGGCACCACCTGCATCATGTCGGCGAAATCCTCGCTGCCCATCTTGGGCTGCGTCCTGGTGATAACCTTGGCGGGGTCGACGATCGTGCGTGCGACGGCCTCGACCACGCTGGACTGTTCTTCCTGGTTCACCAGCACGCCGAAGGTATCGCGGATATCGGCAATGATCTCGACGTGGAAAGCGGTGGCGACGCCGGTGCAGATCGCGCGCATTCGTTCGCGGATCAGAACGCGTACCTCGTCTGAAAAAGCGCGGACCGTGCCGCAGAGTTTCGCCTCGCCGGGAATCACGTTGTAGGCGGTGCCGGAGTGGATCTGGGTGATCGAAAGCACCGCCGACTTCAGGGGATCGACGTTGCGGCTGACGATGGTCTGCAGCGCTTGCCCGAGGGTCATCGCGATCACGACGGCATCCTTGGACCGCTCCGGCATCGCGCCGTGCGCGCCGTAGCCGTTGATGGTGATGTCGAAGAAATCGGCGCCGGCCATGGCCGGCCCCGGCAGGATCGCGATCTCGCCATGGTTCATGTCGGGGGCGTTATGCAGCCCGTAGACCTCGTCGCAGGGAAATTTCTCGAACAAGCCGTCCTTGATCATGGCGCGCGCGCCGCCGAGGCCTTCTTCGGCCGGCTGGAAGATGAAATGCACGGTGCCGTCGAAATTCCGGGTTTCGGCGAGGTAGCGCGCGCTGCCGAGCAGCATGGTGGTATGGCCGTCATGGCCGCAGCCATGAAATCTGCCGGGAATGGTCGAGCGCCATTTCAGGTTGGTATTCTCTTCCATCGGCAGCGCATCCATGTCGGCACGCAAGCCTATACGCTTGCCGCCGTTGCCCTTGCCCTTCAGCACGCCGACCACGCCGGTGCCGCCGAGGCCGCGATGCACCTCGATGCCCCATTGCTTGAGTTTCTCGGCGACGATCCCGGAGGTGCGGACTTCCTCGAAGCCGATCTCGGGATGTGCGTGCAGATCCCGGCGGATCGCGGTCAGTTCGTCGGCATAGCCTTCGATACGGTCGATATTGGGCATCAGGCCTCTATCCAGTTGCAGAAGACGTTGAAAGGGTTTTGGCTCCGGGAGCGAAGGCGGGGCCGTTCGGCCTGATGCGAATGCCCGGACGCAACCGCGTCCACGGCAGGGCGGCGGTGTCGGCCGGCATCGCGCCAGGTGAGGCGCAGATCAAAAGCTTTTCGGCGATCGGTTCGAAATCGGCGCGGAAATGCACCGAGCTCTTGTTGACGAGGATGGCCTGCTCGGTCGGCTCGATGCCGACATAGCGAAACATCGCCTGATCCGCGAGCTGCGCCTTGTGCGAGCTCACGACCACCCGGACATCGCCGATCCGCAAGGCCGCCGATGGCCCCATGTCCATGTCGCGGCCGCCATAATAGGGACCGGGTGCGACGAATTTCCCGTCGGACAATACTTCGACGACGAAGGTCTCGTGATAGGGCGCGTCGCCCGGAATGCCTGACTTGCCGCCGAGCGCGAGCGCGACGGTGGCACCAACGCCGGCGGCATGCGCGGCGCTTGCGGAGACGGGATCGTAGATCACGCCGATCGCGGCGCGCCTGGCGTTATTGCGGACCAGCGCGCGCAGCATGCCCGTGGTGTCGGAATCGCCGCCGGCACCGGGATTGTCCTGGGTGTCGGCGATGATGATCGGCTTCGTGGCGCGCGTGGCCAGTTCCATCGCGTAGCGCACGCCGTCATCGGGGGTGAAGATGCGGCCGTCAAAATCATCCTCGTGGCCCTCGATCAGCGCGGCGATGTTGTCCGCAGCCGCGTCGGCATCAGCTTGCGTCCCGCCATAGGCAAACACGCTCGGTCCGCAATGGGCAAAATCCGCCGCCGGAAAACCCGGCGCGAAGGAAAGCGTCGGGATCGTGTCGCTCTCCAGCGCCGCCAACTTCTGATAGATGCCTCTGGTGGGCTGGTCGATGGTGCATTGCCAGCTGATCGGAATCAGGAACGGCAACTGCCGGAATGCCTTTGCAAATTTCTGCTTCGTCCTGAGCATCAGCTCAAGATGCTTGGCAGCGGCGCGGCCGGTGTCGGCCATGTCAACGTGGGGGTAGGTGCGGTAGGCAATCAGCGCGTCGGCATGTTCCACCATTTCGGGCGTGACATTGGCGTGCAGATCAAGGCTGGCGACCAGCGGCAGGTCCTTGCCGATGACCTGGCGTACGCGCTTCAGGATTTCGCCTTCGCCGTCGTCGACATGTTCGGTGACCATCGCGCCGTGCAGGTCGAGATAGACGGCATCGAGCGGTCCCGCCGCCTTGATGCCGTCGACCATCACCCCGACGATGCGCTCAAAGGCCTCCTCAGTCACATGCGCCGAGGGGCTGGCGCCGCAGGAAATCGTTGGCACCATCTCCCAGCCCCGGGCCTCCGCCGTTTCGACAAAGCCGGCGAGCCCTACATTGATGTGGCGCATCACCTTAAGCACGTCGTCGCCTTGCGCCATCGCCGGCCAGCCGCCGCCATGCACGAAGTCGTCATAGGTCGCCTTCGTCGGAGCGAAGGTATTGGTCTCGTGCAGGAAACCGCCGACGGCGATACGGATCATCAGGGCTCTCAGTCAGGTGTTCGCGCGCGACGTTAGACTTGTCATTGCGAGGAGCGCAAGCGACGAAGCAATCCGCCTTCCGCATGGCTTTGCGCTATTTCCGGATTGCTCTGCGTCATCGTGACGGCGGATTTACATCGCGGCAGCTGCCGCCGCAACCGACCTGAAATTCGCAAAATCCCACTCCCGACCGGGTGCGGCGTCCAGCAGCTGCCTCGTATAGGCCTGTTGCGGATTTGTCAGGACTTGCGCCGCCCGTCCCTGTTCGACGATGCGGCCATGCTGCATCACGGCGACGTCGTCGCAGATCTGCGCTGCAACGCGCAGATCGTGGGTGATGAACAACAGCGCGATGCCGAGCCGGGTCTGGATTTCGTCGAGCAGTTTCAGCACCTGCGCCTGCACGGAGACATCCAGCGCCGAGACCGCTTCATCCGCTACCAGCACGTCGGGGTCGAGCGCCAGCGCACGCGCGATGGCGATGCGCTGGCGCTGTCCGCCGGAGAACTGGTGCGGGTAGCGCGAGATGGCGTCTACCGGCAGGTGGACCAGTTCGAGCAACTCGCGTGCCTTCGCCAGCGCCTGGTCACGCGGCATGCCGTAATTGATCGGCCCCTCGGCGATGGTCTCGCCAACGGATATGCGCGGGTTGAGCGAGCGATAGGGGTCCTGGAAAATGATCTGGATGCGCTTGCGGTGCGGTTGCAACAGCCGCCGGGATATGTCGGAGATTTCGTGGCCCGCAAGGCGGATGCCGCCGGAGGTGGGATCGATCAGCCGTACGATGCAGCGTGCCACCGTCGATTTGCCGGAGCCGCTTTCGCCGACGATGCCAAGCGTGCGGCCCTTGCGCAGCGTCAGCGTGACATCCTGTGCCGCCGCCACCTCGCGGACGCCGCCGAAGAAGGAACGCTCGCGATAGACCTTGCCGAGACCGTTGGCTTCCAGCACCACCGGTTCGGTAGAGTCGGCGCGCGGTGCCCGCGGCACCAGGCTCGGTACCGCCGAGAGCAGGTCGCGGGTGTATTCCATGGTAGGCGCGCGCAGGATGGTGTCGAGCGTTCCGGTCTCGACCAACCGCCCATGACGCATCACCGCGACGCGATCGGCGATCTCCGCGACCACGCCCATGTCGTGGGTAATGAAGAGAACCGCAGTACCGTGATCCCTCTGCAGGTCGCGAATCAAGGTCAGGATCTGCTTCTGCGTGGTGACGTCGAGCGCCGTGGTCGGCTCGTCCGCGATCAGCAATTTCGGCTCCAGCACCAGGGCCATCGCGATCATGATACGCTGGCGTTGGCCGCCGGACAGCCGGTGCGGATAAGACGCGAAAATACGTTCGACCTGGGGCAGCCGTACCTGCTCCATCATGTCGAGGATGCGCTTGCGCCGGGTGCGCGCATCGAGGGTGGTGTGGGCGCGCAGCACCTCGTCGATCTGGCGGCCGACCGGCACGACCGGATTGAGCGCCGTCATCGGCTCCTGAAAGATCATCGCCATGGTGGTGGCGCGCAACTGCCGCAGCCGGCGGTCGCTGGCGGTGAGCAGTTCTTCGCCGACGAGCTTGATGCTGCCGCCTGACGGTGCCAGCGCGCCCTTTTGCAATAGCCCCATCACCGTCAGCGAAGTAACCGACTTGCCCGATCCGCTTTCGCCGACCAGGCACAGGGTCTCTCGCTGCCGCACCTGCAATGAGACGTCATCAATGACCCGCGGGGCCTGCGGATGGCGGCCAAGGCCGACCACGAGGTTATCGATGTTGAGAACGAGGGCGTTCGAATTCGGTTCCGTGCTCACTTGCCGGCCTCCCGCTGTTTCATGCGGGGATCGAGCGCGTCGCGCGCGGCATCGCCGATCAGGTTGACGCTGAGGATCGCGATCGAGAGCAGCAAGCCCGGCCAGAAGATCAGCGACGGCTTGATCTGAAAATAGGCGCGGCCCTCGGCCATGATGTTGCCCCAGGTCGGCGTCTCCGGGCTGATGCCGGCGCCAAGGAAGGACAAGATGGCTTCGGTGAGAATGGCGGACGCGCAAACGTAGGTGCCTTGCACGATCAAAGGCGCGATCGTGTTCGGCATCAGGTGCCGCCACATGATCTTGGGCAGACTGGAGCCGACCGAGATCGCGGCCTCCACGTACGGTTCTTCGCGCGCCGACAGCACGACCGAGCGCACCAGCCGCGCCACGCGGGGGATTTCGGGAATGGTGATGGCGACCAGAACGGTCATCAGACTTGCGCCCGACAGCGAGACCACCGCGATGGCAAGCAGGATGCTCGGAATCGCCATCAAGCCGTCCATCACGCGCATCATCACGGCATCGACCCATTTGAAAAAGCCGGAGACGAGGCCGATCACGAGCCCAACGCCGATGCTGAAAACCGCCGCGCCAAGGCCGATCAGCAGCGATATCCGCCCGCCATAGAGAATTCGCGACAGCACGTCGCGGCCGTAGCCGTCGGTGCCGAGCAGGAACTGGGCGCTCGCCGGCTTCAGCCGCTGGGCCGGCGCCAGCAGCAACGGATCGTGCGGCGAAAGCCAGGGCGCAAGGATGGCCGACAGGATCACCAGCGCAAGGCAGACGGTGGCGGCGGCGATGATCGGCGTCGCGGTGAGAAAGCCGAGCCCCGGCCGCCACGGCGTGGTGATCGGGATCGACGGCTCGGGAACGGTGTCGAGCGCCATCAGTATCTAATCCTGGGATCGAGCAGGGTGTAGGCGACGTCGATCAGGAGGTTGACCGCGACATAGATGCCCGATGTCAACAGGATCATCGCCTGAATGACCGGGTAATCGCGCGCCAGCACGGCGTCGACGGTGAGGCGGCCGATGCCCGGCAGGTTGAATACGCTCTCGGTGACGACGACGCCTGATATCAAAAGCGCAAAACCGGTTCCGATCACGGTGATGACGGGCACGGCGGCATTGCGCAGCGCGTGGCGCAGCAGCACGGCACTCTCGTTGATGCCCTTGGCGCGCGCGGTGCGTACATAATCCTCGCCGAGCACATCGAGCATCGAGGCGCGAGTCATGCGTGCGATCAGGGCGACATAGATAAAGGACAGCGTGCAGGTCGGCAGGATGATGCGCTCGAAAAACGGCCCGAAGCCGGCGGCGATGCTCTTAAATCCCTGCACCGGCAGCCAGTGCAGCTCGATGGCGAAGATCTGGATCAGGACGTAGCCGATCACGAAGACCGGAACCGAGAAGCCGATCACCGACAATCCCATCACGAAGCGGTCGATCCAGGTGCCGTGTTTCCACGCCGCGATCACGCCGAGCGGCACCGCGATCACGATGGAGAGGACGATCGTCGACAGCGCGATCGAGATCGAGGGCTCGACGCGCTGGCCGATCATTTTCAGCACCGGTACATTCGAGATCAGCGATACCCCGAGATCGCCATGCAGGAGCTTGCCGATCCAGGTGAAGAACTGGGTGTAGAGCGGCTCGTGCAATCCGAGCGAGACGCGGATGCGCTCGAGCTGTTCGGGTGTCGCATTGTCGCCGGCCAGGATGGCGGCGGGATCGCCGGGCGTCAGCCGCAGCAGCAGGAACACGAACAGCGCCACCACGCCCATTACTGGGATGGCGGCAAGAACGCGGCGAAGCAGATACCCGAGCATCAGGCGTACTCACTCCGCCGTCCCTGCGAAAGCAGGGACGGCGTTTTGAGATTGGGGAATGCTGCAGAAATTCATCATGATGTCACTCTCGCACCCTGCGGACCCGCTCCAATTTTAGCAAGTCTTGTGCCATCGGGAATGAGCCGAAGTGCCATTATTCCAGCGTTGCCAGCAATCCAGCCATCAGGCGGCCACGCTCGGCGAGGCTGTCTATTTCGATATGTTCGTTCAGCGTATGGGCGTCGGCGCCGCGCACGCCGAGGCCATCGAGGGTGGGGATTCCCATGGCGCCGGTAAAATTGCCGTCCGAGCCGCCGCCGGCGCTGCCGTGGGGCAGCTCGATGCCCATTTGTTTCGCCACGCCGCGCGCCTTTTCATAGAGCGCCATGGTGCCGGCGCCGGGCTCCCACACCGGTCGCGTCACGCCGCGCGTCACCTTGAAAGTTACGTCATCGGCGGTTCCGGAAAGCGCCAGCATCCGCTCGATGCCGCGATCGAGATCGGCCTGGCGCTTGGCCATGCTGAGCGCTTCGCCGGTGCAGGTGGTGGCGACGCAATTGACCCACTGGCCGCCATGCACGATGCCGACGCTGAAGGTGCAGTCTTCCGTGGTCATGGCGTCGATGGCGATGATCTGGCGCGCCATCTCGCGGATTGCGGAGCGGCCGGAGGAGAGCGTGGCGCCGGCGTGGCTCGGCTTGCCGATCGCCTCAAGGTTAAACCTCGCGATCGCATATCGCCCGGTGACGACGCCGTTATTGGGCCGGCCCGGTTCGGGCACCAGCACATATTTGTTGCGCGCGGCCTCGGCCTCGACGATATCTCTGGTTGAAGGCGTGCCGACTTCCTCGTCAGGCGTGAACAATACGGTGATCGGCAGTGGCGTGGTAAACGAGGCGCGCGCCAACTGCCGGATCGCTTCCAGCGTGAGGTAATTGCCGCCTTTCATGTCGAAGATGCCGGGGCCGAAGCATTTGTTGCCGTCGCGCCGCCATTTGAGCTTTTCCAGCGTGCCGATCGGATGAACGGTGTCGAAATGCCCCGCGATCAGGATCCCGGGCTCGCCCTGTTTGGGATGCGGAAAGCGTGCGCGCACGCAGCCGCCGAACCCCTGCCGGCCGGCGATGCGCTCGATTGACGCACCCATGATCGCCATCTCGCGCGCGGCGATGTCGAGCATGCGCTCGACCGCGTTTGCGTCCCAGGTCGGGCTTTCGCTCTCCACCCAGCCGCGCAGTCCTTGCAGCATGGCCTCGGTATCGAAGGGAAGATTGGCGGGGTTCATGGGCATTCTCTCAAGGTTTCGAACTGGCTTAACGACGCATATGCATCAACGAGATGCGTACGAGAATGATCGGCGGTGAATTTGTAAAGTGAAACATGAGCGAATAGTGCGCTGCAGCGCCATGATGCCGAAACCCGATTGACGCGCAACGCGCTTGGTGCAAGTCTCAAATGCCTTTGAGTTACAGCGTGTTAGTGCGCCCAAATAACGCACCGCTTGCATAACAATTGACCGGGCTTTGACCGGTTTTTCGTCAGGAGAGTCAGAATGTTTCACATCTCGCGCCGGAAGCGTTCCACGATAGCTTCGAGCGTCGCCGTGGCGGCCCTCGCGCTCGCGGCTGCGCTGGCGGTTTCCTCGCCGGCGGATGCCAAGACCATCACCGCGGTGATGCATTCCGATCTGCGGATCATCGATCCCGGTTTTACCACTGCCTACATCACGCGCGACCACGGCTACATGGTCTACGACACGCTGCTGGCGGAGGACGCCAATTTCAAGATCCAGCCGCAGATGGCGGACTGGAAAGTCTCCGACGACAAGCTCACTTACACCTTTACCCTGCGCGACGGCCTGAAGTGGCATGACGGCGCACCGGTCACGGCGGAAGATTGTGTCGCATCGCTGAAACGTTGGGGCAAGAACGACGGCATGGGCCAGAAGCTGATGGATTTCACCGCCAGCATCGAGGCCACCGATGCCAAGACCATCACGCTGAAGTTGAAAGAGCCCTACGGCCTGGTGCTGGAGTCGATCGGGAAACCGTCGTCGCTGGTGCCGTTCATGATGCCCAAGCGGCTCGCCGAGACGCCGCCCGGCCAGCAAATCAAGGAACAGATCGGCTCCGGTCCCTTCAAGTTCGTGCAGGCCGAATTCCAGCCCGGCGTGAAGGCGGTTTATGAGAAGAACAAGGATTATGTGCCGCGCAAGGAAGCGCCAAGCTGGACCGCGGGCGGCAAGGTCGTGAAGGTCGATCGCGTCGAATGGATCACGATGGCGGACGCGCAAACCGCGGTGAACGCGCTGCAATCCGGCGATATCGATTTCCTGGAGGCTCCGTCGTGGGATATTCTTCCCGTGCTGGCCGCCGACAAGGAGTTGAAGGTCGAAACCCTGAACAAGCTCGGCTACCAGACGCTCGGGCGAATGAATTTCCTCTTCCCGCCGTTCGACAACGTGAAAGTGCGCCGCGCGGCCTTCATGGCCATGAGGCAGAAGGACGTGCTGGACGCGCTGGTGGGCAACCCCGAATATTACAAGATATGCGGCGCGGTTTTCATCTGCGATACGCCGCTGGCCACCGATGTCGGCTCGGAATCGCTGGTGAAAGGCAACGGCATGGCGGAAGCGAAGAAGCTGCTTGCCGAATCCGGCTACGACGGCACGCCCGTTGTGATTATGGCGCCCGGCGATGTCGGGGCGCTGAAGGCGCAGCCGATCGTCGCGGCGCAGCTGTTGCGTGACGCCGGATTCAAGGTGGATGTGCAGGCCACCGACTGGCAGACCGTGGTCGCCCGCCGCGCCAGCCAGAAACCGCCGAAGGAGGGCGGCTGGAACATGTTCTTCACCAACTGGGTCTCCGCCGACATCATGAATCCGGTTGTCAACGTCTCGGTTGGCGGCAGAGGCACGAAAGGCGGCTGGTTCGGCTGGGCGGACGATCCCAAGGTGGAAGCGCTGCGCGATGCCTTCGCGCGTGCATCCTCGCCCGACGAACAGAAGAAGATCGCCGCCGACATCCAGAAGGAAGCCTACGACCAGGTGCTTTATATCCCGCTCGGGCAATATCTCTTGCCGAGCGTCTGGCGGAAATCGCTTTCCGGCGTGCTCGACGGCCCGGCAACCCCGGTGTTCTGGAATATCGAAAAGTCGGAGTGAGCCCCTTCAAGATCTGCCTGACGGCGCCGCTGTTGCATCGGCGCCGTTGCGTTTTGTGGCCCAGGAGGCTCAGTCAACTGGCGTCGCAATCTGCGCACGAAATGCCAACGCACATTCGCAGGCGCGGGGTCCGGAAAAGAGAACAGGTTCCTGCGCGGGACTGGTGCGGGCGGTGGGACTTCGAACCCACACGACGTTGCCATCGAGGGATTTTAAGTCCCTTGCGTCTACCAGTTCCGCCACGTCCGCGCCCTTGTTTCATAACGCTTTTTTGGCTTGCGGCAACGATTGTTTTCCAAGCCAGATCCCTTGCGTTTTTCATGATTTTGCCTCGCGCCTATTTCTCAGGGACCGTTTCGTTGCGCGGTGGCAGCCATCTGGTTTGCCGGGCAGGTTGTAGCCTGCCAAGTTGTCTTGGAATTTGCGCCCACGAGGGCGGCCATGATTTATCTCCCGGAGTACGATGGCGCCGACTTCCCCGCGCTGAATTCGATCAGCTCGATTTAATAGCCGTCCGGATATCGCTTTTACGCAGCGGTTCACTACATTCAGACGCATCCACATGGTTGCCAATCAAGTGCATGGCGAAAGCCGGCGCCGAGACATGCCGCACTCTGCTATCCCGCCAGATGACGAAGATATCCTTCTTCAGCTCTGAAGCAGGCATAGTTTGTACACCGCCGAATTTCCGTTTTTGCCCAACCCGGATGTGAGCCGCGAACAAATTGCATCTTCCAAATGCTCTGCGGACCGCGGTATCCTTTTCTGAAAAGAAGACAACCATCGGGAGCGGTAATCGAGGGAGGAGGGATGCTCACTCGTGCGATCAGCGTTGTTCTGGCGCTGCTGGGCGCGCCGTGTGCGGCGAACGCGCAGGCCACACCTGGTGCGCAAACCGAATCCGCCGAAGCTTTAGCCCGTGGCGAATGGCCAGCTTATGCCGGGACCTATGCCGCAGCCCGCTATTCGCCGCTGACGCAAATCAACCGCGATAATGCGAAAGGCCTGCACATCGCCTGGCGCTGGAAGTCGCCGGATCAGACGATCCATGCGGCCAATCCCAACATCGGTCCCAGCTTTGCAAATAAATCGACGCCGTTGATGGTGGGCGGCATGCTCTACACTTCGACGTCGCTGTCGCAAGTGGTCGCGATCGACGCCGCCACCGGCGCGACCAAATGGGTGTTCGATCCCAAGATCTACCAAAACGGCCTCGGCATCCCCGCCAACGTCGGATGGACTAATCGCGGCGTCGCCTATTGGCGCGCCGGTGATGACGAACGTGTGGTGATCCTTACGGCATTCGCGCAGATGATTGCGCTCGATGCGAAGACCGGAAAGCCGGTGCCGACATTTGGGACTGACGGCCGGATCGATCTCGCGCTGGGCCTGCGCCGGCCAGTCGACCGCGACTATTACACCATGACCTCGCCGCCGGTGATCGTGCGCGGCGTCATCGTTGTCGGCTCGTCTGTGTGGGACTGGTGGGGAAAGCGGCCGCCGCCCCCGGGCGATGTACGCGGCTTCGATGTCGTTACCGGTCGTCTGCTGTGGACCTTCCATACCGTTGCGCAAGAAGGCGAGCCCGGTGTGGAGACCTGGGGGAAGGAATCCTGGAAGGAAGCCGGCGCCGCCAATGTCTGGGCGCCGATGAGCGCCGACGAGGAGCTTGGCTACGTCTATCTGCCGGTCAGCACACCGACCAACGACTATTATGGCGGCCATCGTCCCGGCGACGGCCTCTATGGCGACAGTCTGGTCTGTCTCGATGCAGCGACCGGCAAAAAGGTCTGGCACTACCAACTCGTGCATCACGGCCTGTGGGATTATGACCCGCCGGCCGCGCCCAACCTGATCGACATCACCGTCGGCGGAAAACCTGTCAAGGCGGTCGCGCAGGTGACCAAGCAGGCTTTTGTCTATGTGTTTAATCGCGGCACGGGCCAGCCTGTCTGGCCAATCGAGGAGCAGCCGGTGCCCGCCTCAAATGTGCCGGGCGAGAGTGCGTCGAAAACGCAGCCGTTTCCCACAAAACCCGCGCCGATCGACATTCAAAGCGCCCGCGACGAGGACTTGATCAATCTGACGCCGGAGATTCACAAGGAAGCGATCGACATCGTCGCTTCATTCGACCGCGGCGGGCTGTTTACACCGCCGTCATTGCGAGGCACGATCCAGGTACCCGGCAAAGCCGGTGGCGCCAACTGGGCCGGTGCCGCGATCGATCCGGATACCGGCATGCTGTATGTCGGGACCCAGCGGCTGCCGTCTCTTGCAACGGTTCGCAAACCGCAACCGTCGGAGTCTTCGTACGATTTCATTGGTGGAGGTCAATATTTGGAGGGGCCGCGCGGGTTACCCCTACTCAAGCCGCCGTTCGGCAGCATCGTGGCCATCGATATGAACAGCGGAGAGCACTGTTGGCGCATCCCGGTCGGGCACAGCGAGGCGATGGCTCCGATCCAGAAACTCGACATCCATGAACAATTGGGATTGCCATTTCGCAGCTGGGCACTCGTAACGAAGACGGTCATGATCGTTGTGCAGATGGGATACTATGATCCACCGCACTTCGTGCCGGAACTCAATGTGCCGATCCTGGAACTCCACAATGTCGACCCGCATTTGTGGGTCTACGACAAGGCCAGCGGCCAGATGCTGGCGGAGATTGCGCTACCCTCTAACGCGACCGGTGCACCAATCACCTATATGGCTGGCGGCAAGCAATTCATCGCGTTCCCGGTCGGTGGCGGTCCGATCGTCGAAGAGCTGATCGCCGTTTCTTTATGATGCGTGAATGCCCGCCGTTTCCGTTGAAGCCTGATGTCCGGTTTGTTGAGGGTTTCGGATGCCGGCCAGCGACAGCGGCGCGACATACAGCAGTGGCCGGCGTCCGAAAGCCGCCAAGGAAAGAACCCGCGGAGGATGGGGCGCGGAGAGTGCCGCGCACGCCGCTATGGGGATTTGTAGTTATGGGATCGCTGGAAGCGCGGGGAAGTCGCTGAAGGCGATCGGGAGAGCTTTTGGACCCGCAGCGGACATGGACCCAATGTTTCATCCGTGTTGATAAATTACGCTCCGAACTCCCAATGAAAATTCGAGCGGACATCAGCTCCCCGCTGGCCACGCGCTTGGCAGGTGAAGCGTCCTTCAATGTCGTAAAGCCGAACGCCACCCGGCCACGCTTATAGCGGTCCAGTGGCTGCAATGGTGACCTGAGCAATAGATCAGAAGGGCGTCGCCTTAATTTTCAGCGCGCCGCACCCTCACCGATGAGCGCAAACGGCCCCCAGAGCGCCGGATAGGCATTTAGCGGCGAGATTCGGTCATTGAGATAGCCGAGCATCGCCTGTCGTAGCGCCTCGGCGCGTCCGAGGCTGGGATCGGATTTCAGAATCTCGAAAGTCGACGTCGTGAGCCGGGTCGCCGCCGCGGAATCGACCGCCCAGTGCGACACCAGCAGCGCCCTCGCGCCGGCATAGAAGAATGACCGCGCAAGCCCAGACAATGCTTCGGCCCCTGGCTTGTCGCCGGCAATCGTATTGCAGGCTGACAAAACTACCCAATCTGCGTTGAGCTTGAGCTGCGCCACCTCGCTTGCTGTCAGCAATCCGTCGTCGAGGTCGCTCGGTCGCGAAGGAATCGAAAGGACAATCGATGGCTCGGCAAGCCCCTTGACGTCGCCGGCAACTAGGGCATGGGTGGCAAAGTAGACGATACGATAGTCCGACAGCAGCGCATGCTTCACGGCCGTCTCGCTGGCGTCCTGGCCGAGGTGGATATCGCTTGCCGGCGCGCCGATCTTTTGGGCTATCGATTTCAGCTCGACTGCCGTATCCGGAAGTTGAGATAGGCCCAGTGCGAGTTTGGAACGATCGATTGCGGCACCTTGCCAATAATCGGTGTAGGATCCTGTGTTGAGATTTCGAGTGGCGCTCTTCGTTGCGCTGCGCAATCCATCCTTAAGTCCCGCAGCAGGATTGAATATGGGATCACCGAAACCGATCATTGGCTTGTTGGCCTCGTTCTTGGTTCCAAATCCACGCAGCGCCTTGAGGCTCCCAATTGACGGCAAGACCGCAACCGCCTGACGCTTGATTAGCCAAGCGGTATCGCGATAGTCCGCAAGTCTTGCGGGGACGGCTGCAGCCGGCTTCTCGGTCACCAGCAGATGGAATGGCAAAGCGGTAAGCGTGCCGGACGGGGCAACCAGCAACTGCTTCTTGTCTTTGATCAATGCCTCGACCGGACCGAACAGCGACAAGTAAAGCTCGTTGGCAAGTCCAAGGTCGAACGGGTGGGCCATTCCCGATGTCGTCATCGTGTTGTCGATCTGGTCGACATTGAGCCCCGCGCGAAAGGCGTTGACCTTCTGCGACAGCGCCTCGGTACCCACCTGGATTGGCTTCCAATCGAAACCATCCCGCGTCAGCGCAAAAACATAGCTTGTCTTGTCTCCGTCAGCCACAAACGCAACCAAAGCTTCGTTGTCCGACAGAAGTGATTGAAGACTGGCTGTCGTCAGCGGCAACGGATTGGACAGCGCTGCATAATTCGGAAATTCGCTCGCAAAGGTTTTCTGCAGAGCGGCTCGTTCTACCGTAACGGCGGCCAGACGCTCCTTCATTCGCTGCTCGCCAGCGACATCGCGATCTGATGTCTCCCTCGACGCCGCAGCCAGAATTGCCGTGTTCAAGGTTTCAACTTCGCCAGCGAGATCTTGATCCTTGCGAACCAAATGAGCTAACTGGTCATCTCCAGCCGCAAGCCGGACAGCGAGCTTTCCGACGGCGGCTGCCGCCGAGGTCTGGTTCAGATGCTGAACGACATCGAGGCTGGCATTCATCGCCCTCTCGGCAGAAATCAGATTTTCTCGTTGCGCGCTGGTCAGTACCCGAAAGGCGATAGCTGGTGCGGCTCGTCCAAGGGCAATCGCGCGCTCAGTCAAAGGCAGCGCGTCGGCGGTTCGGCCCTGGGCCCGGTAGAGGTCTGCCAGGTTGTTGAGCGTTGCCGTGACATTTGGGTGATTGGGACCAGGCCCTTTCTCACTGATGTCGAGCGAGCGCTTGTAGAGCTGCTCCGCGTCGTCGTAACGACCCTGGTCCTGGTAGAGGTGTGCCAGGTTGCTGAGCATTTCCGCAATACGGGGGTGACCGGGGCCATAGGCCTTCTCATACATCTCCAACGAGCGTTTGTAGAGCGGCTCGGCTTCAGCGTAACGGCCCTGGAGCTGATAGAGAAAGGCCAGGTTGTTGAGCGGTCCGGCGCCGGGGCCACGTCTCATATCGCCGATGGCTATCGCCTGCTTGTAAAGCGATTCGGCCTCGGCATAGCGCCCCTCGTCTTTATAAAGGAGTGCCAGATTGTTGAGCGTGGACGCATACCCGGGGTGAGTGCGGCCAAACGCCAACCCCTTGATTTCGAGCGAGCGCTTGTAGAGCGATTCGGCCTCGGCATAGCGTTCCTTTATCCGGTAGAGGAAGGCCAGAATTTCGAGTTGTTTCACGCTAGCGTATCGATTGAGACCATACACCTTCTCTTCGATCGCCAGCGAGCGTTGGGCGAGCGGTTCTGCCTCAGTAAAGCGGCCCATCTGCTGGTAGAGTGAGGCCAGGTTGTAGAGCGCTGTCGCGACATCGGAATGATCGGGTCCGAGAGCCTTCTCTCGGATTGCCAGCGAGCGCTGGAGAAGCGGTTCGACGTCAGCGTAGCGTCCTTGATGCTGGTACCCGTTGGCCAGAAGGTTGAGCGATATCGCAACATCGAGATGATCAGGACCAAGCGTCTTTTCTTTGATGACGAGCGAGCGCCGGGCGAGCGGTTCGGCGGCGGTGTAGCGATCTTGGTGCTGGTAGAGATTGGCCAAGCCATCGAGCGGCCCTGAGAGAGCGAGGTGATCGGGCCCCATCGTTTTCTCGCTTATAGCCAGCGAGCGCAGGAAGATCGGTTCGGCGTCGTCATAACGACCCTGGGCCACATACATACCGCCCAAATTGTTGAGCGTTATCGCGACCTCGACTTGACCAAGACCAGGCGTCTTCTCGCGGATTGCCAGCGCCCGCCCATAAAGCGGTTCGGCGGCGTCGTAACGGCCTTGATACTGGTAGATGTCGGCGAGGCTGCTGAGCAATAACGCAACATCGGGGTGATCGGGACCAAGCGCCTTCTCGCGAATAGCCAGCGCTCGCTTGTAGATCGGTTCGGCATCGGCATAACGGTTCATTTGCCGGTAGAGGGTGGCCAGGTTACTGAGGGAGACTCCGACGGAAACATGATTGCGACCGAACGCCTTCTCTGCAACTGCAAGTGAGCGCTGTGCAAAGGGGAGTGCCTCCGCATATTTCCCGTCTCGATAAAGCTCGCTCACTTTTGCGTTGAGAGCGGCCACTTCGCCGGTTTCGGCAAAGGAAGTCCGAAAGAACGCGCCATTAACTGACAGCGCCAACACTATGATGATCAAAAATCTCAGCGGACTGTTCAAGGAAAATCATCCCATCAACAAAACAGACGTTGCAGTCACGGATACAGTATAGGTTGCCACTCGCTACGGGAAGCATTCCGGGACCACGGCAAAGTCCTTTTGACGCAATGGATATTCCACTAAAAAACGTCGGGCATGACGGACTCACCTTGGACTACGGGGAACATGCGTGTAGCGTTCTTTCGGGGACCATGCCGCGGAGTTGGGGGCAATGAAGGTTTTGCAGGCTACCTGCATCGTGGGTGCCATAACATTCACGGGGATGATCTATCTGGTTGGCGGAAACACGCCAGGCGCGACCGTGCCGGAAGCGGCTGTGAGTGCCAAAACACTTGATGCGCCTGCGCTTTCCGCCGCCGTGCCGGAAGCAACTGCCAAACCGGGAAGCGCGCTTGGCTCGATGACCGCGACGGTTTCCCGTTCGCCGTTGATGGTCCCAGCCGAAATCGGCGACGGTCCTATCGAGGCAAAACCGGTGGAACTCGGGCCACCTTGCTGCCGCTCAACCGGCGCCGACAACGCGCGATGCATCCGGCGATGCCTCCAACCCGGCGCCGGTGACGCAGGATTTCCGGTATCTCATTTATTATGTCTGGTCCGAACTGCCGCCTGCCGAGAAGCCGGCGGCTATCGTCTTGCGTTCGCTCAAGGACACCCCGGTCGGAACGCCGGTCGAGGAGATCAAGCGCGCTTCCGACGCTTTCGGTCTGGATTTCAATTTCATGAAAGCGGTTGCCAAGATCGAGTCCGGTTTCGACCCCACGCAACGCACCGGATCGTATGTCGGCCTGTTCCAACTGAGCAAATATGAGTTCAGCAAATTTGGTTCCGGGGAGATTCTCTATCCGCGCGACAATGCGGTTGCGGCGGCCTACAAGGTCATTACCGAAGGCATTCTGTTCGAGTGGGTGACACACAGGAAGCCGACCTTGAGTGATCTTTACTTGATCCATCAACAAGGCTGGGAAGGCGCCGCCGAGCACATCAGCCAACCTGATCGCATCGCTTGGAAATCCATGTGTGCCACCAGCGAAGGCAGGGAGAAAGGCGAAAAATGGTGCAAACGCGCGATCTGGCGTAATACCCTTCCGGCCGTCAAAGACGCGTGGAAATCGGTGGATAAGCTGACATCGGATGCGTTCGTCGGAATGTGGCGCGAGCGGGTTGCGCATTTCTATTCGAAATACACCGCCACCGCCGACGCCGAGCGGGCGCATCCGTAAATTTCTCGTTCCTTACCGTGCGCGCTAACGAGATGATCGATGAGGTGCTGATGTCTGCTTGTGGCAGATAGTGTTGCAAAAGTCGAAAATCGCGCAGCACCAAAAATCTCGCGAAAGTTGACTGTTAGACCTCTCTTCCACTGCCACGTTCTGTAGCGCCGCTACGAAGGTCCATGGTCGATTTTGGTGAAACGATATGGCCCCTAACGTCGCCACGCGTAAAACGCATCAGCGGCCTTTAAAATTTTCGCTCTTCAGCCCCGAAAGACTTTTTCAACACTATCGGCACGAAACCGACATGCCGGGCCAGTCCGCCGCTGTCCGTTGTTCGGGAAACACCGGAAGCCCCGTTTCGGGGCCGTCAGGGCCGGTTTTGACCCGACCCGAAGATTCCATGTGAGAGCTCTCTCAACAGACTTAGATTCTGTTTACCATTCACACCTAGTCTCCATTTAGCTTTTTAGGCTTCGGAGAATTACAGCCATGTCATTAGCGCAGCTCTTGAAGCAAGACTGCGCCACGACTGTCCAATCGAATAGCGATTGTCTGGTCGACCAGCTTGCGAACCGGATCGGCGGCCTTGGGGTTGAGCTTGCGGACGTCGCTGGAAATCTACAGGAAGTCGCCGGCCGGGTATCCATCCAGTCCGAACGATTCGGACATCTGCAAGCGACCGCCGAGACCATGGTATCTGCCAATCACAATATCGCAGATGCGTCGCGGGCGGTGCAGTCCGCCACGACTTCCGCAGTCAGTGAAATCTCCCAATCGCGCAGCGCGGTGGAAACGGCGGTCCAGCACATCAGTGAATTGATCGCGGCCGTTGGCCGCATCGAAGCTCGTCTCGGCGCGGTCGGAACCGCGCTTGCGCAGGTGGCAAAAGTCTCCGGGTCGATCGAGGCGATCGCCAAGCAGACCAACCTCTTGGCGCTGAACGCCACCATCGAGGCCGCGCGCGCCGGCGCCGCGGGCAGAGGCTTTGCGGTGGTCGCCAGCGAGGTGAAGAACCTCGCCGAAGCCACCCGCCAGGCCACGCATCTGATCGGCGATACCGTTCGCGATCTCGACGGTCAGGTCGGAAATTTGATCGGCGAGAGCGGCGACGCCTCGTTGCGGGCCAAGAACGCCGGCGAAGGCGCCCAGCAGATCCAGAGCATCATCGCCCGGGTGCAGGCTGGCTTCACGGCGGTCGGCCGCGAGATCGATGGCGTCGCGAAGGCGGCCACTTCCAATCTCGCTCATTGCGACATGGTAATCGACGAACTCGGCAACCTCGCCAAAGGCGTCGACTTGTCGTCGACTGACCTCAAGCACGCCGACGAAAGGGTCGCCCAACTTCTCAACGCTTCCGAAGAACTGATTGAACTGATCGCCACCAGCGGGGTGGAGACGTCGGATGCACCGCTGATCCGCGTCGTGATCGATACCGCGAAACAGATTTCCGCGACCTTCGAGACCGCCGTCGAGCGCGGCGACATCCGTCTTGAGCAATTGATGGACGAGAGTTACCGCGAAATCCCCGGCACCAATCCCAAGCAATACCTCACCGATTATGTCGACTTCACCGACCGCATCCTGCCGGCGATCCAGGACCCGATCCAGAAGATCGACCCGCGCATCGTGTTCTGCGTCGCCTGGGCCAAGGGCGGCTACCTTCCCACCCACAATCCGAACTACCGGCTGCCGCAGGGCAAGGACCCGGTCTGGAACAACGCCAACTGCCGCAACAGGCGGCTGTTCAACGACCGCGCCGTGAAGAAGGTGGCGGCCAACAAAAATCCGTTTCTGCTGCAGACCTACCGGCGCGACATGGGCGGCGGAAAATTCGTGCTGATGAAGGACCTGTCCTCGCCGATTATCGTGCGCGGCCACCATTGGGGCGCGTTCCGCATGGGCTTCCGCCAGTCCTGAACTGATGGTTGGAAACGTCGCCCCCGGCTTTCATAGTCGCGGAGATCGGCAGGCTGCTTTCACATAGGAATAGTATCGCCGCGGCCTGCGCTGGTGAGATCGCTACTTCCGCTCCTGTGCACGAACCGGACCAGCCGGGCCAGTCTAACGATCTCCGTTATTCGGAGTATCTCGGAAGTGGCGTATCTGGGCCGTCAGGACCGTTGTTGACCCGACTTCGGAGTGCGCCAGGAAGCTGGCAAAGAATAGGAGGTGAAAGTCCCCCACGGGGAAGGTCTAGCCAACCGCCCCGACCCCGAGTGATGCGCGGCGTCCCGCGAGGGCCGACGTGAAGCGTTCACAGGGGAGACCACGGGCCAAGTATTGAGCTGCGAAACGGGTCTAATTCCGAGGTGCCGATCTCGTTCCGTTGAGGAGAAGGCAACATCGTCCCATGACGTACTGGCTTGCATGGGAAGAACCTCGCGCAGTCGGAGACCTTGTGCACGTGGAGAAGTTCTTTGCGCGGAACCTGGGAGGTCTCATCCATGCCCGGACGATGTGCCGGGCCGGCTCGGGAAGGCGACAAGCCGCACGCCGAGCATGTACGTGGATGAGAAGTCAGGCATGAAGCCATAGTGTGCGCTGGGCAGCGCATGAATCAGGGGGGTTGAAGTCCCCTCGGCGCTCGGATGAGGGGCGCTGTATCCAAAAGCGGGGGTAATGCCTCGCTGGCCGGGAGAGCAAGAGGGTATGGAGAAGTCTAAACGGGCACGCAGGCGAAAGCCGGAAACAGCCAAGACGGACCTGGAGCCAGTTGCTCGGCGTATCCCGGAGGACAGGGTGTCCGGAGTGATCCGGAATCCGAAGGGTTTGAGGAGAAGTATCGGGCTGTAATCGAATGGGGGAGACCCCGTGATGAACAGGTCGGCCAAAGATGGGGCAAGGTCGAGCCCGCACTATGGGGGCGAAGGCGTTACTCATTCACCCATCGTACCAAGGTGTTTGCTGGCGGCACGATACGGAAGATTCATGTGTGACCCCAGGAGACCTGTCGGTGTCCTGGTTTTAAACCAGGTAAGCGACCCTATAAGCGAAAGCGAAATGGGAAGTGATGCACCGCCAGGAGTCGGAGAACGTAATAGTACCTGAAGCGCGAGACGAATAACTCGCGTGACCGGCGACGGCGGATCGAGAGTGGTCCGGGGAAGGACGTTCGTGAATGGATCGAGCTTTGAGCGATCGAGGTAGATGAGAAAGGAGCGTGAAGATGGAAAGTTCCCTTTGTGAAAAACCCGAACGTCACGCTTCGAGGAAACTATCCGATCATTTGACGTTCGAAGGTCAGAAGCAGAAGGTCCACTCTCTGGTGGACAAGGTAGATCAGCCTTGTCTCACTGATCCCTTCTCTTCAGATCTCGCGAGGCCATTCATGAAAGCGGAATGCGGGAAAACTGCACGTTCCGTTTGAGCGGCGGACGGAGGCGAGCCCTTCAATGGGCGCCTCCTCCGACCCGACACTTGCGAAGCGACCGAACAAGGGGAGGCAACTCCCGGCGGAGGTCGTGGAGGGAAGGGCCTCACCCAAGGGGAACAGCCGTTAGGCGGCCGCGGTTCGGACACAGAGCCGAAATGCCGCGTCGATCCGAATGATGGCTGCGCGTCTGACGACGAGCGACACTAAATCGTTCGTTGCACGACGACTGACCCGAGGGAGGAGCCCGGTGCGTTAGCAGCGCACGCCGGGATCTGTACGGGGGGCGGCTGGCAACGGCCGTCCCTACCGTGACTATCGGCACGAACTGAAAGCAAACCGGATCGTGATATCTTGCTGAATGTCCGCCTAGTGGGCTCTCTAGAGCAACCGCCATGAAAAAGGTCGCCGTCTTTGGAAATGCAGGCGCTGGAAAATCCACGCTGGCGAAGCGTTTGGCGGCCATCACTCGCCTACCGGTCTATCCGATAGACCTAATTCAGTTCAAGCCGGGCGGCGGAGAAGTCCCGCAAGAAGAGTACTTGAAGGCTCATGAAGACTTGCTTCGGAAGGACGAGTGGATCATCGACGGCTTTGGTTCCGTTGCTTCCGCATGGGAGCGGTTCTCCAAAGCGGACACCCTAGTTTACATCGATCTTCCACTCCTTACACACCATTGGTGGGTGACAAAGCGCTTAATCAGAGGGCTTTTGATAAATCCGGAGGGCTGGCCGGAAAACAGCCCGATATGGAGTAGCACGATCAGCAGCTATAAAGTGCTTTGGCGTTGTCATCGCAGTTTGACGCCAAAATACAGGCAGATGGTCGCTGACGCCGCTGCTTCAAAACAGGTTCACCACATTAAGTCACCATCCGAAATCAAAGCATTTTTGGAACACGTCGAGCGCAAGGTGTCGAGGAGCTAACCCCGGCACTGGTCACCCAACGAACCTGTCGTGCCGGTCTGACGATGTCCGTTGTTCGAAGTGCACCGGAAGTGGCGTTTCGGGGTCGTCAGGACTGGCTTTTGATCCGACTGAGACATTAGCGCAATATGGTTTGATATTAGCAAGGAACGGATCGTGTCCATGCGCAGAGCCGCCGCCGTCATCGGCACCGCCATCTTCTTCGTGTTCGTGCCCTGCGTGCTGGCCGGGGTGGTCCCGTGGTGGATTTCGCGTTGGGAATTTCTGCCGCCATTCTTCGATCTGCAAGCGACGCGCGCTGTCGGGATACTGTTGATCGTCGCGGGTTTACCCGGGCTTGTTGACTTGTTTGCGCGCTTTGCGCTGCAGGGGCTCGGCACGCCGGCGCCGATCGCCCCGCCCCAACACCTCGTTGTTACCGGCCTCTATCGCTACGTGCGCAATCCCATGTACGTTGCCATCGTCGCCGTCATTCTGGGCCAAGCGATCCTGTTCGGCGACTCGCGTCTATGACTTACGGCGGGCTCATGTGGCTCGCCTTTCACGCCTTTGTCCTGACGTACGAGGAGCCGGTGCTTGCTCAGAAGTTTGGAGCCCAGTACGAGGATTTTCGGGCCAACGTTCCGCGGTGGATTCCGCGGCTGTCTCCATGGCGCACCGCATAAGGCCGCCAGCCCAATGGCGGAGACGGGGCGAGCGGGGACCGGACCGAAGCACTCTGAATTTGGTAGTTCGGCGCAAACCCTGAGGTGACCACACTACCACGGCTCAGTCTGTACAAGGCTTGCTTGCTGCGGTGCACGAGTTTGGTTCTGTGGAGGTTTTCGGCTGCCGGGATGTAGGTCTATCGACGCGGTGAGGCGGCCGGCGGCCGAAAAGCGCCAAGGCACGAAGTCGCGGGAGGTTGAGCACCGGCAGGGCAGCGGGCGCTATGGGGATTTGATGCTGATGCCGAGCGCGGGGGTAGATCTGATATCGGCAGAATGCAGCCGGCGGGTCTGCGTACTGGGGACCGGAAGCGGGCGATAGACGTCTGGGCAAGTGCTGGGAATCGAGCTCAGGGAGCGTCGAGCGCGGTGAGTTGGGCGAGAGGGATTGGCGCCGGCTTGGGGCCAGCGCGTCTGAACGGGGAAATGGCGACGCTTACGGGATGCCCCGGCTCATGATGTGTCGATCCTGCTGGGCATCGGGCGCCAGCGCGGCTCGCAGCCGGGCGCGAAGGTCTCGATCACGATCATGCGGCCGCCGCAGCGCGGGCAAGGGCAAGGCAGCACAGGTGGTATTTCTGTGGCGATATCCGGCGGCTCTTGCGTGTCGGCGGCTGGCGGGGCGACGTTGAGAAGTACGCGGGCTGTGGCGATGCTCTCGACGCGGTTGGTGTTGGCAAAGAGCCCGTCCCCATCATGCCCACTGAGACCGCACCGGATCGACGTCAGTCTGCGTTCCGATAGGCCCATGGTCAGGACCAGCCATCGCCCCATTCAAAGAAACGACCCCAGCGCGGGGCTAGCGCTGAGGCCGCTCCAATCCAGACGCCCGACAGGTGACTTGGGGGGTGGGCCTATCGGAGCCTCCCGCAGCAATGGAATATCCCAGTGCGGGTAAATACAAACCGCCCGCGCCGAAAAGGTTCCAAACACATTGTCCGAATTTCAATCCCGAGTGGCCTGTTTTGAGTTTGCGAGTTGCCTATTTCGGCCAGTACCGGCCGTTCCGCTTCAGCGGGGCGAGAGCCGCCACTGAGGGCTTGGCAATTCGGCCAATCAGAGGCCTGTCAGCAACAGCGCTACGGGTTTCCGCGCTGATCGACGGGGCCAACGTAGTGGTCTGTCAAATAAACGGCTGTCAAATAAACGGCGCCGATCGTAAGCATGCCCCCAAGCGTGATGGCTAACACCGTCGGAACGATGAATTCCAGAGGGATCACTTTGCGGGCCATTGCGGATACTCGCTCTGACCTACCCCATTCTAGAAAACCATCTTCCCCTGAGTTGGGAAACCGCAAACCAGCAAATGAGGACTTCGGCTTCGGCCCGAACTCAACCAGCCGACGGATGGCTCGGTTGTTTTCCGTCCGATTGTCTTGAGCTCGCGTCTCAGCATCCGCGGCAAATGGTTTTTATCTTCGCGTCCAATTTTGAGTTTTCGACAGCGAGCATATCGACGACTGTTCCCTGCTGCATTAGGCGCTTTGGACGCTGCGGCTTTGTCAGGCGCAGTCGAGCTTTGGGCGCTGCGGGCTTCACCGCCGCGGTCGGCGGCGCGGCCTTATCATAACAAGCTAGGCGATCACTGGCTTTCGGTATCGACTGGCATTGCGTGGTTTGCGCGCTCGCAATCCCGGAAAGCGCCCAGAGCAAAACTAACAGCAGCGCGATTACCCTCATTTTCGTCCCCGTTGAAAAAAGCCCAAATGACAATCGTATCATGGCTCAGAATTAGCTGGGGTGCCTCTCGAAACCGGAGAGTTGGCGGACTTTTAGCAGGCAATCGGTTCTGATCCCCGCCCCAGATAAGCAGCGCTGGCGAGCCCTGGGTTGGCCCAACTCAGCGAAATGGAGAATGGAAACATGAGCAGCAACCCCAACGCGCTTCAAGACGCCGAAGCACAAGAACAGGCCGAGCTAGATTTGCGCCAACGGACCAAGAAGGTGATAGAGGCGCTCGCAGGCCTCACAGAGGATGCCCGCAAACGCGTGCTTCGCGATGCTTTGACGGGGCTGAAAGACGGCAGTTAGGTCGGCAAACAACAGACACCTGGGCCCGCTTCGCTGGATGAGGCGGGCAACCGACAACGAGGGCGCGCGATCAGGTCCGCGCTTCCCAGCCGCTTCCCAGCGCCCCAATTGGTCGAGGCCGCCCAGCACCGGGCGGCCTCTTTTAGTTTGACGTGGCCTGGAGCCAAAGGAGATGGCAAACCCCGCCAGCCGGGAAGGCGAGAGTGGGAGGAGCAACCCAGCAAAAAGAAAGAGGCCGCCAACCGAGCGACCTCTTTTTACTGACGGGCCCGGTGTGCCTAGGAGACAGGACACCGCCAACCGGAACGGGATCAGGGGGATTGCGGGCCGCCCGCTCGGTACAAGAAAAATATAACAGGCCTAGCACTCGATTTATTTGACTTGGATCAAACTCCAACGTTTTGCCAGGACGCGGCGAAACTGAAATTGGGGCACTGAGGATCAGATCCGAACAGTTCGGAAAGGCACAACGCCGCCAAGCTGAATAATGCTTGGCGGCGTTGCATTAAATCCGGGCAGTGCAATCCCCCGGTGCCTATCTGTCTGCACAGGGCGTGCCAAAGTTCAATCGAGGTTCTGCGGGCCACAGATTAGGACAACGCGAAGGCGAGCAAGCTAGAGCAAAGCAGCATCAATCCGGCAGCGGTCACAGCGAGGAAGCCGTAAGAAGCGGACTCTTCGTGCATGGCATACCGCCAAGTCTGCGCCCCGCTCTGATGAGGGCGACTGAAACATGGCAATCACGAGGATTTCGATTGGTTCCAAAGAATTGGATTCTGACTGATGATTTTGAGCAACAGGGCCTTGGCCTCCGGTTTCGTCGGACGCCCGGTTTTAACGCCGCGACAGGCCAAGGCGCGGATTGCCGGGCACCTAACAGCCCGGAAATCCTGGACTTACCAGCGGCTTTCCTACAGTCCCGCGTCGTTGAGATGAAGCCCTCCGGGTGGCTCCAGTTCGCCGGCTTTTGCATTCACGGATGGTGTACTGTCTGGCGCAATCAATGGGAGATTCTCATGATGATTTCGAAGCTCACAACTAGCCAAAAGGCCGAAGTCTGGGTCAACCTGGATCAGATAATGCAGATGACCACCATAAGCGTCGAGGATGGCCACCCTTCGACGGAAATAATCCTGGCCAATGGCGCGGCGATAAACGTTTACGAGAAGCCCGTAGACATAGCGACCTTGACCAAAATCCGCTAACCTTCGCTCAGCATGGTCCCGAGCAACCAGCACTGGCGAGCCCCTGCGCTGGCGCCGATCCGGCCAGAATATTAACCGCCAACCCTTGCCGCCCATGCGAGGCGGTTGAGGTGGTAACCGGATTCCGAAACCGCGGTCTCCCGCCGGCCCCAAAGTCGGCGGGGCTCAACTCCGAAGCGAGAGATAATTCGAAAGTGTTGCAGCGGCGCCCGTTCTCAAAAGGCCCCATTGTTGCCATAGTTGATTTTAGCCGTTGCGACACTTGACCAGCGCATTGGCTAGGCTCGGCACACGTTGGGCGGGGGCTGTGTGCCGAGCCGCCGAATCCTGCGCCTAGTTCACGTTTCGTCGACGGTCTGTTGCCGCTGGCCTGTGGACAATCGGTGCACAACTGCAGCATGAGAACAAAGGCGCTTTGTGGCTGGGCGGCCCCGTTTCGAGCGGCTCACTCGGCGAGAGTTTCCCTCTCCGTGTGTGAATTGCGACACATAACGCTGCCGCGAATTGACTTACATTGCCGAACA
>CAWGKJ010000017.1:0-78405 GCA_963823115.1 uncultured Alphaproteobacteria bacterium | reverse complement strand
TTCTCCTTGCCGCGCTGAGTTCGGCGTTGGAGCGGTTGACAGGCGCTTCTGTACTTCCGCCGAGAAGATGTACTGGGCCGGCCGCTGATTTTCGAGGCTGATCTCCGGCGCCATCGGCCCCGACGTGCGCACGCCGCGCAGCGCCACCCACATCGCCTTGAACGGATTGTTGAAGCGCGGCGTCCGCCGCGGTCGGCTCGTAGCCGCAATGGGCCATGCAGTTGGCGCACTTCTCGTACTTGCCGGTTCCGTAGCTGTCCCAGTCCGTCGTCTCCATCAACTCCTTGAAGGTCCTGGTATAGCCTTCGCCGAGCAGATAGCACGGCTTCTGCCAGCCGAATATGTTGCGCGCCGGCATTCCCCACGGTGTGCATTCGTAATCCTGATTGCCGGCCAGGAAATCCAGGAACAGGCCGGAATGCATGAAATTCCACTTCTTGCCCTTGCCGAGCGCAAATACGTCGCGGAACAGTTTCTTGGTCTTGGTGCGGTTGAGGAAGTGCTCCTGGTCGGGCGCGCGCTCATAGGCATAGCCCGGCGACATTGAAACGCCGACGCCCAGTTCCGTCGTGAAGTCGAGGAACTTGGCGATGTCCTCGGCCGCGTGACCGTCGAAGATCGTGGCGTTGACGTTGACCGTGAAACCTCTCGCCTTGGCCGCCTTGATCGCCGAGACCGCGCGATCGAACACGCCCTTCTGCGAGACCGCCTTGTCGTGGTGCTCTCTCAAACCGTCAAGATGCACCGAGAAAAACAGATATGGCGACGGCTCGAACAGGTCGAGCTTCTTTTCCAGCAGCAGCGCGTTGGTGCACAGCGACACGAATTTCTTGCGCGCCACCAGACCGCGCACGATCTCGCCGATCTCCTTGTGGATCAGCGGCTCGCCGCCGGGAATCGCCACCATCGGCGCGCCGCATTCGTCGGCGGCATCCCAGCATTCCTGCGCCGACATGCGGCGATTGAGGATCGCGTCGGGATAGTCGATCTTGCCGCAGCCGACGCATGCAAGGTTGCAGCGAAACAACGGCTCCAGCATCAGCACCAGCGGATAGCGCTTGCGGCCCATCAGCTTCTGCTTGACCAGATAGCCGCCGATACGCAGTTCCTTGAAAAACGGTATTGCCATTACAAGTTTTCTTTCTTGATTGGAGACGAGAGTGGATCAGCCCGCCGCCAGTTCGGCCGGAAGCCGGAATTCGATATTTTCTTCCCGGCCAGGCAGCACCGACACCGTAACCGGCCCGATGCGCCGCAAGGCCTCGATCACGTCATCGACGAGAACTTCGGGCGCCGAGGCGCCGGCGGTGATGCCGACGGCCCGTGGCGTCCTTCAGCCAATCCGGGTTCAGTTCGCTGCCGTCGGCGATGAGATAACTCGCGACGCCGGCTTCGGTGCCGATTTCGCGCAGCCTGTTTGAGTTGGAACTATTGGTGGCCCCCACCACCAAAATAACGTCCACGAGCTTGCTAAGGTCCCTTACCGCAGATTGGCGGTTCTGTGTCGCATAGCAGATATCCCGGATGTCCGGGCCTTGAATATCCGTAAAACGCTGCTGAAGGGCCGCAATGATGTCCTTGGTGTCGTCCACGCTGAGCGTGGTCTGGGTGATGTAGGCCACCGGCGTGTCCGCGGGCAGCGTCAGCGCCGCCACGTCGTCGACGTTCTGGACCAGGAGCACGGGGCCGGGAACCTGCCCCATGGTGCCCTCGACCTCGGGATGCCCGGCATGGCCGATCAGGATCAGCGCCCGGCCTTTCGACATATAGCGCTTGCCCTGGTTGTGGACCTTGGTCACCAGCGGGCAGGTCGCATTGAGCACCGGCAGGCCGCGGGCCGCGGCTTCCTCTTCCACGCTCCTCGCCACGCCGTGGGCGCTGAATACGGTGACCGCGAGCGGCGGCACCTCGGACAAATCCTCGACGAAGATGGCGCCCTTGTTCTTCAGGCTTTCGACCACGTATTTGTTGTGCACGATCTCATGGCGCACATAGACCGGCGGGCCGTATTTCTCGAGCGCGCGCTCGACGATCTCGATGGCGCGCACGACGCCCGCGCAAAACCCGCGGGGCTGCGCAAGATACACTTTGATGGGACGCCCGTTACCCAAGTCGCACCAAACTCATTTCTGCATCTCCGTTCAGCCGGGATAGCTGCAATATCCGCACCATGCCCGCTTCCGCATCCGTCCTCTTGCCAAGCGCATGGAGGCTTGGGCTTTGTGTCAAAAAACGATCGGCCAGAAAAGCAGATCGTATAACGGCAAGCCGAAGGCGCAAGAATAGGTATCATAATACAGTTCCTGCCAGATTGCAGCGAATAAGGCCTCCGAGCTCCTCACTTGTTCGTCACTTTACCGCACGCCGGTCCGGGCTATATCAGCCTCCGGCGCAATTTTCAGCATGTTTTCCGCTGTCTGTTCGCGTCCTCGAACGAAAACCCATCAAAAACAACATTAGATCGGCTTGTGGAACTCCGGTAGACAGCGGGTGTTTCCGGCAGCCGATAACCTTAGAAAGCAAGAATGTGCTGACAAGTATTGTTGTATCGATTGTCAAAGCTTGCACGCGGTTTGCCTCTCTCACTGTCCTGATCGCACTCGTCCTTGCGGTAGCGGCCGGCTACTACACAGCCCGGCACTTCTCGATCAACACCGACATCAACACGCTGATTTCGCCCAACCTGGACTGGCGCAAGCGCGACAACCAGTTCGGAGCGGCATTCGATCGGGACCGAACGATCCTTGCCGTGGTGGATGCGCCGACGCCGGAGCTGACCAGCGCGGCGAGCACGGCGCTCGCACAGAAATTGTCGGGCGATACCAGGAATTTCGAATCGGTCCAGCCGCTCGGATCGGGAGAATTTTTTGAAAAGAACGGGTTGCTGTTCCTGCCGGTAGCAGAGGTTGGCCAGCTGACCGGGCAGTTCGAATCCGCCGCGCCGCTGATCGAAATCATGGCCGGCGATCCCAGCATACGCGGATTGACCGGGGCGCTGGAAACCGGATTGGCCGGCGTCAAGCGCGGGAAAGTCAAGCTCGACAGCCACCGAGCGGCCCTTCAACCTGATCGCCCAGACCGTCGAAAACGTGCTGAAGACCGGCTCCGGGACGTTCTCCTGGCGTGAACTCGTCAGCGACAAGCCTTTGACCGACGCCGATCGCCGCGCCTTCATCGAGTTCAAGCCGATCCTCGACTACAATGCGCTGGAGCCTGGCAAGGCCGCAACCGATGCCATCAGGCAGGCGGCGAAAGATCTCAATTTCGCGGGCGAATATGGCGCGCGGGTGAGGCTGACCGGACCGGTTCCGATCGCCAACGAGGAATTCGCGACCGTTCAGGACGGCGCTATCGTCAACGGACTGGGCACCGTGCGTCGTCGTACTGTTCATTCTCTGGATGGCGCTGCATTCGCCGAAGATCATCGTCGCGGTCTTCGCCAATCTCTTTATCGGCCTTTCAATCACCACTGCCGCTCGGCCTGATGATGGTGGGTTCGCTGAACCTGCTCTCGATCGCGTTCGCGGTGCTGTTCGTCGGATTGGGCGTGGATTTCGGCATTCAGTACAGTGTTCGCTACCGGTCGGAGCGCTTCAAGAGCGACGATCTGACGGCGGCGCTGGTGAAGGCGGCCGAACGCTCCGCGGTCCCGCTGTCGCTGGCCGCGATGGCGACGGCGGCCGGATTCCTCTCGTTCCTGCCAACCGATTACAAGGGGATTTCAGAACTCGGCGAGATCGCCGGCGTCGGCATGCTGGTCGCCTTCACGTCCAGCATCACCGTACTGCCGGCGCTGCTGAAGCTGCTCAACCCGCCCGGCGAAAAGGAGCCCGTCGGCTATGCGTTCCTGGCGCCGGTCGATCATTTTCTCGAAAAGCATCGCGTCGTCATCATCGTCGGCACGCTGTCTGATCGTGGTCGCCGGTCTGCCGCTGCTCTATTTCCTGAGGTTCGACTTCAACCCGATCAACCTGCGCAATCCCAAGGTCGAGTTGATCGCCACGTTTCTGGATTTGAGAAAGGACCCGAACACCGGCGCCAATGCCATCAACGTGATGACGAATTCGGATGCCGACGCGAAAAAGATCGCGGACCGGCTGGAAAAGCTGCCGGAAGTCCTCAGCGTAGATGGCTGGAAAGCTTTGTGCCCGAAGACCAGCCGGCAAAATTGAAGCTGATCGCGCAAGGCGCCAAAGTCCTCAATCCCGCGCTCAACCCTGACTCCATCGATGCCGCGCCATCCGACCAGGAGAATGTCGAAGCCTTGAAGGGATCGGCGGAGAGCCTGCGCAAGACCGCCGGCGATGCGAAAGGACCGGGCGCGGTGGCGTCGCGGCGGCTGGCCGATGCGCTGTCGAAGCTTGCCGAGTCCGATCAAGCCACGCGCGACAAGACGCAGGCCATCTTCGTCACGCCGCTGAAGATCGTGCTCGACCAGCTCAAGAACTCGCTGCAGGCGCAGCCGGTCAGCCTGAAGACGCTGCCGGCCGATCTGGTGAATGCGTGGAAGACCAAGGACGGCCTGCAGCGCGTCGAGGCGCTGCCGCGCGGCGATCCCAACGACAACGATACGCTGCGCAAGTTTGCCGCCGCCGTTCTGGCCGCCGAGCCGAAGGCGATCGGCGGGCCGGTATCGATTCTCAAGTCCGGCGACACCGTCGTAAGGGCCTTCATCCATGCCGGCATTACCGCGCTGGTCGTGATCGGCTTCCTGCTCTGGCTCACCTTGCGGCGGATATCCGACGTGCTGCTGACATTGGTACCGTTGCTGGTGGCGGGCGCGGTGACGATGGAAATCTGCGTGCTGATCGGGCTGCCGCTCAACTTCGCCAATATCGTCGCGCTGCCGCTGCTGCTCGGCGTGGGCGTCGCATTCAAGATCTACTACGTGACGGCCTGGCGGTCGGGTAGAACGAATCTGCTGCAGTCGAGCCTGACGCGAGCAATATTTTTCAGCGCGCTGACGACGGCCACGGCGTTCGGAAGCCTGTGGCTGTCGAGCCATCCGGGAACGGCGAGCATGGGCAAGCTGCTCGCGCTCTCGCTGCTCACGACGCTTGCCGCGGTGCTGTTGTTCCAGCCGGCGCTAATGGGCAAACCCCGCGATATCGGGGAGTAGGCAGATATCGCCGACCGGATCGGCCGGCTGCGCCGCCGCGGCCTGTTTTTGACCTGATGCTTTTGGTGCCGGGTTGGCGGACCCGGTGGTCTTCGGCGCGGCCGCCATTGTCGTCGGCGCAGCGGCCTTGGGTAGCGCGCCGGTGGCCTTCGGCGCGCCCTTGGCCATGCTGTTGGCGGGGCTTGACGGAATTGGGCCGGCGACGCGGGTCCAGGTTTCCCCGCCGCAGAGAAAGCCCAGTACGCAGCCCTTGAATCTCCAGATGGTCGGGATCGACCGGCTTGATCGTCGAGCTGTAATATTGCCCGTCCTTGGCGTTATAGACTTGGCCTTCCCACGCATCGACGCCGGGCTTTTTCTTCATGTCGATCAGGATCGGCATTCCGAGCGTCGGCCTGTTCTGTTTTGAGACATCGGGATTGTGGTCGTCGCGGCCGCCCGGCGTCTGCTCCCAGGCAACCGCGCCCCACATGCTGCCGTTGCATTGTGCAACCCGGATGTTGGCGACGCCGTCCGCCACCCTCCAGTCGCCGGTCGGGTCCATCGCCAGCGCCGGCGCAAGGCCTGCCGCCAAAAATATTCCGGAATATGCTATCATACGCATGATGTTTCGTGGGCGGTGCAACATGGTCAAAACCTGTGCTTAAGTGGTATGATAACGAGGGCAAAACGCCGCATTGGTCGTTTTCAGTTGACGAAATGGCCACCAACCGAAGTATGTAGCTGATGCTATATTCCAATCTAGACGTTTCCGAGATGTTTGTGGACCGCCAGTCGCAGCGCAGTTCCATGCATGCGCGCCACTTAAATGAGCAGCTGGTTCGGGTCCTCAAGACCATCGGCTATGATGTCGGCTTTCAGAAGGGTCAAGGCCAGTACCTGTTCGACCGCGATGGGGTGCGCTATCTCGATCTACTGAGCGGTTTTGGCGTTTTTGCGATTGGCCGCAATCATCCGGCGCTGCGCCAGGCGCTGAAGAGCGTGCTCGATAGCGACCTGCCCAACCTCGTGCAACTCGATGTCTCGACGCTGGCCGGCGTGCTGGCCGAGCGCCTGCTGAAATACGTCCCCTATCTGGACAAGGTGTTCTTTGCGAATTCCGGCGCCGAATGTGTCGAGGCCGCGATCAAGTTCGCGCGCGGCGCCACCGGCCGGCCGGGCATCGTGTACTGCGCCCACGCCTTCCACGGATTGTCCTATGGCGCGCTTTCGCTGACCGACGATCCCAATTTCCGCGCCGGGTTCGAGCCGCTGCTGCCCGGATGCACCTCGATCCCCTTCAACGATCTCGCCGCGCTCGAGCAGGCGCTGTCGTCGCGCCAGGTCGCCGCCTTCATCGTCGAGCCGATCCAGGGCAAGGGCGTCAACATGCCCACCGACGAATTCCTGCCGGGCGCTGCCGCGCTGTGCCGCAAGTACGGCACGCTGTTGGTCGCCGACGAAATCCAGACCGGCATCGGCCGCACCGGCCGCTTCCTCGCGGTCGAGCACTGGAATGTCGAGCCCGACATGGTGCTGCTGGCGAAAGCGCTGTCGGGCGGCCATGTTCCGGTCGGCGCGTTGCTGACCCGCAAAAGCATCTTCGACAAGATCTTCAACCAGATGGATCGCGCGGTCGTGCACGGTTCGACGTTTGCGAAAAACGATCTGGCGATGGCGGCCGGCATCGCCACGCTCGAAGTGCTCGAGTCCGAAAAATTGATCGATGCCGCCGCCAAGCGCGGCGCCGAACTGCGGCTGGCGCTGACCCGGATGGTTCCCGGCTATGAATTGCTGAAGGAGGTTCGCGGCAAGGGGCTGATGATCGGCGTCGAGTTCGGGCCGCCGAAGTCGCTGCGGCTGAAGGCGTCGTGGAGCGTGCTGGAGACCGCCAACAAGGGCCTGTTCTGCCAGCTCATCACCGTGCCGCTGTTCAAGGATCACAAGATCCTGACGCAAGTCTCCGGCCACGGCAGCCACACCATCAAACTGTTGCCGCCGCTGACCATCACCGAGGAAGACTGCAACTGGATCGAGACGGCGTTCGACACCGTCATCGCCTCCAGTCACAAGGTCCCCGGCGCGATCTGGTCGCTCGGCAAGACGCTGGTCGACAACGCGGTGCGCAAGTCGGCGTAGTCGCGCAACCCTTTTCGTCATGCGAGGAGCCGTCGGGTTGGCGCAAAGCGCCGCCCGATGACAGGCGCTGCGCCGAAGCAATCCAGCTGTGTGACGTGCGAACGGATTGCTTCGCTCGCAATGACGGCCTGCAGGTTAGCCTGCACGGCGCTCAGCCGATCCGACACGAAGTGCGTGGTCCCGGTTAGCTGAAGTAGAATATGGTCATCTTTCCCGACATGACCGTGACATCATCGGTCGTGTCGACGATCGTTCCTTCGAGACGGGCAATGGTGCCGGATCTCTTCGGTTCGAGCGCAACGACGGTCCACTCCATGCGCAGGCGCCGGTTCACACGAACGGGTGCGAGGAATTGGACGCTGTAGTCCACGCCGACGCCACGGCCGCCGTCCTTTTTTCCAAAGCGCTTCGTCGTCAGTCCGGCAAACAGCGCGGACGTATGCGCGCCACTGGCAATGAGGTCGCCAAACCGGCTGCTGGCGGCGAAAGTCTCGTCATGGTGCAGCAGATTGAAATCCCCGACCAGTTGCGCTCCGGCACGGATCGCCGCCGCATCCAGTGAAAATTCCTGTTCAACACGGTCTCCCACTTCAGCCACCATCGAACATTCCTTCGCTCCGCATTGGCGGCGTTATAGGCCGCCATGCCCGGATATGCCTAACCCGGGCGCAAGCCGCTCCGATCATGCCGCCGCCGCTCGCAGGCGGCCTTGTGACTGGAGGCGAGGACGGTTTCAACCCCTCCCACGGGCTGGTGATACGCAGCGGGCCCCAGGAAGCGCTTCCGCGATGAAGCCCGCATGGTCGCTACGGGCTGATGGGGTTGTCTCGATCAGCGGTTGCCGATGACAAGAATGATCCACCGCCGAAGAGGTTGCCAAGCCAAGATACGTCTTGGACGCTAAGGCGGCCCGAGACGGGCCGCGCCCGACCACGGCAAAGAAAACGCGGATGCGGGAGCGTTGCTGTCAGGCAGATTTAAGCTGGACCCTGTACAGGTGAGATGGGACGGCGCGAAAATTTTCTCGATGCTTGAGCTTGTTTCGGGTTTGCTATCGCCATCGGGTACGGATGGCGCGTGCATTTCTTTGCTGGAGGCGGAAATGATCGACAGGGCGCCGTTCACGATTGAAATCCTTGGATCGGATCACGATAGCTCGGTAATCGTGGATCGGGTGATTGGTGGCAGCGTGTATTTCGAGGAAGCAAAGCGGATAGGCCAACACTTGCTTTCCGTCGCCGATACGGAAACGCATCCTCGGGGATATCGCGTGCTGACGAATGACAACGAACTGGTCTATGTCTGGTGTCCCGCGGACAGCCGTGAACAGCCCTCAAACTCCAATCAGGACGCTACGTTCCTGAAATTGGGGCGCTGATGCTTTTCAGAATGAAAGACGCGGGGGATCCGCTCGTCGTCGCCAACTCTTCGGTGATGGCGGCGTCGATACCCAATGACATCGTCGTCAGGAAATTCTGTGACGTGCATATTTGCGGCAATGTCAGAGGGAGTCTGACCGTTGAGCAAGGCGCAAACGTTGTTGTCGACGGTTTCGTCGATGGAAAGATCCTCAACAAGGGCGGCAAGCTTGCCGTCAACAATGGCGAAGGAATTGGCGAGTTTGCCGCGTTGGATGGACCGCCCGAAGCTGAAGCGGGCGGCATTCTCAGAGTTAATCTGGCCGCCATCGCATTGAATTGGCGCGCGCTGGCAAAGCGCACTGCGGCTGAATGCGCTGCGGTAGTCAGTGCCAACGCCCATGGCTGCGGCATCGGTGTGGTCGCGGCTGCGTTGGCGAAATCCGGCTGCAATACGTTTTTTGTATCCGATCTCCTGGAAGCCAAACGCGTTCGCAAAGTTGCTCCCAAATCAGCTATTTATGTTCTCAATGGACTTTACCCGGGCACCGGACCGATTTTTGCGGAAATCGGCGCGCAGCCTGTCATCGGCAGCCATATCGAAATGGCCGAATGGGATGTTTTTGTTGCCTCCAGCCACGGGACGGGCGGCTTCGCGCTGCATGTCTACACCGGCGCGGACGGGTTCGGCGTTTCATCTGAAGAAGCGGCGGCACTGGCGCCGCGGATCCATTCGAGGAGCCACCGCCTCACGCTGCTGATGAGCGATCTCGATAACCGCGAAAAACCCGACCCGGCTGCCCATGATCGCCAGATCAAGCTGTTCCAGGAGCTGCGTCTGCTCTACCCCGGCGTTCCTGCTTCGCTCGCCGGTTCATCCGGCATCTTGTCTTGCCCGAAGGCGCATTTCGACGTGGTGCGATCGGGAGCGATGCTTTACGGCGTCAATCCGACGCCGGGTGCTTCCAACCCAATGCTGCCGGTGATCGAACTGCGGGCGCGCATCGTACAGGTTCGCAACCTGGCGCGAGGAGAAAAGATCGCCGGCAACGGCGGCTGGACCGCAAAGCGGCAAACTCGGCTGGCTATGGTTTCGGTCGGGTATGCCGACGGCTATCCTCGATCCGGAAATGGTGTTGGTAGCAAACTCCAGGCGATCGTTGCCGGCCGGCAGTGTCCGGTTGCGGGGCATGCATCGATGGACTTGCTGGCAATCGATATAACCGATTTGCCCGATCCAAGATTAGCGCGGCGCGGCGAGATGGTTACCCTCATAGGTGAGGGAATTACCATCGATGATCTTGCCGCAGCCGCCCAATCGACCGCAAGCGAGTTGCTCATTAATCTTGGGGCTCGTTTTCACCGCATCTATTACGTGGCCTGATCGCTCGCTTTTCAACAACAGGCCCACAGGAGGGGGAAAGACATGTTTGGAAAGATTAAACCGGGTGGGGACCATCGAGGCCTGCCGCTGTCGCCGCAACCGCATCGTCCGATCGCTGCGCCGCAGGCGTCGCCATACGCGCACGAGGGGTTAACTTCGATCGGCTCGGACATCACCATTGTAGGAAAACTCGTCGGCAAGGGGATCGTGGAGCTCTTCGGCCGCATCGACGGCGAGCTGCACGCCTCGGACGTCATGATCGGCGAGGGGGCGCATGTCGAGGGAAACATCTATGCGCAGGAATTGACCGTTGGTGGTCACGTCAAAGGCACGATCCATGCGGTGCGTGTCAAACTGCTCGGTACGGCTCAAGTGATCGGCGACGTTTTTCACCGGTCGCTGTCCATGGACGAAAATGCAATGTTCGAAGGATCGTCGCGACGGGAGGAAAATCCCACGGGCACGCCGCTTGACGGTCAGTCGGCGGCGGCGACTTTTCCGTTCAAGGCTCCGGTCCAGGAGGCATCTATGAACGGCCATGAGCAGTTCGAGCGCGCATCGGACGCGTTTGCCCCCTGAATAGCCGGGCGCGCTTCTCGGTCCAGCAAGCAACAAAAATCGAGTTATGTATCTGCCTCAAGGCGGCAGAGGCGCTTGGCGCCTCCGCGCTTCGGCGCCGGTTGGAACGAGTCATTGTAAGGAGCCAAGGGGTGGACGCAATGCGCCGCCCGGTTGGCTCGCAATTGACGGTTTCAGCCCACCCCGCGGGCTGATTACGCGCCGGCGGTCTCCAAAAAGCTCTTCCGCGGTGAAGTGCTGTTTCCGGAACTGGTCCCGGTTCGTCATGGAGTAGGGCGTGGGCCGATGCGCAACCTTTAGGCCATCAAACATTCAGATTGGTAAATTGCATGGCCCGTAAAACTACGGTGCAGTTGGTAGCAAAGTTCCACCACCGCCGCGCGTGCCTGGATCATGTGACGACCACAAACGAAAAATTAGTATCGCAACACCAATATCGTTGCTGGCCCAAAGCCAACCGAGATGTCCATCGTGAACAAGCTATTTGCAGGTCTATCGAGTAAATTTCGCAACCTTGGTGTCGTGCAAAAAGTTTGCACGCTCGGCGGGTTCTTTGTGATTCTGATAGCTCAGTTAATAGGTCTCTCGATATACTCCATTCATTTGCAGGCCAGGTTGCGCACTGCGATCAACGACGATCTCGGATCCTTAATCAATACCCACGACATCGCGGAAATCGGCACGCAGAGCCTCCTCACATCGTGGTGTTCGATTGTCCTCAGCATCGGCGCTGTCATTCTTGCAGTGTTTGTCGCTCTCGTCATTTGGAAGTCGGTCATCGGGCCATTGTCGGATGTAACCTACACCACCAGCAGGATAGCTGCCGGGAAATGGAGACTCCAGGTTCCCCATATTAGGCGCAGGGACGAAATCGGGTGTCTTGCTCAAGCAGTGCAGGCCTTTCAAGACGCCATGATCCGTAACCTTGAGCTCCAGGAGCGGGAGGTCGCGGCGGCAAGAGAGCGCGATGAAGTCATTGAGGAACGCAACAGCCTTGGTGACAAATACAACGCGCAAAAATGGCAGCTGAATGCAGCGATCAGCAATATGGCGCAAGGCTTGCTCATGCTCGACTCTAAGGCGAAGGTTCTTGTGATCAATAGTCAATACAAAACGGTATATAACCTGCCGCCGAATGCTATTGGACCCGGTAGTTCCCTCCAAGATATTATAAGGCATCGAGCCAAGACCGGGTTGTTCTCCGGCAACGCAGACGTTTATTTGGCCGAGATTTTAACGAGAATGGCGCAGAGGAAGCCGTCAGTTAACGAGATCGAACTCGCGGATGGACGCATAATCCGAATCTCAGGACGGTCAATGGCAGGGGGAGGATGGGTTACAACCCACGAGGACGTTACGGAACAACGCCGGGCTGAGAAGAGGCTTAAGCGCACTGAAAGATTACTAGCTGCAATAGTTGAGAATATATCTGACGGGATCCTTGCCAAGGATACGCGTGATCTGCGGTATGTCTATGCCAATCGCGCAGCCGAAAACCTGTTTGGCATTTCACGTTCGGAGATCATTGGAAGGACCGCGCGAGAGCTGTTCCCCGATGAATTCGCTCAATTGATCGAACGCGGCGACAAGGAATTATTGGCCGAGAATTGCGAAGTTGAGGTTGCCATACATGCGGTACCAACGCCCGGAAATGGTATGCGTATGGTTGCAGCGCGACGCCTGCTGATAGCTGATCAAGACAGGGAATCCAATTTCATGTTAAGCTTGATTTAAGACTACACCGATCAAACGTCGCTGGCGACGGCCCCGCTTTTGCCCGAAGACGAGGGTTCGTTTGGTGGCGAGCGACAACCTCATCCTGAGGAACAGCCGCCAATACGTGAGGCCGCGGCGTAGATCCCCGCGTTCGCGCAGACGACGGCTGCGGTTGGGGCGACACAGCGGTACGATATCATCCTTGAGGCGGTTTTTGTTTCAGCTGCGCAGGATTATTGCGTTGTCCAGTGGGCCGCTTGTACGGTTTGGGCGGGTGCGCTCTTTAGACAACGCCGTGCCGCCTCGATATCGGCTTCGGTGGCTCCGTGGCTTCTCGCCCACATCTCGGCGGCGGACGCCGAGAACTTGGCGACGTAGAACCGCACGACGGAGCAGGATGCGCGCTGAACGAGTCCGTGGCGCCCGGTGGCTTCCGCGCTTGATGCTAATGCAAGGCAAACGACAACAGCGCATCCCAAGCGTGACAACATCGCTTCAATCCCCCCTGAAAAATTCGCTTGAAACGATACAGGTTCGATGAAGGGAACTTGCATCTGATCGCGCGCGACGAACTGCCATCGACGTAACCGGGTTGCGGATCGAAACCAAGTTAACAATACACGACGTCGGACTTTTCCACGCAGTTCGCCGGCTGCAACGCCATGCCGCGCGCGCGATGCGGCAAATGCCCGCGAATCAAAACATCTGTTCCACATGAGGAACAAAAACACTGTTGCGAGGCGGTTACAGCAGCCCGGCTTGTTAGACGCTCGGGCACCAAACAATCTTGCGCTCAAATCAGGCAGGCCTCGCACCTGAATCCGATCTCAGTTCGTCAGCGCGAACTTGATGGTGGAGACAGGCCACTTCCCGTCATGACCTCGGATCGAAATTCGCAGGCCGTGCATTTCGTCGAGCCAAACCCCCTCCACCGTGCCGGCCTTTCCGTCGGTGAGGATCACGGTCTTGCGGACAAGCTCGGTCTGGGCTCGTTCGAACTCGCCGTGGATCGTGGCCGCGCGGAGCTTTGGGATCGGCATCTGTGATTTTCGAATTGTGGTTGGGCTGGCGGTGTTTTGGCTTTGAAAGATGCGCAGGTCGTGACTGGGGCGCGGCAAAGCGATGTCCATGGAACCGCAGCACGGCCATGCCTGGGAAGTCACAGCCCGTAGCGCGGGTGGGCGCGGGGACAAAGGCTGCGGTTGGGACGACGCAGCACTACGATATCATCGTTAAGGCGGTGTCTCAGCTCGCCGCGCTGCTCTTCATCGCAGCTTCGAACTTTTCGCCGAACTCGGCGAATTCGTCGGCGGCGAGATCGCTGATCGCCCAATAGTTCAATCCCCGGTCGCTCCAGCTTCTGATATTGAACCCCTGTATCGTTTCGGTCTTCGCGGTGCGATGCTCGGTGCTGGCGGTCTGGGCGACGAACAGGTTGATCACATGCGCGCGCCGGCGATACACGATGGCGCCGATGGCGCGGGCGTCGATATAGTCGAGCCGGCCGCCGATCAGCGTAAAACCCTGCGCGGTGAGGTCGACCACTGGCGGCGCCACGTCCAGCTTGCCGTTGAACCACGGCTTCACCGTATGCTGGTCGGTCGAAAGCACGTCGGTAAGGTGGCCCGCCTGCAACGAGCGCAGATGCGCCGAGACGACCTCGGACATGATGCGCGCCTCGTCGTCGCTGCGCAGCACGATGGCGACGAGGCCGGTCGCCGCGATCGCCGATACCGCCGACCCCATCGCAAAGCCCCTGAGCACCGCGCGCCGGCTCGGCGCCCGGGTTTGCGGCAGCGAAGCCTCGATGCGCCGGCGCAGCGCTGAAGGAGCCTCGTAACGCAGGTCGGCGCCGGCGACCGCCTTGCTCATGTCGCGCCAGGCGGCAAGCTCGGCGGCGCAAGCCGCGCAGCCCGCGATATGCTCTTCGACCTCGCGCGCGTGCCCGGCGTCGAGTTCGCCGTCGATCAGTGCGTGAAGAAGAATCCTGGCCTCGTCGCAGGTCATTTCGGTTGCTCCTGTTCCGCCAGCCACGCCGAGCGCAGCATGGCGCGGGCGCGGGCGAGGCGGGACATCACGGTGCCGACCGGCACTTCGGCGATGCCGGCGATCTCGCGATACGAAAGGTTGTGAATTTCACGCAGCACGAACGTCTCCCGGAACGGTTCGGCCAGCGCCGTCACCAGGCGCCGGATCGTGGTCGCGTCGGCGCCGCGCACCATCTGCGCTTCCGGCGTTTCCTGCGCCTCGTGCCACAGCGGCGTCTGCTCGGCGTTATCGGCTGCGTCCTCGATAGTGCCGGTCGGCGAACCCGCGCGCCGCGCAAATTCGGCGTGGCAGACGTTGCGCAGGATCGCGAACAGCCAGGGCTTCATCGCAGGCCCCCGATAGGTGTCGAAATGCTTCAGCGCCCGCAGATAGCATTCCTGCACCGCGTCCTCGGCATCCGTGGCGTCGCGAAGAAGGTAGCGCGCCAGCGTATAGACGTCGTCGAGATACGGCAGCGCGGCGTCGCGAAAACGCCGCGTCTTCTCCGGATCGTCGTTTGCAGCGTTGACCGGCATCGCGCTTCGTCCGGCTTTCGTCGAAAGTGCTGGTGCCCGGCCGGCTTCGATCCACCGGCCGGACATCGCAGTGATGCCTTGGTTTTGCTCGCTACTCAACCTTGATCGTTCCGGTCATGTGCGGGTGCAGCGAACAAAAATACTTGTATTCGCCTGCTGCCGTGAAAGTGAACGAAAAACTGTCGTCGGTATCCAGGGTTTTCGATTTGAACTTGCCCGCCGACACCACCGCATGCGGAATGTCGTCGTGGTTTTTCCAGGTGACGGTCGTGCCAACCTTCACCGTCAGCTCGGCGGGCGAAAAGGTGAAATTGTCGATCGACACGTTGGTATCGTCGGCGTAGGCGGGGGCGCCGCCGAGCGACAGGGAAATCGCCGCGGCGATGGCCAGTCTGCCAAGGCCGTGCAGGGTTACGGACGCCATCTGGAATTTCCTTTCAGCCTTGCAGCGGGGTATCGATGATCGCGAGGCGTTGATCGCCGGGCTTGAAGTTGATGCTGGCAACGCCAAGCAGCGTGCGAAGCTTGTCGTCGGCGACCTTCATCGGCCCGGGCGAGGGCGCGGTGCCCGGCGCCGGCTGCGGGAACGCGGTCGAGCGCGCGGTGTGGAAGGTGACGTTGCCCTCCACCTTCTGCATCACCTGGTGGATGTGGCCGTTCAGCACCGTCACCGAGCCGAAGCCCTTGAGGTAATCGAGTGCGCGGGCGCCGTCCTCGGTGCCCCAGCCCCACTGCGGATACACCGTCCACAGCGGGATGTGGGCGAATACGACGATGGGCAGGGATTTCGAGCGTCCCTTGAGGTCGTTGTCCAGCCATTCGAGCTGCTCGGCGCCGAGGTTGCCGAGGCCACCAGCCTTGAGGTCCACCACGTTGACGAGGCCGATGAAGTGCACGCCGCCGGCGTCGAAGGAATACCAGCCGGCGCCCTTGGTGCCTTTTCCATAGCGGTCTTTGTAGAACTTGACCTCTTCGTCGAGGAAGTCGTGCTCGCCTGGCACGTAATGCACGTCGAGCTTGGCCTGCGAGATGATGCGTTCGGCGTTGTCGAACTCGGCCGCCTTCGACAGATGGGTGATATCGCCGGTGTGGATCATGAAGGAGGGCTTGACCGGTATCGCGTTGATCCTGGCGATCGCCTCCTCCAGCGTGCCGAGCGCGTTCGGATTGGCCGGCTTGTCGAAGCCGACATGGCTGTCGCTGATCTGCAGGAAGGTCAGGCCGGCCGGCTCCGCGGCCAGCGCGGAATCAACAAGCCCCAGCGAACGGGGCACGCCGCCGGAAATGGTCCAGAGCACGCCGGTGCCGGCCCAGGTCATGCATTCCAGCACCTTGCGGCGGCTGAGGCGGGGGTCTTCATCTCTGTGGTCGTGATCGAACTCGCTCATCGCCAATCTCCATGGTCCCTTGATTGGGTTCCACGGAGGTGATCGGGCAGGTGCGCGGTTTATTCCCGGATGTTCGGAGGAAGCGGGCCGGGGCCGGGCCGATGACAATTCCGTGACCAGGATCGCCGGGTGCGCCCGCGACGTCGTCAACCGCAACAAACCTGTCGTGAGGGAGTCAGCATCTTGTCGGGTGGCCTGCGTACGTTATGCGGACTTCTCGTCATTTGGACCGGGAGGAAACATGAGCGACCACGCAGTCGAACATCACCACCAAGCCGCCGAGCACCACGAACATGCCGCCAAACACTACCGTAAAGCCGCCAAGCATCATGAAGCCGGCGACCACGGGAAGGCGGCTCATCACGCCCACAGCGCGCATGGCCATGCCAGCCATGTTGAAGAGCATCACGCCGAGGCAAGCCGCCATCACGCCAAGCAGCACGGCCAAATGTAATCAGTTTCCTGGCGTGGAGTCGCGTTTTGGGGACGGCTTTTTTATCGTGAATCCTCGAAGCGGTAGCGAATTAGTCCGGGCAGTTCGCAGGATCGGCAGCCTCTGCGCTCCACCCATCCTTGAGCTCATCCGCGGGTCTGGGCGCCATTCGTTGTCGTCGGTGAACCAGCAAGGAAGATGTGATTCTCATCCATTTTTTGGGTAATCCTGCGCCAACATTCAGCGTAGCAGCTATTATAGGCCAAGCCGGTGGCGGCAGATGTGCTCACCGTTAGCCGCAACAGGAGCGCCAATGGGCATGGTGAGATTGCTTTTGGCTCCGATCCGGAGCTTCGCGAGATTTCCTCTCTTTCAGTTTGCGCTCGTGGTGTTCTTGATTCTTGTGCTGCAAGCCGCCGAAGAGCAATCGGTACTTGGCACGATCTTCGACGGACTGGATAAACTCGTCGATTCGACAGTAAGCATGCTCTCGGCCGTTTTCTCGGTGAAGTCCTTTACGAAATCATGGCTCACGTTCGGCTTCATGATCGCGTACGTCTACCTGGCCTGCTGGCTGATACTGTCCATCGCGCGTGTCGCCGTCAGAGCCATGGTTGATTTTGCGGGACGGAGAAATCTATTCTGGTTGAGAAACGCGATCGCGCGTGAGCGTGGCGTCTGGGCCTACCGGGCGTGGGTGCCGCTGGAGAGAATTAGGCCTGCCCATATTCCTCAGCGAGAATGGGAAGAGAGGTTCGCCTGGCCGCCGGATAATAGACCGCCGTATCCTCCCTTGGCGCAACGGATAATGCGCGGCGTGGCAAGCTATATGGCGTTTTGTCTGATTGCCGCCGCTTTGCTTCAGGCCTTCACGCCTTACCCGGCTTTGAGTTGGCTTGAGGAATTTGCGAGCTGGGTGATCGGACCGCATTCCAGCTGAACGATTGGGGAAATACCTTCGCTTGAAATTCGAATGCGCAGCTACTTCGAATCTTCGAGAATCATCGCCGCACCCTTTTCGGCGATCATCGCCGTCGGCGTGTTGGTATTCCCCGAGGTGATCGTCGGCATCACCGAAGCGTCGGCGACGCGAAGCCCGGAGATACCGTAAAAGCGCAACCGCTCGTCGACGACCGCCATCGGATCGTCGGCGGTGCCCATCTTCGCGGTTCCGACGGGATGAAAGATCGTGGTGCCGATATCGCCGGCGGCTTTCGCCAGCGACGCGTCATCGTCGCCGACCGACGGGCCCGGCAAATATTCCTGCGGGTGATAGCGCGCGAGCGCCGGCTGCTGCATCAGCCGCCGCGTGGCGCGGATGGCGTCGGCGGCGACCTGGCGGTCTTCGCCGGTCGACAGATAATTCGGCGCGATCGACGGCGCCTCGGCCGGCTCGGCCGAGCGGATGCGCAGGGTGCCGCGCGAGGTCGGCCGCAGATTGCAGGCGCTCACCGTGATCGCGGGGAAGCGGTGCAGGGGATCGCCGAATTTGTCGAGCGACAGCGGCTGCACGTGGAACTCGATGTTGGCGCGGTCGCGTCGCGGATCCGAACGCGTGAAGATGCCGAGCTGCGACGGCGCCATGGTCAGCGGGCCGCGGCGGCGGAACGCGTAGTCGAGGCCCATCAGGCCGCGCCTGACCAGCGAGTAATAGGTTTCGTTGAGCGTGCGAACGCCCTCGACCTTGTAAATCGCGCGCTGCTGCAGATGGTCCTGCAGATTGCGCCCGACGCCCGGTTTGTCGAGCACGGTTGCGATGCCGAGCGGCGCCAGCCATTCGTGAGGCCCGATGCCGGAGCGGTGCAGCACCTGGATCGACCCGATCGAGCCGGCGCACAGGATCACTTCGCCTTTTGTGCGGGCCTCGACGGTTTCACCGCCCTGAATAAAGCGCACCCCAGTAGCGCGGTCGTTCTCGACGATCAGGCGATCGACCAGCACGTCCTTTTCGAGGCGCAGGTTGGGGCGCTTCAAAGCAGGCTTTAAAAAACCTCGCGCGGATGACCAGCGGCGTCCGCGCTTCTGGTTGACGTGGAAATAGCCGACGCCCTCGTTGTCGCCGGTGTTGAAATCCGGGATTTTTCGAATCCCCATTTCTTCCGCCGCGTCGCCAACCGCGTCGAGAATGGCCCAGGACAGTCTTGCTGCTTCGATCCGCCAGCCGCCGCCGGTGCCGTGATGCTCGCTCTCGCCCAGGAAATGATCTTCCTGCCGCCGGAACGCGGGCAGCACGTCGTCGTAACCCCAGCCGGTCAGCCCAAGCTGGCGCCAGTGGTCGTAGTCGGCGGCCTGTCCGCGCATCGAGATCATGGCGTTGATGGCGGAGGAGCCGCCGATCACCTTGCCGCGGGGATAGGCCAGCGAGCGGCCGTTGAGCCCGGCTTCGGGTTCGGTCCTGAACATCCAGTCCGATCGCGGATTGCCGATCGCGAAGAGATAGCCGACCGGGATGTGAAACCAGATCCAGTTGTCGTTGCCGCCGGCCTCCAGGATCAGTACCCGGTTTTTGGGATCGGCCGACAGCCGGTTGGCGACGATGCAGCCGGCGGTGCCCGCGCCGACGACGATATAGTCGAATTCACCCTCGAGGCTTTTCGGCATTTTGAGTTTCCGCCCGTATGGTCGTTATTTCCAGGTTTGCCAGCCAAGGACGGCTTTTGCCAGTTTCCTGGGTGGTCTGTACAGCGCCGGAGGGGGTGTTGGGCGGATCGCGGACGCGTGCTAGACAGGCGAAACGTTCAACCCGCAAATGAGAATTGTTCCCATGCCCATCGTCAACCGCGTCGCCGATCTGCAACCCGATATTCAGGCCTGGCGCCGCGATATCCATCAGCACCCCGAATTGCTTTATGACGTGCATCGCACTGCAGCATTCGTGGCGGAGCGTTTGAAGGAATTCGGCTGCGATGAGGTCGCCACCGGTCTCGGCCAAACCGGCGTTGTCGGTGTCATCAAGGGCCGCAAGCCGGGTGGCAATGGCGGCCTGAAGGTGATCGGCCTTCGCGCCGACATGGACGCGCTGCCGATTGAGGAAGACACCGATCTTCCCTACGCCTCCAAGACGCCGGGCTTGATGCACGCCTGCGGCCACGACGGGCATACCGCGATGTTGCTCGGCGCGGCCCGCTACCTCGCGGAAACGCGGAATTTCGCCGGCGAGGCGGTCGTGATCTTTCAGCCGGCCGAAGAGGGCGGCGCGGGCGCGGCCGCGATGATCAAGGACGGGCTGATGGACCGCTTCGGCATCGAGCAGGTCTATGGCATGCATAATGTTCCGGGAGTTCCGGTCGGCTCGTTCGCCATCCGCTCAGGCCCGGTCATGGCGGCGACCGATGCGATCGACATCCGGATCGAAGGCCATGGCGGGCATGCATCGCGTCCGCACAAATGCATCGATTCCGTACTGGTCGGCGCGCAGTTGGTTACGGCGCTGCAGTCGATCGTTTCCCGCACCATCGATCCCCTGGACTCCGCCGTCATTTCGATGTGCGAGTTCCATGCCGGCACCGCCCGCAACGTGATCCCGCAGACCGCCGAACTCAGCGGCACGGTGCGGACACTGACGGAGGAAGTGCGCGACCTCGTCGAGAAGCGGGTGCGCGAGGTCGTCGCGGGCGTGGCGCAGATGACGGGCGCGAAGATCGATCTGGTGTATGAGCGTGGTTATCCGGTGACGGTCAATCACGCTTCGCAAACGGATATCGCGACGCAGGTGGCGAAGGAAATCGCCGGCGACGCCAACGTCCATGAGATGCCGCCGCTGATGGGGGCTGAGGATTTCTCCTACATGCTGGAGGCGCGGCCGGGCGCGTTTATTTTCTGCGGCAACGGCGACAGCGCCGGGCTGCATCATCCCGCCTACAATTTCAACGACGAGGCGATCGTTTACGGCACCTCGTACTGGATCAAGCTGGCCGAGAACACGCTGGCGGCGTGAGGCCGTTTACGCCGCGTGCGCTGACTTTCGAAACAGCGCCGCGGCAATCCGGCAGCCTCGTCGCGCAGGGGTCTTGAGGCTGGGTGACGCAGTCGCCATGGGGATTTTCCGCTTCTGTTGAGGCAGGGCGGTGAGAGCTCCTGCGATCCCATTGGGATTGCTCATGAAAAACATACCCGCCGATCCCGGTTGACTCCTCGGGCCATGTTAGCTTTATATTAGAACATATCATGAACAAATGAGCCGGCTGCGGGTTACTTCAGAGAACCTGTGACGGCCCAAACCCCCGGGAGCGGCGCATGATCGGCGCGCGCACGAACACGCTTGCGACTTTGCGCGGCAGCATCGAGCGCATCGAGACGCATGACGGTGCGTATTCACCTCGCAGGGTGGCGCTCGGGCATTCCGATGCCGACGCGACGCTGCAGGGCGGCCTTGCCCTGGGGGCGATGCACGAGGTGTTCACGGAAGCCGGCCGGCAAAGCGCCGTGGCGACGGGTTTTGTCGCAGGGCTCGCGGGGCGGGCGGGCGCCCGGCGGCCGCTGGTGTGGATACGGCAGGATTTCACCGAAATCGAATCGGGCGCGCTGTCGATGAGCGGACTGGCCGAACTCGGTCTCGATCCGCGCCTCCTCGTGACGGTGCGCGCGGCCGACGTGGACACCGCGTTGCGGACCGCCGCCGATGCGCTGGCCTGCGATGCGCTGGGCGTCGTCGTGCTGGAAGTCTGGGGCGAGGCGCGCCAGCTCGATCTCGTCGCCAGCCGCAAGCTGACGCTGGCCGCGCAGGCCTCGGGCGTCACCGGCCTGGTGCTGCGGATGGCGGCGGAGCCACAGCCCTCGACGGCGGAGACGCGATGGATCGTGCGCGCCGCGCATTCGCCGCCGGCTGCGTCATGGAGCAGCGCGTGGGGCGCGCCGGTGTTCGACGCGCAACTTGTCCGCAACCGTCATGGCCCTGTTGGCCGCTGGATCATGGAATGGAAATGTGATGAGTGCCTTTTCGGGAAACCGGCGGCGGATCCTCAGCCTGTGGCTGCCGCGCCTGCCCATCGACCGCATCAAGCGCCAGCTTTGGCAAAGCGACGCCGCGCCGGCTAACAATAATCCCAGCGTCGTCGTCGCCAAACAAAACAACGCGCTGCAGATTTTTGCGCTCGACGACGCGGCCGCGCGGCTCGGTCTCGATAAAGGTCTGCCGCTCGCCAATGCCCGCGCCATCTGTCCGCAATTAAGGGTGTTCGATGCCGATGAGGCCGCCGACGTCGACGCGTTGAATGCCATTGCCTGTTGGTGCGACCGCTTCACGCCGCTGGTGGCGCTCGATCCCCCGCACGGCCTGTTTCTCGACATCACCGGCTGTGTGCATTTGTTCGGCGGCGAGGCCGCGATGATGCGGCTGTTGTGCGACGTGTTGACCGCGCAAGGTTTTGCGGTCAGCGCCGCCATCGCCGGCACCGCCGTGTGCGCGCGGACGATGACCCGTCATGTCCATGGCCGCATCGTGCGGGAGGGCGAGGAAGCCGATGCGGTCAGGCCGCTGCCGGTGTCCGCGCTGGGCGCCGATGCGGCTGTTGTCACCGGCCTGCGCCGCGCGGGCTTGAAAACCATCGGCGATGTCGCCTCCCGCGCGCGGCATGAAATCACCGCCCGCTTTGGCGCTGACTTTACGACGCTATTGGAACAGGCGCTGGGGCTAAGCGATGCGCCGATCAGCCCGCGAAAGCCGCTGCCGGATTACATCGTGGAGAAGCGTTTCGCCGAGCCGGTGGCGACCGAAGCGGTGATCTCCGCGACATTATCCGGGCTGGCCGCGATGCTGGTCGCGGCGATGGCGCAGCAGGGCAAGGGCGCGCGGCGGCTGGAAGCCCGTTTCTTCCGCACCGATGGCGCGGTTCGCACCATCATGTGTCGACGCCGGACAGCCCGTGACCAGGGCCGAGGTGATCGACCGCCTGTTTCGCGAGCGGCTCGATTCCCTGAGCGATCCGCTCGATCCCGGTTTCGGATTCGATCTCATTCGCCTGTCCGCCAGCCGCACCGAAATCGTCGTGCAAGAGCAGCGCGATCTCGATGCCAATGTGCACGACAATGACGAGCTGGCCGCCTTGATCGACCGTATCGCCGCGCGCATCGGCGGCAAGCGCGTGGTCGTGCATCTGCCGCAGGACACCCATATTCCCGAGCGCGCGGTGATGGCAGCATCGGCGCAGCATCATCTGGCCGCAGCGGCGTATGCAGCCTGGCCGGCACGCGCCGAGGGCGAGCCGCCGTTGCGGCCCTTGCGGCTGTTCGAGCGGCCGGAACAGATAAAAGTCATCGCGCAGGTGCCGGATGGCCCGCCGGCGCGGTTTGTCTGGCGCCGCGCCACCCATGCCGTGATCCGCGCCGAAGGCCCCGAGCGCGTCGCCATGGAGTGGTGGCGCTCGCAGGACGAGATGCTGACGCGCGATTATTTCCGCGTCGAGGACGAGGCGGGTTTGAGGTTCTGGCTCTATCGCGACGGACTTTACGACCGCGAGATCGTGCAGGAGGAGGGCAAGGCCGTGTCGCCGAACTGGTACATGCACGGATTGTTCGCATGACCAACCCTGCCTACGCCGAAATCGGAATCACGACGAATTTTTCATTCCTGCGCGGGGGATCGGATCCGCGCGCCTACGTGCAACAGGCGAGCGATCTGCGCCTTCCCGTCATCGGCATCGCCGATCACAACACGCTGGCAGGCGTGGTGCGCGCTTACAAGGAACTCGATAATCCCAACGTCAAATACAAGCCGAAGCTTCTGATCGGATCGCGTCTGGTCTTTATGGACGATACGCCGGACATTCTGGTCTATCCCCGCGATCGCGCGGCTTACGGCCGGCTCTGCCGGTTGCTCACCCGCGGCAAGCGGGGGGACGATACCGAAAAGGGCGAATGTCATCTGAGGCTCGACGATCTCCTGGAATTCGCCGAAGGGCAGCTTCTCGTTTTGACGCTGCCGCATCGCTTGGAGGAAGCGAAAGCGCTTGATGTTCTGGCTCGGTTGCAGCGCAGTTCCGCGGATGGGGTATGGCTTGCCGCGAGCGTGCTATACCGCGGCGACGACCAGCGCCGTCTTGCCCGGCTTCATCGCATCGCCGCAACCGCCGGCGTGCCGCTGCTGGCGACCAACGAAGTACTGTACCACCATCCGTCGCGTCGCCCCTTGCAGGATGTCCTCACCTGCATCCGCGAGAAGACGACCATCGACGCCATCGGCAGGCGTCTCGAAGCCAATGCCGAACGCCATCTCAAGCCCGCGGATGAAATGGCACGGCTGTTTCGCGATGTGCCGGAGGCGATTACGGAAACCATGCGGTTTGCCGGCCGCATCCATTTTTCGCTGGACCAGCTCAAATACCAGTATCCCGACGAGCCGGTACCGCCGGGCAAGACCGCGCAGCGTCATCTGGAAGACCTGACCTGGCAGGGTGCGCACAGGAGATTCCCGATCCGGATCTCACCCAAGACCAAAAAGGTTCTGCACAAGGAATTGCGCCTGATCAGAAAACTCAAATACGCGCATTACTTTCTCACCGTGCACGACATCGTCAGTTACGCGCGCGAGCAGAAAATCCTCTGCCAGGGCCGGGGATCGGCGGCGAACTCGGCCGTCTGCTATGTGCTTGATGTTACCTCCGTCGATCCGACCAAGGTCGATCTCCTGTTCGAGCGTTTTATTTCCAAGGAACGGCTGGAGCCGCCCGACATCGACGTCGATTTCGAGCATTCGCGGCGCGAGGAGGTGATGCAGTATGTCTACCGGAGATATGGCCGGCATCGCGCCGCCATTATCGCGACCGTCATTCATTACCGGCCGCGCAGTGCCATCCGCGATGTCGGCAAGGCGCTGGGGCTGACGGAAGACGTGACGGCGGCGCTGGCCGATACGGTGTGGGGAAGCTGGGGCAAGGGCCTCAACGAAACGCAGGTCAGGCAGGCCGGGTTCGATCCCGACAATCCGATGGTCGGACGCGCCGTCGAACTCGCCGCCGAGCTGATCGAGTTTCCGCGCCACCTGTCGCAGCACGTCGGCGGTTATGTGCTGACGCAGGACCGGCTCGATACCTACGTGCCGATCGGCAATGCCGCGATGGACGACCGCACCTTCATCGAGTGGGACAAGGACGATGTCGATACGCTGAACATGATGAAGGTCGATGTGCTGGCATTGGGGATGCTGACCTGCATTCGTAAATGTTTCGATCTGGTCGCGGATCACAAGGGCGAACGCTGGGAGCTGGCGACGATTCCCCAGGACCGGAGGCCGGTCTACGACATGCTGTGCCGCGGCGAATCGCTTGGCGTATTCCAGGTCGAAAGCCGCGCGCAGATGAACATGCTGCCGCGCCTGAAGCCGCGGAAATTTTACGATCTCGTCATCGAGGTCGCCATCGTGCGTCCGGGTCCGATCCAGGGCGACATGGTGCATCCCTATCTTCGACGGCGTAACCGCCAGGAGGAGGTGAGCTATCCGTCGCCATCGCCCGCACACGGCGACAAGGATGAGTTGCGCAGGGTTCTGCACAAGACTCTCGGCGTGCCGCTGTTCCAGGAACAGGCGATGCGGATCGCCATCGAGGCCGCGAAGTTTACCTCTGAAGAGGCCAACGGGCTGCGCCGCGCCATGGCGACGTTCCGCAATGTCGGCACGATCGGAAAATTCGAATCCAAGATGGTCAACAACATGATCGCGCGGGGATACGATCCGGAGTTTTCGAAAAACTGTTTCGACCAGATCAAGGGATTTGGCAGCTACGGTTTCCCGGAAAGCCACGCCGCGAGCTTCGCGCAGCTCGTCTACGTCTCGTCATGGCTGAAGCATTTCCACCCCGACGCGTTTTGCTGCGGGTTGCTGAATTCGCAGCCGATGGGGTTTTACGCCCCGGCGCAGATCGTCGGCGATGCCCGCAACAATGGCGTCGAGGTGCGCGAGATCGATGTGTCGTTCAGCTACGCGCAGAATACGCTGGAGCCGGATAGAGCGTTTTCAAGCGAAGAGGAGACCGGTTCGCGTCAAGAAAACGCGTCAAATCAGAAAATTTAGAGCCCCGTTTCAATTCGATCGAAACGGAAAAGGCTCTAGCGGGAAGTATCACGCCGTGCGGCTCGGCTTTCGCCAGATCGACGGGTTTAAATGGGCCGATCCGGACGAGGAGTTTCTGCGACAGAAGGGCGGTAAGCCAAAAGCGGAAGACTGGGCCGAGCGCATCGTCGCCGCGCGGCAGCGCCGCTCCTTCACCTCGCTGGAAGATTTCGCCCGCGACACCGCGCTTCCCAAGCGGGCGCTGATCCTGCTGGCGGATGCCGATGCGTTTCGCTCCATCGGGCTCGACCGCCGCGCAGCCCTGTGGGCGGTGCGGCGTCTGCCCGATGACGTGCCGCTGCCGCTGTTCGAAATCGCCACCGCCCGCGAGCAGCCGGACGAGCGTGCGCAGCCGTTGCCTGACATGCCGCTGCCGGAGCAGGTGGTGGCGGATTATCAGACCATCCGGCTGTCGCTGAAGGGCCATCCGATGGAATTCCTGCGGCCGATGTTCGAGAAAGAGCGCGTCATCGCCTGCGAACGCGTCTGCCATGCCAACGACAAGAAACGTGTCCGCTGCGCCGGCGTGGTGCTGGTGCGGCAGCGTCCGGGCAGCGCCAAGGGCGTCGTCTTCATGACGCTGGAGGACGAAACTGGCATCGCCAATATCGTGGTGTGGCCGAAGGTGATGGAACAGTTCCGCAAGGAGGTGATGGGCGCGCGGCTCATCCTGGTCGAGGGTTATATCCAGAGCAGCCCGGAACAGGTGACACATCTGGTCGCGCAGCGCTTATATGACCGCTCGCATGATCTGATGGGTCTCGCCAACGATAGCCGCAAACATCCGGTGCCGGCCGGCCCCGCGCTGATCGAACCGCTCAATGACGACCGGCGCGAGCATCCCGACATTCCGGCCCAGAAAATCCGCCACCCGCGCAATGTGCGGATCCTGCCGCCCTCGCGGGATTTTCATTAGGGCGCGGGCCCATAAATCGATTGCGTCCGGTGGACGCCCGCTTTCGTGCGCATTACGCACTGAAGTCGGACATCGCCGACACGATCGCGCTCCGGCGCGCGCGCAAAACTGGCGTTCCGATTCGACATGCCCCTGCTCGACAGCAACTGCAATGATCTCTGGCCCCCCGTTGTCGTCTTTTTCCTTGCGAAATATCAACTCGCCAGAGCCTGTCTCGGCTGCTATAGCTCCGCTCGCTGTCCCCCTTGAAAAACGAGCGTTGCCATGCCGCAGACTTCACGCATCGTCTTGTGTTTGACATTGCTGGCATCGATGCTGTTGGCAAGCGAATTGGCCGAAGCGCGAGGCAGCTTCAACCCCGATTGCAAAGTGCCGAGGATCAGCCTCTGTCCCGGCTGCACCGTCAACGTCAAGATCATTGTTCTGCAAAACCACGAATGTCATATCAACTATGGCTCGCTCGGCGCCATGCACCCGCAGAAGATCCTGGTCAGCCCGAAGCGCGGAAGATATTGGGCGGCCAATGAGACCCGCACGTCTTACAGCCCGAGCAAGGGTTTCCTCGGCAGCGACTATTTCGAGACGCGATTCGAGTATGAAATGATGAATGGATCGCTGGCTTCCGCGGTGCTCAAGGCCGGGGTCGAAGTGGTCCCGCATTTTTGACGGCGGACAGGCTCCCGAGAGCCCATGGTGGCCTGTCTGTGGAGCCGTCGGCCGGCGCTTAGTGTGCCTGGATCAGACGCGGCACCGCGAGAGTGAACCACGGCACGAACGCCACGACCAAAACGCCGATGATCAGAACCGCAAGATAAGGGAGCATCGCGCGGCCGGCCGCCTCAAGGCGGCTTCCTGACACCGTGCAGGACACGTAGAAGCCGATGCCGATCGGCGGGATGAATATCCCCACACCCATCGCCAGGATGATGATCATGCTGTAGTGGATGATGTCGATCCCATATTGGGTCGCGATCGGCATCAGCAGCGGCCCGAGGATGATCAGCGCCGGCAGGCCCTCGAGCAGCGAGCCCACCACGATCAGCAGCACGATCGTTCCGAGCGTGAACACGATGCGGCTGTCGCCGGCCGAATGCAGGACCATGGCGAGGCTGGCGGGCAGGTTCGCGGCCGTCAGTGTCCAGCCAAAGGAAAAGGCCGCCGCAATGATGAAGAGTACCATTCCTGCCAGCAGGCTGGAATCCACCGCGATCTCGTATAGCGTCTTGAGGCCGACGGCGCGGTAGACGGCGAAGGCCAGAAACAGGCCGTACAGGACGGCCACGCTGGAGACCTCGGTCGGTGTGGCGACGCCGAAACGGATTCCGATCACCATGATCACTGGCATCACCAGGGGCAACACGGCACCGCCGGTTGCGCGCAACAATTCGGACGCGGTCGCGCGCGGTGCGGCAGCCATGTTGCCGCGCCGCGACAGCACGTAGTTCAGCACCATCAGCAGGAGCGCGATGACAGCGGCCGGCATCAGGCCGGCAATGAACAGTGTGCCGATCGAGATCGGCGCCACCGATCCCAGCACCAGCATGGCAAGGCTCGGCGGTATCGTCTCCGACATGGCCGCCGACGCCGCCAGCACCGCGGCACCCTGTTCGGGCTTGTACCCCTGGCGCTCCAATTCGCGGCGCAGGACCGACCCGACCGCGACGACGTCGGCGATTTTCGAGCCGGAAATGCCGGAGACCATGTAGATCGTCAGCACCACAACCTGGAGCAGGCCGCCGCGCAGATGACCCACAAGCGTCATGGCAAAGCGCACAAGGCGGAGGCTGATGCCACCCTTCTCCATGATCAGGCCGGCCCAGATGAAGAAGGGCAGCGTGAGCAGGATATAGTTGCTGGTGCCGTCAAAGGTGTTTTGCGCCACCGCGATCGGCGGAGCCACGCCGGTGACCAGGAGGAAAGTCACCGATCCCAGCAGCATGGCAAAGCTGACCGGGAGCCCCAGCAAGATCGCCAGCAGGAAGCCGATCAGCATGAGGCTGAGCGCCGTGCCGTTGGCCAGATGCAGCGAGGGCATGACGCTTGCGACGTAGACGAGGCCGACCAGCAGCACGACGACGCAAGCCGCAGGGACGATCTCGCGAGGCCGGTGGTTGTACACCAGCCGCTCGACCGCAAACAACGCGGTCAGCCCAAGCCCGATCGTGAGCGGCAGCACCAGCCAGGCTGCGTTGATCTGCAGGATCGGCGTGTCCGATGTCGCGGAGATCGACAGAAATTCCAGCGAGACGTCACCGACCACGACCGCGGCGATCAGGACCAGGAGATCCATGCCGATCGCAAACGATATCCGCCAGCGCGGCGAAAATTTGCCTGTCAGGAACTCGACGGTGGTGTGGTGGCGGGCGCGAAACGCCAGCGCGCCGCCTACGAAGGTTATGAGCGACAGAAACAGCTTGGCCGCTTCATCGGCCCACAGCAGCGACTCGTCGAACCAGAATCGGGAAACGATTCCGGTCAGGACGATGGCAAGCTGGATCACCAGCGCAATCACCAGAATGGCGCGGAACGCCAGGTCGATGCCATTCAGCCACGCGCGGACGCGGCCTGCGAGCGGACCGCGCCTGATCTCATGCACGGCCGGGTCGATCAATCCGGATGCGATCCCGCGCTCGCCGTCGGACGACGGCGAGGACAGTTCATGCATGCCCGGCTTCCTTCAGGACCGTGTCGTACAGATCGGCGCCGATAATGTCCTTGAATTGCGGATACACGCTTTCGGTGGCCTTGCGGTAATCCTCGCGGTTCGGCTCGACGATCGTCATGCCCTTGGCCTTGTAGCGCTGCGCAATCTCTTCGCTCTTGACGGCGATGGTCGTCCGCCAGTCCTTGGTGAGGTTGACGCTGGCCGCTCGAACGGCCTCCTGCACCTCCTTCGGCAAGGTATCGAACTTGGCTTTGCTCGCCATCATGACGCCGACGTTATAAACCTGATTGGTCATGTTGATCGTGTTGACGATCTCATCGTGCTTGGTTGCAGCGAGCGAAATCATCGGCGTCTCGACGGCGTCGATGACACGTTGCGACAGCGCGAGATAAACCTCGGTCAGATCGATAGCGGCCGGGCTCGCGCCCAGCGCGCGGAAGGTGGCCGCGAAGATCGCACCGGGCTGAACCCGGATTTTCAACCCCTTCATGTCGGCGGGTTCCGGTGCCTTCCTGTCGATGGTCGAGACAACGCGCCACCCCCAGTGACCAAAGCCCAGGCCATAGATGCCCTTCGACGGCAGCATGTCCAGGAGCTTTGCGCCCGTTGGCCCGTCAAGCATGCGCTCGGCCGATGCCGCTTCCGAAAACAGGAAAGGCAGATCGAGCACCTGGAATTTCGGGAAGATGGTGTCGATAAAACCGGAGGTGTGCGCGCAAAAATCGATGATGCCCGTCTGCAATCCAGTGAGGATATTGGTGCCGCTGCCGAGCTGACCGATGCTGAACACCTGAATCTCGACGGCGCCGGAGGTGCGCCTGGAGACGTCTTCCGAGAAACGCCTGAGCACTTCGTAGAGCGGATGACTCTGGGTGTCGGCGAAGGTCAGCTTCAGCGTGTGCGTGGGCGTGGCAGCCCAGCCCGTGCGCCCCACAAAAGGCATGGCTATCGATGCAGCGATACCGGATGCTCCAACCTGCAAAAGTCTGCGCCGCTTGATCATGGTTGAGTTTCTCCCTGATGCTGTTGCGGCTTCTTGTACGTGCCGCTTCTGGTGCTAATGCCCAGTAGCACGGGTTTTGCCGAATGGCGAGTGCGTCCACTATGCGGCGCCGCCTTATGCGGCCTTGGCCGAACATCGGGAGCCATATGAATCGAGAGGTTCACGTACGGTTCTGGGAGCGCCCGAGGGTGAAAGTCCCTCGGGCGACTCGTCAAATTGCGAAGTGCGCCCGTTTGCGCGGCACTTCAAGAGGAAACATTTGCTTCGGCATGCCCGTTTGGTGCCGCCAAAACAGGAAATAGGAGTTTGCAGCTATGCTCGGGACGAAAATGGATGCGGATTTATGGGATTCGATTTTCGGCTCGAAATCGAGGGCTATTTGACCTCTTTTGTCTTGCCTCCCTTGGTCGCCTTCGGCTTTCGATTTGTAAACCTTGCGTTCCCTAGTCCGGTGCCAATGGTCAGGACGCCCCAGTGCTCGATATCCTGCATGAAGGGCACTTCGCTGAGACCCTGTGCCACGCCGTCGTTATGCATCAGCACCGCCGTATCGTGACCACCGATTTCCGGTATCGCCTCAACCAAGCTCATGGGTAGATTGAATTTGCTGCTTTCCCAATTTCCCGGCAGATTTTGCGCACCCTTTTCGATGGAGCCGTCTTCGTTGATCACGCCGGGACAGGCGATCCCAATGAACGGCGCAAGCCTAAGTCCTTCGGCATCTGCTTCGGCGATCAAGCTCTTCAGCATCTTGACCAGTCGCTTCACCGCGCCTTCACGGGTCGGTTCGTCGTCGGCATGACGCCACAATTCGGATTTCCACACCGATGCCTTGGACAAATCTGGCGCCTTCTTCCAGCGCGTCTCCACCAGGCCGCAGCGAATGTTGGTGCCGCCTATATCGACCGCAAGGATGCTATCATGGGCTTCGAAAATCCATGAGGGTGCCAGATGAAGGCAGCCGATAAGACCCGCGTCATCGGGGTCAAATCGGATCGGCACCAGATCGACCTTGAAGTCTTCGGCCTTGAGCAGGATATCGGTGCGAGCAATCGCAAGTTCGCCGACCCGGCTTTGACGAAAACCTCCTCCCACCACAATGCGCTCGGTATCCGCCCAAGCCTTGGTTTTGAGGAACCGCCCGGTAACATAGGCCAGTTCCTGAGCGAATTCTTCGATCGCACCGTGAACCAGCGCAGCTGCGCCGATATCGTCGCCCATGAGGAGATCGTCGAGCGTGCTTTTTGCAATCTGCTCAGAAGCCTTTTTCCCAAGGGGATCATCGCCGTTGTTGCGCAGCGGTTTGCGCAGCGCGTCTAGAATCCTGCGGAACGCGCCCTTGCTGGCACGGTCACCCAGAAATCCCTCGTCATCCTTGAGTTCTATATTGAGGCTATCTACATCCACCGACGGCAGGCGGGTCGCGCCGTGCCGGGCGATGCCGGTTGTTGTCACCAAGTCTTCGGCCATTTTCGCCCTGCCGGTTCAAGAACCGTTGGATAACGATCGGGAGTCCGTTTGGCTGCGCAAGTCTACGCGCTTACGCGCTTCCAGCCCCGCCAACTGAGGTGGCCTCGCGGAAAGGAGGGTTAGCAATCGGGTCAGCCCCTCAACAGAAGGACTATGATAACGATCACCAATATCGTGCCGAGGCCCCCACCAAAATAATGGTAGGGAGGGCCGAGATAGAAGCCGCCGCCGCCAAAAAGGACAACCAGAACAACCAAGAGTAAAACTAGCCCCATTGTATCCCTCCCAAGAAACTTCTCACGCGATGTGGTAAAAATATAAGTTCCTTTCGTCCAGAAAGTTCCACCTCAAACACAGAGGCACCATCGTAAAGACGATGTTGCTCCCGGAGTTGCAGGCGAAAGAAGAGGCGAGAGGTCATCTTCTGGCCGATCTGAGCCAGCGTTTTCCAGCAGACATAGTTCGACGCGATCGGCAATAGGGAATGGTGGCGCCACTCGACTCTCCCATTCGGAAAGCACCAGGCATGCCGGTGAAAACCCGTTCACTGATTTGCCCGTCGGGCCGTTTTGCGATGTGCCTGTCCAGCCCCCTTTTCAAAAATATTTCTATTCACGCTCCCCCCAATCACTCTTAGAACTTCCGCCATCCCGTCCCGAAAGGGGCGTTGGCCATCGTCACGAACGTTGGGGCGGGATGCGGTGGACGCAAGTGGTGCTGCTGACGAGAGCGCTTTTCTTGCGGACGGCGAAGTCGTTTGGTCCTGACGCCTCGACGCCGGCGTCAAGTCAGCGGAGGCAACTCCGCCGATGACGGTGACAAAAAAGCCCGATCACCGGGGAGAGAACGAAGGAAACCGTTAAAACCATTGCGTGCGGGAATGCCGGGTGTTTCCGGCGTACTCGTGGTGACTAACGCGCGTGTTACCTACACACCACGCGCGGCTGCGGGTGCGCGGGCACCCGGCATTCCCCACGCCCTCTCGGGGCGGAAAATATCAGCACAGCTCGGGCGCAACGCGCCGCGAGATGGCGGACTCATGGTCGGCCGTTACTCAGGCGCGGCGCCGATCGGCGGACCGCCGGGCGGCCGGTGCAGGAAGGTGATCGTTGCGAACGCGCCGAGCCATGAACCGATCGCCGCGAAGGCGACATAAATCCAGTTTTCGGTATAGCTGATCACCGCATAGGATGAGAGCAGATACCATACGCTGCTCCACGTTGCCGCGGGCACGCGCCGGCGCGCGACCACGGCCGAAGTAAACATGACGTAGACCGCATCGGTCGCGGCGGTCGCAAGCAGGACGCCTCCGGCGGTCAGTGGATCGATGGCAGCCATTGCAACTCCTTCCGTGGTAAGGCAGAAAAACAGCAAGAATTGCACCACAAAGCGTGCGTATCTCCCAGTATCTCCAGACAGCTTTGAACGTAGAGAAAAGTGACGGTCATGCAAACGCCCCGCGAAATTCTCGCCGATCTCTGGAGGCTCGGCCGGCGGCGACGCTTCCGCGCTCGACGCGGTCACGCTGACGGGAGAAGAACCGCAACTGCCGTCTTCGTTTCGCGTCGCCGCCGCGGCGCAGGCCAGCATCGCCGCGGCCGGGCTTGCCGCCGCGCAAATCTGGAGATTGCGCAGCGGCCAATCGCAGAATGTCGCTGTCGACATGCGTCACGCCGTCGTCGAATGCCGCAGCGAGCGTTACCTGCGCGTCGATGGCAAGCCGCCGCCGCCGGCCTGGGACGTCATCGCCGGGGTTTACAAGACCCGCGATCAACGCTTCGTGCGGCTGCACACCAATTTCCGGCATCATCGCGATGCCGTCTGCAAGGTTCTCGAACTGCGAGCCGGAACGCGACGAAGTGCAGGCCGCGCTGATGCAGTGGGACGGCGAGGCTTTCGAGACCGCGGCCTATGCCGCCGGCGGCGTGGTCGCGATGATGCGCACGTACGATGAATGGTCCGGTCTGCCGCAGGCCAGGGCGCTTGCCGCCTTGCCGCCGATCACAATCGAAAAAATCGGCGAGGCCGCGCCAAAACCGTGGCCCGCCGGTGACCGCCCGCTCGCCGGCGTGCGCGTGCTCGACCTGTCGCGGGTGATCGCCGGCCCCGTCGCCGGCCGCACGCTCGCCGCGCACGGCGCCGATGTGCTGTTGATTTCCGGTCCCGACCTGCCAGCGATTCCGTGGCTCACGATCGATACCGGGCGCGGCAAGCTGACGAGTTTTGTCGAACTCAAGAGCGAGCAGGGGCAGGGCGCGTTGCGCGATCTGCTGGCGCAGGCGGATATTTTCTCGCAAGGCTATCGTCCGCACGCGCTCGCTGGCCTCGGCTTCTCGCCGGAAGACGCGGCGCGCATCAATCCCGGCATCATCTCAGTGTCGCTGTCGGCCTATGGCCATGCCGGGCCGTGGGCGGAGCGCCGCGGCTTCGATTCGCTGGTGCAGACCGCGACCGGTTTCAACCACGCCGAAGGCCGGGCCGCCGGTGTCGAGGGCCCTAAGGAATTGCCGGCGCAGATGCTCGATCACGCCACCGGCTACCTGATGGCATTCGGCGCCATGATGGCGAAGGCGCGCCAGTCGCGTGAAGGCGGCAGCTGGCATGTCCGGGTCTCGCTGGCGCAGACCGGGCGATGGCTCTGGAATCTCGGCCGCGTCGCCGACGGATTTAAGACCGAGGATTTGAAGGCTGATGCCGTCACCCCCTTTATCGAAGCGGTGGCTTCGGGCTTCGGGCCGCTGTCGACCGTCAGCCATTCGGCCGTACTGTCGAAAACGCCTGCGTCCTGGGCGCGCCCGGCGATGCCGCTCGGCAGTCACCCGCCGCTATGGCCGGCGCGCGATTGAGGAGCGGGACTGGCCTCCCGGAATCTTGACTCTAAAATCCGTAAAGCCGCGCCGGATTGTCGACCAGGATCTTCTTGCGGATCGCCGCATCCGGCGCCCATACCGCAAGCTGGTTGAAGAGGCGACCGTCATCGATCTGGAACAGCGGCGTCAGGTCGGTCGGCTTCCTGCCGGGCGGCGTCACCGAATTCGGATGCGGCCAGTCCGTGCCCCAGACGATGCGGTCGGAATTGGCGGCGATCAGCGCCCGCGCCAGCGGCGCCGCGTCGGCATAATCGGGCGCGAGCTTGGACGCCCGGTAGGCGCCGGAGATTTTCACGTAAGCCTTGCCCGATTTCACGAGTTCAAGCAGATCCGAAAAGCCGGCCTGATCGGGACCGAGTTCGGCCAGCGCGCCGCCGAAATGGTCGAACACGACCGGCACCGGGGAGGCGGCGACGAGATCCCTGATCGCCGTGATCATCGCCAGACCAGTGTAGAGCTGGATATGCCAGCCGCGCGCCTTCACGCGCTCGACCGCCGCCAGAAAGCGCTGACGCCCGACGCCAGGATCGTTGACGCCGCCGGTCGCAAGATTGAGCCGGATGCCGCGAATGCCGGCCTGGTTCATGGCGTCGAGATCGCTCTCCGGCGTCTTCTCGTCGATCACGGCGACGCCGCGCGCGGTGTTCGCCGCGCGTCTTCATGCCGAACAGCGTGGCGGAATTGTCGGTGCCGTAGACGCTCGGCGTGACGATCACCACGCGCTCGATATGCAGCGCCTTGTGCAGGGCGGTCATTTCCTCGGGCGACGCCAGTTCCGGCGTATAGACGCGGCCCGCGAAGAACGGAAATTTTTCGGAATCGGCGTGAATGTGGGTGTGGCAATCGCAGGCGCCGGCGGGAACGTCGAAATTCACCGGCGTCGACGGCTGGGAGGCTTTCGCAAGAGCGTTTCGATTGGGCATGGTCATTCCGGCGGCAATGAAGGCAAGCGCGTGGCGTCAACGAGGTCGCGGCATGAAAGCCTTTGTCTGGCCGGCGTTCAAACAGGCTTGAAGTCTCGGCACAGATTCAGGGAGACCACAGAATCCAATGTCCCAAGGCCGATCGGACCGGTCAAGCAAGACTTCTCTTGCCGAAACGAGTCGCTTCCAACGTCACAGACGAATTTCAGGAGCAAATGCGCTAAACTGTTGGCGGCGGCGTCCAATTCCAGGCGCCGGCTGTCGTGATCGCGCCCGGGGCTTGCACTTGATGCCGAAACTGTTCTCCGATCCCGAGGCGATTGCGGAGGATATCATCCGCGACGTCGGGACCAACCTGGTGGTCGGATTGCCGCTCGGGCTCGGCAAGGCGAATCACATCGCCAATGCGCTTTACGCGCGCGCCGCCGCCGACCGCGCCATCAGCCTGACCTTCTTTTCAGCGCTGACGCTGGAAAAACCCAAACCGCGGAACCTGCTTCAACGGCGCTTCATCGTGCCGGTGGTCGAGCGACTGTTTGGCGGCTATCCCGATCTTGATTACAGCGGTGCGCTGCACGCCAATGCGTTGCCGCCCAATATAACGGTGATCGAGTTTTTCTTTCTGGCGGGAAGATGGCTGCACGTGCCACTCGCGCAGCAGCGCTATATCTCCGCCAATTATACCCATGCCGCATCATATCTGTTGGCGCACGGGCTCAACGTCGTCACGCAGCTGGTCGCCAAGCGCGTGGTCAATGGCGTCGTGCGCTACAGCCTGAGCTGCAACACCGATACCACGCTCGATGTCCTGCGCGCCCGCGCCGAGGGTCGTGCGTCGTTCAAACTGGTCGGACAGGTCAATTCCGAACTGCCCTTCATGCCCGGCGCTGGCGATCTGGCGGGAGAGCAATTCAGCGCGGTGCTCGATAGTCCCGAGACCGACTTTCCGCTGTACGCACCGCCATCCGAGCCGATTACCGACACCAGATACGCCATCGGTCTTCACGCCGCAGGCCTGGTGCGCGACGGCGGCACGCTGCAGATCGGCATCGGGCAGGTTGGCGATGCGCTGGCGCAGGGGTTGATCGTTCGCCATCGCGACAATGCGCAATTTCGCGAAATCATGAAGCGGCTTGCGCCCGGACCGGAGCAGATCTTGGCGCTGGAAACGGGATCGTTCGCAAAGGGTCTCTATGGCGTCAGCGAGATGCTGTTCGCAGCCTTTCTCGGCTTGATCGACGCCGGTATCCTCAAACGCGAGGTCGATGGCGTCGTGCTGCACGGCGCGTTTTTTCTCGGGCCGAAATCGTTCTATCGCGCGCTGCGCGAGATGACGCCCGATCACATCGCGCGCATCCAGATGATGCCGGTATCCTTCACCAACGAGCTCTATGGCGACGAGGAGGCGAAGCGGCGCGCCCGCGTCGATGCCCGCTTCGTCAACAGCGCGATGATGGCGACCCTGATGGGGGCAGCCGTTTCCGACGGCCTTGAAAACGGACAGGTCGTGAGCGGTGTCGGCGGCCAATATAATTTCGTGGCCCAGGCGTTCGCGCTGCAGGGCGCGCGCTCGGTTCTCACGGTCGAAGCGGCGCGGCAAGCCGGCACCAAGGCGCAATCCAATATTCGCTGGAGCTATGGCCACGAGACCATCCCGCGGCATTTGCGCGATGTCGTCGTCACCGAATACGGCGTCGCCGATATCAGGGGAAAAACCGACGCCGATGTGATCGCGGCAATGTTGCAGGTCGCGGACAGCCGTTTTCAGGACGACCTTGCCCGCGAGGCCAAGGACGCCGGCAAGCTGCCGAAGAACTTTGAAATTCCGGCGGCGCATCGCGAAAATCATCCCGACCGGATTGCGAGCGCGCTAAGACCTGCGCGCGAGGCCGGCCTGCTGCCGTCGTTTCCGTTCGGCAGCGATTTCACTGAAACCGAACAGCGGCTGATACCGGCTTTGCAGATCCTGCAGGATGCACAACGTGCGCCGCAGCGCCTGGCGGGATTGTTGTGGCAGGGCCTGACGCGCGCCGCCGATCCCGCCGACCATGAATGCCTGGCCCGGCTCGGCCTCGACCGGCCAACGACGCTAACCGAACGCGCCTACCGCGCGCTGGTCAGCGCGGCGCTGGCGCGGAGTCGCGCCACCTAGCGTCGTCCGGCGTTCGCGGGGACGACTCGCGTGGAGGTCAACCGCCTCACCTGTTCTTGTTGGCCGGCTTGCGCTTCTCGATGAACGCCGCCATGCCTTCGGAGCGGTCTTCCAGCGCGAAGGTCGCATGGAACAAGTTGCGTTCGACGTTCATTCCTTCAGACAGCGGCGTCTCGAACGCCCGGTTGATGGCCTCCTTCGCCATTGCCGCTGCGGGACGCGACATCGATGCGATTTTCTCCGCCGCCGCCAGCGCTTCGCCCATCAATTTGTCCGCGGGCACGACGCGGCTGACCAGCCCCGATCGTTCCGCCTCCGCCGCATCCATCATCCGGCCAGTGAGACACAGGTCCATCGCCTTGGATTTACCGACCGCGCGCGTCAGCCGCTGCGTTCCGCCAATGCCGGGGATGGTGCCGAGCGTGATTTCCGGCTGGCCGAATTTCGCGGTGTCGGCGGCGATGATGATGTCGCACATCATCGCCAGTTCGCAGCCTCCGCCGAGCGCATAGCCACTGACGGCGGCGATCGTCGGCTTACGGCAGTCGGCGACGCGGTGGCCTCCAGCCGTGCCGAAATCGCTGGAAAACATGTCGATGAAGGTCTTCGGCTGCATTTCCTTGATGTCGGCGCCAGCAGCGAAAGCCTTCTCGCCGCCGGCCAGCAGGATGCATCCGATATTGTCGTCGGCCTCGAGATCGTCGATTGCCGCGGCGATCTCTTTGAACACGCCGAAGGACAGCGCATTGAGCATTTTCGGGCGATTCAGCGTGATAATGCCGACCGCGCCTTTGCTTTCAACAATGATGTATTCGAACGTGCTCATGATTAACCCCGCGCCTGATTTCGCGGGCAATGTGCCCGTTGGCGGGGTCGGCTTCAAGTGGGGATCGGCACTTTCGGCCATTCCGTTGTTGCGAGGAGCACAAGCTTCGAAGCATCCAGTCTGGGCACGGCGCCCCTGGATCGCTTCGTGGCGCCTGTCATCGGGAGGCGCGTTGCGCCGACCCGCAATGGCGGCGGTGGTTGTCGGTTAAGCCATGAACATACGCGCGGCGGAGGCCATCGTCAGCAGCGCGCCGAAACCGATGAATATCTTTCCGATCAGGGAAGTCTGATCCCAGACCGTGCTTTCATTGGAGCCTGCGACAACCGGTGCTGCAGATGGGATACGTGCAGGAGACGCCTCCGCCGTCGCCATCGCCAGGGTAGTCGCGGGCGGCGGGCTCTCGCGCAGCGCGCGATCGACATCGTTGATCTGATCGGCTGAAACGACCTGGGCGTCGACCGGCTTGTCCGGTGTGGCCTGCAGGATATCGTTGGAAGTCAGTTGTGCGTTGGCGTTGGCAACCGAAGACGGGAGCGCGGGCGACTGGCCGCGGTCGTCGGCCGCGGTTGAGACGGCTTTCGTGCTGTCGGCTGACTTCAGCGCCGTTCTGCTGAATTTTCGATGCCCGTAGCGCTTCCAGTGGTGGGAAGCGTGTTGGGCTGGCGCCCTGGCGGTTTCCAATTTCGAACTTGCTGCCACATCGTCTGCATTCGCCGCGGCCTGCGAGGGCCCTGCCAGACACATCAAAAGCCCTGCAGCTAATACCAATGCCGAGCGCCCACTGGCTCTGACAGTCATTTGGCAATCTCCCCGTTTGCCAGCCACCCGAAGTGAAATGAGACCTTCGGGCGTGTCCGCAGCGGGGCAGAAAAAGGGAATCTTCGGGCTACAGCGGGCGAAAGCAGGGCGAGCGTATTGCGGCGGACGAGTGGTTCGCGCGCATTTCGGGCGCAAAATCCTTTTGGAATTCAGGCGGCGGGTGTTTGCAGAACCGATCGGTGCTATGAACCTGCCGGTACCGGAATTTGCTGCCGCGATTCCAGGCTCCGGCGCGACGGCGCCAATGCGGGAAGTAACTATCACGATTTTGTGATCTAAGTTTCCTGGCGTAACAAATTGAAAGATAGACCGAATTGCAGTGTGGGAGCACGCGTGCGCGAACTTGAAGACGAATGGACCGGCCTGATGCGGTCGGCCGTTTCCGGCGACAGTGCGGCGTATCATCGTCTGCTCAAGGCCGTCACGCCGGTACTTCGGGCTGCTGCGCGCCGCGGTTTGGCGCGGGCAGGACAGCCGGTCGATCACTCCGAGGACATCGTGCAGGAAATTTTGTTGGCGGTGCATCTGAAGCGGCACACCTGGGACGCCGACGCGCCGTTCGCGCCATGGTTGTTTGCCATCGCACGAAACAAGCTGATCGATGCGCTGCGCCGCCGCGGCCGCCGGATTTTTGTCAACATCGACGATTTCGCCGAGACGATTCCGAGCGAGCCGGCCGCGGAGACCGCACCGGCAAGCGAGGTCGCTGCCCAACTCCAGTCGTTGCCGGCGCGCCAGCGCGAGGTCCTGCAATCGATCGCTGTCGAAGCCGTCTCGATCAAGGATACGGCGGCGAAATTCGCGATGAGCGAGGGCGCGGTGCGGGTTGCGCTGCATCGGGGGCTTGCCAGCCTTACCGCCAAATTACGGGAGCAGTGAGCATGGAAACCGATCAGCTCATTCGAACGCTTGCCGCCGATAACGCATACTGTGCCCAGCCGGTGGGGTTCGTGCTGGCGCTGGCGTTGCTGTCAGCGGCGCCGGTTTCGATGGCGATCTTCTTCGTAGGCTTGGGCGTCAGGCCAGATGTCACGACCGCGATGCATGATCCGTTCTTCGATCTGAAGTTCGTGGTGACGCTTGCGCTGGCGATCTCGGCCATCGCCATCGGCCTCCACTTGTCGCGGCCGGAAGCCTCGCTGCGCGGTTGGGTATGGCTGCTCTTGATTCCGGCCGGACTTCTGGCTGGCGCAATCGCAGGCGAGATGATGTTGCCGCAGCGGCTGCCGATGATGACGCGGCTGGTTGGCAGCAACTCGCGGGTTTGCCTGATCGCCATTCCGCTGATGTCGCTGCCATTACTGGTGGCGGCGCTGACCGGCTTGCGTCACGGCGCGCCGACGCGGCCAGCGGTCGCAGGCGCCATCGCCGGGCTGTTGTCGGCGGGTTTGGCGGCGACGCTGTACGCTTCGCACTGCACCGATGATTCACCGCTGTTCGTGGCGACGTGGTACACGATCGCCACGGCGCTTGTGACGGCCATCGGCGCGCTGGCGGGATCGAGGGTGCTGAGGTTTTAGCCCGCTTGGGCCGGCACCGGTGCGGCCGTCTGCTGCATACGGTGGAAGCGCAGCACTTGCTGTGCTGTCGAGGGCCGCAGCCGTTCATAGGTGGCCTTGCAGGCCTGTAGGTCGGTCGGCTCCAACCCCGAGAGACTATCGCGCATATTGATGATCGTACTGACCGTCGACCACGACATTCCCGCAACCTTGGCCAGGATCATGACACCCTCGGCGCGGGTTTCAATCATCATATTCTCTGCGACCGATACGGGAACGTTGGCTAGCGCTGCGATCGCCGCGTTGGCTTCGTCGAATTTGCCGGCCTCCGCGAACGACGCCACCTGATGCTCGTCAAGCCTGCCGTCCTCATAGAGTGACTTTACGAGCCCATGGGCGATGGCTGTTTCCGGGGTGATGGCCGAGGATACGTTGCGCGCGCGCTGCGTAGCCTCCCGCACCGCGGTCGACACGTCCCCCGCCAGCGGCGGGTTGGCGGCCTCAAGCCGCTCCCGCACCGTCACCGAGGCCTTCGCAAGCAGTTTCAAATAGAGATGACGCGGCATCGTCGGACGCAAACCGAGGCAGGTCGCCAGGTTGTCATCCCCTTCAGCGCGATTGATCAGCCGCGTGAAGCCGCGCTCGGAAAATTCCGCGCCTGGATTGTTGACGGTGTGCTGAATCACTTCGTCATTGCCGCGCAGCACCAGCACGTCGGTGACCGCGCCGCTCAGCACCCTCCGAGCCGAAATCGCCAGCAAATGCGCCTGGCTCTTGTTGCGCGCGGTCTCGATCAACGCCTCGTCGTCGAGCCGCGCCGATTGGGAAAGGACCGGGGCGGCGACCTCGATCACATCGTCGAACGCCAGCGCGCGAATGGTAAGCGGCGGCGCGGTATTGATCGGAGCCAGGCGATTGGCGAGCAGCACCCTGGCGGATGTCTCGATGTGTTCCATCAGGCACTGGAAAACGTCGTCGAACAGCCCGATCTGTTCGTCCGAATAATCCACCGCGCCGTTGATGAAAAGATCGGTGACGCGGCGCAGGGTCTCGACCCGGCGCGCGACGGTTCCATGCGCGAGCGTGGTCTGCAATTCGTCGAGCAGATTTTCGGAAGTGGAGGCGGATTTCGAACTCATGACTCTGTCCTGGAGCGTTCGGGTATTTCAGGCCGGCTACGGTTTCTTCGTCCCCGGAAACGGAAGCAGGTTGGATCAGGCGCTGGCGATGCGGTTGCGTCCCCGTTCTTTGGCTGTGTAAAGCGCGTTGTCGGCGCGCGCGAGCAACGTGTCGGGGTTCTCATCCGGCCTCAGTGTCGCGATGCCGGCGGAAATCGTCACCCGCATGTCAGGCGAAAACGCGCTCCAGTCGAGATCGGCGATGATCGCCCGCAGCCGGTCCAGGAGGCGCGTGGCGATGTCATTTGTGGTATCCGGAAGCACCAGCAGGAATTCCTCGCCGCCGTAACGGCCGAACCTGTCGATGTTGCGGATGTTCGCGAACATGGTGATGGCGAATGTCCTGAGCACTTCATCGCCGGTGGGGTGGCCGTAAGCGTCGTTGATGCGCTTGAACCAGTCGAGATCGATCAGTGCGATCGAGCAGGGAGAATTGGTGCGCTGGGTGCGGGCGATCTCGTCATCCAACATCCGCATGATGCAGCGGCGATTATACGAACCGGTCAACTCGTCGAGTTCGGCGAGCTCCTCGATGCGCTTGTTGGCTGCCTTGAGTTCGGTGCCGCGATTGTAGATCATCTTCCGCATCGAACTGCCGTAGAGTCCCACGAACGCACACTGTCCGATCGTGATGATGAAGCTGAGCATCGCGGCAGCGCGTTCGACAGGGGTTGAGACCGACATTTCGATCGGGATGTCGGTCAGCAGAAAAATCGCTGCCAGACCCAGTGTCGTGAGGGACCAGGCGATGATTGCTTGTCGCGGCGTCATCCGCAGCGCGCCAAATCCGAAAATCAGGAACAGTACGCTCAGAAACGCATATCCAATCTTGGGGGCGGCGAGCAGGAATCCAAGCTGGAGCGCGACGTTGCAGGCGATCTGAAAGATCGTGAGATAGTGATCCTCGAACCTGTCGTTGACTTGGGCCTCAGACAGCACGGCAAAAAATCCCGTCAGCGTCAGGCCACAAAGGAAATAGGTGGATGGAATGATGATCGGGACCGTAGCGGAGTAAGAATAGATCAGCAGGACGAGTGCGCCGAGCGAATAGCTCGCGGCCTGTACCGCGAGCATCTGACGACGCTGGCCGACACGGCGTCGCAGCATGGCCGGCGTCAGGCTGCCGGCGAGAGCATGCGTTCCGTCTGTACCCTGGCCTTGAAGCAATGAAGCTACGGTGCTCATGTCCCGCCGTCGGTGGAATGAAGTGGGTCAAACTTTAAGGAGGAAAGCCTTTAGGTTTGGTATCTTTTGGAACCGAAACCCGGTCGGCCAGGGCCCGCCATTGCCCTTGTTTGGCAACGGAAATTTGCCGGATCCGGGTGGTGCGGGCGCGGGATCGTTTCGGCAGACGGGGTGAGGATGCCCCGGTCGTGCTAGTGCTGTTTTGTGAACCAAGCCTTGGTAAGGTGGGCGGCGGGAGTTGCGGGCGCGAAGAAAGTGTTTCTGTATTATGATACCGTTTTCTCGGCTTTGCAGGTGCCTGCGAGCGCGATCGCTCCCGGGGAGCCATCCTCTGTGCGGGACATCACAGATGTGCTCGGGCTATTGCGATAATTTGAAGAATCTTGCCTTTGCAATCGAACCACCCGCCAACCCCATCCGACCAACCTTGCGAGACGGCCATTGAGTGCGACACAGGCGGCTTCGGATGATGTCCTGATCGCTCGGATAGCTCAAGGCGACCGCCTCGCCATGCAGGTGCTGTACGGGCGGCACCATGTCAGGGTGTTTCGTTTTGGACTTCGGCTCGTGCGGAACGAGCAGGTCGCAGAAGACCTCATCAGCGAGGTTTTCCTCGATGTGTGGCGCCAGGCTGGCAAGTTCGAAGGCCGATCCGCCGTTTCCACCTGGCTGCTGGCGATTACGCGATTTAAGGCCCTGTCTTCCCTGCGGCGCAGGAAGGACGGTGAACTGGACGACGAGGCCGCGAATGCGATCGAGGATACGTCCGACGATCCGGAAGTCGCGGTACAGAAGAAGGATACCAGTGAAGCGTTGCGCCGGTGCCTGACGGCACTTTCGCCGGAACATCGGGAGATCGTCGATCTTGTCTACTACCACGAGAAATCTGTGGAAGAGGTGGCTGAAATCGTCGGTATTCCGGAGAACACCGTGAAGACGCGCCTGTTCTATGCGCGCAAGAAATTGGCCGAACTGCTCAAGGCAGCCGGCGTGGAACGAGGCTGGCCATGATAGCGGTGAGCAAGAAAATGCTCGAGCAAGAGCCCGGTGAAATAGAATTGCTGCTGCCGTTTCACGCGGCCGGCACCCTGAACGCGCGCGATTCCCGCCGCGTCGAGGATGCGCTGGCCCGCGATCCGGCACTTGCCCGGCAATACGCCGTGATCCGGGAAGAGTATGCCGAGACCATTCATCTCAACGAGAGCCTCGGTGCGCCTTCCATGCGTGCCATGCAGAAGCTGTTCGCGGCGATCGACGCCGAGCCGGCGCGCCAACCGTCGGCGTCGCTCAAGTTCTCCGCGCGCTTCGCCGGGTTCTTTGCAAGACTCTCGCCGCGGACGCTGGCCTGGTCGGCAAGCATGGGCGCACTGGCGCTGTTGTTGCAGGCCGGGGTGATTGGCGCGGTGCTGGTGATGAAGAACCAGACTTCCACGTTCCAGACGGCGTCTTTAAGCACGAGCGAACCCATCACCCGCGCGTTGGGACCGGAAGCACCGCCGCGTGCGCTGGTGCGTTTTGCGCCGGAAGCTCGCGTTGCCGAGATCACCGCACTGCTCGACAATTATCAGGCCTCGGTCGTGGACGGCGCCAAGGGCGGCATGTTTCGGCTGCAATTCGGCAACGGACCGATGACGAAGGATGAAATTGCCGGCTTGATGAGCAGGCTGCAACGCGAGAAGATTGTCAGCCTCGCGGTGCCTACGCCTTAGAATCGCGCGGGGCGCTTCGATTTGAACGCATAAGCCCGAGGCCCCATGGCAAACGATTGTGCGAACTGGCTGATGGCGGCGCGGCGCGCGGCGCTGGCGCTGGCGACGGCGGCGTTGCCGCTTGCCGGCTTCGACGGTGCGGTTGTGCAAGCGCAAAGCATCATGCGCACGCCCAACCTCAACATTGGATCGCGCGCTCCCAGCATCAATGCCACGGTAGCGCCGCACATCGACCCGAACATCGCCGGCAGGGCAATTACGGGAATCGGAAGCACGACACCCAACCTCAGAATACGTCCGGCCTGCAGCTACGGCTATCGCGATAGTGGCGGCGGATGTTCGGATCAGCCAGTGTCGTCGTCCGATGGTGGCAGCGGCGGTTCACCGGACAAGAAAGGGAATAACGGCGCGCGCCGCACTGGCGCGCAGACGGCCCTTAACTCGCGCGCCGTGGTGAACGAAATCGTGGCCGAGATCGACGGCTCGCTGACGTCAGCGCAGGCCGACGAACTGGCCCGGCGTCACGGCCTTGCGCGTCTGGAATTGCAGAATTTCCCGCTTGTGGGCGCTACCATTGGCCTGTTCCGCATCACCAACCGCCGCTCGGCGGAGACTGTCAGCCGGGAACTTGCCGCCGAGGCCAGCGTGCGCTCGGTGCAGCCAAATTTCCGCTATGTGCTCCAGGACCAGAAGGCGGCGGTGACCGAAGGCGATCCCGCGCAATACGCGCTTCTGAAACTTCGATTGCCCGAGGCGCATACGCTCGCCCACGGCGCCAATGTCACGGTCGCCGTGATCGATTCCGGAATCGACGCCAAACATCCGGAACTCGCAGAGGCGATTGCCGGCAGCTTCGATGCGCTCGGCAGCAAGGAAGGTCCGCATGTCCACGGTACCGGCATTGCCGGCGCGATCGTGGCCCATGCGCGGCTGATGGGAAGCGCGCCGGCGGCAAGGATCCTGGCGATCCGCGCGTTCGGCGCGGCGCAAAATGGCGAGGAAAGCACGTCGTTCATCGTGCTGAGGGGATTGGATTACGCGGCGGCGCACGGTGCCCAGATCATCAATATGAGCTTCGCCGGTCCGAAGGATGCGTTGATCGAGCGCGGTATCGCCGCCTCGAACGCCAAGGGTATCGTGATGGTCGCAGCCGCCGGCAATGCCGGACCGAAATCGCCGCCGCTTTATCCCGGCGCCGACCCAAACGTGATCGCAGTCAGCGCTACCGACGCCCAGGACAGGCTGTTTGCGGCATCGAACCGCGGCGGCTACATCGCCGTCGCCGCTCCGGGCGTTGATATCTTCCTGCCTGCGCCGGACGAAAAATATCAGATGACGTCCGGTACCTCGTTTTCCGCCGCTTATGTGAGCGGTCTCGTCGCCCTCATGCTGGAACGCAATCCCGCGTTGAAGCCGGGAGAGGTACGCGCGATCTTGATGAAAACCGCCCGCGATCTCGGCGCTCCCGGTCGTGACGATCTGTTTGGCGCAGGTGAGGCGGATGCCTATGCCGCGGTCTCGGCGGTCGCCGCCGCGTCGACGGTGCCTGTCGTCGCGGTTTCGGAACCTCCTACTGCAGAAAAGGCTCCGGACTCGGCAGGAGGTGCCCGCAACGCGGGCACTGAACCAGCCGCCGGCCGCCATGGCCTCCGATAAGTCGGTCGTGGGTGATGGCAATCGCCCCGCCGCGCAATAGTTTTCCGTCTAGTTTCTTGATTTGACGCGCTTTTTTAGCGTGACGTCACCACTCCGCCTGAAAACGCTCTGAAAAATCCCTGCCAGAACGTTAAAAAATTGCTGCGCCGTTTGAACGTGTGGCGGCCTCTCGGCGACCAATCAATGTGGGAGCGGTAATTCCTCCCCATCGAGGCTGTATTCGGCGCGAGCGCCCATTCACCCCAAGCGCCCATATGGCTTGACCCGTCCGGCTGTCCCCCCGGACGGGTCTTTCGTTTTGTCTGACATTTCGGACGCGGCCCTCGACGCGAGATCGGCCATGCCGCCGATGTCTCTCGGTCTCTCGCGTTTTCATCTCTGCAACGCCACCATGCCGGCATACGGCTTGACTGGGTATTGGGAAGGAAACCAGCAATTTATAAGGCTTTCTTTCGGTGCCCTGCGTCCGGGAAGGCCACCCACTGGACAACCAAAAGGTTTTCCACAAAATATATCTGTCGCGTCTGACTGATTCGTCTCCGTTGCGTCTGCGTCCGTTCTTCTCCTTACGGGCTGGTTCATGACACACCGAACAGACGTGGCACGCGGCCGCGATCTCGGCGCACGCTGGTGCGCCCTTGCCGAGCAGCGGCTGGATTACCTCACGGAGCTGTTCGAGACCGGCCGCTGGCGCCGCTATTACAGCGAACTCGCTTTTCTCGAAAACATCCGGGAGGCCAAGGCCGCGGTGGACATCTGGCGCGATCTGTCGACGTGCGAGGCCTCCCGCAACAATTCCGCCATCGATATGTCCTGGCTCGGTCGCACGAGGGCGGCGCCGCCGCACGGCGAGAGGCTGCAGGTGCATCGGTTGCAGCCGCAGCTCGCGGAGATTCCGGCTGAATCGCCGCGGCGCGAGGTTTCGATCGCCGTTGCAGCGACGAATGCTCGTTCGGACGATGCGCTCCCGGCGCCCGAGCCTGACGCGCCAGCCCTCGACCCTGCGTTGAACGACGTTTCGCAGCTGGCGCCGGACATCGTCGCGATGCAGCAACGCTATCCGCTGCTGCGCAACGCGATGTAACTGCGCTTCGCCACGTGATCGGTCGAACTGACGAGGTTGGTTAGTCGGATAACACTTGGCATGGAGGCACAAGGTTCACGGCGACGCCGTCAGAAGGATTCGCTTCAAGGCCTGGCATCAATTGCTGGATGCCGCCCGGGCCGTGCCGTCGGCACAAGAAGCGCCGATGATGCGGCACGCTTTTCCGCGCTTGCCACACTCGTCGAGAGCGCTTTGCCGCGCCTTTTGGATATCGTCACGCGACACGATCGACCAACTCGCGGAGGAAAGCGCAAACGCGCCGCAGGAGGTGCCGAAAAAGCTGATTTCAGCATCGCACTGCGCAGGTCTGCATTGCGATCGTGCGCTTGCCACGGCGTCCTTGCGTGACGGGTGGCCCCACGCCATGCCCCATTTGCCAGCGTTCTTGTCATATACGATGGCGCCCCAGGGTTTGAGACCGCCGATCTCGCGCAACCGCGTGAGCAGCCCTTGTGTAATATCGCCGGTCTCCGGCAGCTTGTTTTCCGCTTCAAATTCCCGGATCGCCACCTTTATATCGCTTGCCTTGGCCGAGGCCGGATCGAAATTCAATTCGTAGAGCCGATCCTGGATTTCCCGCAGCAAGGCGGGATCGTCGATCGCGATCTTTTGGTCGGGCGCCGACGCCATCGGCCTGGCAACGGCGATCTTGAACTGTTCAAGGCTGATCCTGGCGATTTCCGCAAACGCACCATTTGGATAGCGCTTGAGATAAGCATCGAACAGTTGCGGATTCTTGCTGTCCTTGATCGAGTTCCAGAAAGTGATTTCGACATTGTCCTGATCGGTGCGCCCTGAGGTCTGGGCATCGGCCGGTGGCGCCTTGAAATAGAAGTTGCCGTCGATCGGCGAAGAGGAAACCCAAGGCTGCTGCGAACCGCCGGTCGTGCGCTTCACCATCAGCCCGACTTCGTTGAAGGTCTGGAATATGTCGAGGCCGGCGCGACCGATCGTTGCCGCTAGCGCCCTGGTATAGGGACTGTCGCCGTCATCGCCGTCCTGCGCGACGTTACCGGGCTGCGTCGCGTATGAAATAAGGGTGCCTTCCGGCGCGTGCATTTGCGCCAGCCCGCCGCTCGATGTCCGTAGTCCCCGTCCGCCAAACGGATTGTTACGGCACGCATCGAGGATGACCAGATTGAGCCGCGTACCTGCCCCCTGCATTTGGCGCAGCACGAGGTTGACATCCATCATCTGGAAATCGACATCGGTCTCACGTGTCGGGTTGGCATTGATCGGCACCAGATAGTTCGCGCCGCTCACCTGCACGCCGTGACCCGCATAGTAGAATAATGCGACGTCGGCGCCTTGAATCTGCTGCCCGAAGTTTTGCACCGCCTTGTCGAGGGCGGCTTTGTCCAGATCGAGCTGAGCGCCGCCGCCAATGAGCGTGAAGCCGAGACCGGCAAGCGTCCTGGCCATCAGCGAAGCGTCGTTCTTCGGATTGTCGAGAGGCGCGACGCTCTGATAGGCCGAATTGCCGACCACAAGCGCAAAACGCTTGTCGGCAACGGCGGGGGCGGTAAGGACCACCAAGAAACATGAAATCGCTGTGAGGAGAGACAGCGGCTTGCTCACGCCCCCTGCCTGATCGGCGAACCGCGAACCCATGACGTCACCTTCCCCCAGAGGCCCGAATGGGTATTCGGTTCCCTTCCATTCTAATGCCGCTTCACCACGATCCCAAAATTGATCAAGATCAATGATGTTGCAGGTTTGCACGCAAAGCCCGGAATGGCAAAGGCCCTACCTCCGCACCGCATTGGTCCCGATCACCACCTGGGCAAAGCGCTGCGCGCCGTCGGTGGACAAGTCAGCGGTAACCGGCCGTGCGTGATCGAGCCCGACCACGGCGCCGCGCGGTGTTTCCGCGATCATGTTGTTATTGATCAGCACAGTGCCGGCGCCTGGCGCCACCGACACGCCGATGCCGACGAAGGCTTTACGGATCACGTTGCCCGAGATCGCGACGTCGCGCAGATATTTGCCCCAGCCGGCGACGATCCCGAACGACGGCGCATTCTCGATTACGTTGCCCGACACCGAGGTATCGGCCTCGACATAGATGCCGATGCCGGCGTCGTCGTCCGGTGCGGTGCCGATCGGGCGTTTCGGCAACAGGTTCCGGACAATGTTGCCCTGCACCACCGCGATGTGTCCGCCCTCGTTGAAATTGCAGACGGAGACGCCGACTGCCGCGCCATCCACGGTGTTGTTGGCGATCACGGCGCCCTCGAACGCGAATTCCGAATACAGCGCCACCTCGCGGACGTCGCTGACGCTGTTGCCTGTGATCTGGATGTTGGACGCGGAATTGCCGCGCACGGCGGAGTAGTCGCAGTTGCGGATGCGGTTGCCGCGCACGATCACGTTGCCGGCGCGAAACGCGTTGATGGCGTTGCCGTATTGTCCGGAGCCGCCGGGGCCGGCCTTGATGTCCTCGATGCGGTTGTCGGCGACCATTGTGCCGTCGTCGCCGATGGTGGTGCGCAGGATTTCGATGCCGTTGTCGCTGGTGCCCATAATGGTGTTGCGCGAAACCAGCAGGCCCTGGGCATCGAACGAGACGATAGCGGTGATGGCCGTATTGGTGATGATGTTGCCGCTGATGTCGCCGGAGACGCTCTCTAGCCAGATGCCGTTGCCGCCGCTGCCTGCGATTTCGCAATCCATGATGCGGATGTCGCGCCCGCCGAGGCAGTGCACGAGGCCGCGCCGTGTCGGCAGCGGGACGCTGCCGCCGTCGAGCGTGATATTGCTGATGCCGATGCTGTCAGCGCCTTCGCTTGACAACATTGAAGCGCCGCCGTTGAAAACGAGCCTGGTCGCGCCGCGCACGCCGACCAGCTGCGTGCCCTTTTGCAGGCGAAGCATCGAGGTGCGATAGACGCCCGGCGGCAGCGCCAGCGGAACTTGCGCGCGCGCAGCTTCGTCGATCGCACGTTGCAGGGCGTTGGTCTGATCGTCGGGGCTGCCGGGGCGGACGCCATATTGCGTCGCATCGCGCCCGCGCGTCGAGGTCAGTGGCGCCGCCCGTGCGGCGTCGGGCAACATCGCGAGCGCGCCCGCCGCGCCGGCGGCCGATGCTGCAATGAGATGGCGGCGATTGACGTCCATGGTTCTCGTTTTCCTGCGGACAGCAACGGCGCATGTTCGCAAGCGTTGCAGTAGCCCAAAAATGCGTCAGCCCGCGGCGGCGCGGTAGACGAAAGCGGGCGATTGTTGGGGGTAGGGTTAACTGTTTAGGGCACGAATTAGCGATCGCGCCAGCGGCGTAGGCAAAACCCCAGCAGAGTAAGGAAAGCCTTAGTAAGGCGTTCCGTCCTTGTGGCAATATCCGGATGCAGTCGCGTGGAGATCGACGTCCGGATAGTGTGCCTCATCGCTTCGCAGGTTGGCCGAGCCTATTTCGAGAATGCGCGCCGGGGCGTTGGATCGATTTTGCAGGTGATGCCCGTCAGGATCTCCGGGAAGAAAGCCGGCGCAATCTCCCGCACGCAGCACCTCCTTGCTGCCTTCGGTAACGAGCACGACCTCCCCCTCCAGGATGTATACGAACTCCTCGGCCTTGGTATGCCAGTGGCGTTGGCTGGACCAGGCGCCCGGCTCCAATACAAGCAGGTTGATGCCGATGAGCTTGAGCCCCGCAGCGACCGCCAGCCGATGTCTGATCTTGTTCTGACACGGCGCGTCGAATGGCTTCGGATATCGGGAGCCAGCCGAAGTGGGCACGCTTGCGATATCAATCTTCTTCATGCTGACCTCGCGATCTGACCGAGATTATATTCGGACCCGATAGGTAGGGTAGAGCATCGTGAAAGCCATCATGGCGATTGTTTGTGGCTACGCAACGCTCCTCGTACCAGCTTCACCATCTCCAGCAGCATGGCTTCGCCGGCGTCGACGAGCTCCTCCAGCGTGATGCGATGGGCGGCGCTTTTGCGCTGTGAGGTGCCGTCACGTTTGAGCGGCGGCACGTGCACGAACGCGGCGAGATGGGGACCTGTGTCGCCGCAGGTCGACTCGCTCGCTCGCCAGCTCAGATAGTTGCAGAGATAACTTCCGGCGTCGCGCGAGGCGCGCGCATCGATGCCGGTGCCGTAGGCCGCGCGCAACAGTTTCGCGGTGTGCGGGCCGAACATCATGGCGTCGGCGCCGCCTGAGATCGATCCCTTTCGCACCCGCGCATGCTCGGCGTCGGGCCACAGCGCGGTGACGGCGTTGCGGGCGCGGGTTTCGATCCGCAGATACGGCGTGCGGGAGGCGAGGCCGAACATCAGCAGCGCATGCGGCCGGTGCCGCGCCAGCAACTGCGGCAGCTCGCGATCGACGGCCGTGTAGGTTACGGGGAAGATGTGCCCGGCGAGTTCGACATCGCTCAGGGCAGGACGGCGCAGGCGCAACAGCCGCGCCACCAATGGCTGCGTCGGATTGAAGGGCGCTCCGGGAAACGGGCCGAAACCGGTGATGAGGATGCGGAGTTTATCGCTCATCTCACCTCAGCATATCAGCGATCTGCTCTGCAGCCAGGGCCGGCGCGATGCGGCCGTCGGCCACCTCCGCTTCGATTTTCTTCACCTTCGCGCGGATCGCCGCGTCGGCGCGCAACTGAGCCATCATCCGCTGTTCCAGCATTGACCACATCCATTTCACCTGCTGCTCCCGCCGCCGCGAGGCGAATTCGCCGGAGGCATTCATGGCGGTGCGGTGATCGAGAATCTTCTGCCACAGCGCGTCGATGCCGGCGCCGGTCAAGGCCGAATAGGTCACCACCGGCGGATGCCAGTGCTCCGAGCGGGGGGTGAGAATATGCAGCGCGCCGCGGTATTCGGCGGCAGCAAGATTGGCGCGCATGATATTGTCGCCGTCGGCCTTGTTGATCGCGATCATGTCCGCGAGTTCGACCAGGCCCTTCTTGATGCCCTGAAGTTCGTCGCCGGCGCCCGGCAGCATCAGCGCCAGGAAGAAATCGGTCATGTCGCAGACCGCGGTCTCGGATTGCCCGATGCCGACGGTTTCCACCAGCACCACGCCGAAGCCGGCGGCCTCGCACAGCAACATCGCCTCGCGGGTCTTTGCCGCGACGCCGCCGAGCGTGCCGGACGATGGCGAGGGTCGGATAAACGCGCTTTCAGAGCCCGCCAGCCGCGCCATCCGCGTCTTGTCGCCGAGGATCGAGCCGCCGGTGCGGGCGGAGGAGGGGTCCACCGCCAGCACCGCGACCTTGTGGCCGCTTTCGATCAGGAACATCCCGAGCGCGTCGATGGTGGTGGATTTGCCGACGCCGGGCGAGCCGGTGATGCCGACCCGGATCGCCTTGCCGGTGTCGGGCAACAGCGCCTGCACCAGATCGCGCGCGGCGGCCTGATGGTCGCCGCGCCGGCTTTCGATCAGCGTGATCGCGCGGGCCAGCGCCGCGCGGCTGCCGGCGCGCAGCTCTTTGGCCAGGGCTTTGATATCGACGATTTTATTGCTGGTCATCATCGCTTTTTGCCGCGCGTGACCGTCATTGGTCTAACGCGCGAATGCGGCGCTCGACGAAAGATTTCAACGGGGGCAGGTGATTCTGGATTATGTTCCAGACAATATCGACGTCGGTCGCGTGATAGGCATGTCGCAGCCGATTGCCGAAATCGGCCATTTTCTGCCACTCAATGTCGGGCGCGTCCCGTTTCACTTCATCGGTAAGCTTCCGTGCCGCCTCGCAAACCACTTCGAGGTATCGCTCGGTTGCCATGCGGCGCATTTTATCAGCGGAGAATAGATCGAGGCTGCTGCCAGCGAGCATATCTTCGATCTCGGCAATTGCTTCCAGAATGTCCCGCAGCCGGTCTTCGACGGTCGGCGGCATTCAGAATACCTCGATCAAGTCGTCGGCGATCCGTTCGACGATGCGTGGCTTCAGCAGATTCTGCATCGATATCTGCGCCCGGAGTCCCGTGGCATCCTCGATCAAATGCTGGACCTTGAACGGATCAAAGGGCGGTGATGTGCCGCGCGCAGTCCTGTCAACGAGCACATCAAGATCGCTATCGGGACGTGCATCGCCGCGCGCCCGTGATCCAAAGACCGCGAGCTTGGTCACGCCCTCCGCCTGAATCGCTGGTGCGATGTCGCGCAGCTTGGCAATAATTTCTTCCAATGTGATATCTCTAACGTCGCTCATGGTTGCATAATAGCATATCGGCGCCGTTAGGAAAATCAGCCCGTCCGGTCATCGCGAGCCGTCGTCGTCGTCCTTGGGCCGCGCGCCGCCGAAAATCGTCAGGCCTTCCGGCGTGAGATACGGCTTCAGGGTTTCCCACGGCACGAACGCGACATATTCGCCTTCGGCATAGGGACCGACCGCGTAGGGCGGATAGTGGAAGGTCAGGCCGGAGCTCTTGCCGGCTTCGGTCGATGGTGCCAGCGTCACCGCGCCGATCTTCAGCAGTTTGGGCTCGAGATCCTTGTGCCACTCGGCGGTCGCGGTATCGCCCGCATCGCGCTTCTTCTTTTCGATGTTCAGCGACGCGATCACGCCCTTCAACATCGCCTTCAGGGTCGGGCCATTGTCGGTGGTCTCGGTGAAGAAGGGACGAATGCTGATGCGCTTGTTGGCGCTTGAGTCCCACAGGATGGTATTGACATCCGAATTGGGATGCGCGCCGCCGGTCTCCATGTAATCGGACCTGACGATGCTGACATACCGCCCGCCGACCACGGAACGCACGGTGTATTTGCGCTCGAAGGCCCAGGCGCCGTTGCGAAACATGACCGGATCCTGCTTGCGCGAGGCGCCAGCCTCCGCGGCATTCTTGTCGATCCATTTTTTGCCCTCGGCGAGACAATCCACCGACAGCGCGGGGTCGGCCTTGATCTTGTCGTCGAGCAAGACAGAGGCATCGACGGTCTTGTTCTTGATCGCGGCGTCAGGCTTTGGCTCGGCGGCAAAGGCAGCGGACGCCGCGAAACAGGCGACCGCGCCAACGAGGCCGATCCTGCGGGCGAACGTGACGGATGCTGCGGGGCGCAAGGGAAATCCTTATGACCAGAAATTTGCCGGGGGCGGAGCTATTCCGCCGCCTCGCTATGGCCCAGCCGGGCATTGAGCTTGTGGATCAGCTCTTCAGCGGCATCGGCAATCACGGTACCGGGCGGGAAGATCGCCTCGGCGCCGGCCTTGTAAAGCGCATCGTAATCCTGCGGCGGCACCACGCCGCCGACGATGATCATGATGTCCTCGCGGCCCTGCTTCTTCAGCGCCGCCTTCAGCTCCGGCACCGCGGTAAGGTGCGCCGCCGCAAGCGACGACACGCCGAGAATGTGCACGTCGTTCTCGACCGCCTGCCGCGCCGCTTCCTCGGCGGTCGCAAACAACGGCCCGATATCGACGTCGAAGCCGACATCGGCGAACGCCGACGCGATCACCTTCTGGCCGCGGTCGTGGCCATCCTGGCCGATCTTGGCGACGAGAATGCGCGGCCGGCGGCCTTCGGCGTCCTCGAACGCATCGATCAGCGCCTGCACTTTTTCGACCCGGTTGGACATGGTGGCCGCCTCCCGCTTGTAGACGCCGGTGATGGATTTGATTTCGGCACGGTGCCGCCCGTACACCTTTTCCAGCGCGTCGGAAATTTCGCCGACGGTAGCCTTGGCGCGCGCGGCATCGATCGCCAGCGCCAGCAGGTTGCCGTTGCCTTCGCCGGCGCTGCGGGTCAGCGCCGCCAAAGCCTCGTCGACATCCTTCTGGTTGCGGTCCTTCTTCAGCCGCGCCAGCTTGTCGATCTGCAAGCGCCGGACGGTAGAATTTTCCACCTTCAGCACGTCGATCGCCGCCTCGTTGACCGGCTTATACTTGTTGACGCCGATCACCGCCTGCTTGCCGGCGTCGATCCTGGCCTGGGTCTTGGCGGAGGCTTCCTCGATCCGCAATTTGGGGACGCCAGCCTCGATCGCTTTCGCCATGCCGCCGAGCGCTTCGACCTCCTGGATGTGGCCCCAGGCCTTCGCCGCGAGATCGCGGGTCAGCCGCTCGACATAATACGAGCCACCCCAGGGATCGATGATGCGGGTGGTGCCGCTCTCCTGCTGCAGGAACAATTGGGTGTTGCGCGCAATCCGCGCCGAAAAATCGGTCGGCAGCGCCAGGGCCTCGTCGAGCGCGTTGGTGTGCAGCGATTGGGTATGGCCTTGCGTCGCTGCCATCGCCTCGATGGTGGTGCGCATCACGTTGTTGTAGACGTCCTGCGCCGTCAGAGACCAGCCCGAGGTCTGGCAATGGGTGCGCAGCGAGAGCGAGCGCGGGTCTTTCGGGTTGAACTGGGTGAGGAGCTTGGCCCAGAGCAGCCGCGCGGCGCGCATCTTCGCGACTTCCATGAAGAAGTTCATGCCGATCGCCCAGAAGAACGACAGCCGCGGCGCGAAGCGGTCGACGTCGAGCCCGGCGGCAAGCCCGGCGCGCAGATATTCGACGCCGTCCGCCAGGGTATAGGCGAGTTCGAGGTCCTGCGTCGCGCCGGCTTCCTGCATGTGATAGCCGGAAATCGAGATCGAATTATATTTCGGCATCTTCTGCGAAGTGTACGCAAAAATGTCGGAGATGATCCGCATCGAGGGCGCCGGCGGATAGATGTAGGTGTTGCGCACCATGAATTCTTTCAGAATGTCGTTCTGAATGGTGCCCGACAGTTTCTCCGGCGGCACGCCCTGTTCCTCGGCGGCGGCGACGAACAGCGCGAGAATCGGCAACACCGCGCCGTTCATGGTCATCGACACGCTCATCTGGTCGAGCGGTATGCCTGAAAACAGCGTGCGCATGTCGTAGATCGAATTGATCGCCACGCCGGCCATGCCGACATCGCCTGTCACGCGCGGATGATCCGAATCGTAGCCGCGGTGGGTGGCAAGATCGAATGCGACTGAGAGACCTTTCTGCCCGGCGGCAAGATTGCGCCGGTAGAACGCGTTGGAATCTTCCGCCGTGGAGAAGCCGGCATATTGCCTGACGGTCCAGGGCTGGTTGACATACATGGTGGGATAGGGGCCGCGCAAATAGGGCGCGATGCCCGGCCAGGTCTCGAGGAAATCGATGCCTTCGAGATCGGCTTCGCTATAGCCGGCTTTGATCGGGATGCCCTCGGGCGTCAACCAGGGCCCGGTGCTGCCGGCGGTTTCCGCGCCGGTGGCCTTCTTAAATGCGATATTCGCAAAGTCAGGTATCTGGCTCATTGTTTCCATCATAGCACACGCGACCCCCGGGGGTCGCTACCCCTAGTCATGATCTGGATGCTGGTGGCTGACGATGCCGTTCAGCTTCTCCGCACCGTAATTCTGCAGCGTGGTCTGGCTCGGCAGGTTGGCAATGGACACCACCCAGCCGAGCCGGGATTCGGTTCCGAATTGCTGGGTCGGTATCACCCGGTCAGGCCGGTCGAATGCGCCGGTCATGATCTCGATCCTTGGACCGTCGATGCGGTGAAAGCTCAGCGGCGTGCCGCAGTTGGCGCAGAAGTCGCGTTCGGCGATCGAGGAGGAGCGGAACGCGACCGGCTTGCCGCGGGTCCAGGCGAAATCGCCGCGGTCGATGTCGGCGAACGACGCGAACGGCGCGCCGGATGCCTTCTGGCACATCCGGCAGTGACAGATGCTGACTTTCACCGGCGGCGCCGACAGCGCAAAGCGGATGGCGCCGCATTGGCAGCCGCCGGTCAGAACGGGCTTTGTTTCCGATGTCATGCTCACTCCGACAGCCGATACGCTTCCTGCAGTGTCGCCAGCGCATCACCGCCGGCGAAGACGAAATCATTGACGCCAGCGGCGCGCAGCGCGGCTTCCTGCTCGCCGGGCCGGCCTGCCAGATAGATATGCTTTGCCCCGGCGGCTTGCAGGGCTTTTGCCGCCGCGGCGGCCTGCCCGGCGTAGACCTTGTCTTGGGAGCACAGGCAGGCCAGAGCAGCGCCGGACGCCTTGAATGCGGCGGCCAGCGCTGCCGGATCGGTAAACCCTTCGGTATCGACGGCTTCGATGCCGCCGGTCTCGAAAAGGCTCTTGGCGAACGTCGCGCGCGCGGTGAAGTCGGCGGCCGTGCCGAGATTGGCGAGAAATATCTTTGGCCGCGCGCCTTTCGCTTTCAGGATCTGATCCGATCGGTCGCGCAGGCGTTCGAACGGTGCCGCCAGCCGCATCGGCGGCAGCGCGTCGAACTTGACTTTGGCCTCGCCCGAGGGCGCGAGTGCGGCCGGCTTGGCATCCAGCACCGCGACGTCAGCTTCGTGCAGGTTCGGAAATTCGGTGGCGCCGGTCAGCACTTCCTTGCGCCTGGCAATGTTCGCTTCGCGCGCGGCCCGCGTCGCCGCGACCTTGCGCTGGATCAGGCCTTGATCGAGGGAAGCGAATGCGCCGCCGGCCTTCTCGATCTCCTGGAACAGCGCCCATGCGGCTTCGCAAAGCTGCCTGGTCAGGGTTTCGATGCCGCCGGAGCCGGCCGCAGGATCGGATACTTTTGCCAGATTGGATTCTTCCAGCAGCACCAGCTGCGTGTTGCGCGCCACGCGCCGCGCGAACGGATCGGGCAATCCCAGCGCCAGCGTATGCGGCAGAACCGTGATGGCATTGGCGCCGCCTAACCCTGCGGAGAATGTCGCGATCGTCGCGCGCAGCATGTTCACGTAGGCGTCGCGCTGGGTCAGCATCCGCCATGCAGTTTCGGCGGCGATGAAGAGCGGCTTTGGCGCAAGTCCGCAAGCCTCTTCGATCCGCGCCCACAGTAGCCGCAGCGCGCGGAATTTCGCCAGCGTCAGGAACTGGTCGGCATCGGCGCTAAGGCGGAACGACAAGGCCGCACGAGCCTTGTCAAGCGCAATACCGCCGGTTTCCATCGCACGAAGATAGGCGACCGCGAGCGATAGCGCGAACGCGAGTTCTTGCGCCTCCGATCCGCCGGCATCGTGAACGGGGCGGCCATCGGCGAGCGCGAACGGCCCCTTGAAGCCACGGCCCAGGAGGTCGCCGATCATTTTGGCGAACGGTTTCTCCATCTCGGGCCACGCCGCCGGCGCGGTGCCGCGTGCAGCCATGGTGCTGAGCGGTTGATAATTGAAGCGGACATCGACCTTCGCCGGGTCGATGCCGCGGCCCTCGATGGTGTCGGCGAGGTTCAAGCCGGCATTCTCGCGTCCGAGGACCGGATTGAGCGCGATCGCGATCCCGGCGTCGAACATGACGCCGTCAAACACCCGCGCCAGCGTTTCCCTGGTTCCGTCGGCCACGCCGAAACCTCGTGCGTCCGGGCCGCCGGCAAATTCGATCTCCAGGCCAGTGGCACCGTTTTCGAGATCGTGCAGCGCCTGCGCGTTGGCCGCCGCGGCGTCCGGATGATCGACCCGCTGCATGATCTGCCAGGGCGCGGCCGCAGGCCGCCCGGCGATCGGTGCAACGCCGTGGGCGCGCGGATAGATCGGGTCGATCTTCAGGCCGTCATAGGTCTTGCCGACCAACTTCTCGAACGGCGCGCCTTTCAGCACGCCATCGACCAGCTTGCGCCAGTCGTCATAGGTCGCCGGCGCGAAATCCGCCGCCAGCCGCAGGTCGTCAGTTGAAGATGTCATTCGATAGGTCGCTTCCTTCGAGCGGGATCTTGTTGTTATCGGGAAATTGCCACGTGCCGACCGCCAAGCCAAACGGTTGTTTTGGGGCTGCCGGGGCCCTTTCCGGTCAGCCAGGGTCGGGTAACCGCTCAATTCCCTGGGTTGATAGCCGTGCCAGTGCGGCCGCAACGCTGCGTCCCGCAATGACACGGTCGGGCGACAATCTCCGCGAGCGGCACCAGCACGAAGGCACGCTCGAACAGCCGGGGATGCGGCAGCGTCAGGTCCGGCTCCTGCATCGAAACGTCGTCATAGGCGATCAGATCGAGGTCCAGGGTACGCGGCCCCCAGCGCGTTTCCTTGCTGCGATCGCGGCCGAACTTTGTTTCGATCTTGTGCAGCGTAACAGCAACGCGTGGGGATCGAGGCCGGTTTCGATTTCGATGCAGGCATTGATGAAGCTTGCTTGCTGCTCGTCGCCCCAGGGTGGGGTGGCGTAATGCGACGACCGCGCCAGTAGCGCGCCTTGCGCCATGCCACAGATATTGGCGATCGCCTTTTGAAATGTCGTGCGGACGTCGCCGACATTGCCGCCAAGCGCGATCAGAACGTCAGCCATGCGACGGCGCTTGCCGCGTGCGCGTCAGCACCACGCCGACGTCGTCGAAGATCGCGGCGATCGGCGCGTGCGGCTTGTGAACGCTGACCTTGACGGCGTCGATGCGGGGAAACGCCAACAGGATGGCGTCGGCCACCGCGCCGGCTGCGCGTTCCAGCAGTTTGTAATTGGCATCCTTGAATGCCGCGGTCGCGGTGGCGACCACGTTGGAATAGGACACGGTGTCGGCGAGGCGATCGGTGCGCGAGGATTCCGACAGGTCGGTAGACAGTTCAAGATCGATCACGAACCGCTGCCCGACCTCGGTCTCATGTTCCATGACGCCATGGCGGGCATGGAGGACGAGGCCGGTGATGAAGATCCTATCGGTCATCGCTTTTCCCAAATTGCTGCAGCCACGCGCAGCGCCTGTACAGTTTCCGCGACATCATGGGTCCGGATGATCCGCGCGCCGCCTTTTGCTGCCACGACGATGCGCGGCTATCGAGCCGCCGAGACGCTGATGCGGCTCCGACGGCGACGACCGAACTGATGAAGCGCTTGCGCGAGGCGCCGACCAAGAGCGGCAGGCCGAAGGCGCTGAGTTCGTCCAGCCGGGCCAGCGCCGTCATGCTCTGCTCAGGCGTCTTGCCAAAGCCGATACCGGGGTCGAGCACGATATTTCCAGGTGAAATACCGGCCTTGGCCAGCGATCTCGAGCGAGCGTTCAAAGAACGCGGCGATATCCTGCATGATGTCGATGCCGGCATCGACGTCAGTCGCGGTTGTGCATGACGATGACCGGCGAATTGCGCGCCGCCACAGCCTCGCCATGCCGGGATCGCGCTGCAGGCCCCAGACGTCGTTGGCGATGGATGCACCTGCATCCAGCGCCCAGGCGACGACGGCCGATTTCATGCTGTCGATGGAAACGGGAATACCGAGCGAAACGACCTCGGCCAGGATCGGCTGCAGGCGTTTCACTTCCTCTTCGGCCGAGACCGGTTCCGCGCCATAGGGCCGGGTGGATTCCGCGCCGATGTCGATGATGTCGGCGCCCTCGGCGATCATGCGTCGGGCCTGCGCCAGCGCGCGCTCCGGTGCGATGAACTGCCCGCCGTCGGAAAATGAATCCGGCGTCACGTTCAGCACGCCCATCACGGCCGGATAGGGCCTGGACAAGAGCGCCGGCAACACCGGATGATCTGCCGAGGCGGCCGCCGGAGCGGGTCTGGACGTGGTCGCGATCATGCGGTCGCTTTGCGCGGTCCGCGCATGGGAGTCAAGATGCGAGGCGCGCACCGGCGTGGGCGCCAGGCCGCGCCGCTTTCGCCGGTCTAATGGGGCTCTCTAGTAGGTAATTTTGGGCTGAAGCTTGCGCGCCTTGCGCGATCAGTTGCTCGACCGACTTTTCCGAGGGCAAAACGCGGACGAGTTTGCGCTTGGTATTCACTTCTTTCATGTTCTGCGCCAGCCGCGCCGGATTGCGAAGGGCGAGTTCGCGAACCGTGGTGACGCCGGCGGCGCGCACCAGCCCGACCTTGGCCTTGCCCATGCCGGGAATCCGCATGTAGTCCGAAACGTTGGCCCATTCGAGCAGTTGCTGCTCGCTGATGCCGGTCTTCGCCGCGAGCGCCTTGCGGCCCTTGACGGTCCGGGCCGCCTCAAGCAGCCCGTCCGTGGTGCGAATGCCGAGCGATTTCAGTTTGGAAGCGGCGAAGGCTGGCAGGCCATCAATCTCGGAGATTGGATATGTCATGGTACTCGATGTGAAAACAATTTAAATAAAAGGTGCTTCAAGCGAACTGGCTGAGGCCCGGTGTCCCCGCGATGATCTCGCCCATCTGATCCGCTCCGATTTTGTCGCGGCCGAACCTGAAAAGTTCACGCGCGATGTTCTGAATCTCGCCCATGCCCAGACCAAGCCCCATCAGCTTGGTGCCGAGCGCCATCAGGCCGCCGCCCATCAACCTGGCAGAGACCGCCGCTGTTGCTTGAGGCCGCGATGGCGGCTTCCGCGCCGGGAATGTTGTCGATCAAGGCCTGAACTTTGTCGGAAGGACCCTCGTTGCGAAGGAAACCCAGAATGATGCCGATGGTTTTTTCAGCGACAGCATTATCGATGCCGGCCTTTACGGCCAGCCGCCCAATCAGTTCGTCCATATTGCCCCGCCCTCATCCGGTTACGTGCCGGATCCTTGCTTATCCAATTTATCTTGATCTTCCGCGAAGCGAATTACAAGCGATCGACCGCTTTCGGAAGCGCGATTCAGCTTCGATCGCGCGGCGAGTGTTGCAGCAATGCAAGAGCTGGCGACGAATTTCGCCGTAAATTGCCGCGTTCAGGCATATTCGTTGCGACTTTCGGCGGAGAAGAAGTACGACGCCGGTCGATCTCGCTTCGACGAACCACGGCTTTCCAGTTCTTCAAAGGCCGTTGACCCGGTTTCAATCGGCTTGCAAGATGCAATATGATGCCGGGTCGGGCCTGATGCCAGGCACGAAGAGGCGATGCAATGGTGACCTCCGATAACAAGTTGGCCGATACCGACGAGAAAATTTTCATCGGCAAGGGTGAGCAGCCGGCCTGGCTGACGCTGGCGCTCGCCAATCGCCATGGCCTCGTCACCGGCGCGACCGGCACCGGAAAAACCGTCTCGCTGCAGGTGATGGCGGAGGGGTTTGCGCGCGCCGGCGTTCCGGTATTCGCCGCCGACATCAAGGGAGACCTCTCCGGCATCTCCGAAGTCGGGCGAGCCCAAGGACTTTATCGTCAAGCGGGCCGCCGATATGGGGCTCAGCTTCCAGCCCGACCAGTTTTCGACGGTGTTTTGGGACGTGTTCGGCGAGCAGGGCCATCCGGTACGCGCCACCGTCACCGAAATGGGACCGCTGCTGCTGTCGCGGATGCTCGATCTGAACGATGTGCAGGAAGGCGTGCTGAACGTCGCGTTCCGCGTCGCCGACGAGAACGGTCTTGCCCTGATCGACATGAAGGATCTGCGGGCGCTGCTGGATGCGATCGTCCCGGACGCGGGCAAGAAAGGGGCTGACGGCGGCGACGATGCCGCTGGCTCCGATCCGCAAGGCCGCGCAAAGTTTCGGCAATGTCACCAGGGCAACGGTCGGAACCATCCAGCGCCAGCTTCTGGTGCTGGAAAACCAGGGCGGCACGAAATTCTTCGGCGAGCCGGCGCTGTCGCTGAAGGATTTCATGCGCACCGACCGCGACGGCCGGGGCATGGTCAACATCCTGGTGGCGGACAAGCTGATGCAGAGCCCGCGGCTGTACGCGACCTTCCTGCTGTGGATGCTGTCGGAGCTGTTCGAGGAGCTGCCGGAGGCCGGCGATCCGCCAAAGCCCAAGCTCGTGTTCTTCTTCGACGAGGCGCATCTGTTGTTCAACGATGCGCCGAAGGCGCTGATGGACAAGATCGAGCAGGTGGTGCGGCTGATCCGCTCCAAGGGCGTCGGCGTCTATTTCGTGACGCAAAACCCGATCGACGTGCCCGACAAGGTGCTGGCCCAGTTGGGCAACCGCGTGCAGCATGCGCTGCGGGCCTTCACCCCGCGCGACCAGAAGGCGGTCGCGGCGGCGGCGCAGACCTTCCGGCCCAATCCGAAGCTCGACACCGCCCAGGTCATCATGGAATTGGGCAAGGGCGAAGCGCTGGTGTCGTTCCTGGAAGGCAACGGCACGCCGGCGATGGTCGAGCGCGTCATGATCCGGCCGCCGTCGGCGCGGATCGGACCGATCACGCCGGAGGAACGCAAGGCGATCATCGACAACAGCCCGGTCAAGGGCAAATACGACACCGCGATCGATTCCGAATCCGCCTACGAGATCCTGCAGAAGCGCGTGGCCGGAACCGCGGCGTCCGCGGATGGCTCTGCCGGCAGCGGTGGAATTCTCGGGCAGATCGGCGCGATCGTCGGGACGATTTTCGGCACCAACGTTCCGCGCGGAAGATTGTCGACCGGCCAAGTGATCGCGCGAAACGTCACGCGTTCGGTCACCAACAAGGTGGTCGGCGGGGCGGTGGCCGATCTCGGCAAATCGGTCGGCGGCTCGATCGGCGGTTCGGTCGGCCGCGCGCTGGTGCGCGGCGCGCTCGGCGGCTTGCTGCGACGATAAATTCTTCGATCCTTTGCCGCGGCGTGATCTTCCTCTGATTTTCGGAAAGTTGCGCGTGCTGAGATATCCGTCGTTGCGAGCGCCGCTCGATATTCTGTTTCTGGTCTGCTGTATCGCGCTGACGGCCGACGTGCTCGGTCCGGAAATCTGGGGCAACGGAAAGACCAAGGACTATCCGCTCTGGTTCTGGGCCGGGCAGCAGGTGCTGCAGGGCAGGGATCTCTACCCCAGCGATCCCAGCGCCTATTTCGAATTCATCTATCCGCCGCTATCGGCGGTGCTGCTCGCGATACCCGCCTATTTCGGCAAGATACCGCTCTATATCTGCCTGTCGCTCTTGAACGCGGTGGCGTGGTGGATGACGGCGCAATTCTCCAACGCGATGACGGGCTCGGGGCGGACGCCCGGCCCGTGGCTGTTCGCGCTGCCGGGCTTCGCCACGGTTACGTTCGTGTTCGACATGTTCGATCTCGGCCAGCCCAACCTCGTGCTGCTGGCGATGATGCTGTTCGGCTTCTGGTTGCTGCAGCACGAGCGCCCGTGGATGGCGGGAAGCATGTTTGCGCTGGCCACCGCGATCAAGGTTTTCCCGGTGGCGGTGTTTCCCTATCTGGTCTGGCGCAGGCAATGGGCGTCGGCCGCGAGCATGGTCGTCTTCCTGGGGATCTTTCTGTTCGTGGTTCCGGCGCCGGTGCGCGGCTTCCAGCACAATGTTTCCGAATTGAAGACCTGGTATCAGGGCATGGTCGGATCGAGTTCGGAGCAGGGGTTCGGACAGCGCGACGAGCAGAACTGGTCGTGGGTCAATCAGTCCATCATCGCGGTGACGCATCGGCTGACGCGCCCGGTCAACTACAACCAGGACAATCCGGCCAAGCCGCCGGCGTACATGAATCTGCTCGATCTCGGATTTCAAGACCGCGAACTGGATCGTGCTGGCGATATCGCTCGCGATCGGGCTTGGTTATATCGCGGTGATGCCGGCCGCGCTCGCGCGCGACGCCGCGCTCGAATGCCGAAGAACTCGGTATCCTGTTTTGCCTGATGACGGTGGCGTCGCCGCTGGCCCGGCAGTATTATTTCATGTGGCTGTTCTTTCCGATGACCATCCTGATCCACCGGGCGGCCTATGATCCGCGTGCCGGCGTGCGGGCAGGCACCTGGGCGGCGCTGGCGGTCGCGGGATTGCTGATGTGCCTGTCGCTTCCGGTTTTCCCGAACGATCTGCAGGCCTACGGGAACAACCTCGCCGCCACCGCCGTGATCGCCGGGGGACTGGTCTGGCACATCCTGCATCCGCCCCCGGCTGACGCCGCTGGCTCCTTGTCCCCGACGGCAAACTGCAAACGCGATACCGAACTAGCTCCAAGGAAGATCGAAATGTCCAACGCGCCGCAATTGCAGACCGGTCCTCGACCGCATCGATGCCGATTTCGACAACAGCCTCGAGCGGCTGTTTGCGCTATTGCGGATCAAGTCGATCTCGGCCGATCCGGCCTTCGCCGGCGATTGCAAGGCGGCCGCCGATCATCTGGCCAGGGACATCGCGACGCTCGGTTTTTCGACCGAGGTCAGGCCGACCGCCGGTCATCCCGCCATCGTCGCCAAGAATGCAACGGCGGCGGCGGCGCACGGCCGCATGTGCTGTTCTACGGCCATTACGACGTGCAGCCGGTCGATCCGCTCAATCTCTGGCATCGGCCGCCGTTCGAGCCCGTCGTCACCGACCATGCCGACGGACGAAAGATCATCGTCGCGCGCGGCGCCGAAGACGACAAGGGTCAGTTGATGACCTTCGTCGAGGCCTGCCGGGCCTGGAAATCCGTCACGGGATCGCTGCCGGTCGACATCACCATCATCATCGAGGGCGAAGAGGAAATCGGGTCGAAGAATTTCGTTCCGTTTCTCGAGAAAAACAAGGACGAGCTCAAGGCCGACTTCGCGCTGGTGTGCGACACCGGCATGTGGGACCCGAATACGCCGGCGATCACCACCTCGCTGCGCGGACTGGTCTATGACGAGGTCAAGATCAAGGCCGCCAATCGCGATCTGCATTCCGGCGTGTTCGGCGGCGGCGCGCAAAATCCGATCCGGGTGCTGACCCGCATCCTCGGCGGCCTTTTCGACGACGAACGGCCACATCACGATCCCCGGCTTCTACGACGGCGTGAAGGATCTTCCGCCCGATATTCTGGCGCAATGGTCGAAGCTCAACTTGACGCCGGATACCTTTCTCAAACCGATCGGGCTTTCGATTCCGGCCGGCGAAAAAGGCCGCCTGTTGATCGAGCAGATCTCCTCGCGTCCGACCTGCGACATCAATGGCATCATCGGCGGCTACACCGGCGAGGGCTCGAAGACGGTGATCCCGGCGGAAGCCTCCGCCAAGATCTCGTTCCGGCTGGTGGAGGGGCAGGAGCCCGACAAGATCCGAAAAGCATTTCGCGACTACGTGACCGCGCGGCTGCCGGGGGATTGCAGGGCTGAATTCGGCGACCATTCCAGCGCGCCGGCGATCGCGCTTGACTGGAACATGAAGCCGCTCGCCGCCGCCAGGCGCGCTTTGACCGACGAGTGGGGCAAGGAAGCGGTCCTGATCGGTTCCGGCGCCTCGATCCCGATCGTCGCGGATTTCAAGCGCACGCTCGGCCTCGATACCGTGCTGGTCGGTTTTGGGCTCGACGACGACAACATCCATTCGCCGAACGAAAAATACGACCTGAAGAGTTTTCACAAAGGCATTCGTTCGTGGGCGCGAATTCTCGCCGCTTTTGCCGACGCCCCGCAGTAAAGCAGTCAGGGGAAATCGCGGGGTGGGTAAAGACGCTATTGCGTCGTCGCCCGTGACGGGGCTGCGGACATACTGATTCAATTGTCAAACCGCGAGAGGGTGTGCGTCCGCATTGTCGCGGCGCGATGCGCCCGAGCTTTGCGGTCGATTGCCGCCCCCTGAAAACAACAAGGGCGCAGGGAGAGCCGGGTGCGCGCTGCACCCGCGGTCTCGCGTGCAAAAGTAGACAAAAAACGCACACGAGCATACAGGTTCAGCGGAGGCAATCCGGCCTTCCCTGCGCAGTGGTTTACCGGCTTATTTCGCGCTCTCCCCGGTGACCGGGCTTTCTTGCCACCGTCGCCCATAAGAAGTTTCTCACGAACTTGACGCCAGCGTCGGGGCGTCAGGACCACACGGCTTCACCGTCCGCCACAGCAGCACTCGTCATTCGCCGCCCTCGCGTCCACCGCATCCCACCGCGCGTTCGTGACGATCGCGACCCGCCCCTCTCATCGGGTGAGACGCGCGGAGCTAAATCACTGATTTGCCCGACGGGTTAAGCGGAATATTTTTCTCAAAGGGGCTGGACAGGGTTTTGGTGTGATTTGCCCGTCGGGTTGTTTTGTCGCGGCTCGGTCTCGAGATTGCAGTTGCGCGCGAGGCGAAGCAGGGCGGATTGGAGCCGATGGCGTAATCCACCTTTTTCACCGGCAAGACGGCGGGCACCATGTTCTATGCCAAGCAAAAACGCCACCCGGGATTGGGCGGCGTTTTAATTCGTAGTGCAGAGGTCGTTGTCACGATACTACTCCAAAACCTGCGATTTTCAATGCTCGGAGTTGGGTTGAGGCGCTCGACCTTGCGCAGCAGCGTCTGGCGCTGCGACAGGCTGGCAGCAGGCGATGGCCCTGCGCGGCAGTCACGCCTTCGCGAGTTTTCGCTTACGGCGCCGGAATTGCCAGCAGGCTCGAAATGCTGCGACCGCGGATATCGTAGACGCGCGCGAACACGACGTCGTCGCGCTTGATCTCCACCAAAACCGGCGCGGTCAGGCCCTTGCAGTAGAATTCGCCGAGCGTCATCGCGAAGTCTGCCGCGTGGCTGTCCCAGCCGATCGTGAAGTCAGGACCGAGTGCGACCTGCGCCGGGCGTTGCGGACCGCAGACCGCGACCTTCCATTTGCGCCCGCGCGGCGGCAATTCCTGCCGTTCGGCAATCTCCTCGCGCAGGCCGTCGGAGGCCTGCTTCAGCGCAAGGCCCCAGTAATCCAGCATGAAACGATCGTCGGCTTCGCGCACCGTGCCGGCGATATGATTGAAATGAGTGTACTGGTAGGGGTGCAGCCGGATCATTTCGCCGAGCGGCAACAGCAGGCCGAACGAGAAGACGGCCACGGCGGCCGGCTGCCAACTGCGGCGATTGTCTCCGAGCCAGTTCATTCCCCACGCAAAGGCATTGCCGGCAAGCACCGTCATCGGCGGAATGACAAAAACGAAATGCCTGATACCATTGTAGAGCGCCGGGCGCTTCACCATCGCAATCACCAGCGGCAGCGTTGCCGCAGATGTCAGCATCAGCAGGATGGTCTTGCGGCGAGCCGATACATCGCGGCGCGGCAGCACCACGAGTGTGCCGATCACGCCGGCGATGGAAAGACCAAGCAGCACCTCGGGAAGCTGCAGCGCGAACAGGGTCGGCAGGTACGACCAGGGCATGTCCGGCACCGACACCAGCGCGCCATCGAACATTTCCTTCCACGGTTTCTCGAAGAAGTGCGAGAAATACGTTAGCGCCTGGAACGGATTGTCCGGCTCCATGATCGACCACGGCCAGATCAGCCCCATCACCAGGTAGCCGAGGATCAGGCCAGGCATGAGCACGTAAACGACGCGTACGAAGCGGTAAGCGGCCTCACGTGCGCTATGGGTGTGGATCTCTTCCAGCAACAGCGGCACAAAGCCGACGAGGGCGTAGACCAGGGCGAGCCCGCCGAGAATACGCGAACCGATCGACAGGCCCGCGCCAAGACCGACGATCAGGATGGTCCGCGGCGCAGGCTGCGGATACTCCTCGGCCAGACGCACGAGACCCAACATCAGGATCACCATCGCAACGGCGAACGGTGCATCCTTCGGGTTCATGAACATATGACCATAGAAGATCGGGCACAGCGCCAGCAGCAGCAACGTCGCGAGCCCGGCGAGCGGGCCGCCGACGCGGCGACCCAGCCGCCACGTCACCGCAAGGCCGATCACGCCGACGATGGCACCGAGCAGGCGACGCGTCTCAAACAGCTCGAGCGGGATGACCTTGTGCAAGAGGGCGGCCGCCATGTCGAAGCCGCCGCCGTACATGTAGAGATTGGCGAACGACAGCGCTCCGGTGTCCTTGAAACCGGAACCGTACATGCGCAGCAGGAGGTCGGCATATTCGGCGTGGGTGTAATCGTCCCAGCCCAGCCCGTAATCACGAAATGTCAGGCTCGCAACCAACCCGACCGCCGCCAGCACCAGAATGGCGAGTTCGTCGCAAGTCCGTTCCACCGAGCGCCGCGTGGGCGTTTCGATAGCCGAAGTAGTAATGGTTGACATGGCTATTGGTAACCCGGCCCCTATTTGGCCCAGCTATGGCGCTTGTGGGCCTTTCCCCGGCATCCATATAGCGCAGATCGCCGTCCAGGTAATTGGCAATTGTGGCGTAATTTCTTTGGTGCAATGCAGCATCCGAGGCCCGGCGCAGGCGCCGGAAGCGAATTAAGTTACGGATTGTATTCCTTTTGCGGGACCCGGCCCCGCAATTGCCCGGTGGCGAGGCGGACAATATGACGGTATCGTGGCAGAGGCGGCCTGCGCACATTTCGGGCGCGGCCGGGGGATAAATTCGATGGCTGCAGTGTTGTTGGCCGGCGGGATCGGCTTTTTGCTAGCCGGTCTGCTGGCGATCGCTTTCGGGATTCCAGTCAAGGAATTCAGTTTCGGGAATACCCTGATTATCACCGGTGCTGTTGTGGCATGCACCGGGGCGATAATGCTTGGTCTTTGGATCGTCGTCCTGGAACTGAAGAATATCGGGCGGCGGTTTGGTCTCGGTGCCCCCCCGGAATCGCGCGTGGGAGCCAAGCTGCCGCCGGCAGGCCTGAATGCCGCGCTCGGTGACCAAACTCCGGAAGACAGCAGTTTCCTGTTCAGCCGTGACCAGCCGGTACCGGACAATGCCGGTTATGCGGGGCCGCCGGCGCATGCGCCATCGCCGCGGCCATGGCATGAGGAGGCTACCTCGCCCGAGCATGTGCCAGCGGCGCCGGGGCAACCGGTCGGGGCCGCGCCGGCGGTCAAGCCGCGCCGTAATCTCATGTTTTCCACGACGTCGCGGAAGGAACGCGAGCGTTCCGAGGCGCGAACGGCTGAGCCATCCGCGATCGATCTCGGTCTTGCAACTCCCGGTCCAGCGTTTCCGGTCGCGCCGCCCCCTGTCGAATTGGGTGAGCCGCTGCCCGCGACGTTCGATGACGCCTGGCCAAAATCGGAACGAACAAGGGCTGCCGATGTGCCTTTGCCGCGGCGCGGCGGCCGGGAACCAACGACATTTGCCGAAGCGGGGGCCGGGGCAGATCGCCATCCGCCGCCTGCGCGAAGCGAGGATCGGCCGCCGGTAACGGTGCTCAAATCAGGCGTCGTCGATGGCATGGCCTATTCGCTGTATTCCGATGGCTCGATCGAGGCGCAGATGCCCGAAGGCATGATGCGGTTCGCTTCCATCGATGAACTGCGTTCGCACCTCGACCAGCGCTCCTGAACGGAATGGGCTTCCGCGAAACTTCCTCGAAAAATAAAGCACCGTCGTTCTTGTCACGTCTGCAGTAAACCGTTCATATTCAGCAAGTAGTGGAAGGTCCTGAGAGCGTATTGGCGCTGCGGGATACTGTCCGATCCGCAAATTTGTGTGATTGCGACCTCGAAGGGTTAAGGCCATGACCGACGGAGCCGGCAAGAGTTTCATCGATTTGACTGCGAATATCGTGTCGGCCTATCTCGGCAATAATCCAACGCCGGCTTCCGAAATTCCGAACCTGATTAGCCAGATTTACGCCGCCTTGCTGCGGGTTTCGACGGGTCGCACAGAAACGCCTTTGGAACCCGCCAAACCGGCGGTTTCCGTGAAGAAATCGATCACCCCGGACTATCTGGTATGTCTCGAAGACGGCAAGCGCTTCAAATCGCTGAAGCGCCATCTGCGTACGCAATACAACATGACGCCGGAACAATATCGGGACAAATGGGGCCTGCCGCCTGACTATCCGATGGTTGCGCCGAATTATGCGGTGGCGCGTTCGGACCTCGCCAAGAAGATGGGACTTGGCCAGCAGCGGCGGCGGCGGAAATAGCGCGCCAGATTGATAGAGCCAGACTTCAGGAAGCCGCGGCGAGCGTCTCGCGGGCGTCGGAGCGAATGCGCTCGACCATGGCGCGCACGCCGTTGGAGCGCTGCGGCGTCAGATGCTCGCGAAACCCGAATTCGTCGAACACCGCGAGCGCATCGGTTCCAAGGACTTCCTGCGGCGTACGGCCGGAATACAGCGTCAACAGGATCGCGACCAGGCCGCGCACAATATGCGCGTCGCTGTCGCCGAGATAGTTCAGTACCGGCTGGTTGCTCTTGTTGCGGCCAAGCTGCCTGGAAAGCCAGACCTGACTGACGCAGCCCTGCACCTTGTTTTCCGCGGAATGATCGGTTTCCGGCATCGGATCGAGCGTGCGGCCGAGTTCGATGACATACCGATAGCGGTCCTCCCAGTCGTCGAGCAGCGCAAAATTATCCCTGATTTCGTCGATCGTCATCATGCGCCCTGGCTCAATCCCTTAGGCCATATATAGGCTCGCAGGCCAGCGAAAGCGATATCGTCGTACGAAAAACCGAAGACCATTCCAGGGCTTGTCTTGCGGCTATGGCGCGGCGTGCCACTCCACCTGCAGGTCGTCCGGAGTCAGCGTGTCACGCGGCGCCATTTCCGCCAGCGGAGCGTCCGCATTCCCGACGTCGCCGATCGATCCGGTATGGTCGGACGAACGCTTGTCGGTGATGATCTGGTACAGCTTGCGCGCGCCTTCCTGGGCGCGGTGTCCGATCACGGTCGCGGCCTGGCCGCCAACTTCGCACGCTGCCGGCTGGCGCTTGCAAAATTGACTCATGTCCGACACCGCCGCGGTAGCGGCCGATACGGCTTCCGATGCGCCCAGCTGGGGCAGCTTTGCCGATTCTGGTGTCTTCTCACGGGGCAATAGCACGAGCACCAGCCCGAGCCAGAATGCCATGCGCAGCAGAAACAACATCTCGCGGTCTCGGTCGTCTCTTTGAGAGCATTGCGGTCGATCCCGCAATCACTCCTTGACTAACAGCCGTCGATAAATCGCAAGTGTCTGCATTGAGGTTAAATCGCCGAAAATTTGCCGAAAATCCGATTGATTCGATTCGGTGTAAATTTTCGATTGATGAAAAACCTGCGCAGAAGACCGATGCGTCGGACGCGTCCACCATTTCGAAACCATACGTGGCCGGTCTGGAAACCAGGCGTTCACCATCTGCGCCGAATGAATCGTCGCGTGGTGCGCGGAAACCCCGCAAACAGGAGCTCTTTGGCGGCGCACATGGTGCGCCTTAGCGTTCGCTTAATTTCGCTCTGACAGGTTGAGGCAACGATAAGGGGGCGTTCCGGCGCGTCCGTTCGACGACCTGGCCGAAACGCGAGAGCCGTGACAGTTTTGAGTATTATCCGCGATTGTCTCGATGCGTTGCTGCATCCCTCGGCGCGCTACGACGCGCTGACGCGCGCGCGCCATCGCGCATTCATGGCGCCGCGGTTGATCGGAAGCCTCGCGGCTCTGGCGGCATTCCCGGTCTATCTTGCAATGCGCGGCGCGCCCACAGCAATCGAGGTCGGGGCATTCGCATGGCTTGTCGCGCCCATCCTGCTGTCGTGGTTTCTGTCGCGTACCGGCCGCTACGAGGGCGCGCATGTGCTGTCGTCGCTGGCGCTGGCGGGTGTTGTCACGGCAGTGGCGATGATAACCGGAGGCATCGAATCATTTGCCGCGATCTGGCTGGTCGTCGTCCCGCTCGAGGCAGCGCTATCGGCATCACGCCGGGTGGTCGCGTTCACGTCCGCGCTGGCGCTTTCCTGTGCTGCGCTGCTGATAGTATCCGGACATTTCGGGATGTTGCCGGCGGCGGACGTGAGCCCGCTTTCGCGCGGCATATTCATGGCGTTCGGCGTGGCCTCGGCGACGCTCTATGCCGCGGGGCTTGCGTTTGCCGCGGAGTTGCTGGCGCGCACCAGCGTCGAGCTGCGTAACGTCGAGGAGGATCGATATCGCCTGCTGGCCCGCAACATGAGCGACGTGATCTCGCGTCATAGCCGCAACGGGGAGGCGCAGTTCATTTCGCCGGCCGTGGAGGCGATGTTGGGAACGCCGGTCGCGCGGCTGCTGGGCCATGGCCTGTTCGACCGCGTCCACGTCGCTGACCGCCCGGCTTATCTCACCGCGCTTTCGGACGCCGCGCGCGGCGGCGAGGCGCGCAGCGTCGAGTTTCGTCTCCGGCGCGAAGCGGCAAGCGTCGACGAACGGGGCCATCATCAGGTGGATTTCATCTGGGTGGAAATGCGTTGCCGGCCGCTTGAGCCGGCGTCGCAGGCCGGCTCAGCATCTGAAGCCGAGGTCGTCGCCGTGATGCGCGACGTCACCGACCGGAAAATTCAGGAACAGGCGCTGGATATGGCGCGCGCCGCTGCCGAGCGGGCGGACGTCGCCAAGACGCGATTCCTCGCCACCATGAGCCACGAGCTGCGCACGCCGCTCAACGCCATCATCGGCTTCTCCGAGATGATCGTTCAGGAAGATGCCCTGATGCTGGATGCGGTGCGCCGCAAGGAATACGCCCAGCTGATCAACGATTCCGGCCAGCATCTGTTGTCGGTGGTCAACGGCATCCTCGACATGTCCAAGATGGAATCCGGCAATTTCGAAATCTCGCCCGAGCCGTTCGCGCCGCGCGCGGCGCTGATCAATTGCTGCAACCTCCTGGCCCTGAAGGCACGGGAGAACGGCATCGACCTCGTGATCCGCGTGCCCGAGGATCTGCCGGTCATGACCGGCGATCCGCGTGCCTTCAAGCAGGTCGCGCTGAATCTGGTGTCCAATGCGATCAAGTTTACCGAACGCGACGGCAAGGTCACGGTTTCTGCCGCTGTCGAGGGATCGCGCCTGCTGCTTCGCGTTACCGATACCGGTGTCGGCATCGGGGCCGACGATCTCAAGCGGGTCGGCGATCCCTTCTTCCAGGCCGGCAAGACCTATCAGCGGCGGCATGAGGGCACCGGCCTCGGCCTGTCGATCGTGAAGAGGCTGGTCGCCTTGCATGCCGGCGAAATGACCGTGCAAAGCAGGATCGGCGAAGGAACCACCGTGACCGTCGCGCTGCCGCTGACGTTCACGGCGCCGCCGAAAGAGCCGCCAAGCAATATCGCAACGCTCACCCCGGCGTCGCGATCCACGAGCCAAGAGCAAACCCATCAGGTGAAGAAAAGTGCCTAGACGCATTGCAGAGGATGACGATAAGCCGCGCCGCCGTCGTGGCGCGCGTGCGGGTGCGGTCGAAGCGGAGACGGAGCGCGGCCTGGCGATACGGATCCTGCTTCGCAGCCCGAAAGACGTGGTTGCGGGCCTGCTGGCGTTTGCCGCGGTCAGCGCCATCATCGCCAATGCGCTGTTCCTGCAGGCGGGCCACCATCCAGCGCCGATGTTCGGCTCGGTGGTCGCGATGCCGGCCGCGGGATTGGCGTCGGTCAGTCCATTGCCGCGCCCGCGACCGGTTGAAGCCGACGCCGCGGCGCTTGACGCCAAGCTTGCCGAAACCAAGCCGGTCGAAAAGCCTGTCGAACCGAAGCCGGTGGATCCGCTGGGCAGCCTGGTCAAGGCGACCGGAGCAGCGCCTGTGGTGCCTTCCAATGGGTTGCGGCCACCCGCGTCGATCCCGGTTACTTCCCGCAACGAGGCGGCAGCCAATTCAGGCGCGCGCCGCGTGGCGGCGGTGCAGCGCGCGCTAACCGAAAATGGCTATGGCCAATTGAAGCCGACCGGCACGGTCGGCTCGGACACCCAGGCTGCGATCACCAAGTTCGAGCGCGATCGCAAGATGCCGGTGACCGGGCAGATGTCCGATCGCCTGGTGCGCGAACTGACGGCGGCGATCGGTCATCCGATCGACTAGCTTCGGCCTTGGCGCTGGCCTATCGTCGAACCCATGCGGTTGAAATCAAGTATCTGGGTGGCGGCTTACCTGCGCCGCTGCCAGACTGAGGGCATATTCGGCGCCGTGCGCCGGCGCGGGGCGGAAGAGGCCGGGGCGGTATTCGTCAAGGTCGCCCTGCTCGACGGCAATGCCATGCTCTACATCCCGGCACCGCAGACGGTCTATGACGACAGCCGGCCGATCGAGCGGTTTTTCACGCCGATATCGAAAGAGCCCGTGCCGGAAGCGTCCGTGGAAGAACGTCTCGCCAAGGAAATCCGGTTCGACCCGGATGCCTGGATCATTGAGACCGAGGATCGGGCAGGGCGGCACTTTCTCGATCTGGCGCGCGCATGATCCGCCAAAGTGTGATGCGGTTTGGCGATCGGATCATGCGCTGGAAAATAGATTGGTATCCTTAACCTTCCGAGCCCGTGCGTGGCATGACGCCCGCGCCCGGCTGTTGCGCCGCCGGGCGCCTCCCGGCGGTCGCCGGCCGCGCGCGCGGGCGCTCGTCGTCGTAAAGTCCGGGCCGGAATTTGGCGCGGGCGATCGCCATCGTCGAGCCGCGCCAGGCCGCCAGCATGATCAGGGCGGAGCGCTCGCTCAATCGGTCGTATAGCCGCGACAGCCGGTAGACGGTGTTGCACCGACGACCCAAATCAGGCTTGAGAAACAGCAGCACCCGCTGAAAGACCGGGCTCGGCATGTCCAGCGCCTTGGCGGCGCAGGCCAGCGGCTCGCCGCCGGGATCGTTGGCCACCTGCATGGCAACCCGCCACGGCAGTATCAGGGTCTCGCCGAGCTCCAAAGTGAAGTTCTCGAGATCGGCGGCGAACGCCGCCATCTCCAGCGTTTCGATGGCGCGCCTGGCGCGTGCTGCGGGAATTCGTGCGGAAGCCCGCAGCGGCGTGTCCTGCAGATTGTGCAGGATCAGAGCGCGTTCGCTCGAGCTGGCGCGGGAAAACATGTCGTTGATTTCGGCAGCGTCCTTCGGCTGCATCGACAAATTCGATGCCATCCGCAATTGCGCCTCGCTCAGTGACTTGATCGGTGCCGGCGGGGCGGGGCTGCCGGAATCTCGGGAGCGAGCGGTGCGTGCTGATCCGGACTTGAGCGTTTCAACCCGAGCTTTCTCAGGACCTCGACCGGCGTGCACGGATAGATCGCAAGCCGCGCCCGGACGGCCGCGCGCGTGGCGTCGTCGACCTCGTCGATCAGGCGGGACGTCAGCTCGACGAACTGCCGCTCCTCGTCGCCGCTATGCGCGCTGGCCTGGACGTAGAGATCGGTCAGCACGCGCAGCAAAGTGGGTCTGATATCGACGCCCTCCCGGCGGGAGAGCGTCATCAGCCCGTCGAAGCCCGGAAATATTGGAGGTGTGGTCATGTCAGGGTACGCGACTGAGTAATTCTTTGGGCCAGCCTACTTCGGTTGCTTTAACAGCTCGTTAACCCTGACGCTTCGTTAAGGTGTTTTATAAATATAGCTATGCATGTCTAATACCAAGTCTCATTGATCAGAACCCGTGCGCCCATTGGCGCAGTCCGATGGACATGATTTTCCAAGGGCGGTCGACGAGCGTATTCCAGGCGTAGCAGCAGTGATCGACGATATCGTCGTAGGATTTGAAGATGCGGTTCGAGAGCCAGTTGTCGCGCATATACTGCCAGATATTTTCGACCGGATTGAGTTCAGGGCATTTCGGCGGCAGCGGGATAATGGTGATGTTGGCGGGAATGAGCAATCTTGCTGACAGATGCCATCCGGCTTGATCGACGAGAAGGACGGCGTGGGCTCCTGGTGCGACCGCCTTGGCGATTTCCGCGAGGTGCAGGTTCATCGCTTCGGTATTGCAGGAGGGCAGGATCAGAGCCGCGCCCTTGCCCTGTTTCGGGCAGATGGCACCGAAGATATAGGTCGATGCGGTTCGCTGATCCCGCGGAGCGCTCGGGCGAGTGCCGCGCTTGGCCCACCTGCGGGTGATCTTGTTCTTCTGGCCGATACGAGCCTCGTCCTGGAACCAAATTTCTATCTTGCCGACGTCGATCGCTTTTTCGCGCGCGACTTCATCCAGGCGCGCTGGGAACTTTTTTTAAAATCCTCGATGGCTCCCTCGGCTTGCGCATGATGGCGGGGTCGGGCTGAGAGCTTGCGGTAACCCATCGCGCGAAGCTCCCGGCTCAGCGTCTGCTTGGCGACCGTGATGCGGAACTCCTCGTATATCCATTGCGAAAGATCGATCAGCCGCCAGCGCACGACACCGTGGATCGCCGGGATCGGGCCGCTCTCGATCATCCGCACAATCGCCTGGCGTTGCACATCATTGAGCCTCGAGGGTTGACCTGGCGATTTGCCGTCAAGCAGGCCAGCAGCACCCCGCGCATTGAACCGCATCACCCAGTCCCGGATGATCTGCAGCGTCACGCCGCCAATCTTCGCCGCCTCGGTGCGGGTCGCCCCATCGTAAATGGCCGCCAGCGCCAAAAGCCGCCGAGCCTGCGGGCCATCCTTCGTCTTCCTCGCAACTGCGCGCAGCTGAGATGCCTTGAAGTCCCCGCGCAACGATACTGGAATGGACATGACGAACCTCCATCGTTCGCCACCAATGAATCAGAGCGAAACTGATTTGGGAATCGTCAACGAGTCACAATTGCTGAGATTTGGTATAAGCTTCTGAATTTGCTTATATTTATGGCTATATTGCATTGACGTTTGCAAATATAAACCCGGTAATGCCGCTGGATCCGTGAGCACGCGCACGCCTGCCGCAGCGAAGGAGAGCGCGGCCATCGAGCTTGATAAAATGGGGCGCTGTATCGGCCCCAAGACACAGGTGCCTGTGAGCAGCTTATTCGCCGGGACAAAGAGGACGGGAGACCAACCCAGTGGCCCGTCATTTCCACCTATCCCAAGCTTAAAAAACGCAGGACGCGGACCGCGCGAAATGTGGTTTCGCCGCGCCATCCGCATTAGCATCGAAGCCGAACGCGATTGGCGGGCGGCGCGCCTGCCACCCGTAAGCATGACCTTTGCGAACTTGGATATTCACCCCATTTATGCCCAGCGCAGAAACGATCGTGTAAGATAACAGTTCGGCGATTCCGCCATCTCACGGCCCCGACTTGTTTTTAGTGCGCTGATTCTCGCCAGTCCCAAACCCAGTACCTTGACCCTTTAGGTTAAGGTACGGATTGCGTTGCAGGGGATTGCGACCCTTCTATCGTCGGTTCGTCGCTTAGGATTGCCGATCGACCCCTAATAAATTGAGATTTCCCCCGGCTTTGCCGGGGTGGCAGTAAGAGTTTGACATTTACCGCAGTCGACGCTGGGTACGGCCCATCATTCAAAAGAGATACATT
>CAWGKJ010000016.1:0-14770 GCA_963823115.1 uncultured Alphaproteobacteria bacterium | reverse complement strand
CACGCAAGAACGGCAAGACCTCGCTGGCGGCGATGCTGCTGCTGGCGCATCTGTGCGGCCCGTGCCGGGTGCGGAACGCGCAACTGTACTCGACCGGGCAGAGCCGCGAGCAGGCGGCGCTGCTGTTTCAGCTCGCGGCGAAGATGGTGCGGATGTCGCCGGTGCTGAACCACTGCCTGTTGATCAAAGATGGACTTAAGCAGATCGCCTATCCCGAGTACGGCAGCATCTACCGGGCGCTGTCGGCGGAGGCCTCGACCGCGTTCGGCCTGTCGCCGAACTTCACCGTGCACGATGAGCTGGGGCAGGTGCGCGGCCCGCGTTACGAGCTGTTCGAAGCGATGGAGACGGCGACCGGCGCGCAGGAGCATCCGCTGAGTATCATCATCAGCACGCAAGCGCCGAGCGACGGCGACTTGCTGTCGATCCTGATCGATGACGCGCTGACCGGGCTCGATGCCAAGACGACATGCAAGCTTTACACGGTGCCGAAGGATGACTTGCTCGACATTTTCAGCCTCGACGTGATCCGGCTGGCCAATCCGGCGCTCGGCAACTTCCTCAATCCCGACGAAGTCATGGCGATGGCCGACGCGGCGCGGCGCATGCCGGCGCGGGAAGCGAGCTATCGAAACCTGATCCTCAATCAGCGGGTCGAGGCGTCGTCGCCGTTCCTGACGCCGTCGCAATGGAAAGCCTGCAGCGACCCGCCGATCGATCTGGTCGGGGCCGAAGTGTTCTGCGGGCTCGACCTGTCGGAGACGGCCGACCTGACGGCGCTGGCGATGATCGGCCGCGATCCCGACAACGTCTGGCACGTGCATCCGACGTTTTGGCTGCCGCACGACGATCTGGTGGACAAGAGCGCGCGGGACAGAACGCCCTACGATCTGTGGGAGCAACAGGGTTATCTGATCGCACCACCTGGCCCGGTCGTGTCCTACGAGTACGTCGCGCGCTTTCTGTACGATGAAATCTTCGCGCGCTATCGGGTCGCCAAGCTGGCGTTCGACAAATGGAATTTTGCCCAGCTCAAGCCGTGGCTGCTGGCTGCTGGTTTTTCCGAAGCGGTAATCAAAGAAAAGTTCGTCGAGTTTCGGCAGGGCTGGCAATCGATGTCGCCGGCGATCCGCGAGCTGGAAAGTCTGATCCTCGAAAGGAAGATCAGGCACGGCGGCCATCCGGTGCTGACTTCGAACGTCATGAATGCCGTCGTGGTCCGCGACCCGGCCGGGAACCGCAAGCTCGATAAGAAAAAGAGCACCGGCCGCATCGATGGCGCGGTGGCTTTGGTGATGGCGATCGGCGTCGCGCCGCTGCGCCGCCCGGTGATCGATATCGAGGCGCTGATCGGCTGATCCATCGTGGCAGAAGAAAAAATCACCTTATTGCATCAGCATCCACCCGCCACGCTGGATCGACCTCTTCATCCGTGCGCTGAAACTCGCCGAGCGTTGCGGCTTAGGCGTTGATGAAGTCGGCGAGGTGAGCTTCGAGCTGATCGTGTCGATCGTAATGATAGCGTTGGACGGTCGCTTCCTTGATCGTCCGGTTCATGCGCTCGACCTGACCATTTGTCCAGGGATGCTTGATCTTGGTCAGCCGATGTTCGATGCCGTTTTCTCGGCAGCGCATATCGAACATATGCGTCATGTATCTTGCTGTCGGGCCGTCCGCGTAGCGCGGCGGGAAAGTAAACTGGATGCCATTGTCGGTGAGAACCGTGTGGATCTTGTAGGGGACAGCCGCGATCAGAGCTTCGAGGAAGGCCGAGGCGGAGGTCCTTCCCGTCTTCCTGACCAATTGCACGAAGGCGAACTTGCTGGTGCGATCGATGGCGACATAGAGGTAGAGCTTGCCTTCGGCGGTCTGGACCTCAGCGATGTCGATGTGGAAATAGCCGATCGGATAAGCCTTGAACTTTTTCTTCGAAGGCTTGCTGCCTTCGACCTCCGGCAATCGGCTGATGCCGTGGCGCTGGAGGCAGCGATGCAGGGATGACCGCGTCAGATGCGGGATGGTCGGCTGCAGCGCATAGAGGCAATCGTCGAGCGGCAGCAGCGTATGCCGCCGGAAAGCGACGATGATCGCCTCCTCCTCGATGGAAAGCACGGTCGACTTGGCTTCCTTGGGGCCTGTCGGGAGATCGGCGACGGTCTCGCGTTGCTTCCACTTCGCAACAGTCTTCTGGTTGATCCCGTAGCGCTTGGCGAGCGCTCTCAGGCTCTCTTGACTATTTTGTATTGCTCGACGGACTGCCTCCGTCGTGGTGGCGCAGCCGTGTAAAACTTGTCCCATAGCGCATCCTTCGAATCGTGCGATAAGAATGCACCATCAAAACTTGGGATCAAACAGATCGCGATGAACAGATAGCTCACTGCATAGCTCAACCACGTCGGCCAGAGCGATAGCAACGCGTTGAATGTCGGAAGCGCCGGGGGCCGCAGTTCCAAGACGAGGACCGTTATAAGAACGGCGAACACCGCATCGGAAAACATGCTCAGTCGCTCGGGGGTTCTTTTCGCATGCGGCACGACAGCCAACCCCTCTTCTTCAATCGACACCGCCTCGATTTCGTGCCGAACCACCAATCACTTCAGGAAATCGCGGATGCTTTCGGCGATCTCGCGGGCATGCGTTTCCAGCGCGAAATGTCCGGTATCAAAGAAGCGTACTTCCGCTTTCGGAATGTCACGTTTGAACGCCTCGGCACCGGGCGGCAGAAAGAACGGATCGTTTTTGCCCCACGGCGCCAACAACGGCGGCTTATGCGTGCGGAAGTATTCCTGAAATTCAGGATACAGCTCGACATTGCTTCGGTAATCGCCGAACAGGTCAAGCTGGATTTCATGGGCGCCGGGACGAGCCAAATAAAAATTGTCGAGGTTCTGACCATCCGGCGAGACGCATCGTCGGAGTCGGATACGCCGTGCGTGTACTGCCAGCGGGTGGTTTCCGGTTTGAGAAAGGCCCGCAGCGCATCGCGGTTCGCCGGCGACGGGTCTTTCCAATAAGCTCGGATCGGATTCCATCCGTCGCTGAGGCCCTCTTCGTAGGCGTTGCCGTTCTGCGAAATGATCGCGGTTATGCGCTCAGGATGACGGACGGCGAGCCGGAAACCGGTTGGCGCGCCGTAGTCAAAGACATAAACGGCGAACCTGTCGAAACCGATGACCTCGGTGAAGCGACCGATCACGGCGGCAATATTGTCGAATGTGTATTTGAATTTTTCCCGCGGCGGCATGTCGGATTGGCCGAAGCCGGGAAGGTCCGGCGCGACCATATGAAATCTGTCGGCAAGCAGCGGAATCAGATCGCGGAACATGTGACCCGCGCTCGGGAAGCCATGCAGCAGCAAGAGCTTCGGCGCATCGGCTGGTCCCGCCTCGCGATAGAAAATCTTAAAGCCATCGACGTCGGCCGTGCGATAGCTGACAGGCGCCATGAGACCCTCCTTTGTTTGCATAGGCTTCGAGCGCTTCCCGCTCACGGAACGGATCGCATCGCGGATAATGTCGACGACGACTGCCGGAGCGGTGACGCTGGGCGTGTGATCGACGGCATGTGCCTTGATCTTCGCCTTCATGCGCTCGGCCATGAAGCGCTGCGTATCTGGGATGATCATGTGATCCTGCTCGGCCAGCAGGAACCAGGTCGGAACGTCCTTCCACAGCGGGCGGCCCGCCGGGACTGTGATGCAGGCGAGTGAAATCGGCCGCTGCACGGCTGCGAGCACGGCCCGATCTTCCGCGGATGCGTTCGGCGCGAACGCCTTGGCGAAAGCGTCCTCGGGTAGCCAAATTAAATCGTTGCTGTCTGGCGCAAGCTTCGGCGCCTGGGGATGCGGCGCGGCGCGATAGAACACGTCCGCGACCTTCTCGCCTTCGTCAGGAGCAAGCGCGCTCACGTAGACCAGCGACTTCACGCGCTCGGGTCGCGCCAGCGCTATCACCGCGCCGGCATAAGCGTGTCCCGCCAATACGATTGGCCCTTCGATCCGGTCCAAGCTGCGGTTCAGAGCCGCCACATCCTCGGCAAGAGAGGTCAATGGAAGTGGGGCCGCCAAAACCTTCGTGCCGTCGGCCGTGAGTGGGGCGATCACGCGCGCCCAGCTTGATCCGTCCGCCCATGCGCCATGGGCAAGCACCACGCTCACATCCTTGGTCGACATCCCTGTCGCTCCTGACATTGCGGTCTGCATGGGCCCCGTCAGCCCAACGCCTCCATCCAGCCAGCGATGGCCCGCCCGATTTCGTCCGGCGAATCTTCCTGGACGAAATGGACCCCGCGACCGTCACCTCGGTCTGCGCCGGCAGCCTGCGGGCGAAGTCGAGATTCGTGCCGCCAGCGACAAGTAAGCCGGGCTCGGCCTTCACGAACAGCTTGGGCACGTTGCTCTTCGACAGCCAGTCCGCGTAGGCGGTTACGATCGAATTCACGTCAGCGGGCTCGCCCTCGATGGGAATCTGCCGAACCCATGTCAGCGTCGGCCGCCGCCCCTCGCCGGGTTCGGCGAACGGCCGCCGGTACGCCGCCATCTCATCGGCGGAGAGCGTGCGAAGGATGGCTCTTCGGCAGAATTTGTTCGATGAAAAAGTTATCCCGCAGAACCATCTCCTCGCCGGCCTCGGAGCGCAGCGCCTTCAAGGCTGGACGCATATTCGCATTGTCCCAGTGGTCCCAGCCCTGCGGCCGCACGATCGCCTCCATATACGCGATACCCTTCACGGCCTCGCGGTGGCGGTTGGCCCAGTCGAAGCCGAGTGCCGACCCCCAGTCGTGGATGACAAAGGTGACCCGCTCGCGCACATCCGAGGGCCTCCAGCAAGGCGTCGAGGTAGCGGCGGTGCTCGACGAAACGATACGAGCCGGGGCCACTGTCAGGCAGCTTGTCGGAGTCGCCCATGCCGATCAGGTCGGGGGCGATGCAGCGGCCGCGTGGTTGCAGGTGGGGCAATACGTTGCGCCAGAGGTACGACGAAGTGGGATTGCCGTGCAGCAGCACGATGGGGTCGCCTTCTCCGACCTCCACGTACGCCATCTCGCGGCCGAGGACCTGCCGCCGTTTCTTTTGGAATGGAAATGCGGCGGAGATTTTGGTCGTCGACTGAGTGACTAATGGATTGATTTTACTCACGATCTATTCCTCTCGCGTGGCCCGAAGTGTCATCGGGGGGCTGAGGTGTTACTTTTAGAAACGGCCCCCGACGTTAGGCGACCCTCCCTAGTTGCAGCGCGTCGTTGGGGCGAGCGTTGGAGCCATCATGGAAACGGCCGGCCTGTCGGCGGACCGCTTGCTCTTGCTGGGACCGTTACAGGTCATTCAGAACGGAACTCGGGTGTCCCTGCCACCCTCGCGCAAGGTGCGGGCGCTCCTCGCCTATCTTGCGATGGCACCGCGGCCTGTCACCCGCGAAAAGCTGTGTGAGCTATTTTGGGACGTCGCCGACGACCCGAGAGGCGAGTTGCGCTGGTGCCTTTCCAAGCTCCGGCCACTGGTCGACGGGCCGACAACGACGCGGCTCATCGCCGACCGCGAGCAGGTCTGGATTAATGCCAATTCGCTGGACGTCGATGCCGTTTCGGTTTTGCGCAATGCGCAGCGGACGCTAGTCAGCGGCTCGCCGAGGGATCTTCGGTCGCTATTGGCATTGTTCCGCGGCTCCTTCCTCGAAGGTCTCTCGGTCGACAGGGCCCCGTCGTTCGAGAATTGGCTCGCAGGACAGCGACACCGCTTCCGTCAGTTACACCAACAGCTTCTCGAGCGGCTTAGCGTCGTCTTGCCGCGCGACAGCGATGGTCGCATTGAAGTACTGCGGCAGTGTATCGAACTCGCGCCGTTCGACGAAGTGAATCACATCGAGCTCGTTCGCACGCTACTTCGCCGCAAGCTTTATGCCGAAGCCAACAACCAAATCATCGCCTCGGTAAAGCTTTTTGAGAGCGAACGCGTTGATCCAACGTTACTCAGGTCTGGATTTGCGACGGCACAACGGCAAGATCCCAAACCGGCCGCAGCGACCAGCATCGACTTTGCCCATTTGGATGCGCTACGCAATCTGCAAGTTTCGCCTACGAGCAAGCCGACACTCCTGGTGATGCCATTCACTGCAGCGACGCTGGAAAGCGTTTCCGACGCTGACAATGTCACCAGCGACATCATTTTCGGTTTTGCCAAACTGCGAAGCGTCAGCATCATTGCGCGAGGCACGGCTTTTTCGTTGCGCAGCCGATCGCCCGCAGCTGCGGCTGCCCTGGTGAATGCGCGATATGTTGCCTCCGGTCACCTCCAGCGGGACGGGAAGAGTTATCGGGTTTCAGTCGAACTCGCTGATCCGGAGAGCGATCGCATTTTTTGGGCGGATGAATTCAGCTGCAGCGCCGCTCGACTCCTTTTGCATGCCTCCGCTGTTGGTCGCGAGGATCGTCGCAGGTCTTGATGCGGTAATTCACGGTCTCGAGCGCAACCGGGCACAGCTAACCCAGCCTGACCTCGCTTGATGCGTGGCAGGCGTACCATCGCGGGCTCGCCCACATGTACCGTCCCACCGGCAGCGATAGTCATGAGGCCCAGCGGTTCTTCCTTAAAGCGATTGCCCTGGACCCGACATTCTCACGAAACTATGCGGGGCTATCGTTCACGCATTTTTACAATGCATTCCTGCTAAGAACTCGCGAGCGTGAACGTGATGTTGCTTTAGCGTTTGAGACTGCCGGACAAGCGCTGGAGGCCGACCCTGGCGATCCGGCAGCACATTGGGCGATGGGTCGAGCGCTGTGGCTTCGGCGAGAGCACGATGGCGCCATTAGCGCGCTTGATCAATCCATCCGCTTAAGTCCGAGCTACGCGCTGGCTCACTACGGCCTCGCATTCGTCCATTGCCAGACGGGCGATCCTGTGCTCGCGCTGGACGCGGCTGATACAGCGGCTCATCTCAGTCCGCTTGATCCGATGCTGTTTGCGATACATGGGGCGCGGACGTTCGCGTTGCTGCGGCTCGGCAGAGTTGAAGAGGCGGCTGACTTTGCCCTTCGCGGTGGACAGCAACCGAATGCTCATGTTCACGCACATGGAATTGCTGCATTGACGCTTGCGATCGCCGGACGAATGCAAGAAGCCCACGCCGAACGCACGCGCATCCTCAGTTTACGGCCGGACTACAATTTCGGGGAGTTCAAAGACGCATTTCATATGCTGGACGATCTTAAGGATATCTACGAAGGGGCCGCGAAGTTAGTGGAAATCCCGGAATGAACTCAACCAAACTCGAGGGGCGCGGCGATAGCGTTAGGAGTCCGACATGGCCGCTCTTCGCTTGATCGTCTTCGACGTAAACGAAACCCTTCTCGATCTCGGAACGATGGAGCCACCTTCGAGCGCATCTTTGGCGACAAGAGCGCCACCACATCACCTCGACATTGCGCCCTGCCTCACGCTCAAGCCGCCGGCTCGACTGAACCCGATTGAGATAACCGTAGATATACAGCTTCAGCAGGATCGCAGGATGATACGAAGGCCGGCCCGTTGCCTCGGCGACCACTCCATGAATCCCACCCTCGATAAGTCGAGCTTGTCGACAAATGCATCGATCACCCGGATCCGATTGTCCTCATCGATCCAGTCTTCCAAGCACTCCGGAAACAGCGTCGCTTGGCCCCGGTCAATCCCCTCAACGAAGCGCTTCATCCAATCCTCCGCCGAGAAACGGCGGAATCATACAGCGCGAATTAAATAATCAGGTGCGTTTTCACACAGCCGGGGTCAGCAGCAGTCTTCAAACGATGTCCGCGTCATGTCCGCTATCATCCCAACAGCGGCGCAAAAGCGGACATCGTGGCACTTCGCATTTGGGCCATTTTTCGACGTCCTAACCGCTCACTCCGGTAGCCCGATCTGCCGCAGCGCCTCGCCAATCGGATTCCAGATATCTGCCCGACCCGTATGAGCCCTAACGAATTGTGCAACGCTAAAGTGCGGTTCGAGCTCGATCACCCGGCGCGCTATCGCTTTGGCCTCCCCGACGCGGCCGAGGCTAGACAACGCGGCGGTTTGGAGCACTACCGGAAAGCTAAAATGTGGATTCGATTGGCATGCCTTATTGCACATGGCGGCAGCTTCCTTGAACCTGCCCGATGCAAGGTAGGCGATGCCCAGCGCGGTGAGTTGCAGGTAGGCCGTTGGATCGTGAGGGTTTAGCCGTAGAGCACGTTCGCCGTACTCTATCGCCCGCGTGGTCTGACCGTCGTGAGCCAGGATCGTAGCGCCAAGGCTGAGCGCCAGGGTCGAGGAACCGCTCAATTCCAACGCATGATTGATGGCGTTCATCGCGGTTTGGTAGTCGTGCTCGACAAGACCGATCACGAAGCCAGCAGTGGCAAGTGTTGTCGGGTCATCTGCGCCAGCCCCCAGCGCGTCCCGCGCATGGGTTAGTCCGGCGATCTTGTCGGCCTCGTGCATGCCGCCACGCAAATACCGCTGCTCATAACACCACGCCGCCAAAGCATGCGCGGCAGCATAATCCGGCTCAAGCGCCAGCGACCTGTGAAGCCACTCGAGCGCTTTCTCGCCGTCGCCCGGCATCGCGACCTGCGCGTGGGGCAGAGCGCGCAGATACAAATCATAGGCGTCCAAATTTTCCGGACGCTTACGCTTGGCCCGCACAATCTCGGCCTGGCGCAAGCTTGGCTCGATCGCGCCGATGACGCTTAACGTGATCTCGTCCTGCAGTGCGAAGATATCGCCGAGCGGCTGATCATATCGCTCGGCCCAGACGTGAGCACCGCTCGCCGTTTCAACGAGCTGGCAGGTGATGCGGACGCGGTCGCCGGCCCTACGGAGGCTACCTTCAAGCACATACCGAACATCAAGCTCTCGGCCCGCCTGCTTCACGTCAACCGCGCGGCCTTTATAGGTAAAGCTGGAATTGCGGGCGATTACGAAGAGCCATTTTATCCGCGACAACCCGGTTATGATGTCTTCAACAATACCGTCCACAAAATATTCCTGCGCCGGATCGTCACTCATATTTTGGAATGGCAGGACTCCAATGGACGGCCTGTCGGATGGAGCCAATGCCGTGCCCTTGACGGCGGTCGCGCCCAGTTGGATCCGATAAACCTTCACCGGCTGCTCGATATTTTTAAGCTGCTGTTCGCCTGCATCGTCGAAGGCGGCGTCGAGTTTGCCGCGTACTTGCCTGAAAGTATCGTCTGATATGGAAATGCCGCCGCGCTCAGCGATACCTTCCAGTCGTGCGGCAATATTGACCCCGTCCCCGAAGATATCACCCTCTTCGATGATAATATCGCCGACGTGAATGCCGATACGAATTTCAATGCGCTGGTCAGGCGGGACGTCCGCATTACGTTGCGCCATTCCGCGCTGCGTCTGGATCGCGCAGCGGGTGGCATCCACGGCACTGCCGAATTCAACCAATATTCCGTCGCCGGTTCGCTTAACGATGCGGCCGCGGTATTCAGCGACCGTAGGCTCAAGGAATTCCCGCCGGTGAGCATTGAGCCGAGCAAGTGTCCCTTCCTCGTCTACACCCATGAGGCGACTGTAGCCGGCAACATCTGCCGCGAGAATGGCGGCAAGCCGCCTCTCCACACGCTGTTCGGCCATGTTGAGCGCTCTGTCTAGCGGTAACCGCTGGGACTTTATGATTGACCACCCAAAGTGTCCATCAAGGTGATAAAGTCCGTTCCGGGTCGTTTTTTCGGCCGATCAACGACGTCTGGGCGATGTCCGCTTTCCACGCGATCACGACCAAATTGTTGCATCACGGCAAGTGACGTTACGGACCAACAGCCGACATTCGTCCAGCCTTGGCGGCATTCAAGACATGTGCCACGAGCGCCCCGCTCGGCCTATTAGAAACGCGAGGGCGTTGTGTAGAGTTAGCTTTCTCAGCCTTTGGAATCGGCGACTTTAGTCATCTTTGCGGTCATTATTGCCGTGAGAATGCAACCGACGACGACGTGTGCCGCGCCTAGACCGCTGCCGCCGATGCGGCTAGCAATTATGACACCAAACGAGATGCCGACGCCCACCAGCGCGGCGTAGCTATATTGTTTCCAGATCATGGACGGCTCCCGATGTGATCGTTCTGGGTCGCGGCAAGCTTTTGCCTCGTTTGAGCGATCAAAAGGAAAGCAAGTCCTATGAAGCTCATCGAAATTGCGATCACCGTGAAGTAGGACGCACGCCCGTCATCCAACCGCTGAAGGGCCATTCCAAGAATGACGGCATTCACGGCTTGGGACAGAGGCCAAAGCAGGGTCACCCAGCGCTTCGGAATATTCATGTCAGACCCTCACGTGTCGGAAGACGAATTCGACGATTGTCGGCTGAGATTAGGTCGCAGCTGCGGCATCGCAGGTTCATCATTCCAAACTTTTCCTGCCGCCTCCGGTCCGTTTTGGGTCATTCGCGACGGGGACCCTACCGGTGGCAAGCCCGGCCATATCCGCTGTACCGCCGAAAGCGGACGTAAGTTCAGAGAAAGCGGCTTCGCGGCCAGCTATGGCGGTTGATGGTATCGCCGTGGACGTGATTCAAGCTCAGAAATCGGAGCCCCGAATCATGCGCGAGACGCCTCCCGCTACCGAACGAAGCGATTGTAACACGCCTAATCAGGCACCATGCTGCAGCTCGGCGACGAAGCCCACATCACGCGCGCCAATGAGCATTTCATGCGGCGCGAGCTGGGCGCAGCGCTGGCCGAACTCGATCTCGCCTTGGCGCTGCGCGAGAGCGCGAGCGCGCGCTGGAAATGGGCGCTGGTTCTGCTGTCGCTCGGCCGCTATGCGGACGGCTTTGCCGACATGGCGGCGCGCTGGCAGCTGTTCGCGCATCTGTTGACGGCGCGCGGCCAAGAGCTGATCGAGAAAGTGCCGCGCTGGCGCTATCAGAAAGTCGCGCACAAGCGGCTCGTGGTACTGCACGAACAAGGCTTCGGCGACACCATCATGATGCTGCGGTTCATCCCGCAGCTGCAGACGATCGGCGCATATGTCACGCTGCAAATGCCGCCCGCGCTGCAACGGCTGGCGGCGCAGCTCGCGCCATTGGAGCGCGGCCCGGCCGATATGTGCGCGCCGTTGTTCGACGTGGTGCAGCAGTTCAAGCCGACGCCGCAAAGCCTACCGACCCAGCCTTATCTGAAGCCAGACAAGGCGCTGGTCGAGACGTGGCGGCGGCATAGCGTCGGCGACAAACGCCGGATCGGGATTGCGTGGTCGACCAAATATCGCGACAGCGATCGGACGCTCGATTTAGACGCGTTCCTGAAACTGCTCGACCCGGCCGATGGCGATGAGCTGACCAGCCTGCAGACCGACGACGGCGATCGGGCGCGGGCGCGCGGCGTTCGGCTCTGCAAGTTCGCCGACTTCGCCGATGTCACCGCCGTCGCCTCGACAATGGATTTGATCGTCTCGATCGACACCGCCGCCGTGCACGTCGCCGGAGCGATCGGTCATCCGAATGTGCATGTCATGCTGCCATACGCACCGAATTGGCGCTGGCTCAATGGCAGCTGGTATCCGGCGATCAGACAACACCGGCAGCAAAAGCCGGGCGATTGGGCCAGCGCGTTCGCGCAGCTGAAGCTTCCTTAAAAAGCGGTCATCAAACAACGGAGACAAAAAGCAATGGCAAACCCTTCGTTGCACGGAAAGTGTGTCATTTCCGGCAATGGATTGGCGATACTGCCGGCACGCTTTTGGAGCCAACCGTATCGACGCGGCAGGCCCATTCCAAACCTCCTCAAAGTCACCTGCCTTCGGCAGCGTAGCCTTGGCCATCGTTCACCGGGCGGATTAATATATAGCTAAACTCAGGCTGTCTACTAGACCTGGGGACTACGATTTCAATTATTTAATAGTGTATCCCCGAGGACACAACCTACGGTCACGTTTTGCCACCGTCAATTACCCGGAACCGCCGCCGCCGATCGGGAGCTGTTTCAGTCGGACTCCGAACATATTCCGCAGTGGTAGAGAGTTTGCCGCCTGGCTCGGGCTGGTGCCGAGACAGAACTCTACCGGTGGCAAAGCGCGTCTCGGTGGAATTAGCAAACGAGGGGATAGTTATCTCCGGCGCCTACTCGTCAATAGCGCACACACGGTGCTGCTTTGCTCAAAGGCGGCCAAGACCCATCCCTGGCTATTGTCGCTGCTCGGCCGAAAGCCTCGGCTCGTTGAGGCAGTCGCCTTGGCAAATAAGACGGCTCGTGTGGCTTGGGCCATCATGAGCAGACAAGACACCTACCGACACGTAGCAGCGAGCGTGACCCACCAAGTTGCGGCGTGCCGCAAGCTTGCGAGAGTGAAAAACGTGATGGCACATTCGGTCACCCGCCGAATTGAGAGAAGCCTGACCGCCTCAGCGGGATTCAATCCCGACCAACTGATAAGGCCTCGACCTGCGGAAACCATCAAGGCCGGCGGTCATGTGAGGCCGCACCCAAAGGCCGGACACATGACTGCAAGCGACCACTGTTCCTCACGAAGAAAACTCTTGGGAAGTTGGGGGCCATCCGCACATGAGGCGGATTTATTTGGGCTTTCCGTTTGGTGATGGCTTGCTTCCGTTGACCCTGCGAGCGGCCTTATCGGCAAGCTTGTCGTAATCCGCCGCAAGATCGGTCATGAGAATGACGACCTCGGTGTCCTTCATCATGAGGGCGAGCGCCCGCATTTGCGCCGCTCGCTCGCGCCAATGTTTTTCATTCCTGGTATTTGGCGAGGACACCGTACCCGCGGCAGGTTAGCGTCAGAAAAGTCTAAAACATTATTAGGACAGCTTGGAACTCAAATCAGAATAGTAACTGTCGCCAGCAGCATCATCGCGATCGCGAGCGCTGCAGCGGCCAACGCGGATTGTGTGCCTGCTCGTCAGCCGCATCGTCGTGACTTTCGCTTTCGGCGGGCTCGCGCATGAACGTCTCGCTTTTTTGGTCGCGACAGCGCGGACACAAAGCGGTCCATCCGCGCCAGCGCGGCGGTGACGTAGTCGGTGCGGTCAATAGCTGTCGTAGGCATCGGCAAAATCCTGATCGCTAAATCCCCATGTGCGCATCGCTAGGCGCGTCGCCCGCTTGCTGCTGTTGCGGCGGGTGCGCAGGAACGCTTTGAACGCCTTGTTCTCGGGCTCGCCGTCGAGCTGCGCGTCGCAACCGACGCCGGAGCCGATCAGGATCAGCGCCGCATTGCGCAGCGCCGCGACCCCGAGGGTGAAGGCGCGGACCGGCGCGTAGGTCTGCGGGCTCAGCACCATGTCGCGCAGGGTGCCCGTCGCCGTCGGCCTTCAGCGCCGGGCACGGGCCGTCCCATGTGCCGAACACGACCGCGCCCAACGGACACAGCTCGGCTCGGCAGCATGCGCCGCAGCCGTTGCAGAGCGCGCCGTGGGGCGGTTTAGCGCGCATCAACCCGCCTTTCCCGGCAGCTTGACGACGCGCTCGCGTTCATCGTTGGGCTCGGGCAACAGCCCAGCGTCCTTGACGCGATCGATCACCGAACGGCCGTCGTTGGTCAGCATGTAGGGCATGAACACCGCTTCGAACTTGAGGATGCCGCACTCGACGGCGGTCATCTGGCCCTTGATCCATCGCGCAGGATCGAGTTGACGGCGATTAGGCCTTGTCGCAGCGCCCGGTCCTCGTGCTCTTTGAGCGAGCGATGCGGGCGCGCCCGATTTTAGGGATGCTCTTTGAGCCATATCGCCGCCCAGCCTTTGGCGTAGGCGCGGAGCTGCACGGTGCGACCCCGATGGCGGAATGCCAGCAGCAATTCGTGGGCTTCGAAATCGTCCATGAAGCCGATCGACTCGCAGCCGAACCGGCGCAGCACCTTGATGATCTCGTCGCGCGCTTTCGCGCCCGACGTGGCGTCAGCGTAAGGGACGGCCATTGTGCGTTACCTTTTTCGGCCGTTGATTTGTCTTCGGTTTCGGCGTCGGCATCAGCGGGAGCTGCGGCCGTCCAGAGGCGTGTTTTTGGCCTGATCCGCCGGCTCGTGCGACGCGCGGCGCTTGATTTGACTGAGATATTTTTGCTTGCGGGCGGCGGCTTCGGCGCGCAGTCGATCGAGCGGCTTTGCGCCCGGGCGATCGCCATCAGCTCATAGGCGCGCCGCTTCGACAGCGCGCACTCGCGGGTGACGATCGCCGCCCATTCGGCCTGATCGCGATCGGCGCGAAGCCGCTGCAGATGGATGCCGACATCGCGGTAGATCGCCTTGCGGGTTCCGTAGTTCCGCGCGGCGCGCGCCAGCGCCAGCATCGTGGTGACGGCGATCACGTTGTCGCCGTCGGCGGCGCTCAGATGATAGTCGGGCGGCTCGGGCTCGGGCGGTGGCTCGGGCTGTGCCGCCTTGGCGGCCATCTGCTCGCGCCAGCGCCGCGCGTAAGCCCGCTGCAGCGGTCCGGGGCGGTCGCGGCCCGACAGCCCGAACAGCGTACGGGCGCGCGCGACGATCGCCTCGCCCTCGGCGAGGGCGTGTTTGGCGGCCGTGATGATGTCGTCATGCGGCTGCGCGCCCGAAAGCTTCGCATCGACGCGCGGCGCGTCGGCGGAAGGAACGGCCATCGATGTATCCGGGGGCAGCGACGAAAGCCTAACGCCAATCGCCAAATCGCGAAAGCAAAAAAGTCGGCGATTTGCCGCGATTGCCGCTTGGGGGCACCACGGGGGCACGCACCGGGGGCACGAAATCCGGGCGTCGGCTTGTAGTCAGATGTTATTGATTTTCTGGGTGTTTTTGG